>NZ_LKKO01000001.1 GCF_001455965.1 Methylobacterium sp. GXS13
GCTTTCGCAGGCTCGTCAAAGATTACGAGCGCTATGCAAGCACCCTGGCAGACCTGCACCTCGTCGCTTTCGTCTGCCTCATGCTCAAAAAGGCCGCTCAACTCGCCACAGGTTCATAACAGCCTCTAGGGGTCCGGTGCCTCTCATGTCCTTGCCGTGACACATGGCGCAGCGATTCAAGAAAATGCGCTCACCGTTGTGAGGATCGGCAAAAGACGGCGACGACGTAGAAAGCAGTACGGCTAAAGAAATCGCGAAGGTGTTCTTATTTTTCATAAAGATATTTCCTAAATGCTATAAATAACCATCCAAAAATTTATGTTCATTAATCTTATAGCATTCTATCAAGAATTAAAGGCAGATGCCGGTAATTTTCATGATCTCAACTCGGACTCTGCTCGTCAATTTTGCCGAATCTATGATCGCTGAACGTGGCTGACTCGCACAGCTGCTTCCACGTCGTTTATTGAGTGCCATCCATGATGGTTTCCGGTCCTTGGCGGGCCCGGTCGTCTTGGACTATGCTGACTGGTTGATGGAAGACACAGCGCCAATGCAAAAGCGCTTGAGCTGGGTCAGAGCAGGAACAATCTTTCTGCGCCTCGGCTCGTGGCTCATCGTGCGGGCCTTTTTGGCATTGGGCCTGTGGACGATCGTTTGACTGACATCGTCTGAACGACACCACGACGGTCCAAGACGCATGCGTTGACTGTGCTTCCGATCATGAGTGCCGTCGTTGGGGGCATCACGATCCTTGCACATCATTCAGGCGCACGTCTATCGTAAAGTTTTGCCGCTGCGTTATCGGCCGAAGTCTTTGATATAATATAGTTACGAGCGCTGATCCTGGCACTCTTGTCATGCGTTCCGGCGATTTTTGCGCACGACTCCGTTCAACTCGATTTCGATCGATGAAGTGATGATCCGGGCAAAGCTGACGCTTGCGCACAGATGTTGCGCAGGCCGGTGAGTTTGAATCCTTATCCACTGTCGGGTCTGTTTGGCAGCTGGCCGATGCTGCTCCGACGGAGTTTTGACGAGGCCGAAATTTCACCCCACCAGGCGCCCTACGCCACAGCCGGCGGCGTCCGGTTCGGATGTGGAAGAACTTTTCCGGGATTCATCCGGTCCGCCGGGTCGAGGGCCGCCTTCACCCGGCGCATCAGGTCGAGCCCGACCGGGTCGCCGTAATGCGCGAGCTCGTCGCGCTTGATCAGCCCGACGCCGTGCTCGGCCGCGATCGAGCCGCCGAGCGCGTGCACGATGTCGTGGACGATCCGGTTGAACCGGCCCCATTCCGCCAGGAACGCTGCGCGGTCCATGGCGGCCGGCTGGGTCAGGTTGAAGTGGATGTTGCCGTCACCGAAATGCCCGAAGCCGCAGGGGCGCAGGCCGGGCATCGCCGCGATGCAGGCCGCGCTGGCCCGCTCCAGGAAATCGGGCAGCTTGGAGAGCGGCACCGACACGTCATGCTTGATCGAGGCACCCTCCCGGGTCTGAGCCTCGGGCACGCCCTCCCGCAGGCTCCAGAGCGCCGTGTTCTGGGCGCCGCTCGCCGCGATGGCCGCGTCCGCGATCACCCCGGATTCCAGCGCATCGCCGAGGGCGGCTTCCAGCTCGGCCCGCGTGTCGGCGTCGGGCCGCGCGGAGGAGACCTCGATCAGCGCGTAGGCTCCATGGTCCCCGGAGAGCGGCCGGACCGTGCCGGGGACGTGGCGCAGCACAATCTCCAGGGCGAAGGGCGGCAGGTATTCGAAGGCCGTGAGGTCGCGGTCCATCCGGGTCCGCAGGGCCACGAAGAGGTCGAGGGCGGCGCGCGCCGAATCCAGGCCCACGAAGGCGACGCTGGTGGAGCGGGGCCGCGGAAACAGCTTCAGCACCGCCGCGGTGACGATGCCCAGCGTCCCCTCCGAGCCGATGAACAGCTGCTTGAGGTCGTAGCCGGCATTGTCCTTCCGGAGCGCCTTCAGCCCGTTCCACACCCGCCCGTCGGCCAGCACCACCTCCAGCCCGAGGACGAGATCCCGCGCGTTGCCGTAGGCCAGCACCGCGATGCCGCCGGCATTGGTGGCGATGCCGCCGCCGATCCGGGCGGAGCCCCGCGACGCGTAGGAAAGCGGGAACAGCAGGCCGGCCCGCTCAGCCGCATCCTGCACCTCCGAGAGGATCATCCCGGCCTCGACCGTGATCGTCGAATCCACCGGATCGAGCGCGCGCAGGCGGTTCATCCGCTCCAGCGACAGGACCACGCCGCCCTGCGGGATCCCGGCCCCGGTGAGCCCGGTATTGCCGCCCAGCGGCACCACCGCGATGCCGGCCTGGGTGCAGGCGCGGACCGCGAACGCGACCTCCTCGGTGCTGCCCGGGCGCAAAACCGCGAGCGCCGAGCCGGTGAACAGCTTGCGGCTCTCGGACAGGTAGGGGGCGAGATCGGCCGGCTCGGTCAGCACGTGCCGCGCGCCGAGCCCGTCGCGCAGGGCGCTCAGCAGCGTATCGTGGGTGAGGGCTGGCGGCATCATCGGCGAAATTTTGTAGACCAGGGCGCGGGCCGTGCAAGCGCCGGGATGGCGCAGGCCCCCGCACGCCTTACAACCCTACCCCACGCCCGGGACGGCCAAGCGCCCGGATCAGGGCGCCCCACCGCAGAGGTTGCGATGCTCTCCGTCATCCAGAACCCGCCCCGCATCGCCCTGCCGATCGCCGGCAGCAGCGATCTGTTCCCCGTCCGCCGGGTCTACTGCGTCGGGCGCAACTACGCCGCCCATGCCCGGGAAATGGGGGCCGATCCCGACCGTGAGCCGCCGTTCTTTTTCATGAAGCCCGCCGACGCCCTGCAGATCGTCGGGCCGGCGCCGGCGCCGCACGTCTATCCGCCCCAGACGCAGAACTACCATTTCGAGGTCGAGCTGGTGGCCGCTCTCGCCGGCGGCGGCAGCGACCTCCCGGTGGAGAGTGCCCTCGACCACGTCTACGGCTACGCGATCGGTCTCGACATGACCCGGCGCGACCTCCAGGACGACGCCAAGAAACTCTCGCGGCCGTGGGATCTCGGCAAGGCGGCCGACGGCTCCGGCCCGATCGGCGCCCTGTTTCCGGCCTCGGCCATCGGCCATCCGGCGCGAGGGTCGATCACCCTCGCGGTGAACGGCGCGATCCGTCAGCAAGGCGACCTCGCCGACATGATCTGGTCGGTGGCCGAGCAGGTCGCCTACCTGTCGCGGTACTTCATCCTGCAGCCCGGCGATCTGATCTTCACCGGGACGCCCTCGGGCGTCGGCCCTGTCCAGCGCGGCGAGCGCATGGTCGCGGCGATTGCCGGCCTGGGCGAGATGACCCTCGACGTCGTCTGACGGCGCCAACCATGCTCCTCGACCGACCGTTCCTGCGGCGCCTGTTCCACTTCGGGGCGCTCGCGTCCCGGGGCATGACCCTCGGCGTGCGCGGCGTGGCTCTCGACGCCGAAGGCCGCGTCGCCCTGGTCCGCCACACCTACGTCGGCGGCTGGCACCTGCCCTGCGGCGGCGTCGAGCGCGGCGAGACCGCCAGCGCCGCCATGGAGCGCGAGTTCCGCGAGGAGGCGGAGATCGTCGCCGAAGCACCCCTGCGCCTCCACGGGCTCTACCGAAACGCCGCCGCCGCACCCCGGGACCACGTCGCGGTGTTCGTGCTGCCGGCCTTCGCGGTCCTCGGGCCCAAGATCCCGGATCGCGAGATCGCAGCCTGCGGCTTCTTCCCCGTCGATGCGCTCCCCGAGGGCACCACCCGGGCGACACGCGCCCGCCTGCGCGAGATCCGCCAGGGCCTCCCGCCGGACCCGAATTGGTGAATCGTCACTAACCGCAAAAAGGACGCTTGCGTCGCCCGGCGGAATGGTGTTTAGAGAGCGCCGCCGGGGGCCGCCGGCACGGAAGTTCAGGCGGCCAGGCACTAGTGAGCGGGTGTAGCTCAGGGGTAGAGCACAACCTTGCCAAGGTTGGGGTCGAGGGTTCGAATCCCTTCGCCCGCTCCAATTTGTCCCAACCACTACCAGCACTTAGCAAGGCCGCCTCCGGGCGGCTTTTGCTGTTGGTCCGGGAACTGGTCCGGAAACGTGCGAAAACCCCACTCGGGACAGGCCCGGCGGGGTGGTCGGCGACGCAAGGGTCCGGGTTCAGTCCGGACCGGGGAGGGCGGTCACGATCCGACGCTCTCACCCGCCGTTGGCAGTGCCAAGCCCAGGCCGGATCCACAGCCACATGGGCGGTGCGCAACCAATAGCTTTTCGGGCTGTCGGCATTCCGTCGAGCGTATGGTAACGTCGCAGCCTCAGATAGGGGTGTAGGCGCGTTGCCTTAGTGCGTGAGGTATGTGTGGCTGATTTGGAAAACATTCGTCGGGAAATCGCCGATGAATATGCGGCACCTCACAATCACCCCTGGGTCATCGGTTTCTCCGGCGGAAAAGACAGCACGCTCGTAGCGCATCTCGTCTTCGAGTTCCTGTTGAGCATCCCTCGGAGCAAGCGGACGCGCCACGTTCACATCGTATCGAACGATACGCTCGTTGAAAGCCCACTTGTAGTTCACCACCTGCGACAGGTCACAACAGATATTCGCGAAGCTGCGGAGGTTTTTGGCCTGCCGATGAGCGTGGCTATTACCTCGCCTGAACCGGACAAATCTTTCTGGGTGAACCTGATCGGCCGGGGTTATCCACCGCCGAACAGGACCTTTCGCTGGTGCACGGACAGGATGAAGATCCAGCCGACCAGCAAGTACATAAAGAGCCAGGCCAGCGCGACGGGGCAGGTCATCCTGCTGCTGGGCGTACGGCGCAACGAGAGTGCGACCCGTGCCTCCACCGTTGCCCGCTACGATAACGGGGAGAGGCTGAACCGGCACAACGACCTCGTGGAGTGCATGGTCTTCCGACCGATCGTTGAAATGTCGACGAAGGAGGTCTGGGAGGTCCTGGCGATGAACGATCCGCCGTGGGGCGGCAGCCACGGACACCTGATTAAGCTGTACAGCGACGCGACCGGTGGCGAGTGCCCCGTCATGACGCAGAAGAACGAGGTCGCCGCCTGCGGTACGTCCTCGTCCCGCTTCGGCTGTTGGACTTGCACCGTGGTGGAAAAGGACCGCAGCCTGGAAGGCTTCGTCGAGTCCGGGTTCGCCGAGTTCGGCCCCCTCCTCGATTTCCGCGACTGGATTGCTTCCATCCGCAATGACACATCACGGCGGATGGCCCGAAGGCGCACCGGCCAAGTCACCATTACAAACGAAGGCGTCTTCGTTCCTGGGCCCTTCACGCCTGCGGCTAGGCGCGAGATCCTCGATCGCCTGCTGAAAACACAGCTTGAGGTTGGATACCCCTTGATTACGGACGAAGAGCTCGACTTGATACGGACCATATGGGCCGAAGATGCCATCGTCATATCGACCGCTGCGGCGCGCGAGTTGGTTCCGCACCGCTTCTAAGGGGGAAGCATGTCACGGAACGTGGTCGTAATTCTCGACCAGAAGGAAGGCCGCAACCTCGTAAAGCGGTTATGTCGTAAGTATTCCGTTCGTATCGCCGAGTTCGAGGAGCTTGTCCACGCACAGGTGAACCAAGTCGGAAAGCAACGCCGCCGAGGACTTTGGGCGGAGTTCGACGACATCCTGGATCGCATGGACGAGGATACCGACAGTGTATCTTAAATCAATTCAACTCCGCGAGTGGAAGGCGTATGCCCTCGCCCGTTTCGATTTCCCTTCTCCACGTCCAGGCAAGAACGTCGTCCTGATCGGCGCTGAGAACGGCTTCGGAAAGACCAGCCTGTTCGAGGCGGTCGTCCTTGGTCTTTTCGGCAAGGACGGCATGCCCCTGATCGCCCGCGCCGGCTTCAAGGACATCGGCGAGGAGAGGCAGAACACCACCTACAAGGCGTTCCTTGAGAAGGCGATCAACCGGGTCGCCATCCGCAACGGGCGCACGACATCCTGTTCCGTCACGCTCTCCTTCGGAACCGGCGACGAGGACGAGGAGATCGAGATCAAGCGGATCTGGTCGTTCAACGACCAGGGGCATTTCAAGCCGTCCGATGAGGAGATCCAGATCTTCGAGGGCAGCAAGCGCAAGCCTGTGGGCCCGAGCATCCACTACGGCGACGACCGCGGCGACTGGTTCCGCGATTACATCGCCAAGACCTTCCTGCCCTACTACCTCGCTGCGTTCTTCATGTTCGATGGCGAACAGGTCTCGACGTTCGCCGAGCGTGAGATGGGCGCACAGGTTCGCAGCGGGATCCAGGGGCTCCTTGGCATCCCGGTCTTACGCGAGCTTGCCATTGGCCTACGAGACTACGCCAAGAACCGACGCCAGGACTCCCCGGCGGCATCGAATACGACGCTCGCCAAGCTGGAGACGGAACGTGAGGAGCTCAACGAGAAGCTGGCGACCGCTCAGACGCGCCTCGATGAGGTGACGCCCAATCTTCTCAGCATGTCTCAGGAGCGGGAGCGCATCACCCGCGAACTCGACAGCTACGGGACCGGGTCCCAGGCGCAGTATCAGGAGCAACTCACCAGCCTAGCCCGGTACAACGCCGAGGCGGAACGGGCGCAGGAGACCCTTCACGGTCTTCTCGGATCCGATATCGCCCTTGGGCTGGCAGGCCGGCCGCTGCGGGACGACGTGAAGGAACAGCTGCGCCGCGAGCAGGTCCGCGAGGACTGGGAAGCCGGCAAGGCGCAGGGTGACAAGAACCTCCAGCGGTTCGTTTCTCTGTTCGGCACCGCCGTCGAGAAGGTCGATCCAGTCCTGGCGCCGGATCAGGTCGACGGCGTGAAGGAGGTCATCGGCGGCTGCTGGGAGGCTCTTTGGCACCCGCCGCCCTCCGACGCGGCGGAACGCGTCATGCACGTCCATCTGACTTCGTCGGACCGCCGACGCACGACGCAGAAGCTGGACGAGATCGACGACTTTGGCGCGAGCCAGGTGCTGTCGCTGCTCGATACGATCGCCGATAACGAGGGTGAGGCCTCCAGGATTAAGGAGTCCATCTCGCGCTTGGAAGGCATCGCCCCGCAGCTGGACGAGAAGCGCGCGCGCCTTCGTGACCTCAACGCCGAGATCGACACAGCCAACCGCGATATCGGCTCCCTGAAGAACGAGGTCACCGGTCTGACGGCGCAGGTCGAAAGCCGGAACAAGAGCATCGCCAACATCGGGGCTCAGATGGACCAGGCGCAGCCGTCTTTGCGACGGGCGACGCGGGCCGACCGCATGGCGGAACTCATCGATGAGATCGTGAAGGAAGCGGTGCCGAGCCAGATCGAGGAAATCGCTAATGCGATGACCGAGGCGCATCGCATGATGGCCCACAAGAAGGATCTGGTGGAACGCGTCAGCATCGACGAGGACTGCAACGTCAAGCTGCTAAACAAGAACGGCGACGACATCCGTGACATGGATCTGTCGGCCGGCGAGAAGCAGATCTTCACGCAGGCCCTCATCTCGGCCGTCGCTGAGGTCTCGGGTCGCACATTCCCGATGCTGATCGACACCCCCCTTGGCCGCCTCGATGTCGATCACCGCCGTGGCGTCCTCAAGCACCTCACGCAACGCGAGGGCCAGGTCATTCTTCTGTCCACGAACACCGAAGTCGTGGGAGAGTATTTCGACCTCATCCAGCCCCACCTGCTGAAGAGCATGATCATCCACCATGACCACTCGGAAGGCGTGGGCAATTCCACTCCCAAGGATGGCTACTTCGAGCTGGGTACCCGCTGATGGCCATGACGCTGGTCGATGTCGCAGGCGGAAATTTTCGTACCGACGAGGATTCTGAAAAGCTGAACGCCGCCTTCATGTCGCATCTGGGTGTGAAGCAGCGCTTCATCCCCGCCCGGCTTGCGATCGCGCGGTCCCTCGCCGCGCAGGGCACACCGCCGGCGATCCCGGTCTACGCAGAGCTTGGCAAGGCGGTGAAGGGCGATACCCTGTTCGGGACCGGGGCCTCCCTTTCGACCTGGGTGGCGCTAATCACCCAGAAGAACGACGGCAACATCAACAATCTGAAGGACCTACTCGGCGCGGTCGCGGCCCATTGGGCACGGGGCCTAGCCCTTCTCGACGACGAGTGGCGCCTTTCCGAGGGCCAACTCCCGGCGTTCATCCGCCGACTGGTGGAGGTCGCGGGGCTTCCGCTTAACGGCGGCACGCGCATCGGCGGGGCGCTCGGTCGGGTCGACCTCATGATGTCGTCGGGACCCATCCCGGTTCCGATCGGCGAGATCTCGACCGACGTCATGTCGAAGGCCGCCGTCGAATGGGTCATCAACGGATCGGGCGGTAGCCCGCACTCAGCGATCATGGGAGGCGTCGGATCCGGGAAGACGCGCACCGCGGTTGCGATGCTGAGGAAGATCCGCGAGCGGGCCGCGGTCCCCTTCCTCGCCTTCGACTTCAAGGGTGACCTTGGCACTGACAGCGAGGGCAAGGGATACGGTCTGGATAAGGTGTTCGGGGCGACCATCATCCAGCCGCCCCGCGTGGCCATCCCGCTGAACGTATTGGCCCTCAAATCCAACGACGACATCACCATCACCGAGAGCGCGGTTCGCTTCCGTGAGTCGTTCGCCCGGCTCAAGGGGTCAGCCCTAGGGGCGAAGCAAAAGTCTGCGCTCACCGATGCGGTCGAGACGGCGCTCCGGGCCAACGACTCATGCGAGCTTTACCACGTGCGTGACATGCTCCGGCAGGTCTACGCGCAGCGGAACATGACCGAGGACGGCGCTTCCGCGGCCCTGGAGGATATCTGCCGGTTCCCGCTGTTCACCCCGACGTTGTCACCCGCAGAGTTCTTCTCGCAGAGCTGGATCATCCGGTTGCCGCAGGAAGTGCCAGAAGTCAGCCGGGGCATCATCGTCAACCTGATGCTCGATGCCCTCGACAACTACCTCAACAGTCTCCCTGACGCTCCGATGGAGGATGGCCAGCATCGCTCGCTGCGGTCCCTGTGTGTGATCGATGAGGCGCACCGGATCCTTGGCAGCAAGCTGCCATCACTCTCCAGCCTGATACGGATGAGCCGCTCGAAGGGCGGTGCGGTGATGCTGATCTCGCAGTCCCCGGACGACTTTTCCGGCGAGGAAGACGAGTTCCTCAGCGAGATGGGCTTCGTCGGTGCGTTCGGCTCGAACGCGAAGCCGAACGCCGTCAACCGGATCTTCGGCAAGGGCGTCAGCCTGTCGAAGCTCGCAACGGGTCAGTGCGTGATCAAGCTGCGGGGCGAGGAAGGTTCCCGCAAGGTCGTGAGCTGGCAGAAGGGATGAGCCCTCTCATCAGCATCACCCGAAGCTGCACACCGCCGGCAGGCTCGCCGACGGCTTGACCATCTTCGCCGCGCGGGCGGCCTCGCAATCGCGGATCGCCCGCTCCAGGCCGACCCGGTACTCGGCGAGCACGGCATCGGATCCCCGCCCTCGGTTGCGATCTCGGGTGGCCTGGCGACCTCCGATTTGGGTGGGCGCCTGACCAATACGATGGTCGGCCGGCTCCGGTTTGCCGATCTGACCAATATGACAGCTATCGTGTGTTCTTCTCGGCCAGGGATAACTTAATCATGCCGGCGATCGCCTGTTGCTGGGCTGTGCTTGCCCTGGCAGGTTGAGCCTCGGACTAGAGGACTGCTCCCGTGAACGCTCGCTTCTTGAAACGGAACGCCGCCACCGCCGCCTGAGCCATCCGCTCGGCGCGCCCCTGCGTGCACCGTTTCCAGCGAGTTCCCCCGATGTCCGACGATACCCTTGGCCTCGACGCCTCGATCCTGCGCGCGCTGATCTACGATCCCAGCTCGCTCTCCGGCCCCGCCGTCCCGACGTCTCCGCTCTCCCGCGGCGAGCGCCTGCGCGGTGGCGAATTCGTCGGCTGCGATGCTCGGCGCGAGCTGCCCTATCTCCTGACACCCCTCCTGGATCTCGTCCTGCCCGATCCAGTTTTCCGGGCCCTCCGGCGCGCGATCGACGACCCGACCCTGCGCCGGGTCCGCCGGCTTGAGGCAGCCCTCCGGAGCGAGCTCCCCCGCGAGAGCGAGGCGGCCGCGAGGGAGGTGGCCGAGCTACTGCCGTTCCATCAAGCGGCGCTCGGTTGTCCGATCGCCTCGGCGCGGTGCGAGGCCGGCGCGCTCGACGCGGCGACGCTGCGCATCAGCGCCGGCAATCACGGCCACGCCTTCCTCAGCTTCAGGGCTGCCTGCCTGTTCGCGAGCGACGCACAGTCCGACGCCACGGACATCCCGTACGTCGGGGGGCCGCTACGGGCGCGACTGCACGAATTCGATCAGAAGGCGTGGGCGTGGCTGGAGAGCTTCCGCGTGTTCGCGGCTGCCGAACGCATGATCGCGGATGAGGATGCGATCATGCTCGGGGGCGTCGGCGTGCCCGCGACAGAGCCCCCCATGCCGCTCGAAGACGTCATGGCGCAAGTCAAGGCGGTGGAGATCCTGCGTCGAGGCGACGACAAGCGCGCGGCCGCGGGACCCCGGACGCTGGTCGTGTTCCCGCGCCTGGATCACCTGCCTGCCCCGTCGCAGTCGACACGGGACCGGGGGGATAGCCCGCGCGCGCTCGCGGAGCCGTGGGCCGAGAAGGGGATGCCGCTGACGCCGGCGCCAGATCCGGCCGCCTTCGCCGAGGGGCTCCGCGCTCGCTTCCCGTGGGCTGAGGAGGCGATCGATGCCTACGCGGAGGACCTCGTGGGCGCGCCCTATGCAGCGTTCCGCCCCCGGATCCTCGTCGGGCCCCCGGGCTGCGGGAAGACGGCGTTCGCCAGGGCCGTGCTGGAGGCGGCTGGCCTTGAAGTCACACTCTATAGCTGTGCCGGCCAGATGGATGGGGGCAGCTGGGCCGGTACATCGCGTCAGTGGGGATCCTGGCGTCCATCTGTGCCGGCGCAGGCGTGCCTAAGGTTCGGGAAGGCAAGCCACGGGATCGTCGTCGATGAGTTCGAAAAGGCCGGCTCATCCAGGCGGTGGGGACGCCTCGACGAGACGATCCTGCCGTTCCTTGAGAGGGGGTCTACGGCGCGGACGATCCACGACCCGGCGCTCGAATGTGCGCTGGATCTGAGCGCGGTCAGCTACATCATCACCGTCAATTCGCTCGACGGGATCGTGGCGCCCATGCTCGACCGTGCGCCGGCGCTGCATTGGCCGGCACCGCGTGCGCAGGACATGCCTATCGTCGCGGCGGCGATCCTGGCGGAGATCCGCCGGGATCGGGGGCTCGACGAGGTGTGGTGCCCAAACCTGGAGCCGGATGAAATCGACGCGCTGACGGCGTGGCGGGGCGGGTCCCTGCGTCCGCTGCGTCGCATGGTGGAGGCCGTCGTCGCGAGCCGTGACGTCTTCGCCCGCCGCATGCCGAACTGAGGGGAGGCTACCGTGGAAAACACCTATACTCTTCCCCTCATCGCTGCCCGGATCCTCGCAGCATGCGACGCACGCCGGGTCTGCGGCCTGATAGGCCGAGGCTGCCACGAGCGCGTGCGTCGCCTAGATCTGCTGGTGGAGGCCGGCCGGATCGACGCCGCCACCGGCCTGCGGATCGCCCGCGAGACCGCGGTCGTCGCGTTCCTGCTGGCGCCCCTGCCGGGAGGCCGCTCGTGATCTACGACGAGTTCTACGCCGTCGCCCGGCACGCCCTCAAGAACCACGCCGGCGCCGACGGCTTGCAGATCACCGCGATCACCCCGTCCGCCGTCGGCCCCGTCGTGCATTGGACCGCCCCGCTGCTGGCTCGCGAGCGTCAGAGGAAGGCGATGGGCGTCGTGGGCGTGGTCGCCGGCCCGGTGATCCTCGACCTTCTCGTCCGGACACTTGCCGCCCGGTGGCGGCGGGGCGCGCCCTACTGCCCACAGGACTGGGACCAGCAGCTCAGCGTGCGGTACCGGCGTGTGTTCGGGAGGCAGACGCCTGCGACCGGGCCGGGCTGGAGCTGGCTATGGGAAGGCGGCGCCCAGGCTATCGTCGCCTCAGGCGTGCCTAGAAATTTCAAGACCACGGACATGAAGGAGAAGTACGGCGCGGCTAGGTGGTATCATCAGGCAGAAGAAGACTGTGAATACGTGGACGATATTATAGATGCCGTTGAGCACCTGTCAGGATTTATATGCGAGGATTGCGGCAAGCCTGGAAAGATACGGCGCGGTAGCTGGATCAGGTGCCTGTGTGAACTTCATGCGAAGGGGAGGCCTGGATCATGACGAGCGTGTGGCTCCTCTCCGATCTCCACGTGGATGCCTGCCCGTGGACGCCTGCGCCCGGGCCACGGGTCGACCTGGCTATCGTCGCCGGGGACGTCGCCGATGGCCTGACGCGCAGGTCGATCCCCTGGCTCGCGGAGCATGTCGTCCCGCGGGCGCGCGAGGTCGTCTATGTCCCGGGCAATCACGACCTGTGGCGGTGCCGATATCCGGACGAGATCCGGCAGGCGCATGACGACGCGGCCGCGGCGGGGATCCACCTGCTGGATTGCGGCCAGCGCGTCGAAGTCGACGGCATGGAGATCATCGGGGCCACGCTCTGGACGGACTACGGCATCGGCGGTCCGGATCACCGGGCGCACGCCATGCGGGTCGCCGGGGACCGCCAGGTGGGCATGAGAGATCACCGGCTGATCCAGACGCGTGACCGGCTCGGGACCCCCGCGCCGTTCCGGCCCCCGGCCGCGGCCGCGCTCCACGCCGAGCACCGCGGGCGGATCGAGCGCGCTCTGGAGCAGCCGTGGGATGGGCCGCGTGTGGTGGTCACGCATCATGCGCCTAGCCCGAGGTCGCTCCTGCATGGCGAGGTCCGCGAGATGATCGATGCCGCCTACGCGTCGGACCTGAGCGAACTGATGGAGGGGCAGGGCGCCCCAGACCTATGGGTCCACGGGCACATCCACCGGTCCGTCGACTACCGGGTGGGCCGGACGAGAGTGATCGCCAACCCACGCGGGCACGACACAAGCCACAGGCGCCGGTCAGGCGAATGGGTCGTCGAGCTCGAAAACCAGTCTTTCAACCCTGCCTACGTGCTGGAGATCTGAAATGCGCGCCCTTGCCCTCATCGCCGCCGCGGCCGCCGCGGGAACGCCCGCCCCTGCGCCCGGCCTCTACTGTTCGATCAGCGGCGAGCGCATGCCGATCTCGATCGGCGCCGATGGCGGGATCGGCATCGACGGCCTCGACTGCGCGCGAGCGGTCTACTCGCCGGGGCGCGTCCGGTCCGATGCCTGCTACGCAAACGGGGGGGCGGTCGTGACGCTGGATGTCGCGCTCGGGCAGACCGCCGCCGGCGAGCTGGTTTTCGACATGGAGATCTACCGGCTCCGCGGGGCCGGGCCCCCGTGCCCCTAAGCCTCCCCGACCAAGCGCAGGATCTCCCTCGCGCGTTTGCGGGCTTCGTCCCGCGCCCACGCCACAACGCGGGGCGGGACCCTCGCCTCGCCGGACAGCCAGCGTCTGATCTGGCGCGGGTCCTCGCCCAGATCCTCAGCCAGCTCGGTCGTCCAGCGCCGGCCGTACAGCATCTGTCCGATCGCGCGCAGCTCGGCAGCGGCATCCACGTCGGGTGGAGCGCCATTGACGCGGCGGCCGGCCTCGGCGACGAGCGTCTGCCCGCTCGGGGCGGCCTCAGCCAGGGCGGCTCGCCCGATTGCGATCCGGCGGTCGCGCTCGGCGGCGCGGCGCTCGGCGACCGAGGGTTCGGAAATGGAAGTGAACGGCATTTCGGTGCCTATTGGTCAGCTAACCCCTTGAAGAACGGGGGTGCGGATTTGCACCGGCACCCCCGCGGCGGCTGAATTCTCAGCCCTCGTCGTCGTCGTCGTCGTCGAACAGGTCCGGCTCGATGACGGGAGCCTGCGCGGCCGCCTCGATGGCGAGGATCCGCTGACGGGCGCGCCACCGGTCATGCAGCCAGAACTGGCCGGTGGGAGTGACCAGCGTCTGCCACCGATCCTCCTTGTCGATGCAGCGCACGAGCTTCTGGACGAACTTGCGGTTCTTGCCCTTCAGCAAGTGCGACTTGGCCTGGAGCCACCCGCCCTCCTTGAAGATCCAGCCACGCTCCTGGATCCAGTTGAAGAAGTCGCGATGGTTGGCGTCGAGGAGCCGCGCCATCGTTCGCAGGTTCTCGGCCTTGCCGGTGTTCCGGAAGTGCTGGAACGCGGCCACGACCGGCGCCTGCTCGGCGATGACCTCGCGAGCCACGACCAGCTCACGGCCGGTGTTCTCGGCCCGGCGGTGCTCGATCTGCGTCAGCCGGACCTGGTCTTCGAGATACGCATGCGTCTCGCTGTGGGCGATGCGCTCGGCCTCGACCGGCGCCGGGGCGGCGATCGTCGCCTGCGCGTGATGCGCGATCAGGGCGAGGACCTGCTCCGGATCCCTGAGCGCTTCCAGCAGGGAGACGGCCTGGGGCTGCGCCGCGGCGGGGACGTAAGCCCCCTTCTTGCGGATCGCCGGCAGGACCTCGCCGGTCACGTACTTCCGGAACCGGTGCGGCGCGGTGCCGGAGGTCATCGCACCGCGGCACCGAAGGATCAGCGTAAAGAGGCCGGGCTCGGTCACCACGAGGAGGTCCTGCACGCCGCCTCGGGTCGGGATTGAAGCCCGACCCTTCTCGTCGTCATCGAGCTTGGCGACCGCGTCTGAAACGTCCTTGAGTTTGATTGCGGCGCAGGCGTCGACGGCGACGAAGCGCGCATCGCCATCCTGATCGATGACCCGGATCGGATGACCGTCGAACATGAAGGTCGTGATCGACTCGGCCTGGACGACGGGAACGGGGGTGATCGCGTTCATCAGGCAGCCCCCCCGACAGTAGCCAGCTCCACGACGACGAACCTATAAGCGTCTGGCAGGGCGAGCTCGTTCGCGGCGGCCGCCGGCCCGACGAGGATGCCTCCCGCGAACCGGCCGTCCTCCACGAGGGCGTAGAGTTCGGCGAAATCGGAGCGGACTTTCCCGACGGCAGCGTACGTCCACGGGAAGTCCACGCCGTCGAGCCGGACCATCCCGAACCCGGGGGCCCGGAGCAGCGTGATGGCCGATCGCCCGGCGCCGGGCAGGTAGCGGGCCGGGTCCGCGCGGAAGGCGGCCTCCCGGGCGCGGTCGGCGGGACCGCCGGCGGCCGTCTCGGCCCTGACCTCCGCGGCGAGGTCCCGGCCGTCGGGGACGGCCTCGATGACGTCCATCCGTGCGGAGAACGACACCAGAAGCGCGAGCCTCACCGCAGGGAAGGCCGGCTCGAAATCCGGGTCGGCAGACTGCTCCATCAGGAGCGCGTGCCCAGCCTTGGGATCGCGCTTCCCGAGCGCGGCGGCCTCGTCGTAGAGCTGGGCCTCGCTGAGCAGGCTGCACGCGTTGAGGAGGTGGTGCTTCACCTGGGCGACCTCTCCACCGTTCATAAGCTCGGAGGGGCGCGCGAGCAGCGCAGAGATGGTAGGGTTCAAGTCCGGATTGGTCATGGGGTTCGCTCCCGTGGCTGACCGTTGCCGCAGGGAGGTGATGTGCCGTCACCTTCCTGCGGCCCCAAGTGGGGGGGCTCGTTAATTAAACGCGCGTCTCCGAAATTTTGCAATAGGTATCGGAAAATTGCACCTGACGTCTTCCGCCGCGGCGGCCTCCGTGGCATCTTGACAGCATGTACCCGAGCCCAGCCATGCTGCGCGCCGCGCGCGCGCTCCTCGACCTGACGCAGCCCGACGCGTCAAAGATGTGCCGCGTGGCCGTGCGAACGCTCGTCGCCGCCGAGCGCGGTGAGGGCAGCCTCGGAACGCTCCATAAGCTGATGGGCGGCTACATGGGCGCGGGTATCATTTTTGGTGGTACTGGCGACTACAAGGAGCAGTCGGTGACGCTGGTGCTACGCGAGGCGCCGGAGGTCCCGCCGATCCCTACGGCCTAGGCCTCGACCGGGCGCGACCGCTTTCGACCCTTCGGCCTCCGCAGTTCCGGGGCCCGCCGCATCAGGTCGGCCGGCCCCGATCCCCAGCGATCCTCACACGAAGAAGCCGGATCCTCACCGGACAGCCGGCACCAGGCTAGGTGGGCCTTCAGCTGCGCCAGTGACGGCCTCGCGCGGAGCCACGCCTCCCAGTCCTCCTGCCGGGCCGCCCGGGTGCTCCCGCCGGCCTCATGGGCAGGGTGATGCCGTAGGCGACGCGGGTGACTGCGCGGATCAGTGAGTCGCGCGAATAATCGGGGATGACCTCGGCGTTGAGGCCAGCCCGCAGGAGGATCGCGGTGACCAGCAGGTCGACCTCGGCGGGCTGGATATCCGCCGGGACGGGAGGCAAGACGGCGATCGTCATCGCTCACCGCCCGGCGGATCGGTCATGGGGGCGGCGGGGATCGTCCTCATCGACGCCCCCCACCGCCGGGCGGACGCCTGTTCAGCGCCTCGGTGTTGTCCTCGGTCGCGCCCGTTAGGTGACGGATTGCCCGGGTGAGCTCGACGACGGCCTCCCGCGCATCGCCGATCAGGTCACGATCGTCCGGGTGCAGCCGGAACTTCGCGGCGCGGGGTGCCGTGACCTAGTCCGGTGCAGTGGTGTCCGGAACGGCGCGTTGCTTGATGATGCCACCGAGCAAGCCCAGCCCAGCGCCGATAAGCGCGGGCCCCGAGGCCAGCACTGCCTTCCATGGTTCCAGCGTCGTGAGGATCGCGGAGATGGTCACGGTGCA
This sequence comes from Methylobacterium sp. GXS13, assembly GCF_001455965.1. Taxonomy (GTDB): domain Bacteria; phylum Pseudomonadota; class Alphaproteobacteria; order Rhizobiales; family Beijerinckiaceae; genus Methylobacterium. The sequence continues at coordinate 16,699 of NZ_LKKO01000001.1, forward strand.
AATTCCTCCGGCAGCGGGGCCGGGGGCGCTGCTCTCATCATGTCCCAGACCGGACCGGCGACGACGATGTCCCGGCCGGCGCGGTAGGCAGAGCGGATGTCATCTCGGGGGCTGTCCTGCGGCTCACCAGAGGCGCTCCCCACGGCGCGAAACGACCGTGACGACGCGTCCGGCTTTCAGGACGAAGCCGACCCCGTCCCGACCGACCCCCACGGCCCCGTGCCGGCCCCCCACCCCGCCGTAGAAGGCCAGCCACCGGCGGACCGCGCCGATCGGCGCTCTCGCGGCCTGCATGGCATCGATCGCATCGACGTCGTCCAAGCCTTCGAGGACTTCCTCCATGCCGAGGACGCGATCCCCGTAGCGGCGGATCGCGTGGACGGTGACGCGGGCCCGCACGCCCCCGGAGCGGTCATGCTCGCAGCAGGGCGGCGGCGCGGACGGGTTGCCCGACTGGGCGACGGCGACGGCTCGGAGCGCTGGGCTCTCCGGGGTGTCGGGAGAGCCTCACGCCACGCGGTCGCTTTGGGGAGAGGGGCGGGCCGATGTCGTTCCCATTGCCGTCGGGAACGGGTGACCGATTCGGTCCGGACCGGCTCAAAACCACGGCCAGACCGCTCCGGAGAGGTCCAGAGAGTCCATCCGTCCGGCACCCTCTCGCGTTTCGTCACGGGCTATAGAAAGCTTGGCGAAGCCGGAGATTTGAACCTCGCCTGAGAACCCGTATCCTTGCCTCTGTCCTTCGGTCCCCTGCGGTCGTGATGCCCCGCGGTTGGCCCCCTCAGAGGCAAGCGCGAACGTGTCCTCCAAACACCTCCACGGTGCCCGTACGCTGGGCGTCGATGCCGGCATACCGGCTGCCCTCAACGACCGTCCCACGCGGTTCCTGACGCCCTCCCAGCACGCGAGTCTTATCCTCCCCCCGGGTGGCAAGGGGATGCTTGTGGCGGGTCGCCGGGACCGTCAGCCCGTCCTCTCCCGGACCGGTGAGCGCGAGTACCGCATCGCCTATGTGCAGGTCGGTGCCATGGCCGGGGACGTGGCTCAGGCGATCACCGGCTTCGACGTCGGGGGCGAGATCCTCGTCTCCATGAACACGTTCCGCCCGGCCGGAGTGTTCGGCGGGCACTACAGCGATCAGCCCAACAAGCGGCTCTCGAACCTCCTCCAGTTCCGCGCCAACTTCGCCGAGCTCGACTTCTACAAGCGGGGCGACTGGCGCCGACGAACCGCGCAGGAGATGATCTGGATCGTCCTCGACCGGTGCAATGCAGAGGGCATCCCGTCGCCGTCCTACATCGTGTCGTCGGGGCGTGGGCTTCACGTAGTCTGGCTGACCGAGGGCGTTCCCAGCGTCGCCCTGAGGGCGTGGAAGGCGGTGCAGAAGCGGCTCGCCGAGGTGTTCCATGACATGGGTCCGGACAAGGTCGGATCGGCCCCGACCTCGAACTTGCGCCTTGCCGGGACATCGAACCGCGGCGTCCCGGTCACCATGATCTGGCCGTCGACGGTGGGCCAGATCCAGAGGTTCTCGTTCCGCGGCCTGTGCGACGAGACCCTGCCGTACAGCCCCGAGCAGTGCCGGGAGTACCGGGAGGCCGCCGCGGCCAAGAAGGCAGCCAGGAAGGCGTCTGCGGCCAAGCGCGTGGCCAACGGTGGGTCGCCCGCCTTGGGCGTCGAGACCTACCGCGCCGCCATGGAGGCGGATCTCTGGAAGCTCCTCGACCACCGGTACCCGGCCGGCGTCCGGATCCGCACCGACGCGGACGACGACGGCACCCACGACAGGTTCCTGTTCGCGTTCGCCCGCCTCTGGGCATGCCGCATGGACGCCGACGAGATCGCTGCCGAGGTCGAGCGCCACGCCCGGCGGCTCGGCTACCGCACGCCCCGGCAGGCGGTGGGCGACGCCGGGGCCGTGATCCGGCGCCGCAGGATGGCCGACAACGGCAAGTCCCACCGCGCCCGTCCCGAGACATGTGGCTACACCTTCGGGCCGCAGCGCTTCGTGAAGGACTTCGACATCAGCTCCGAGGACGCCAGGGCGCTCGACCTTCGGATCCTCGTGCCCCTCGCCATGAAGGCGGAACGGGTCGCCGAGCGTCAGGCCAAAGTGCGGGCCTCCAAGGGTGCCAAGCCCCGTGCCGATGCCGCAGCGGAGCGCCTAAGCCTAGGCCGGCAGGCGTTGGCCTTCAGGGACGCGGAAGGGCTCAGCAGGCCCCAGCTGTGCCTCAGGATGGGCGTGAAGCCGACGCTCCTCGACAAGGCCATCCGCGAGGCCAAGGCACTGTCCGCAATTCCGGACGCGAAGCCCGTTAAGGCCGAGCCCAAGCGCAAGATCGCACACTCTCGCGTTCCGTCACGGTATATTGCAATCGCCGTCTCCGATGGCGATGCGCTTGAAGGTGTCCAGGAGCCCGCCTACACTCCCTTCGTTCGCGCAAAGGCATCACCTTCCGAGGACAGGCGGCCCGTCGCATCCGAGAGGATCGGCGGGCCGTCCCTTGTCGAGGACCTTGACCTCACGGCGTGACCTCGATCGCGTGACGCCAGCGGGGCTACGGTCCCGCCCATGGCTGGCCTACCCATCGATGTGATGACAGATGTCTGCGACCAAGTCGCAGCATGGCAGGCGGCGTTCCTGTCGGAGAGCACGCTCGACCGGTACCGGCGGGCGTGCGCGTGGACGATGTCGGGGGTCGCCAAGGGGGCCTGCCAGAACGTCACCGCCGCCGTCGACGTGGCCTTCCAGGATCTCATGCCCTGGATGCGCCGTGCATTCGGCTACACCTGGGCCCTCGGCAAGAACCGGGATGAGGTCGAGGCCGACGTCTACACACTGCCCTCGCAGTCGATCGTCATGAAGTACGGCATGGGGGACGGCCCCCAGATCCGCCGCCCCGGCGACGTCGGCCTAGCCAAGGACGTCATCTACGTTCCCAACTGGAAGAACCTCTCCCTCACCCAGGGGATCAACAGGAACAGCTTCGGCGACCTGCCCGGCGGGGTGGCCGCGCGCTTGGCACGCGAGGCGCTGGGGGAGCGTTCCAAGCGGCAGAGGCCGGGCAGGTGGGGCGTCTACAAGGGGGAGGTCGATGTCGGCGGGTCGCGCGTCATGGGGTACATCGCGCGTCCCCCGCGAGGGACCGCGCCCATAGGCAAGAACGGTCGATCCATAGTTATGATCCTGGCGCGCTTGCGCGCGCTCGCCGTCGCGCTCGAACAGGCCACTTACGAGCCCATCATGCTTCCCCCATACGGCGCCGCCATGCGCAGGGGCCGATGAACGGATCTCCGCGCTGATGAAGGCCGAACTCAAAGACGCCATCAAGTATCAGGCCTCGCGCGGGGGCCCGCTCTAGCTCGGCGGCTTGACCTAACCTTAACCCCCCTTCGGCTCGAAAGGCATGACGGCCGCGGCAGCCCCCTACCCGGGCTGATGGTGGTGGTCCCCCGGCTGCAGCGGGCGTTGCCCGCGCGGGGGATTACGGCCTCGAACCGGAGCGATCTTCATTCAATGCGGCACGTGTACCGGTGGAGCACGTCCCACCCCGACCTATGGGCGTCCGCAATTCCGGACGCGGCCCTCCCAAGATAGAGGGGCGTCGAAAAAGCGGACGGCCTCCTATCGACCCAACCCAGCCGCTGGAAGCACCGTCGGCGTTCCCCCGAAGCGGACGTTCGTCAACCGTCCGGCAACTTCAGCTCAGGGTGGGAAGGGGACCTCAGGTGCGCCGTCACCAGCAGACCTCCACAGGTGACGGAGGTTCATTCTCTACGAAGTTGAGCCTCGCCAGCTGATTGCTAATGCGACGGTAGTGACCGCCGAACTCATTCAGCTCGCGTCGAAGCGGCATACGGAGGTTGTCAACCTTTGACAGATCCCAATGGCCTGTTACCTACACGCCCATGTCAACCACACCGACCCGCAACTTTTCCCTGACGCCAGAACTCGATGGCTTCATCCGCGACTTGGTGGCGTCAGGTCGTTACAGCAACGCCAGCGAAGCCGTCCGCGCTGGTCTGCGTTTGCTGATTGAGCACGAGCAAATGATGAAGCGTGGGCGCAGCAGACCGGTGTCTGCTCACACCCAGCCTCGCCCCTGAGGCATCAGTGACCGCTTCTCCGCATCCGCTCACACCAAGTGCACCGCCTCCATTCCCTGCCACCAATGGGGATGTCGCCGCAGCGATCCGGGCACATGACTGGTCGGCTTTTTCGCTTGGATTGCCGCAGGCTTGGCCCACCGCCCTGCGCCTCGCCATCGAGCTGATCCTCGCTTCGCCCGAAAGCATGTTCCTGGCCTGGGGGCCGGAGCTGCGGTTCTTCCATAACGACACATACAGCCCGATCCTCGGCCCACGTCGCGCTAACGCCCTCGGCGTACCGATCGCCGACCTCTGGCCCGACGTCTGGGACCAAGTCCGACCCATCGCCGAGAGCGCGCTGGCGGGGAAAGCCAGTCGGTTCGACGACCTGCCCCTGACCATGGCGCGCTATGGCCATACGGAGCAGACGTGGTGGTCGTTCTCCTACTCGCCGTTGCGGGACGAGAGCGGGTCCGTCGTCGGGTTGTTCTGCGTGACCAACGAGACCACGCGGCAGGTGATGGCGAGCCGACGGCAGGCGTTCAACGCGGCGCTCGACGATGCCCTGCGCGGGCTGAGCGATCCCGTGGAGATCCAGGCTGCGGCATGCGCGACGCTCGGCGCACATCTCGACGTTGGCTGCGTCGGCTATGCCGAAGCGATCGACGAGACCGGTGAGCGCACGTTCATTGAACGGGACTGGACCGCACCTGGCTTCGCGAGTGCTGCAGGGCATCATGTGCTCGACGAGTACGGGCCGGTCATGAGCGCTCAGCTGCGGGCCGGCCGCACGGTCCGCATCGACGATACCGCCACCGATCCGACCACCGGGCCGGATACAGAACCTGCTTATGCCGCCATCGGAACGCGGTCGTTTCTAAACACGCCCCTCGTCAAGGGAAGTCGGCTCGTCGCGCTGCTCTATGCGCTGAACGGTACCCCGCGCCGCTGGGTCGACGATGAGGTCCGGCTCATCGAGGAGGTAGCCGAACGGACCTGGGCAGCGGTCGAGCGGGCGCGCTCCGAGGTGGCGTTGCGCGAGGAGCGGCGGACGCTGGAGACCCTCAACCGGGTCGGGACGGCTTTAGCCGCCGAACTCAACCTCGAACGTGTGGTTCAGATGGTCACCGACGCAGGGGTCGAGCTGACGGGGGCACAGTTCGGAGCGTTTTTCTACAACGTGCTCGACCCTAAGGGGGAGAGCTACATGCTCTACACCCTCTCAGGCGTCGACCGCTCCGAGTTCGACAAGTTCCCGATGCCGCGCAACACCTCCGTCTTCGCCCCGACCTTCGGCGGGGAAGGTGTGCTGCGTTCGGACGACATCCTGACCGATCATCGCTACGGCAAGAACACGCCGCATCGTGGCATGCCCAAAGGGCATCTACCCGTGCGCAGCTACCTCGCGGTGCCAGTCATCTCGCGTTCCGGCGAGGTGCTGGGCGGCCTGTTCTTCGGGCACCCTGAGACAGCGCGGTTCCAGCTCCGGCACGAGCACCTTATGACGGCGGTCGCGGCACAGGCAGCCATCGCGATCGACAACGCGCAGCTGTTCAAGGCCGCTCAGCGCGATCTCGAAGAGCGCCGCGTAGCCGAGGCGCGCTTGCGCGACCTCAACGAAACCCTCGAACAGCGCATAGCGAAGGCTATGGTCGAGCGAGCGGCCGTCGAGGAGGCCCTGCGCCAGTCGCAGAAGCTGGAGGCGATCGGCCAGCTCACCGGAGGCGTCGCGCACGACTTCAACAATCTGCTCACCGTCATCAAGTCGTCGACCGACCTGCTCAAGCGACCCGACTTGCCCGAGGCACGCCGCCTCCGCTACGTGGCCGCGATCTCGGACACCACTGACCGCGCCGCCAAGCTCACGGGCCAGCTGCTCGCCTTCGCCCGGCGCCAGGCCCTAAAGCCGGAGGTGTTCGATCTCGGCAAAAGCGTCGCGGCCATCGGCGACATGCTCGGCACCCTCACCGGTTCTCGCATCCGGGTGGCGACCCAATTACCGGGGGAGGCCGTCTTCGTCGACGCCGACCCAAGCCAGTTCGATACCGCCATCGTCAACATGGCGATCAACGCCCGTGACGCGATGGAAGGCGAGGGCGTGCTAGCCATCGTAGTCGAAGCAGTGTCGGGCATCCCAGCGCTTCGGGCCCACGCCCCCATGCAGGGGGACTTCGTGTCTGTATCAATCACGGACACGGGTTCGGGGATCGCCGCCAGCGACATCGAGCGGATCTTCGAGCCGTTCTTCACGACAAAGGCCGTCGGACACGGGACGGGCCTGGGCCTCAGCCAGGTATTCGGCTTCGCCAAGCAGTCGGGGGGCGAGGTCTCGGTGACGAGCGTGGTTGGGCAAGGCACAACCTTCACGCTGTACCTGCCTGGCGCCGGACAGGACCAGCGACCAGTGACGTCCGAGCCTGAGCCAGCGGCGCTCGTCGCGGGCCACGGCACGCGCGTGCTGGTCGTCGAGGACAACGTAGAGGTTGGGAGCTTTGCGACCCAGTCGTTAGCCGAACTAGGCTACCGGACGGTCTGGGCGGCCAACGCCCAGGAGGCGCTGGCCGAGTTGGCCAAGGAGGCGGCCCGGTTCGATGTGGTGTTCTCGGACGTGATGATGCCCGGCATGAGTGGGATCGAACTAGGGCAGGAGATCCGGAAGTTGTATCACGACCTGCCGGTAGTCCTGACCTCGGGGTACAGCCACGTCCTCGCGCAGAACGGAACCTACGGGTTCGAGTTGCTGCACAAGCCGTACTCGGTCGAGCAACTCTCGCGTGTCCTGCGCAAGGTGTCGACCTGGCAGAGGCGCAAGCGCATTCTCGCTGGCTGATCGCTTTCCATTAGCCTAACGTTGACTAGATACGCACGCGCACCTTGGCCATACATGCAATCCTTGATGCCGGCGAAGACAAACGACCCGTTCATGGGGCGGGTCGCACGCAAACCAGGTGACCCACGCGGCGCTGCCACGAAGTGGACGTTCCGAATAGTTTCAGGAGTGTCGTGAATGGGCGCGGCGGCAACGTCTGCTCACGTACGTTACCGTCTGAAAGCGGACAAGCGGAAATCCACCCAACCTAGCCCCCTGCTTCGCCACGAGATCCTGCCATAATCAGCCGTCCGGCAATTCCGGCTAGAGAAAAGCGAACGTTCGCCCTGGCGAAACCCTCAATCGTTGCAAGCACAGTGCGCAACGATCCGCTCAGCCAAGCGGTCGGCGGTGAGGGATGTCTCCGGGTGATCCAGCCTCAGTGCGGCCTGAGGCATCTCTGGATATTCGGCCTCGGCCAAATCTTGCACGAGGCCAAGGCCGCCACGTGCCGTGATCGCACACATGCCCTTAGCTCCGTCGCTATTGCCGCCGCTGAGTACGATCCCGACGACGCGCTTGCCGTAACTCTCGGCTGCTGACACGAACAACGGATCGGCGGCTGGGCGGGTGAAGTTCACCTTGGGTTTCTGATCAAGAAGAATTGCACTCAAGCCCAATCGCATGTGGTAGTCGGATGGTGCGACGTAGATGTGGCCGCGCTCAATGACCTCCCCGTGCCGCCCGAAAGTGACCGGAAGTCTGCCGCGCCGACTAAGGATGTCGGGTAGGACGCTTGGGTTTGCCCCGATGTGCTGCACGACGAACACGGAGGCGCGGAAGTTGGGCGGCAAAGCCTCGACGATCCGCACGAGCGGTTTGAGGCCGCCAGCGGAGAGGGCGATGACAATGATGGCACTCATTTCCCCGCTACAATCACCGTAGCAAGCGCGGGTTCGGTTGCGTCTGGCCGAATATCCGAAAAGGATCGTAAGCGGGCACGGAGGCGATGTCCGCTTCTATCGATTGCCGCCCAAAAGCAGAATATCGGAAAACCACCCATGTTGGTCGTAGAGCGAACTGGCGGGTCCCGTCCTGCGTCGGACGCTGGTTTAATGGGCCACAACATGCTAATGTTGTGACACATAAATCGTCGTCGGAACCCCATGGCTGAGCCGCTGTCGGACGCGGCGTTCATACGTCTTTGCTGACCAAGCTTCCGATGCCCGCGGTAACGGCAACACCAGCCCGTTCACCGACCGCTGCCCCGGCAGCCCCCCCGAGGTCGCAAAAGTCTGCTTATCGGCAACGTTCGAGGAAGGGCCTCGCTATGTCCCGATGGCCCATTTCATCGCAATCCGAGGTCCTTAAGCGGAGCGGAGTCCTTGTCGCAAAGTGGCGATATGGCGGGACGAAACGCACACGCTATATTAGGGTAAGCTAATTAAGGTGGAATCAGAAATCAGGGCCGGGGCCGATGGACGCCGTCACGCCGAACGAACTGATGCGGCTTCAGGTTAAGGCCGGCGACGCGGCGCGCCTGCTCCGGCTGATGGCCAACGAGAAGCGCCTGATGATCCTGTGCCTGCTCATGGCCCGTGGCGAGATGGACGTCACGCGCCTCGCCGAGGCGGTCGAGCTCAGCCAGTCGGCCCTGTCGCAGCACCTTGCCAAACTTCGGGAAGACAGGCTCGTCGCCTATCGCCGCGAGAGCCAGACGCTCCACTACCGGCTTGAGGACCCCCGCGCCGCCCGGGTGTTGGCGACGCTCAAAGATATTTTTTGCCCGGAACTCGCCTGACTGCTTCAGGCGCGGACGATCTCCGCCTCAAGCCCCGGGCGATCCGGCCGGTTGCGCAGTCGCAGGCTCAGGCCGCTCCGGCGGGACGCCAACTCGGCGATGGCGAGGCCAAGCCCGCTCCCGGTCGCGCTCTTGTGGCGCCCGCGGAAGAAGCGCGTCGTCACGTGCGGCAGTTCCTCGGCGGGTATCCCGGGACCCTCATCGCGCACGAGGACGCCCTCCCCACCGGGACGGGCCAGCCATTCCACTGTACCGGCCACCATATGCTGCACGGCGTTCTCGTGCAGGTTGCGGACCGCCAGCCGCAGGCTTTCCGGGTCGGCCCGCAGGGTGTAGCCGCGCAGCCCCGGGTCGATCAGGGTCCGCACCCCTGGCGGAACCCGCATCCCGTCGACGGTCTCGGCCACCAGCGCACCCACGTCGACCTCCGCCAGGGTCGGCGTCTCCCCGGCGGCGTCGAGCCTGGCGGCGTCGAGCAGTTGCCGGACGAGGCGGGTGGTGCGGTCAACGGCCGCCAGGATCTGGCGCAGCGCCGCCTTCGCCACGTCCGGGTCGGTGGTGGCCATGGCGACCTGGGCCTGGGTCTTCAGCCCAGCCAGCGGCGTGCGCAACTCGTGCGCGGCGAAGGCCGTCACCTCCCGCTCGTGCCGGCGCGCCGCCTCGACCTTGAGGAACAGGCCGTTCAGGGCGTCGGCCAGCGGCCGGACCTCGGCGGGGGCCCGGCCGGCATCGATGGCGCTCATGTCGTCGGCGTCGCGGCCGGCGAGGTCGCGGGCCATCCGGTGCAAGGGGCGAAGGCCCCGCCCGAGGCTCGCCCAGATCAGCATCCCGAGGAACGGTACGACCAGAAGCGCGGGTGTGACGAGGCCCATGATGAGATCGGTGACGAGGCGCTCGCGCAGGTCGAGGCGGTCGCCGACCATGACACGCACGCCCTTCGCCGCGTCCTCGACGGTGAACACCCGCCACGTCTCGCCGTCGACCTCGCGTTCGGAGAAGCCGGCCGGCGCATCGGTCAGACGGCGCTCCGGAGCACCGCTCGACCGCGCGACCATGCGTCCGTCCAGGGACCAGATCTGGCAGGAGAGCTGCCGCTCGTAGGCCGTCGGCGCCGGGATGGTGGACGGCGTCCCGTCGGGAGCCGTGCCGCCGACCGCGCCCACCAGGGAGCCGACCATGCGCGCGGCCTCCTGCAGGCGGTTGTCGAGAACCTGTTCCACCTCGCGCTTCGAGCCGAGGTAGATCCAGGCGACCGCGCTGAGCCAGATCAGGCCGGTCGCGAGGAGCAGGATGGCGAAGAGCCTGACGCGCAGGGATGTCATGCCGGCGCCCTCATCCGATAGCCGAGGCCGCGCACCGTCTCGATGGCGTGCTTGCCGATCTTGGCGCGAAGGTTGTGCACGTGGACCTCGACGGCGTTGCTCTCGACCTCCTCCTGCCAGCCGTAGAGGCGCTCCTCCAACTCGACCTTGGAGCGGAGGACGTCAGGGCGTTCCATGAGGGCCGCCAGCACCATGACCTCGCGCCGGGACAGGCCGACCGGCACGCCGTCGACCGTGACGGCGAGGCTCCCCGGATCGAGCCGGATACCGCCGTGCTCCAGGAGGGCGGCGGCCCTGCGCGAGGCCCGCCGGACGACGGCACGGATGCGGGCGGAGAGTTCATCGAGGTCGAATGGCTTTCCAAGGTAGTCGTCGGCGCCGCCGTCGAGCCCGGCGATCCGGTCGGCCACCGCGTCGCGCGCCGTGAGGAGGACGACAGGCGTGCGGTCCTTCCGGCGGCGCAGGCCGTGCAGCACGTCGAGGCCGGAGCCGTCGGGGAGCATGAGGTCGAGCACGATGGCCGAGAACGCGCTCGTGGCGAGCGCCGCCTCGGCGTCGGCGCAGGTCGCGACGCAATCGACCGTCGCCCCGCCGAGGCCGAGCCCCGACCTGAGCCCGTCCGAGAGGATGGGATCGTCCTCGACGACGAGGATGCGCATGCGTGTCTCCCTTCGTGGCCTCCATCCTCCGGGCCTGGCTTAAGCCTGGCTTAAGCTGCGTTTCGGACCCGCGGCGGGCCGATCCGAGCCCAGACCCCGCCCATGCCGAACGTGTTCGCCCACCTCGTCCTCGCCGCCCTGCTCTGGGCCGGCTCCTCGCTATGGTCGCCGGGGCAGTGCCGCGAGCCCGGCGCGCGGCCGTCGCCCTTCACCGTCGATGCGGCCCGCGACCCCGACCTGTCTCTTCACCTGCGCTGGACCATCGCCGACGGCACCTACCTCTACCGTGACAAGATCGCCGCCACGGACGGGCGCGGCAGGGAGCTTCCCGTCAGCACCCGACCCGGGGACACCAAGGACGACCCGAACTTCGGGCCGACGGAAGTCTACCACGGCGCGACGGAGGCCATCGTGCCGGGTGCGGCCCTGGCGGGGGTGCGTGAGGTACGCGTCACCTATCAGGGCTGCGCTGAGAGGGGCATCTGCTACCCGCCGGTCACGAAGCGGCTGGACCTCGCCTCCCTGGCGAGCGCCGGCGCGTCCCCAGCCGACGAAGCCACCCCCGCCGCAGAGCCCGCAGGCGGGACGGTCGCCGCGCCCACCCGCCAGAATGTCTTCCCCGCCGGACCGGCCCCCCCCCTCGTCGGCGACCTCGCCGGTGTCCTGGCAGGCATGTTCGGGCTCGGCCTCCTGCTGGCGTTCACCCCCTGCGTGCTGCCGATGGTGCCGATCCTGTCGGGCATGATCGTCCGCTCGGGCCAGGGCCTCACGCCGGGGCGGGGCCTGGCGCTGTCCGGAAGCTACGTCCTCGCCATGGCGGCGGCCTATGCCAGCCTCGGCGTCGTGGCGGCCTGGCTCGGTCGAAACCTGCAGGTTGCGCTCCAGACCCCGCTCGCCCTCGGCCTGATGACCACCGCGTTCGTCGTGCTCGCCCTGTCGATGTTCGGCCTGTTCGACCTGCAGGCGCCCCGCTGGTGGCGGGCCCGCTTCGGCCCCCCGGCGGCGCAGGGGGGATCGGTCGCCGGCGCCGCGTTCCTCGGCTTCAGCTCGGCCCTCGTCGTCGGGCCCTGCGTGACTCCGCCGCTCGCCGCCGCCCTGCTCTACGTCGCCCAGACGGGGGATGTCCTGCGCGGGGCGCTGGCCCTCTTCGCCCTTGGCCTCGGGATGGGCGCGCCGCTGGTGCTGGTCGGCGCGTTCGGAGCCGGCATCCTGCCTCGGTCCGGCCCCTGGCTGGTACGGGCGAAACAGGCTTTCGGCTTCATCTTCCTGGCTCTCGCGGCCTCGCTCGTGACCCGCCTGCTGCCGGACGGGCTGTCGCTTCTTCTCTGGGCGGTATTGGCCATCGGCCTCGGGCTGGCGCTCGCGGCGATCTCCGCGAACGGCCGCCCGTCACGCGCCGGTCGCGCGGCGGGCTTGGTAGCCGTCACCTATGGCGGCCTCCTTCTCCTCGGGGCCGCCACGGGCGCCGACGATCCACTGCGGCCTCTCGCCGGCCTCAGCCCGTCCCACCCGGACCGCATCGCCGAGGCCCGGACGGTCTCTACGCTCCCCGCATTCGAGGCGGCCCTCCTGGCGGCCCGAGCCGAGGGCAAGCCGGTGCTCGTCGAGTTCGCCGCCGACTGGTGCACCGTCTGCCGGACGAACGAGCGGACCGTCCTGGCGGATGACGGCATCCGGGAGCGGCTCAAGGCCGTCTCGGTCATCCGGGCCGACGTCACCCGCGACGACGACGCCACCCGCGCCCTGATGCGACGCTTCGATGTGGTCGGACCGCCGACCCTCATCCTGATGCATCCCGATGGCGGCGAGGTCCGGGACGCACGCACCGAGGGCGAGCTCACGGTCGAGGACCTGAAGCGCCGTCTCGCCCTCGTCGGAGCCTGAGCCCCCCTTTCGACGCACCCATACCCACGGAGACAGCCATGAACCGCAGGACCTTGCTCGCCCTTCTGTCCGCCGCAACGCTCGCGCCGACCCTGCTGTCGCTGGCGCCCCACACCGAGGAGGCCTTCGCCCAGGGCATCGACCCGAACGCCATCCTCAACGACCCCGAGGCGCCGATCTCGGGTAACCCGAAGGGCGACCTGACGATCGTCGCCTTCCTCGATTACAACTGCCCCTTCTGCAAGAAGGCCGAGCCCGACCTGCTCCGGCTGGTCAAGTCGGACGGTCGCATCCGCCTCGTCCACAAGGACTGGCCGATCCTCGGCGAGGCTTCCGTCTACGGCGCACAGCTTGCCCTCGCGGCGAAGTACCAGGGGCGCTACGACGACGTGCATCGCGCGCTGATGGGCATCCCCGGCCGCAAGATCCCGAAGGAGCGGATGCTGGAGGCGGTCTCCGCCTCGGGCGTCGACATGGCCCGGCTGGAGGCGGACCGCACGGCCCACCAGAGCGAGATCGCCGCCCTGCTCCAGCGTAACCTCGACCAGGCGGACGCCCTCGGCCTGCAGGGCACGCCGGTCTTCCTAATCGGCCCGCTGAAGGTGGCGGCCGCCCTCGATTACGACGGCTTCAAGCAGGCGGTGGCACAGGCGCGCGCCAAGGGCCGCTCGTGATGCGGCCGGTCTTGCGCCTCCCGGCGCTCCTCGCGCTCGCCGTGGCGCTCGGAGCCTGCACGGCATCGATGGGCGCCCCCGGTCCGGTCGCGGAGGCGGGGCCGCGCCTCCCGGCGGATGCCGTTCGTCGCTACGCCGCCATCACCGACGAGCCGTTCCCGGTCGATGCGGTCGAGCCGCGCGACCTCAAGGCCCGCAACGTCCGCCAGGTCGTGGACTATCCGACCAGGCAGCCGCCCGGCACCCTCGTGGTCGATCCCTACCGGCGCTTCCTCTACCTCGTCATGGAGGGCGGCAAGGCGATGCGCTACGGGGTCGGGGTGGGCAAGGCCGGCTTCGAGTTCACCGGGGAGGCGACGGTCGCGCGCAAGGCGTCCTGGCCGCGCTGGACGCCGACCCCAGACATGCTCCGGCGTGACCCGGAGCGGAACGGGCGCTGGGCCGGCGGGATGCCCGGGGGCGCACGCAATCCCCTCGGGGCCCGGGCGCTCTACCTGTTCAAGGACGGCAAGGACACGCTCTACCGCATCCACGGCACCACCGAGCCCTGGAGCATCGGCGAGGCGGTTTCCTCAGGGTGCATCCGCATGCTGAACCAGGACGTCATCGACCTGCACCGCCGCGTGCCCACCGGCACGATGGTGGTCGTGCTCGGGTCGCAGGGCACCGCACATGCCGCGCGGCCGGCGGCGCCGGAGACGACCGGTAGCCTCCGCGGCGACGCCGGGCCGGTCCGGAGAGACGGTTTGGACCATGCCCGCCTCGACGGCCTCTCCCGCGGCGCCTCGGAAGCGCCCGAACCCCTGACGGACGAAGGAGTGGCGGATGAAGACGGTCTTTAGGAGCCTGATGCTGGCCGTCGCCATCGCGACCGTGGGCATCGGGGCGGTCCGTGCCGGCTCGGAGGCGCCGGCCGGCTACTATGCCGACCAGAAGGTGGTCTACCACAACGGCGGAGGCGGCCCTGACGGAGGGGCCTACTTCAAGCGCCTGCTCGGCAACCTGCGCAACCACGTCCAGGCCGTGGGCAAGGCGCATGTCGAGATCCGCGTGGTGAGCCTGGGCGACGGGGTCGGGCTCTTCCAGTCGGCCGCAACCGACAAGGAACTCGCCGCCCGCATCGACGCCCTCAAGGGGATGGGCGTCCGGTTCCTGGTCTGCGCCAACACCCTGCGCGAACGGAAGATCGACCGCGGTACCCTGTACGGCGTCGAGGAGGACGACCTCGTGCCGAGCGGCGTCGCCGAACTGGCGCGCCTGCAGGGCATGGGGTTCGCCTACGTCCATCCCTGATCCCGTGAAACGGTAGACGACGAGCCCCCCGCCGGCACCCGTCTGCGGGGGCCACCCCGCCGGCCACCGCACCCGCCCGGCGCGCCCCAAGCCGAGGCACGAGTTTCCCACTTGCCATTCCATTAGATATTGCTAATTGAGCGTTAGCTAATGTTCTATTCGGCAGGGGACGGCGTGCCCCGCGGCCAGCCGGGCCTCGTCCGGACCAACGCCTGGGAGCGACCACCATGGACGGCATCACGCCCGTCAGCGCCCTCGCCGGCGGTGCCATGATCGGCACCTCCGCGGCCATGTTCCTGCTCCTCAACGGACGGATCGCCGGCATCAGCGGCATCCTCGGCGGCCTCCTGGCCCCGCCGTCTCGCGAGACCGGCTGGCGCGCCGCCTTCGTGGCAGGTCTCGTCCTGGCGCCGTTCGCCTACGCCGGCCTGGGTGGCAGCCTGCCGCCGGTGACGGTCGAGGCATCGTTCCCCCTTCTGATCCTCGCGGGCCTGCTGGTCGGGTTCGGATCGCGTCTCGGGGCCGGCTGCACCAGCGGCCACGGCGTCTGCGGCATCGGCCGCGGCTCGCGCCGTTCGCTGGCCGCGACCGGCACCTTCATGGCCATCGCCATGCTGACCGTCCTCGTCGCCCGCCATCTCGTCGGAGCCTGAGCCATGGCCAAGACCGCCTCCGCCTTCGCCGTCGGCCTCCTGTTCGGCCTCGGCCTCCTCGTCTCGGGCATGGCCGATCCGGCCAAGGTCCTTGCCTTCCTCGACGTCACGGGACGCTGGGACCCCAGCTTGGCCCTCGTGATGGTCGGCGCCGTCGCAGTCTCGGCGACCGGCTATCTCGTGGCGCGGCGCCGCGGACGTCCGGTGCTCGCCTCCCGGCTTGAGATCCCGACCCGGCGCGACCTCGATCCGCGGCTGATCGCCGGCGCCGCGGTGTTCGGCCTCGGCTGGGGCCTCGCCGGCCTCTGCCCGGGGCCGGCGCTCACCCTAATGACGGTCGCACCGACGCAAGCGGTGACCTTCGTCGCCGCCATGGTCGTCGGGATGCTGATGTTTCGCCTCCTGCCCTCGGCAGCCCCAAAGGCGGCGGTTCAAGGAGCCGACGCATGATGCCCGGTCCCCTCACATCCGGTCTCGCCGCCGGCTCGGGCGGGATCGTGGGCGTGATCCTCGGCCTCGTCGGCGGGGGTGGCTCGATCCTCGCGGTCCCGCTCCTGACCTACGTCGTCGGCGTGTCCTCCCCCCATGTCGCCATCGGGACGAGCGCCCTGGCGGTCTCGGTCAGCGCGGCGGGCAACCTCGTCCCGCAATGGCGGGCTGGGAACGTGAAGTGGCGCTGCGCGGCGGCGTTCTCGCTCGCCGGGGTCCTCGGCGCACTCGCCGGCTCGGCGGCCGCCAAGGCGGTCGACGGGAAGAGCCTGCTCGCCCTGTTCGGGGTCGTCATGCTCGTGGTCGGCGGCCTGATGCTGCGCAGGCGGCGCGGCGAGGGCGACCCGGACGTGCGCCTGACCAAGGCCAGCGCCCCGGTGCTCCTGCCCTGGCTCCTCGGCATCGGCCTCGCGGTCGGCCTGTTCTCCGGCTTCTTCGGCATCGGCGGGGGATTCCTGATCGTGCCGGGCCTGATGCTGGCGACGTCGATGCCGCTGCCCATGGCCATCGGCACCTCGCTGGTCGCGGTCAGCGCCTTCGGGGCGGCGACCGCGGCGAGCTACGCCGCCTCCGGCCTGATCGACTGGCCGCTCGCCGGCCTGTTCATCCTGGGAGGGGTGCTCGGCGGCCTCGTCGGCACACGCCTCGGCCAACGCCTCGCCGGGCGCAAGCGCGCCCTGACCGTCACCTTCGCCGGCCTCGTCATCCTGGTCGGCCTCTACGTCGTCGCCCGCGGGGCCCTGTCGCTCCTTGGCGCGGGCAACTGAACCTCGGAAGGAGGAGATCCATGTCGAACCAGACCGTCGGCCCCTTGCGCGGGCATCCCATCGTGACCGGCTTCCACGACGAGCCGACCGGCAGCATCCAGTACGTCGTAGCGGACCCCGGGACGAAGCGCTGCGCCATCGTCGATCCGGTGCTCGACTTCGATCCGAAGTCCGGCGCGACCGCGACCCGGTCCGCCGACGCCCTACTCGCCCACATCGAGCGTGAGGGCTACACGCTGGAGTGGATCCTCGACACGCACCCGCACGCCGACCACTTCTCTGCGGCCGGCACCCTGCACGACAAGACCGGTGTCCCGACCGCCATCGGCGAGAAGGTCGTCGACGTGCAGCGGCTCTGGAAGGGGCTGTACAACCTGCCGGACACGTTCCGGACGGACGGTTCGCAGTGGTCCCGGCTCTTCGCCGACGGCGAGCGCTTCCGGATCGGCGACCTCGACGTCGAGGTGATGTTCACGCCGGGCCACACCATGGCCTCCATCGCCTACCGGATCGGCGACGCCGCCTTCATCCACGACACCCTGTTCATGCCCGACAGCGGCACGGCGCGGGCGGACTTCCCGGGCGGCAACGCGCACGCCTTGTGGCGCAGCATCCAGCGCATCCTGGCCCTGCCGGACGACACGCGGCTGTTCACCGGGCACGACTACCGCCCGGGCGGACGCGCGGCGGCCTGGGAGAGCACGGTCGCCCGGCAACGGGCGGAGAACCCGCACCTCGTCGAGACCCCGACCGAGGAGGCGTTCGTGGCGATGCGCGAGGCGCGCGACCGCGCGCTGCCGATGCCCAAGCTCATCCTGCACTCCCTGCAGGTGAACGTCCGCGGCGGGCGCCTGCCCGAGCCCGAGGCGAACGGCCGCCGCTACCTGAAGATCCCGCTCGGCGCCGGGGCCGGCGCGGCGTGGGGCGAATGACGGAGTTCACCATGGCAAAGATCAGCGCGAAGGACCTTGTGGCGCAGGCCAACCGGGAGGTGGAGACCCTGTCGGCCGAGGAGGCGCTGGCGCGTCTCGGCCAGCCGGACACGGTGCTCGTCGACGTGCGCGAGGGGGAGGAGTTGGCCAAGACCGGCAGGATCGCCGGCGCCGTTCACGTCCCCCGCGGCTTCCTTGAGTTCCAGGCCGATCCCGCAAGCCCGACCCATCGGGCCGAGCTCGGCGGGGGCAAGCGCCTGATGCTCTACTGCGGTTCCGGCAACCGCTCGGCCCTGGCCGCCAAGTCGCTCGACGACATGGGCCTCGGCCCGGTCGCGCACGTCGCCGGCGGCTTCCCAGCGCTGGCGAAGGCCGGAGCGACCGTCGAGCCCGCCTGAATGCGTCAGGCTGCGCCCGTCGCCGGGCGTGGCGCGGCGTCCATTGGAGACCACGATCCGTGACCGAGACATCGCCCGTCGCCGAGCCGAAGGCCGCGCCGGTTGACGGCGGCTGCCGCAAGGCGGCCATCGCTTCCCACCTCACCGGGCCGCTGCGGGACTATTTCGCCCTCGCGGAGCAGGCCCCGATGCCGCCGAGGCTGTCGGCCCTCGTCGGGCGTGTCGAGGCCGCCCTGGCGGAATCGGGCCAGAGGCTCGCCGACAGCTTCCGCGCCGACCTCATCCGCGGCCTGCCGATGCTGCGGACCTTCGCCGTGTCGCTGTGCGGAAACGAGGCGCGGGCGGACGACCTCGTCCAGGAGACGCTGGTCCGCGCCTGGGCGAACCGGACGCGGTTCACGCCCGGCAGCAACTTCACCGCCTGGACCTTCACCATCCTGCGCAACCAGTTCTACAGCGAGATCCGCAAGTCCAAGCGGGAGGTCGAGGACGGCGACGGGGCGCACGCGGCCACGCTGCAGGCACTCCCGGACCAGGAGCATGCGGTCACCCTCGGCTCGGTGATGAACCTGATCGGGACCCTGCCGCCGGCCCAGCGCCAGTCCCTCCTCCTCGTCGGGGCGGAGGACTTCACATACGAGGAGGCCGCGGCCCGCCTCGGCTGCCAGGTCGGCACCGTCAAGAGCCGGGTGAGCCGGGCGCGGAGCTTCCTCGTCGAGGCCCTGGCGCGCGATGCGAGGTCGCTCGGCTTCGTGGAGGCTTAGGCCGAAACCACGCCGATCCGGCCACACGGTCGAGAAGTCAGATCCGCCTGGGCTTCGTTCGGAGGCCGGCTTACCGTGATCACTTACGGCCGGCGGCATCAAGGCTGGCGCGGTCGAAATCCCGACCGCGCCGCGCCGGATTACATGCGATGGTGGCGGTGCATGTGCCGCATCACGTGCCCACGGTGATGATGGTGCCGCATCATGTGGCCGTGACGGTGATGGCGCATCATCCGGTGGTGATGGTGGCCGTGCATCCGGTCCATGCGGACGGAGACCACTTCCGACGGTGCGCTCACCGCGCCAGGCAGGCCGGGCGCGGCCGAGGCGGAGGGCCCGGCGCCGGCCGCGCCGAAGGCAGCAAGGACGGCGGCGACGAGCAGGGTCTTCCTCATGGGCGTTCCTCTCCAGGTTTTGGCGTGCCGGTCAACGCCGGCGGCTCGCTGCACCCCAATGGGTGGGCGGCAACCGTGGAACGGCCAAGCTGAAGGAGCCGTTCCCCACGGAGATTGCGTGTCACGGGGCATGCTTAAGCGCGCGAATGACGGACGGATAACGGGCCGGCGCGACCAGCAGGCCGAAAACGGCGCGACCAACGCCATCGATGCGGTTCGATCGGGTATGAGACCTGCGCCTGGCATGTGGACCACGGCCTCCGGGTAAGGTCGGCAGGTCCTGCTCACCTTTGATAGGTGCAGGACCCGCCAAGTGCAGGGACAGGTCCTTACGGCTTGTTGGCCGGCGCGGGGTTGGTCGTGGCCGGAGGAGGCGCGGGGTTTGCCGGTGCCGTGGTAGCAGGCGGCGGCGGAGGCGCTGTGTTCTCGGCCTTCTTCTCGTCCTTGCAGGCCGCGAGCGCGAGCATGCCGGCGAGCGGCAGCAGGTAGCGAATTCGCATGGGCGTTCCTCCAGTTTGGCCGTTGTCGGCGGCGAGGAACGTCATCCAAGCGCTTTTCGATCCGGCGCGCTGCCGTCCCCGCCACGAGCCGGGTGCTGGTCAATGATCGGTAAGGTCGTGGTAGGCAACGAGCATCGCCTTCGACTTGAATGGCCAAGCCGACGACGCAAGACGGGCTTTACCGACGGCGCCGATTGCATCGTTCCTACAAGTCGATCGCATCTGGAGCTTCGCCGGAACACTGCCCTGCGAGACGCAACGGAGCGATCACATGCTGGTGCTTCGCGCCGAACTGTCCCTCCGGTCCCCTATCTTCCGGAACGACATCGAAGGGATGGTCGAGAATGCGACAGGTGAAGGTCAGGCTGATGGAGCCGGGTCTGCGCCCCCGGCGGACACGCTTGGAAATCCCCGGCTGGGCAGGCGATCCCGAGCCCCGCACGGACGGCTCGCAGGAATATGCCTGGCACTGCATCCCGTTCTCGGAGGCTGCCAAGGGCGGCATCGAGCTGTTTTACCCCTACGACGCCGAGTTGCGCGTGAGCACCCGGGACGGAAAGCTGCTCTTCGAGGGCGACTACGCCGAGCCCGGCGGCCCAGGGCCGCAAAGGCCGCCGTTCCGGAGCTTCGGTGAAGCCTACTACACCTACCAGATCCTCATCGACCTGAAGGTGGAGGAAGGTTGGGCGATCAAGACCGAGACCCACCCGCGGTTCTACACCGACCGGACCGGGACCGTGCCGGTGGCGGTGCCGGCACTCATCCGGCACTGGTGGCCGATGATGTACTTCATGGTTTTCAAGGCCCCGGACGAGGGTCGCACCCACGTGTTCCGGAAGGACGAGCCCTTCATGCAGGTGTCGGTCGTCCCGGCCGAGACCGATTTCGAGCTCGTGCCCATGTCGGAGGAAGAGGCCGCCGAGCGCGAATTGCAGTCGCGGCGCATCTACGCCAGCCGCGAGACGCTGGCGGTAGATTCGCAATGGACCTCGGCCACCCACACGGTCTTCGACGGCACCTACCGGCGCATCTTGGGCGCCACCAAGGGCCCGCGCTAGGGACGGGCGGGGTGGACACCATCCACCCCGCCGCAGCGGGCTCAGTACCCGTAGGGCACGAAGTAGCCGTGATGGTGATGGTGGTGATGGTGGTGGTACCGCCGGTAGTACCGGTGGTGGTGATGGTGGTGGCGGTGGCGGTAGAACGGCGGATAGAAGCCGGGGTGATGGTGATGGTGGTGGTGATAATAGTATTGCGCCTGCTGGACCGTGGCCTCGCCCTCGGAGGCGGGCGCTAGCAGTTCGGCCTTGGCTCCGGCCTCGTCGGACTGCTTGAGGAGCGCCACCGCGTCCGGGATGGGCTTGAGCAGGTCGGCGTAGCTCTCGACACGCATCGCCGCATCGAGGTTGGCCGGGGCCGGCATCGCCGCCTGTGCCGGATCGGCGGCCGCGAGCAGGGTGACGGCCCCGATCAGGCCAGCGACTGTCTTATCCATCGACGGGTTCCTTCCTTGGACGGCGCGACCCGCTAGCGGAGCACCGCGGACGGAAGCGCCGCCTGAAACATCACCCACCTCAAAGCCGTTCCGGTTTGCCTTCCTCCAGGCAATCACTTCTCCGGCATGGGCATCGAAGTGCTTGCCAGCACTCGCCATTGCCAAGGCTGATATTGGGTGAAATGAATTTTAGTCGATTGCCTGAGTTGCTCAGTTGCTGCATCCTGCGCAACTACGGCATTGCATCCTCGGTGCAACGTGCGGCGAATCCCTGCCGCGTTTCGAGGAGACGACGATGTCGGGACGTTGGCGGTGGGCGTTGCTGATCCATTTCGCGGTCGCACCCGCAGCCTTGGTCCAGCAACCCGCGGTGTCACCGGACGCGCCGGCATCCTTCGTGGAGCCAACGGACGCCGCGCACCGGCACTGCTCCGGCTCATGCCTGAAGACCGGCGCCCTGCAGTGGTTCTGCCGGCCCGAGCAGACCTGTTCGCTCGATTGCGCGACCGCCCCGCCGAAGATGCACTGCCACGACCCGAAGCCGTGATCAGACGGCCTTGCCGACCAGGCTCCCGATGCCGGCGGTGACGGCCATGGCCAGCACGCCCCAGATCATCAGCGGCGCCGTGGCCCGGGCGATGGGGGCACCGCCCGCCTTGGCACCGAGGGCCCCGAGAACGGCCAGGAACACCAACGAGGCCCCCGAAACCGTGTAGACCGCGAGGTTGCCGGGAGAGAGCGCCGCGGTCGCCAGGGGTAGTGCCGCGCCGGCCGAGAAGGTCGCCGCCGAGGTCAGCGCCGCCTGGACCGGCCGGGCCGTCGTGACCTCCGAGATGCCGAGCTCGTCCCGGGCGTGGGCGCCTAGCGCGTCCTTGGCCATCAGCTGCTCGGCGACCTGCAGGGCGAGCGCATGGTCGAGGCCGCGGTCGACGTAGATCCGCGCCAGTTCCTCCCGCTCCGCGGCCGGGTCGTCGGCAAGTTCCTGACGCTCCCTAGCGAGGTCCGCCTGCTCGGTGTCGGCCTGGGAACTCACCGAGACATACTCGCCGGCCGCCATCGACATCGCACCCGCCACGAGGCCGGCGCTCCCGGCGACGAGGATCTCGCTGGTCTGCGCGGCCGAGGCCGCGACCCCGACGATCAGGCTGGCGGTGGAGACGAGGCCGTCGTTGGCGCCGAGGACGGCGGCGCGCAGCCAGCCGACGCGGTCGATCAGGTGCCGCTCTGTGTGGACGGGACGCATGGTCGTCAGGATCTCGGAGGAAGCATGCGCCGCAAGACGGCGTCGTGCCAGAGGTAGTGGTGCACGAGGGCGGCAACCGCGTGGAACAGGGCGAGCGCCATCAGGATATTGGCGGCGAGCCCATGCCAGTGCGTGAGCGACCGCCGCCACTCCGGGTCGCCTAGTTGCGGCAGGCTGATCGGGCCGAGGGAGACCCCGCGCACGAAGGCATTGGCAATGCCCAGGCTGACGATGACGATCAGCAGGGCGTAGAGTGCCGCATGGGTCGCCTTGGCCAAGCGGTGAAGGGGCCCCGGGTCTTCAACCGGCAGGTCGCGGCCCCCGGCCCTGCGCCAGACGAGGAAGGCGACGATCAGACCGGTGAGGACGAAACCGAGGTCGAAGTGGGCCGACCAGATTCCAGAGCGCAGGGCTCCCTTGGGGACGAGGTCTTCGAGAAAGGTCCCGACCAGCCACAGGCCGATCACGAGCACGGCGGTCAGCCAGTGCAGCGCGATGGTGCCACCGTCGTATCGCGCCGCCGGGCGCATCGTGTCGTGGGGTACCGCCATGGTCGAGGTCCTACCTACGCCGGTGATGCTGCCGGAGGATGACGGTCACCGTCGACCGAACGAGCCGGGGCGATGGCTCGCCTGCCCTTGGAGGTAAGGAACCACAGACCCTCGGGGTCCCGGCTCGAAAGCCTCGGCCGGATCAGTCCTCGCTCCCGCAGGGACCGGATCGTTCGCATCTCCCACGGCTTGGGCGTGACGAGCGGCCCATCCCGATCAAGCCGGACGAGCATGGCCCGCTGGCCGGGCGTGAGGGGAGGCTGAGGCGCCGTTCGATCCGGTGAATGCATCTCTTGTTTAGAACTAATATAAACTAGACCCAGGTCAAGGGCCGGCCCCGCATCTCGTGATGCGAGGCCGGCCCTTGTCAGGGCTTGGAGGGCGCCTGGGCCGGGGCCCGCTGGCCCTGCAGGTCGACCGGCTTGTTGTCGTTGAGGTCCCAGCCGGTGTTCGGGTCGGTGTGCGTCCGCTGAAGCTGGGCGCGCATCTGCCACTGGTACTTGGCGATCCCGTGCTCGACCTCCTGGAGCAGGTTCGAGGTGGTCGGGTCGACGTCCTCGGTCGTCTTGATGGCCGCGTGCACCTCCTCGCCGACGCGCTTGTAGGCGTTGGTGAACCACGCGAGGATCTGGGCGTCGTCGAGGAACCCGCCGGGGATCTCCGGCACGCCCGAGGTCTTCACGATGGTGTTGGCGCGCCCGTCCGCCGAGACGCCGACGGCCAGGAGCCGCTCCGCGATGGTGTCGGCGTACTTCGACAGGCCCTCGTAGTGCTCCTGCAGCAGGAGGTGCAGCGGGTAGTACAGGGTGCCCGATGCGTTCCAGTGCGCCTGCTTCGTCTGCAACTGCAGTTGCTGCAACTCGGTCAGGGTCTGCTGGAGCGCAGCGACGTCCTTCCTCATGCCGTCCTCGCCGGCGCCGAAGTCGATGACGGGCTGGCGGCTGACCTCGTTCGTCGGGAAGGCCCCGACGGGCTGACGGCTCGTCACCTGGGTCTGCGAGGACTGGCGCACGCCGTCTGTCTTGGCGTCGGACGATTGGGAAGCCACGGGCGGCGTCGCCGTGGTCTCCTGGGCGACCTGCATGCGAGCGAAGATTTGGGTGGCGGACGGGGCGGCCGCCTTCGCGGGGCCGGACGCGGCCGGGGCGGCCTCGCGGGCCAGGGCAGGCGAGAGGGCGGTCGAGGCCAGCAGGAGCGTGGCCGTGAGGGCATGGATCGGACGGGTCATCGAAGCCTTGGGAACGCTGCATGGAGGAGGTCCGGCACGCCCTCTGGCGGCTTGCGGACCCAGCAGGGACGAATTCGGCGCCCCCCTCGTTCCGGAATGAACACGAATTTACGAACCGGGGATGCTTCCCCCGCTTGCCGCCATACGCGGTCTTGGGCAGGCATCGGATCGCTTTCGGGGGACCGTTCGTTGCTTGGCCCTGTTCACGCTCGTGCTTCCGGGCGGTTTCGCCCGACGGAGGCAAACCGATGATGTCCACGCGGCGCTACGAGGTGCGGCTGGCCACCCGCGACGGACGCCGGGTCCTGACGGCGCGCGCGGAGCGCGAGGTCGCGCTGATGGCCGAGTCGGTGATGCGGCGCTACGGGGACGACATCCTGGACGTGGGCTTCTCTGTCGTGTCTCCCGAACCGGCGGCGAGCCGGCGGCCGTCGGGTTCATTGCCCTGTCCGGGGTGGCCGTCCTCAACGGCCTGGTGATGCTGACCTACATCAAGCAGCTCATCGCGGAGGGCCGGCCGAGGCGGGAGGCCATCCTGGAAGGAGCCATGACCCGGCTCCGCCCCGTGGCGATGACGGCGCTCGTGGCATCGCTCGGGTTCGTGCCCATGGCGCTCGCCACCGAGACCGGGGCCGAGGTTCAACGGCCGCTCGCGACGGTTGTCATCGACGGCCTCATCAGCGCGACGCTCCTGACGCTGGTGGTCCTGCCCGCCCTCTATGCCCGGTTCGCCAGGACCGGATCGGCCGAAACCCCGGTCCGAGCTCCGGAGGCCCCGGCGCACCTCAGGGCGGCGGAGTGACCCGATGCCTCGCCGTGCAGCGCTCGCACTCGCCCTCGGCATGACCGCTTGGACCGGCATCGTGGCGGCGGCGGACGCCTCGGGCGAAGGCGCGCCGTTCGGCCTCGTCTGGGGGCCGGTGGACCGTATCGCGCCGCCGTCCATGGTTGACCGCGAGGCGAACCTGACCGGGCTGTTCTACTTCCATGACCGTCCGCTCGCATCGGGCCCGGACACCGCCGAGGTCATCCTCGTCGTCTGCCAGGAACAGGGCCTGCAGCAGGTGGTCTGGGTCGGTCGGCCGCTCGACGACGTCACCGCCGCTTCGGCGTGGGAGAGGATACGGCGGGAAGGCATGCGGCGTCACGGCGAGCCTCGGACGGGGCCGGGGGCGAACGTCCTGGAATGGCCGGAGGCGCGGACCACCCTGGCGATGCGCTTGGCGGCAGACGGCACCCGCACGCTGGTGATGACCGTTTCGGGCCCGCGGTTCGCGGCATGCTCGGACGTGCATCGCGCCGCCACCGGCCATCCGGCCGAGGCCCACGTCGCGGACCTCCTCGGCGCGACCGGACCGTAAGGGCGCCGTGTCGGGCATGCTGCATCCGACGATTGAAGCATCCCCTCCAGGGGGATAGGATGACGGGATCGAACACGCCTCCCACCCTGACATCGTCAAGCGCCTGAAGCGCGCCCACGGCCACCTCGCCGGGGTCATCGCCATGATCGAGGAGGGGCGCCCCTGCGTGGAGCTCGCCCAGCAACTGCACGCCGTCGAGAGCGCCATCACGAACGCCAAGCGCGTCCTCATCGAGGACCACTTGGAGCACTGCCTCGCGGACGGCGTCGGACAGGGAGGCAAGTCCGCCAAGGACGCCCTCGCCGAGTTCAAGCTGCTCGCGAAATACCTGTGAGGCGCGCCCGATGCTGAGCGTCCTCGCCCACCGCACCTATCGGCACCTGTTCGCGGCCCAGGTCATCGCGCTGATCGGGACCGGCCTGCTCACGGTCGCCCTCGGCCTGCTGGCGTTCCGGATCGCCGGGGACCGGGCCGGGACGGTGCTGGGGACCGCGCTCGCCATCAAGATGGTGGCCTACGTGCTCGTCGCCCCCGTCGCCCAGGCCCTCACCGGCCGGCTGCCCCGCCGCGCGTTCCTGGTGGCCACCGACCTCGTCCGGGCCCGCATCGCGCTGCTCCTGCCCTTCGTCGACCAGGTCTGGCAGGTCTACGTCCTCGTCTTCGTGCTCCAGTCATGCTCGGCGGCCTTCACCCCGACCTTCCAGGCCACGATCCCCGACATCATGCCGGACGAGCGGGACTACACCGGGGCCCTGTCGCTCTCGCGCCTCGCCTACGACCTGGAGAACCTGCTCAGCCCGACCCTGGCGGCCCTGCTCCTGACCGTCGTGCCCTACAACGCCCTGTTCGGCGGCACCGTCGCCGGTTTCCTGGGATCGGCGGCGCTCGTTGTCTCCGTGACCCTGCCCGCGGCCCGACCGGTCGACCGGCAAGGCGGCGTCTACGACCGGACGACACGCGGCCTGCGGATCTACCTGGCGACGCCACGTTTGCGCGGGTTGCTTGCCCTGAACCTCGCGGTCGCCGCGGCCGGGGCCATGGTCATCGTCAACACCGTGGTGATCGTCCAGGCCCTTCTCGGACGCCCCCAGGACGACGTCGCCATCGCCCTCGGGTGCTTCGGAGCAGGCTCGATGACGGCAGCCCTGGTCCTGCCGCGGGTGCTCGACCGCCTCTCCGACCGCGGGGTCATGCTGCCGTCGGCGGCCTTCCTCGGCATCGTCCTCGTCGGGGTTGCGATCCTGACCCGGGGCGGGGCCATCGGCTGGCCCGTGCTGCTCGGGACCTGGCTCGCCCTCGGGATCGGTTACTCAGCGGCCCAGACCCCGACGGGACGCCTGTTACGCCGCTCGGCGAGCCCCCAGGACCGCCCGGCGGTGTTCGCCGCGCAGTTCGCCCTATCCCACGCGGCGTGGCTGGTGACATACCCGCTGGCGGGCTGGCTCGGCGCCGCCGCGGGGATGCCTGCGACCCTGGCGGCGCTCGGCGTCCTGACCGTCGCGAGCGTCGCGGCGGCGGCCCTGCTCTGGCCCGCCTCCGATCCGGACGTCGTCGCGCATGCCCACGGAGACCTCGATCCGTCCCATCCCCATGTGCATGGGGCCGGCCACGGTCGGCATGCGCACGCCTTCGTCATCGACGACTTGCACCGGCAATGGCCGGCCAAGTTAGGCTGAGAACCGCCCATCGAGGGATGGAAGGGACAGAGCTTCGATGCCGTCGCCCATCGCGACGCCAGTGCGCCGGTCCATTCGGGTCCCGTGCCATGGTCCCGTCGGACGGGGATGCATCCGGCGAAGCGACGTTCAACACGACGCCCATCCGGCGTTCATCGAGAGTGGGCGTACCGGACATCGATCACCCGGCAGCCTATCGGAGCGCCTTCATGGCGTAACCACGGCCGGTCATCCTCGAAGGAAACATGACATGAAGTCGCTTCTGGGATCCTGGCAGCTGTGGGCCCTGCTTTCGGCCGCCTTCGCGGCGCTGACCGCGATCTTCGCCAAGGTCGGCGTCGAGAACGTCAATTCCGATTTCGCCACCTTCATCCGCACGGTCGTCATACTCTGCGCGCTCGGCGCGATCCTGGTGGGCACCGGCCAGTGGCAGCCGGTAGGATCGGTCTCCGCCATGACCTACCTGTTCCTGGTCCTATCCGGCCTTGCGACCGGGGGATCATGGATCTGCTACTTCCGCGCCCTCAAACTCGGCGAGGCCAGCCGCGTGGCGCCGGTCGACAAGCTCAGCGTCGTGCTGGTGGCCATTTTCGGGGTTATCTTCCTCGGCGAACGGCTGTCAGCACCGAACTGGCTCGGCGTCGCGTTCATCGCCGCCGGGGCGGTGCTCGTGGCCTATCGGGGCTGAAGCCCCAGGGAGGGAAGCGTCTTCGTTCCATTCATGACGAAGGCTCGCAGGGAAGCCGACCGGACCGAACGATGCGCGTGCTGTTGATCGAGGACGACCGGATGATCGGCGAAGGGCTTTCGCACGGCCTCGCGGCGGAAGGCTATTCCGTCGATTGGGTTCGCGACGGCAAGGCGGCCGAGACCGCCCTGCGCAACGGCGGCCATGCACTCGTCCTGCTCGACCTCGGCTTGCCGGGCGGGGACGGCCTCCGGGTCCTCCGGTCCGTCCGGGCGGCGGGCATCGACACGCCAGTGCTCATCGTCACGGCTCGGGATGGCCTCGACAGCCGCATCGCCGGCCTTGACCTCGGCGCGGACGACTACTTGGTGAAGCCGTTCGAGATGCGCGAGTTGCTGGCGCGTATGCGGGCCATCCTCCGGCGCCGGGCGGGCCGGGCGAGCGCCCGGCTCGTCGCCGCCGACACCGAGCTCGATACCGAGACCCACGCCCTGTCCCACGCCGGAACCGTCGCGGTGCTCTCCGCCCGCGAGTACGCCCTCATGCATGCCCTGATGGAGCGCCCGGGCCGCATCCTGTCGCGAGGCCAGATCGAGGAACGCATCTACGGATGGGGCGAGGAGGTCGAAAGCAACGCCATCGACGCCATCATCCTCACGATCCGCCGCAAAGTCGGCAAGGGCGCCGTCCTCAACGTCCGTGGCGCCGGCTGGATGGTGCCCAAGTCATGAGGGCCGTCTCCCTGCGCCGGACCGCGCTCGGGTGGATGACCACCCTCCTCGCCGGCATCGGCCTCGCTGCCATGCTCACGGCCTATGTCCTTGCACGGGGCGAAGCGGCCGACTTCCTCGACGGGCAGTTGCGGCAGGTCGCCCTCAACGCCGGTCCCGGGCTACCGGACGCCGATGCGGACGCCCCACCGGCCGCCGACCAGGATCCGGAGGACCAGCTCGCCGTCACGATATGGAGGGATGGGCAGCTCCTGCGCAGCGACCGCGGCGTCGACGTGAACCGGCCCGAGCGCACCGGCTACGCCGACGTCGTCATGGGCGGGGAAACCTGGCGCACCTACGCGACTGCCAACGGCACGACGATGGTCCGTGTCGCGCAGCGCGAGGTGCTCAGGACCGAATTCGCGCGGCACGCGGCGCTCGGGGCGTTGGCCCCCTTGCTGCTCCTGATCCCGCTGTCGTGGATCGTCGTCGGATGGGCGATGGACCGGGTCCTCGGGCGGCTCGACCATCTGGTGCAGGATCTGGCGGGACGGGGCGCAACGGCGAACGGCCCGCTTCCCGCTCTCGGCGTCCCGGCGGAGGTCGCGCCGCTGGTCGAGGCCATGAACGGCCTGATCCTGCGCCTGCAGGCCGCGCTCGACGCCCGGAAGCGGTTCGTCGCCGACGCGGCGCACGAGCTGCGCACGCCGCTCGCCGCGATGCAGATCCAGCTAGGCGCCCTCGACGGGGGGCAGGACGACCGACGCATGGCGCTCGCGGAGGGGATCGCTCGCGCGAGCCGATTGGTGGATCAGCTGCTCCGCCTCGCCCGCCTCGACGACGACATGGCGGATAGTCGTGAGGCCGTGGACCTCGGACAGGTGCTGCTGGACTGCGTCGCCGACCATGTCGTGGTCGCGCAAGGCAAGGATGTCGATCTCGGCGTGGAGATCACGGCGCCTGCGCGTATCCTCGCCGTCGAGGACGAGCTCACGACCCTTTTCGGCAACCTTATCGACAACGCCCTGCGCTACACCCCGGCGGGAGGACAGGTCGACGTGACGCTCGGGCTCCAGGACGGCGAGGCCGGCGGCACGGAGCGCGATACCGGCTGCGGCCTGCCGCCGGGCAGCGCATCGCGCCTCTTCGACCGCTTCTTCCGGGCCGCGCCGCTGGGAATCGAGGGAACCGGCCTCGGGCTCGCCATCGCCCGCCGTGCCGCGGAGCGAAACGGCTTGAGCCTCACGATCGAGAACCGTCGCGACGGGCGAGGTGTGCTCGCGCAGGTCCGTCCGCGGGCCTGAGGACTTCCCCGCGCTGCCCCGGGCCAACGCTCATTCTGCCCTCATTCTGGCCGGCTATCACGCACCCCGGACGATGAGGACGGGAGACGGGAATGAGCGGGATACGGGGCCAGGTCCTGAACAAGGTCCCGGAGGTCACCGCGGCCTTCTGGGCCATCAAGCTCCTCTCGACGACGGTCGGCGAGACCGGCGCGGACCATCTCGCCGTCAACGCGGGCCTCGGCGCGGCGACCACGACCGCGATCACGGCCGTCCTCCTCGCCGGGGCCCTCGCCCTGCAGATGCGTCAGCGGCGCTACGTGCCCTGGATCTACTGGCTGACGGTGGTGCTCGTCAGCGTGGTCGGCACGCAGGTCACCGACATCCTGACGGACAAGCTCGGCGTCAGCCTCTTCGTGAGCACGGGCGTGTTCGCATGCGCCCTGGCGGCGGTGTTCGCCGCCTGGTTCGCGACCGAGGGGACCCTCTCGATCCATGCCATCGTCACCCGCAGGCGCGAGGGGTTCTACTGGCTCGCCATCCTCCTGACCTTCGCGCTCGGCACGGCGGCGGGCGACCTCGCCACGGAAGCGCTCGGCCTCGGGTTCAATCTCGGCGTCCTCATCTTCGGCACGGTCCTGGCCGCCCTTGCGCTCGCCCGGGGCGTCGGCGCGAACCCGGTCTTGACCTTCTGGCTCGCCTACATCGTCACGCGGCCTCTCGGCGCGTCCTTGGGCGATCTTCTCTCGCAGGCCCGGGAGTACGGAGGGCTCGGGTTCGGCACGGCCCAAACCAGCCTCGTCTTCCTCGCAGTCATCGTCGCCCTCGTGGCCACCCTGAGCCTGGTCCCACCGACTCGCGAGCCCGAGGGACGGCGCGGGGCCTGAGTTTCTCCCGCCACGCGGTCCGACCGCCCCTTCTTCCCCCCTGACCTGACACCGCACGAGCCGGAGCGAAGACCATGAGAACCGTAATCCTCGCCGCGGTGGTCGCCGTGATCATCGGGGGTACCGCCGCACCCCTCGTCCTGCTGGCGGTGCAGGACAGCGCCGGTGCGGCACCGTCGACCTTTTCCCGGTCGAGTCTCGGCGACCTCTCCAAATTCCGGACGATCGTCGTCGATGTAAAGGCTCTTGCCGACCGGGGCGACCTTCCGGCCGCGAAGGCGCGCATCAAGGACCTCGAATTGTCCTGGGACGGGGCCGAGGCCGGCCTGAAGCCGCGCGCCGCCGCCGATTGGCACATCGTGGACAAAGCCATCGACGGCGCCCTCGAAGCGCTGCGGGCGTCGCCCCCCGAGCCGGCCGCCTGCCATCGTGCGGTCGACGAGCTCCTCGCGGTCTTCGACCGAATGCAGGCCGCCTGAACCGCCCCCGGCCCCACACAAGGCATTGCCAATGCAAAGCACAGAGCGACCCGCCCCTATGGAACCCGGCAAGGTGCCGGAAGCCACCGCCGGGTTCTGGGCGATCAAGATCGTGGCGACCACGCTGGGAGAGGTCGGCGGCAACGCCGTCGCCCTGACGCTCGGCCTGGGTTATCTCGCGGGTACGGCGATCTTCGGGACCTTGCTCGCCGTGCTGCTCGCCGCGCAGATCCGGGCATCCCGCTTCCATCCCATCCTGTACTGGGCCGTCATCACCGCGACGACGCTCGCGGGCACGACGCTCGCGGACTTCTGCGACCGCTCCCTCGGCATCGGCTATCTCGGCGGATCGCTGATCCTCCTCGCATCGGTCGTCGCGACCCTCCTGCTCTGGAAGCGTACCCTCGGCACTGTTGCCGTGGAGTCGGTGCGAACCCCGCGGGCCGAAGGGTTCTACTGGGCCACGATCATGTTCTCGCAGACGCTCGGCACCGCGCTGGGCGATTGGATGGCCGACGGCACGGGCCTTGGGTACAACGGCAGTGCGCTCCTCATCGTCCTCGCGCTCGCCGTCGTGACGGCCATCCATCTCCGGACGCGCGTATCCCGGCCGCTGCTGTTCTGGACCGCCTTCATCCTGACGCGGCCACTCGGCGCCACCCTTGCCAACTCGCTCGACAAGCCCGCGGCATCGGGCGGCCTGGGCATGAACGACATCACGATCTCCGGGGTGTTGGCGCTCGCCATGGTCGCACTCGTGCTCCTCATCCCGCAGCGTGCTGGCCGCCATGTGGTCGGCGTCGATGCCGCCTGAGGTTTCCCTCCATCCGCAGGATACAGCCCGATGAACGACACCCTCGAACGCACCTTGAGCAAGGTCCCGGAGGTAACTCTCGGCTTCTGGATCATCAAGATCCTGGCCACCACGCTCGGCGAGACCGGCGGCGATACCGTCACCATGACATTCGACTGGGGCTACCTCGCCGGCACCGTCCTGTTCGCAGCGTTGCTGCTCGGCCTCGTGGTCGCCCAGGTCATGGCGAAGCGGTTCAACCCGGTCCTCTACTGGTCAACCATCGTCGCATCGACCACCTTCGGCACCACCATGGCGGATCTCGCCGACCGTTCGCTCGGCATCGGATACACTGGCGGTTCGGCCCTGCTCCTCGCCTGCCTCGCGACGGTGCTCTGGCTCTGGTACAGGTCGGAGGGCACCGTGTCGGTGGACACGGTCTCGACCCCCCGGGTCGAGGCGTTCTACTGGGGAGCCATCACGTTCTCCCAGACGCTGGGGACGGCGCTCGGCGATTGGCTCGCGGACACTGGTGGGCTCGGCTACCAGGGCGGGGCCCTCGTGTTCGCCGCCGCCCTCGCGGTCGTCATCGTGCTGTACTACCGGACCTCGGCTTCGCGTGTCGCGCTGTTCTGGGCGGCCTTCATCCTGACGCGGCCGCTCGGTGCCATGGTGGGCGACTTCCTCGACAAGCCGGCCGCCGCCGGGGGACTGGACCTGAGCCGGCCACTCGCCTCCGCCGTCATCGCGGCCTTCATCGTCGCCCTCATCGTCCTGCTGCCCCAGAGGGCCGGACGGCATCCAGGGTCTGGCGCGACCGCGTCCTGATAACCGGCGCCGCGACCCTGCATCGCGATGCATCGCCGACACGCGAACGACGAGGTGCGACGGGGCGGCGGCGGTTGACGCGACGAACGGAGGGTCCGGCCCCGATCCGCATGGCATGCGGGAGCGCCCTCATCGCGGCCGTCCGGTGCCGCGCGTCGGGCTTGCCCTCGCCCTCGGTGGGTTCTGCGCGCCCGGTGACGGAACGGGGTCGCCGCACCCCGGCATCGCCGCCGTGCCACATAGAACGATGCGACCCCCTTCCACCAGGAACCAGGACCGATGAACCAAGTCGCACCTCACGCCCAAGCGGCCGACGTCGCGCGTCTCGGCAGGAGGGAGATAGGCCTCGTCGCGTCGCTGTTCTGCGTGGCCGCCCTCATCCTCGGCTTTGGCATGCTCGCCGAGGAAGTCATGGAGGGCGACACGTCGGCCTTCGACACCCGCATCGCCCGCTTCTTCCACCCCGTCGGCGCCACGGATGCGATAGGCCCGGCCTGGCTTCAAGAGATGGCCCGCGACGTGACCGCGTTGGGCAGCATGGTCGTGCTCTGCTTCCTTCTGGCGAGCGTGGTCGGCTACCTGCTGCTGATCCGGAAGCGCGGGGCCGCCGTCCTGCTGGTGGGCTCGATCCTCGGAGGAACGGTCGTCAGCTTTGGGCTGAAGCTATTATTCAGCCGGCCGCGACCGGACATCCCTGACGGAATCCGGGTCTTCTCCTCCAGCTTCCCCAGCAGCCATGCCATGCTTTCCGCGGTGACCTTCCTGACGCTCGGTGCGCTCATGACGCGCGTCGCCGCGAACGTTCGCCTGAAGGCGTACTTCACGGGATGCGCGGTCTTCCTCTCGGTCGTGGTCGGGCTGAGCCGGGTCTACCTCGGGGTGCATTACGCCACCGACGTGCTTGCGGGTTGGTGCGTGGGATCCGCTTGGGCGGCGCTTTGCTGGATCGTGGCCCTTTGGCTCCAGCGTCGTGGGCAGGTCGAGAAGACCGGTCTGGCGGAAGGCGGCCGGTAGGCATCTGGGTGCGATACATCGTTCACGCTGGCTGAGAGGAGCGACATCGCAGCCGCGATGATGGGGACGGCAGCAAGCCCAAGGGGGGGAATGCCGTCGACGCCAGCGGTCCTCGGCGCCATCACCATGTCCGGCGTCGCCGCGGCGGCCTGGGCTTGGCCGGCGGCCGACCCGGACGTGATCGAGCACGCCAATGCCGACCTCGAACCCGGGCACCCGCACCTTCACGGGGACCGGCGCCACGCCCACGCCCACGCCTACGTCATCAACGACCTGCATCACCGTTGGCCGGCCAGGGCGGCATGAGTGCCGTTCGATGTCATTGCCGGCTGGGTCGAAAGCCGGGCCTGCCGACCAGCGCAGCGGAAGTCGAATGTTCCGTCAGGCACGCGAGAGGGAGGAGAACGCATCCCGCGGAACGGTCCTGGAAGCGGGGCCATTCCCAAGGCTCGGGTGCCGTCGTTTTCGACGCATCGCCGACAACGACGTGAGAAAGTCCCTTTTCGCCGCCGCCATCCTGGCAACCCTGGGTGCCGCTTCGGTCGCCCCCGTCTCGGCCGCCCCCGGCATGATCGGCGCCGCCGATGCCCCCGACCCCGGTGGCCGAGGTCCGGAGGGACGGCATGCACGGCCATCGCATGGCGGTCCACGGTCACCATCGCGGCCACCGCATGATGCGCCACGGCCATCGCCGCGGCCACATGATGGGTCACCACCGCGGCCATCGCATGCAGTCGGCCGCTCGTCGGGTCCTGGACGTCCCGACGTCGAGTTGGAATACAAGGGCAGGATGCGCCGATGCGTGTCCTGCCCTTCTTCGTACGACGCCACCGTAGGCGACTTCCACAAAGGAACATCGTGATCGAGACGGTACGGCCCGCCGCGGCGACGGTCGAGGAAGGAAGACCGACCGGACGAGGCGACGTGCTTGAGGTGTTCGCGGCCTACCGCAATGCGGGCAGGTGAGCGTGGATCGTAGCTGGGCCGTCGTCATCGTGCCGTCATGGACGTCGGTGGTAGGAGGCGATGGACGCCTCCAAGTCAGTTCGGCTGCCCTGCGGCGAGGGCGGCCCGGTCGAAGACCTGCACCTGCCCGCGTCGGACCTCGACCAGCCCGGCGTCGGCCCATTCCCCCAGCATGCGGCTGACGACCTCGCGCACGCTCCCGACGTCGGACGCCAGTTGCTGGTGGGTCTTCCAGATGATGCCGTCCGCGTCGGCCTCGACCAACAGGCGCCTCGCGAGCCTCTGCTCCAGGGGCGCGAAGGCGACCTCCTCCACCAGGTCGAACACCGCCGACAGGAGCTTGGTGTAGTCGTCGAGGACGAAAACCCTGAAGGCGTCGCTTTCCCGCATCAACTGGCGGAAGGTGTCGGCCGGCAAGGCCGCCAACTCGGTTCGGGCCTCGGCGACGCTCTGCGCCGGAAAACCTCCGCCCGACAACAGGCACTGGGTGGTGAGCACGCAGGTGCCGCCGGCGCCGACCTTGTAGATCAGCATCTCGCGACCGCCCTCGGACATCCGGAACACCCGGGTCCGTCCGTCGATGCACATCAGGTAGTTCGCGCAGGCGTCCTGGAGCTCGTAGGCAATCGCGCCCGCCTCCAGCACCGGGAAATGCACCGTGCCGCGCGCGATCTGAAGGTGGTTGGCGGTGAAGCCCCGGACCAGCGGGAAGCGCTCGATCCAACGCTCGACCTGATGGGCGCTCCGCATGGTCGTCTCCCGGGGGACTGGTGGTCGTTGAATGCCACCATGGCCCTGTTGGTGCGTTATTTTTCCTGAACCCGCAGCCCTCGGTGACCTGGGTCACAGACGGTTGGAACTGCCTTCCATACCACTGTCGTCACTGAACAAAAATCCGTTCGGGCATCGTCGCGAGAAGGCAGAAGCCTTCCGCGGGCCGGGGCGAAACAAACCGGGAGAAACCATGCGCCGCCTCGTCCCCCTTCTGCTCGCTTCCGTCCTCCTTAGCCTGCCGGCCCACGCCGAACAGGACCTGCTCCTGGGCGCCGACATGGGCTCCGCGGCGATGACCAAGGCCGAGATGACCCGGGCCGACATCGAGGCGATGATCGCCAAGGCCGACGGGAAGCCCATCGACCTGTCCGACAAGGCGCTCGCCGGCCTCGACCTTTCGGGCCTGAACCTCAGGGGCGCCAACCTGCGCACCGCCCGCCTCAACAAGGCCAACCTGCGCGGCGCCGACCTGACCGGGGCGAACCTCGAACAGGCCTGGTTCATCAAGGCCGATCTCAGCGGCGCCAAGCTCGTCGGCGCCAAGATGTTCGGCATCACCGCCCGCGACGCGAACCTCAGCGGGGCCGACCTCAGCCGGTCGATGCCCATCGGCGACTTCAAGGGCGCCAACATGGCCGGGGCGACCCTCGTCGACCTCAAGGGCGGCGCCGACATCAAGAACCAGTCCATGGGCCTGATGCGGGCCGTGTTCGTCTCGGTGAACCTCAAGGGCGCCAACCTGAAGGGGGCGAACCTCGGTCGCTCGCGACTGGAATACGCCGACCTCACCGACGCGGACCTCACCGACGTGGTGCTGATGGGCTCCGACCTTTCGGGCGCGAACCTGACCGGCGCGACCGTGTCGGGCGCCGACTTCAAGAACGTCGACGTCAGCGGCGCCCGCCTCGTGTCCCTCAAGGGCCAGGACAGCGCCAGGGATTGGTCGGCCCTCGTGAACGTCGACCGCGCGATCACCCAGGTCTCGAACTGAGCCTCGACTTCCACCCCCAGCCATCCATCACGGGAACAGCATCCATGACCACCCGCCGCATCCTGCTCGCCGCCTTCGCCGTCGCCCCCATGGTGCTCGGCACCGCCGCCGGCGCCGCCGAGATGGCCTACACCCCCACGGCGTTCGAGGCCGCCCAGAAGGCCGGCAAGCCGATCCTGGTCCACATCACCGCCCCGTGGTGCACCACCTGCGCGGCGCAGAAGCCGATCCTTTCGAAGCTCGAAGCCGACCCGAAGTTCAAGGACCTCCAGGTGTTCGACGTCGACTTCGACAGCCGCAAGGACGTGGTGAAGCGGTTCGGCGCGACGATGCAGAGCACGCTGATCACCTACAAGGGCGACAAGGAGACCGGGCGCTCGGCCGGCGAGACCAAGCCCGAGGCGATCACCTCGCTCCTCGACAAGGCGATCTGAACCGCCATGGTCACGAGCCTGGGCCTCGCCTTCCTCGCCGGCATCCTCTCGGTGCTGTCCCCCTGCGTGCTGCCCTTGCTGCCGCTGGTGCTCGGCGCGGCAGCCTCGGAGCACAGGCTCGGTCCGGCGGCGCTCGCCGCCGGCCTCGCCCTGTCGTTCGTGGCGATCGGGCTGTTCGTGGCCACCGTCGGCTTCGCCATCGGCCTCGACGCCGGCATCTTCCGGACGGGCGCGGCCATCATGCTCATCCTGATCGGGCTGGTCCTGATGGTCCCATCCGTCCAGACGCGGCTGGCCGTGGCCGCCGGTCCGGTGAGCAACTGGACCGAGAGCCGGTTCGGCGGATTCTCCACCGCCGGCCTGCCCGGCCAGTTCGGCGTCGGCGTCCTGCTCGGGGCGGTGTGGAGCCCCTGCGTCGGGCCGACCCTCGGGGCGGCCTCGCTCCTCGCCTCCCAGGGACGCGACCTCGGCGTGGTGGCGCTGACCATGATCCTGTTCGGTCTCGGCGCCGCGCTGCCGCTGCTCCTGCTCGGGACCTTGTCCCGCGAGGTGCTGATGCGCTGGCGCGACCGGATGATGGGGCTTGGCAAGGGGCTCAAGGCGGCCCTCGGACTGATCCTCGTGGCCACCGGGCTCATGATCGCCACCGGCTACGACAAGGCGGCGGAGACCGTGCTGGTCAACGCCTCGCCGGACTGGCTCACCGTCCTCACCACGCGCCTCTGAGGCCAGGAGATGCCCGCACCGCGTTCGGCTGCCGCACGCCCGTCGTGCGCGCGCCGCCGGGGACGCTTCCGGCATTCCCGGCGTCACGGCAGGGTCACGCAGCCCTGGCGGTGACCTTCTCGTAAGTGCCCGTCGCGACCTGCTCGTCGAGCTGCGCCTTGAAGTCTGCGATGCCGAGGACCTGGACGGGATTGCCCGCCTCGTCGAGGAACTCGTAGAGGGCATCCTCGATGTTGCGGTTGCTGAAGAACACGATGGCGTCCTCGTCGCCGCCCCCCTCCGTATGCGGGTCGCCGTTCGCCACGCCCGAGACGTAGCTGCCCGTCGGACGGATCTCCTTCAGGGACCCGTCCTCGCGATAGAACCTGAGTTCGCCCTGCATCACGAGCGTGACGTAGGGGCTCCTGTGCCGATGCAGCATCACGCGCTGGTTCGCGGCGAACTTGAACACGACGTCGACGATGCGGTTCTCCTCGTCGACCTTGTAGACGAAGAAGGCGATGTGCGGGAGCCAGTCCAGGGTCCGCCACGTGATGTTGGTCTCGTCGAACATGTGGCTGGGCATCGCGTTTCCTTCCGTTCCCCACGTCCGGCCACTCACGGCCGGAGCACGGTTTTCCGCCGCGTCTCGTGGTAGGGGCAACGTCCTCCATGTCGAATGGATGCGACCGCCCGGGGATCGCGGACCTGCGACGCCAGTTCGAAACTCGATGCTGGCGTCCGGCCCATGGTCGGGACGAGGCAAGGCGGGGGGAGCCCTGACAGAGGTCGAGTTCAGGCGGTTGGGTAAGGCGGTCGGTCATTTTGGTGACGCCGGTGGGACGTCCTATTCAGCCGCCGGCCTGCGGCGCCGCCGTTTCGAGGCCGCCAGGCGCAGGATGCGGGACAGCGCCTCGACCGAGTAGGGCTTCTGCAGGAGCTCGAACCCGTGGTCGCTTTCCTGCGCGAGGACGTGGCTGTAGCCGCTGGTCAGAACCACCGGCAGGCCGGGGTACAGACGTCCGATCTCGCGTCCGAGCTCGACCCCGTTCGTGCCGGGCATGATCACGTCCGAGAACACCACGTCGTAGGTGTCGGGTTCGGCGGCCAGGGCCGCCAGGGTCTCGGCGGCGTTCCCGACCCAGTGCGTGCCGTAGCCGAGTTCCTGGAGGGTCTGGGTCGAGAAGGTGCCGACGTCCCGGTTGTCCTCGACCACCAGGACGTGGGTGCCCCGGCCGTCGACGGCGGCGTCCTCGTCCACGGCCTCGTCGACCCTTGCGGCGTCCGCGACGACGCGCGGGAGATAGAGCGCGAAGGTGGTCCCGTGCCCGACCTCGCTCTCGACTAGGACCTCGCCGCCCGATTGCTTGGCGAAGCCGAACACCTGGCTGAGGCCGAGGCCCGTCCCCTGCCCGACGCCCTTGGTCGTGAAGAATGGCTCGAAGATCCTATCGATCAGATCGGCCGGGATGCCGAAGCCTGAATCTGACAGCGCGATCCGGACGAAGTCGCCGACCTGCGCGGGATGCGAGCGCAACGCGGGGACGACCGCCACGGTGTCGACCGCGATGTCGAGCCGTCCCTCGCCGTCCATCGCGTCGCGGGCGTTGACCGCCATGTTCACGAGGGCGGTGTCGAACTGGCTCGGGTCGGCGCGGATGTGGCAAGGCTCGTCGCCGACGTGGATCGACACCGTTATCCGGGCCCCGGTGAGGGTCCCGACCATCTCGCCGATGGCCCTGACGCCGCGGCCGACGTCGAACACCTCGGGCCGCAGCGCCTGGCGCCGGGCGAAGGCCAGGAGCTGGCCCGTGAGCTTGGCCGCCCGGTCGACGGTGTCCGAGATCGCGCCGATGTACCTGCCCCGCCGTTCCTCGGAGAGGTCCGGTCGCTTGAGCAGGTCGGTCGACGACTTGATCACGGTCAGCAGGTTGTTGAAATCATGCGCGACGCCCCCCGTCAGCTGCCCGACGGCCTCCAGCTTCTGCGATTGCCGCAGGGCCTCCTCGGCCTGGAGCAGGCTGGCAGTCCGCTCCTTTTCCCGGGTGACGTCGCGTGAGACGCAGTACAGCATCCCCTCGACCGGGACGGCCGTCCACGACAGCGTGCGGTAGCCCCCGTCGCGCGCCCGGAAGCGGTTCTCGAAGGCGAGCGTCAGGCCGCCGGCGGCGAGCCGGGCGACCTCGGCGCGCGTCCTCTCGCGGTCGTCGGGGTGTTCGAGCCACTCCGAGGTCCTGCCGATGATCTCGTGGCGCTCCCACCCCAGGATCGAATGCCAGGCCGGGTTGATGCTGACCCAGACACCGTCCGCGTCGGCGACGCCGAGCATGTCCTGGCTCACCTGCCAGATCCGGTCGCGCTCCTTTGTGCGCTCGGCGACCTGGGCCGCCAGGGTCTCGTTCAACGCCCGGAGCGCCCCCTGAGCGCGGACGCGCTCGACCGCGTCCCAGATCCGGGCCGCGACCTCCTCGACCAGCGAGACCTCGTCGGCCGTCCAGGCCCGCGGCTCGCGCTGGTTGACGTAGACGACCGAGCGCAGGCGTCCCTCGTGGACCTGGGGCACGGCGACGATGGCGGCGATGCCGAAGGCGCCCATCCCCAGGCCGGTGGTGTCCGGATCCGCCTCGACGTCGGGATAGACCGACGTGCGGCCCGCCTTGAGGTTGGCGATGTTGCCGGGTCCGAACGCGTCGAGCGGGTAGGTGTCGGCCAGCGTCGCGACGCCGTCGACGTACTCGGTGCCGAGGGTGACGGACACGCCGTCGTCCCCGACGAAGCCGTAGCCGACCCGGCTGGCGCCGATGTGGCGCCCGAGGGCGTCCACCGCCGCCTGCATCCGGCCGCGCGGGCCGCCCTGTTCGCGCAACGTGTCGGTGAGCGCGAGCAGGAAGCGCTGCCGCGCCTCGGCCGCATGCCGTTCCACGACCCGCATCTCAAGTTCGGCGTTCATCTCACGCAGGCGTCGCTCGTCGAGCCTGCGGCCGGTGACGTCCGAGACCGTCAGGACGGCCCCCATGAGGTTGCCGCCCTCGAAGACCGGGGCGTTCGAGCAGACCACCTCGACCGGCGTGCCATCCTGGCGGAAGAAGGTCGCGTCGCGCTGCCGGAGGGTCGATCCATCCCGGATCGCGTCGACGAAGCCGCATTCGGATGCGGGGAACGGGCGCCCGTCCGGATGGTGGTGGTGGGCGGCCTCGTGCAGGTCCTGCCCGACCAGGGTCCCGTCCCCCCACCCCAGCAGGGCGTGCGCGGTCCGGTTGGCGAAGGTGACGATTCCGTCGAGGTCGAGTTGGAACACCGCCTCGCTGACGTGGTCCGTGACGGTCCGGAGCAGGTCGGTCTGCCGCTGCAGCGCCTCCGCCGCCAGGCGCTGGCCGGTCCTGTCCCGGAGGATCTTGAGGTAGCCGACGTGCCCGCCGTCGTCGGCGTGCAGCGGCATCATCTCGCCGAGCGCATAGAAGCGCGAGCCATCCTTGCGCACGTGCCAGCGCTCGTCGTTGCCGCGGCCTTCCTCGCGCGCGCCCTTTATTTCCCGCTCGGGGATGCCCGCGGCGTCGTCCTCGTCGGTGAAGAAGATACGGGCCGGCTTGCCGCGCATCTCAGCCTCGGACCAGCCGAGGATCGCCTCGGCCCCGGCGCTCCAGCCGGTGACGAGGCCGTCGAGGTCCATGGTCACCATCGCGTAGTCGATGGCGCTGTCGAGGATCTGGCTATGCCGGGTATCCGCCTCCCGGGCGCTGCGAAGGGCGTCGTCGCGGGCGGCCATCGACCGGCGCAGCTCCATCTGCGCCATGACCTGGCGGGCCAGCGCCTCAAGGGCCTCGGCCTGGTCCGGGGTCAACCCCTCGGGCCGGGGCTTCCCGTCGATCACGCACAGCGTCCCGAGCGCGACGCCCTCCGGGGTCTCCAGGCGGGCGCCGGCATAGAACCGCAGGTGGGGCTCCCCGGTGACCAGGGTGTTGCCGCGGGTCCGCGGGTCGGTTGTCAGGTCCGGGATCACCAGCAGGCCCGGTCGCGCGAGGGCATGCGCGCAGACCGATTGCGACAGCGGGGTCTGGCACGGGTCGAACCCGACGCGGGCCTTGAACCACTGGCGGTCGGCGGCCACCAGGCTGACCAGGGCCACCGAGGTCGCGCAGATCCGGGAGGCGAGCAGGACGATGTCGTCGAAGCCCCGCTCGGCCTGCGTGTCGAGGATGCCGTAGCCGTCGAGGGCCGCGAGGCGTTCCGGATCGCGGGCGGCCTCCTCAGGCGCGGTCATGGACGGCCTCGGCGTTGGCGGCCCCACGGTGCACCTTGGCCGCCTCCCGCTCGATCAGGAGGCGCAGCGCCGTCCTGACGACCTCGCTGATCGAGGTGTACTCGCCCTTGGCGACCTGGGCCTCGGCGTAGGCGATCAGCGGCTCGGTGAGGGCGATGTGTCGGGAGTGCTTGGCGGCCATCCGGTGCCGGTAGCAGCTCCGGCATCCGGTGTCGCAGCCGCGACACCCCTCCCGCACGGACGTGTCGCCGCAGCCGTCGTACGCGGTCCGTGACGCGCGCCCGATGGCTCCGGTGTTCCGCGCGGGTCGATGCCGGCCGGACCCTATGGAACGGCATGCCGCGCGACGTCGCCCGCGGTCGCCGTCCCTCGGGGGGGCGGGATCGGCGACGGTCGGCGAGCTATGTTCGGGTTTCGAGCGAGGCGACCGCGTCGCCGTTCCAGACGATGCCGTACCCGGCCTCCTCGACGGCCTCGGAGACGACCGCCTTCCAGTCTGCCAGAGGGCGGCCCGCCGCCGGGGCGAAGACCAGGGCGCAGATCCGCGTCACGTTGCCGACCGATGCGGCGCCCCGCGAAGCCCAATGCCGGTTCAGGGGCACCAGCGCGGCATCGTAGAGCCGTGCCCGCTCGTCGCTGGCCAGGAGGTCCAGACGCATGTCCTCGATTTCCGCGGGACCGATC
Source organism: Methylobacterium sp. GXS13 (assembly GCF_001455965.1). Classification (GTDB taxonomy): domain Bacteria; phylum Pseudomonadota; class Alphaproteobacteria; order Rhizobiales; family Beijerinckiaceae; genus Methylobacterium. The sequence goes on from NZ_LKKO01000001.1 coordinate 59,182, forward strand.
ATCTTCGAGGTTCCTCGTGCCGTATCCGGAGGGGGCGCGTCGGGCGACGCTCGTGGCAGCCGCCTACGGCAGGGCGCCGATCATGCCCTTGGCCTCGGTCATGGTGTTCTCGCAGCCGCGCTTGTCCCCGCGCCGGTCCTCGTCTGCTGCCCGGACGATGAGGGCGCGCGCCTCCGAGACGTGGCCCGCGGTCGAGACGGTCGCGGGATCGCTCGGGGCGTCGAGGCGAGCCGCGGACACGCCCCGGGGCGAACCGGTCCGGAGGCTGTGGCCTTCCTGCAGGCCGGTGACCTGAACGGCGCCGGCGCTGTCGAGGCGTCGCTCGATGGTGGCGATCTGTTCGGCGCAGGACGAGGCCATCGCAGGCATCGGCGACAGCGCCAGGATCAGGATCGCGAGGGTAGGGGCGATGCGCATCGAGAAAACCTTCGGGGAGGCAGCGCCGCGACCCCGCCCGGCGGGCGGTCGATCCGACGCCGTCCCCCGATCGTCGACGCGAGGGTAGCGCCTATCCAACCGGCGAGACCGGCTTATGTTGCGCTGCAACACGCTGCGCTGGGCAGGCCTGCGCGGGATGCGGGATCAGGCTGCCGCTATCACCGGAAGTTCATCGAGACGGGTCGTGTAGCGCGGCGAACGCATCTCAAACTTAGTCGACCAAGCGCGCTTGGTCGCGAGCCCGGCCGCGGCCGGGACGACCGCCCCGCGCCCGAAGCGGCGATTGCAGGCGTCGAGCGCCGCCATCAGGGCGGCGCCCTGCTCGCGGTCGAGCTGGCCGAGGCCGGGCATCGCCCGCTGCGAGGCGTGGAGGGGCAAGAGGTCGGTCGTGACCACGCCGGACTTCGAGTAGCGAAAGCCGTCCCGCCAGGTCTTCCGGACCCCGTGAAGGGCGGCCTTCACCAGCACTAGGCTATCGTTCGACGATTCCGGCAGGGTCACTACCGTCGAGACGGACCGTTGCGGCCAGGTCCGGTCGTGCTCCGAGGTGTGGAAGAAGACCGTGACGTGGTCTGTCCCCAGCCCCTCCCGCCGGAGCTTCTCCCCGAGCCGGGTCGCATGGGCGGCCACCGCCTGCTCCATCGTCGCGCGGTCCTTGACCCGGTCGGAGAAGCTGCGCGTCACGGCGCAGCCCTTCCGGGTCGCGGCGACCTCCTCCAGGTCGAGGCAGGCCTCGCCGCGCAGCTCCCGCACCAGGCGTTCGCCCACCACCGTCATGGCCTTGCGTACCGCTCGGGTGTCGAGGTCGCGAACGTCGGCGGCGCTCTCGCAGCCGAGCGCCCCGAGCTTGCGGGCGTTCGCCGGGCCGACGCCCCAGATGTCCTCGGGCGGGATCCGGACCATCCAGTGGTCGTAGGCTTTCCGATCGGTCAGGTCGCAGACCCCGCCGAGCTCAGGGTTCCTCTTGGCGACGTGGTTGGCGAGCTTGGCCAGGGTCTTCGTGGCGCCGATCCCGACGCAGGTCGGGATCCCCGTCCAGGCCCGCACCGTCTCGCGCATGTCGCGGGCGAGCGTCACCCGATCGGCCACCCGCACGTCCGAGATGTCCAGAAAACTTTCGTCGATCGAGTAGACCTCGATCCGGGGGGAGAAGTCCCGGTAGACCGCGTTCACCCGGGCCGACATGTCGCCGTACAGGGCGTAGTTCGAGGAATAGACCCGCACGCCCTTGGCCTTGCAGAGGTCGCGGATCTTGAACCAGGGATCGCCCATGCCGATCCCGAGCGCCTTGGCCTCCGGGGTCCGGGCGATCGCGCAGCCGTCGTTGTTCGACAGCACGATCACGGGCACCCGGGCTAGCCGGACGTCGAACACCCGCTCGCACGAGCAGTAGAAGCTGTTGCCGTCCGAGAGTGCGTAGGCCCGATCGCTCATTCGCTGCGGCGCCTCGGGTTCACCGAACCGGAGACCACGCCCCAGACCTCGATCACGGCGTCGGGGGAGAGCTGGAACTCGGGGAAGCGCGGATTGGCGAAGTGCAGGCTCACGCGGGGTCCCTGCCGACGCCAGACCTTGAACGAACGCTCCCCATCGACGTCCACGACGACCACGTCGCCGTTGCGCGGCTTGAGCGAGCGGTCGACAACGGCGATGTCGCCGTCGAAGAGCTTGGCCAGCACCATGCTGTCGCCGGCGACCCGCACCAGGAAGGTCGCCGGGCGGTTGGCGATCAGCAACCGCTGCAGGTCGATCTCGTCCTCGATGAAGTCGTCCGCCGGGCTCGGGAAGCCGGCCCGGACGGCCCGCGCCAGGATGGGGACGGGGATGGGCAGTCCAATCGTGACGCCGTGGACTTGCATGAGATCGCTCCGAATCTAACGGAACGAAAGATGAACATGTGTCGGCGGTTCCACCAAACGGCCGAGCTCACGAGACGCAGAAATTTACCGTCCCCAGCGAAGGGGCTGTGGACCCCTGTGGATAACATCGCGAGGGCGTCGGGGTGCAGGCAGGTCCCGATCCGAGCCCGGCGGCCCGCGGACGACGTCTTCAGGACCTCGGTTGTGCCGCCCTCCAACCCGCATGCGTGGCCATCTGCTAGGCTGGGCGCCGGGATGGCGGGAGCGAATCGTGGGATTGTTCGGACGGAAGGCACGGTCTCCGCAGTCCGGGCTTTCAGAGATCGCCCGAAACCTCGCTGAAGCCGAGATCCGTTATCTCGGGACGCTTCGCCGCGAGTTGGCCAACCTCATCATGTCTTCCGATCCGGACCTGATGCGTCGAGCCTATGAGAAGGCATGGCATTGGGAAAGCGAGACGGCGGGAAACCCGGAGATGCTTCGGGCCGACGAGCAGGCGCTCGTCACCCGTCTCCCCATGTTCGAGGAGTTCGACCGGATAGGTACCCGTCACTTCGTGCCTTACGGCGAAAGCCGGCGGGGCTTGGCCCACGACGAGCTGCTGGACGGATACCTGGATCTGTCACGCATCATGGTCTTCATGCGAAACCGCCTGCAACCAGACGTGGGGCGCCGTCGCCCCCTGCACGACGAGAAGGAGCACAAGGTCCTGCTGGACACCATCCATGCCGCGAAGGACCGCCGGTTCCGGTCCCGCGTCGAGGAGGCGCTCCGGCGCTGCCACGCCTATCGCCAGGGCTTCGGCGCCGGCAAGGAAGACCCCTTCGCGGGCACGCGCGAGCCCTATTCCGACGCTGAGGTCGAGATATTCGCGCTTCCCTATGGACCGACCCCGGAGAACGAGACCGGCATCGTGTTCAAAAAGTCCGACGAGTACGCGGTCTCGGCCGTGTTCCATCGCGATGACGGACGTATCTCGGAGGACCTCTACCGCAACGATCGGCAGTTCGTCGCGCGGACCCCGCTGAGCCGGTGAGCGAAGAGGTTCGCTCGGAACTGCTGCGTCAGCGGCAGACTGGCAGGGATCCGCCCTTACTACGGCGCGGCGGCTGTCGGGTCGTCCGCCCGGACCGAGGTCCGGATCTGTGCGGGGTCCACCTTCTTTCGTTCGGCCCAGGCGGCCAGGTTCTCGGGACGGTAGCCCGGATCGGCACGCCAGCGGTCGAACACCGTGACGTCGATGGTCTCGTTGACGTTGGTGTGGCTGCCATCCTCGCGCACCTCGGGGTCCCGCCCGATGACGCGGTACAGCGGTGACGAGACGAGCTTGTAGAAGCCGCGTCCGAACAGTGCGTAGGAATCGACGGTCGGAGCCTTGAGCGCGTCGCCGTCCAACTCGACGGCGGATCGGAACTCAAGGCCGTGCGACTGCGCCTTCTCCATGATCCAGCGCAGGGGCGATTGCGCCAGGAGGTCGGTCTCGTAGCCACCGCCGACATTGGCGTGGGCGCCGACGAACCAACGCTGCTCGACGCTGGCCAGCGTCCGAGGCTTCGCGAAGACGTCCTTGGGATTGTTCGACCGGCGCACGTCCCACAGCGTCGGAGCGAAATCATCGCGGTGCTCGTCGATCGCCAGGGCGTGGTAACCGTTCAGGATGTGGATGCGCAGCCCAGTTTGCAGGTAGTCGAAGGACGAACGGCTGACCCCCGGTATCTTGCCGGTCGACAGCCCGAGCGAACCGACCGTATCCCACACGCCGATCATCTTCACGTCTGCCGGCTGGGAATACTTGATGAGCCATCGCTCCTGATCCGTGAAGCTGGCCGCCTCGCCAGCCTGTTCGGCCTCCCTCAAACGCCAGATGCTTTCCTCGTCGCCCTTCTTGTAGCGCCTGAAGAGTTCCGAGGTGCCGATCGGCGATCCCGCCTTGAGGATCCCGTTGATCGCCACCAGTCCGGCAAGGCTCCTGGCCGTGAAGGCGCCGCGGCTGAAGCCGAAGATGAAGATCTCGTCCCCGTCGTTGTAATTCTCGATCAGCCATTCGTAGGCGAGGCGGATGTTGTCATCGAGCCCCTGGCCGAACATGCCGCCGAGGACCCCGTTCACGCCGACGCCGTAGTAGATGAGCTGCGGTCGGCCGTCCTTGCCCTTGGTCGCGGTGAGCGCCCGCATGCGCCAGACGTTCGTGTTGCTGTCGACGCTGTTCCAGGTCCCGTCGAGGAACACGACGAGACGCTTCTTCTGGAGGTCCGCACCCGCGAAGTTGGGTTGGGTCCCGCCTTTCTCGGAGGGCCGACCGACGAACACGACGGCGGCGACCAGCGTGACAAGCGCGGCCAGGGCGACCACCCAGAGCGAGAGCCGCCCGATCCACCGAAAAGCTGTTCTCATGACGCACCGACGGATCAGGCTTGAGCGACGAGACGAGTTCGGCAACCCTGGAATCTACCTCAACGCTGCGTTCACGGCATCGATCAGCTTCTTCCAGTGGGCGCGCTCCGCTTCCGTCAGGTCGGCGGCGTGGTGGTCGCGTGTCCAACGGACGTAAGCCTTCGCCAGCTTGTACTTCGAGAACGCCTTCTCCTTCGCGAGGATGTCGACGATCGGCCGTTCCGGTTGCGCGGCCGCGGTCGCGGCGACATCGAGGCCGAACTCGGCCTTGGCGATCCCGATCAGCGTCTCCCGCAGGAGGTCCTCGACCTCGGCCTTCGCCACCGGGTCGGCCAGATAGTCCTTCGTGCGCAGGATCGCCTTCTGTCCGAGCGTATGGACGAGGACCTCCTGCTTGGCCGCTTGATCGCCGGCCGCGTCGGAATCCAGGAGGGCCGCAACCTTGAGACCGTGGGCATGGAGGATGGTGGCGAAGTAGACGACCTTGCTGGCTGCGTTCGCCGTCACCAGGGCGATCCGCTCGTTCAGCCGTACGATCCCGTCGCCCGCCAGGAGCGCCGCCGTCGCCTCGACGTACCAATGGTCGGTCAACCCCTCCAGGATGAGGTTGCGCTGGTTGGCGAACAGGCTCTGGGCCAGGTCGTAGCCCAGGGCCTCCTGCAGCGGCAGCAGCGCCGCCGGGTCGCTGGAGGTGACCGCGGTGTGCACCTTCGTGCCGACCTTCCGATCCCGCATCTCGACGACCCTGACGAGGTCGAGTTCCCCCGGACCGACGAGGAACGGCGAGTGGGTCGTGTAGAGCGTCTGGTTACCCTCCGCGAGACGCGAGACGGTGTCTCGGAAGTCCCGCTGCTTGAGCGCGTGCAGGCTCAGTCCCGGCTCATCGAGCAGGAGGATCGCGTTCTCGTGCTTGTCGGCCGCCTCGGCGAAGAAGACGACGAAGAACGATACGAGCCACTGGAAGCCCTCCGAGCGCTGGTCGAGCTCGATCTCCACGCCCAGATCATCCTCGACGACCACCTTCAGGTACTGGCCGTCGGCCACGACGCGGAGCCGGTCGGCCTCGGCACGGTCGGGGTTCGGGTTCCAGACGCGCCTGATCTCCTGGGTCAGGCGGATGCTCGCGGCGTTCAATTGGTAGCTGCGCTTGTCGAGCTGGTCGCGGTACGCACGCAGCATGGCGGGGTCCTTGGCATCCGGCTCCTCGGCGCGGCCGAGGTCGGAAAGCGCCTTCGCGGTGAAGCCCAGGAGATTCAGGAGGCACGAGTTGCCGTAATCGTACTGGTCGTCGTCGAGGACACCGGACTTGAGGCGGCTTGCGAGGTGGGCGAGATGGATGACGGGCCTGACCCGGAAGTAGTTGCTGAACAAGACGAAGACCGGCATCCGCTCCCTCATCGCCTTCTTCGCGGCGAAATAGCGGTCGGGATAGGCAAGCCTGGACCGAAGCCCGTCCAAACGGCTCTCCTCTCTCTCGTCGTCCTCGTCGACGAGCGCCACGGCCTTGTCGAGCCAGGCACGCAAGGCCTCGGCGTTCTTGGCGTACAGCAGCGTGCCGTCATCCCAACCCTTGGCCATGCCCGCGATCGCATCGCCGGCCGTCGCCTTCGCGGGCTGGCCCTCCGCGGGCGGCGGGGTCCGGGCGTCGATATGTGCGGCGAGCCTGATCAGGTCCTTCCTGACCTCTCCGTAGGTCGGGAAAGCCGGACATCCTTGGAAGTCGTCGACAAGCCTGTTGTCGATGTATCTGATGGCGACGTAGGGGAAGGAAGCGAACTCGCTCCCGACCAGCTTCCTCTCGTCGGGATCCAGAGAGAAGACGGCGGTCGCGACCCTGACCTGCGTCGGGTCGACCTTCCTCGTCGTGATGTCGTTGTACAGCGCCCTCGGATAGTCCCGCAGCACGTCGAACGGCTTGACCCCCTCGGGCGGATTGACCTGTTGGAGGGCCTGGAGGATCGCCGTCTTCCCGGCCTCGTTCGGCCCGACGAGAATGGTCTTGCCCGGTTCGACCTCGAACCAGTCCGTGTCCCGGATACCCCGGTAGTTCTGTATGCGGGCTTTCGTCAGTCGCATCTTCGGACGCCTCCGCTGACGCTTCGAGCGCAAGAAACGTCGAGCTCAAGCGTGGCAACGATCCTGTTCCGCCTTCGTTCCCCCGACCGGATCCGCTCGGGCCTAGTCTCCCCGTTCCGTCCGCCTTCGATCGGTCGGGCCGGCGACCTTCGGCGGCGTCCTTCGCCATCGATCGCGCCGGCCCCGGAGGACGATGGCAAGCGAAGCGAGCCCATCGAGCGTCAGGTCGGCGCCGAGTGCGTTCGGCATGACATGCCTGGGGGCAGGGCACGATCGCACGACACCAAGGGCGAGGTCGACACGATCAAGCGGAAGCGGACCCGCGCGGACGAGATCGGACGCCTGGGGCTCATGCCCCCATGGTTCTCCGGGGTGCTCCCCGAAGGCGCCCTGCGCGAGCTGGTCGAGGACGAGCTCGGCCCGGGAAGGCACAACGAGAACGTGGTCCTGGCGCGTCTGGATCGCGGGGCCAAGGCGATGCGCAGGTAGGACCCCGGTCGTCCCGGGACGCTTCAGCGGCCGGGGGCCATGCGGTCGTTGCGCGCCGTCATGCCCGCCTTCATCAGCGTGAAGAACCTTCGCCGGACCTCGTCCATGAACGCGTCCGAGAAACGCCCGAACGTCCGCCCGTTCGGATCGTAGTTCCACGAATGGGGAAGCACGTCGTAATTGTATTCCGAGAGCACGACGAACGCCGGACGCTCCAGCTGGAGCCCGGCCCGTCGCTTCTCCGTCACCGGGATCTCGACCGCCTCCTGATCAGGACGCGGGTTGTCGGTGATCCCGGCCAGCAGGAGGTGATGGAGATCGACGCCTTCCCGGTCAGCCCTCGTCCTGGCCACGACCAGGCACGTGACCCGATCCTTGGGATTGTCGACCTTGCCGGCCTCGTTCGACCAAAGGTACGGGTAGTCGAAGACGGCGCCGGGCTGACGCATCCGCTAGTCCTTCACGCCGACGGCCTTGGCCATGTCCTCCGCGAAGATCTCAAGCAGGTCGTCCGGCGTCTCCGCCGTCATGACGACGCGGCGCGGGTCCCGGGAGCGGTCGCTCAGGCGGTCGAAATCCTCCGAGCGGACCAGGACAAAACGGGGGCGGCCGTGCCGCGTGATCCTGACGGGTCGACGGTCGGCCGCATCGGCGACCTTGCCCGTCCGGTGGACGAGGTCGCTCATGGTGAATTCCACAGTCGCGTCGTCCATCGAACCCTCCGTCCGCATCACGTATGTCAACTTAGGGCACAAAGTGTGAAAAGTCCACTAAGTTGACATTCGCAATGCGTCCTCATGCACGCACGAGGACGTCTCGACCCGAGATGCATCCCGCTCCGCAGGACCCCATGGCATGGGTGCGACTACCCCGGACATGCGGGCCTCGAACTCGCCCTCCCGGGGGACGACGGCACCGGGCCTCCGCAAGGCGTCGCCGACCGTTACCCGCCGGCGGCAGCCCCGGCCAGCGTCGCCCCGTCCTCGTGACGCGCCAGCCGCTCCCGCAGTCGGGCCATCTCCGCCTCGGCCACGTCGAGCCGCGCCAGCGCCTCGTCCATGATCTCCAAGGCCGCCCGCCGGTCGACCTAAAGCCGCTCGCGTTCCGCCACCAGCTCGGCCGCCGCGTCCGCCTGCGCCGCCTTCCATAGGTCCGTCACCGCGCTCCCGAGCGACGCCTGAACCCGCTCCGGCAGCCCCTTCGGCTCCAGCTTCGGCCGGTAGTTCCGCTTTCGCAGCAGCGCCCCCACCGCACGGTGGCTGCCGCCGTTCCTCAGCTTCGGGATCACGCTGCGCACCGACACCCGCACGCCATCCGCGTGCGGAGTTCCCGCCACGTATATATTCGCGGCATGGGCTTAAGCCCTGCACGATGCAGCCGCCGGGCGCGAGGCGGCCAGGATCGCGAGGGCGGACCTTGCCGACCAGCTGGCCCCCGCCCTCACCGCGGCCCAGCCCGAGGCAATCGCCCGGGCCGCCGAGCGGACGCCGAGCCTCCGCCGCTACCCCGTTGGCATGTCGTCCCCCAAGGTGCGGACCGCGCTCCGGTCTGGCGACATCGCCTCCTGGGACCTCGACCGCCTCCTCGCCGTCGCCGCCTCGATCGGCCTCAAGGCCAGGATCGTCCTGAAGCCGATCTAGTCCCGACGGGCCGACGTCGGGCGCACGTCAGGCGCACGTCAGGCGCACGTGCGCGCGCTGTGCGCCCGTGAAAATGAACAAACGCTCAGGTTATCGTCACACGTGACGTTCCTTGCGTCGCCGGGTGCTATCCTGCGGCCATGCGCGAGACCTTTCACATCCCGACCCCCGCTCACCCCGAGACCGGCGCCCGGCGCATCGGCCGGATCCGGCGGCAGACCGCCGACCGCATGGCGTCGATGCGCGACCGGTGGCGCGCGGAAGGGCGGCCGGATCCGGCCACGCTCGACCGGGCGATCGCCGATGCCTTGAGGGATGCGATTGCCGCGACTGTGCGGGAAGGCGTTACCAGCGGCCCCGTCGATCCTCAGGCGATCCTTAGGGGCGTCGCCCGCCAGGTCGTCGGCCGGACCGAGGCGGCTCGGGACGCGGGGCGCGAAGGTGTCGTCTACCGCCGCGAAGCCGTCGCCGACGCCCTGTGGAAGCGTCTGCTTCAGCCGAAGAAGGCGTCGTCATGATGTGACGGCAATCGCCGTTGCAGTCCGTAGGAGTAATGGGGGTGTCGTTCACCGGTTGGAAACCATCGCCTGAACCCGTGACCGCCTAAAGCCCAGGGATAACCCCCACAGGCGGTTGCCCGGCCCCCTTCGACGACTCATCCTTGGGGTACGAGATCGCCCCGCCTGGAGAGAGCCGCCATGTCCCACGAGACCCGCCACGTTCTCGCCGACGTCACCGGCCGCGGCACCCAGGCCCTCATGCTCGGGCACTTCGCCGTGCAGGATTTCTGCGCCGGCATCGAGCGGGCCCGGGTCGAGGAGGTCGACGCTGTCTCGGCCGTCGTCGCCGAGCTCCATCGCGCCCGTCGTCAGGCTGCGGCCGCGGTCGCGGAGGTGGAGCGTCTGAGGGCCGAGGCCGCCCAGCTGCGCGAGGACCTCCGGTCGGCGGGGGGCGCCCTGGCTGCGGAGCGGGCCCGGGCCGACCGTCTCGACGGATCCCTGCGCCGGCTCATCGCGGGCGTGCGTGCGCACCAGGCCGCCCGGGCGGCCGCATAAAAAAGCCCGCCGGGGGGACCGGCGGGCGATTTGGGTTCGCGGGGCGGTGAGGGTCAGCGCGGACGCGGGCTGTAGCCCTGATCGAAAACGAGGCCCAGCTCTTCCAACGCTTGCGACAGATCCCGGCCCTGTTTGACGCCCGTCCCGCCCGTGGCGCCACGCTTCGCATGGTTCGGGACGGCGTGGGGCAGGACAGGCGGGAGGTGATAGGGTCCACGCGCGGTCGAGCCCGATAGGCCTGCGTTCACGTGGCTCTGGAGATCCCGGGCGCTGCAGCCGATCACATCGCAGAGCTCATTGTTGTCCAGCTGCGTGATCCACGCCTCCAAGGCGGGCGGCAGCGGGACGAGGCCCTCGTGCCGCTCGTGCGTGAACAGCCTCTTGCGGGCGTGCTGTAGGAGCAGATCCGCCATCGGCGTGGGCTCGCGCGGCACCGGTGCCGGCGCCTCGATCGGGGCGGCCCGGACAGCCTCCACGGCCTCGGCCGCGATGTCTGCCGCCCTCGGCTTGGCTTCCCATCCCAGAAGCCTGAGCGGGGACAGCAGGATCCCGAAGATCGCCGCCAGCAGGTTGCGAATGAAATCCATCATTTGTTGAATTCCTTGTGGTGAAGGCGGCCCCGCGCCGGGGGCCGCCGATGGGGGGATTGAAGCGCGCCGCCCTGAAAGTCAGAGGGCGAGAGTGGGGGCGTCGGCCGGGGCGGAGCGGCGCCGTCGGGACGGAAGCTCGCCGAAGAGGATGAGACAGAGCGGGTCGGGCAGCTGTTTCCGGTGGCCGTGCAGCAGGGCCAGCGCATGCGCGGCCTCGCCTTGATCGAGCTTGGTTCGCTCGCTCAGAAGATGTCCCGTCCAGCACGTGGCCTGCGACCACCCGATGGAGTTGCGGTCCGAAGCCCAGTCTTCGTCGAGCGACGAGAGGTGCTGGCAGGCATCGCACGCGGCCGCGCGGATGCCCTCGTCGGCCGCCTTCGCGAACCACACTGCCGGCGGGGTCCGCCCAAGCCTCTCGGCCGCGCGCTCGGCGTTGCCCCTGGCGTTACGCACGTGCCGCTCGGCGTCCTGCATCCCCCACACGGACCAGCTGTCCAGATCGAGAAGCTCGCGCGCGGCGGTAAGATGGCGACCGAGCATCCACGGCCGCTCAGCCACAATGACCGCCAGGTCGGCACGAATCGGGGCCGCGAGCGGCGCGAGTCGGGCGGTCTCCGCTTGGATGCGCTCCTCCTCCAGGCGGGCCCGCTCAGCGCGATCGGAGGCCGCCTTGCCGATGGCCGGGGCGATCGCGGCGGCGAGGGCGTCGGCGTCGACGGGATCACCGCCTCCCCACCAGCAGGGAGTGAGCACGCCGTTGGCCGTGCCGCGGTCCGTCCACGAGTAGCCGGCCGTGATCATCTCGGACCGCGCGCCGCGGTAGGCGTCGGAGAATGAGGGAGGGGCGTCGGGGCAGAGCCAGAGCTCGCGCTTCACGTCGTAGCGGCGGTGCGTGCCGACGTGGCGCCAAGTAGCTCCGAAGTCGATCGGGGGCATTTAGGGTATTCGCAAAAACCGGGGTTTCCGGCGCTTGGCCGGGTCAGCCGATGCGCTGACTGGCGTATCCTCCTCCCCGTATTGGCCTTTTGCAAGCGGAATGTTTCACCAACAGATTTGACGGCATTCACAACAGTTTCACCAACACGCTGTTGGTGAAACTGTTGAGGTATACATTTGTGCAGATCGGCTTGCCGGAACCTCTTGCGGTTTCCCGCGACGCCCCACTTAATAGCTGGAACGCGCATGCGCTGATCGAGCGGTGCCTGTCCAGAATAAGGTGACGTCATGAGGGCTACTATACGGAGGCGCGTCGCTCCGACGCCAGATAACGCCGCGCTCGTCCGTCTGGAGGAGCAGGTTGCCGCAGCTGGAAGCGCCAAGGCCTTCGCCCTCAAGGCGGGGATCTCCGAGTCCTACGTGGGCGACGTCCGGGCAGGCCGGCGCCAGCCCGGGCTGTCCTTGCTGCTGGCTCTCGGGCTGGTGAGGGTCGTCTCCTACGCTCCCGCACCGGAGGCGCGGTCGTGAGCGCCTTCACATGGCCTCCCGCCGCCCGCGCCCGCGTGCTTGAGCTGTACGGGCAGCCCGATACGAGCGAGGCCTCGATCGTCATCGTGCTGGCTGACGAGTTCGGCATTCACGTGAGCCGGTCCGCCGTGATCGGTATCGCGAACCGGGGGACGCTTCGCCCGGCGCGGGTTGTGCTCACGCCGGAGGAGAAGTTGGTCCGGAGCCGGGACCGCAAGCGCGAGGCGCGGGCCGCCGCGCGAGAGTGCCGGCCCGCGCCGGCGTGGGCTTACCCCGGCGCGTACCGCCCGGCTCGGCCTGCGTCTGCGCCGAAGAAGCCCTCCGCTCCGAGGCCGAGGCCGGTGGCGGCCCCCAAGCCGGCTCCAACCACGCCCCGGCCCGCCCCTAAGCTGAAGGCCGTCGTCGTCCCTGCCGTCCCGCCGTCGCTCCTGATCCCGCTGACGTCGGCCGGCCCCAACGCGTGCCGCTTCATCGCGGACGACCCGAAATCGGGTCCTGCGCTTGTCTGCGGGCACCCGGTGGCGCCGGGGTCGGCGTGGTGCCCAGGGCATCGCATGATCTGCGTGGTTCCGGAGTGGAACCGGCCCTTCGCCTGGCTCCCGAGGAGGGCAGCGTGAGACGATCCGGGACTTCCCTCGATGCGACGCTCGGCAGCCTACAGCGGACCGCTGCCGCGCTGGCGATCGGCTCCCTCGACGATGTTCGCGCTCAGCGCTGGATGGCGCTGCGTCTGCCGGCGGCATGTCGGCCCCGCGATCGAATGACGCTGTTTCCGTCGCCATTCGGCACCCCGCTGACGCCGTGGGGCATCGAGGCCGAATATCAGCCGGATCACTCGTGTTACGCCGATCACCCGGTCTACAGAGATGCGCTGGCCCAGAGCGAGGGCAGCGACCGTACGGTGGTTGCCGGCTATCTCCGAGGCGAAAGCGTCGTGACCTATGCCGGCAACAGCGTCCCCCCGACGCTTGAGGTTGTCACCGACTGGCTGAACGGCCTGTCGGAGGACGACCCCCGCTTCCTAGAAAAGCTCCTGCGTGTGACGTGGGCTCAGGCCGAAGTGCACGCGGAACGGTGGCACCAGCGGATGCTGGCAAAGCGGGCGGATCGTGTCGCCGGCAACGAGGGCACCGTCGATCGCCTCGATGTGCCGGTGATGCCCGGCTGGTACTGGGTCCACGTGGTCACCGACCGCGCCCTCGACGCCGAGGGCGAGGTCATGGGGCACTGCGTCGGTCGCGGCTACGATCATACAACCTGGGAGGGCGGTGTCCGTCCGGATGATTGTCGGGCCGATGCCGGGATCTGGAGCCTGAGGGATCCGGTTGGGAGGTCCCGCGTCACGGTGGAGATCGCGCTCGACGGTATCGTGCAGGCCCAAGGCCCCGGCAACGAGCGCCCGGAGTCTGAGACCGTTCCGGCGTTCGAGATCCTCCTCACGAAGTTCGTGGAGCCCGGCTCCAAATTCTACGTCCCGAATTGGGTGAAGCGCGAGGAGACCGGGGCGACGCGCTTGCGCACCGAGCAGGACATCCTCGCTGATCATATGGCTTACCGGCACGGCGTTTTTTACGAGCTCGGCGACGTCGTTGTGCCTGGAGTCGATACGCAGCCTGCCCGCCGGGAGCGCTACTCCCAGCGCGAGGCCGCTGCGCAGATGGAGGAACTCTGGGGCGTGAGACCGCGGGAGCCATCCCGGCGCGAGCGGCACGAGGCAGGGCAGCCCTGGTACCGGCAGCACGAGCGCCAGCGGAACGGGAGGACTCCTCGATGAGCGGCGGTCTCAACCTCGGCAGCCCCAACCCAACGTCGTTCCCGGCGAGCTTCGACGCCGCGGTCGTCGACGGCGGCTACCGGTCCGGCGACGGATGCTGGAACGCCTACGTGAACCGGGACCTCATCCTGATCTTCGACGAGGACGCCTGGCTGCCCCGCTCGGAGATCGTCCGGCGCTACGCCTGCGCGATGCAGGCCCGGTTCGCCCGCTATCAGGGCACGGACGAGCAGCCGCGAACGTGGGCCGACGCTGGCAACACGACGCATCATGGGCTCGCCCTGCGCCTCGTCGCCGAGGAGATCCGCAGCGGCCTGATCGAGGAGTGATAACCATGCCCCGCCGCCCCTCCTTCGCCGCCGACACCCCGGCAGCCGCCCTCTACGCGTGGATCGCCAACGCCGTCGCCGAGCGGTTCCACAAGCCGCGGGTTCTCCCGATCCTGCGGCGCCAGCCGACGCCGCCGCCGGCCCCGTTGCCCCTGCTGTTCGAGGACCTCCCCGAACAGCGTCGGGGCGAGCCTGCGCCGGTCCAGCCGGCCATCGAGCTAGAGCCGACCCCGGATCTTGATCCGCGGGATTTCCCGAACTACGCGCTGATGTCGAGGATCGTCGGGGATGCGATTGACCCGCCGAGCCAGCTGACGATCAGGCGTCGGCGGAGGGCGCGCGAGCGGGCCGAGGCGGCGGCCCGGGGGTCTTCTCAGATCTGAGGAGGCCCCCATCCATGTGCCCCTCGGCCAACACGCCGGAGATGGTCGCCCCGTCCGGGACGTCCCCCACCTTGGCGGGCCGGTACCGGGGGGCGGGGCAGCACCGGAAATAGGACATCCCGATCGGTGGCTCCCCCGGCCGAAGCTGGGCGTTCGCGCTTGCGACGGCGGGTTCGGCCTCGGCACGGGTCATCCCCATCGAGACGCGGCCGCACGCGAGGCAGGTCACCGCCCCGGGCGCCGGCTCGAAGTAGTCGTAGGACTAGCACATCAGGCAGCCTCGGCCAGCGCGGCCGCCGCGACGGGACCGCCGATCCGGGCGGTATCCATCTCCATCCGCTCCAGGATCTCCGGTACCGTCACTGGGCGCCAGTCCCATGTGTCGACGCCGACATCGAGCGACCGCCCGCACCCGGGCAGGCTGCCGTGGCTGTGGCCGTACAGGTGGAGGGCCCCGCGGTGGATCCCGTTCCACGTCCTCTGCGCGTAATGCCCGAGGACGAAGCGGCGGCCCTCGACGACAACCTCCGCCCGTTCATCCTGGCTGTACCAGGCGAGGTCTGTCGTGCGCGCCTTGTCGTGGTTGCCAAGGATGAGCCGCTTCCTGCCGTTGAGGCGGGCGAACACCGATCGGCAGTGTGCGGCGCTCGCGGCGTAGGCGAAGTCGCCGAGGTGGTAGACCTCGTCGTCCCGACGGATCCGATTGTTCCAGGCTGCGATTATGTGCTCGTCCATGGCCTCGACAGAGGAGAACGGGCGGGGCCTGCTCATGCGCGGGCTCAGCATGCCGCCATGGCCGAAATGGCTGTCCGATGTGAAGTACGTAGCCATGGGGAGGCCCCCTCTCATAGTCGAACGCGCGCGTCCGCATTTGCGGACGATGGGTTGGCTCAGGCCAACGGGCATTTCGCGAGAGGATGGGCGGTGCTCATACGGTCAGGATGGCTCAAGCCGGAAAGCTCGGCAAGCACAGGCTGCTAGCATCATTGTTGGATCCCTGGCCTTTGCTGTGGAGCCCAGGCGGAATAGGCGGTCTGCCGTTAACCGAGGACGCTCTTTGCCATTGCGGGGAGGAGTCCCGTGGGGGAGAATCGCCGGATGATGAATTCGGTCACATACGTCTTCGACGGCGGCACCTTCGACTTCTCGGAGGGTGCAGGAACGCGCGCCAGCAACGCGGGGGCTGACACGCTCCTGCCGCTCGATGTCGCGATCTGGACCGAGGAGCTGGCCGACCCCGACGGCTTCCCGACCTTCACCACCGCTCAGCTGCGTGCCGCGACGGTCGCGGCCCCTCCGCATCGTCTCAAATCGATGCGCCCGGGCCACGCGATTTACACGACCCGCAGGCACCTATCTGAGTGGAGAGAGAGTTGGCACGCCCCCGAGATCCAGCCCGACTGTACTGGGACGCCAAGCGCCAGGTCTGGGGCATCCGCGACCACATCGACGGCCGAGAATTCAAGCGCCGCACTCGACACGGCCGCGACGCTCGCGCGGAGGCTGAAGGCGAGCTCGCGCTCCATATCGCGGAACGCGATAGACTAGCCCGAGAGGCCCTGGCGATCGCGCCGAGCCACGACGACCCGGCGAACAGCAACCCCCGGCTCGTCACCGTCCCCGCCGTGTTGACCTTCTACGGCGGGCGGATGGAGGGGACGTCGAACGCGGCGATCGTCGGAAATCATATCGAGCACCTGCTGCGCCACATGGGCAAGCTCACGCTCGCGCAGATCCGGGGCGACGTCTGCCGCGCCTACGCTGAGGCCCGCCTCGTAGAGCCCTACATGCGGAAGGGGTGGAAGAAGCCGAAGTACCCGGTGCACTCCACGATCCGGCGCGAGCTCGTCACGCTGTCGGCGGCGGTGAACGTCTGGCACCTGGAGTACAACCTGGCGAGCGTCCCCAAGATCGCGAAGCCTCCGGACGGCAAGGCCCATCCGGACTGGCTGACCGAGGTGGAGTTCTGGCGCCTGCATAAGGCGGCGCAGGGATACCGATGGTTCGCCTCGGACCTCGCGACCGGCGAACCGATCTGGGAGCGGATCGAGGGCCTGCGCGACGAGCCGGGTGATCTGCTCACCCGGTTCCTGCTGATCGGCTTCTACAGCGGAACTCGATCGGCGGCCGTCCTCAACCTGCGGTGGCGCCGCCACCGCGTCGCCGGGTTCATCGATCTTCCGGCCGTGACACTGTTCCGGGAGGGTCCTGAGGCACCGCCGTCGCGGAAGCGGCAGCCCCCGTGCCGGATCCACAACGCGTTGCTGCCACTCCTCGCCGAATGGCGCGAGGCGGACCTAGCGGCCGGGATTTCCCGGGTCGTCCACAGGAACGGTGCCGGGGTCGCGCGGGTCAGCAAGGGCTTCAAGCTCGCGGCGATCCGCGCCGGCCTCGATCGGCGGGAAGTGGACGGGACGTACCGGGTCCGGGACCTGGCGGCGGCGCTCTCTGCCGATGCGGGCGTGGTTGACGACGGGGACGAGGGATACCTGCTGGAGGACGACGAGGACGCCGACGAGCTCGGCTGGCCAAGCCCTCACATCCTGCGGCACACCCGGGCGACGCTGATGCTCCGCGCCGGCGTTCCGCCGGTCGAGGTCGCCGAGTACCTTGGGATGAGCCTGCCCATGCTCCTCAAGGTCTACGGGCACACAAGCAGCGAGTACCAGCGCGCGGCCGCAGCGGCGTAATAAACACCGCTTGACTTTCGCCAAGACGTGTCCCAAAAATTGAGACACCGGCAGGCATGGGCCGCCGGTCACGACCGGAGAGACCGTCATGCTCAGCACCGCCCTGAAAGCCGTCCTGCATCTCAAGAGCGCCGAAGCCGCCCGCATCAGGGACAATCAGATAGCCGAGGCCACGGCGGCCATCGCGGCCGACCCGCGCGTGGTCCATGTCCAGTACCTCGGCCGCGTCCTCCAGGGCCGTCCCGCGTACGAGATCAAGGCGACGGACACGGCGGAGGGTACCCTCAACGGAGATTATTCGATCGGGGCCGTACTCAATGCGATGGCCATGACGACCGCGGAACACGAGGCACACCTCGCGGAAGGTCGAGCCAAGTTCGATGCACTCGTCGAGTCGGTTCGGATGCAGGCGATCGAACGCCGTAAGCAAGATGAGAAACTGAAGGCCGAGCGGGTCGAGAACCTCCGTCGGCTGAAGTCCGCTGGGATTTCCCGCCAGCGCCTGTCGTGGATCTGCAACCGCCTCGCGAGCGGCAGCTACGTCCCCAACGACGCGCTGGAAGACTGGGCCTGGTACGAGAGCGAGATCGTCCGTGGCCGCCCGTCCCCGATGAAGATCAGCCTTTACGTCGACGGGTTCGTGGACTGAGCGACCAGCCGGGGCTCCATGCCCCGGCCCTTCGCCGGTGGCCCCTCGTTGGGACCGCCCGTCGAGGGCCGTGGTTCTCGCCAGGCAGGCATAGGCCGCCGGGCATCCAGGAAAGACCTGACAATGGCGACGACGCGTATCGAGTGCGCAACGGAAAATTGCGCTGGGTGCATGGAGGTGGACGGCCGGAACCGGCGGGACGCCGATTACAGAGCAAAAAAGTTGATCGAGCGCGGCTGGACCTGCCGTGCCTGTGACAACCGGGCGGTTGTCGAGCGCGATGCAGCCGCCGGCCATCCTGCGCTGGAGGGATCCGAGAAGCAGATCGCCTGGGCAGCGACTCTGCGGGAGCGGACGCTGAAGACCCTCGATCCCATCGTGTCTGATGCGGTGAAGTCCGCTGCCGGCCGGCTGTTCTACACGTCCGGCGGCGTCTGCGGCATGCAGAACATGGTCCTGGAGCTCGCTGTAGTCGTCAAAGCGATCGGCGAGCCGGCTGTTCGAGAGGCGGTGGAGGCGATCCGCGCTGAGACCGACGCTCGATTCTGGATCGACGGGCGCGAGGAGGCTCCGCACCAGACGATCTCGGCGGTAGCCAGGCGCCTGGCGGATGAGGCGCGCGCCATGTCGCCGGAGGGCAAGGCGGAGGCCGCGGCCCAGCAGGAGGCTATGGCCGAGGCAACCCTGCGGCCGCCCGAGCCCGTGTCCGAGACCATCGCCGAGCTCTCGTGCCGGGACGGACGTCTCGTCGCCCGCTACGACGAGCGGACCGAGACCTTCAACACCACCGTGAAGGGCCTCGGCTACGTGTGGGATCCCGCGGCCGTGGCTTGGGTGCGCCGGCACAACTCGCTGATGATGGGCACGGCTACAGACAGGCTCGCCGAGACCGCACACGAGCTCATCGCCGCCGGCATCGTCGTGGCCCTCTACGACCCTGAGGCCCGCGCCAAGGCCATCGACCGTTCATACGAGCCCGAGCACCGGCGTTGGGTCAGCCTCGTCCCGTCCGGGGCGAACGAGGGAAAGCTGCGGCTCACGTGGGGCCGCGACGAGGACCTCTACTCCGCGTTCCGCAGCCTGCCGGGGGCCACGTACAGGGACAAGGCCTGCCTCGTCCCCGCGACGTCGCGCGACGCGGTCATCGACTTCGTGGAGGCGCACGGTTTCCGCATCACCCCCGGCGCAAAGAAGCGGATGGACGAGGTGATGGCGCAGCGCCAGCGGGGCATCGTCGTCGATGCCGTGGCGCGCCCCAAAGCCGAACCGGTCAAGGCCAAGGCCCGGGGCGACCGGCCCGATCCCATGGACATCCCGGAGCACGTGGGAATCGACGATGACCTGGTCGACCACGACTGAGCTCATGCCGCACCAGACGGACGCCGTCGCGAAGCTCCTGCCCTCCCGCGTGGGGGGGCTCTTCGCCGAGATGGGGACCGGCAAGAGCCGGATCCTTATCGAGCTCGCCAACAGGCGGGCCGCCAAGATCGACCGGGTGGTTTGGTTCTGCCCGGTCAGCGTCAAGGCCACGGTGCGGGCCGAGATCCTCAAGCACACGTCCTGCGAGCCCGACGACATCGTGGTCTTCGACGACCGCACCGACGCGGCGAAGATGCCGCTGGACCGCCCCTGGTACGTCGTGGGCATCGAGAGCCTGTCGTCGAGCCTGCGCATCATCGCCGCGTTCGACGCCCTCGTGGACGAGCGCACCTTCGTCGCCATCGATGAAAGCACGTACATCAAGGGCCCGCATGCCTCGCGGACCCGCCGGGTCACGGACATGTCCCGCCGCGCGCGCTACCGGGCGGTCCTGACGGGAACGCCGTTCACCCAGGGCGTCGTGGACCTGTATGGGCAGATGTCGTTCCTGAGCCCCAAGATCCTCGGGTACAACTCGTTCTGGGCCTTCGCGAGGAACCACCTCGAATACGAGACCGACCGCCGGACCGGCAAGGTCACGGGCCAGATAAGGCGGTCGCACAACACGGATGTGCTCGCCGCCCGCATCGCCCCGTACGTCTACCAGATCCGCAAGGACGAGTGCCTGAGCCTGCCGGAGAAGCTCTACGACGAGCGGTGGGTCGCGACGAGCCTGGAGCAGGACGCCGCCGCGATGAGGGCCAAGGAGGACGTTCTCGAAGACGAGGCGACCTACCTCAATCCGCACATCGCAATCTTCCGACTGTTCTCGCGGCTCCAGGCCATCGCCTGCGGATTCCACCGAGGCGCACCGATTCGCCACAACCGCATCGCCGGCCTCCTCGACGTCGTCGCGCGGATCCCGGAGGGCGAGAAGGTCGTCGTCTGGACGAAATACCGTCAGGGCCTCGACGAGATCGTTTCCGCTCTGTCGGGCGAGCACGGGGCCGGATCCTGCCGCGAGTTCCACGGCGGCCTCGACGAGCGCCGGCGCGGGGCCGAGGTCGAGGCTTGGCGTCGGGAGGCCCGGTTCCTCGTCGCGACGCAGCAGTCCGGGGGGCACGGCCTTACGCTCACCGAGGCGTCCCACGCCGTCTTCTACTCGACCGGCTTCAAGTACAGCGAGCGCGCCCAGGCCGAGGACCGCATCCATCGCATCGGGCAGGAGCGGCCTTGCACGTACTTGGACGTGGCCGTGGACTGCGGGATCGACCGCAAGATCCTAGCCGCCGTCCAATCGAAGGGGGCTACCCTGGCGGAGTTCCGCCGCGAGCTCGACGCCTGCCGGAAGAAGGGCATGAAAGAGAAGCTGCGGGCCCTGATAGCGTCGATTTAGGCTGATTTAGGCTTGACGTTTACCATGTCATGTCCCATAATTAGGGACATAGCAGGGGCAGGCATGGGCCGCCCGGCTTGGAGACGATCATGGCCAAAAGCATTACCACGCACGTCGTCGCGCCCGCCGATCGGGACCGCGACTTCTACGCCGACATCGGCCCGTTCTTCATGGACGGGGCCGTCCGCCGCGAGCTTCCGTACCTCAAGGACCTCCCCCACAAGACTTGGCTCCTCGCGAAGGAGGGCGGCACGGTCGTCGCTATCGCCGGCATCATCCCGCACGCCAACGGCGTCGCGGAGCTCTGCTCGCTCTACGTCGTCCCCTCCTACCGCAACACCGGCATCGCCGACGCTCTCGTCGAGAAGCGCCTCTCGATGGTCGAGGGCGCCCGCGTCATCCGCGTAGTCTGCGCCCCAGCCTCGGCCGGCCTCTACGCCGACAAGGGCATGAGGCAGGTTGCCAAGCGCGGAAGCTACGTCGTTCTGGAGCGCAAGGCCCAGAAGGCGGCCGCCTGATGATCGCCGCCCACCTTTCTCCCGACGCCGGATCCCGGCGCCGGGCCGTCGAGGGATTCCTCGCGGCCTCCGGCACCCGCCAGGCGATCTACGTATGCCCCGAGGCCTCCGCCTGGCGGGCCGAGGACTTGCGCGACCGCGCCCTGGTCGTGCCTTTCGAGCGCATGGACGATCGCGACACATGGCTCACGCTCAACGCCATGGTCGGCCCCGAGACCGCGCTCGTCATGGAGTGCGTGTCCCGCTACCCGAAAATCACGTCGACGAAGTTCGCCAACCTGCAGCGCCTCTCGAAGCAGGTCGAGCACCGCATGACTGCCGACATCGTGCCGTTCACCCTCGGCATCGAGTACGTCTACACGCCCTACAGCTACCTCGACCGATCCATCCTCGGGTTCGCCCATTGGTACGCGTTCCGCGAGGGGAACCTGGAGCAGGGACTCGACGGCGACGCGGTGTCCTCGCACGACCCGGTCGTCATCGCCCGCAAGCTGGCGAGCGTCACGACGTGCGACGGCGCTACCCTTCTCGCCGCCCGGACCGTCCTGGCCGTCGAGGCCGACGCGTCCGAGCATGCCGGATACGCGGCCAAGAAGGCGGCGCTATTCGAGGAGCACTCGAACCCCACCAAGATCGTCACCCGGCTGGCCGACCATGCCCACGCCTTCCGATCCCGGACGGCCGCCGTCGTCGCCCATGTCCGGGGACTGCCGGGACGGACCCTGGTCCTGACGAACCTCGGCTCCTACGCCGACAAGCTCGGCAAGGCCCTGGCCAAGTCGGGCGCAGCCGGTGCCGTGGCGACCTCGTTCGCCCTGGCCGTCGAGCGCCGCGACCTCGGCGGGTTCGATAACGTCGTCTACGCCGAGGCCCCGATCGTGAAGAGCTACCTCGCCCTCGATGTCGAGGCGGGCATGCGCAGGGACGCGACGGTGACCCTCGTCCGTGGCGACACCCGCATCGATTCCTTCCTCCACGACTGGTGGGGCCGCGAGACCGGTGCCATCGACGCCGTAACCACCACACTCCTGGAGGCCCGCCATGGCGCGTAAGCTCTACAAGCCCAAGACCGTGGACGTTGCGCTGGCCGAGCGCATGGCCTGGATCTTCGACACCTACGGCAAGGTCGTCGTCTCGATCTCCGGCGGCAAGGACAGCACCGTGCTGCTCGACGCGGCCCGCAAGGAGGCCCTGCGCCGGGGGACGACCGTCTTCGCCTTCTTCCTCGACCAGGAGGCCGAGTACGGGGCGACCATCGAGCACGTCCGTCACCTCATGGGCCTGCCCGGCGTCATGCCGGTGTGGATGCAGGTCCCCCTGCGCATGACGAACGCCACGTCCTACGAGGAGGCCTGGCTCCACGCGTGGGAGCCCGGCGCCGAGTGGATGCGGGCGAAGGAGCCGCACGCGATCCACGAGCTCCCCGGCGCGCCAGACCGGTTCCACGCCTTCTTCGAATGGTGGGAGGCCCGGTTCGACGCCGACACCGCCTTCCTCGTCGGCCTGCGCGCCGAGGAGGCCCTCAACCGGTACCGCGCCGTCACGAGGAACGCGGCCGTCGCGGGGATCCCGTGGTCGAGCAGGACCAAGGGCAAGGCCGTCAAGCTCTACCCGCTGTACGATTTCACCTTCGAGGACGTCTGGACCTACCTCGGCAAGAACGGCGTCCCATACAACCGGGCCTACGACTGGATGTGGGCTAAGGGCCACGGCATTCAGGAGATGCGTGTCTCGAACCTGATCCACGAGCAGGCCTTCCACAGCCTCTCGACGCTCCAAGAGTTCGAGCACGACACCTTCGAGGCACTTCAGCGTCGCCTCGCAGGCGTCCATGCCGCGGCGCTCTACGCCGGCGAGCAGTCGGTCTACCAGACGTTGGTTCGCCCCAAGGCGTACCCGACGTGGCGCGCCTACCGCGACTTCCTCCTCCAGACCCTTCCGATCGACGTCGGGAAATTCCGGACCCGATTCGCCCGGCAGCCCGAGGCGGAGAACGTGGCCCGCTCGCAGTGCCGGGCGCTCCTCCTCAACGACCACGAAGCCAACCTGCCGATCGACACCACCGTCAAGGACCCGCGCGCCTCGCTCGCCAAGTGGATGGAGTTGCTATGATGAACCGGATCGAGACCCTGACGGCCGACCTCGCCGCCGCCATCGACGGCCTCCCCCTGGAGGAGAAGGTCGAGGCCCTGAACGCTGCACGCCGCGCGCTGCACGCCGTCTCCCCGTTCCGCTCGGAGCCGGTGGATCTGGTGACCTGGGTGCTCAACGACGTCGTGGTGGCCAACGAGTATAACCCGAACAAGGTCGCCTCGCCCGAGATGGCGCTCCTGCACCGCTCGATCCGAGAGGACGGCTACACTCAGCCGATCGTCACGTTCGCGTCCGGCGTCACGTCCGTCGTGGTCGACGGCTTCCACCGTCATCGGGTCGGCAAGGAGAAGGCGGATGTCCGGGAGCGCATCCACGGGTACCTGCCCGTCGTCGCGATCGACAAGCCCCTGGCCGAGCGCATGGCATCGACCGTTCGGCACAACCGCGCCCGCGGCAAGCATCAGGTGGACCTCATGAGCGAGATGGTGGTGAAGCTAGTCAACCTCGGCCAGTCCGACCAGGCGATCGCGCGCCAGCTCGGGCTGAGCGCCGACGAACTCATCCGGCTCAAGGCCCAGACCGGTATCGCCTCCCTGTTCGCCGGGCAGCCCTTCTCGCGGTCGTGGGTCGCGGTCGAGGAGGCCGCGCCTGTCCTCGCCGACGAGGAGGCGTGACGTGAAGGTCAGGATCATGCACAAGGACAGCTTCGCATTCACCGGCGCCGACATCGACTGGGAGGCGATCGGCATGGGGCCGATCGGCTTGGTAGAGGACGCGGAGGGGAACTGGTATCCCCTGGCGTTGGATGACCGGCGCCATCCGCACCTCGTGGATGCTGATGGGCCGCACGAGCTCGATCGCGAGAACGCTGGGCCGGCGATCTATCGCGCGCTGGACGAGACGTGCGAGCGGTTATGGGGGCACTCCTGGAACTCGGCGGTGGGTGAGATCTTCGGGCTCAACCGGCGCACCACCCAGCGCGATCGCGTCTCGCGCTACCTGCTCCCGCCGGCGGTCCTGCAAGTCGTCGCCTACGTGGCGAGCGCGGACGACAGCCAGGAGTTGGCCGGTGCGCTCTTGGCCCTCGCACGCTATGCCCGGAAGACGGGCAGCAAGGCGGAGGCGCTTGGATACTGGCAGAACGCAGCCGACGTTTTCTACGGCAACGCCAAGGACGTGATCGTGGGAGCCGGTTTGGCTGGTCCGGATTTGGCCCGGAAACCCGTCTGACGGGCCGGAATGCGGATACGCGGCGGTGCGCCGAAACGAACGGCGATGAACGGGTTTGCATGGGTCCCGTCATCGCGTAGAGGGGAGGGGATGACGCGGGCAAGCCTTGCCAAGGTTGGGGTCGAGGGTTCGAATCCCTTCGCCCGCTCCAGTTTCTCCAACCGAAACAGTCACTTAGCAAGGCTGCCTCCGGGTGGCTTTTTTTCTGTGGGGCCATAACTGGGGCCGAAACGTGCGGAAACTCCGCTCGAACGGGGGTCCGGCAGGGTTGTCGGCGACGGGCCGGGGCCGAAAGGTTTCGGACCCGGCGGAAGGCGTCGCGAGGGAAGGCTGCCACCCCCCGCGTGTCCCGTTCCAGGGCACGACTCGGCCGGCGTCTCACGTTCCCAGGTCGAAAATCTCGACGAGCTCCGGATTGCCGTGCGCGTCCCGTCCGCCGGACGGATCCTCGATCAGCAGGTTGATGACCCAGGGCTCGCCCGGTCGCGGGGCCCTGCCTTCCCCGAACGTCGCCGCAAGCTGGACGGCGCCGATCCTGTCCGAGACTCGGAAAGCGGTCCGGTCCTCGATGGCCGTGCCCTCGGCAAGCGCCTGCCCGGAGACGACGCGGTGGGCGTAGCCGCCGGGAGCGGTATCATCCGGCCAGAGCGCGTGAACGACGGCGCCCGCCTTCATCGCCTGCTGCACGTAGCGACCGGGCCCTTCTCCTCGGCGCGCTCGGAGGCCTAGCGCCCTGTCGGTCGTGGCGACGCTCCTCAGCAGGATCCTCACGATCTGCTCGGGTGTCTGGTCCTTGATCTTGTCCATCGTCTTGCCTCCGTACCGGCACCATCTCCGGGAGGCCAATTGATTTAACCACGAATACTTGCGTGAACCTTAGCGAGCCTAAGGTAAAATTTGGGCTTACTGATTCTGTATACTTTTAGGTATCATGAAACATCGCTCAGCGGGCGCACACTCCGGATACGGCACGGCTCTGGAGATTGTGAATACAAAATTCCTGAGCGCCTTCTTCGGGCGCACAATCCGAGTCTCGGGCAAGTCAGGCCTCCACAACTGTATGAACGTCCACGCGGCCCTTGAGGGCATCGAGCCAGCCGAAGCTCGGCGGCTCGGCGTCCAGCGTCGACCGGGCATCCCACATAGTCGCGAACTCCTCGCGGGTGATGACGACCTGGTCTGGAGCGAAGGCGGGGACGGGGGCGATGAGGCGCACGTCGCGGTCCACGAGGTCCTGCTCGTAGTCCGAGCCGATCTCCAGGATCCCGTGCGGATCGTCGCCAAGGTATGAGATGCGCGCCGGCTCAAGGGGCTCGCCCTCGCACCACTCGACTCACCAGAACTCGGCGGGGCGGTTCGGCGGAGCTCGCGCTGCGGCTCTCGCCTCGGCAGAGGCCATCCGAAAGAAGCGGTCACGTTGACGGCCATCGTCCCCTCCCTCAGCTGTAGGCCGACCAGCACGCGGGCAGCCCGCCGCCGCGGCGGATCCGGGCGTCCTGTTCGGTGAAGCGCTCCAGGACGAGCTCGGTGTGCCCACCCCTCGGGGGCGCCGGATCCGCGTCAGGGTTCTCCAGCACGTAACGCGTTACGTGCTTGGGATCGGCCGGGCTTGCTGCGATCCGAGCGCGCCAGGCGGCATGCCCGGGGGCGTCTCCGAAGCGGTGGGCGAGCCGTTCGAGCAGGGCGGCCGAGGGGGCGGGGCGGGTCATGATCAAACCTTCCTTCGGGGGGAGAGCGCCTCGCGCAGCCGGCCGACGTCGCTGGTATCCGTGCGCTCGATCGTCGTGACGATCGCCACGATGAGCACCATGAGCATCAGGACGGCTGACATGAGAGAGCAGACGAGGGTGGTGAGCTCGCCCATCGTCAGACATCCTCGCACGGTAAGAGTCCGTGGCTCTGCAGGACGACCTGGATCCCGCCGGCGAGCTGCCTGTCGTTGAGGCCGTCAGCGCTCCCGCGGGCGAGGACCTCCTCGACCAGCGATGAGGTCGTGGGCCGAGCCGGCTCGGGTGCGCTCGGTGTTGGGTTGCCCCAGCCGATGATGAGGCCGATCTCCATGCCCGCCAGCACGGACAGCAGGAGCCAGATCCCGAGCCAGATCATGCGCAGGCCCCCTTCGGCGCGACGGCGAACTCGGGCGGCAGGTCCTGCCCGCACAGCGCGATCCCGGCTGCGGCGCGGTCCTCCTCGTCGAGGGAGGCGAGCCCGGAGGCCACGAGGTCGAACAGGTCGAACGTGTGTAGGACGACGTCGGTGACGCCGACCGCCGCAAATGCGGCGCGGGGTTCCGGGCGCCCCCACCGCACCCCGGCGACTGTCCGCCGGAACGCGCTCCTCGCCTCGAACGGCAGCGCGTAGAATGCCCTCCCGTCCCACCGCGCCTCGATCCCGTCCGCCATCGCCTGCCCCGCGCCATCTGCCCCACCAGGGTAGCACTCCAAACGATTCGGAACGGGACGGCCAGCGGGCTCGAAGCCCAGGGAAAACCTAACCAGTCCGGCAGCTTGCTATTGCCCCGCGGGTCGGCTTCGGGCAGTGTGCAGGCCTCACCGAAGGGATCGCCCCAGTGACCGCTCGCTTCTCGAAACGGACCGTTCGCACCGCCTGAGCCACCGAGCTCGGCGCCCGCCTGCGCGTTCCAGTTTCAGAGTGAGCCTCCCCCAATCTCAGACGACGTCCAGCGCCGCGCCCGGCGCCTCACCCGCATTGCGACCTACCAGGAATCCGAGGAGCGCCACCGGGCGGCGATCACGCTCCCTCCGGGCGGCATCCCCTCGATCCAGCAGCTGCTGGCTGGTGCCGAGCTGTCCGTAGGCAGCATCGAAATCGACGCAACGCGCTGGGCCGGGCGGCTGCTCGGATCCCCGGAGGGCGGCCGGCTCGACGAGGGCGTGCGGTCGGCCCTCGACCGGCTCCTCACGGGGTTCTCGGCTGACGCCTGCGAGGATGCGGAAATCCACGCCCTCGGCGCCATCCGGCGGTTCGAGCCGGACATCACGATCGAGGACATTTACGCCGACATCGCCGACCGGTGCGCGATCTACGCCGCCCTACTGGGCTGCCAGGAAGCCGCGGGCCGGGCCGTCGCGATCGTTCATGATGCGATCGGCTCGTATCTGCACGTTGCGGGCGGGGATCCCGTGCCGCTGCGCGAGACCTTCGTCAGCCTGCTGGCGTTCGCGGGGCTCTGCCGTCGTGACCTGCCGTCGTGCGTGGCGGACCTCGCCATCGCCGCCTCGTGGCCGGTCGTCCGCGGCAACGCCCGGAGGCTGCTGGCAACAATCGCGCAAGTCGCGGAGCCGCCGGAGGAACTGCTGGCGGGGACCGGTCCGGCCGGGCCGTCGCAGCACGTCCCCGCCGACGTCACCGCTCTGGCTGAAGCGGTCGCGCCCGGCTTGGTCGTGATCCCGGCGCCGCCTGGAGGCAAGAAGATCCCGGGCCAAGCCCGCACGCTCGTCGGCAAGCGCCTGCCCCTGCGCCCGCTTCCGGACCTTGAGGTTCTCGGTCGGGAGCTGACCGCCCGGCGGCCATGGGCGGCCATGGGCGGCCCCGGCGATCGCCCGGATCGTCGGCCTGCTCCTCGGGCGGTCCCATGCGAGCCTGCCGAACATCGTCCTCGTCGGCCCCCCGGGCACCGGGAAAAGCGAGCTTGCTCGGGACTTGGCCACCGCGCTCGACCTGCCATCGCTCGTCTACGCCTGCGCCGGCGCGCACGACGGCTCGATCGGGGGCACGTCGAAGCAGTGGAGCTCAGCGAGGCCGGCGGTCTGGACCCAGATCTGCATCGAGAACGAGAGCGCCAGCGGCATGCTGATCCTCGACGAGCTCGACAAGGCGGCCGAGCCCGGTAGCCAAAACGGGTCCGTCCGGGAGTCCCTGCTCGGGATCGCGGAGCTCAGCCAGCGCAGGGATTTCTGGGACGTTGAGCTGGAGACGCGATGTGACCTGAGTGGGATCTCGCTCGTTGCGACGGCCAACAGCACGGAGCCGCTGCGAGGTCCCCTGCTCGACCGGTTCGTGACGATCGCCGTCGGCGCCCCCCGCCGGGAAGACCTGCCGGTGATCGGGCAGTCCGTCCTGGAAGGACTCTGAGCCGAGCATGCGGATCCGCGGTGGATCCAGGATCTCGACGGGACCGAATACGAAGCCATCCGCAAGGCATGGCGAGGCGGCTCGATCCGCCCGGTCAAGCGCGCCATCGAGCACATCGTCGGGCTCCGTTCCGACACCCGCTTCGCGCACGGAGGGGGGCCGCCATGTCAGTGTCAGCCCTCCGCTCCATGCGGGACGACATCGAGGCCGCAGTCCTCGACCAACGCGTCGAGCCGTCCCTCGCCGGCAGCGTCTACAGGTACCTAGCCGCCTTCCTGCGACTTGCCGAGGACGGCGACCTGGACCCCGAGTTCGCTGCCGGCAAGGGCCGCGCCGCGGTCGGATCCCTGCGCGCCGTCCCCCGCCTCCCGCCCGCCCGCGCCCGCACATGGAGCCAGTCGTGAGCATTCGCAGCCGCCGCGCACACCGGGAGCTCCACGGGTATCTGGAGCGGCTTTACGGCCCGCAGCCCACCCTCATCATCAGGGAGATCCCGCACGAGGGCGCCGTGCGGATCTCGCTGACCGTATCGGGCAGGACGGCGATCTGGCCCGATCCGGAGGACGGCCAGACGTACAGTGCCTCCTCGATCGACAGGTTCGCTCCCAGCTACATCGCGATCGTCGAGCAGATCGCGGCCCGCCTCGTCGCGGTCCAGAGCGAACGCTACTCCCCGGGGAGCGGGCTGGAGTCGCGGGATCAGAATGACGCCGAGTACGACCTGCACAGCGACTTTCCCGTGCTGTTCCCAATTGCAAGCCTGGAGATCGGCGTGCCCTGGCTGGAACTCGTGCGCGCGGTCGCAGAGGTCCTGCGCAGAGAAGATTTGCTCAACGGCCTGAGTTCATCTTAGATTAAGCAAAAGTTTGCTTCTCTCAGCTGGTATTTTGACGACAAGCCTCAGGATTTTCGGGATCAGATTAATGTCGTCATCAGTGCCGCGGTGCATCTTTCGACTGTCGTCTGCGAGACCTGCGGCGCCCCGGGACGGCATCGGCACGGGGGCTGGCATGTGATCGCATGCGATCCCTGCGACGAGGCGCGTGGCCGCATAAGGACGAACCGCGTCGGTGGCTGACGTCTACTGGCACCGGGGCCGCCGGCTGTGGAGCGTGCGCGAGGGCGGCCGGGTCGTCGCGCATGTCGAGGCGATCGGGCTGCGCGACGTGGTCCTCCGGGCGAGCGAGAAGGCCCGGATCCGGTGCATGAGGACTGGGGTGAAGGACGTCCACGC
This sequence comes from Methylobacterium sp. GXS13, assembly GCF_001455965.1. GTDB lineage: Bacteria > Pseudomonadota > Alphaproteobacteria > Rhizobiales > Beijerinckiaceae > Methylobacterium. The sequence goes on from NZ_LKKO01000001.1 coordinate 88,938, forward strand.
GTGGGCGGCGGGCTCCGTCATGAAGGCGCTCCGGCCGGCGGGGGCTGTCCGACTTCTGTACCGGCTCGCCGAGCCCGGTTTCAGGGTGGACGGGGCGGTCGTCATCGCCGCGGCCGCGGCGTGGTTCGAGGCAGATGGAACAGCGTGGATCGAAGGCGTGGGGGTGGTGTGACGAGCGTCTGGATCCCGAGCGACCTACACACCGACGCGTCCCCGTGGACACCGCCACTGGGCCCGCTCGTCGACATCGCGATCGTCGCCGGCGACGTCGCCGATGGCCTGTGCTGGCGGTCGATCCCCTGGCTCGTCGAGCACATTCGGCCCCGGGCCCGGCACGTGATCTTCGTGCCCGGGAATCATGATCTCTACGGGTGCCGCTACCCTGACGAGATCGCCCGGGCCCGCGAGGCGGCGATCGCGGCCGACCTGACGCTGCTCGACTGCGGGCAGGTCCGGCTTGTCGGCGGCATTCAGATCTGCGGTGGCGTGCTCTGGACCGACTACGAGATCACCGGGAACAGGGCACACGCGCTGCGCGTAGCCGGCGACCGTCATCTCGGCATGAATGATCACAGGCGGATCCAGACCCGCGACCGGCTAGGGGTCCCAGCCCCGTTCCGCCCTCTCGTCGCCGCAGGCCTGCACGCCGAGCATCGCGGTCGCATAGAACGGGTGCTGGCGGAGCGATGGGATGGGTCACGGATCGTCGTCACACATCACGCGCCTCACCCAAGGAGCCTGCTGCACGGCGAGGTTCGCGAGACGATCGACGCCGCATACGGGTCCGACCGTTCTGCGCTCATGGAAGGCCCGACGGCGCCCGACATCTGGATCCACGGGCACGTCTACGTGAGCCGGGACTACGTCGTCGGCGGGACGCGGGTGATCGCCAACCCGAGGGGGCACGACACGAGCTTCCGACGCCGGGACGGGACGTGGTCCGACGTGCGCGAGAACCCCGCTTTCAACCCGAATTTCACAATTGAGATCTGACGATGCGAACTTTCCTCGCCGCGGCCCTGGTCGCCCTCTCGATGCCGGCGGCCGCGGTGGACACGACGTGGATGCTGCCCCCAGACGGCCTTTACTGCCCGATCGGCGTGAACGTCATGCCGATCTCCATCAGCGAGGGCGGCGTGGGGATCGATGGGCTCGACTGCGCGGCCGTCAGTCTGGAGGGCGGGCGGATGTGGTCGAATGCTTGCTACGCGAACGGGGGAACAACGGTGCCCTACGATGTTGATTTCGAGGTCAGCCCGTCTGGCGCGATCCTGCACGACGGCGTCCGATTTCAGCGCCGCGTCGGGCCGGCCCCGTGCCCGGCGGACTAGGACTGCCCGGCCCAGGCGGCGGCGATCGTCGCCTCGAAGGCCGCCCGGATTGCGGCGGGATCTCGCGCGGGCTTGGCCTGCTCATCCAAATGGTCGCCGACGACCTTGGTGATCGCCGCAGCCCTCTTCCGGGCGATCCGGCGGATGTGGTCGAGATCCGTCGAGGAGACCCTCGCTTCCCCGGATTTCCACCTGCGCACGGTCCGCCCGTCACTGTGGCCGAGGTCCCGGGCGACGTCGGTCCTCCACCGGGCCCCGTAGAGGAGTTCGGCGATCGCGGCAAGTTCCTGGAGGGGCGTCAGATCAGCGGGACCGCCATTGCCGTCGGCGCCTGTCAGGGCCACGGCTATGGGCGCCTCGGCGGCCTCGGCGCGGCCCTTCGCGATGCAGCGATTTCTCTCCGCGGGGCCGCGGGCGGCCATTTCGTCGGGCTTGTCTTTCAATAACTTAGCGGGGCTATCGGCATTAAAACGCGTTTGGGTACCATTCCGCTGCGTGGGTTTCCGGTGCGGGAGAACTGTGCAGAAACCCATAACCTGCCAATTACCGATATAATCTGAGCGGCATCGACCACATACCCTGCAAACCTGGCTCGCTGGCGTTGGTGTATCGAGGCGGTCCCGATCAGCCAGCCACCTAGATCTCGACCGGGCGGTCCTTATTCCACGCCTAATCACACCCTCGCGCCTCAACGCCGTGTTCTCGGACGTGGTGATGCCCGGGATCGGCGGGATCGAGCTCGCGAACCGGCTACGTGAACGTCACCCCGACCTTCCGGTCATCCTCACGTCCGGTTACAGTCACGTGCTGGCGCAGGACGGGCCCCACGGCTTCGACCTGGTACGGAAGCCCTACTCGGCCTCCGAGGTCGGCAAGGCCCTTTCCTCGGCGGCCGTACGGCGATCCGGGCGTCGCGTTGCGTCGCCGGCGGACACCCAGGACGCGGTCGGGCCGTCGTTGCGGTGACATCGTTGCACCAGAGGCCGCACGACTGGCTAACCGCGGTTCGGCGTCGAAACGGTCCCATGTCGCGATCCCTCAGCCGGCTCGCCGCCGCAACGCCGGGCGCCGCCGCTTCCGTCAGGTGCCGATGAGACACCGCGCCTCGTCGGCGATCTCCCGCTCCTCGTCGGCCGGGATGACGAGTATGGGGACGCCAGAACCATCCCGCTCGATGCGCTGACAATTTCTGACGTTGCGTCCCGGATCGAGGTCCAGTCCGAGGAACGCCAGCCTCCTGCAGACTTCCGCACGGACGGCCACCGCGTTCTCGCCGATGCCACCGGTGAACACGAAGGCGTCCAGGCCGCCCAGGGCGACGGCGAGGGACCCGGTCTCGCGTGCGATCCGGTAGGCGAACAGGTCGAGCGCCTCGCGGGCCTCAGGTGCGTCACTCGCCTCCAGGACACGGACGTCGTCGCTGATGCCCGAGACCCCGAGCAGGCCGGATCGCCGGTTGAGGAGGTCGGCGACCTCGGACGCGGCCATGCCGCGTGCCTGGATCAGGTGGAGCACGAGTCCGGGGTCGACGGTGCCGGAACGGGTTCCCATCATCAGCCCCCCGAGGGTCGTCAGACCCATCGTGGTGGCGACGCTGCGTCCGTCCGCCATGGCACAGAGGCTGGCGCCGTGACCGAGATGGGCGACGACGATCCGTCCTTTCGTCGTGTCCCCGATCAACGTCGGCAGCATGCCTGCGACGTGGGCGTAGGATAGCCCGTGGAAGCCGAAGCGCAGGAGCCCATCCTCGATGAGCGCACGCGGGATCGGCTCGATCTGGGCGAGACGGTCCTGGGTCCGGTGGAAGGCGGTGTCGAAGCAGGCGACCTGAGGCAGGCCGGGCCAAGCCTTCGCGACGGCGGCGATGCAGGCGAGCCCCTGCCGTTGGTGCCCCGGGGCGAACGGGACCAGTGCCTCCAGTTCGGCAATCAGGCGTCCGTCGACCCGGGCGGGACCGGCGTGGCGGGCGCCGCCATGGACGATCCGATGGCCGGCCGCCCGAAGGTCGAGGTTCGGCATGCCTTGCAGGCGCGTCAGGAGCCAGTCCACGACGGCGCCCAGGTCACCGTCCGGCGGTACGTCGCCATCGAGGTCGAGTTCACCCTTCACCGTCAGTTCTGCGACACCGCCGATCCCGGCGACGTGCACGCGCCAGACGGCGACGTCCTCGCCGTCCCGGAACAGGGCGCAGCGCAGGCTGGACGAGCCGGCATTGAGGACGAGGATCATGCGCATCTCCGGGCGAGCCCCCGAGTGGCATGCATCGTGAGGGCACGGCGTGATCCAGATCAAAGAACCGCGCCCCGGGGGATGCGACGACCGACCTTGAGAGGGCGCCGCTTCGCCCTGCGATGCCCGGGAGTCCGAGATGCCTGTTGCGACCGATCCGAAGCCAGCCGTCGTCCAGGATCTTGGCGGGAAGCCGAAGTCCCTCGACTTCGTGCCCGGTCCCCTGGGACCGACCGGCCTCGACGCCATCGACGCCTACTGGCGGGCGGCGAACTACCTCTCGGTCGGCCAGATCTACCTGCTCGACAACCCGCTGCTGCGCGAGCCTCTCTCCCTCGGACAGGTGAAGCCGCGCCTGCTCGGCCACTGGGGCACGACGCCCGGCCTGAACTTCATCTACGCTCACCTCAACCGCGCCATCGTCCTGCGCGACCTCGACATGATGGCCGTGTGGGGACCCGGACACGGCGCGCCCGGGCTCGTGGCGAACGCCTACCTCGAAGGGACCTACGGCGAGGTCTACCCTGACGTCGGCCCCGACACGGAAGGGATGCGCCGCCTGTTCCGGCAGTTCTCGTTCCCCGGGGGCATCCCGAGTCACGCCTCGCCCGAGCTTCCTGGGTCTATCCACGAGGGCGGCGAGCTCGGCTACTCGCTCATCCATGCCTACGGGGCGGCACTCGACAACCCTGGCCTGATCGTCGCCTGCGTGGTCGGGGACGGCGAGGCCGAGACCGGACCGCTCGCCGCCTCCTGGCATGCCTCGAAGTTCCTGGACCCCGTCAGCGACGGCACCGTCCTGCCGATCCTCCACCTCAACGGCTACAAGATCGCCAACCCGACGCTCCTCGCGCGCATGCCGGCGGCGGAGTTGCGCAGCCTGCTCGTCGGCTACGGCTACGAGCCCCTGTTCGTCGAGGGCGACGAGCCCGGTCCAATGCACCAGGCCATGGCGACGGCCCTCGATTACGCTCTCGACCGGATCGCCGAGATCCGCGAGGCCGCCCCCCATCGCGACGTCGGACGACCGGCCTGGCCGATGATCGTGCTGCGAAGCCCGAAGGGCTGGACCGGGCCGAAGACGGTCGACGGCAAACCCGTCGAGGGGACGTGGCGGTCGCACCAGGTCCCGGTCGCGGCCCTGCGCGAGAACCCGGAGCACCTCGCGATCCTGGAGACCTGGATGCGCTCCTACCGGCCCGAGGAGCTTTTCGATGATGCCGGCCGCCTCGTTCCCGCCCTGGCCGCCCTGCACCCGCGCGGCGACCGACGGTTGAGCGCCAACCCCCATGCCAACGGCGGACGCGATCCGCGGCCGCTACGCCTGCCCGTTCTTGCCGACTACGCCATCACGATGCAGTCCCATGGGACGGCCATCGCCGAGGGCACCCGCGTACTCGGCCGCTACCTCCGCGACGTGCTCGCCCTCAACGCCGAGGCCCGTAACTTCCGTCTGATGGGGCCGGACGAGACCCTCTCCAACCGGCTGGATGCCGTCTTCGACGTCACCGACCGCGTCTGGCGCGACGCCATCCTGCCCACCGACGAACACCAGGCCCGTCAGGGGCGGGTGATGGAGGTGCTGTCCGAGCACCTCTGCGAGGGTTGGCTCGAAGGCTACCTCCTCACCGGCCGGCACGGCGTCTTCGCCTGCTACGAGGCCTTCATCCACATCGTTGATTCGATGGTGAACCAGCACGCCAAGTGGCTGAAGGCCTCCCGGGCGCTGGCCTGGCGCAAGCCCGTCCCCTCGCTCAACATCCTGCTGACCTCGCATGTCTGGCGCCAGGACCAGAACGGGTTCAGCCACCAGGATCCCGGCTTCATCGACTTCATCGCGAACAAGAAGGGCGACACGGCGCGGGTGTACCTGCCGCCGGACGCCAACTGCCTGCTCTGGGTGATGGACCACTGCCTCCGCACCCACGACCGCATCAACGTGGTCGTGGCCGGCAAACAGCCCGCCCTGCAGTGGCTCGGCGTGGACGAGGCGGCCCGGCATTGTGCGGCGGGCATCGGGGTCTGGGAATGGGCCTCGAACGACAGAGATGGCGAGCCCGACGTGGTCATGGCCTGCGCCGGGGATGTCCCCACGATGGAGACCCTGGCCGCCGTCGCGTGGCTGCGCGACCGCATCCCGGCCATCCGGATTAGTGTCGTAAACGTCGTCGACCTCATGACGCTGCCGTCACCCGACATGCATCCGCACGGGCTCGACGACACCACCTTCGACAGCCTGTTCACCCGGGACCGGCCCGTCGTGTTCGCTTATCACGGCTATCCGTGGCTGATCCATCGCCTGACCTACCGGCGCACCAACCACGCGGGCATCCACGTCCACGGTTTCGTCGAGGAGGGGACGACCACGACCCCGTTCGACATGGCCGTGCTGAACGGCCTCGACCGCTACCACCTCGCTCTGGCGGCCCTGAAATGGGCGTCCGGGCTCGGGCCGGCCGTCCAGCATGCGGAGGAGGAACTCCGCGACCTGCTGGCGGTGCACCGCGAGCACGTCTGCGCCACCGGGGAGGACCTGCCCCAGGTGCGCGACTGGGCCTGGTCGGATGCGTCCCCCTCGGCGGGCACGCGAACCGCGGGCGCAGGGTTCGACCTGCGGATGGTGCGGGAGGTCGTGGAATACGAGACCGGGCCGGACGGCCAGCAAACCTAGGCGTCGCAGCCCCGTGCCGCGCCTGCCCCGTCACCCGCCCGTGGGAGGCGCCCCGAAAAATCGTGCCCAAGGCCATTACCTATGTCACAGCGTCCAACGACCTCGGTCCTTCTCCTGATGGCCCTTCTGCAGACCGCAGCGGTGGCCTCAGACGGACAGGTCCAGCGCGGCCAGACCTTCGTCGGGGCGAACTGCGCCACGTGCCATGCCGTCGGACGGGTCGGTGCGAGTCCGCTCGGAGAGGCGCCCGCGTTTCGGGACCTCCATACGAAGTATCCGGTCGAGGACCTCGGCGAGGCCCTGGCGGAGGGCATCACCACGGGGCATCCGACCATGCCGGAATTCCAACTCGAACCCGACCAGATCATGGACGTGCTGGCCTACCTGAAGTCCCTGGAGCGCTGATCTTATCGGGAGGTCGAAACCTTCCCGTCGAGAGCCGGAGGCGGGACTTTGATGTTGAACGCCCAGGCCGTTAGGGGGCCCGACGCCTGTCTCGAAATCCCCATGGAACGGCATCGTCGACGCCGGTCGCGGCGGTTGCGCAAATTCGGATAGCCGGTCCGCGAAATCACTCCGGCCGATGACGGTGCCCGCCAGGGAGGGTAGCGGCAGCCGGGCCCTACATCCCCGTTACGACGGCATCACGCCAGCGGACGGAGACGAGACATGAGACACATCCCGATCCTATCGCTCATCCTGGCGGGCACGATGGTGGCCGCGACGCCGGCGCTCGCGATCACGGTGACCAACCAGGACAAGGCGGAGCACACGTTCACGGTGGACCAAGGCGAGGAGCAGGCCGACCGTAAGCTGGCGGCGGGCGCCTCGACCGAAGTCGAATGCAAGGGCGGATGCGAGCTTCGCGTCCGGGGTTCCGGCTACGGTCGCTCGGTGGAGACGGGCGACAAGCTCGTCATCGACGGCGAGGGCATGATCCGTTTCGCCGGCGAGGACATCGTCACCGGGTCCATCAAATCCCCGGACGCGACGAAGCAGTAGCCCTCCCTGGCCGGGTCGGGGCACCAACGCCTCGGCCCGCCGGCAATACCGGAGAACCCACCATGCCGAGCCATGCCTGCGTCGATCCGCAGGACCAGTACGCCCAGGCCGAGGTGCTGGTCGCGTTCGAGACGACGGACCGTGGGGTCCGGCTGGTCTCGGCGCACGACGCCTCGGATGACGACATCCTCCCTGGACTTGAGGACTTTCAGCGCCAAGCGCTCGAAAGCGAGATCCTCGACGACTATCGGCATACTTTCGAACCTAGGCGGGCTGGAACATCTGATCCCTGCTCCTGACCGAAGCACCCAAGGCAGTGATTGCGGTGTGAGGGACTCATCAGGATCGGCCGCGGACCGGTACCGCGCTCGTCCCGCCACCTCGCAAAGCCGAGCGGATCGACCCACCTCGAAGAGGAAGGCCGAAGGCCAGCTCGGGGGCAGTTCCGTTGCGGTAAGTCGAGGTCGCCGGCCTGGCGTGTTTTCCTGCTCTGCATGCCGGCGTTGATCGCGGTGGCCGCCGTCGGGGCGTACCTTTACCTCACGCACCCGACGACGCTCGTGGTCGCGGTCGCGCCCAAGGGCGGCAGCGAGCCCGCCTTGCTGCGTGCCTACGCGGACGCCCTGGCCGGGAGCAAGGCGGCCATCCGGTTGAGGCTGGTCCCCTACGGTGGCGTGCGCGAGAGCGCGGAGGCACTCAGGGACGGCAAGGCCGACCTGGCGGTCGTCCGCCCGGACGTCCTGATGCCCCGGAACGCGCTGACCTTGGCGATCCTGCGCGAGCAGGCGACGCTGGTCGTCGCGCCCCTGCAATCCGGCATCGACGGGTTTCCCGCCTTGGCAGGGAAACGGCTCGGCATCCTGGCACCCCGCAAGGCCGACCACGAGCTCGTGCGAAACCTCGTGGAGCGACATGGCCTGAGCCTTGTGGACGGCGTACCGGGCGGACCCGTTCCCGCCGGGACGGTAGCGTTGGTCCCGGTCGAGGAAGCCGATCTCGGACGCGCCCTGTCGGACGGGCGCATCGGCGCCGTGATCCTGCTGACGACGCCGACATCCCCCGCCGCGCGCCGGCTGGTGGGAATCGGCCGCGACGCCGACGCGGGCGCCGCGGTCACGCTGTTCGGCGCGTCCCACGTCGCCTCGACCCTGGCACGCATGCCGCGCCTCCAGGCCGTCACCGTGCCCGCCGGGCTCTTCGACGGCGCTCCGCTCCTGCCGGCCGAGGACATCCCGACCGTGGGGGCGTCCTACCGCTTGATGGCCCGCGCGACGCTGTCCCGAAGCGTCGCCGCCGAGGTCACCCAGCACCTGTTCGAGATGCGTGCCGCGTTGGCCGAGGCGACCCCCGCGGCCGACGACGTCACCCATCCGGCCTACGACACGACCGTCGGGGCGACCAGCGCGCGGCTGCCCATCCACCCGGGGGCCATCGACTATTACGAGCGCGAGCAGGAGAGCTTCATCGAGCGCTACGAGAGCTGGATCTACCTCGTCGCCATCTTCGGCGGCGGCCTCGGCTCGGTCGCGGCCTGGTTCCGCCAACGGATCGGGCGCATCCGGCGCGAACGCATCGAGGTGGCGACCCTGCGCCTGCTGGAGATCCGCTCGAACGCCCGTGGCGAAACGGACCGGTCCAAGCTGGAGGCGATGGCGGGTGAGATCGACGACCTCGCCGCCAGCGTGGCCCGTCATGCGATGAGAAGGGCCGCCGAGCCCCACACCATGGCGGCCGCGGCACTCGCCGTCGATGCGGCGCGATCCACCGTCGCGCGACGGCTGGTACGACACGGGGAGACGGGTATCGCCACGGCCGCAGACCAGTCGGAGCCGGTCCAACCAAGGAATGGCGAGGGCGGCTGACTTGGGAGGCAAGCGAGGCGAGACATTCGTCGCCGCCGCGTGCACACGTCAGTCCGTGACGGGCGTTACCGGGGCAATGCCGACCGCCTTGGCGATGGCTTCGATCTGCGTCGATTGCGTAGCAAGGACGCCTTCGAGACGCTCCATCCGGATGCGGTCGAGCTTGTCGTGCAGGGCCATGATCTCGACCTCCGCCTTCAGGTTGATCTCGTAGTCGAGGCCGGCGGCCACCCGATCCCGGGCGGCCTGGCGGTTCTGCGACATGAGGATCACCGGGGCCTGGAGGGCGGCGACCATCGACAGGATCAGGTTCAGGAAGATGTAGGGATAGGGGTCGAAGCCGGCCGCGTGACCGAGGACGACGGTGTTCACCGCGACCCAGGCGACGAGCATGCCCGTGAAGACGAGGATGAAGCCCCAGGAGCCGCCGAGTTGGGCGACGCGGTCCGCGAGAAGCTCGCCGAACGTCTGGCGCTCGACGAGGACGCTGTTCACGTCCCGGGCCACGTGACGCCGTTTCGCGATGTGGAGGATGACCCGCCGCTCGCGCTCGGACAGCCCGTCCAGTCCCGCTTCCATCAACTGCCGGGCTAGCTTGGTGACCGCAACGTCAGAGGGCGGTCTTCCGGCATCGTCCACCTTGGCGCGGTCGATAATTGGGGAGGCGCGGCCCGGCATGACGTGCTCGCCCATCAGTGGCTCAGGAGGCTGCAGGTCGGGGATTGTCGCAGGACATCCCGTGTGACGCCGCCAAGGACCATCTCGCGCACGCGGCCATGGCCGTAGGCGCCCATGACGATCAGGTCTGACGCATGCTCCGACGCCAGGTACAGCAGGGTATCCGCGTCGCCCGTCCCCTCCGACCGATGTTCGGACGATGTCGCATGGATGCCGTGCGTCGAGAGGTAGGCGGCCACGTCCGCTACGCCGTAAGTCTGGTCGGCGCCCATGACCGAGACGATATCGACGCGCTTCGCCAATCGCAGGATCGGCAGGGCGTCCGAGACCGCGCGACGCGCTTCCCTCGTGTCCTTCCATGCCACCATGACGCGGCGGGCTTCGAGGTGGTCGATGCCGGGCGGCACCACCAGGATTGGACGTCCCGCAGCGAGGACGACGGATGCGGGATCGAGCGGGTGGATGCACCCGGTCGCCTCGCTCCCGTTCCCCTGACCGACCACGATCAAGTCGGCCGCCCGCGCCTGGCTCGTCAGGTAGGCGAGCCCGGGCTCGGGGGCGGAGCGCCACGAGACCCGGCTGCGGCTGCCCACCGCCTCGCGGAACAGGTCATGCGCCCGGTCGAGCCCGTCGAGGACGGCCTGCCGGGACAGGCCCGGAAGCAGGGAGGAGGCGCCCATCGGGCCGACCGGCGCGGCGACGTGATCGGGCGATTGCGCGGCGACGCCTATCGTCCGCCCGTCGAAGGCGTCAGCAAGATGGGCGGCGATCCTGGTCCGACCGCGCGCGCCGCCGGCGAGATCGACGGATACCATGATGCTCGCATAAGTCATGGAAGGCGCGGCTCGCTCGGTTTCGGGGAAAGCCGACAGTGCCGGTTCGCCGCGATATCGGCTTTGTCCTAGCGCAAAGCCGACCGGAGGTTTCGCCATCCCCCCTCGTTCCGTAACGGGTGCGCCTGGACCCTTGACCGTGGCCGGTCCGGTTTGCGCTGGGTCAACGATAGGAAGCCGCCAACAGGGCATGATCCGCCGTTCGTCGTCGGAGGCCCTCAATGTCGTATGCCAGCATCATTGTCGCCGTGGACCCCGGGAAACAGGCAGCCCCGCGGATCGCGCTGGCCGCGCACCTGGCGCGACGGCTCGATGCACGCCTCCTCGGGGCTGCCGCCTGGGGCCCGGACTACCCGCGGGGATACGGCGAGACCTCCGTGCCGGCCGGATACGGGGTCGAGGAGATCCGACAGAAGGCCCTTGCTGAACTCGTGAGGGCGGAAGAGGTCTTCCGGGACGCGGCCGAACCGGGCGGGCGGATCGAGTGGCGTTCCGAACTCCGGGAGCCGGTCGCGTTCCTGGTGGAGCAATCACGGGCGGCCGATCTCGTCGTCGTCGGGCGCCAGGGCGAGAACGACCGTCCGCATCTCGTGGCTGCCGTCGGCCCCGGCGACGCCCTGATGGCGACCGGCCGCCCGGTGCTCGTGGTGCCCCCCGGCGTGGAGGAGATGTCGGGAGCCCGCGTGGTCGTGGCCTGGAAGAACACCTCCCAGGGCCGTCGGGCGATCTCGGATGCGATGCCGCTTCTGAAGCTCGCCGAGGAGGTCCAGGTCGTCCAGGTCGCGGATGATGGCGACCGGACCGAATTGGACGACGTGGTGGCGTATCTCGGCCTGAACGGCGTGAAGGCCGCGGGAGTCCGCAAGGTCGAGACCATCGCCGGGACGGCCGATGCCATCGTCAAGGCCGCCGAGGTGTTCGAGGCGGACCTGATCGTCAGCGGGGCCTTCGGTTACAGCCGATTGCGGGAGTGGTTCTTCGGCGGCGTCACGCGCAACCTCCTCGACCGCAGCCCGGTCTGCTGCCTGATGTCCCACTGATACGGCGTCGGGCCTGGTCGCCTTGCCGCTGGGGCGGGCGGCGGAAGGGAAGGCCGGAATCGGCCCACTCCGTGATCATGGATCCGGTCCTGCGTCATCGGAGGCGAATTCACGTGGGAGCTTGCATCGCGCGGTCGGGTCCGTCCGATGCGTCGGGTTCCAGGCGCGCTCAGACGACGCGGATGTCGTTGTCGACCGTCGTGGCGCCCGGGGCGCTCCAGGCCGTCCATCCGGCCATCTGGCGGTCGTACCAGGTGTGGACCGTGCCGTTCAGGTGGACGCCCCAGCCGCTGGCGCTGACCGCAATGGTCTTCGGGTCGTACCATCTGCGATGCAGGGCATCGGTGATGTCGGCGCAGATGTCGGACGCGTTCGGATGCCGCTTGATCGTCACGGCGTTCGAGATGCCGACGACCCTGGGCATCCCGCGGATGTCATGCTCGGCGGGCGCCTTCTGGTACTGCCATCCGACCTCGCCGGCGAGCGTGACCCAGCCCTTCTCGACCGTCACCATCAATGCCTTGTCCGGGACGGAAACGTTTCAATCGAGGCGCTCCACCACGGTCGCGGCGCTCTCATCGTCGGTCCGCCTGGCATGGTCTGGAAGCCGGACCTCGATTTGGTCGACCACGGTGCGGACGCCCTTCACCCGGCCGGCGGCCCTCTCGGCGGCGTGCTTCTCCATGTAGTTCCGGACGTGGCCGCTCAGTGTCACGATCCCGCCCTTGGTGGTCACCCCGATATGGCCGGCGGTGACGCTCGGCCCGCAGCCGAGTTCGGCGAGGACGTTCGTCTGCAAGGTCTCGTCGACGGTCATGTTGTTATCCGGCGTTGGGGACTGAGGGAGGGACGCGCGCGCCCGGGTGACAGTACCTACGGCGCCGCACACCGCACGGGTTAAGCGGCCTCTGGGTGGGACGATGGGTTCGTCGGCGCTCAGTGCGCCAGGAACAGCGGGAACGGGCACAAGGTCATCATTGCCTGGGTGAGCCCGCCGAAGATCCATTGCCGGATAGGCCCGTGACGGTATGCGCCCATGACGATCATGTCGGCCCGGTAGAGGCCGGCTTCCGACCTTAGCGTCTCGGCGACATCGCCATCGCGCCGCAGCGGAAGATCGTTCACCGTTACGGCGATGCCGTGTCGGGCGAGGTGCACCGCGAGGCCGGCCCCTGCGACCGACGTCGGCAGGTCCTTGTCCCCGATGACGGAGACGATCTCGACGGCCTCGGCAGCCCGTAGGAACGGTAGCGCGTCGTTCACGGCCCGGGTTGCGTTTTTGCCGCCGTCCCAGGCGATGACGATGCGGTGGCCCGCGAAGGCGTTGTAGCCTGCGGGGACGACGATGACCGGGCGGCCGCTTCCGAACAGCGCCGCCTCGATCAGTTCGCGGTCGAGGTCGATGGTGCGCTCCTCGGCGTCGAGGATAGCCAGGTCATGCAGCCGGGCCTTGGCAGCGAAGCTGGCAAGGATGACCGGATGCGTCAGTTGCGGGCTGTCCACGGTGCAGCCGATGCCGGCGCGGGCGGCGTCGCCCCGGACCTTCTCGGCGACCGCCTCGCCCAGGCCGGCGGTGCGTCCGTTCTCCTCGGAGGCCAGGCCCCTTACGAACCCACCGGCCAGCGCGCTGTTCATGACGATGCGCCGCGAGGCCGCCTGGACGGTAAGGTGTGCCCCGGCGGCGACGGACAGCGACAGGCCGTAGCCGATGGCGTCGCTCGTCTCGCCCTGCTGACCTTCCTCGGTCAGGCCGACGATGACGTTCTTGATGTTCTGGAGTGCCGTCATGGGAGGGTCCCTCGTTGCCGTTGGACGAACCCTAGTCCCGGCCAGGGCCCGGTCCTTGATCCAGCGCAAAGCCGGACCCGGGGGCCGGGGGCATGGTGCCCCTCGAACCTGGCCCCCCCGCAGCGGGGCCTGTCGATGCCTCGCCTGCGAAGGGACAAAGCCCCGATGACACGTTTGATGACGACGCTCGCGGCGCTCGGAACGCTCCTCGCCGCGACGAGCGCACAGGCCGCCTCGAATGATGGCCGCCTCGCCCGGTCCAACGGGCCGAACATGCCACGGTCTCGGGACGTCGTGCCGAGCGAGATCAGGCCTCAGGAGCCGGCCGCGCCGGAAAGCATGAAGGGGCGTGCCTCGACCGCCGGACGTTCACGTTGGCAGGACATCAGGCGCCCGCCGGCCCGTCCCCCGTCGTTGTGAGGGCGGCGGTCATGACGTTCTCGACGCAACTCCTGTACGGCGGTGCGGTGCTTGAGCGGTACGCCGGCGAGCCCGCCTACTTCCTCGACTCCTCCGACCTGCGACCGGCGAGGCAGGAGGCGCGGGCCTGGTTCGGCGCGGCGATGGCCTCCGCTCGGGCGGCCGGGGGGGGCCGTCCCCTCGGCGGTCGCGATCATGGACCGTGACCGGGAGGTGTACCGGTACCCGGCAGCCCCAACTGTCAGTGGGCCGACATCCGGTCGAGGCGTGGCTGATCGATGAGGCGCACGCCGCCCGGCACGATCAGGATGCAGCCGTCCCGGTCCAGCCTGGACAGAGTCCGGCTCACGGTCTCGATGGTCAGGCCGAGGTGGTCCGCGATGTCGAGGCGGCCCATGGGCAGTTCGAGGGTGACCGAAGATCGGCCGATCCGGACGTAACGGGCCTGCAGCCCCGTCAGGAAGGCGGCGATCTTCTCGTCCGCGGTGCGGCGGCCGAGCAACATCATCATGTCCTTGGCCCGGGACAGTTCCTGTCCGGTGATCTCGTGCAGGTGCATCATCAGGCCCGGGTGTCCGCCCAGCAGGTTCCGGAAGGCCAGCCTGTCGAAACGGCACGCGGTCAGCGGTGACAACGCGTCGGCCGACACCGCATGGCGGTCGAGCATCGACAGCCCGACGAAGTCGCCCGGGAAGGCGAAACCGGTGACCTGCCGGCGACCGTCCGGAAGGATGCGGTACATCCGAAGCGCGCCGGAGGTGATGTTGAAGACGGAGCAGGCGGGTTCGTCCTGGCTGAACAGGGTCTCCCTCTGGTCGAGCGAGACCCGCCGGCTCAACGGCTCCAGCGTGTCGCGTTCCGCCAACGTCAGGGCCGTCGAGAGGCTTAGCAGACGCACCTTGCCGAGGCCCTTTTCGAGGTACGACGTCAGGACGGGGACAGGGAGCCCGGTCACCGGGCCGGTCTGGAGCGAATGGATCGACATGGGCCTGTCCTTTCGGCCGGGAAGTGTCTCGATGCGGGTCTCGTCGAACGGTCCTGAGAGGTGGTCGCGCCGGCGTTCAGAGGATGCCGGGTGGTTCTCAGGCCGCGGCTGCGGCAACCTTCGCCAGGGCAACGTCGAGGTGGACCGGGTTGTGGAGGGTGTTCGCCACCGGCGACCACAGCACCGTGTGCTTGATCAGCGCCGCCAGGGCCTTGCGCGAGGCGTCCGCGTCCATCGCCACGGAGACGCGGATGCTCTCGAATCCGATGGTCTTTGGATGGAGGTCGCCGCTGCCCCAGACCGAGGTCATGTTGATGTCGGCCTCGACGTGAAGCTCCAGCGACCGGATCGGGATGCCCTGCGCCAGGGCGTTGGCGTGGATGCCGATCGAGAGGCAGGACCCCAGGGCGGCGAGCAGGGCCTCGGAGGCGTTCGGCGCCGTGCTTTCGCCCAGCAGGCCCTCGGGCTCGTCCTCCATCACCGGTTGCGGCGGCAGGTTCCGGATGTAGTTCATCTGGCTGAGGCGCCCCTGCGCCACCGTGCGGCACCGCAGCGTCCGGACGGCGGTCGGGTCGGCCTTGCCGTCCGAGATCACCGCCTCGAGTCGGTGCCTGTCGTTTGTCGTCGGCGAACCGCCATCGGATTTCGTCGGTGGCCGGGCCATGGAGTTTTCCCTCGTACGGACTACGAGCGCGAAACATCTCAAAAGGCTGAAATATTTCCGCCGTGATTATTTCGTGATGACGAGTATAAGCTCTTTTAAATGAAAATCGGCCACCAAAGCCGACGACGGGAAATGCATTAATGGATGGCAGGTGACGGATGCTCGATTGGGACGACCTGAGGTTTTTCCTGGCCCTCGCCCGTCACGGCACGCTCTCGTCTGCGGCCAAGGTGCTCCATGTCTCGCAGTCGACCGTGGGACGCCGTCTGAACTCGCTTGAGGCGACCCTGGCGGTCCGCCTGCTCAACCGGACGCCGGATGGCTACGTGCCGACGCTGGCCGGCGAGGAGGTCCGCAGGAAGGCCGAGAGCCTGGAGGCGGAAGCCCTCGCCCTGGAACGCGACGTCACCGGGCGGGACACACGCCTGCGCGGGCTGGTGCGGGTGACCTGCGCCGAGACAATCGCCGCCCACCTGCTGGCCCCGACCTTCGCAAGCCTGCATGCCCAGCATCCCGACATCATGATCGAGCTCATCCCGAACCCGCGGGAACTCAGCCTCGCGATGCGGGAAGCCGACATTTCCGTGCGGATGAGGCAGCCCGAGCAGCACGATCTCGTGGTGCGGCGCATCGGCGGCATCGCCTTCGGTCTCTACGCGACCGCGGGCTACATCCGGGAGCGCGGCGAACTGAACTTCGAGGACGGCTGCCCCGACCACCACCTCATCACGCAGATGGAGGATAGCCAGGAGATGACGCAATCGGCCTGGCTGACCGAGATGGCCCCGATGTCCCGCGTCGTCCTGCAGACAAGCAGCCACGAGGCCGCCGTGCTCGCGGCCGCCAGCGGCGGCGGGCTGGCATGCCTGGCCCGGTTCCGCGGCGATGAGGAAGCGCGGCTCACCAGGATCGAGGTTCCGACCGAGCCTCCCAGCGCCGACATCCTCTTGCTGGTCCATAAGGACAATCGCGACACGCCGAGGATACGGACGGTGTTGACCCACATCACCGAGAGCATCCAGGCGCTCGGCCATGCGCTTCAGCCTTCCGGCACGAACGAGGAGGACGTTCGCGGCGTGGGCGCGTGATGCATGGGCGATGCGTGTGCGTCCATGGTGAGGGACAGTACGGACGGCACCGGGGTCAGACGAGTTCGGCGAAGGACCGGTCGGACCATGCTCGCGACGGGGCCGGGCGGGGCGAGACGGGCTCCGGGGTTCCCTTGGCCGGCTTGGTGCCTCTCGGGCCCGCCGTGGTCTTGGTTTGGCGCCTCGGCTTCTCCGGACCGCCGACGGCGTCGAACTCGAACAGGAGGCGACCGCCCGCCTCGTCCGAGATCCAGCCGTCCCTGGTCCAGCCGATGAGCCGGCCGGAATAGGCGTAGACCGCGTCGCCGTCGATGTAGGCCGCGGGCGTCCCGTCCCAGAGGTAGACGGAGTGCCCGTCGCGGCAGAAGGCGGCTTCCCGGCCCTCGCGGTCGAACAGTTCTATCATGTGGGGCTCCGTCGGAATGGGATGGCGGCTCTCACCGGTCGGGGGACGGTCAATTGCTCATCAGGCAGCAGACCGGGGTGTTCTGCAGGACGTCCCGGGTGACGCCGCCGAACATCCATTCGCGCATTCTCGAATGCCCGTAGGCTCCCATGACGAGCAGGTCCGCATCTTCGCGGGCGACGAAACCGAGGATCGCCTCGCCCGCGCCCGCATCGTCGCTCCCCAGCCTGTGCGGCGTGACGGCCATGCCATGCCGGGAAAGGTAGGCGGCCACGTCGTTCAGGCCCTCGCCATCCCCCGCTGGACCGACGCCGACGAGGAGGACTTGGTCCGACCGTTCGAGGAACGGCAGGCTGTGCAGGACTGCGCGGCGGGCCTCCAAGGTGTCCTTCCAGGCGACGACGACACGTCGAACGCGCAACGACTCGATGCCGGGCGGGGCGACGAGGACCGGGCGTCCGGCCTCAACGATGAAAGGCCCGGGCAGCACGGTGAGGAAACCGGGCTCGGGATCGGGCGTGCCCGCACGGCCGACTACCACGACGTCCGCCGCCCTCGCTTGCCTGGCGAGGTAGGTGGAGGGTTCGGCCAGGTCCGAACGCCAGCCGGTCCGGGCGACGCCCTCGACGTTGCGGTCGAACACGAGCCGAGCCTGCTCCAGGTCCTGCCCCGCCCGGGCCACCTCGACGTCCGTGACTTGGAGGGACGCGTAGACGCTGGTCGAGTAGGCCGGAGACGAGATCTGGCGGGCGGCCACGCCGACCAGTTCGGCCTCGAACCGCCCGGCGAGGGAGGCCGCGAGCTGGATGCGGTCCGCCGCGGCGGGTCCGAGGTCCACGGAGACCATGATGCTGGCCACGTTCATGTCGGCACTCCGTCCTTGAGCCTTGGGATCGATGGCCGGAAGGAAGCACGGACGATGGTGGGTCGGCCTTGATCCAGAACAAAGTATCGAGGCGGCGGAGCGGTCAGACAGGAGGGGTGGACGGGGCGCACAGCCTTTGGGTGCCCGCCATCCCGGAAACCGATCATGCAACGGCCTGCCAGATCCATCGCCCTCGGGGCGGTCCTTTCGCTCTCCCTGATGGCCCCGCTCCGGGCCGCAGAGGAGCCGCAGGCCGGCCCCATGGCGGAGACGGAGGCCAAGCCGGCCCAGGCCTGCCTCGACCACCTCAAGGCGTTCGATGCCCGGATGGAGAAGGACGGCTACTGGCTCGGCGGGTCGGGCTACGGCTACGGCTATCCCCTCGGCGGCTACTGGTTCGGCGGCATGGCCGGGAACAACGGCATGGCGATGGGCGCCGCGTCCGCGATGATGGGGTACGCGAACGCCCGCCCCGGATACGAGGTCCGCGTGCTCCTCTCCGCCGCCGACATCCTGGCGCGTCACGGCAGGCAGCAGCCGTGCGAGGACGTGCTGGTCCAGATCCAGGCCAGCTACGACCAGTACAAGACCGGCATGCAGGGCCGTGACCTCCGGGTCGCGAACGCCCTGGGCTTCCGCAAGCAGGAGCTTTCGCTGGCGCAGCCGGTCGTGGGCCGGGCCGCCGCCTTCCGGTCGGACGACCTGCTCGGGAGCGAGGTGCGCACACCGGGCAACGTGGCACTCGGCAGCGTCGACGATATCGTCATGGGGGCCGAGGGCGGCGGGATCGCCTACCTCGTCGTCGCGCGCGGCGGCGTCTTCGGCCTCGGGGAGCGCCACGTCGCGGTCCCGTGGGACCGGTTCAAGGTCTCGCCCAACCTGAACATCCTCGTCCTCGACACGAGCAAGGACGCCATGGACCAGGCCCCCCGCATCGTCGAGGGCCGGTTCGTGAAGGCGGAGCCGTTCGCCCTGCAGACGGCGAAAGCGGACGCCTATTGGGGCGCCGCCTCCAAGACCCCGCAGGTCGATTGAGCTCGACCCCCTCGGCAGGCTCGCCCTGCCTCCCATCACCCAGCACACGATCGGATCCCACCATGCGTACGATGACGGCCCTGACGGCGACGTTCCTCGCCCTGACGACGATGACCACGGCCATGGCGCAAGCGCCGATGGCACCCTCCACGGATGCCGCGGCGACGATGCGGGAGGCCGGGCGCGAGGCGAACGAGGCCGCCGATGCGGCCCGCGAGGCGGCCCGGCTCGCGATGCAGGCCTCGAAGGCGGCGGTGAAGGGCGCCCCGAAGCAATCCGCCGACATGATCGGGAAGCTCGTCACGGACGCTGCGGAAGCCGCCAACCGGGCCGAGGCCAAGATCGCCGACGCCAACCGGGCCGCGGGCATGGCGGCCAACGCGTCGATGCTTAAGGCCGCCGATTCCGCGCGCAAGTCGGTCGCGGCGACGCAAGCTGCGGTGGAGAAATCGCAGGATGCCGCCGAGGCATCGCTCCGTTCGAACATGGCGGCCGTGCGCCGGGCCGCATCGGGTGCCCGCGCCGCCATCGCCAGGGCCGCCACGGCCACCGCAAACGCTGCCCGTGCCGCCCGCGAGGCCGCCAGGACCACCTGGGACCGCGACATGGCCCAGAACCAAGTCCGCGGCTGACGACGGCCGGACGCGGCTTCCGAACACCCCCTCAGGGAGAACGACCATGGCTATGAGCGAGATGGCACGGGCGTGCGAGGAGGCCGCGCACCAGCACGACCGGGCCGCCGCCCATTACCGGCATTCGGCCAAGCACCTTTCGAAGGGCGAGCATGCCGCCGCCGCGAAGGAGCGGGACCTCGCGCTCGACCACTCCGAGAAGGCCCGGATCGACGAGGTCGGCCTGCGCCCCGATGGGGTGGCCGACGACGGTCGGACCAAATCCGAGGCGGCCTGGCATTTCATGGGCTGACGGTTCCGCACCCCAGCCTTCCCGCGACCAGCGACAAGGAATTCCCCATGGCGAACCCGATGTTCCCGGAGCGACCCGATCCGACGTTTCCCGATCCGTCGCCGGCGCATCCGCCCAGTCCCGACCAGAGCCCGCTTCCAGAGCCGCGTGGCGTGCCGGACTACGGCCCCGAGGAGATGCCGCCGTCGAACGAGCCACTCGGCATCCCAGGTGGCGCTCCGCCGGAGATCGGATGACCGCCGACACCGAGGCTCCCCTGGCGCGGGGGCCGCCATCGACGTGCGAGTACGAGGCATCCTGCGCCCACGCCATCGAGACGTCGCTCGGCATCCAGGGCCTCGGCATGCATCGCGAGCACGACCGGATCGTCACGGAACTCGCCCGCACGGTCGATGGGGCGGACCCCTTCGCCGCTGCGGTGCGCGCCTCTCAGATGGCGATGGTGATCACCGACCCGCGCCAGCACGACAATCCCATCGTCTTCGCCAACGACGCGTTCTGCGCCCTCACCGGCTACGCCCGGGACGAGGTCCTCGGGCGGAACTGCCGGTTCCTACAGGAGCCGGAGACGGATCGCGTCGAGATCGGCCGCCTCCGCGAAGCGATTGCCGAGGGCGTCCCGGTCGAGGTCCGGTTGCTGAACCGGCGCAAGGACGGCGGGCTGTTCTGGAACAGGCTATTCGTCTCCCCGGTGTTCCAGGGCGACGACCTCGCCTTCTTCGTGGCCTCCCAGTTCGACGCCACGTCGGAGACGGCGCGGCTCGAACACTTGGAGACCGACCGCGAGGCATTGGAGCGGGAGGTCGAAAGGCGGACCCGCGACTTGTCGACGAGCGAGGAGCGCCTTCGCTTCGTGCTGGAGGCCGGACGACTTGGTTCGTGGAGCCTGGACCTTCACGACATGCGGTTCGCCGCATCCGAGACCTTCAAGGTCGTCCTCGGGCTCGACCCGGACGATTCTTTGGGCCGCACGGCCTACGAGGCCCTGATCCACGCGGACGACCGTGCGCGGCGGGACGAGGCGGTCGCCGCCTGCATCGCGGGGCACGGCGACTACGACATCGAGTATCGCATCGTGACGCCTGCAGGCGAGGTCCGGTGGCTCAAGTTCCGCGGAAGGCCGTTCTACGGCGACGACGGGGTGCCGTTCCGCCTCGCAGGCATCGCCCTCGACGTGACCGACCGCAAGCATGCGGAAGCACATCGGGCACTGTTGGCCAACGAGCTCAACCACCGCGTCAAGAACACCTTGGCGACCGTCCAGGCCATCGTCGTCCAGACCCTTCGGGCGAACCTCTCCCCTACCGAAACCCGGGACGTCATCCAGGGCCGCATCCACTCCCTGGCGGTGGCGAGCGACGTGCTGACCCGCGAGAAATGGGACGGTGCGACGCTGGCCGAGGTCGCAACGACCGCCCTGGCGCAGTTCCGGGCCGACGGCGACCGGCGTATCAAGGTCGGGGGGCCGGAGGTCATGCTGACGCCACGGCAGGCCCTGGCCTTCTCGATGGCCTTCCACGAGCTCGCAACCAATGCGGTGAAGTACGGCGCGCTGACCAACGGGGTCGGCCGCATCCTGCTCGATTGGGATGTCCTTGCCGGCTCTCCCTTCCGGGCCTTGCGCCTGACCTGGCAGGAGTTCGACGGGCCTCCGGTGAACCCGCCGACGCGGCGGGGCTTCGGCTCGCGCATGATCGAGCGGGCCCTGGCGGACGAGCTCGAAGGCCGTGCCGAGATCGACTACCGGCCCGATGGCATCATCTTCACCGCCCCGGCCCGTCTCCCGGAGGCCCCCGCAGGGTTAAGGGACTGACGCGACCCGGCTTGGGGGACGATGGCCGCTGCGGTCCTTGATCCAGCGCAAGGCGCGACCGCTCCGAAACGTGCATCCCGACCGGAGAATTTCCACCGCCCCCAAAAGGACACGACGTGATCATCGGCGAGACCATCGACGCCCTGACGGCGCAGCACAGACGGCTGCAGGAGATCCTGAGAGGGTTCGACGACGGCATCTGGTGGAACTCGGACGCCCTGGCGCAGCTCGACGTTGGCCGGATGAGCGCGCAGGTCGACCGTATTGGCGTGGCCCTCGACGAGATCGAGCGTCTCGCCACCGAGATCGGAAGACCGCGAACAGACCTGCCGTTCTGACCGGTCGGGTCCATCGGTTTTGATCCAGGTCAAGGCGCCCTTGGACGGGCTGGCGTCATATTCCCGCCGCCCCCCGAATACCGTGGGCATCAGGTAACTGACCAAATGCCGGATATCCGCGTATCGAAAGCCCTATGGCCTACAGGCTTGCTTCCCGAGGGTATCTTGGAGCGCTGGCTCGTCGAGGACGGGGCCGTGGTTCGCGAGGGCGAGGCATTGGCGGCGGCGCGGATCGGCAATGCCCTTCACGACATTGTCTCGTCCGCCTCGGGCCATCTGGCATGGATGGCGCCCGCGGGCGGGTTGATCGATCCGGGATGCATCATCGCGTAGGTCGACGCTGGATGACATGACCGCGGACGCCCTCGGTCTCCCGAGCGCGAACTTAAAACCGGAGCTTCTCGGACGCCCACGTCCAGTCCGTCTCGTCGGTCCCTATCGGCTGGGCTTGGGTAGTCTTTGTCGAGCATCGTGCGCCGGCGCGGGGCGGGAACCGGGGACTTCGGGCGTCCGACATTAGACGCTGTAGAGGCCCAAAACGTTGAAGCCGCTGCAGCATTGCTTGCGCCTAGCCATGTCGGGAGGCTGCCACAGGGCGCGTGTCCCGGTCGGCGCCACGCGGTGCCCTGACGTGACGACGCCCGCCCCGGCGGACCGGGATGGGCGTGTGGATGTGCTGCATCCGGCCCTGCTACAGGCGTATAGATCCTACCGCCTCCCCTAGGCAGCTACAAGACGGTGCCGAAGGCCGCCGCCGCCAGACGCTTCGCGGTAGAGTTCTACCTCGCGCTGGAGATACAGAGGCGGCAGCGGAACGGGCCTGGCAACCGCCCTGCGAGCCTCAGGGACGTCACGGCGCCCCCGACGCCTCGAACCACGGCGAGACAGCTGATGGGCCGCCTGAGCCGCCCTGGCGAGCTCCTCGCAGGCAGCGTCGACAAGCGCGCGATCCCCATCGGCGGGACGCCCCGACTGCAGGTCGCAGAACTCCTCGAACGGTTGCTCGATGCGGCCCTGGTCGACGACCGTCCACCACCACGTGGCCGTCGCCGTCTCGATGGTGGCGTGGAATGGTGTCGCCGAGATCACCCTGACTGTTCTGGCCTGGACCGCCGTGGGCTGTTCGGCAGGCTGCAGGGCGGCGGTGGGGGCAATGGCAGGGGGAGACCCTTCTGGGACTATAGAAGGCCGTGACACGAATGACGGGATTTCGACTGCCTCCACCTGGATGGCCTCCGGCGGCGCGTCCACCGTTTCGAGGGTGGCGATTCCGTCCGGGTGGGCGTCTGCCTCGGCGATCGCCCGCTCGACGCGGGACACGTTGCAATCGAGTTGTCGTGCGCACTCGGCGACCGTCAGCCCCGCGATGCGCATCCACCACGCCTGCCGGCCCATAAAGAGTCGGGCTTCGGCCTTCTCGTCGCGCGTCTTGCGGTCCGGGGAACGCAGGGCGCGGCTGCGGCGCTGGCGCTCTGCCGGCGTCAGCGCGGGCAGGCCTGCGGGGCGGAGAATCCGCAGGCCGATCTCCCGAGCCTCCTCGTCCGTGACGATGAGCTTCTCGGCGATCGTTGCTGGGTGGTAGTCATAGAAGGCGGGGCGAATGTCGCCCTCCCAATCGACGGTCTCGCCGGAGAGGTGCGCGAGCATCCCTCGCTCGACGCCTGACAACGTGCCCGCGAGTTCCCTGACGGGCTGCCCGACGAGCGGGCCAAGGTACTCGGCCCAGGACTGCGCGTCGCCACCCTCAGTCTGTGACAGCGCCACCGCCATCGCGAGGTACCACCAATCCCGTTTCTTATGCTCCTTGAACCAGGCGAACCCACGGTGCTCCAGAACCGCCATCAGGTCTTTGCGGATCAGCACCCACTTCGATCCGTACGCGCGGCGCGGACGCGACGCGCGAGGAGCCTGGATGGCGTTCGGGTTGGCCTCGCGCGCTGCCTTGCGTTCCTGGCGCAGTGCCCGGAGTTGGGCGCGCGTCAGGGGCAGTGCCGCATCGCATAGGCCGTTGAAGTCGACGGCGTGGATGTCGCCGATCGAGGCCGGCCACGCACAGCGCGCCATACGGCCGTTCTTCGAATTGATGCTGCCCCAAAGGCGCAGGACGCGGGCCGGATCGGAGGCGGCACGGTCGAGGCCGAGGTTCTTGAGGGTTCGCCACAGAGGCAGCATCCTCTCGGTCCAAGCCACTTCGTAGGCGTCCGGCTCGCGGCGCCCGCGGCGTGCGAACGGGTTGCCAGCGTCGTCGAGCTGGGGCCCGCGCAGCGCCTTCATCAATGCGCGCCACCGCTTCATGGCCAGCGCATTGAGGCCGCGCACGGTCCAGACGACGTGGCAGCCTGACCCCGAGTCCGTGATGTACGACGGGACCGGCAGGCCGGCGGCCGCGATGACGTAAAGGACGATCACGATGACCTCGTCCAACTCGTTCTCGGCGAATGGCAGCGGCTGGCCATGGCGGTCCACACCGCGGAAATCGAGGTCCCACCACGCACTGCAGACGGCCTCGACGCAGCCGGTATGGCGGCGGAAGCTGAAGCGATGCTGGGAGAGATACTGCGGGTCGGCGGCGGCGAGGTGCTCTCGCAGGGCGCGGCTGGAGTTCGCGACCATGCCCTCGATCCAACCCGCTGCGGTCTCGGATGCGAACGCGATGCGCCCTCGCGCGCCGAAACAGTGCGCGACGCCGATGTGCCAGAGCATCAGCGCGAGTCGGTCGGATGGGGACGGAAGGGGGGTGTCGGGCACGTGTAGCAGGATCCGCGGTGATGTCTCCAGAACAGCACTCCCGTCGACCTGAGCAGCAGACCATATTCGCAGGTTACCTACAAACGGTAGGGCTTGCGACGAACTGCTGAGGCCTCCCCACCCTCGGAAGCCACCAACCCGACCCCGGGACGTCCCGCCCCGAACGGAGGCGCCGCATGCCGATCGGCACGTCATGCCGGCGAATCGGTGGACGTGCGCGGGAGGCTCTCCATATCCTCCGAGCGTCACCTCGATCAGGACACGCACCGCCGCGCAGGCTCGGCCCTTTTGACGAGGGATGGCGAAGCGCGATGCGGACGACGGCTTGGACTGGCGCGGATGGTGCGCCGGCCCTGCTCAATAAGCAGTTAGGGTATAGACTTCTCCCGAGCGCGAGGCTGACGTCCATTTATCTCCTTCCTGGGACCTACCAGCCGCTACTACTCGGCGACTGCCGGCTGGAAGCTTGTCGGACTTCGATCTTTCTCTTGATGAACCTAGTCGTCGCCAAGACCCGCCGGCGGGTCCTTGCCATGCTTGGTCGCGGGTCACGATCCCCGCCGCGTTGGATCGCACTATGCGGGCCTCGTCCAGCCTGGCGTGCTTCCTGTGATGACGCGAGGCTTCGTCGGCAGAGGCTCGGGACGAGGAGGCACAGGGTTCGGCTTGCGGGGGCTCAGCGGCGTGGTCCCCATCATCCGAGCTCGGTTGCTGTCAGCGCCCGCCCGTCGATCAGGGCTGACAGGATGTTGGCGCACCTAGGATCACCGACGAGCGCACCGATTTTGGAGAGCGGATGACCGGACGACATTGGCCGATCCTACACCAGCTCCGAACTTAGCGCATCGCACGATGCTTCGGCCGGGACCAAAGCGTTCGCGGCTGACATGCGGCTGCGTCAGGTTCAGATTCCAGGCGAATGAGATGGAGAACGCGCATGCACACGCTCTGCCTACGCCACACCATCGGCCCGAACCGGATCGATGCTTTTCGCATCTATGTCGAGGATCAGACACCGGTAATGTGTGACTACGGCAGCCGCTTCGTCCGCTACTACCATTCGACCGACTTCGCGAGCCCGACGAACGTAGGCTACGGGCTGATCGAGTTCGAGACGCTTGCCCAGTACGAGCGCTACCGAGAGGTGCTGGCCGCCGCCCCAACGCATCGACGCCACGCCGCCGCGCTCACTGAGAACGGGGCGCTACTTGCCATCGACCAGTCGTTCATCCGGCACCGCGACTACGCCGAAGGATCGGCGTCGGCGTAAGGGGGGCCATGACGCGCTGACGATGTGACACATAAATTCATAAGTTTGTACCATGGCTTGAGTTTCGCACACCGTCCCCTGGCGAAACCTCAGCTCGACGTTAGACCCGGCGCGGGATCCATCACCCCGGTCGATGATCGAAACGTGCCGTGCCCGTGCGTAACAGGCCTAAAACGACGTGCCTTTACGACACGGCCTGTGTTTTCCGGTCGAGGCCGAAGGGACGGAACGGCGTCCCGCGCGCGACTCACAGACCGTGGACCCGACGTCCTCGGGGTTGCAGACGGCGCGCCGCCAGGGCTGACACGCGCCTCGGTCAGACGGACCAGGATGTCCCAGGTGCCCTCCGGTGCACCGCTCGGAAGTTCGGCCATTCCTCGCCTCCCTTCGTAACCAAGGCCCGACGTTAACTCTCCCGTGACCCGCCGTCCTTGATCCAGCGCAAGGCCGTGCCGGACAGCGATGGCACCCTGCCCCGGCAGGAGAGGCACCGGGATGACGCCAGCCGCGACCATGACCGATCCGCTACCCGTGCGGGACGCGGCAAAGGTGCCGGGATGGAGGGCGATCCTGCCGGCGCTCCCGCTCGCGGGCTTAGCATCGACATCGAGGACTGACATCCATGGCGTCGGGGCGGTCCCTGGCGCGATGCTGAACGACGTTCGCCTTGCCCTTCGGGCGCGTGGTTGGGCCCGGTACTACGCTTGGTACAATCAGAACGCGGACCCTCTGTAGGATCCTACCGATGCCTTGGATGGTCCGACTGCGCGCCCACGATGGCGGAGAGATCCTGGAGAGGGCGAGCTTCGGCTCGCCGTCCGCTGCCATGGACGCTTACAGGCTCCTGCTCCGCCGCGAGGACCTCATCGGCGAGCCGCTCACGGCCGTGTTCAAGCCGCCCCGCGGAGCGACCGGGAGCGACGGGAACACCTCTAACTGGTTCTCCCGGTTCGACCGCGAGCTCGGGCAAGGTCGAATCGGGCCGGACGACCCGCGTCTCGACCCGTTCGCCAATTCCAACGACGCCTACGGCGCGGTGAACAGCCCGGCGCCGAAGCCGCCGGCGCCCGTGGACTGGGAGGCGGACGGGCGCCCCTTCGCGGAGGTCCTCAAGGACTGGGCCCGGACCCGGGGCGGCCGGAACGCGGCGGCGGCCGTTCGGCGCGTGGGGCGCAAGACGTTCGACGGCTGGTGCGGCGGCCGGGGTGCGGCACAGGAGGCCATGGCCCGTCGCCTGATGACCCTGGCGGACCGCTCAGGCAGTCGGTGAGCCC
The DNA here is from genome assembly GCF_001455965.1 of Methylobacterium sp. GXS13. GTDB lineage: Bacteria > Pseudomonadota > Alphaproteobacteria > Rhizobiales > Beijerinckiaceae > Methylobacterium. Next base: position 116,202 of record NZ_LKKO01000001.1, read on the forward strand.
GGGTCCGGAATGGGGCCGTAACCCCCCGAAACGGGGCCGATTGGGCTCGAACGGGATCGAACGGGGATGCACGGTTTCGCGCTAAACCGTTGGAGGGGTCGGCGGTCCCCTGGGACCGCCGACCCCGCGCCCTGCGTTGCCAAGGTTGGGGTCGAGGGTTCGAATCCCTTCGCCCGCTCCAGTTTTCCTTCCCAACCGGATCTTCGCAAAACGCCCGCATGGGCGTTTTTTGCTTTTCGGACTACCGAGTCTCGGTATCAAACGCCTTCGGTCCGTGACCCGGAACGGGCCGACTGCCTATTCTTCGACGCTTTCGGGGATCGGGATCCTGGCCAACCGAAATCCGGCGCCGAATTGCCTTTCTCTGCGAAGAGCCCGCGGCGGCTGCGGGCTCAGCCGCGTGTGCCGTCTGCGAAATGTTCACGGATCCAGCACTCCCCGGAGATCCGGGCACCGTTCTGCGTGACGAAGGCGTAGGGCGAGTGCTCGACCACCGCGCCGCCACCGGCCCGGATGATCCAGCGGTAGCACCGCGGATCGCTCGCGCAGGGAATGACTTCGACGCTGTGGGCGGGTATCAGACCAATCGACATGGCCTGTTAACGTGCCACACAGGATTTCCGCTCCAAGGCACTGCGCCGCACGGTTACTTAAGTGTGCAATCGCACGCTCGTACAAATTGCATCGACTGTTCGGGGACGACGAAGATCTGAGCGCCGCATCGGTTCGACCAGATGGTCGCACCCGGATGCGACCCGCCATTTCCTGACGTGGCTCAAAGACTTGCAAGACCGCCTCCGATCTCTTTCGTGGGTGAATCCCGACTCCGCAGCAGAGGACACGGCATGCCGATCAACGCGCTCAACGACCGCAAGAAGCTGTCAAGCGATTTCAACGAGGCCAACGACGCATTCATCGACGAGGTGCTGAAAGCCCTCCAGGCCGGGCAGATTCCGATGGATCTGGCCCGCGCCTACCTCGCGCATCCGGTCGCGATGATGCACACGGATGGTGCCCAGGCGGTAGCCAACTACTTCGACCGGATGCTTGCGCAGCGGCCGAACATCGACTGGATGCCCGGCGATTGATCGGCTCGGGCCGAGAAAGGGATAGCGGATGACCGTCGACGAGGTCGAAGACCTGAAGCGCGCGCGCGGCGCCTTGGCGCGACAGAGGAACGCCATCGCCAAGCGGCTGGGCGGCCTCGACGTCGCCCCGATTTCCATGGCCGAGGATCTAACCCGGACCCTGCTGGCGATCGAGGCCGTCGACCGCGCCCTGGTCGATGCCGGGCAGCCCCACGTCGATATCGGTGCGTCGCACGACGACTAGCCGGAGGGCGCCCGGCGCCCGCCACGACCTTGCGCACCGCTCCCGGGCGGGCATACAGGCGGAACGGTGCGAGGAGACCCGACCATGACCGACCGCCTGCCCGGCTTCAACACCCTGGCGATCCATGCCGGCGCCGCCCCAGACGCAGCTACAGGCGCGCGGGCGACCCCGATCTACCAGACCACGAGCTTCGTGTTCGACGATGTCGACCACGCCGCCTCGCTGTTCGGGCTCCAGGCCTTCGGCAACATCTACTCGCGGATCACCAACCCGACCAACGCCGTGCTGGAAGAGCGCATTGCGGCGCTCGAAGGTGGCACGGCGGCACTCGCCGTGGCCTCAGGCCACGCCGCCGAGTTCCTGACCATGCACGCTTTGATGCAGCCGGGGGACGAGTTCGTCGCCTCCAACAAGCTGTATGGCGGCTCGATCAACCAGTTCAACCACTCGTACAAGAACTTCGGCTGGTCGGTGGCCTGGGCCGACAACGACGACCCGGCCTCGTTCGAGGCCGCGATCACGCCGCGCACCAAGGCGATTTTTTGCGAGTCCATCGCCAATCCCGGCGGGGTCATCACCGATATCGCGGCGCTTTCGCAGGTCGCCAAAAAGCACAACATCCCGCTGGTCGTCGACAACACCATGGCGACGCCATACCTGATCCGGCCGTTCGAGCACGGAGCCGACATCGTCGTGCACTCGGCTACCAAGTTCCTGGGCGGCCACGGCAATTCGATCGGCGGCCTGATCGTCGACGGCGGCTCGTTCCAATGGGCGGGCGACGCGCGCTATCCGATGATGAGCCAGCCCCGGCCGGAATATTCCGGCATGGTGCTTGCCGAGACCTTCGGCAATTTTGGGTTCGCCATCGCGTGCCGGGTGCTCGGCCTGCGCGATCTCGGACCATCCCTGTCGCCGTTCAACGCTTTCCTGATTCTCAACGGCATCGAGACCCTGCCGCTGCGGATGCAGCGCCATTCCGACAACGCCCTGGTGGTGGCCAAGCATCTGGCGCAACACGACGCCGTGGCCTGGGTGAGCTATCCGGGCCTGGAGACCGATCGCTACCACGCGCTGGCGAAGCGCTACACGCCCAACGGCGCCGGCGCGGTCTTCACCTTCGGGCTGAAGGGCGGCTACGAGGCCGGCGTGAAGCTCGTCTCCAACCTGCAACTGTTCTCGCATCTCGCCAATATCGGCGACACCCGCTCGCTGGTGATCCACCCGGCCTCGACCACGCACCGCCAGCTCACCGACGCCCAGAAAACCGCCGCCGGGGCGGGGCCGGAGGTTGTGCGGCTGTCGATCGGGCTTGAGGATCCGGCGGATCTGATCGAAGATCTGGACGGCGCGCTGAGAGCGTGAAGCGGCGTCCGAAACCCGAGAACCTCGCCGTAGGGCTGAAAGTCCTTCGGCTACGGTAGCTTGCCGTCAGTGCTGACGGCGCCAGGCCTCCGTTTCGCGGACGGTCTCCTCGACCTCTTCGCGATTCGAACGCCAGCGATAAGCGCTTGGCAATTCGCGATTCTCCAGGAAGGCCGACATGATCGCGACGACGTCCCGCGTCGACAGCACCTCATTCGCCCGAACGGTCACCTGATAGCCGTTCGTCTCGATACGCGCGGGCTTCGCCGCGCCCTGTCCCGGCCTCCCGGCGACGAGATGCTGAAACGGACGACGCAGGTCCATGCCGCCGTTTCCATCTCGGACATACACGCGCCGCTCCACGGTGATCCGACTCTCGCCGGTTTTGGCGTCGCGGCCGCCCGCGGCCTGAACGTAGTCTCCCCATCCGTCGGGGCAGTCTTCCTCGAGGATCATGAACCCGCATCCGGCCTGCGGGCACAGCGCCGCGGCTGTCTCGGCGATATCCTCCGGGCGAGGCGCCCGGATCTTGAAATCTCCTTCGGCGGTAAGAATGAAGCGGCGTGCGCTGCCGACCATCCCGTCAGAACGCCTCATCCGCCAGCGCCATCGTGCTCTCCGCCCCGGCCTTGATCCGTGCCAGCCGCAGGCTCGTCTCCGGCAGCATCCGCTCCATGAAGAACCGGCCGGTGGTGAGCTTGGCCGACCAGCGCGGCGAGACTTCCTCGGCGTTCCGGGCGTGGGCTGCCTTGGCGATCCGCGCCCACATGTAGCCGAGCGCCACGAGGCCGAAGAGGTGCATGAAGTCGGTGGCGCCCGCGCCGGCATTGTCGGGCTTCGAGAACGCGTTCTGCATCAGCCACATCACGGCGCCCTGCAGGTCGTTCAGCCCGGCCTGAAGCGGCAGGGTGAACGGCGCCATCGCTGGATCCTCGCCATAGTCCTTCAGGAAGGTCTGGACCTCGCTCAGGAAGGTCATCATCGCCCGGCCGCCGTCCTTGGGCAGCTTGCGGCCGATCAGGTCCATGGCCTGGATGCCGTTGGCGCCCTCGTAGATCATGGCGATGCGGGCATCGCGCACGAACTGCGACATTCCCCATTCCTCGATATAGCCGTGGCCACCGAAGAGCTGCTGCGCGTCCACCGCGTTGGCGAAGCCGCGATCGGTCAGCACGCCCTTCACCACCGGGGTGAGCAGGCCGAGATGGTCGTCGGCGGTCTGGCGCTCCTTGGCGTCCTCGGACCGGTGCAGGATGTCCGCCTGCAGGGCGGTCCAGAGCATCAGGGCGCGGGCGGCCTCGTTGAAGGCGCGGATCTGCATCAGCGTGCGGCGGACATCCGGGTGGACCAGGATCGGGTCGGCCGCCTTGTCTGGGGCCTTGGCGCCGGTCAGCGCCCGGCCCTGGAGCCGCTCCTTCGCGTAGGCCACCGCGTTCTGGTAGGCGACCTCGGACTGGCCGAGCCCCTGGACGCCGACCGCGAGCCGCGCCTCGTTCATCATCACGAACATGGCGTTGAGGCCGCGATTCTCCTGGCCGACCAGCCAGCCGGTGGCGCCGTCGTAGTTCATCACGCAGGTGCTGTTCCCGTGGATGCCCATCTTGTGCTCGAGGGAGCCGCAGGACACGCCGTTGCGGGCACCCAGCGAACCGTCCGGGTTCACCAGGATCTTCGGCACAACGAATAACGAGATGCCTTTGGTGCCGGCGGGCGCACCCTCGATCCGGGCGATAACAAGGTGGACGATGTTCTCGGCAAGGTCATGCTCGCCGGCCGAGATGAAGATCTTGGTGCCGGTGAGGCTGTAGGAGCCGTCACCGTTCGGCACCGCCTTGGTCTTCAGGAGCCCGAGATCCGTGCCGCAATGCGGTTCGGTGAGGTTCATCGTGCCGGTCCAGGCGCCCTCGACCATCCTGGGCAGGTAGAGCGCCTTCTGCTGCTCCGTGCCGTGGACCAGGAGCGCCGCCATCGCCCCCTGGGTCAGGCCCGGATACATCCCCAGCGCGAGGTTCGCCCCCGAGGCGAATTCCTGCATCGCGGTGTTCAGCGTGTGGGGCAGCCCCTGGCCGCCGAACTCCTCCGGCACCGACAGGCCCATCCAGCCGCCCTTGGCGTAGGCGTCGTAGGCGGCCTTGAAGCCCGTGGGCGTGCGGACGCTGCCGTCGGCATCGCGGCGGCAGCCTTCGAGGTCGCCGGCCCGATTCAACGGGGCTAGGACCTCCTCGGCGAGCTTTGCACCCTCGCGCAAAACCGCCTCGACCACGTCCGGGGAGGCGTCGGCGAATCCGGCGAGATTGTCCCGGCTATGAAAGCCTAGGACATCGTTGAGCAGGAACAGCGTGTCGTCGACCGGGGCGCGGTAATGCGGCATGAACTGATTCCCCCTTGCCGGGCTGATCGACGGGTTCGGCCCGCCCGTTTGCAAGCATCTAAGCGCGCCATCGCGTCCGGAGCAACGGCTCCGCCGTCCCTGGGACGGGATGTATCGGGGGCCTGCACGCCTGCGCCGAGGATTACTGGGCCGGCCTCACCTTAACCGTGTGTTTACCAAGAAAGTTAAAGGTCCCCTCGAACGATCTGGCACCCGCGTTCCGTGGATACCGTCTTCCGGTCCCGTCCCGCGAACAGGATCAACGCCGAACGCTGCCGACGACAGGCCACCGATGACCCGCAACGCCATGCCGCAGCTCGACAGTTTCGACCCGGAGGTGCTCGACGCCGCCCGGGACGTTGCGGCGCGAGCGGGCGTCCCGCTCGAGACCTGGATCGCCTCGGTGGTGCCCCAGCAGCAGAGCGTGCAGGGGAATCGGCGCCCGCGTCGTCGCCCGCGCACCGAGAAAGTTGGCATCCCTGAGGATCGGCCCGACGCCGAGCTTCACCACGACCTTCCGGTTCCGGCCGCCTCTCTGTTCGAGCGGAAGTCCGAGTCCCGCCCGGACCACGGTACCGAATTTCAAAACCCGGGCTTCGCCGCCCTGATGAGCCGCATCGATGGCCTCAACCGGACCTTGGATGAGGAGCGGCGTTTAACCCAGGAATCCGAGGCCCGGCGTCTGGCCGAGATCGAGACTCGGATCGAGCGTGCTCTAAAGGCGACGCCGGTCCAGCAGGTGACCGAGCGTCTCGGCGATATCGAGCGGCGGATGTCGCAACTCGGCGAGCAATTCGCCTCCGCGCGCCCCGCAATCCGCCGCGGGCGCCCGGACGTGGTCGAGATCCGCAGCGCCGTCCAGGATATCCGCCACCGCCAGCGTGAGCTGTCGGAGGGCGTCGGCGAGCGTGCGTTGACGGCTGGCCAATCCGATGGCGGCGTCGTGGCGAGCATGCGCATGGACCTCGCCCGCCGCCTGGAGGCCCGTGTCGAGGAGATCACCGCACCGTCGGTCGCCGTGTCTGAACTCCAGCGCGAGACCGTGCGCCTGCGCGAGGCGATCAACCAACTGGCGACGAGCCGGGATGTCGGTGCTCTCGAACAGGCGGTGAACTCGCTCGCTCACGGCATCGAGCGAACGCAGGTCGGCACAGATCTCGCCGCCATCGCTGCGCCGATCGAGCAGGTCCGGGCGCAGGTCGAGCGCTTGGCTGAGCAGGTCGCAGAGAATGTTCATACCCGGGTGGCCGACGACGTCCGCCGATTGGCCGAGCGTCTCGACAGCGTCGCCGCGACCGGCCCGGCCGGTCCGGACGGGCATACGCTGGCCGGCCTGTTTGGCGAACTCGAAGAGATCCGCCGTCTGATCGGGGCCCTGGCCGGTCCGGAGCGCATTCAGGGTTTGGCGAACAGCCTGCAAGCCGTGAGTGCTCAGATCGCGCAGCTGCAGCGGACCGGCACCGATGCGAGCCTGCGCCCGCTTCTGGAAGAGATCCGCAGCGACGTCCGCACCGCCGCCCCGGCGGCCATCTCCGAGCAGATCCAAACGTTGGCCGACAAGGTCGACGGCCTCTACACGCGCGACCAGAGGTTCGACCGGGTCGGGGAGTCGGACGTGGCCCAGTCCGGCGACATGGCCTCGATCCACGCGATGCTGCGCAGCCTTGCCGAGAAGGTCGATCAGGTCGGCAGCCGCTCGGAACACGAGGGCCTCGACGCCCTGGAGAAGCAGGTCGTCACGTTGGCCGGCAGGCTCGATGCCCCCCGGGGTGGCGATCCGGCCCTGGCCGGCCTTGAGCGCACCATGGACGACCTGCTCCAGCAGGTCGCGGCCCTGCGCGAATCGGCGCCCAGCGAGGCCGCAGTCGAGCGTGCTGCACGCAATGCGGTGGCCCAGACGCTGCAGGGATCCAGCATCCCCAGCGCGGATCTCGGCGAGATCGGTCTCCTGCGCGCGAGCCTCGCCGACATGCAGGCGCGGCAGATCGCATCGGACCAGCGCCTTGGCGCCACCCTCGAAGGTGTGCAATCGGCTCTCGAACGCCTCGTCAATCGGCTCGGCCCGGTCGAAACCGCGAATGCACGGGTGCCGTCCCTCGACGAGCGCCTGATGGCCTCCACGAGCCCGGAGATCACCCGCGCCGCCGCGTCTGAAGCGTCTCGCTTGGCCGACGACCTGCTGGAGCCAGGGAGCGGGCGTCCGGGACGCGAGGCGCGCGCGGCTCGGGACACCACGACCCGCCGGGCTACGCGGGACCGCTCGACCGAGCCCGCCCGCGGCCGACCGGCCTTGGACGCGGGCGGCGAGACCGACATCAAGACCAGTTTCATTGCGGCGGCCCGTCGTGCCGCCCAAGCCGCTCAGGCGGAACTCGCTGCAGAGGCGCCGGCCGATCCCCGGGCCCTGCGCGCCCACAAGGGCGAGAGTGAGCTGACGGCGTCGGGGGAGAGCCGTTTCAATCGCCTGCGGGCCGAGATTAACCGCCGCCGCCGGCCGCTGCTGCTCGGGCTCGCCGCTATCGTGCTGGCACTCGGCGCGCTCCAGGCGATTAGCCTCCGCACGCCCGACGAGGTGTCCCGCCCCCCGGTCCAGACCTCCCAGGTCGCCCCTGCCCGCATCGAGCCTGCCCGGGAGTCTCGCCCGGAGGCTGCTCCGGAGGCGGCGGCACCCAAAGCGTCGATCGCCGATCCGGTGACCACGCAGGCCCTGCCGAGCGCCCCGCCTGCCGAGGCACGCGCGACACCCGCCAAGGCGGCGGTGCCCCAGGTCTCCGGCATGAACACGATGCAAGCCGATCTCGGCACCGTGCCGCCAGCCCTCGTCAAGGTGAAGCAGGCGGCTCTGGACGGCGACGGCGCGGCGATCTGGGATCTCGCAACGCGCGAGGCGGATGGCCGTGGCATGCCGCGGGACCTCGCTGTGGCGGCGAAGCTGTTCGAGAAATTGGCGGTCGCCGGCTATGCGCCGGCGCAGTACAAGCTCGCCGGCCATTACGAGAAGGGCTCCGGGCTGGTCCGCGACCTCGACAAGGCGAAGCTCTGGTACGGCCGCGCGGCCGAGCAGGGTCACGCCCGCTCGATGCACAATCTGGCGGTGCTGTACGCCGAGAACCCCGCCGCCAACGGCAAGCCCGACTTCGCGTCGGCCGCCTCGTGGTTCCGGCAAGGGGCCGAGTTCGGCGTCCGTGACAGCCAGTACAACCTGGCGGTGCTCTACGCCCGGGGCCTCGGCCTGACGCAGGATCTGGTGCAGTCCTATGCCTGGTTCTCGGCTGCTGCCGCGCAGGGCGACGACGACGCGGCCAAGAAGCGCGACGACGTGGCGAACAAGCTGAACCCAGCGGACCTCACCAGCGCCAAAAGCCTCGCCGCCACCTTTAAGCCGCGCAAGATCGACGCGGCGGTCAACGAGCCGCCCGCCCCGAAGGAGGGTATCACGGCGCCGATGTCGCTGCTCGGGGCGCCGACGCCGAACTCGACCACCTTCACGCCGCCGCCGCGCAAGTCGTAGCGGTCGGAGCCTGCGACGCCCGACGCATCACCCGCCGATCCGGCCCCGGTTGATCCGGGTGATGCTCTCTTTTGCCGCCCTGATCCCAGCTTGACCGCTCCGCCGCGATGCGGGAACGCTTTGTCCGGGCGGCACCCGCCCCCGTGAAAGAAGCGTAGCCGTTGCCTGTTCGGCGGCTCGGAGGATGGATGGCGCACCGGAACCCCGTCCCGATCAGTGCGCTCGTGCTCGGCGTGGCCGGCCTCATCCCGTTTTTGGGTTTCGCGGCGCTGGCGGTTTCGGGCACCGATGGCGGCCTCAGCAGCATCGGCCTGTCGCCGCGGACGATCCTGTCGGCTTACGGGGCGGTGATCGCGTCGTTCCTTGGCGGCATCCGCTGGGGCGCGGCCGCAGCCCGCAATTCCGGCAATGGCGATTACGTCATCGCGATCGTGCCGTCCCTGGTGGCCTGGGCGGCGATGGCCGCGCCGGCGCCCTGGGACCTGCGCGTCCTTGGTGCCCTCGTACTGGCCTGGGGTCTGATCGACCAGGACCTTCCACGCCGCGGCCTCGTACCTCTCTGGCTCGGCCGCCTGCGGCTCGTGCTCTCCGGCGTCGCTGGCGCTGCCCTGCTGGTTGCAGCGTAAAAGCCGTTCACAAAACGCTTTCTGCGCTGTCTCGGGCATAAGAGGACGCCCGGTAATCGGGCGTTTCGTGAGGTGCTGTAAGCCCCGGCTTATTCATTTTTCACTGACGCGCCGCTGACTGCGCCCGCCGAAGACAACGACCAACCGCTGGGCGGTGGAGCAATCAACTGTCTGCAGCCATCTCGCGGAGCAGCTTCAACACCGCGCCGCGGCGGGTCGGTGACTTGATCGCCCGGAACAGGGCCGCAGCCTCGTCGCATTGTGCCTCGCTTGGCCCGGACGGATCGACCATCGCGGACTCGACGCGGAAGAAATAGGACGGCGACACGTCCAGCGTCTCGGCGATGCGCTCGAGCAGATAGCGCGTGGTCGGTGGCGTCTCATCGTCGATCATTGGCTCGAAGCTCGCACGCGATCCGCGTCACATATCGAAGCCGAAGCGAGTTCGGCCTCGCAGAAGAGATTTCGCGGCCAACCTATCGCCGAAGCGCGGCAGATGCCATCCTCAGGTTGTGGTGGCCTGCGATTTGTCGCGCTACGTGCAAAATTTCGGGGCGAGCATGCCGCAATCGAAACATTTCGACAGGACATTCAATATCTTACGCGATCTCGATCGCGCCGCGACGCCCGACGAGATCGCCCGTCTGCTGGTCGGTGCGTTCGGACGCTATGGAATTTTATACGTCATGGCCGGCATCGTGCCGGAGCCGAATCTGCCAGCTCGCCGTCACGCCGGTTACGTTCTCGCCAGTACCATGCCGGAGGAATGGGCCCGCCGTTACGTTGCCCGCGGCTACGCCCTTCACGACCCAACGGTTCGCCGGCTTTGCACCAGCGCCACGCCGTTCGATTGGAGCGCCGTGCAGCCCGACACGGCAACAGCCGGCCGCGTCATGAACGAGGCCACCGAGTTCGGCATCCGGGCCGGCGTTACGATTCCGTTCGTGACCCTCGATGGCGAACCCGGCGGCATCAGCTTCTCTGGGGAGGCGATCGAGATTGAGGCGGCAGACCGAATCGCCGTCAATTTGGTGGCGACTTATGCCGTGGGCCAATTGCTGCTGATGAACAGCCGGCCTGTGCCCGGTGAACCAGTGCGTCTGTCACCCCGGGAGCGCGAGACTCTCCAATGGGCCGCCGAGGGCAAAACCGACGCGGAGATCGGTGTGGTGATGGGCATCACGGCGTCAGGGGTCGACTACCATCTGCGCTCGGCACGCACGAAGCTCGACACGGTCAACAAAGCGCACACCGTGGCGCAGGCTCTGCGGGCCGGCCTGATAACCTAGGGGTAGCGTCAAAACTCACGGTCGCAATTGTCGTCGGTCTTACACGCAACCCTACGGTTTTGCGTAGTACACACTCGACCGGCGACGCGGGACACTCACGGCATAGAGACGTGAGGTTGTTCCATGATTCATGTGGTTACCCCAGCCAACGCATCGCAATATAGCGATGCGATGGAACAGGTTTGGCGCCTGCGGCACGAGATCTTCGTTGAGGAGAAAGGCTGGACGGACTTGGCCCGGCCGGACGGACGGGAAATTGATCAGTTCGATACGCCGCAGGCGGTGCATTTCCTCGCCATGGAGGGCGAGAAGGTCATCGGCTACAGCCGACTCCTGCCGACCACCCGCCCGCACCTCCTATCCGACGTGTATCCGCAACTCTGCGAGGGCGAGCGACCGGCCGGGCCGCACCTTTGGGAATGGACCCGCCAGGGTGTGGCCCGCTCGCACCGCGCCCGGGGCCGGGTGGTCAATCCGGTCTCGATCGCGCTGCTCACCGGCATCGTGGAGTGGGGCATGGCGCACGGCCTCACTGGCCTGCTCCTGCAGATGCCGACCCTCTACATGATCCACGTCATCCAGTTGCATTTCCGTGCCCAGCCCCTGGGCCTGCCCGTTTTGATCGGTGGCGAGGAAATCATGGCCGCCACTGCCGCCTTCGACGAGCGCACGCTGGCACGCCTTCGCACGGTGCACGGCGATAGCCGTTCCGTTCTGGTCTCCGAGCCGGCCTACCTGGCAGCCTGATGAGAAGTTCTGACATGACCGATGCCCCGCTCGACACCCTCGCGGTGCAGTGCCTCACGGTGCGCGATCTCATCGATTCGGTCGGAGACCCGCTGATGCGGGCTGCGATCGACCTGCTGCTGATCGAGGTTGGCCGAGCACTGGCAGAGAGTTGCGCGCCGGATTTCCAGGCCGAAGCCTGATCGGACGGGGCCGTGGCACATCCCGCCGCGGCCCCTGCTTGAAAACTCCCCTCAAGAGCGCAGCTGGAGCTTGACCGTTCGCGAAACCGGCGCGAGTTGGATGCTGGGCCGATCAGCTATGATGGGCCCGAGTCTGGTGATTGAGATCGGGATGCTGTTCCCATGCTGCGACACCCGGCGGGCCCCTAGCAGAGGGGCTCTCGCCGGCAACACAACCGCTCCCCGGAAGTGATTGTGATCGCCGACATGCCAGCAACTGATTGCACGGGCGGCCGAGCGGCAGGCGATGTCTGACGCGTCACTCGGCGGAGAAGCCGATCGTCGCCGGGCAAATTCGAGCCGAATTGTCGCTTTCCTTCTCATGGCATTCATCTGGGGCGCCGGCTGGCTGCCGACGAAGCTCGCCATGGAGGTCTTGCCGCCGATCTTCTTCGCCTGCCTACGTTTCACGATGGCGGCTTTGGGGTTTCTTGTTTTTGCCCGGCTCCGGGGTTTTTCCTTGCGGGTCGAGCGACCGGGGCGCGTCCTTGCGGCTTCCCTGCTGATCACCACCGCCTGCTACGCTCTGGTGTTCTGGGGGCTGGCGCAGGCTCCAAGCGGCCTCGCTGCAGTGGTCAATCTCGGGCTTATGCCGATTTTCTTGATCGGCATCGGGGCAGCCTACGGGCAGGAGCCGATCACGCCGCTCCGGGTCGCCGCGATCATCTTCGGCCTCGCCGGCTTGGCGTTGCTGTTCTCCGGTCGCTTCGGCGCGAGCGGGGAGGGCGCGAAGGCTGTCTTCGGCCTCGCTGCGGTGGCGCTCGGCACGCTCGCCTATGCCTGGGGCACGGTGATCAGCCGGCCGATCGTTCGCGCAACACCGCCGGTCGTGCTGGCGTTCTGGCAATCCTGTCTCGGCACGCTGGGCCTGATCCCGATCTCACTGGCGGTGGAGGGCTGGGATCCAGGGCGCTTCGCCGCGCTCAGTGATCCGCGCGTCCTGCGGGGACTCGCCGTGATGGTCGGTGGCGGATCGCTGATTGCTTTGCCGATCTTCCTGATGCTGCTGCGCGACTGGGGCGCGTTCCGGGCCGGGCTCTATGCCTTCGTCAGCCCTGTCATTGCCGTCCTCATCGGCTACGCCTTCGCTGCGGAGCGCATCGATATGGCCGAGGCGGTCGGGATGGCGGTGACGTTGGCAGCGACCGCCCTGGCACTCGGCAAGCCCGGTCGGACCGCGACATGGGAACGGTGGGCGCCCCGGGGCACCCGCCGCTGAAACTTCGGCCGAAAGCGCCGTCTCAGACGCCCATCGCGGTTTTCAGGTTCTGATCGACCTTGTCGAGGAAGCCCGTGGTCGAGAGCCACTTCTGATCGGGGCCAACCAGCAGCGCGAGGTCCTTGGTCATGTGCCCGGCCTCGACGGTGTCGACGCAGACCTTCTCCAGCGTCGCCGAGAACTTGGCCAAATCGTCGTTGCCGTCGAGCTTGGCCCGATGCGACAGACCGCGGGTCCAGGCGAAGATCGAGGCGATCGAGTTGGTCGAGGTCTCGCGGCCCTTTTGGTGCTCGCGGAAGTGGCGGGTGACGGTCCCGTGAGCGGCCTCGGCCTCGACCGTCTGGCCGTCCGGGGTCATCAGCACCGAGGTCATCAGGCCGAGCGAGCCGAAGCCCTGCGCGGCGGTGTCCGACTGCACGTCGCCGTCGTAGTTCTTGCAGGCCCAGACGTAGCCGCCCGACCACTTCAGGCAGGAGGCGACCATGTCGTCGATCAGGCGGTGCTCGTAGGTGATCCCGAGCGGCTTGAACTTCGCCTCGAACTCCTCCTCGTAGACCTTCTGGAACAGGTCCTTGAACCGGCCGTCATAGGCCTTGAGGATGGTGTTCTTGGTGGACAGGTAGACCGGATACTTGCGGGCCAAGCCATAGTTCAGCGACGCACGGGCGAAGTCGATGATGGACTGGTCGAGGTTGTACATCGACATCGCGACGCCGGCGTCCGGGAATTTGAACACCTCCTTCTCGATGACGGTGCCGTCGTCACCCTCGAACTTGATCGTCAGGCGCCCCTTGCCGGGCACCTTGAAGTCGGTGGCGCGGTACTGGTCGCCGTAGGCGTGGCGGCCGATCACGAACGGCTGGGTCCAGCCGGGCACGAGGCGCGGCACGTTCTTGCAGATGATCGGTTCGCGGAAGATCACGCCGCCCAGGATGTTGCGGATCGTGCCGTTGGGCGACCGCCACATCTCCTTGAGGCCGAATTCCTGCACCCGCTGCTCGTCGGGCGTGATGGTGGCGCACTTCACGCCGACGCCGTGGCGCTTGATCGCCTCGGCGGCGTCGACCGTGACCTTGTCAGCCGTCGCGTCGCGGTGCTCGACGCCGAGGTCGTAATACTCGAGGTCGACGTCGAGATAGGGATGAATGAGCTTGTTCTTGATCTCGGCCCAGATGATCCGGGTCATTTCGTCGCCGTCGAGTTCAACGACGGGGTTCGCTACCTTGATCTTCGCCATGGACCGATGCCTTCTCGCGTTGTCCCCGCGCACGGCATGCAAGGGCCGTGCGGTCGCCCGCCCGGATATCGACCGGGTCCGTATCGCCCCGGCGACATAGCGCGGCCCTTCCGGCAGCGGAAGGCGCGGGCTGTCATCCGGCCGGCTTCGTCACCCGGCCCTCGACGGGCGGCCGCCGCCTGTGCCAGAGGGCCGGCATGACGACCCGAGACCCGCAAGACGAGCCGCCGCCGAAGATCACCGAGCTGCCGCCGGGGATCGCCCCGGTGGTGATCCTGGTGGAGCCCCAGCTCGCCGAGAATATCGGCATGACGGCTCGGGCCATGGCGAATTTCGGCCTGTCGGAAATGCGCCTCGTCAACCCGAAGAATGGGTGGCCGAAGAAGGGCGTGCGGGAGGCGGCCTCGGGCGCCACCCATGTCCTCGACCGGGCCACGATCTTCGGCAGCGTCGCCGAGGCGATCGGCGATTTGCACTACGTGCTCGCTACCACCGCGCGCGAGCGCGGGCAGATGAAGCGCGTCTTCGCCCCTGAGGCCGCCATGGGCGAAATGGTCGCCCGGGAGGGGCAGCGCATCGCGGTGATGTTCGGCCGCGAGCGTGTCGGGCTGACCAATGATGAGGTGTCGCTCGCCGATGCGATCATCACCTTCCCGGTCTCGCCGGATTTCCCGTCGCTGAACCTTGCGCAGGCGGTGCTGCTGGTGGGCTATGCGTGGCGCCAGGCCAGCGGGCGGGCGGTGCTGCCGTTCTCGGGGGAGTTGCTGTCGCCGCCGGCCACCCGCGAGGCGCTGGTGGCGCTGTTCGGCAGCCTGGAGACGGCTCTGGACGGCGCCGGCTTCTACCCGCCCGAGAAGCGGGAGATCATCGCCCGCAATATGCGCGACATGCTCCACCGCATGAGCCTGACCGAGCAGGATGTCCGCACCTTTCGTGGTGCATTGCGGGCCCTGACGCGCAAGGGGACCTGATCAGTCGGCCGCTTGCATATCCGGTGGCTTGCCGCCGCCGAAGCAGCGTCCCACCGCCTCCCAGAATGCCGCCTGTTCCTCGGGCGTGCATTGCGCCACCCGCGCCTCGACCAGCGCCCGGCCGGCCATCGCATCCGCATCGGCGGCGACTTCGGCTTCGGTCGGGTTTATCGCCTCGTTCATCGGAGCCTCCATACTCCCAGAAAAAGGCCGAGCGTAGCAGCACGGTTCCGTTGCCGGCCGCAATCAGGCATGGAAGCGCCGCGCGTCGGCGGAAGAGGGCGGGGTATCGGGTGCGGCTCAGCGTGGACAATCTCGCCTGCCGCCGCTCCGGGCGCCGCATTTTTTCCGGTCTGGCCTTTGCCCTCGGGCCCGGGGATGCCCTGGCGGTGACCGGGCGGAACGGCGCCGGGAAATCGAGTCTTCTCGCGATCCTGTCGGGCCGCCTGCGGCCCGATGCCGGGCGTATCGACGTGGACGAGGTGGGCGAGGCCAGCCTGCCGGAATGCCTCCACGCGGTCGGCCATCGCGACGGGCTGAAAAGCTCGTTGACTGCCGGAGAGAACCTGCTGTTCGCCCAAAAACTCCTCGGCGCGCCCCGCCTCTCCCCCCGGGATGCGCTGGAGCAACTCAGCCTCGGCCATGCCCACGACCTGCCGGTGGGCTACCTGTCGGCCGGCCAGCGGCGGCGCGTGGCCCTGGCGCGGCTGCTGGTCTGCGAACGCCCGCTCTGGCTCCTCGACGAGCCGACGGCGGCCCTGGACACAGCCTCGCAGACGTTGCTGGCCGGCCTGATGGCGGCGCATCGGGCCGGTGGCGGTCTCGTGATCGCCGCGACCCACCAGGCTCTGGGTCTCGATGGGGCGGCAGAGCTGCGCATCGAAGCGTCAGCCGCTCCGGAGCCCGAGCCGATGGAGGATTGGGCGTGACCCGTGCCATCCTCGCGCTGATCGCCCGCGACTTGCGCCTGGCTGGCCGGGTCGGAGGCTCAGGTGCCCTGTCGCTGGTGTTCTTCCTGATGATCGTGGCCCTGGTGCCGTTCGCGCTTGGGCCCGACCTCAACCTGCTGTCGCGGATCGGCCCGGCGATCCTGTGGCTCGCGGCGGTGCTCTCGACCCTGATCGGCCTCGACCGCCTGTTCCAAGCTGACGAGGAGGACGGCTCCCTCGAGCTGATGAGCGCCGCCCCGGTGCCCCTCGAAGGCGTGGTGCTCGCTAAGGTCACGGCGCATTGGCTGACCACGGGTCTTCCCCTGGCGCTCGCCTCGCCGCTCTTCGGTCTGCTCGTCGCCCTCGACGGCACCGCCATGGGCGCCACCGCGCTGACGCTGCTCGCCGGGACTCCGGCGCTCAGCTTCATCGGCGCGGTGGGCGCGGCGCTCACGGCCTCGATCCGCCGGGGCGGGCTGATTCTCGCGGTTCTAGTCCTGCCGCTGATGATCCCGAGCCTGATCTTCGGCGTCTCGGCCGCCCAGGCGGCGACGGGGGGCACGGTGCCGTTCCTCGTGCCGCTCGCGGTGCTGACAGCGCTGACGCTGATCGCCGCCGTGGTCGGGAGGATCTCGGCGGCGGCGGCGTTGCGCTGGCCGGAGTGATCGTTTGCTCTCAAGTGCTACGCACCGCCATTGCTCTGCGACATAGCGCTATCCTAGAGCCGAAATCTAATTCATCGGATTCGCGGCCAATATCTTCAACAGATAACCATGCCCTCCATCAATGCCTCCTGTTTCTCTGAATGTCGATGCCTCGACGTGATTGTCATCGAAGCACCCTATTTCGAGCCGCAATCTGTACAGAGTTCGCATCGACCCTGATCGTATTCGTCCGATCCCTCGCAAAACGGAATGCACTATCTGCCGCCTAAGGCTTTTAGCATGTCGAAGATTGCATGCTTTTCCATGCGCTTCTCTCCCCCGCGAGTCGATGCGGGTCCGTGGACGACACTGGAGACTTTGGCCAACTCCGGGTTGCCGCGACTATCTGGCTGCTGATCCCTCTATCGCGCTTATCTCTTTGCTGTTCGGATTGTGGCCGCTGTCGACGCTCTCGAATTGATACCTGTCCCTCAGGCGGCGATCATTGTTGATCCGGTCCGCCGGCGACCGTAGCGGGTGTGGCAGCTTTCTGAAATGGAAACGCTGTCGGCTGCCAGTGGCGACCGAGCTTGAACCGGTCTGCTTCGGTGCGCTCGTTCGCCCAAAGAAGCTTTACCAAGGCCATATGATCGCCTTCTTTCAAAGCGTCCCCTACTGCGAGGCCGCTGCGAAAATAGTCTGACATCGGTTCGCCATCGATTGCTGTTTGCTTTTCATGTTGTTCCTTGAAGCTCGGAGTGATCAACTCCCAATGCATTCTTGCACTCGCAAACTCGCCAAGAGCTGCCTGCGTGAAACACATCCAGATATGATCCTTGTGAAAACTGTAGCCTCTTGATTCTTGGGATAGGATGAAGGTCACGATTTTCTCGATCGAGTCTTAGGATCTGAGAAGGGGCAGAACTTCCGTCTCAATTTGCTCGACGAAATCGCCACGGATCATCAAGTCGTCCCAATCCCAGACTCCGTCCTGGCCGGCGGGTTTGAACCGACGGGATCGACCAATCAAGCCGATCGATCGACCATAGCCTCCGAAATCGAATTTGTCCCCCCGGATATATAACTCCGTTCGTCGCCATTCGAGCGTGAAGTATCCACGGCTTGGTCGGTTATGGATCCGTATCTGCCTAGCGATATGACCAACACTTTGAAGGCATATAAATTTGCCGCCAGTTAGAACGACATCTTGATTTCGATCTACCAGCGGAGCTAACAAATCTCGGATTTGCTGCGCCGGTGTAAGAATCAATGTGGCCATTTCCCTGGTCTCACCTGTATCATGATAAAATGCACGACTTCGGGAAACCTGCGTTTTGCCGCCTTGATTGTGTCGACGGCTTGTCGAGGGGTCCATCCCCTTCGGCCGGTTTTTGGATCGTAGATGCATGCAGTATCGATGCGAGCTCTTTCGAATACATTGGATTTCTTAATGCCAGGTAGGATAAAATTTTGATCCTTATTCCGTTCGGCTAGAATTAGTTCCGCAACATAGTTTGGGTATTTATTTTCATTGATAATCTGCGCGATCTTGACGTGAATCTTTGTACCCAACTACGTCGCGTTTGTGTATCCGCCTTGCGCTATCACACGCGCAGTTACCTCGTCCACGATCGCTTGCACTTCCCCATTTTTTGGACAAGCTTCGTCCATTTGAGCTTGGCTGAGCCGGCCAATCCAGATCGGCATACTCATTTGCGGATCGTCTCCGGTTTTATATTCTTGCGCTGTAAGCCCCAGAGCGGTGCCGTACCCGTCCTCCCGGGCAGAGAGATACGTCAGGAGTTGCAACCCAAGCTCGAAGGTTGCGATGACTGGGGCGGCAATCAGAGGTAGGGCAGGGGCCAGGGCAGGTTGAGCAAACGGTTCAGCGACGAGACCTGTCGGCGCGAAGGTGGTCCGCGACAGAACTTCACCCGTATTGCCATCTCGAATCGTCTGGGTTTCGCCGGATGTCTCGAAAATCCGGCTCTCGCCATCCGGCGCCGTGACGGTGTGTCGTTCATCGAAGGATTTTCGCCCGGCATGTACGCGGATCGAGAGGATGCGCGTCCCATCCTCGAGCGTCGTGCTGTCCGTGAGCGCGGGTGGATCCTGTCGGGACGGTCCGCTGGGTCGATCCTCTTGGAATGAGGCCCACTGAGCACCGATGGGAGCCGGCACCCACTCGCCGCCGTTCGGCTGTCCCGCTGGCGCGCGCGGCTGGGTCTCCCAATTTTTAGCCTGGAGCTGCCGCTGCAGGCGCATCAGCTTCGTCTCAAGGGTCAGGCCAGCCAGAACGTGGCGCAGTATGATTGCTTCGCTGTGCGCTTGAGATTCGTCACGCATGGTGGCCCCACCCCGCCATGCCGACCTGATGCGGCCGCAAGAACAAAGCAAGAACATAGGAAAAATGTCAGTATCAGGATGCGCGGCCCGACCGGCTCGATCCGGGATCTTCCGCGTTGACGAGCCGCATCGCGCTAACTATAGAGGCCGCTTCGCCGAGGGGCCGCGCTTTCGCGCGCGCTGCGTCTCGGCCATCGCCTGACAACCTGATGCGACGACCGATTTCCGGCTGAGCCGGCCCGTCGGCATCGCCCGACGAAGAGAACGAGGACTCCATGGCCAACACCGCTTCGGCCAAGAAAATGACCCGCAAGATCGAGAAGCGTACGGCGGTCAACCGCTCGCGCCGCTCGCGCATGCGCACCTTCGTCCGCAAGGTCGAGGAGGCGATCGCCACCGGCAACCAGCAGGACGCCCTGGCTGCCTTGCGGGCCGCCGAGCCCGAGATGATGCGCGCTGCCCAGCACGGCATCGTTCACAAGAACAATGCCTCGCGGAAGGTCTCGCGCCTGGCTGCCCGGGTGAAGGCGCTGGCCGCCTAGTCCGCCACTGCACCACTGGACGAGACAAAGCCCGGCCTTCGCGCCGGGCTTTTTCGTGTCCGCTATCCGGGTGAGCAATCAGCCATTCTGGAAACAGATCACCGCCGTTCGGGATGACGCACGAGGCCCCGGGACGGCCCGGACGTCGCGAAGCGTTAACCCTAGACCAGAATTTGGCACATTGCAGAGTCTAGGGGCCACGTGTAGCTTAACAGTAACTGACTGCGTTCAAGCAAAACCTGCCGATTTCGGGACATGAGCGAATCATCTCGATTCGCCAAGACTCTAACAAGCAGCTCCGCAGGGGCCGGCAACACTTGGGGTTGGGAATCTGAGCCGTCCCCACAAGTCCCACTGTTAAAGGAACTGTAGGTAATTGTTGATAGGCTCCTCCAATCGGCAAAAGTTCCTTGGCGGGGAGTTGACTCCATCCAAGGACTCTGTCCCGCCCGGTTATGCGGGACGCTGAGGGCGTAAATCGTGCGTACGCGCGGCCTGCGGGTTTCCGCCGGCGGCGTCGGGAGAGCCAGTGATGCGTGTCGACGGAACGGTGGCGAGCGACGACGAGAGTGGCCGCAGCGGCGGCAATACGGATTTCGGATCCGCCTGGGCGCGGGTGAAGCGTCGGCTGCGCGCCGAGCTGGGTGAGGACGTGTTCGCCAGCTGGTTCGCCCGTCTGGAGCTCGAAGGCGTCTCGGCCGGCACGGCGCGGCTGACGGTGCCGACGCGCTTCCTCAAGAGCTGGATCGAGTCGCACTACCTCGACCGCGTGCTCGGCACCTTCAAGGCCGAGGCCGAGGAGATCGCCCGGATCGAGGTCGGCGTGCGGGGTACCGGCGCCCCGGCCCGCGCCGCCGCGGTCGGCGTGCCGAAGGCCGGCCCGGCCAGCGGCCCGCTCGCCCGGCTCCACGCCACCAACACGCCGGCCCCAATGGCCCCAGCGGTGGCGACCGCCTCCGAGCAGCGCAACGCCGATGCCGGGGGGGACCTCAGCGGCACGCCGCTCGATGCGCGGCTGACCTTCTCCAGCTTCGTCATCGGCCGCTCGAACGCGCTGGCCCACGCCGCCGCCGAGCGGGTCGCCCGGCACCAGGGCGAAGGCGCACTCTACAACCCGCTCTACCTCCATGCCGGGGTCGGCCTGGGCAAGACGCACCTGCTGCACGGCATCGGCCACGCGGCCCGCGAGGCTGGGCGTCGGGTGATCTACCTGACCGCCGACCGGTTCATGTACGGCTTCGTCAACGCCCTGAAGACGCAGTCGGCGCTCGCCTACAAGGAGCGTCTGCGCGGCATCGACCTGCTGATCCTCGACGACGTCCAGTTCATCCAGGGTAAGTCGATCCAGGCCGAGTTCGGCCACACCATCAACGCGCTGATCGATGCCGGCCGTCAGGTCGTCGTCGCCTCGGACCGGCCCCCGACCGAGCTGGAGGCGCTGGACGAGCGCGTCCGCTCGCGCCTGGGCGGTGGCCTCGTGGTCGAGATCACGGCCCTGGACGAGGCGCTGCGCGTCTCGATCCTGTCGGCGCGGCTCGCCGCGGTGCGAACTGCGCATCCGGGCTTCGACGTGTCGCCACAGGTCGCGACCTACGTGGCCCGGGCGATCACCGCCAACGGTCGGGATCTGGAGGGCGCGGTCAACCGCCTGCTGGCGCACGCCACGCTGACCGGCACCGCCGTCACGATGGAGACCGCCGAGAGCGCCATCCGCGACCTCGTGAAGAACCGCGAGCCAAAGCGCATCAAGATCGAGGACATCCAGAAGCTGGTGGCCTCACGCTACAACGTCTCGCGCTCGGACATCCTGTCGGAGCGGCGCACCGCCGCCGTCGTCAAGCCGCGCCAGATCGCCATGTACCTGTCGAAGGTGCTGACCCTGCGCTCGCTGCCCGAGATCGGCCGCCGGTTCGGCGGGCGTGACCACACCACCGTGCTGCATGCGGTCCGCAAGATCGAGAAGCAGATCGGCGAGGATGCGGTGCTCGGCGACGAGGTCGAGCTCCTGAAGCGCATGCTGCAGGATTAGGATCCCGACGGGATCCAGGCCACCTGACTTCGCGACCGCGCCCGATCGAACCCCGATCGGGCGCGGTTCCGTTTCAGGCCCCTCTCAGGCCGGCCGTTTCCCCGGGACCTGGGATGGTGCGACGCGTATGGGCCGTGGCAGACTGGCGTCCAGCGACTCGGCCCGTTATGGCCGCGTCGCCAACAGGCAAGAACATGCTGGGGAACGCCGATGCCCGAAGCCTTCATCTACGATCACGTCCGCACGCCCCGCGGTCGTGGAAAGGCGGATGGCGCGCTGCATGAGGTAACGGCCCTGCGCCTGGCCGAGACGGCCCTGCGGGCGCTCAAGGACCGCGCCGGTCTCGACACGGCGCTGGTCGATGACGTCATCCTCGGCTGCGTCGACCCGGTGGGCGAGGCGGGGGGCGACATCGCCCGCGCCGCGGCCCTGGTCTCCGATTACGCCGACCATGTCCCGGGCGTGCAGATCAATCGCTTCTGCGCGTCGGGTCTTGACGCGGTGAATTTCGCCGCCGCGCAGGTGATGAGCGGCCAGCACGACATGGCGGTGGGCGGCGGCGTCGAATCGATGAGCCGCATCGGCATCGGCGCCTCGGGGGGCGCGTGGCCGGTCGATCCGGCAATCGCCATCAAGTCGTATTTCATGCCGCAGGGCGTCTCGGCCGATCTGATCGCCACCAAGTACGGCTTCTCGCGGGACGATTGCGACGCCTATGCGGTCCGCTCGCAGGCGCGCTCGGCCAAGTCCTGGGCGGACGGGCTGTTTGGCGGCTCGGTGGTGCCCGTGCGCGACGTGAACGGCATCACGTTGCTGGACCGTGACGAGCATATGCGGCCGGGCACCGACATGCAGTCGCTGGCTGCGTTGAAGGCCTCCTTCGTCCAGATGGGGCAGATGGGCGGGTTCGACGCTGTGGCGACGGATGCGCATCCGGACGTCGAGACGGTCAACCACGTCCACCATGCCGGCAACTCGTCGGGCATCGTCGACGGCGCCGCCGCCGTGCTCATCGGCTCAAAGGCGGCCGGCGATGCCGCCGGGCTGCGCCCGCGGGCGCGAATCCGGGCCTTCGCCAATATCGGTTCGGATCCGGCCCTGATGCTAACCGGTCCGGTCGATGTCACCCGCAAGATCCTGGCTCGGTCCGGGCTGAGTCTTTCGGATATCGACTTGTTTGAGGTGAACGAGGCCTTCGCGGCCGTGGTCCTGCGCTTCTGCCAGGCCTTCGATCTTGACCCTGAGGTCGTCAACGTCACCGGCGGCGCGATCGCCCTGGGCCATCCCCTCGGTGCGACCGGCGCGATGATCCTTGGGACGGTGCTGGACGAGCTGGAGCGAACCGGCAAGGAGCGCGCACTAGTGACGCTCTGCATCGGTGCCGGCATGGGCACCGCCACGATCATCGAACGGGTCTGAGCGAGACTGCGGCGTGGGAGCCGACGGGGCCCGCTCCCCAAAGCCGAGGAACGCTGCTAGAGGCGCGGATGACGTACGGCACGAATCCGGGCCGAACGATAACAAATTGGGAGTCGAGCCCTTGAACCGCCTGATCGCGACGCTCTGCCTGGGCGTCTCCATGAGCCTGCCGCTTGCCGCGCGCGCCGACGAAGCGTCGGACCGCGTTGCCGAGGCGACCGCGCTCGTCAACAAGACCCTGATCAAGAACCTCCAGACCGGCTTCAACGTCGCCCTGGAAAAGACCGTGGCGCCGATGCCGGAAGCGCGCGCCGAGGCCGTGCGCAAGGAACTCACCGACGAGTTCGAGAAGCAGCGCGGCATCATGATCGAGGGCCTGTCGAAGGAATATGCCCAGAAGTTCACCCTCGCCGAGCTGAAGCATCTCGACGAGATCTACGCCGATCCGACCTACCTCAAGTTCCAGACGATGAACGCCGACCCCAACTCCGCAGTGACGGCGATCTCGCAGAACTCGGTGACCAAGCTCCTCAACATGCTGGCGGTGGCCGCCGCCGCCGACAACACGCCCAAGCCCGGCGCGCCGCCGGTCTCGCCGCCGGCGGCTCCGCCCGCTCCGGCGCCGAAGTAGCCCATGCCGTCCCCCGCGAGCGATCGGCTGGCCTCAAGCCGCGCGCGCGGCCGCTTGGGGGGCGAAGCCTTCGACCGCGGGCAGCGCCTCCAGCCTTGGTTTGGCGAAGTGATAGCCCTGCATCAGCGTGATTCCGAGGCCGCGCAGGGCGTCCCGTTCCGCTGCTGTCTCGATGCCCTCCGCCAGCACGGTGACCCCGAGGGCCCGGGCGATGGCGATGATCCCCGTTACGATCGCGTGCCGGCCGGAATCGGTGTCGATGCCGCGCACCAGCTCCATGTCGATCTTGATGAGGTCGGGCCGGAAATTCGCCAGCAGGTTCAACCCGGCGAAGCCCGCACCGAAATCGTCGAGCGCCGTCAGGAAGCCCTGCCGGCGATAGGCGGCGACGATGCGCTTCACGTGCTCGATGTCTTGGAATCGCTCCTGCTCGGTGAATTCGAACATGATGCGCCGGTGCGAGAACTCAACCCGCCGGGCCGCCTCCAGCGAGGCGCGAATGCAGGCATTCGGCTCGTAGACCGCGTTCGGCATGAAGTTGATCGAGAGCCGCGTGTCGCTGTCCCGGGGGAACAGGCGTCCCGCCAGCTCGATCGCCTTCACGCGCGCAGCCTGATCGAACTGGTAGCGCGTCGCGTCGGTCACCCGTTCAATGATCGTGCCCGCCGGCTCGCCGTTGGGCCCGCGCACCAGAGCCTCGTAGGCCCAGACGTGTCCGGATCCGACATCGAGGATCGGCTGGAACGCCATCGTGAAGTCGAAATCGAGGGCGGCTCCGTCGCGGCATGCGCGGCAGCCAATATCCTTCGTCATGTGCCGAATCCGTCGGTACCCCCCGACCGGCGGATCATGCGCTCCAGCACTCAATGCAACCTTAACGTACAACCACCGGCTTTTAGACGGCGTGACTTTGGGAGGACGGCACCATGACGCTGGCGGATTTCCATTTTGAGATCGATTCAGACGGCGTTGCGATGGCGACCTGGGATATGCCCGGCCGGTCGATGAACGTGATCACCGAGGGGGTGATGGACCAGCTCGAGCAGATCATCGAGCAGGTCGCCAGCGATGCCGCCATCAAGGGCTGCGTGATCGCCACCGGCAAGGACAACTTCTCCGGGGGCGCCGACCTCACGATGCTGCAGGGGCTTGGCCGAGCTTATGAGCAACTGAAGGCCGAGCAGGGTGAGGAAGTGGCCATGCGCCATTTCTTCGAGGCGTCGCGCCGCCTGTCGCTGCTGTTCCGCCGGCTGGAGACCTGCGGGAAGCCCTTCGCCGCAGCAATCCAGGGTCTGTGTCTCGGCGGCGCCTTTGAGCTTGCCCTGTCCTGCCATCACCGGATTGCCTCGGACGATGCCAAGACCCGGGTCGGGTTGCCAGAGATCAAGGTCGGCCTGTTCCCAGGCGGTGGTGGCACCCAGCGCGTCGCCCGGCTGATGCAGACCGGCGACGCGCTCCAGATGCTGTTCAAGGGCGAGCAGATCCGCGCGCCGATGGCCAAGGGCATGGGCCTGATCCACGTGGTGGCGCCGCAGCCCGAGATCGTCGAGCGTGCCAAGGCGTGGATCCGCGACGGCGGCTCGGCGGTCGCCCCCTGGGACGTGCCGAAGTTCAAGGCGCCCTCCGGCAAGGTCTACTCACCGGCCGGCATGATGATCTGGCCGCCGGCCAACGCGATCTACCGCCGGGAGACCCACGACAATTACCCGGCCGCCAAGGCGATCCTGGCTTCGGTCTACGAGGGCCTGCAGCTGCCGATGGACCTCGCCCTGCGCGTCGAAAGCCGGTACTTCGCGCATATCCTGCGCTCGAAGGAGGCGGCGGCGATGATCCGCACTTTGTTCATCTCCATGGGCGAGCTGAACAAGGGGGCCCGCCGACCGAAGGACGTCCCGGCCACCAGCCTGCGGCGGGTCGGCGTGATCGGGGCCGGCTTCATGGGTGCCGGCGTCGCCTACGTCACCGCCCAGGCCGGGCTCGAAGTGGTGCTGGTCGACCAGTCGATCGAGGCCGCCGAGAAGGGCAAGGCCTACGCCCACACGCTGATCACCGGCCAGATCAACAAGGGCCGCGCCAAGACCGCCGATCGCGACGCGCTGCTCGGCCGGATCACCACCACGGCGGATTATGCCACGCTCAGCGGGTGCGATCTCGTGATCGAGGCGGTGTTCGAAGATCCGAGGGTCAAAGCCGAGGTGATCCAGAAGGTCGAAGCGGTCATTAGCCCCGACACGATCTTCGCCTCCAACACCTCGACACTGCCGATCACCGGCCTGGCGAAGAGCTCGCAGCGGCCGGAGCAGTTCGTCGGCATCCACTTCTTCTCGCCCGTCGAGAAGATGATGCTGGTGGAGATCATCAAGGGCGAGGCCACCGGCGGCGCGGCGCTCGCCACCGCCCTCGACTATGTGCGGCTGATCAAGAAGACCCCGATCGTCGTGAACGACGCCCGCGGCTTCTTCGCCAACCGCTGCGTCGGCGCCTACATCCTGGAAGGCCACAAGATGCTGGCCGAGGGCGTGCCGCCCGCGATGATCGAGAGCGCCGGGCGTCAGGCCGGCATGCCCGTCGGACCACTGTCGCTCAACGACGAAGTCGCTCTGGATCTCGTGCTCAAGATCGCCAAGGCCACCGAGGCGCAGGTGGGGGAGGGGGTAGTCGATCCCGCCCAGAAGTCGATCCTCACCGCCATGGTCGAGGGCCAGGGCCGGCTCGGCCGCAAGAACCGCAAGGGCTTCTACGATTATCCCGAAGGTGCGCCCAAGCGCCTCTGGCCGGGCCTGGCGGAGCTGCAACCGAACCGGCTCGACCCGGAGGCGGTCGATTTCAACGAGTTGAAGCAGCGGCTCCTAGTGGTGCAGGCGCTCGAAGCCGCCCGCACCGTCGGTGAGGGCGTGGTGACGGATCCCCGAGAGGCCGATGTCGGCTCGATCCTGGGCTTCGGCTTCGCCCCGTTCACCGGCGGGACCCTGTCCTACATCGACTTCATGGGCGCGGCGTCCTTCGTCGCGCTCGCCCGCGGGCTGGAGGTCAAGCACGGCCCCCGCTTCCGGGTGCCCGACACCCTGGCGGCCATGGCCGAGCAGGGCGGGACGTTCTACGGCGCGCAGAAGCGTGCCGCCTGATCCGTCGCGTCCGAACGCGCGTCAGCCCAGGATACGCCGGCCGTTCCCGATCGCCTCGGGAACGGCCGGCAGGGCGGCGTCGGGCAAATGGGCTAGTTCCTCGAGCAGGATCGCCCGCGCGCAGGCGCCGAATGCGCGCATCAGCCGGCTCCGCGTATGGTCGGGCGGGAACAGTAATGCGAACCGCACCTGCAGGGCCGGCGTGAACGGCCGGATGAGGATCGGCGAGACCTTCGCTTCCTCGTAAGCCGCCAGCGGGTTGATCAGGCTGACGCCGAGGCCCGCCGAGACGAGGGTACAGATGGCGGCGCCGAGGCCGGCTTCCGCGGTGATGGTCATCTCCACACCCGCCGTCTGGAACACGGCGTCGACGCGGCTGCGCAGGGCACTCGCGAGCGGGGAGGCCACGAAGGGGATCCCGCGAAAATCCTCCGGGCCGAGACGGGGGCGGGCACCGAGCGGGTGGTCCCGTGGCAGAACGGCGACGCAATCCATCGTGAGTACGTGTTCGAGCCGGGAATCCAGCGCGTCGCCGTAGAGCATTGTCAGGGCGGCGTCGCAGAAGCCGCTCGAGATCCAGCCATTGACGGTCTCGTCGTCGCCGGAATGAATCGCCACGGTTACGTCCGGGTGCTCGGCTTTAAAGCGGGCCACCGCGCGGGCGAGCAGGCCGCCGGCAAGCCGGGGCATGGCGGCGACCCGCAGCCGCTCGGCGCCGAAGGCGCGGATGCGCGCGGCCGCCGCCTCCAGGCTGGTCAGGCCGAAGAAGGCCCGATCGACTTCGGCGTGAAAGCGCGTGCCGTCGAGCGAGGGCGAGAGCCGGCTGCCGCTGCGATCGAACAGGGGCAGGCCGGTCATGGCCTCGAGCTGCGCGATCAGCCGGCTCACCTGCGGCTGCGAGGTATGGAGCTGCCGCGCCGCCTCGGTCATCGACCCCGCGGCCATCACGGCCCGGAATGCCTCGATATGCCGGAAGGTCATGCGCCGCTGGGCCATATCAAATCCGCATGGTCCGCAGGGAAATCGGAATTGGACGCCGGTTGATGGAGGCAGGATAAACATCCTCCGGCAAGCCGGCGAGTCCACGTTCGACTCCCGCACGGTGCCAGCCTCGGCGAAGCCAGGCTGGGTCGGTGCCCGAAAGTGGAGTGTTGGGGTGTTGAACAGGATCGCGTTGTTGCTGGCCGCCTCGCTGATGGTCGGAGCAACGACCCCATCGTCTGCGGAAGGCACGGGACGTCTCGATAAGCTCCGGTCCCTTGGGCAGATCAGCCTCGGATTTCCGGATGCGTCCCCTCCGTTCGGCTTCCTCGACGGCGACGCGAAGCCGATGGGCTATTCGGTGGAGATATGCGAGCACGTTGCCGAGAAGCTGAAGGTCGGCCTGGGCCTGCCGAAGCTCGAGATCCGCCACGTCCCGGTGATGTCCGCAACGCGGATTCCACTGATCAACAACGGCACGATCGATCTCGAATGCGGGACGGCGAGCAACCTGGCGGAGCGGCACAAGCTCGTCGCCTTCGCGCCGACGACCTTCGTGGCCCAGGTGGTGTTGACCGCCCGGAAAGACACACCGGTGGACGTCAACGATCTCGCATCCTTTCGCGGCAAGGCGATCTCCGCGCAGGCCGGCGGTGAGACCCAGCGCGTCGCCACTCGGATCAACGTGCGCGACAAGCTTGATCTCCGAATCATGCCCGCCAAGGATACTGGCGAGGTGTTTCTTCTCCTGGCTAGCGGCCGCGCCGCCGGGATGATCAACGATGACGCACTGGCCCATGCGACCGTGGCCGGTGCCAAGGATCCGTCGGAGTACAAGATCGGCGACAAGGGCCTCGAATTTTCGCCCTACGGTATCCTCGAGCCGAAGGACGATCCGGATTTCAAGGCTGCGGTCGACAAGGCTGTGATCGAACTGATTCAGGACGGGACCGTCGCCCGGCTCTACACGAAATACTTTCAGTCGCCGCTGCCGCCGAAGGGCATCAATCTCGACCTGCCGATGAGCGATGTATTGAGGCGCGCGCTCGCCAAACCGACCGATTCCGGCGACGAGGCCGACTACAAGTGAGTATTGCCGAGGTCCAGTCCGAGATCATGATGCCCGAGGAAATCGGCACGCGGCCGAATGTGGTCGACCTGCGCAGCGATACCGTCACGCGGCCCACCGAGGCCATGTACCAGCGGATGCGCGAGGCGCCGCTCGGCGATGACGGCCTGGAGGGCGACCCGACTGCGCGCGAGTTGGAGGTCACCACGGCGCGCATCCTCGGCAAGGAAGCCGGCCTCTTCGTGCCGAGCTGCACCATGGCGAATTTGCTGGCGATCCTGGCACAGGTCCAGCGCAGCGAGCAGATCCTGCTTGAGGCGCAGGCCCACATGCTCAACACCGAGCGGGGCGCCGCGACTTTCACCGGCACCTTCATGCTCGGGCTCCCAGGCGTGGACGGGGCCATGGACCTCGACCGGCTGGAAGATGCCCTTCGGCCCAGCGCCAGTCCGCTCCGGACCGCGATGGTCGCGCTGGAGACATCACACAACGCGGCTGGCGGCACCGTGCTGCCGCTCCTCCATATGGTGGCGGTGGCCGGCATGGCCTGGACGCGGGGCATCCGGGTTCATCTCGACGGCGCGCGCCTGTTCAATGCCGCGGCGCATCTCGAGGTGACCCCGGCCGAGATCGCCGCCCAGGTCGATACGGTCTCCCTCTGCCTGTCGAAGGGCTTGAGTGCACCGGCCGGTGCGGTGCTGGCTGGTCCCGCTGCCGTGATCGGGGAGGCGCGGCGGCTCCGGAAGATGCTCGGCGGCACCCAACGTCAGATCGGGATCGTGGCGGTGGCCGGCCTGGAAGCGGTCACCGCAATGGGCGTCCGGCTCGCCGAGGACCACACGACGGCCCGCCAGCTCAGCGAAGCGCTGAACGGCCTGGATCCGCGTCTCGCGGTGAGCATCCCGCAGACCAACATCGTCCAGGTCGATCTCACCGGGACCGGCCGCGACAGCGCCCGCTGGGTGAAGGATCTCGAAGCCGCCGGGATTCTGACCCGTCCGCTCGGCGAGCGGCGCCTGCGGCTGGTCACGCACCGGCATATCGGTTCGGACGATGTCGCGCGCGCGATCGCGGCGTTCCGGATCTGCCTCGACGCGGTCTGATGGCCATCAGGCGACGCGGACCTTCGCACCGAGCATGCGGGCGAGGAGTTCCACGTCGTCGGCGTTGTCGGAGATCAGGTCGGTGATATCTCCGACCTCCAGCGCCTTCACGTGGCGGCAGCGCATGCCGTAACGGCCGGCCGTACAGGTACAGCGCAGCTGCGGGCCGCCGGTCCGTTCCTCCAGCACGACATCGTAACGGTTGCCGGTCGAGCCCCGGATCGTGAAGCTCAGCGCTGAAGGGGCGGACGGGAAAGCGGCCAGCGCCCGATCGCTGATGGCCCCCGGAGCCCGGCGGGGGAGGGAGGGGCCGCCCGTCACCCGGGTGACCGGCACACCGATCGCCGCGGCGAGACCGTGCACGTCGGGGGTCTCTGTCTCCCGCATGGCCGCCAGGGCGATCGCCGCGCAGGCATAGGCATCCTCCCCGGCATCGTGATGCTCGAAGCGGATGCCGAGGCGCCGGGCGACCTTGCCGAGGCCGCACCCTTCCGGCGCCGGAAACACCCGCCGGGAGATCTGCACTGTGCAAAGATACGAAAGGGCTGGAACCGGCAGGCCGGCGCGGGCCAGGCCGGCGCGCAGAACGCCGATGTCGAAGCTGGCATTGTGCGCGAGGATCAGCCCGCGCGTCAGGTCGCCGAGATACGGCGCCATCACACCGGCGAAATCCGGCTGATCGGCGACGTTGGCCGGCAGGATGCCATGGACCCGGATGTTGCCCGGCGAGAAGCGCATGTCTGGCGGCCGGATCAGATGGCTTTCCCGCCGGACGATCCGCCCGTCCGCGATCCAGGCGAGCCCCACCGCGCAGGCGCTGTCGCGCCGCTCGTTGGCCGTCTCGAAGTCGAGGGCCAGGACCGTCATCGCGGGTGGACCATGCCGGGGAACGTTCTCGGGGTGTTCCAAACCGGTCTAAGCCTGCCGGAGTCGCGCTTCAACCCTCGGCCACCATCCCCAGCCAATCGTCTTCCGACACGACCCGAACGCCGTGCTTCTCCGCATCCTTCAGCTTGGAGCCGGCCCCGGGGCCCGCGACCACGAGGTCGGTCTTGGCCGAGACTGATCCCGAGACCTTCGCGCCCAACCGCTCGGCCACCGCCTTGGCCTCGTTGCGGGTCATCTTCTCCAAAGTGCCGGTGAAGACCACGGTCTTGCCGGCGAAGGCCGACGCCGCTTCCGGTCGCTCCATCGACTCGACGGTCACCTCTTCGAGCAGAGCCGCGACGGCGTCGGCATTATGCGGCTCGGAGAAGAACAGGATGAGCGCATCGGTCGCCACCGGGCCGATCTCGCCGTCATCGGCAAACAGCCGATAGGCATCGCCGGGCCGCTGCCCGGCGGCGCGGGCGAGGGCGGCCCGAACGGCATCGGCATCGCCGTAATGCGACAGCAGATTCTCGCGCTGGGGTGCGCTGAGGCGCGCACGCGGCGCGTCAGACGATGCGTCGTCGGGGAGACCGAGATCGAGCAGCCGGTCCCGGGTCATGCCGCCGACCCGCGGCACGGCGGTGAGCTCGACCCAGTCCGGACCGGGCTGCGCGGCGGCAGCTTCCGTGATGGCTGCGATCAGGGTCAGCATATTGGGGAAGCGCTTGGCGAGCGCCTTGGCGGTGGCTTCGCCGATCTGGGGGATGCCCAAGGCGAACAGCAGACGGTTCATGGGAACCCGGCGGCGGTCCTCGACTCCGGCCAGCAAGTTCTTGATCGCCTTGTCGTCCTCTTCGCCCTTTTTCTTCGCGGCCTTCTTCGGCGGCTCGGTGGCTCCGGCCTCGGCGCGCCGTTCAGCCGACAGCGCCTCGCGCCGCGCTACGACGGCAGCCTTCAGAGTCTCGAAATCGAGCCGGAACAGGTCGGCCGGCTGGTGCACCAGACCGGCCTCGAACAGCACTTCGATATATGTCTCGCCGAAGCCCTCGATGTCGAAGCCATTGCGCGACACGAAGTGCTTCAGCCGCTCGACCCCCTGCGCCGGGCAAATCAGGCCGCCGGTGCAGCGCCGGATCGCGTCAAGGCGACCGGTGCGCGGGTTGATCGCCCGCACGGCGCGGCTGCCGCAGGCCGGGCAGGTCTCCGGGAAGGCGAAGGGCTGCGAATCCGATGGCCGCTTGGTGAGGTCGACATCCATCACCTTCGGGATCACATCGCCGGCCCGGACAACGGTGACGGTGTCGCCGACGCGGATGTCGCGCCCGTCGCGGATCGGCTCACCGTCGGCGCCGACGCCCTTCACGTAGCCCTCGTTGTGCAGGGTCGCGTTGGAGACGACGACGCCGCCCACCGTCACCGGCCGCAGCTTCGCCAGGGGATTGAGGGAGCCGGTACGGCCGACATTGATGACGATGTCTTCGACGATCGTCGTGGCTTCCTGGGCGGCGAATTTGTGCGCCAGCGCCCAGCGCGGCGAGCGCGAAACGAAGCCAAGCCGCTTCTGCAATGCGAGATCGTCCACCTTGTAGACGACGCCGTCGATGTCGTAGCCGAGCCCCGCGCGATCCGCCTCGATCTGACGATAGTGATCGAGCATCGGTTCGATGGCGGTGAAGGTCCGCGTGAGCGGGTTCACCGGCAGGCCCCAGGCGGCGAAACGCTCGAGAACACCGGATTGGGTGTCAGCGATCGGGCCTGATAGCTCGCCCCAGGCATAGGCGAAGAACTTCAGGGGGCGCGAGGCAGTGATGCCCGGATCGAGCTGGCGCAGGCTCCCGGCGGCGGCGTTGCGCGGGTTGGCGAACAGCGGCTTTCCGGCCGCCTCCTGGCGCGCATTGATCGCCGCGAAATCGGCATGCGACAGGTAGACCTCGCCGCGCACCTCGCAGACCTCCGGCCATCCAGAGCCTCCCAGGACCGCCGGGATGTCCCGGACCGTGCGGGCATTGGCTGTGACGTTCTCGCCGACCTCACCGTCCCCGCGGGTGGCCGCTGTCTCCAACTGGCCGTTCACGTAGCGCAGCGACAGGGACAGGCCGTCGATCTTCGGCTCGGCGGTGAAGGCGAGGGGAGTCTCCTCGGGCCAGCCCAGAAAGCGC
Organism: Methylobacterium sp. GXS13; assembly: GCF_001455965.1. GTDB lineage: Bacteria > Pseudomonadota > Alphaproteobacteria > Rhizobiales > Beijerinckiaceae > Methylobacterium. The sequence goes on from NZ_LKKO01000001.1 coordinate 148,938, forward strand.
CGGACGCGGGCCACGAACTCGGCGACCTCCTCGGCGTCGAAGGCGTTGCCCAGCGACAGCATCGGCACCGCATGCCGAACCTTCGCGAATTTCTCCGAGGGCTTTGCGCCGACCGTCGTGCTCGCCGCGCCGGTCCCGGCGAGATCGGGGAAGCGGGTCTCGATCTCTTCCAGTCGGCGGCGGAGGCGGTCGTATTCCGCATCCGAAATCTCGGGTGCGTCTTCCTGGTGGTAGAGTCGATCGGCCTCCTGGATCGCCTCCGAGAGCCGCGCATGCTCGGTGCGCGCCTCCTCAGCGGTAAGGTCGAGGTTCGGCGTGTCGGGCTTCGCGGCTGGCATGGGGGCGTTCTAGCGCATCGCGGGCCTGACGGGAGCCGGTCGCGGCGCGGCATCCCCGCTTTCCGTCATTGGCGGGACGCGAGCAGATCGCCGCGCCCGACCAGCAGCAAGGCGCCCAGGAATACGGTTGCGACGACGGTGCTCAAGCCCGCCAGCGGCATCACCGCGGCAAGCCAGCCCGACAGCGCCGTGCCGGTGACCGAGCCCAGATTCATTGTTGCCATATAGACTTCAAACTGCGTCGCCGCGCCGGCCCTCCCGCGGCTGGCCTGGAGCAGGGCCGGCATCAGCGCGACGATCAGCAATCCCGGCATCGCATTGGTCAACGCCAGGATCAGGGGTGCGGCCGATCCCAGCAGCCCGGCGGCGATCAGGGCAGCGGTCAGCATGAAGCTTACCACGCTTGCGAGGAGCAGGGTCCGCAGGGGCCGTACCGGCCCGACCCGGTCCGACCACACTCCGATCGCGAAGGCGCCCGCCGTGCCGCTCACGAGCGCCAAGCCTGCTTCGAGCCGAGACAGGGTCGCAGGGTCCCAGCCCCGGCCCTGGAGCAAGTCGATCGAGAAGGGCAACTCGAACAGCCCGAGGGCAGCGTCGAGGCCGAAGCAGAGGGCGAGCAACTGCAGGGCGCGCTTCCGCCGCAGGGCCAGGCCGAGGCGGCGGATGAAGCGCAAGAACGCGATGCGCCGCGGCGGCGGTCCGCGCCGCTCAAAACTCCCGACCGCATCGCCGGGTGCTTCGCGCACGAGAATCATCGGCAGGCTCGCCAGGATGCCGGCCGAAAGCAGAGCGGAGAGGCTCACGGTGAGCCCGTAGCCGGACAGCGTCCATCCCAGACCGGCGGCGCTGAGGCTGGTCCCAGCGACGAACCCGGCCCGGGTGCACGCGCTGACGCGGCCAAGCTCGGCCGCCGGGACGTGGTCCATGATCAGCCGATCGCAGGCCGTGTCGAGCAGTGAAGCGAACAGGCTGTGGACCAGGAAAGCGAAGCCGAGCAGGCCGATCTGATCGACCTTCAGCAGCAGCATCAGGGCGATCGTTGCGTGACACCCAAGGATGGCCGCCACCGCGAAGGGCCGGCGTCGGCCCATGCGATGATCGCCGGATCGATCGACCAGCGGACCCCACAGGATCGGCTGTAACGTCCAGGGCAAACCGGCCAGGGCAAAGTGAAACCCGACCTCCGTGGCGGAGACGCCGTGCGCGGCCAGGTGATTGGCCAGGGCGGTGAGCGAAAATCCGGCGATCAGGCCCTGGTAGAGATAGGTCGCGAAGAACACGCCATACCGCGCACGCCGCCCTGCGAGATTCGGCGCCAGGAGCCTTCGACGATAGGACCTGGCGCTCAGATCCGGGGGCACTTGCCGGTCCGGTGCTGCACGACGAGGCTCCTCTTCTTGCCACCCCGGGACCCGAACCCGTGTCGCTCCGTCTCAAGCACCTTACGGTCAGCCTGTATCCGCCGGGAGGCGTCGCGTGAGCGCGGCCGAAGTTTGGGTCGTCGATCTGGCGCTGTCTTTGGCGCAGCTCGAAATCTGCGGCACCGTTCTCGATGCATCGGAGCGGGAACGAGCCGTGCGCTTCCTGCGTCCCGCCGATCGTGCCCGGTATCAGGCGAGCCATGCAGCCCTCCGGCTCATCCTCGGCGAAGCCCTCGGCCTCGCGGCAGGTGACATCCGCTTGGAGGTCAGCGCCGCGGGCAAGCCCGCGCTCGCCGACGGTATCCTGGACTTCAACCTGTCGCATTCCGGGGGACGCGCCCTCGTCGGCCTCGCCCGCGGCGCGGCCATTGGCGTCGATGTCGAGGAGATGCGGCCCATCCCGGATGCCCTGCGGATCGCCGGTGCGCATTTCTCACCCGACGAGGCTGCAGCCCTGTCAGCGCTGCCACCGCATGCGGTCAGTGCCGCTTTCTTCGGCCTGTGGACCCGCAAGGAGGCGGTGGTGAAGGCTTTGGGGACCGGCCTGTCCCTGCCCCTGGATCGATTCAGCGTCAGCGTTCCGCCGACATCCGCGCGCCTTCTGCGCATGGCTGACGGCGGCACGTTCACCCTCGCTGACATCAATGCCGGAGCCGGTTACGCGGCCACGGTCGCGGTGCTGTCAGGACAGACCGAGATCGCAATTCGGCATCTCGGTCACGGTTGGCCGAACCGCCTGCGCAGATAGATCAACACCGGCCTTGCGGTACGGGAAAGGCGCGGCTATAAGCCCGCTGCCGGCAGTTGCGGACACGCAGTTCGGCCTTCGGAGTGTAGCGCAGTCTGGTAGCGCACCACGTTCGGGACGTGGGGGTCGCAGGTTCAAATCCTGCCACTCCGACCAAGCTCTCTTTTGAGCAGAGGTCTTCCCGCTTTACTTGGCAACCTGAATCTCGTTCCTTGGAACGGGCCGGCGCCTTTGGGTCGAGCGTGCGGACAGATCCGCGCCGCCACGACCTTCCTGGGACCAAGCGTTCGGTTCTCCTCGACTCCGAATGACGGCGACGGCGTCCATCGAAGTTTGTATGTGGCCTGCCCATGGCCTCGGAAACACAAGCCGGTCCCATCCACGCCGAGACCGCGCCTGACGCATGGGCGGTTTTCTCGCGCCTGTTTCTGATCGGCGCGGCCTTCGTCGGGCTTGCCGCGATCATCGCAACGGCGCTGCTGGACCCGTACGGCCTGCGTGCGGGCCCCGGGCATCCACCGGGCCCGATCATGGACACCAATCAGCGGCTGTCCTACCCGCAGATCGCCCGCGGCGGCGATTTCGACGCTGCTGTGTTCGGGACCTCGACGGCACGCCTGCTCGACCCGACCGCCCTCGATGCTGCCTTCGACGCGCGATTCGCCAATCTGGCAGTGAATGCCGCGACGCCGGACGAGCAGATCCGTCTGGCCCAACTCTTCCTCGAACACCGAGCCGTAAAAGCAATTGTCTTCAGCCTCGACACGACGTGGTGCGCCGCCGATCCGCCGGCTCGCACAGCGAACGCATTTCCGGATTGGCTGTACGAGCCTGGGACACCCTGGGGCGTCCTGCGCCAGTCCAGCCTGCGCTCGCTCACGATCGCGGCGCAAACCGGGCTCGCACGCCTGGGCCTGGCGCAGCCGCGGATCCGCTCCGACGGTTACGCGGTCTTCACGCCGCCGGAGGCGCTGTACGATCCCGTACGCGCCCGCGCCCACATCCGAGCCGGCACTCTCGATCCGGCCGCCCCGGCCGACCGATCGGACGCACCCATGCCGGCCCTTACACAGCTTGAGACGCTTCTCAGGCGCGTCCCGGCGGGCGCGCTGAAGCTCATCGCCCTCATGCCGGTACATGCGGCGGCGCAGGGCGCCCCCGGATCGCCGATCGGCCGACGGGAGGCGGCCTGCAAGGCTCGGGTTGCGGACATCGGCGCGAAAAGCGATGCCGTCGTCGTGGATTTCCGGATGCCGTCGCCCGTAACCACGCAGGATACGAACTACTGGGACGCGCTGCATTACCGCCTGCCCGTGGCCGCGCGGATCGTGGCGGATCTGAAGACGGCCGTCAGCACCGGTGCCGATGACCCGGCGGGAATCTACCGGGTTCTCGCACGCCCGTGACGCCGCCTTATCCAGCGGCGGCGCGCTCGGCTCGTGCCCAGCCTTCGCGCGTGGCGCTGCAGTAATCTGCGAACCGCCCGTCCCGGATCGCCGCCCGGGCCCCTGCCATCAGATCCTGGTAATAGGCCAGGTTGTTCCAGGTCAGCAGCATCATCCCCAGGATCTCGTTCGAGCGGACGAGATGGTGGAGGTACGCCCGGGAATAGTCGCGTGCGGCCGGGCAGGTCGAGGTCTCGTCCAGCGGCGCCGTATCCTCGGCGTGGCGGGCATTGCGCAGGTTGACCCGACCGTTGCGGGTATAGGCGAGGCCGTGGCGGCCGGCCCGGGTCGGCATCACGCAATCGAACATGTCGATGCCCCGGGCGACCGCGCCCAGGATGTCGTCCGGCGTACCGACGCCCATCAGGTAGCGCGGCTTGGCCTGCGGCAGGTGCGGCTCCACGGTCTCGATCAGGGCGAACATCACCGCCTGCGGCTCACCCACCGCCAGGCCGCCCACGGCGTAACCCTTCAGATCGAGGTCGGTCAGGGCGCGGGCACTTTCGACGCGGAGCGCCGGGACGTCGCCGCCCTGAACGATGCCGAACATCGCCTTACCTGGCTGCTCGCCGAAGGCCACGCGGCAGCGCTCGGCCCAGCGCAGGGACAGATGCATGGCCTTCTCGATCGCCGCGTGCTCGGCGGGCAGGCGCACGCACTCGTCGAGCTGCATCTGGATGTCGGAGCCGAGCAGACCCTGGATCTCGATCGAGCGCTCCGGGCTCATGTGGTGGGCAGTGCCGTCGATATGCGAGCGGAAGGTCACCCCCTGCTCGTCGATCTTTCGCAGGGCCGAGAGTGACATCACTTGGAAGCCGCCGGAATCGGTCAGGATCGGCCGGTCCCAGTTCATGAACCGGTGCAGGCCGCCGAGCCGGGCCATCCGCTCGGGGCCGGGGCGCAGCATCAGGTGGTAGGTGTTGCCCAGCACGACGTCGGCGCCCAGTTCCCGGACCTGACCGGGATACATCGCCTTGACGGTGGCGGCGGTGCCCACCGGCATGAAGGCCGGCGTGCGGATGTTGCCCCGCGGCGTCGCGATCGCGCCGGTCCGGGCGCTGCCGTCCTGCCCGTGCAGGGTGAAGCCGAAGGGCGCGGTCTCGGTCATGGCAGGAACGGTCATGAGATGTCCGTGCGCGGGCCCGGAAACAGCAGGCTGGCGTCGCCGTAGGAGTAGAAGCGGTAGCCGCTTCGGATCGCGTGCGCGTAGGCCGCCCGCATCGTGTCGAGGCCCGAGAAAGCCGAGACCAGCATGAACAGGGTCGAGCGCGGCAGGTGAAAGTTCGTCACCAGCGCGTCGATCGCGCGGAACCGGTAGCCGGGCGTGATGAAGATGTCGGTCGGCCCCGAGAAGGCCGAGAGCGTGCCGTCGGGGCTCGCGGCGCTCTCCAGCAGGCGCAGCGCCGTGGTGCCGACCGCGACGATCCGGCCGCCGGCGGCCCGGACGGCGTTGAGGGCGTCGGCGGTCTCGGCGTCGAGGATGCCGATCTCGGCGTGCATCCGATGGCCGTCGGTATCGTCCGCCTTGACCGGCAGGAACGTCCCGGCCCCGACATGCAGGGTGACGTGGTGGCGTTGCAGGCCAGCGGCGTCGAGGGCGGCCAGCAGTTCATCCGAGAAATGCAGGCCCGCCGTGGGCGCCGCCACAGCGCCGGGATGGCGCGCATAAATGGTCTGATAATCGGTGACGTCACGGTCGTCGGTGGCGCGCTTGCCGGCGATGTAGGGCGGCAGGGGCAGGGCGCCTTCGAGGGCGATCTGGGTGTCGAGCGCGGCGCCGGCCCGGTCGAAATCGAGGGTGATCTCGCCGGCCTCGCCCTTCGCGAACACGATGGCCCGAAGGTCGCCGAACTGAAGCGCATCGCCCACGGTCAGCCGCTTGGCTGGCCGTGCGAAAGCCCGCCAGCGCGCCGGTGTCTCGCGCAGATGCAGCATCACCTCGGTGCGCTGGCCCGGAGCGCCAGGGCGGGTGCGCACGCCGTTGAGCCGCGCCGGGATCACCCGCGTGTCGTTGAACACCAGGGCATCGCCGGCCCGGAGCGCGCCGGGCAGATCCCGCACGCTGCGGTCCGCGAGCGCCTCGCCCGGGCACACGACGAGAAGCCGCCCGGCATCGCGCGGCTCGGCCGGACGCAGGGCGATACAGCTCTCGGGCAACTCGAAATCGAACAGGTCCACGCGCATCGCCGGCTGCCTGCACCGAACGGCACACGGTTTCAACCTCGGAACCGGTTCGCGGCCCTGCCGGTTCTCGCCTCACCGCAGCGGGAGACGCTTGAACATGCCCTGGTACGCCGTGCGACCCCGCGATGCTGCCGACCCGCGCTGGCCGCTGCCCGGGACCGAGGAGATCGTGCTGAAGGCCGACGATCCCGCAGGCGCCCGGGCGAAGTTCGAGGAGGCCTATCCGAGCGAGCCGTTCGGGAGCCCGGCAATGCCCGTACCCAATTCCGGGACCGGCAGCTTCCGCGGCGATGCGGACGGGCTGATCGTGGCCGAGACCGGCGAGCCGGCGTCACCACGGGACTGAGCAGCATGGTCAGGACCAGCCGTACCCGGCGCATCACCCTCGACGGCCAACTCGTGGGGTACTGGGACAGGGAGGCGGCGCGTCTTGCAACGATGGCAGCCGCATCGCGTTTCGCGTGGCAGAAACGACGTTTGTCGCGGAAGGCCGCCGAGGCACAGGCGAAGGCCGATCGAAGCCGGCAGCGCGAGGCGGATCGCGGCCAGGCCATGCCACCGGCAGAGGCATAGCCGAAGCTAAAATTTATTCGCCAGCGTCGAAGCTTTGCCGTGGCCTGAGGCAAGCTGCATCCCGTATGGGCACGTCGACTCGTAATCGGCGTACTCATGGACCGGACCCAGAAAGCAGCCCTCCTCAGCGCCGGCATCGGCCTCGTGGTCACCGCGCTGAAATTTTATGCCGCGTGGCTGACCGGCAGCCTGGCGCTCTACTCGGATGCGCTCGAGAGCATTATCAACGTGGTCGCCGCCGTCGGCGCCTTCGTGGCGCTGCGCGTGGCCGCGCGTCCGGCCGACGCGGAGCATCCCTACGGGCACCACAAAGCGGAGTTCTTCTCCGCCGTGATCGAGGGCGCGCTCATCGTCGTCGCGGCGGTGCTGATCCTGCGGGAGGCCTATTTCGGCCTGCTCGCCCCAAAACATCTCGACGCGCCGGCTCTGGGCGTGGCGATCAATCTCGGGGCTGGGGCCATCAACGCCGTTTGGGCCTGGGCATTGATGCGCTGGGGGCGCGCCTGGCGCTCACCGGCCCTGGTCGCGGATGCCCGGCATGTCTTCGCCGACGTAATCACGTCGTGCGGGGTGCTCGTGGGCGTCGTCGCCGTCTGGCTGACCGGCTATCCGGTTCTCGACCCGGCGGTGGCCGGGCTCGTGGCGCTCAACATTCTCTGGTCCGGCTTCCGCATGGTGCGCGAATCGGTTGACGGCCTGATGGATCGGGCGGCCTCACCCGACATGGTCTGCGAGATTCGCGCGCTGATCTCCCGTCACGGCGAGGGCGCGCTGGAAGCCCATGACGTCCGGACACGCTCTGCCGGGCAGGCGACGTTCATCGATTTCCACCTCGTGGTCCCCGGCAGCATGACCGTCGAGGCGTCCCATGCCATCTGCGACCGCCTGGAAAGTGCCCTGGAAACCACGATACCGGGGGCTGTCGTCACCATTCACGTCGAGCCGGGCGAGGAAGCGAAGGCGCGAGGCTTGCCGGTTCTCTGAACGCTCGGCGCTTCCGGGGAAATGTCCGGAGCGCCGGCGACGCCTCTTCGGGATGCTTTGTCAGCTCCAGGCGTGGAACGGTGGGACGACGCCGTTCAGCGCGTGGTTGCCGATGATCGCGACCTTCCAGCGGACTGGATCGTGCAGGGTGTGGGTCCGGGCGTTGCGCCAGTGCCGGTCGAGGTTTTCAGTGGCGAGCGTTGAGCGGGTGCCGGACAGCTCGAACAATTTGTTGGAGGCGGCCAAAGCGACGTCGGTGGTCAGCACCTTCGCTTCGGCGACGGCGAGCTGCGCGGCGGCGACGCTCTCTGCGTCCGGCCGGGCCACCGCGGCATCGAGGGCAAGCCCGGCCTTGTCGAGCAGGGCTTCGGCCGCATGCTGGCGGATGGTGAGATCGCCGACCGCCTGGATCGTGTAGGGGTCGGCGGAGGCGCGCTCCTGCCCGCTGTCGATCCAGGGTCGCGCCTTCTCGCGCACGAAGCGGATCGTGTCGGTGAGGGCCTCGCGCCCGATGCCGGCATCCACCGCCGCCTGGATGATCTGGAAGATTGCCCCGTCGGCACTCGGCGCCTCGTAGCCCCGCCAGGCCGGAACCAGGTGAGTCTTCTCTACCCGGACATCCTCGATCAGCACCGTGCCGCTCGCCGTCCCGCGCTGGCCGAAACTCGACCAGTCATCGATCACCGTGAGCCCCGGCGCATTCCGCTCGGCGATCGCGTACCAGGCCCGCCCCTCGGCATCGAGGGCGACGATCGGTACGAGATGCGCCAGAAGCGCTCCGGTCGCATAGAATTTCTGTCCGCGCACGATGACGTGGTCGCCGTGATCGGTGAACCGCGTGTCGAAATCGGCCGCCCGCTTGGTCCCCCGCTCGGAAAACGCGTTGCCGAACCGCGTGCCGCGCAGGACTTCCCCGAACAGCAGCTGCTTCTGCGGCTCGTCCGCGACCGTACGGATCGCCGCCACGATCCCCAGGTGGTTCTGCACGATCTGCCCGATCGCTGGATCGGCTGCCGAGATGATCGCGATGACCTGCGCCAGGGTCCTGTAGGAGACCTCCGGGCCACCATAGGCCTTAGGTACGTTGATCGACCAAAGACCGCTCTGGGAGAACGCGTCGAGTTCCGCCAGCGGCCGCGTGTGGTTTCGGTCGCGCTCAGAGGCCCCGAGGCGGAACACGGTGGCAAGGCGGTGGGCGATTGCCAGCGCGCCGGCGTCGTCGCGGATCACGTGGGCCGGGGAGGGCGACCGCGCCGGGCCGAGAACGGCCTGACTTGGCTGGGGGTCGAGCGTGCGCGCATCGACGGCGATGTTCATGGCTCACTCCGATAGAAGAGGAAATCTCGTCACGGTCTCAGGCCGCCGATCAGGCCGCCTCGGCGCGCTTCTCGCGCGCGGCTTCGAGTGCCCGGACCCGTGGGATGACGTGGGTACCGAAATACGCGACCTCTTCCTGGAAATGCAGGAAGGCCAGCAGCGCGAGATCGGCGCCCGCATCCTTGAGGGCAAGGATCCGTTCCGCGATCTGGTCCGGCGTACCGATCAGGTTGGTCTTGAAGCCGTCGTTGTACTGGACGAGGTCGTTGAAGGTCGATTTTGCCCAGTTGCCTTCACCCTCGGGCGACGCCTTGCCGGCATTCTTCGCCTCGTGGCCGAACGCCTTCACGGCGTCGGGGTCGGCATGCTCGATGATTTCCTGGAGGACGGCACGGGCTTCTTCCTCTGTGTCGCGGGCGATCACGAAGGCGTTGACGCCGATGCGTGGGCGGTTGCCGCTCTCGGCGGCCTTCGACCGGATGTCATCGACTTGGGCGCGGATGTTCTCCGGTGTGTTGCCGTTGGTGAAGTACCAATCGGAGACGCGGGCCGCCATGTCGCGCGCCGCCCGGGACGAACCGCCCTGGAAGATCTCCGGCAACGGATCGGCAGGCTTCGGCTTGAGCGTGTAATCCGTGTAGCGGTAGAAATCGCCCCGGAAGGTGAAGTTGTCCTGCGTCCAGATTCCCCGGAGGCTACGGATGAACTCTTCCGAGCGGCGATAGCGCTCATCGTGATCGAGCCAAGGCTCGCCGATCGCCCGAAATTCGCCCGAGAACCAGCCGGAGACGATGTTTACGGCGATTCGGCCGCCAGTGAGCTGGGAGATGGTCGCGATCTGCTTGGCCGCGAGCGTGGGATGCCAGGGACCTGGCAACAGCGCGGCGATGACCTTCAGCCGGGAGGTCGCCGCCAGCAGCGCATGACTGAACGCCACCGATTCGTGTTGGTACTCAGCGCCGTAGCCAGCGGTGAATCGGATCTGGGTCAGGGCGTAGTCGAAACCGGATTCCTCGGCGATCTGCGCGAGGCGGCGGTTGTAATCGGCATCCCAGCTCGTGCGCTGCGGTATCTTGCTGATCACCAGGCCGCCGGAGACGTTGGGCACCCAATAGGCGAAGCGGATCGGATCAGGCGACGGCTCTTCAACAAAACGGACGGTCATGGCGCGCACCTCGTTCGCGCGGAGTCGTTGCTCCGCGGTGTCTTCGAAGGATCGCAGCAAACTGAATACAAGATCCAGACTTACGCGATCGCTCAGGAACACGCAAAGTATTCTGGCTCAGGTGCGATCGGTCAAAGGAACGCGATGCCGTTTTGCAGGCCTCACCGGCGGCATTCTTCTGCGTAAGCAGGTGTTGAACGCGGTTTTATTCTTTTGCCATACCAATGGCGTCCGAATCGTGCAGACGGCGATAGGCGAACACACTGAAGACGCCGAGCAGGCACGCCGCGAGAGCGAACCACGTGAAGGCGTATTGCAGGTGATTGTTCGGGATATCGACCTTCAATTGGCCGCCTCGCGGCCAGGTGGTCTGGCCCGGTCCCGCATCCGCCTCGATCAGGTAGGGCGCCGCCTGGGCGATCCCGCGCGCTGCGGCGATGCCGCCGACATCGCGGTTGAACCACTCCCCGCGCGTCGGATCCGCCTCCGGCACGAACATTCCACGCGCCTCGCTGGCACGCAGGATCCCGGTGACCGTCGTCGGACCTTCGATCAGCCCGTCCCGGCGATCGGCCTGCGCCTTCAACTCAGTCGGTACGAAGCCGCGGTTGATCAGGACGGTGCCGCCATCCGTTAGCTGCAATGGCGTGATGACGTAGTAGCCCTGCAGCGCTCGGCCGGGCGTCTCGCCGGCCGCCAGACCGTGGACCAGGGTTTCGCGATCGTTGGCAAAACGGCCTGATACGCGGACGTGGCGGAACTCGTCCCGTGCGGGATCCCAGGCCTCCGCCGCGGGTGGCGCCACCGGCTCGGCCTGGGTCTGCCGAACGATCCGGGCAATCAGCTCTTCCTTCCAGCTTTTGCGCTCGATCTGCCAGATCCCGAGGGCCAGAAGGATCGCCAGGGCGATCAGGGAAGCGAGACCGGGCGCGATCAAGTCGCGCCACGCGGCCGCACGCGGCGTGGATCGGTTCACTGTTCGAAGCGTCCCTGCTCAGCCTTGTTGCTGTACTGGAGGGCAATCAGCATACCCTTGAGCGGTCGAACCAAAATCAGGCTCAAGCCGATCGACAGGGTCCCGGCCACCAGTGCATGGACCCAGATCGGCGGCTCGTAGGTAATCTCCAACCACAGGGCCAAGCCAACCACCAGCAGGCCCACGATGGACATGACGAAGAAGGCCGGCCCGTCCGCGGAATCGAAGGCCTCATAGTCCAGGCCGCACGCTTCGCAGGAGGGGCGAAGGGTCAGGTAGCCCTTGAAGAGATGTCCCTCGCCGCAGCGCGGACAGCGGCCGCGCAGGCCCGTGGGGACGGGCGGCGGTTGCGGAAAGGTTCGTTGGTCCACGTGAACACTCCAGACCGGTCCGGAAGACCGCATGCGCGCCGTCACCCGGCCGCCGTCCTCGATATGGGGATCCTGCTGAGTCGGACACGAAAAAGGGCGGCCTAAGCCGCCCTTTCACAGACCCGCCATGCGGTGACGGGATGGCGATGCTCAGTGAGCGGCGCCGTGGAAGACCCCCGAACCCCAGACGTAGATCGCGGCGAACAGGAACAGCCAGACCACGTCCACGAAGTGCCAGTACCAGGCGGCGAACTCGAAGCCGAGATGCTGGCGCGACGTGAACTGGCCCGCATAGGCGCGGAACAGGCACACTGCCAGGAAGATGGTGCCGATGATGACGTGGGCGCCGTGGAAGCCCGTCGCCATGTAGAAGGTCGACGAGTAGATGCTGCCCGAGAAACCGAACTCGGCGTGGCTGTACTCGTAGGCCTGGCAGGCCGTGAACAGCACGCCCAGGATGATCGTCAGCCACAGGCCGTATTTCAGGCCCTTCCGGTCATTGTGCAGCAGCGCATGGTGCGCCCAGGTCACGGTCGTGCCGGAGGTCAGCAAGATCAGCGTGTTGAGCAGCGGCAGGTGCCAGGGGTCGAACGCCTCGATGCCCTTGGGCGGCCAGACACCGCCGGTGAATTCGACACGGGACGCCTGGATCGGATCGACGGTGTAGAGCGCCGCCTCGAAATAGGCCCAGAACCACGCGACGAAGAACATCACCTCGGAGGCGATGAACATCATCATTCCGTAACGATGATGCAGCTGGACGACGCGGGTGTGATCGCCGGAATTGGCCTCGTGGGCAACGTCCTTCCACCATGCGAACATGGTGTAGAGCACGCCGATCGAGCCGACGCCGAAGATGTAGGGGCCCGGGGTCAGCGTTCCGATCTGGAGGCTTTTCATCCAGAACACGGCGCCGAACGCCATGAGGAAGCCCGAGAAGGCACCCATCAACGGCCACGGACTCGGGCTCAAAATATGGAAGTCGTGATTCTTGGCGTGCGCCTCGGCCATCGTCCCGTCGCTCCTCACCCTGACGCCCCGCGCCGTTCCCGGCATCCGGCCTATCGCTCTTTTGGCCAGGCACCACAGACAGGGCACCCAAGCTTGTCCGCACACTTAGTCGGTGCCGACCTCTGTTGTCACGCGTTCGCGATCAGAAATCGCGCTTCGTGCCCGAAGCCCCTGTGGTCGCGACCGCCGCACTCACCGGCTGGCCGTTCTTCGAGGCGAAATACGTGTAGGACAACGTCATCTCGGAAAGATGCGCGGTGTTCGAATCGTCCCGGACGGCCGGGTCGACATAGAACACGACCGGGACATCCAATGTTTCGCCCGGCTGCAGCGTCTGCTCGTTGAAGCAGAAGCAGGCGATCTTGACGAAATAGCTGCCCATCAGGCCAGGCTGGACGTTGAAGGTCGCCACGCCCGTCGACGGCTTGCTGCTCGTATTCTGGACCCGAAAGAAGACCGTCTTGGTCTCCCCGAGTTTCGCCTCGACGCTATTCGTCTCGGGGACGAACTTCCAGGGCAGGCCGGGAGCGACGTTGGTGTCGAAATGCACCACCATGCTGTCATCGGTGCGTGCCGCCGACGAGGACAAAGCCGGCCCCTGACGCGGCGTGCCGTCGTATCCGGTCGCCTTGCAGAAGGCGTCGTAGAGCGGCACGGATGCGAAGGCGAGACCGACCATGCCGACGGCGAGGCCGGCGCAGGCAATCGCTGTCCGTGTGGCACCGCGGCTGGGATTGGGGCGGGATGGGGTCATTGGGATCCCTCAGAGCGGACGGCTGAGGATCTGCGGGCCGAGCTTCACGATCGTCAGCACGAAGAACAGCAGCACCCAGGCACCCAGCGCCAGGGCGATCGCAATCGATCGCTTCCGGCGGCGCGCTTCTTCCTGGGGTGTAAGCTGGCGGTACGGGACCTCGGGATCCGCCATGGCGCTCAGACCAGGGGCCGGAACAAGCCGAAGCTCTGCTCGGCGAGCAGCGCCGAAAACAGCGCGAAGAGGTAGAGGATCGAGAAGCCGAACATGCCCAGGGCGGCCTTCTTCTCGGCCTCACCTTCGCGGTTCTTCAGGACGCGGACGCTGAAGGCCAACATCCCGACGCCGCCGACCACGCCGATCACCGCATAAAGCAAGCCACCGAAGCCCAGGGCCACGGGTACGAGACCGAGCGGGGCGAGGAGCACGGTGTACCAGACGATCTGGCGGCGGGTGGAGGCCGGGCCGGCGACGTTGGGCATCATCGGGATGCCGGCGCGGGCATATTCCTCGGCCTTGATCAGGGCCAGCGCCCAGAAATGCGGCGGCGTCCAGATGAAGATGATAGCGAACAGGACGAGCGACTCGATCCCGACCGAGCCCGACACAACCGCCTGGCCGATCACCGGCGGGAGGGCGCCGGCGGCCCCACCGATCACAATGTTCTGCGCGGTCGCCCGCTTCAGCCACATTGAGTAGATCACCGCGTAGAACACGATGGTGAAGGCCAGCAATCCGGCGGCCAGCCAGTTCGCGGCCAGGCCCAGCACCAGCACCGACGCCACCGACAGGAACAGGCCGAAGCCGAGCGCTTCCTCGGACGAAATCCGACCGGCCGGGATCGGGCGCTGCGCCGTCCGGGTCATGACGGCATCGATGTCCGCGTCCCACCACATATTGAGGCAGCCCGACGCCCCGGCTCCAACCGCAATGGCCAGAAGCGAGATCACGCCGATCGCAGGCTGAACATGGCCCTGGGACACCACCATGCCGACGAGGGCGGTGAAGATTACGAGGACCATCACCCGCGGCTTGAGCAGGGCGAAATAGTCCGGCACGTCGCCGCCAACGGCCGTGAAGGCCGGGGCCGGGGTGTCCGGTCCGATCGTATTCGTCAGGCTCGTCATCGCGTCTGCCGCTGTTGTGTCGGCGCCCGGCCACGCGCGTCACGGCCGAGTCAAATCTTGAAAACGATTAGTTCCAAGAACGAGCGCGAGTGATTCACGCGACGTATGCGGATCACCCGTCTGGATCGCCCTTGCCGGGAAGTCGCCGTCACGGCTTCCGGGGAAGGGCGAGGGCCGCGCATACGGCCCTCGCAGATGCGGATCAGTGCGCGCCCGGCTCGTCGACGATGCGGGGCAGCGTCTCGAACTGGTGGAAGGGCGGCGGGGAGGGGAGCGTCCACTCGAGGGTGGTTGCGCCTTCACCCCACGGATTGTCGGCAGCTCGCTCCTTGGAGCGGAAGGCCAGCACGACGCCGATCACGAAGACGAACATGCTGAGGCCGAAGATGTGGCCGCCGTAGGTCGAGACCTTGTGCCAGGCCGCGAAGGCATCCGGGTAGTCGGCGTAACGACGCGGCATTCCGGCCAGGCCGAGGAAGTGCATCGGGAAGAACAGGACGTTCGCACCGATGAAGGCCAGCCAGAAGTGCAGCTTGCCGGCCCATTCCGGGATGATGTGACCCGTCATCTTGGGGAACCAGTAGTAGATACCGGCGAAGATGATGAACACTGCGCCCAGCGAGAGCACGTAGTGGAAGTGCGCCACGACGTAGTAGGTGTCGTGTAGGTACTTATCGACCGCCGAGTTAGCGAGCACGACGCCGGTCACGCCTCCGACGGTGAAGAGGAAGATGAAGCCGACGGCCCAGTGCATGGCTGCGGTGAAGCGGATCGAGCCGCCCCACATCGTGGCGATCCACGAGAAGATCTTCACGCCCGTCGGGACCGCGATCACCATGGTCGCGAACACGAAGTAGGACTGCGTCTGCAGCGACAGGCCGACCGTGTACATGTGGTGGGCCCAGACCACGAAGCCGACGACGCCGATCGCCACCATCGCGTAGGCCATCGCAAGGTAGCCGAAGACCGGCTTGCGCGAGAACGTCGAGATGATGTGCGAGACGATGCCGAAGGCCGGCAGGATCATGATGTAGACTTCGGGGTGACCGAAGAACCAGAACAGGTGCTGGTACAGGATCGGGTCACCGCCGCCGGCCGGGTCGAAGAAGGTCGTGCCAAAGTTGCGGTCGGTGAGCAGCATCGTGATGGCGCCCGCCAGAACCGGCAGCGACAGCAGCAGCAGGAAGGCGGTCACCAGTTCCGCCCAGGCGAAGAGCGGCATCTTGTGCAGCGTCATGCCCGGGGCGCGCATGTTCAGGATCGTGGTGATGAAGTTGATTGCCCCGAGGATCGAGCCTGCACCCGAGAGGTGCAGGGCGAAGATCGCGAAGTCGACGGCTGGGCCGGGATGGCCGGCGGTCGAGAGCGGCGGGTACACGGTCCAGCCGGTGCCGGCGCCGGACGCACCGGGCGCGCCTTCGACGAACAGCGAGCACAGCAGCGAGCAGAAGCCCGCCACGGTGAGCCAGAACGAAATGTTGTTCATGCGCGGGAACGCCATGTCCGGCGCGCCGATCATGAGCGGCACGAACCAGTTGCCGAAGCCTCCGATCAGTGCCGGCATCACCATGAAGAACACCATGATGAGGCCGTGGCCGGTGACGAACACGTTGTACGTCGCCGGGCTCGAGAAGAACTGCAGCCCCGGCTGTTCCATCTCCATTCGGATGCCGAAGGAGAGGAACGCGCCGATCATGCCGGCGCAGAAGGCGAAGAGCAGGTAGAGCGTGCCGATGTCCTTGTGGTTCGTCGACAGGAACCACCGGGCGAAGAACGACGGCTTATGGTCGTGGACCTCGTGGGCCTCGGCATGGGCTGCGGCTGTAGCCATGGATTCGGGTGCCTTGTGGATCTCTGACGGGTTCTGATCGGTCGGCCGGGGCTCAGCGCGCCTCGGCGAAGCTCGTGCCGTTGTCGATGCGGGCGTACTTGGTCTTCGCTTCCTTAAGCCAGTCGGCATAGGCCTGCTCGCTGACGACGCGGACGACGATCGGCATGTAGGCGTGACGCTGCCCGCAGAGCTCCGAGCACTGGCCGTGGAACGTGCCTTCCTTATCGGCCCGGAACCACATCTGGTTCAGGCGGCCCGGCACGGCGTCGATCTTGAAGCCGAAGGCCGGCATGGCCCAGGAATGCAGCACGTCCGCTGCCGTGACCTGGATCTTCACGATCTTGCCCAGCGGCACGACCATTTCGTTGTCGGTCTGCAGCAGGCGGGGCTGCTTGTCCTCGTCGATGTTGGCATCGAAGGTGAAGCCACCACCGGCCTCGGTCTGCGGGTACTCGTAGGACCAGTACCAGGCATGGCCGATGACCTTGACGATCATGTCGGCCTTCGGATCCGCGAGCTGCGTGCGCAGCAGGCGGAAGGACGGGATCGCGACGGCGACTAGGATCAGCACCGGGACGATGGTCCAGGCGATCTCGATTGCGGTGTTGTGCGTAGTGCGGGAGGGGGTGGGATTCGTCTTCTCGTTGAAACGGAAGACGCACCAGAGGATCAGTCCCAGCACGAAGACCGAGATCGCCAGCGAGAGCCAATGCAGGCCGATCTCGAAGCTCAGGATATCGCGCGCGTTTTCGGTGACCGGGATCTGCCGGCTCATCTCCCACGGCACCGGCTGTCCGAAGCCCGCCGCGAGCGCACCGGATGTCGAGGTGAGCAAAGCGCCAAGGGCGGCGAGGCTCCAGGGTGATCGGGTGATCGTCCGCACCGTCCGCATCTGCCTCTCGTTGCTCCCCTGCGATTTGCTTTCCCGTCGGCCTTTCCCGTCTTGACTGAGCGCGGGATGGTGCCGACGTGACGGACTGCCAGTTGTGTTACCCGGCGTGTATCCGATCGCGGCTTCAGATCACAAGGGCGTTCGCGGTGCAACCGCACAAGCGTCGCAGCGCGTGGATTCCGGCAGATTCGGGTCGCGTCGCGACAGCTTTTCATCGACCTTTCGCCGATGGTGGAGCGTTCATGCCGCTCCCAAATCGGCGCGACAGTAGCGCTACAGAGTTCTTTTGGAGCTTCGGATGTCGATGAAACCCAAGGATCGACCCGCCGGGACGCCGCCGATCTCGATGCAAGCCCCGATGCAGGTGGTCGCGTACATGGCTTCGGCGCCGAAGGCGGGCACGCGAGCGCTGGCCGTGGAGGCCGCTGTCAATCTCGTCTACGGCAGCGTGCCGCACGCCGTCATGATGGCGACGCCCGCCGATCTCGACGATTTCGCCTACGGCTTCAGCCTTACGGAAGGCATCGTCGAATCCGCCGACGAGATTCGAGCGACGCGGGTCGAAGTCGGATCCGACGGGCTTCGCCTCCATGTCGAGCTTGCGCCCGGCCGCCTCCGTGAGCACCTGGCTCGCAAGCGCGCGATCAGCGGTCGAACCGGCTGCGGCGTGTGCGGCATCGAGGATCTGTCCGATCTCCCGCGCGCCGAAACGCGGGACGCTCCAGACGTGCGGGTCGCGCTTCCGGCGATCGCCAGGGCGCTGCAGGGGCTCGATGCGGGCCAGGTTCTGGGCGCGGAAACCCGTGCCGTTCACGCGGCCGCCTGGGCTCGCCTCGACGGTTCATTGGTCGCCGTGCGCGAGGATGTCGGCCGGCATAATGCTCTGGACAAGCTGATCGGGGCGCTGATGCGGACAGGCACCGATACCGCCGCCGGTTTCCTGGTGATCACCAGCCGTTGCTCGTTTGAGATGGTGGAGAAGGCCGCACGGCTGGGTGCTGCCGTGATCGTGGCGATCTCGGCCCCGACATCCCTGGCGCTGGAACGAGCCAAGGCGCACGGGATCACGCTCTGCGCGATCGCGCGCTCGGATACCCTGACCGTCTTTACCGGGTCCGAACGCCTCATCCCGGGCGGGTAGCGCTACTGCGGCGCCGACTCCTTCTCGGAGGGGCCGGGGACGATTGTGGCTCCGCCGATGATTCGCACCGGCTTCCTGTCCGGTGGCGGATCCTTCCAATCCGCGGCCGGCGGCTTGGCCGCCTGGGCGATGCCGCCTGCCGCGGGCTTGGCCGGAGGGGGATCGGCAGGCGCGGAATTGGCTGTAGGCGCCTTGTCGATGGCGCCGGACTTGGTGTTCGGCTTGGCCTCGGCAGCAGGATCCGCCGTGGCGGCCTCAGCGGGCGCGATCTTCGGGGCAGGGGCTTCCGGGACGTTGCGCAGCGCGGGCTTCAACTCCGGCTGGCGGCTGGGCTGCGCGGCGCGGGCGACCTTACGCGGTGCATCGGGCCGGGCACGGGAGGCGGGATTAAGACCATCAGGATTGGCATCCGGGCGCAGGGCCTCGGGACTCACCCGGCGTTGCGGCCGCAGGGCCGGGCCCGGTATGCTGTCGGGCGTCGCCGGCCGCAGGATACGCCGCGGCGCGGTATCCTCCTCGGTCCAGCCGAATCCAGGGCTGGGACGCTCGAGGCGGGCGTAGGTCTCGGGGGCACCGATCCGCTGGCGCCCGACGATCGCGCCCGCGGCGGGATCGACGAACAGCCGGACCGTCACGCCGGTCGGGCTGACGGCATCCACCACGTAAACACGTCCATCGAAGCGGGGACGACCCAAACCGCTGAAACCGCGTTCGGCCAGACGCCATGCGACGACCCGCGGCGGCAGGATCTCTTCCTCGAAAGCGAATTGCGCGCTGGCGCCGCGGCAGAGACCCAGCATCGCGCCGCCGGAGAGCAGCACGGCACACAGCGCTCGTGCCGCCGCCCGCCGCGCGCGGCAGGGCATTCTGTTCTCGATCATCACTCTGGTGCGTTCCCGTCTTGGAGACCCGGCAGAGTATCCGGTTCCGGCATGGTCCGGGCCGGTTTGCCCAGACCTCGACCATGCCGGCGAGGTCGTTGCCCCGCATGCCGCTTGTGCTCGGCGGGATCCCGTAGACCGGGTGATTCTGGCGAGATTGCGGAAGAGACTGATTAACAGCTGTTTAAGCCACGTCGCCGATGCCGCGCCCGGGGCTCCGTGCGCTCCCTTGCTGAAACGGTTTCAATCTGCCAATTTCGCGACTTAGGACAGTAGAACTGTCCCATCGGCCGTGCATGCTGACCGTCTCCGTCTCGCGCAAAAGCGGGAAATCCGGCAGACGGTTTCGAGCGCGCCAGCGCGCCGCTCCCTGGAGCGGTCCGGGTTCTCGATGAACGCAGGTCGACGGACGTGCCCTTCCGGGGACCGACCGGATCGCCTGCGGCATCGGGTCGGGGCGCCGGGCGGCGACGGCCCGCGGGCATGAAACATGCTCGCGGGTTGACCGGCAGCGGACGGGATCGAGGGAAGGACGAGACGAAGCATGGCCCAGCGCGGATCCGCCGAAGAGTTTGCTGCTTCCGAGTTCCAGGCTGCCGCCCCCCGCGGCGGCGCGATGCCGCTCACGGTGCGCGATCCTGCTCTGCCCAAAGCCCAGGGCGCCTACGATCCGGCCAACGAGCGCGATGCCTGCGGCGTCGGCTTCATTGCCGACATGCATGATCGCCGCACTCATGCCATCGTCCAGCAGGGTCTGAAGATCCTCGAGAATCTCGACCACCGCGGCGCGGTGGGTGCGGATCCGAAGATGGGCGACGGCTGCGGCATCCTCACCCAGATCCCGCACGGCTTCTTCGCGGACGAATGCTCGCGCCTGGGTTTCGAGCTGCCGCCGGCCGGCCAATACGCGATCGGTCAGTTCTTCATGCCCAAGGCCGAAGAGCCCCGGGCAATCATTCAGGGAATCATCGAAGCGGCCCTGGCCGACGAGGGCCTTCCGCTGCTCGGCTGGCGCGACGTGCCGGTGGACCCGGAGGATCTCGGCGTGGCCGTGAAGGCCACCGAGCCGCATCACCGGCAGGTGTTCATCGGTCGCCCGGCCTCGGTCTCCGACCAGGACGTGTTCGAGCGGCGCGTCTTTGTCGCCCGCAAGGTGATCTCCAACAAGGTCTACGCCCTCGACGATCCGCGGGTGAAGGAGTTCTACCCGGTCTCCGTCTCGACCCGGACCATCGTCTACAAGGGCATGGTCCTGGTCACGCAGATCGGCGACTACTTCCTCGATCTGAAGGACGAGCGCTTCGTCTCGGCGATCGCCCTGGTCCACCAGCGCTTCGCCACCAACACGTTCCCGACCTGGCGGCTGTCGCACCCGTACCGGATGGTCGCCCATAACGGCGAGATCAACACGCTGCGCGGCAACGTCAACTGGATGGCGGCCCGCCAGGCCAGCGTCGATTCGGACCTGTTCGGCAACGACATCTCGAAGCTCTGGCCGATCTCCTACGAAGGCCAGTCCGACACGGCCTGCTTCGACAACGCCCTCGAATTCCTCGTGCAGGGCGGCTACCCGCTCGCCCATGCGATGATGATGCTGATCCCGGAGGCTTGGGCCGGCAATCCGCTCATGAGCGAGGAGCGGCGCGCCTTCTACGAGTACCACGCCGCCCTGATGGAGCCGTGGGACGGCCCCGCCGCGGTGGCGTTCACGGATGGCCGCCAGATCGGCGCCACCCTCGATCGCAATGGCCTGCGCCCGGCCCGCTACATCGTCACCGATGACGGGCTCGTCGTGCTCGCCTCCGAGATGGGTACGCTGCCGATCCCGGATGAGAAGATCGTCCAGTCCTGGCGCCTGCAGCCGGGCCGGATGCTGCTGATCGATCTGCAGAAGGGCCGGATCGTCTCCGACGAGGAGATCAAGGGCGAACTCGCCGCCGCGCACCCCTATGCCGACTGGGTCAAGAACACGCAGATCGTGCTTGAGGATCTCAAGCCCGTCGTGGCGCGGGAGACGCGCTCGGACGTGGGCCTGCTCGATCGCCAGCAGGCCTTCGGCTACACGCAGGAAGACCTGAAGCTGCTGATGCAGCCCATGGCCGTGACCGGCCAGGAGGCGGTCGGCTCGATGGGCACGGATACGCCGCTCTCGGCGCTCTCCGAGAAGTCGAAGCTGCTCTACACCTACTTCAAGCAGAACTTCGCCCAGGTCACCAACCCGCCGATCGATCCGATCCGAGAAGAGGCGGTTATGAGCCTCGTCTCGTTCATCGGGCCGCGGCCGAACCTGCTGGACATGGAGGGTGCGTCCCGGCGTAAGCGCCTGGAGCTCCGCCAGCCGATCCTGACCAACGGCGACCTGGAGAAGATCCGCTCGATCGGTCATTTCGAGGACCGGTTCGACACCAAGACCCTGGACATGACCTACCCCGCCGAAATGGGCGCACAGGCCATGGACGGCGCGCTCGATCGCCTGTGCGATCGGGCGGAGGCGGCGGTGCGCGGCGGCTACAACATCATCGTGCTGACCGACCGCGCGGTCGGGCCGGACCGGATCCCGATCCCGGCGCTGCTGGCGACCGCCTCCGTCCACAACTACCTGATCCGCAAGGGTCTTCGCACCTCGGTCGGCCTCGTGGTCGAATCCGGTGAGCCGCGCGAGGTGCATCACTTCGCGTGCCTGGCCGGCTACGGCGCCGAGGCGGTGAACCCATACCTCGCCTTCGAGACGTTGCTGGCGATGAAGGACGAGTTCCCGCCGGACCTCACGGACGACGAGATCATCTACCGCTACATCAAGGCGATCGATAAGGGCCTGCTCAAGGTCATGTCGAAGATGGGCATCTCGACCTACCAGTCCTATTGCGGCGCCCAGATCTTCGACGCGGTTGGCCTGAACTCGACCTTCGTGGGCCGGGACTTCTTCGGCACGGCGACCACGATCGAGGGCGTCGGCATGGCCGAGGTGGCCGAGGAGACGGTCAGCCGTCACCGCGACGCCTTCGGCGACGCCCCGATCTACCGCAACGCCCTCGATGTCGGCGGCGAATACGCCTACCGGTTGCGCGGCGAAGCCCATACCTGGACGCCCGACACGATCGCGACGCTCCAGCACGCGGTGCGCCTCAACGTCCCCGAGCGCTACCGCGAGTATGCGGCCCTGGTGAACCGCCAGGAGAACCAGCTCAAGACCCTGCGCGGCCTGTTCCGGCTTAAGTCGGCGACCGAACTCGGCCGCGAGCCGGTGCCGCTGGATTCGGTCGAACCAGCCTCCGAGATCGTCAAGCGCTTCGCCACAGGGGCGATGTCGTATGGATCCATTTCGAAGGAAGCGCACGAGACGCTGGCGATCGCGCTGAATTCCTTCGGCGGCCGTTCGAATTCCGGCGAAGGCGGCGAAGAGGTCGAGCGGTTCAAGCCGCTGCCGGACGGCCGCTCCCGCCGGTCCGCCATCAAGCAGGTCGCCTCGGGCCGTTTCGGCGTCACGACGGAATACCTGGTCAATTCCGACATGATGCAGATCAAGGTCGCGCAGGGCGCCAAGCCCGGCGAGGGCGGCCAGCTGCCCGGCCACAAGGTCGACGCCAAGATCGCCAAGGTGCGCTACGCCACCCCGGGCGTCGGCCTGATCTCGCCGCCGCCGCATCACGACATCTACTCGATCGAGGATCTGGCCCAGCTGATCTTCGACCTGAAGAACGTGAACCCGTCGGCGGACGTATCGGTGAAGCTCGTCTCCGAGGTCGGTGTCGGCACCGTGGCGGCGGGCGTCGCCAAGGCGCGTGCCGACCACATCACCATCTCGGGCTATGACGGCGGCACCGGCGCCGCCCCGCTCACCTCCCTCAAGCATGCGGGCGGCCCCTGGGAGACGGGCTTGGCCGAGACCCAGCAGACGCTGGTGCTCAACGGCCTGCGCGGGCGCGTTGCCCTCCAGGCCGACGGCGGCATCCGCACCGGGCGGGACGTGATTATCGCGGCCCTGCTCGGCGCCGACCAGATGGGATTCTCGACCGCGCCGTTGATTGCGGCCGGCTGCATCATGATGCGCAAGTGCCATCTGAACACTTGCCCGGTGGGCGTCGCCACGCAGGACCCGGTCCTGCGCAAGCGCTTCAAGGGCACGCCCGAGCACGTTGTGAACTACTTCTTCTTCGTCGCGGAGGAGGTGCGCGAGATCCTGGCCTCGCTCGGCTTCACCAAGCTGGAAGAGGCGGTCGGCCGCTCGGACGTGCTCGACAAGGTCGAGGCCATCGCCCACTGGAAGGCGCGCGGGCTCGACTTCACCAAGCTGTTCCACCGCCCGAAGGTGGCGGACGGCATCGCCATCCGGCATGTGGAGAAGCAGCACCATCCGATCGACACGGTCCTCGACCGGCGTCTGATCGAGCAGGCCAAGCACGCCATCGAGACCGGCGAGCCGGTGGTCGTCACCGACACGATCCGCAATTCGGATCGGGCCGCCGGTGCGATGCTGTCCGGCATGGTCGCCAAGGCCCACGGCCACGAGGGGCTGCCCGACGACACCATCGTGGTGAAGCTCTCCGGCACCGCCGGCCAGAGCTTCGGTGCCTGGGTCGCGGCCGGCGTGACCATCGAGCTCACCGGCCACGGCAACGACTATGTCGGCAAGGGCCTGTCGGGCGGGAAGCTGATCATCCGGCCGAGCGACGCCCTACGGTCGCCGCCTGACCGGACCATCATGGTCGGCAACACCGTCCTGTACGGGGCGATCGCCGGCGAGTGCTACATCCGCGGCTCCGCAGGCGAGCGCTTCGCAGTGCGCAACTCCGGCGCGATCACTGTGGTCGAGGGCATGGGCGACCATGGCTGCGAGTACATGACCGGCGGCGTCGTCGTGTCGATCGGCGAGACCGGGCGCAACTTTGCTGCCGGCATGTCGGGCGGCATCGCCTATGTGCTGGACGAGGACGGCTCGTTCTCGGCTCGCTGCAACCTCTCGATGGTCGATCTCGAACCCGTCGAGGAGGAGGACGACCTGATGCGCCGCTTCCACCAGGACGGCGATCTGGAGACCAAGGGGCGCGTCGATATCCTGGCCGACATGTCCGGCCACGACGAGGAGCGCCTGAGCCAGCTCATCACCAACCATCTCAAGTACACGGGCAGCCCGCGGGCGAAGCAGATCCTCGACGACTGGGCGAGCTTCCGCACCAAGTTCGTCAAGGTGATGCCGGTTGAGTACCGCCGGGCGCTGCGCGAGATGGAGATGGCGCGGATGCCGGTGGCGGCAGAGTAAGGCTATCGGTCTCGGCGCCCGAGCGAAACGGGCGCCGATCGCGGAATGAAGGTCTCATAGGCTGCAGCATCGGTCGATCTGCGGGCCTCAAGGGTTGATCGATGGGCAAGATCACGGGTTTCCTCGAGTTCGACCGGCAAGAGCAGAAGTACCAGCTCGCGGCCGATCGCGTGCGGCACTTCCGCGAGTTCACCCTGCCGCTCGACGAGCACGACCTGACCAAGCAGGCGGCGCGCTGCATGGATTGCGGCATCCCGTTCTGCCACGGCCCGACCGGCTGCCCGGTCCACAATCAGATTCCGGACTGGAACGATCTGGTGTTCCAGTCGGACTGGGAGGAAGCCTCGCGCAACCTTCACTCGACCAACAACTTCCCGGAGTTCACCGGCCGCGTCTGCCCGGCGCCCTGCGAAGAGGCGTGCACACTCAACCTCGAGAATCAGCCGGTTGCGATCAAGACAATCGAGCAGGCGATCGCTGACCGCGCCTGGAACATGGGCTGGATCAAGCCTGAAACGGCCTCCGTACGCACCGGCAAGCGCGTGGCGATCGTCGGCTCCGGGCCCGCCGGCCTCGCGGCGGCCCAGCAGCTCGCCCGGGTCGGGCACGACGTGCACGTGTTCGAGCGCGAGCCGAAGGCCGGCGGTCTGCTCCGCTACGGTATCCCCGACTTCAAGATGGAGAAGCGCCACATCGACCGCCGGGTGCGGCAGAT
Source organism: Methylobacterium sp. GXS13 (assembly GCF_001455965.1). Taxonomy (GTDB): domain Bacteria; phylum Pseudomonadota; class Alphaproteobacteria; order Rhizobiales; family Beijerinckiaceae; genus Methylobacterium. The sequence goes on from NZ_LKKO01000001.1 coordinate 174,072, forward strand.
GGAGGCCGAGGGCGTCGTCTTCCACTACAACCAGAACATCGGCGTGACGAAGCCGGTCGAGGAGCTGAAGGCCGAGTTCGACGCTGTGATGTTCTGCGGCGGCGCGGAGGATCCGCGGAATCCGCAGCTCCCTGGCCAGGAGCTGGAGGGCGTCCACTACGCGATGCCCTACCTGATCCAGTCGAACCGCCGCGTCGCAGCCGAGCCGATGCGCGGCAACGGCGAGGTGCCGATCCTGGCCTCGGGCAAGAACGTCGTGGTGATCGGCGGCGGCGATACCGCCTCGGATTGCGTCGGCACCGCCTTCCGCCAGGGCGCCCTGTCGGTGACGCAGCTCGATATCCGTCCCCGTCCGCCCGAGCGTGAGGACAAGCTGACGGTGTGGCCGTACTGGCCGACCAAGATGCGGACATCCTCCAGCCAGGCCGAGGGCGCAGAGCGCGAATTCCAGGCGGCGACGCTGCGGCTCGACGGCAACAAGAAGGGCCGCCTGACCGGCGTAGTCTGCGCCCGGGTCGACGCCAAGCGTCAGCCGATCCCCGGCACCGAGTTCATCCTGCCGGCCGATCTGGTGTTCATGGCGATCGGCTTCGCCGGCTCGGTGCAGAAAGGCCTCCTCGAGCAATCCGGCATCAGCGTCAGCAAGCGCGGCAACGTCGAGGCGAACGAGGAGGATTACCGCACCTCGGACGAGAAGATCTGGAGCGCCGGAGACATGCGCCGGGGCCAGTCACTGGTGGTCTGGGCGATCCGTGAGGGTCGTCAGGCAGCCCGCGCCATCGACGAGACCCTGATGGGCGCGAGCGTCCTGCCGCGATAGCTCTCTTGACTCGACGGCGCGGGTTGAGGAACCCGCGCCGAACGCGTCCCGTCAGCCCGGCGGCCAGCGGAAATCGTCGGCGCGGCCGGGCTGGGGCAGCGGTGCGGCGCCCCGTACGAGCGTCCGCTCCACGGTTCCAAGGTTGTCGCCGTCGCGCGGCCGACCGGTCAGCAATGCGCCGCCGGGAGAGACTTCGGTTCGACCAAGCGGTACGACCGGGCCCGCCGCCGGCTTCACCGGCAGGGCAGGAACCCCCGGCGGTTCCGGCAGGCTCGGTAGCATCGCGGTGATCTGCCGATCGATCGTTGCGGTGTCCGTGGGCTGCCCTGCACCGTCGAGGCTCGGCCCTGATGTCGAGGGCGTACCGGCCGGCGCGATGCTCGCGGTCGGCGGCTGGTCCGTCAGCGCTGGCGTGGCCGTGCCCATCAGCCGCTTCAGCTCGACATCGGCGAAATGTGCCAGCTTGCGGTCGCCCGCCTTGGTGAAGTGAACGCCGTCGGCGGTCCGAAGCTTGGCGATCTGTCCTTCGGGATCGGGGCCGGAGGCCGTGTAGCGGTCGCGGTCGTCGACGAAGCCCGGCCAGATGTCGACATAGGTCGCGCCGGCTTTGGTGACGCTGTCCCGGACGATGTCATTGATGGCGGCGAGGTCCCGGCTCAGCGGCTCGCTCTGCATCGGCGGAAGGCCGACCCAGACCAGCGGCACTTTGTGATCGGTGAACACCTTCACGAACGCGTCGACCCGCGCACGGTACAACACCTTCCAGCGATCGGTGAGGGGATCGGCCGTCTCGTCGCCTTCGCGGATCGGCTGTCGGTCATTGGCGCCGAGCATGACGAGCCCGTAGCGCACCTTCGGATTGGTGCGGAGGTAGTCCTCGGCACTCTTCGGCCAATCGACGACGTCCTTGCGCACGAGCCCGCTATCGCCCTTCGCACGATCGATGACCGCAACGTCGGCATTGTCCTCGAAGACGTCGTCGAGCCCGTGGGCGAGGTGGTCGGCCAAGGAGTCGCCGAACACCGCGATCTGCACGTTCGGCGCGGTCTTGGCGATAGCCGGCTTCGGCGGCATCGGTGCCCGTGCCGGTCGCTCTCGTCGCTTGATCGCGGGCGGGGGCCGCTGTGCGTCGGCGCTTCCCACGTTGTTGCGCGGACGGGGCGCCCGGTAGGTGCGCTCCGGTGGGGGGGCGACCGGCTGTTGCGGTCGGTCCTCCCACGGCCAGTAGAATTGGCGCGGCGCTTCCTGGGGGGGCGCATAGCGGGGCTGGCGCGCGTAAGCTCCGTCATCACGGTAATAGGCATCACGCGCACGACGCCGCGTCGGCGCTTCGGAATAGGCGCCGTTCCCGGGTTGCTGATAGCCGTCGCCCCACTGCGCCCGGGCAGGCGTATTGCCGATCAGGAATAGGGCCGCCTGGCCCAGCAGGACGGCCAGCCCGAGGAGGGCCGGACGTGTCGTGCGACGCCAAACAGCGACTCTCATGCGCATCCCGCATTCCCAAGGCGCCCGGGTACCGGTCGCTGGCCGAGAGTATATGGGAGACGGGCGCGTACGTCTAAACCGCGCGCTATCGACTGGGGCCGTGCCGCTCCCGGATATGGGTGAGAAGCGCCGGCGTGGCGTAGCCGTCGGCCTGGAGCCCCGCATCGATCTGGTAGCGTCGCACCGCCTCGCGAAATTTCGGACCGGCGCGGCCGTCCGTGGGGCCCTCGTAAAAACCGGCCATTGCGAGCTCGCTCTGGAGTGCGCGCAATCCCGTACCGTCGAGGCGCGGGCCGGTCGGCCAGGGAGCCGCAAGGGCTGGGCCGCCGTCGAGACGGTCGGCGAGGTGGCCGACCGCCAGCGCGTAGGAATCCGAGGTGTTGTAGCCGCGGATCACCTCGAAATTGCCGGTGATCAGGAAGGCCGGCGCGCCGAGGCCGCCGGGCAAGAACAAGCTAGCCTTACCCCGCTCGGACAGGCGCTTGCCGTCCATCCGCCGGACGCCGCGGCTCGCGAACCGGCCGAGATCGCCGGAATAATCCGAGAGGTCGAAACCGTCGGGCAGATGCACCTCGTAGCCCCAGGCAAGGGACGGATCCCAACCGAGATCCTTGAGATAGGCTCCGATGGAGGCGAGCGAATCCGCGTCGCTCAACCAGATATCTCGGCGGCCGTCGCCGTCGAAATCGACCGCATGTGCCAGGTAGGTAGACGGCAGGAACTGAACTTGGCCCATGGCACCAGCCCAGCTTCCACTCATCCGCTCGGGCGTGATGTCGCCCCGCTGAAGGATGGTGAGGGCAGCGAGCAGCTCGTCGCGAAACAGCGTGCCGCGATGCTGGGCTTCCGCCAGGGTCGCCAGAGCCCGGATGGTCGAGAGGCTGCCGGCGCTCGCACCGAAATCGGACTCGATGCCCCAGATTGCGAGGACGATGGCGGCCGGAACCCCATAACGGGCCTCGATGGCCTTGAGGGTGGGCGCGAGGGACGACGCCCGTGCGCGTCCCCGGGTTATACGACCGGTTGAAACGGCACCCACCAGATAGTCCCAGACCGGGCGAACGAACTCGCCCTGCTGCTTCGTCCGAGCCAGGATGGCGCTATCGGGCGCCGAGATACCGCGGAAAGCCGCCGTAAAGGTCTCGGGCGTCACCCCGCGGGCCTCGGCGTCCGGACGCAGCGCCGCGATGAACGCCTGGAACGCGCCGTCCGACGCACCCGGTTTTGCGGCCCTGGTCACGGCCGGGACGAGGCATAGGGCGGCTGCGAGGACGGCGCCGCCGGCAAGCACCGGCTCAGATCCGGTTGCGCATACTGAGTTTGTCCTCCCAGGCCAGAGCCTGGGCGACGATGGCGTCGAGATCGTCGTGGCGGGGCTGCCAGCCCAGCTGCGACCGGATCCGGCCCGCCTCCGCCACGATCCGTGACGGAGACCCGGGCCGGCGCGGGCACAGCCGGACCGCGAAGTCCCGCCCCGAGATCCGCTTGACCACCTCGATCACCTCCAGCACCGAGTAGCCCCGGCCGTAGCCACAGTTCAGCGTCAGGCTCGCGCCGCCCCCGCGCAGATGGTCCAGCGCCACCCGGTGCGCGTCGGCGAGGTCCGAGACCTGGATGTAGTCGCGCAGGCACGAGCCGTCCGGGGTCGGGTAGTCGGTGCCGTAGACATCGAGCCGGTCGCGCCGCCCGAGCGCGGCCTGCGTGGCCACCTTGATCAGGTGCGTCGCGTTCGGGGTCGACTGGCCCGAGCGCCCGGCCGGATCCGCGCCGGCGACGTTGAAGTAGCGCAGCACGACGTACGAGAAGCCGTGGGCGGCCGCCGCGTCGGCGATCATCCACTCGCTCATCAGCTTGGAGCGGCCGTACGGGTTGATCGGGGCGAGCGGGAGGTCCTCGGGCACCGGCACCACCTCGGGCTCGCCGTAGACGGCGGCCGTGGAGGAGAAGATCACGTGGCGCACGCCCGCGCGGGTGGCGGCCTCGATCAGGGCGCGGGTCTTGACCGTGTTGGCGAGGTAGTAGCCGAGCGGGTCGGCGACCGAGTCCGGCACGACGATCCGGGCGGCGAAGTGGGCCAGCGCGTCGATGCGGTGCTGCAGGATGGTCTGGGTGACCAGCGCCTGGTCGGCGACGTCGCCGACCACGAGCTTGACCCCCTCGGGCACGGCCCAGTCGAAGCCGGTGGAGAGATCGTCGAGCACCACGATCTCCTCGTGGCCGGCATCCAGAAGCGCCAGAACCATGTGGCTGCCGATATACCCGGCCCCGCCCGTCACCAGAACCGCCATGTCACCCGCTCCGTAGCCGTTTCGATCATGCCCGCCGGGAGCCTTGCCCGATGGGGCCGCGACGGGGCAAGGCTATCCGCCGTCGCTTCATCGCACGTTCAAGCGCCGTGTGGGATTCCACTTGATAACGGCGACTTTAGGTGGTCGCAGACGGTATATTTATGGAGCAACGGTTCATACTAACGACGTAGAGGCCTTGCGAAGCATCGTGTTAGGCTATCTCGCTGTCCGAACCTTTGCCCCTGCCGGTCCATTCAGTTTTTGAGGTCGCCGCTTGATGAAACCGATCCGCAAGGCTGTCCTGCCCGTCGCGGGCTTGGGCACGCGATTCCTGCCCGCCACCAAGGCGGTCCCGAAGGAAATGCTCACTGTCGTGGACCGACCGGTCGTACAGCACGTCGTTGACGAAGCGCGCGAGGCCGGCATCGAGCACTTCATCTTCGTCACGGGTCGCGGCAAGGCGGTGATCGAGGACCATTTCGATATTGCGTTCGAATTGGAACACACCCTTCAGGAGCGCGGCAAGACGGCGGCTTTCGAGGAGCTGAAGCGGGATCTCCCAAAGGCGGGTCAGACCAGCTTCACCCGCCAGCAGGCCCCGCTCGGCCTCGGTCACGCGGTGTGGTGCGCCCGCGAGATCGTCGGAGACGAGCCGTTCGCGGTCCTGCTGCCCGACATGTTGAGCCGCGGGTGCATGCAGCAGATGCTGTCGACCTATGAGCGCCACGGCGGCAACGTCATCGCGGTCGAGGAGGTCGCTCCGGAGGAGACGCACCAATACGGCATCGTCAGCGTCGGTGAGACCTATGGTCAATCCTTCGAGATCACCGGGATGGTCGAGAAGCCGAAGCAGGGTACGGCGCCCTCAAACTACATCATCTCCGGGCGCTACATCCTTCAGCCCGAGATCTTCGGCATCCTGGAGCACGGAAAGAAGGGCGCCGGCGGCGAAATCCAGCTCACAGACGCGATGATCGACCTGATGGAAACGCAGGATTTTTTCGGGATGCGCTATGAGGGCCGAACTTACGACACAGGCTCCAAGATCGGCTTCCTCACTGCCAACCTCGCCTACGCGCTGGAGCGGCCGGAACTCGCTGGGCCGTTGAGGGCTGAGATCGCCAAGCTGCTCGAACAAAGCTGAGGCCTTTGCGCAAGACGCGGCGGAGGCATGCAGCCGTTGCGGAGGCAAACGCGAATTAAGCCTTGCTTCTTGTGCGGCGCACTTTAATTTGTGCATTGCGAGATCGCGATGGCGTCGCGGTCCCGTAGCCCTTCTTGGGCGTTTCCTCCCTAGACTTCGGGCCGCTCCTTCGGGAGTGGCCTTTTTTCTTGCCTTGCTCGCCAGATCAGGCTCGCGTCGGGTTTGCTCGGCAGGTGAACGGTGAGGGGCCTATTCGGCCGCCATCCTGCGAGGCGTTAAGTCGCCGAGATCGGCCGCGACCGTCGCAATGACCGTCCGCAACGCCTTCACGAGGCTCGGAAAATCCGGCGTCATCGCGAGGCTCGCCTCATTCATGTAGAGGGCCCGGTTGACCTCGATCTGCAGGGCGTGACGCCCGAGATTCGGCTCGCCATAATGTTCGGTGATGAAGCCACCAGCATAAGGCTTGTTGCGCACGACGCGGAAGCCCTGTGCCCGGAACGCTGTCTCGAACGCCTCGATCAGGCTGGGCGCACAGGCCGTTCCGTACCGGTCCCCCAGAACCATATCGGCTTTGACCTCGGCATCGCGCCCGAGACTCGAGGACGGCATCGAGTGGCAATCGATCAGGACGCAGTGGCCATGGAGGCGCGCCGTCTGTTGGATCAGGCTGCGGAGGACCCGGTGGTAAGGCTTGTACAAGGCCTCGATCCGGGCGGTCGCCTCGCTGACCGGCAGCCGCCGTGCATAGATCTCCTGACCATCGGCCACGACGCGCGGGACCGTGCCGAGGCCGCCTGCCACCCGCATCGATCGCGTGTTGGCGAAGGGCGGCAGCCGTCCGTCGAACATCCGCGGGTCGAGTTCGAACGGCTCGCGGTTCACATCCAGGAAAGCCCGCGGAAAGTTGGCCCGCAGGAGCGGAGCGCCGAGTTCGACCACCGAGGCGAACAGGCGGTCGACATACGCATCCTCCGACCGGCGCAGGCTGAGCGCGTCCAGTCGCGAGGCCGCAATGAAATCCGAGGGGTAGACTGCGCCGGAATGGCCGGTATTGAAGACGAAGGGCAGGGTGCGGCTCGCCGCCGCGTCGACCGCGAAGGCCGGGGCAAAACCGAAGACATCGGGCTGTACCGTTTCGGGCGCGGTCATTGGGTTTGTGCAGGCCCCGGCGGTTGGAAAAACGCGGCGGATACGCACTGTGGTATGCGAATGGTCGCCTGTCCACTCTGGTGCAGACGGCCCACACGTCCGTCTCGGGGACGTGCGGCGCCGGCTGCGGGCTCAAATCCTAACACCTTGTTTACCATCGCCTCCCTTTATGGGATCAACATTTCGACTCGAGGGCTCGGAAACGGCCGATGAAAATCCTGCTGGCGGAAGACGACAACGACATGCGCCGGTTCCTGGCCAAGGCGCTGCAGAACGCGGGCTACGACGTCCTGTCCTTCGACAACGGCCTGTCGGCCTATAACCGGCTGCGCGAGGAACCGTTCGAGCTGCTGCTGACCGATATCGTGATGCCCGAGATGGATGGCATCGAGCTGGCGCGGCGCGCCACCGAGCTGGATCCGGACATCAAGGTGATGTTCATTACCGGCTTCGCTGCCGTCGCGCTGAATCCGGACTCCAAGGCCCCCAAGGACGCCAAGGTCCTCTCCAAGCCGTTCCATCTGCGCGATCTCGTTAACGAGGTCGAGAAGCTGATGGCCGCCTGACCGGCACAGAGTGCCGACAGCTTCGGCTGTGACCACGCGGGCATAGGTATTTTCACGGGCGCGCTCCTATATGGTGGGAGCTTCCGCGCGAGACGACGAACGCCATGCAGCCGGTCACGATCTACACCACGGCCTGGTGCCCTTATTGCTCGGCGGCCAAGAGCCTGCTGAAAGAGAAGGGCGTCGCCTTCCAAGAGATCGATGTGGAGCGTGCCCAGGGTGCGCGGGCTACGATGGTCGAACGCGCTGGTGGGCGCACCAGCGTGCCGCAGATCTTCATCGGGCTGACCCATGTCGGCGGCTGCGACGACCTCTACGCCCTCGACCGCGCCGGCAAGCTCGATCCGCTGCTGACGGACAAGGCCGATGCCTGAGCGGACGTTCATCGCGGCCTGCGTTCAGATGCGCTCGGGCCGTGACCCGGGCGCCAACCGCGACGCCGCGGTAGCGGGTGTTCGCGAAGCGGCCAGTCGCAGCGCGTCCTATGTGCAGACTCCGGAGATGACCTCCCTGGTCGAGCGGAGCCGCGAACGCCTGTTCGAGCGCGTGACCACCGAGGATCAGGACGCGACCCTCGCCGGTCTGCGGCAGGTCGCCCGCGAGACCGGTACCCTGGTGCATATCGGATCGATCGCAGTCCGATCGGGCGACAAGATTGCCAACCGAGCTTACCTGATCGGTGCCGATGGCGAGATCCTCGCGTCCTACGACAAGCTGCACCTGTTCGATGTCGATCTGCCGAGCGGCGAGCGCTGGCGCGAATCGGCGACCTATACCGGCGGGGCCTGCGCGGTCGTGGCGTCCACGCCCTGGGCGATGCTCGGCTTGACGATCTGCTACGATATCCGCTTCCCGGCCTTATATCGGTCGCTGGCAGAGGCGGGGGCCGAGATTCTCACTGCGCCGGCGTGCTTCAACCGCCAGACCGGCGAGGCCCACTGGCACATCTTGCAGCGGGCGCGGGCAATCGAGACCGGCGCCTTTGTGATTTCGGCGGCGCAGGGTGGCGTCCACGAGGACGGTCGCGAGACCTTCGGCCATTCGCTGATCGTCGATCCCTGGGGGCGGGTGCTCGCGGATGCGGGCGGGTCGGAGTCGGGGGTGATCCTGGCCGAGATCGATCTGGCTCAGGTCGCGGATGCCCGGGCGCGGATCCCGGCGCTGCAGCACGCACGCGCGTTCACGGTCGAGCGCATCGGGCCTCAAGCCGAGGCCGCACAGTAAGCAATAGAATGATCCGGTACAGTCTCGTTTGCGAAGCCGCACACGGCTTCGACAGCTGGTTTCCGTCTTCCGAATCCTACGACGCTCAGGCCGCGCGCGGTCTCGTGACGTGCCCGATCTGCGACAGCGCCAACGTGATGAAGGCCCTCATGGCGCCGAGCGTCGCCCGGACCGATCGCGGGCAGCTTCCGACGCCGGTGGCGCCCCAATTCGACGCCCCGATGCCGATGATCGCCGAGCCCGAGCGCCAAGTGCGGGCTATGCTACGAGCGTTGCGCGAGCAGGTGGTCGCCAATTCCGAGCATGTCGGTGTGCGCTTCCCCGAAGAGGCCCGCAAAATCCATTACGGCGAGGCCGAGGGCCGTCCGATCTATGGCGAGGCGAGCCCAGCCGAGGCGCGTGCGCTCATCGATGAAGGGATCGACGTCGCGCCGATCCCGATCATGCCGGACGACCGCAACTGAGCCGCTTCGCGCTGCGCGTTCACGACCTCACGGCAGCGGTGCCGGAGAAAGAGGCTAGCAGGAAGGACGCAAAGGCGTTCCACCCGGCGAGCGAGATCCCCAGGACCCGCATCGCCGCCACCGAGCAGTCCACCACCCTGGTGCTCTGAAGCGCGTTCAGGAATTCGCTGACCTGACCCGGATTGGCCCCCGTGCCGCCGCCGCAATCGGTCGGCCCCGGCCAGAAACCCCATTCCGCACCGGCATGGTAGACGCCGATCCCGGCCCCATACAGGAGTCCGAGGGCTGCGAGTCCGAGGGCGAGGCGCGCGAGGCGTTCCGGCGCGAAGAGGGCCGCGAGCCCGAGCGGAATAGCGGCATAGTACGGAAGCCGCTCGGTCAGGCAGAGCTTACACGGCGCGTAGCCGTAGCCGTATTGGAGGATCAAGACGGCGCCCAGGATCAGGGCGGACGCGAGGGTAAGCCAGAGGCCCGTTCTCTTGAGGCGCAGCGCCGACGCAACGTTCATGGCTACAGGATCACCTTGAACAACAGGAAGCCGAGGACGACGACGGCGACCGAGATCGCCACGACCGCGTTGAGATGCCGGTCGAGCACGCCACGGATCTGAACACCGTAGCGACCGAGTAGACCGGCCAGGATGAAGAACCGGGCCCCGCGGGTGATCACGGACAGAACCGTGAACCAGAACAGGCTGTAATGGGCAAAGCCCGACGTGATCGTCACGAGCTTGTAGGGGATCGGCGTCAGACCCTTCAACAGGATCACCCAATGGCCGTAGCGGGCGTAGGAATCCTGGAAGGTCGCCGCGGAATTTTGAAGCCCGTACAAGCGGATGAGCCATTCGCCGACGGAGTCGAACAGCAGCGCGCCGATGGCGGGGCCGACGAGGCCGCCCAGCACCGAGGCGATTGTGGCGATGGTCGCGTAGAGCCAGACCCGATCGGGTCGGCTGACCGCCATCGGCACAAGCATCGCGTCCGGCGGGACCGGAAAGAACGAGCTCTCGGCGAAGGCGACGGCCCCGAGCACGTAGGGCGCGGAGGGCCTGCCGCTGAGCGCGAGGATCCACGCGTAGAGCCGCCGAAGCATTCAATGTCCGGGTTTGAGGGAACGGCGATCCTTTGAGCATAGGCGCTGCGCAATGGCCAGATCGCCTGGTTCGGCAAAAAACAGCGCCGATGCCCTTGGCGCAGACGCCATACCTATGCGAAGAGCCCGACGCGCGCGGGTATGGCGGAATTGGTAGACGCGGGCGACTCAAAATCGCCAGCCGCAAGGCGTGGGGGTTCGATTCCCTCTACCCGCACCACTCCTCGGCTGATGAGGAACAGCCCTGACTGCGTGTTACGGCCGGGAGAAGCCGTCCGCGTGAGTGCGGATAGCAGCCAAGTGCGATGCGCGGCGGTGCCGTATCACCCGGATAGATCCTCCGGGTCCAACGGTCGCGGTCGATCGTCTCTGACGCGGCCGCAAACCTCCCCTAGTTCTGCGGACAGCAAGACCGACGGGTCTGCTGCAAACGCGGGACAATTCCTTGAGCCAACGCCACCCTGTCGCGATCCTCGGCGCCGGCATGGCCGGTGCGGCGGCGGCACGACGTCTCGCCGAGGCCGGCCACGCGGTGCGCATCTTCGACAAGGGGCGCGACGTCGGCGGTCGGATGGCAACCCGGCATTCGGGCGCGATGCAGTTCGACCACGGGGCGCAGTTCATGCGTGCGCACGGAGCCGCGTTCGCCGCGCGGCTCAACGATTGGGAGCGGCGGGGTATCGTGACGCCCTGGGCGGGGGCAGGCCGCTGGGTCGGCGTACCCGACATGAACGCGCCGGCTCGTGATCTTCTCCTCGGCCTCACGGTCGCGCGCAGTACCACCATCACCAGGATCCGCCGCAATGGAGCGTCCTGGCACCTGACAGACGGTGCGGGTGCCGATCATGGCCCATTCGCCGCGATCGCAATCACGTTCCCGGCCCCCCAGGCCGTCGCGCTGCTTGCCCAATCGGGGCTTGCTCTCCCGGACATCGAGCGCGCCACCTACGCGCCATGCTGGTCGTTGATGCTGGCCGTCGAACAAGCTCCCGCGAAGGTTCTGTTGAAGCCGCAGGATGGAGCAATCGGGCTCATTGCATTGGATTCGTCGAAGCCCGGTCGACCGGAAGGCTTCCGCCTGACCGTGCACGCCACGCCCGACTGGTCGCGCACGCATCTGGAGGAGCCCCGCGAAGCGATCGTGTCGGCGTTGACGCAATCTGCAGTCGCCTGTGTCGGCACGCCGCTTCGATGGAGCTACGCGGAAGCGCATCGCTGGCGCTATGCCCAGGTCGAAGGAGCCCTCGGCAAGCCCTGTCAGTATGATTCCGGCCTGCACCTGGGCGCTGCCGGCGATTGGTGCCTCGGGCCGCGGGTCGAAGCAGCGCATGACAGCGGTCTGGCGCTGGCGGAGGCGATCCTCGCCGATCTCGGCACGCCCTCGTGATCCCGCCCATCGCTTTTCACCCGGCCTATGAATCCAGCCTGCCGGTCGGACACCGTTTTCCGATGCGGAAATACGGTCTGCTCGCCGAAACCTTGGTCGCCAAGGGTCTGGCACCGCTCGGATTCGTCACGCCGGAGTTGGCGGCCGCCGAGATCCTGATCAACGCGCACGCTCCGGATTACGTGGCCGCGGTCCTCGGCGTCGCCGTCCCCCGGGAGATCGAGCGGGCCATCGGCCTGCCGGTGGATGCGGCCCTCGTCCGCCGCTCGCGAGCCTCTGTGGGCGGGACGCTCCTTGCCGCCCGACTGGCGCTGGCCGAGGGGCTGGCAGGGAGCGCCGCCGGCGGCAGCCATCATGCGCGCCGGTTGCAGGGCGCCGGCTTCTGCGTGCTGAACGATGTCGCCGTCGCCGCCCGGACCCTGCAGAAAGAGGGGGCCGTCCGGCGGATCCTAGTCGTTGATTGCGACGTCCATCAGGGTGACGGCACGGCAGATTGCCTGGCGTGCGATCCGGACCTGTTCACGCTCTCGATCCATTGCGAGAACAACTATCCGGCCCAGAAGATCGCCGGGGATCTCGATATCGGCCTGCCGGACCGCCTCGATGACGTCGGCTATCTGGAGGTGCTGCACGCCCGCCTGCCGCCGCTCCTCGATGCGCTGGTTCCCGATCTCATCTTCTACAATGCCGGGGTCGATCCGCATCGCGACGACCGGCTTGGGAGACTTTGCCTCAGCGACGCTGGCCTGTTCGCACGCGACCGGTTCGTGGTGGCGCAGGCGCGTGCCCGGCTCATCCCGCTCGTGGCTGTCATCGGCGGGGGCTACACTCACGACGTGGACGCACTGGCACTCCGGCATGCGCTGGTCTTTGAGGCGTTGGCGGCCGAGGCCGCATCCTCCGCGACCCGGTGAGGCACGGATGCATCAGGTCTGCGTGCATGAGGCCGGGCCGCTGAGTCCGAAAGGTTTTGGGAAGGGTCCGCGCTGAGGATCCAGAAGTCACGGATCGATCGGCCTGTGCGCGGTAAGCGTCCTGAACAGCTTCGCCCCAGGTTGATCTGCCCAAGATGCTGTGACGCCGTTGGGAATTCATCATGCTTGCGCGGACCTGGGAGGTTGTGAAGGCGACGCTGGCGGTGGCGGCCTTGATCGCAGCCGCTCTCGTCTCGGCGGACAAGCTCGATCGGCAAAAGGCCCCGGCCAACGCCGCCGCGGCTTTGGCCGAGCCCGTCGCCACCGGGGCGATCACGCCTGGCTCAAGACCCTGATTGCGCCGGACGCGCTTGACCGCCGATCCTATCGGCGCGCGGTCACACATCGCGAGGCGCCGATGGTGCGACAGAATAGGGCATTTGCCGGGGGGATATCTCGGTCGGTCCGGGCGTTCTCGCCCAACTTCCAGACTAGGCCGTTCGGGCCCTTCAAGCACCTTCCAGAGGATCTGTTTCGATGAAGTCGGCCTCGATCGCGCTGCTCGCCCTGATCGCCGGTGCCGCGCCCGCGTTGGCGGATTCCCGAGCCGACCGCGCCGCCTGCACGCCGGACGTCATGCGTCTCTGCGCGTCGCAGATCCCGAACGTCGCGGCGATCACGGTGTGCCTGCGCCAGCAGCGGCCAAATCTCAGCCCCGGCTGCCGCGTGGTGATGGATCAGTCCGCCCGGCCGGTCCGGAGCGTCTCGAACCGGCCCTGAGACCACGCTTCACCAGCCGTTGATGCGCGGCCAGACCGCGCCGGTGAGCCGGCCGCGAACGACTGGATGGTAGCCATCGTGCTGGGCACCGGTGGCGCAGGCATGGTTGGGCAGGATCCGCAGGCGAGCCCCGATCGGTAGATCCGGAAGAGGTGTGGAGGCGCCGGGCCGCACCGCAAGGATGCCGTGTTCCTGGTTCGCGTCCCGCACGATCAGGTTCGGATACGGGCGTCCGGCCAGATCGCAGGCAACGCCGTAGCCCTGGTCCACCGCCTGCCGGGCGGTGCCGCGGTCACGCGAGAGTGCCATCCAGCCGGCATCCGTGATGATCCAGCCCTTCTCCCGCTGGTGGCCGATCACCGTCGTCAGGACGGTGAGCGCGATGTCGTCGATCCCGCAGGACCCAACGCCGGCCTGGAACAGGTCGCCGATCATGAACACGCCGGCCCGGACCTCGGTGATGCCGTCGAGATTCGCCGCGTAGCACGCTGTCGGGGTCGAGCCGACGCTCACCACCGGGCAGGGCAGGCCCGCCGTGCGCAGAACGGAGGCGGCGGTCAAGGCAGCGTGGCGCTCGGCTTCGGCCGCCGTCGCGAGCGCGGCCGGATCGTTCAGCCCGTAGCTATCGCCGGCATGCAGCAGCACGCCTCGCAGGCTCGCACCTTCGGCAAGCACCCGGCCGATCGCCACAAGCTGCTCCGCATCACGCGGATCAACGCCGGAACGGTGCCCATCGGCATCGACCTCGATCAGAACCGGCAGCGGATCGCCGTTGCCGCGGCTCCAGGCGGATACGGCTGCGGCCTGCTCGATCGAATCCACGACGATCGCCAGATCCGCGCCCTGGCGCCTCCGGATCGCGCCGACCCGGTCGAGCTTCTGCGGTGCGATCCCCACGGCGTAGATCAGGTCGCGAACGCCGCCCGCGGCGAAATATTCCGCCTCCTTGAGGGTCGAGACGGTGGCCGGGCCGGACGGGCTCGCCATTGCGATGCGGGCGACGTCGAGGGACTTCGCAGTCTTGAGGTGAGGCCGGAGCGATACGCCAAGCCCGTCGAGACGCGCCCGCATTCCGACCACGTTGGCCGCCAGCTTGTCCGCATCCAAAAGCAGGCAGGGCGTCTCAAGATCGTCGAAGCCGCCCGCCTGCCCGATGCGCTCGTCCGTCATCCGCCCGCTCCCGCAATCTGCACCCAGGCGCGCTTCTAGACTTGGGTCGGGTCGCCGTCACGGCGGCGCTGCGGTCAGGCAGATCCGCCAGTCGCTGCGATGAAGGCCGCCGCGTCCCGGGCGACATCGGCTGCCGGCTTGCCGGGGCGGTAGAGGTTCGAGCCGAGCCCGAAGCCGACGGCGCCCGCCGCGCGCCAGACGGCGACGCTGTCGGAGGTCACGCCGCCGACCGCGAGCACGCGCGCGCCGGACGGAAGCACGGCCCGGTGCGCCTTCAGCGCTGCCGGGGTCGCGATATCAGCCGGAAAGAGTTTCAAGGCCGTCGCGCCGGCGGCCAGGGCGGCGAACGCTTCGCTCGGCGTCTGGTAGCCCGGCAGCGACACGAGGCCGGCGTCCACGGTGGCGCGGATCACCGCAGCATCGGTGTTGGGCGAGACGATCAGGGTCCCACCCACCGCCGCGACCTCCGTGACCTGCGCCGGCGTCAGGACCGTGCCGGCGCCGACCAGAGCACGCCCGGCGAAGCGCTCGGCGAGACGCGCGATGCTGGTGAGCGGGTCCGGCGAGTTGAGCGGCACCTCGATCAGGGTGAAGCCGGCCTCCACCAGCGCATCGCCGATGCCGGGCGCCTCGTCCGGCGTGAGCCCACGCAGGATCGCCACCAGTGGGCAGGCCGCGAAGGCGACCTCGAAACGGTCGAGGATGGTCATGCCCGCAAACTCCAGATGGCGTGGATGCCGGCCGTGGTCGACCCGTCCGGAACCGTCACGACGTGGCCGCCGGCTTCCCTGATCGCCACGGTGTAGAGCGCGGCCAAGATTTCGCCGCCGAGCAGATGGACCGGACGGTCGGCGAGATCGGTGCGCGTCCCGATATCGGCGCCGATCATGACGCCGCTGGCATAGGCGGCGGCGTCCGTCGGAGCCAGCCGGTCGAGCAGCACGCCGGCCCGGACTTCGAACAGGACCGCGGCGAGGTTTTGCGAGTCCCGTCCGCGGCGAAGGCCGTCCCGGAAGGCGGCACCGTCCGCCACCGCGCCGTCCAGCATGCCGGCCAGGATACCGTGGTTGCGGACCAGGGCAAAAAGCTCCCCGGTCATCACGGTGGCGAAATCCGTGATCGCGCCGTCCACCGTCTCGATCCACTTGTTGTGGGTGCCGGGCTGGCAGAACAGAGCCGTGGGCGGCGCGGCGCCGGTGCTGATCGCCCCGAGCACCTGAACCTCCTCGCCGCGCATCACGTCCGGGCGCGGCCCGGTCCTGAGCGCGACGCCGGGGATGATCCGTACGCCGGGGGCGACCTCGAGACTCGCGGCGCCGAGGGCCTCCAGCGTCGCGGGCGCGTCGATATAGGGGGCTTCCCGCCAGCCTCGCGTCGATCCGACCATGCCGGCGGCGACGATGGTCTGTGCGCCGAACCGATCCCTCAATGTCGCGATGGCGTCAGGATAGTCGCCGGGACTGAGCGCGAGGACCCCACGGTCATCGTGCAGGGCGTCTACCACGGTGCCGTCGGCGGTCACCGCGTAGGCGCGCCGGTTTGTGGTCCCCCAGTCGACAGCGATGTAGGCCGTTCGACCGACCATGTGCCCCCCTTGGCTGCAATTTGTCTGAGTTACAGGGGGGCCGGTGGCGGGGTCAAGCAACGGTCCCCGGCGCACCGAGCTTGCGGGATGGGGCAGCCGGCCGCGATTCGCGTCGGCATCGGCATCGGAGATCAGAGCCCTGACCGGAAGCCAAGAACCATCAGCATATCATGAGCCGGGGATTGTCCCGTCGCGCGGACCGTTTGCGATGGACTGGTCACGGCCGGATCGGCGATATGGCAGGTAATAAAACATACGCGGGAGGGACGCGCTTGGCACGGGACGTGATCCTGGCGACCGATGGCTTGACGATGGAATTCAAAGGATTCCGGGCCGTCAACGGCGTCAAGTTGGAAGTCGAGCGCGGAACGATCCACGCGCTGATCGGTCCGAACGGTGCAGGCAAGACCACCTGTTTCAATCTGCTGACGAAGTTCCTCATCCCGACTGCCGGCACCATTCGGTACAAGGATCGGGACATCACCGGGATGCGGGCGGCCGACGTGGCGCGGCTCGGTCTCGTGCGCTCTTTTCAGATCTCGGCGGTGTTCCCGCACCTGACCGTGACCGAGAATGTGCGGATCGCGCTCCAGCGCCGGCGGCGAGGCGATTCGTTCGATTTCTGGCGTCCCGAGAAGGTGCTGCGGGCGCTCGACGGCGAGGCCCTGGCGCTCGTCGAGGCCGTGGGCCTGTCCGAGTTCGCCGACTCGCTCGCGGTCGAGCTGTCCTACGGCCGCAAGCGGGCGCTCGAGATCGCCACCACCCTGGCGCTCGATCCGGAGATGCTGCTCCTCGACGAGCCGATGGCCGGGATGGGCCACGAGGACGTGGACCGGACGTCCCAGCTGATCCGGCGGGTCTCCAAGGACCGGACCATCCTGATGGTCGAGCACAATCTCTCGGTGGTCGCGTCGCTGTCGGACCGCATCACCGTCCTGGCCCGCGGGCAGGTCCTGGCCGAGGGCGATTACGCCACCGTCTCGAAGGATCCGCGGGTGATCGAGGCCTATATCGGGGCGGGACATGCTTGAGACCGCTGTGAAGACGCCTGTTAAAACGTCCTTGCCGGCCCCGGCGACGGACGCCCTTCTGACCGTGCGCGGGCTGGAAGGCTGGTACGGCGAGAGCCACGTGCTCCACGGCATCGATATCGATGTCCGGGCCGGCGAGGTGATCACGCTGCTGGGCCGCAACGGCGCCGGCAAGACCACGACCCTCCGGGCGATCATCGGCATCCTGGGCAAGCGCACCGGTTCGATCGTCTATGACGGGGTTGAGACCATCCGGATGGCCTCGCGCAACATCGCCGGTCTCGGCCTCGGCTACGTGCCCGAGGAGCGCGGCATCTTTGCGAGCCTCACGGTGCAGGAAAACCTGATGCTGCCGCCCCGGGTGAAGCCCGGCGGGATGACGGTGGCCGAGATCCACACCCTGTTCCCGAACCTGAAGGAGCGCGCCGGCAGCCAGGGCACCAAGCTCTCGGGTGGCGAGCAGCAGATGCTCGCCATCGGCCGCATCCTGCGGACCGGCGCCAAGCTAATCCTGCTGGACGAGCCCACCGAAGGTCTCGCGCCGGTGATCGTCCAGCAGATCGGCCGGACGATCCAGCAACTGAAGTCCCAGGGCTATACGATCGTTCTGGTCGAGCAGAATTTTCGCTTCGCGCAGACGCTGGCCGACCGGCACTTCGTTATCGAGCAGGGCAGGGTGGTCGACATGATCCCCAATGCCGAGCTTGACGCCAATATCGACAAGCTTCACGCCTATCTCGGCGTCTGAGGCGGACGGCCAATACCCAATAAGCGCCGGAGAACGGCGTCGGACACTCGGCAGGCGGGGATCCGCTGCGCCGCTGGAGGATAGGAAGACCATGTTCGGACGTCTCATCGGGTCCGTCTCCCTCGCCGCCCTCGCCGGTGCCCTGATGGTGGGCGGCGCGAGCGCGCAGACGAACGTAAAGATCGGCATTCTGGGCGACCGTTCGGGCGCCTATTCCGATATCAGCGGCGAGGGCTCCGTGGTCGCCGCGAAGCTGGCGGTCGAAGATTTCAAGCCGGCCGAGCATGGGCTGAAGGTCGAGATCGTCTCCGCCGACCATCAGAACAAGCCCGATGTCGGTGCCGCCATCGCCCGGCAATGGTACGATCGCGACAACGTCGACATGATCACCGACGGCGTCACCTCCTCGGTGGCCCTGGCGATCAGCCAGGTGACCAAAGAGAAGAACAAGGTCTTCATCGATACCGGCGCCGGCACCGCCGACCTCACCGGTCCGCAATGCACGCCGAACACCATCCATTGGGTCTACGACACCGTGGCGCTCGCCAACGGCACTGGCGGCGCCATGGTCAAGCGCGGCGGCAACACCTGGTTCTTCCTCACCGCCGACTACGTGTTCGGCCAGACCCTGCAGCGTGACACCAGTGCGGTGATCACCAAGAACGGCGGCAAGGTCGTCGGCTCGGTCAAGACCCCGTTCCCGACCTCGGATTTCTCCTCATTCCTGCTTCAGGCCCAAGGGTCCGGCGCCAAGGTCATCGGGCTGGCCAATGCCGGTACCGACACGATCAATTCGATTAAGCAGGCCGGTGAGTTCGGCATCACCGAGGGCGGTCAGGCGCTGGCCGGTCTCCTGGTGTTCTCCTCGGACGTGCACTCGTTGGGCACCAAGGTCGCGCAGGGCCTCGTCCTCACCGAGCCGTTCTATTGGGACCTGAACGATCAGACCCGGGCCTTCTCGGACCGGTTTTCCAAGCAGATGAAGGGCAATTCCAAGCCCACTGCCAACCATGCCGGCGTGTATTCGGACGTGCTCCACTACCTCAAGGCGATGGCCGAGATGAAATCGACCGCCGACGGCGCCGCCGTCGTCGCCAAGATGAAATCCATGCCCACCGACGACCCGCTGTTCGGCAAGGGTACGATCCGCGCGGACGGGCGCAAGATCCACGACATGTACCTGTTCGAGGTCAAGAAGCCCTCCGAGTCGAAGGGCGAGTGGGACCTCTACAACAAGCTCGAGACGATCCCCGGCGATCAGGTCTTCCGCCCGCTGGGCGAGGGCAACTGCCCCCTGGTCAAGGGCTGACGGTGCGGCGCCACGGACGGCCATGAGGGGCGAGCGATGACCACGATCTTCGGCGTGCCGACCCAGGCGCTGTTCGGGCAGTTGTTGCTCGGCCTGATCAACGGCTCGTTCTACGCGATCCTGTCGCTTGGGCTCGCGATCATTTTCGGGCTCTTGAACATCATCAACTTCGCCCATGGCGCCCTCTACATGATGGGCGCCTTCGTGGCCTGGATGCTGCTGTCCTATGTTGGGCTCGGCTATTGGTGGGCGCTCGGTCTGGCGCCGCTGGTGGTGGGCGCCTTCGGTATCCTGCTGGAGCGGGTGCTGATCGCCCGGCTGTACAAGCTCGACCACCTCTACGGCCTGCTCCTGACATTCGGGTTGGCGCTGATCACCCAGGGCCTGTTCCGCAACCAGTACGGCGTTTCGGGCCTGCCCTACGCGATCCCGGCGGAGCTGTCGGGCGGCCAGCGCCTGCCGTTCATGTTCCTGCCGAACTACCGGGCCTGGGTGGTGGTGGCTTCGCTCACCGTCTGCATCGCCACCTGGCTCGTAATCGAGAAGACCAAGCTCGGCGCCTATCTGCGCGCGGCCACCGAGAACCCGACCCTGGTCCAGGCCTTCGGGGTCAACGTGCCCCTGTTCCTGACCCTGACCTACGGGTTCGGCGTGGCGCTCGCGGGCTTTGCCGGCGTGCTCGCGGCACCGATCTACTCGGTGAACCCGAATATGGGCGCCGACATCATCATCGTGGTCTTCGCCGTGGTGGTGATCGGCGGCATGGGCTCGATCATCGGCTCGGTGATCACCGGCTTCGCGCTGGGCTTGGTCGAGGGCCTGACGAAGGTGTTCTACCCCGAGGCCTCGGCCACCGTGATCTTCGTGATCATGGTGCTGGTACTGCTCGTCAAACCCGCCGGCCTGTTCGGGCGCACGGCCTGATCGCGATCTTAGGGACGAATCCCATGGCCGACACCGCCGCCATCGACGTCGCACCGATCGCCGCCGCGCTGCCGACGCGCCGCGACGACAAGGCGCTGCACCGGATGATCTTCGTCGGCATCGCTCTTCTGCTGATCGCGGCGCCGCTGGTGCTCTATCCGGTCTACCTGATGAAGGTGCTGTGCTTCGCGCTGTTCGCCCTCGCCTTCAATCTGCTGCTCGGCTACGGCGGCCTGCTGTCCTTCGGCCACGCCGCCTATTTCGGCATGGCGAGCTATCTCTGCGCCTACACGGCCAAAAGCCTCGGCTTCACCCCGGAGCTGGCGATCCTGTCGGGCACCGTCACGGCCGCTTTGCTCGGGCTGATCTTCGGCTCGCTGGCGATCCGCCGCCAGGGGATCTACTTCTCGATGATTACCCTGGCGCTTGCCCAGATGGCGTTCTTCTTCTCGCTGCAGGCCAAGTTCACTGGCGGCGAGGACGGCATCCAGGCCGTGCCGCGGGGCAATCTGTTCGGGGTGTTCAGCCTCGCGGACGACCGGGCGATGTACGGTCTCGTCTGCGTGATCTTCATGGCCGGGATGCTGCTGATCTACCGGATCATCCACTCGCCGTTCGGGCAGGTGCTCAAGGCGATCCGGGACAACGAGCCAAGGGCGATCTCGCTGGGCTACCGGGCCAACCAGTACAAGCTCGCGGTGTTCGTCCTCTCGGCGACCCTGGCCGGGCTCGCGGGCTCGACCAAGGCGATCGTGTTCCAGCTCGCCTCCCTCACCGACGTCCATTGGTCGATGTCGGGCGAGGTGGTGCTGATGACGCTGGTGGGCGGCATGGGCACCGTGTTCGGCCCAATCGTCGGCGCGCTGGTGATCGTCACCATGGAGACCTACCTGGCGCAATTCGGCGCCTGGGTGACGATCATCCAGGGCTGCGTTTTCGTGCTCTGCGTCCTCCTGTTCCGCGAGGGGATCGTCGGGCTCGTCGCGAAGCTGATCCGGAGGCCTCTGTGACACACGTCCATGCCGTGCGCGGCCCAGGCCGTTGACGCTTCGTTAACCAAGGCACCTCAACCTGCAGTTCCCGGGCTGACAGGTTTGACCATGACGAAGACCCAGCCACTGAGCATCGACGATCCCGCGGTGGATTGCCCGATCCCGCCCGAAACCGTCGGCCAGTTGATCAAGGCCGACGCCGATACGGCGTCCTATATTCTTGACGGCATCCCCGAGGCGACCCGGGCACGGCTCGCCGTCTGGCTGTATGGCCGCAGCCACACCCACGAGATCGGCGTGCGTGTTGCGGCGACCTGCGACGGCGCGATCCTGCGCCGCACCGCTGGCCTCGTCGGCAATGCGCTCTATGATGCGTCCCGCCGGCCTTACAAGGCGCCGAGCCACGGCGCCCGGCCCGCTGGCAGCCGCATCTCCCTGGGTGGCTCCAGCCGCCGCGCCTGAGCGCCGCGGCTTTGCGACGCCAACGCTGTCACCCGGGACCCTAGGAGCGCCGTCCCCCGCGGGCTATCGTGCGCCTCGATGTCCGCCCCCCATCCCGTCATCCGCCGCCTGGACCCGATCCTCGTCGACCGCATCGCCGCGGGCGAGGTGGTGGAGCGCCCGGCTTCGGCCGTGAAGGAGCTGGTCGAGAACGCCATCGATGCCGGCGCCCGCACGATCGACGTGGTGGTGGAGAATGGCGGCCGTCGGCTGATCCGGGTGGTCGATGACGGCCGCGGTATGAGCCCGGAGGACCTGGCGCTCTGCGTCGAGCGTCATGCCACCTCGAAGCTGCCGGGCGGCGACCTCTCGGCCATCGACACGCTGGGTTTCCGCGGCGAGGCTTTGCCTTCGATCGGCGCCGTCTCGCGTCTCGCCATTACCACCCGTCCCGAGGGCGCCGAGGCCGGGGCGAGCCTGACCGTCGAGGCCGGGTTGAAGGGTCCGGTCCGTCCGGCCCCGGCCCAGCGCGGCACCCGGATCGAGGTGACCGAACTGTTCGCCGCGACCCCGGCCCGGCTGAAATTCCTGAAATCCGACCGGGCCGAGAATTCCGCCATCGCCGAGACCCTGCGGCGTCTCGCCGTGGCCCAGCCCGGCATCCGCTTCACCCTGAAGGCGGATGCCGGTCAGCCGCTGCTCCTGCCCGCCGAAACCGGGCCGGAAGCGGAACTGCGTCGCCTGACCGCGGTGCTCGGGCCAGATTTCGCCGCCAACGCCCTGCCGGTATCGCTCATCCGCGAGAGCTTCTGGGTCACCGGCCATGTCGGCCTGCCGACCTATCACCGGGGAGCGGCCGGCTACATTCATCTCGTGGTCAACGGCCGCCCGGTACGCGACCGGTTGTTGCTCGGCGCGGTGCGCGGGGCCTATGCCGATACCCTGGCCTCCGACCGACACCCCGTGCTCGGGCTCGCCATCGCCTGCGATCCCGACCATGTCGACGTCAACGTCCACCCGGCTAAGACCGAGGTGCGGTTCCGCGAGCCGGGCCTGGTGCGGGCGCTCGTGGTCAGCGCGATTCACGACGCCCTGCGCCGGGGCGGGGCGCGCTCGGCCACGACCGGCGCCAGCCGGACCCTCGACGCCCTGCGCCCGGCCGGCCCGGCGCTCGTGCCCCATACCGGCGCCGCGGCGCCGAGCCTGTTTCGCTCTGCGCGGCCGAGCTTCTTCCCGGCAGGCACGCCGTCCGTGGCCGCGCCTTCGGGCTACCGCCCGCTGGAGAGCTGGCGTCCGGCCCCCGGGTCATCCCTCGAGAATGCGGAGCCGGTCTTCGGGGAGCCGCAGGGTTTCGGCGAGGCGGCGCAGGCCGCGTTCGCGGGCCCGGCGGATCTGACGGCCCCGCCCCAAGCCGATGTTCGCACCGATTCCGAGGCGGCCGAAGCCGTCGACCATCCCCTCGGCGCCGCCCGCGCCCAGATCCACGAGACCTATATCCTGGCCCAGACCCGGGACGGCCTCGTCATCGTCGATCAGCACGCCGCCCACGAGCGCCTAGTCTACGAGCGCATGAAGGCGGAGCGGGCCCGCGGCGGCATCGCCCGCCAGGGCCTCCTGATCCCCGACGTGGTCGAGATGAGCGCGGACGCGGCCGAGCGCCTGATCGCCGCCGCCCCGGATCTCGACCGGCTCGGCCTCACCATCGAGGCGTTCGGGACCGGCGCCGTGCTGGTGCGCGAGGTCCCGGCGGCCCTGCTCGGCGCCTCGATCCGCGACCTCGTGACCGACATCCTCGACGCCCTGGAATCCAGCGGCGACGAGGAGGGCGGCGCCCCCGCCACCGAGGGCGGCCCGCTCGGCCGGCGCCTCGACGCGGTGCTCTCGCGCATGAGCTGTCACGGCTCGGTCCGCGCCGGGCGGCGTCTGCGGCCTGAGGAGATGAACGCGCTGCTCCGCGAGATGGAAGCGACGCCCAATTCTGGCCAGTGCAACCACGGCCGCCCGACCTCGATCGAGCTGAAGCTGTCCGATATCGAGCGGCTGTTCGGCCGCCGATAACGTCCCTCGCACCGCACCCCGCCGGAGCCCGCGACCATGGATTTCACCATCTCCCGCCGTGTCGAGGATTACCGCGCGCGGATCGCGGCCTTCGTGGACGCGCAGATCCTACCGGTGGAAGCGGATCGGTCGGCCTATGATGGGCACGGCAATATCAGCCTTACCGAACTGGCGCGGCTGCGCGGGCTCGCGAAGGCCGAGGGGCTGTGGTGCCTGCAACTGAAGGCCGAGACCGGGGGCGCCGGGCTGAACAAGGTCGGCATGGCGGTCTGCTACGAGGCGATGAACCGCTCGATCTTCGGGCCGGTGGTGTTCAACTCCGCCGCCCCCGACGACGGCAACATGATGGTGCTGGAGAAGGTCGCGACCCCGGCCCAGAAGGCGCGCTGGCTCGACCCGATCGTGCGCGGCGAGGTCCGCTCCGCCTTCGCCATGACCGAGCCGCATCCCGGCGGCGGCTCGGATCCCGGCATGATCCAGACCCGGGCCGAGCGGCGGGGCGACACCTACGTGGTCACCGGCCGCAAATGGTACATCACGGGGGCCGAGGAGGCCGCCCACTTCATCCTGATGGCGCGCACCTCCGACGATGCCCGAAAGGGGCTGACCGCCTTCCTGTTCCACAAGGACCAGCCCGGCTGGGAGATCCTGCGCCGGATCCCGATCATGGGTCCGGAGGAGCATGGCGGCCATTGCGAATTGCTGTTCGACGGGCTGGAGATCCCGGCCGAGAACGTCCTGATGAACGACGGCGACGGCCTCAAGCTGACCCAGATCCGCCTGGGCCCGGCCCGGCTGACCCACTGCATGCGCTGGCTCGGCTTGTCAAAGCGCTGCGTCGAGATCGCCCGGCCGCTCGCGGGCGAGCGCCACGGCTTCGGGATCCGCCTCGCCGACCGGGAGAGCATCCAGCTGATGCTCGGCGACCTCGCCATGCGGATCGAGATCGGCCGGCTGCTGGTGATGAAGGCCGCCTGGGCGCTGGACCAGGGGAGCTTTGCCCGCAAGGAGGTCTCGATGGCCAAGGTCCACGTCGCCAACTTGGTCCATGCGGCGGCCGACATCGCTATCCAGATCAATGGCGCCCGGGGCTACTCCACCGACACGCCGCTCGAATGGATCTATCGCTACGCCAGGCAGGCCCGGCTGGTGGACGGCGCCGACGAGGTCCACAAGATGGTGCTCAACCGCAATCTCGAGGCCGAGGGCGATGCGTTCTGGACTTGGGGTGTCGAGGCGTAACCGGCGTGTTTTCGTCCGTGACGTGAACCTCCAACCCACCCCCTCATCCTAAGGTCCAAAAAGAATGACCGATGTCGTGATCACCGGTGCGGTGCGCACCGCGATCGGCACCTTCGGGGGCTCGCTCGCCGCAATCCCGCCGGCCGAGCTGGCAGCCCAATGCGTCGCGGAGGCGCTGAAGCGCTCAAGGACTGCCCCCGAAAAAGTCGGCCATGTGGTGCTCGGCCACGTCATCCCGACGGAGCCTCGGGACGCCTACATCGCCCGGGTCGCGGCCATCGAGGGCGGGGTGCCCAAGGAGGTGCCGGCGCTCACGGTCAACCGCCTGTGCGGCAGCGGCCTGCAAGCGATCGTCTCGGCCGCCCAAGCGATCATGCTGGGCGACGCCGAAATCGCGGTGGCCGGCGGCGCTGAGAGCATGAGCCGCGCGCCGCACCTCCTCAAGACCAGTCGCTTCGGCCAGCGCATGGGCGATGCGGCCCTGGTCGATTACATGGTCGGCGTGCTCAACGACCCGTTCGGCCACGGCCATATGGGCGTCACCGCCGAGAACGTCGCCGCGCGCTACGGCATCTCCCGCAGCATGCAGGATGACTTCGCCGCCGAGAGCCAGACTCGGGCCGCGCGAGCGATCCGCGAGGGCCGGTTCCGCGAGCAGATCCTAGCCGTCGAGGTCCAGCGCAAGCGCGAGACCGTGGCGTTCGACACCGACGAGCACCCGAAGGCCACCAGCGCCGAGGAGCTCGCCAAGCTCCGCCCGGCCTTCTCCAAGGCCGGCAGCGTCACTGCCGGCAACGCCTCGGGGCTCAACGACGGCGCCGCGATCGTGGTGCTGGCGAGCGCGGCCGCGGCCGAGCGGGACGGTGCGAAGCCGCTGGCCCGGATCGTCGGCTACGCCCATGCCGGGGTCGATCCGTCCGAGATGGGTATGGGGCCGGTGCCGGCGGTGCAGCGCCTGCTGGAACGGACCGGCCTGCGCGCGGCCGATTTCGACGTGATCGAATCCAACGAGGCCTTCGCGGCCCAGGCCTGCGCGGTCGCCCGCGCCCTCGACCTCGACCCCGCCAAGGTCAACGTGAACGGTGGCGCCATCGCGCTCGGACATCCCCTCGGCGCCACGGGGGCGATCGTCACCGTGAAGGCGCTCTACGAGCTGGCCCGGGTCAACGGCCGCTACGGGCTCGTCACCATGTGCATCGGCGGCGGCCAGGGCATCGCCATGGCGATCGAGCGGGTGCACTGAGATGGCGGACCTGTTCGATCTCACCGGCCGGCACGTGCTGGTCACCGGCGCCTCGAGCGGCCTCGGCCGGCATTTCGCGGGCACGCTGGCCAGGGCCGGCGCACGCCTCTCGCTCGGCGCCCGCCGCGCCGACGCACTCGCCGAGACCGTCGCGCGGGTCGAGGCTAACGGCGGCGAGGCGCACGCCATCGTCATGGATGTGACCGACGCCGCGAGCGTCGAGCAGGCCCTCGACGCAGCCGAGGCGCGGTTCGGCCCCGTGGCAGTGCTGGTCAACAATGCCGGCGTCACGGCCACGAAGCCGGCCCTCGATCTCGCGGAGGCCGACTGGGACTTCGTGCTCGACACAAATTTGAAGGGCGTCTGGCTGGTGGCGCAGGCGACCGGGCGGCGGATGGTCCGGCACGGGGCCGGCGGCAGCATCGTCAACATCGCCTCGATCCTCGGCCTGCGGGTCACGGGCGAGCAGGCGGCCTACGCCGCCTCGAAGGCCGGGGTGGTGCAGCTCACCAAGAGCCTGGCGCTGGAATGGGCCCGCCACGGGATCCGGGTGAATGCGCTCGCCCCCGGCTACATCGCCACCGAGCTGAACGACGCGTTCTTCGACTCCGAGCCTGGCAAGGCGCTGATCAAGCGCGTGCCGCAGCGCCGCCTCGGCGAGGCCTCGGAGCTGGACGGGCCGCTCTTGCTGCTGGCGTCGGAGGCCGGCTCGTACATGACCGGCAGCGTCGTGGCGGTCGATGGCGGCCACCTCGTGTCAGGGCTCTAGCCGATGGACCAGACACGGCTGCGCGACTGGATCGCCGGGCTTCTCGACAGTCCGGATCTCGTCATCGAGGAGATCCGCCCACTGGGCGGCGGTTCAATCCAGGAAAACCGACTGGTCCGCTGCCGGATCGGCGACACCGCGCGGGCCTTCGTGCTGCGCATGGACGCGGCTGCCACCATCGCGTCGAGCCGATCGAGGTCGGAGGAGTTCCGCATTCTCGAAGCGGTCTGGCGGGCGGGGGTGCGGGTGCCGGAGCCCGTCGGCTTCTGCGCTGACCCGGCGGTTCTGGGCGCGCCCTTCGCGCTGATGGGCCTGGTCGAGGGCGTCGGCCTCGGGCCGCGCATCGCCAAGGACCTGTCTCTCGGCGGCGACCGAGAAGTTCTCGCCGAGACGCTGGGCCGCGAGCTCGCGCGGATCCACGGCGCCCTCGATCCGCGCGAGCCCCCTGCCGCGCTCGCCTTCCTGGGCACGCCTGAGAAGCAGCCGGCACTCGCCGAGATCGCCCGGCTGCGCGCCAGCCTCGACGGGATCGGCGCCCGGCGCCCGGCGATCGAATGGGGGCTGCGCTGGGGCGAGGTTCGGGCGCCGGACTGCCCGGCGCCGACCCTGGTGCACCGGGACTTCCGCACCGGCAATTACATGATCGACGAATCCGGGCTCACCGCGATCCTCGATTGGGAATTCGCCGGCTGGGGCGACCCCGTGCAGGATCTCGGATGGTTCTGCGCCACCTGCTGGCGCTTCGGCCGCCCCGATCTGGAGGCCGGCGGCATCGGCTCCCGGGCGGCGTTCTACCGGGGCTACACCGAGGAGAGCGGCTGGAGAATTGATCCGGCGAGTGTCGCCTATTGGGAGGTGATGGCGCATCTGCGCTGGGCGGTGATCGCCCTGGAGCAGGGCGCCCGCCACGTCTCCGGCCGGGAATTCTCCCTGGAGCTGGCACTCACCGGCCGGATGGTGCCGGAGCTGGAACGCACGATCCTGCGGGCCACCGCCCCGGAAAGCTGGAGCTGAGCATGCAGGACGAACCCGCCGGCGCCGCCACGCTGGATGCCGCCCGCCGGGCGCTGACGGAAGAGGTCGTCCCCGGCCTCACCGGCCGTCCGCGCTACGTCGCCTTGATGGTCGCCAACGCCATCGGCATCGCCGCCCGCGAGATCGCGCAGGCGGATAGGTTGAAGGAGACTAGCACGCGGCTGCTAGGCGGCGCGGGCGATGACGGGCTGGACGATCTGGTCCGGGCGATCCGCGACGGCGCGCGCGATGCCGATCCGGAGCTGCACGCCGCCCTAAGGGCTGGGGCGGACGCCGCCGCCGATATCTGGAAGCCGGCCAAGCCGGGCGCGTGACGGCTCAGATCGCCCGGGCCTGCTCGCGCAGGACGAACTTCTGGATCTTGCCGGTCGAGGTCTTGGGCAGGGGACCGAACAAGACGGTCTTGGGCACCTTGAACCGGGCCATCCGCTCGCGGCAGAACTCGATCAGCTCCCGATCGGTCGGGGTCGCCGCGCCCGGCTTCATCTCCAAGAACGCGCAGGGGCTCTCGCCCCAGGTGGCGTCCGGGCGCGCCACGACGGCGGCCAGCATCACCGCGGGGTGGCGCATCAGCACCTCCTCGACCTCCAGGCTGGAGATGTTCTCCCCGCCCGAGATGATGATGTCCTTGGCGCGGTCCTTGATCTCCACGGCCCCGTCGGGGTGCCAAACGGCGAGGTCGCCGGTGCGGTACCAGCCGCCTGCCAGCGCGCGCGCCGTTGCATCCGGATTGCCGAGGTAGCCCTTCATCACCGTGTTGCCGCGTAGGCAGATTTCCCCGACGGTCAGCCCGTCCTGCGGCACCGGCTGATCGGTGCCCGCGTCGACCACGACGACGCCCTCCAGGGTTGCCAGGGCCACGCCCTGGCGCGCCATGCGGGCGTAACGATCTGCATCCGGCAGATCGGCCCAGTCGGGCTGCTCCAGGCAGACGGTGGCCGGGCCGTAGCTCTCGGTCGCGCCGTAGAGATGCGTCACCTCGAAGCCGAGTTCTTCCATCGTGCGGATGATCGTCGAGGACGGCGCCGCCCCGCCCACCGCGCAGCGGACCCGCTGCCGGAAGGGCAACCGGTCGGAGGCCGGGGCGTGGGCGATCAGCGAGAGCACGATCGGCGCGCCGCAGAGATGCGTCACCCCATGCTCGGCGATCAGCGAAAAAATCGCCGCCGGCTCGACCTTGCGCAGGCAGATCTGGGTCGCGCAGGCGGCGACGCTCGCCCAGGGGTAGGACCAGCCGCTGCAATGGAACATCGGCAGGGTCCAGAGATAGGCACTCTCCGCCGTAAGCCCGAAGGTAACGGCGTTGCCGAGCGCCTGCAAATAGGCGCCGCGATGGCTGTAGACTGCGCCCTTCGGATCGCCGGTGGTGCCCGAAGTGTAGAGCAGGCAGAGCGACTGCCACTCGTCCGCCGGGCCGGGCCAAGCGTAATCGGGGTCGCCCTCCGCGAGCAACGTCTCGTAGGGAATCGCGCCGGCGATGCCGGTGGCGCCGATCTCCACCACCAGGATCGGCTGCGCCCGGTCGGCCAGCGCCTTGGCGGCGAGAGCGCCGTATTCCGCCTCGACGATCAGCACCCGGGCGCTCCCATGGTCGAGGGAGAAC
Organism: Methylobacterium sp. GXS13; assembly: GCF_001455965.1. Taxonomy (GTDB): domain Bacteria; phylum Pseudomonadota; class Alphaproteobacteria; order Rhizobiales; family Beijerinckiaceae; genus Methylobacterium. The sequence continues at coordinate 203,538 of NZ_LKKO01000001.1, forward strand.
GCGATGGTCGCCGGATCGAGGCGTGTATTGAGCGGATTCAGTACGGCGCCGAGCATGGGCACGGCGAAATGCGCTTCGATCATCTCGGCGACGTTCGGCGCAAGGATCGCCACCGTGTCGAGCCGCCCGATCCCACGCCTCGCCAGCCCCGAGGCGAGGCGGCGGCAGCGCCCGTACAGATCGGCATAAGTCAGGCGCCGGGCCCCGTCGATCACGGCGACGCGTGCCCCGACCGAGGCGGCGGCCCGGGCCAGCAGGCTGGCCGGTGTCAGCGGTACATAATTGGCCCGATTGCGGTCGAGCCCGGTCTCGAATGGATGACGATCGGACTCCCGGGCGCCCGTGCCGGGCGGATCTGTCTCCGTCATCGTTCTGCCTTCTGATCGGGCGGCTGGCGTGGCGTACGCACTGTCCTGAGATGACGTCGCGTCCCGCCGGACTGTCAATCGGCCGGCCTGTTACAGGCGGCCTCGGTCATCACACCGCCACGCGGATGCCGAAACCTGTCGAGGCGATCCAAGGTGCTGTTACGCGGCGGCGGTTGACGACGGGCCCGCCCTGGCGGAATGCGATCTGGACGGTCGATGCGCGGGAGAGGCTTGTGAAGAACGACAACCTGCCGATGGTCTCGCCGCAGGCCGGGCGCGAAATGGCCGAGGGCAGCCTCGCACGGGTCCGCGACGCCTACGAACACTTTGCCGAAGCGGGCGAGATGGCGCTCAACGCCTTCGAGACCTCGATGGCACAGAGCTTCGACGGTTGGCGCTCGGTGATGGGCTCCAGCCGGGAAACGGCCCACCAGCTCTCCGACAGCAACGTGGCGGGCGCCCGCAGGCTGCGCGAGCAATGGGAGTCCGCCGGGGCGCGGCTCTACAATGCGTTCGAGGACAATGCCAGCCACACCCTGGCGGCGATGCGCGAGATCGGGCACCGGATGCTAGTCGCCTCCGACACCAATGTCCGCGCCTCCCTGGATTTCGCCGAGCGCCTTGCGAAGGCGGCCGATGCCCGCGAGGTGGCGGCCCTGCATGTCACGTTCATGCAGGAGCAGTCGCGCCGCCTGACCGACCAGATGGTCGACCTGCATCAGACCACCAGCCGCCTCGCCCGCGAGGCCGCCTCCCGCACCGAAACGCCGTGACTGCGCTCGGTGCCGAGCAGGAGGCGGGATCCGAGCCGATGCCGCGCCTGGATGACCTCAGCCATGCCGACGTGCCGTTCCGGACCGGGCATTTCGCCGCTTACGCACCGCAGGATTTTCACCGGATCGCCTATGTCGAATGGGGCGATCCGACCAGCCCGCACGTCGTGGTCTGCGTCCATGGCCTGAGCCGGCAGGGCCGGGATTTCGACCCGCTCGGCTACAAGCTGGCCCAGATGGGCTACCGGGTCGTGTGCCCGGACCTGCCCGGGCGGGGCCTTAGCGGCTGGCTGAAGGATCCGGAACTCTACGGCCTGCCCCAATACGCCGCCGACATGGCGGCGCTGATCGGGCACCTACGGATCGAAGGAAAGATCGACTGGGTCGGGACGTCGCTCGGCGGTCTCACCGGCATGGTACTGGCAAGCGCGGCGAATACGCCGATCCGCCGCATGGTGATCAACGATATCGGGCCGTTCCTGCCCTGGGCGCCGATCCGCCATATCGGGACCCGTCTGCGCGACGCCCCACGGCTCCACCACAACCTCGCATCCGGCGAGTCGCGCCTTCGGACCGTGCTGTCGGCTTTCGGGCCGCTGACGGACGAGCAGTGGCGCCACATCGCCAAGCACAGCTTCTTCCCCGAGCCCAACGGCGGCTGGCGTCCCCATCATGATCCGGCGATCGGTGACGCGTTCCGTCCGGGCCGGGTCTACAGCGTCAGCATGTGGCGCGACTGGGACGCGATCACCTGTCCGGTCCTGCTGCTGCGCGGCGCGCATTCGGAGCTGCTCCTCGCTTCGACCGCCGACGAGATGACCCGGCGCGGCCCGCCCACCGAGCGGATCGAGATCCCCGATTGCGGCCACGCGCCCGCGCTGCTCGACGAGACGCAACTACGCATCGTCACCGACTGGCTCGGCCCGGCCGCTTGATCGGCAAGAACCAAAGCGGATCGCTTCCGCGATTGCCTGCGTGCCATCAGTCTAAAGGAAGCCGAATCACTTGCGCCGCAGGCAATCGTGCGAACGCGATCGGTGCCGAAAAGTCCCGGCCTGCGTAGTCCGGATCGCCAGACTTGATCGATCGTTGATCTCTGTGCCGGTCGCCTTGGGTTAATTGTGAAAGCCAGGGTCCTTTGTTCATGCCGCACAGTCGCGCAAGCGTGACCATTCGTTGCGCACTCGGCTGCACTGTGGCATCAACATGCGTCACGTCTGGACCTTGGCCGTGTGATGTTGCACCTGTTGGTTGTGAGCGTCGGCCAAGGTCCGCACGCCTACGCCTGCAGCCACCTGACGAAGTCCGGACTTCCCACCATGTCCAACCCAACCCCCAAGCCGAAGCAGACCACGGCCATCGATCATGGGGTCGGCAGCCGCATCGCGTTCCTGCGTGCGGCCAACGGGCTGAGCCAATCCGCCCTTGCGAGCGCGTTGGGCGTCAGCTTCCAGCAAGTTCAGAAGTACGAGACCGGCAAGAACCGGGTCGGGGCCGGGCGCCTCCAAGCGATCGCCGAGCGCCTGGGCGTGCCGGTGTCGAGCTTCTTCGAGCCGGAACCGGAGGCTTCCACCGAGAACGGTCCGGCGCTGCTCCGCATCGCCGGCGCGGTGGAACTGCTCCGCGCCTACAATCAGATTGCCGACGACCAGATGCGCCGGGATGTCATTGCCCTGGTCAAGTCCGCGGCCCGGATCGGCCATGGAACCGCCTCCACCGACGCTGCTCAGCAGCATGCCGCGACCAACGGTGCGGCTGCGCCGTCGGCCTGAGTCCCCAGGAGGAGCCGGTTGACCGGCTCCGCCGCACGGCACACGTCGTCTCGCGATCCTGACTCGGGAAATGACGGCGATGATGGCTGCGCTGACGAACCTTTTCGCCGATCTTGAGGGCGACGCGCCCGACGAGGTCGTCACGGTCCTGCACGCGGCACCCGGCCTGCGGGTCGAGCGCATCGTCTCGACCGGGCAGGCGAGCCCGCCGGGCTTTCACTACGATCAGCCGCAGGCGGAATGGGTGGCGGTCCTGGCCGGATCCGCCGAGCTGCGCTTCGCCGACGAGGCGGCACCGCGCCTGCTCACAGCCGGCGACACCCTCCTGATTGAGCCCCATCGCCGCCATCGGGTCGAGCGTACCGAGTCACCGACGATCTGGCTCGCGATCCATTTCGGGCCGGAGGTGGGAGCGGACGAGCGCCCGTGAGTCCCACTCAGCCGGCGAACCGCGCCACCGCCACCGCGCTGCCGCCCGAGACGCGTCGCTCCAGCGGTGTGAAGCCCGCGGGCCATGCGAGCTGGACGGTTTCGGCCTCCTCCACCACCGCCAGGGCGCCGGGGGACAGCCAGGCCCCACCGGCCGCGCTCGTCAGCGCCAGGGGCGCCAGACCGCGATGGTAGGGTGGATCGCAGAAGACCAGCGAGAACGGCGCCGTGGTGCCGGCGGGGCCGAGGCGCGTTGCGTCGCGGCGGAACAGCCGCGTCACCCCCTCGGCGCCGAAAGCCTCGATATTCGAGCGAATCACCGCTCGGGCCTCGGCGCCCTCATCAACCAAGAGGGCATAGGCCGCCCCGCGCGACAGGGCTTCGAAGCCCAATGCGCCGGTCCCGGCGAACAGGTCGAGTACCCGTGCGCCGGCGACGACCTCGTCATAGGCGTGCGTCAGGACGTTGAAGAGCGACTCGCGGAGCCGATCCGAGGTCGGCCGAATCGCGTCGGTGCGCGGGGTCGCGAGCTTTCGGCCGCGCCACGCGCCACCGACGATCCTCATCGACCGCGCGGCGGACGCCCACCGCCGCCGCCGCCGCCAGGTCTCGCGCCGCCGGGCTTGCCGCCACCCTTGAAGCCGCCCGGACGCCCACCTGGCTTGGCACCGGGGCCCTTGCCGGCGAAGCCACCCGCGCTCTTGCCGGCGAAACCGCCGGGTCGACCGCCGGGGCGCGCACCGCCGCCGGGCTTCGGAGCGCCGAAAGCCGGCTTGCCGCCGGGGCCGGAACGCCCGCCACGGAAGCCGCTCTGGCCGCGCGGCGCGCCCTCGCCGGAACGCTCACCGCGGAAGCCGCTCTGGCTTCGCGGCGCGCCCTCACCGGATCCACCGCCATAGGGCCGATCTCCGCGTCCAGCCGGCCGCGCATCACGGCGGTCGTCCCGGCGCGCATCGTCCCGCGGGCCGGACGCACCCCGGGCCGATTCGCGCGGCCCTGAACGGTCGCCGTAGCTCGGACGGTCACCCACGCTCCGATCGCCCCGCGGCGACGGTCCGCGGTTGCCCCAGCTCTCGCGATCCGGACGACCCGCGGAACTCCGCTGCCCGCCCTCAGGCGCGCCGCGGTCGGCGTAACGGCGCCGCGGCTTCTCCTCTGCGACCGGCTCGACCGGGCTTGCGGACAGGCGCTCGACCACGACCCGGCGATCGCCCTTCTGGAACGATCCGACACGCTCATGGCCGCGCTCGGCCGCGGCCGCCTGCGACGCGCGCGGATCTTCGCCCCGCCGCGGGACGCGGGCGGCGCGCGGCTTGCCCGATTCCTCGTCCGACCGCCAGGCGGATTTGCGTGGGCCGGACCCGGCTCCACCGGTGGAGACCCGGGGCGCCGGCGCCGGGGCGGCCGCGTTGCGGCCGGCGGCCGGCGGCCGCTCGACATGCCTCTCGGCCTTCTTGGGGCTGCCGAAGGCGCTGATCGGTTCGCGCACCGGGCTCTCGAAATCGACTCCGGCCTGCTCGGCCAGGGCCTTGCCGAGTTGGTCCTTGAGCACGCGCATGCGCACCTCCTCGACCAGGCCGACTTCCAGATCACCGAGCTGGAACGGGCCGAAGGACAGCCGGATCAGCCGGTTCACCGACAGGCCCAGATGCTCGAGGATGCGCTTGACCTCACGGTTCTTGCCCTCGCGCAGCCCGAGCGTGAGCCAGAGATTGTCGCCCTGGACCCGGTCCAGGGTCGCCTCGACGGGGCCGTACTCCATCCCGTCGATGGTCACGCCGTTGGCCAGCGTGTCGAGCTGGGCCTGATCGGTGTCGCCGTGGGCGCGCACGCGGTAGCGGCGCAGCCAGCCGGTGTCGGGATGGGCGATCACCTTGGCGAGGCCGCCATCGTTGGTGAGCAGCAGCAGGCCTTCGGTGTTGATGTCGAGCCGGCCGACCGCGACCACCCGGGGCAGATCCTCGGGCAGGACTTCGAAGACCGTCTGGCGGCCTTCCGGGTCACGGGCGGTCGTGACGAGGCCGCGCGGCTTGTGGAAGATCCACAGGCGGCTGCGCTCACGCGCCGGCATGCGCTCGCCGTCGATCAGGATCGCGTCGTCGTCGGTCACGTTGCGGGCCGGGGACGTCAGGGTCTCGCCGTTGACGCTCACGCGGCCGGCCAGGATCATCGCCTCGGCGTCGCGCCGGGAGGCGATGCCGGCCCGGGCCATCGCCTTGGCGATGCGCTCGCCCGGTGGGGTCGGGGCGTCGGACTCGTCGGACGCGTCGGCGACGGGCTCAGCCACCGCTTTCCGGGGCGTGCTCGCCGCGGAAGCGCTCTCGAGCTTCGTCTCGGATTCGGTGCCCACATCGGTGGCGGGCGTCCAACGCTCGGTTCGCGTGGTCTCGGTGTCCGGCTGGGCGGAAGCCCCCGGGACATCGTCTTTCGGCAAGTCACTCATGTGCCGGCCTTACCAGAGCCGGCCCGGACAGGCGAGACGGGTTGAGCCGCGGCAAAGGAATATGCATCGCGCAAACAAAACGAGGCGGCCCGATAGGACCGCCCCGGTTCACACGCCGTCGGCGCGTCGTCAGAGTCTCGGGGATCGCCCGCGCATCACGCCGAACACGGCGGAGATCAGGAACAAGGCGATCGCCACGAAGAAGATGATCTTGGCCGCCTCGACGGCCGTGCCGGCGATGCCGCCGAAGCCCAGGAGCGCCGCCACGAGGGCGACGACGAGAAACGTGATAGCCCAACCGATCATGGCAACCTCGCGAAAGTCAGTCGGTTCGGGATCGGAACCCACCGTGGGCGGGTTCCGATCCGATCAGACGCTCGAACTCAGAGCTTGTCGGTGGCCGACTTAACGGCGCCCTTGGCATCGCCGACGGTGCTCTGGGCCTTGCCCTTGAGCTCCTGGGCCGCGCCGTCAGCCTTCATCTTGTCGTTGTTGGTCACGTCGCCCAGGCCCTGCTTGGCCTTGCCGAGGGCCTCGTTGGCGGCGCCCTTGATCTTGTCGGTGGTGCTGCTCATGGCGTTTCCTTCCGTCCAATCATCTCGCGGCGGCGCCGCAATCGAACTGGCAACAATGACGAAGCGACGAATGTTCCAGGCATTAACATTGCCCTGGATCGGTCTCCGGCGCCGGGTGCTGCCAGCCCCGGCGATGGGGTGATAAACCCCGTGGCGATCGATCCGATCCAGATTGCTGAGCAAGAATCCGCGAGCGCCGTCGGGGCGTTCGACCAAGCTTTCACGGCGGCGCGTGCGGCGGTTCGAGCTGGCGAGGTGCCGGTCGGTGCCGTCGTGGTCCGGAACGGCGCGGTGCTCGCGGTGGCCCATAATCGGCCCCGGGCGCTGCACGATCCGACCGCTCATGCTGAGATTCTCGCGATCCGCGCCGCTTGTGCGGCCATCGGTGACGAGCGGCTCACCGGCTGTGATCTCTACGTCACCCTCGAACCCTGCCCGATGTGCGCCGGCGCGATCTCCTTCGCCCGGATCCGACGCCTTTATTACGGTGCGGCCGATCCCAAGGGCGGCGGGGTCGAGCACGGACCACGGGTGTTCAACCAGTCGACCTGCCATCACGCACCGGAGGTCTATGGCGGCTTTCGCGAAGCCGAGGCGGCTGAATTGCTTCGCGCATTCTTCGCAGAACGGCGTGATTGAGGACTTGAAGACCCGTGGCTCTGCCGCATCCTTGACGGAGCAAACGGAGCGTCCGCCCATGACACCGACCTATCAGCGCGCCCTGATCGTCGGGGCCGGCTCCGGCCTCAGCGCATCGCTCGCTCGGCTCCTGGCGGCGGACGGGTTGAAGGTCGGGCTGGCCGCCCGCAATGTCGACAAGCTCGCCGCCCTCGCGGTCGAGACCGGAGCGGCGGTCCAGGCCTGCGATGCGAGTGACCCGGGCGCGGTCGAAGCCCTGTTCGCCCGCCTGGAACCCGCGCTCGGCGGCTCGCCCGATGTGGTGGTCTACAACGCCAGCGGCCGGCTGCGCGGCCCTGTGGTCGATCTCGATCCGGCGGCGGTGGCGCAATCCCTGATGGTCTCGGCCTATGGCGGCTTCCTGGTGGCACAGGCCGCCGCACGCCGGATGCTGCCGCACCGGCACGGGGCGATCCTGCTCACCGGCGCCTCGGCGAGCCTGAAAGGCTTCGCCGGCTCCGCGCCTTTCGCCATGGGGAAGTTCGCCTTGCGTGGTCTCGGCCAGAGCCTCGCCCGCGAGCTGCAGCCCCAGGGGATCCACGTCGCCCACGTGGTGATCGACGGCGCCATCCGGAATCCGGCCCGGGGCGGTGAGCCGCCGGACGCTCCGGACAGCCATCTCGATCCGGACGCCATCGCCCGCGCCTATCGCGACCTGCTGCGCCAGGACCGTAGTGCCTGGACCTCGGAGGTGGAGCTGCGCCCTTGGGTCGAACGCTTCTGACTGTGGCTCAGGGGTTGACCCGCAGGCCGACCAGGAAGGTGTTGTCGCGGAAACTCGAACCGACCACCGTGCTGTCGATCTGCTGGTAGATGTAGGTACCCCGCAAGGTCAGCCACCGGGTGAACCGGTAATCGAGCCGAGCTGTGGCGGAAAACCCGTTCTCCCGGATGGTGCTGCCCTGGTAGTCGTTCTTCAGGAACGAGCCGCCGAACACGATCGACAGGTTGCGCAGCAGATCGTGCTGCAGCTCCACGGTCGCGACCTCGGTGAGGATGCCGCTCGAGCCCAGGATCGTGGTCTCCGTCACGCCCGTCGCGGCGGTGAACCGGACGGTGGTGAGCGGGCTCAGGGACCAGACCAGCGCGGCGTTGACCAGCGGCGCGTCGATCGCCCGTAACGACGGATCGACGTAGGAGCGATGCTGGATGCCGGCCGAGATCTCACCCGTGACAGACCGCGCAAGTCCGAAGCTCGCCCCGACCATCAGGGCGATGCCGTCGGAATCGCGGCGGATACCGTTGGTGTCCCGGCGCAGATCGTAGACGCGGGTATCGCCCAGCAGGTCCACGAACGGACTGAGGTCCGGGCTGACCTCGTAGGCGGTGCGCAGCTGGAGGCTGTACTGATTCAGGTTGCGATCGGCCTGGTTGATGGTCACGCCGTTCGCGAGCTGAGCGTTGTCGAATTGCGAGCGGTCGACCGAGCCGCGCAGGGTCACAGAGAGCCGGTTGAACGTCTCCGTCGCGCCCAGCGACGCACCGTAGACGGCCAGCAGCGGCCGGCTCGTCGCCGCGGCGGCCTGCAGGTTGGGGCTCGACGTGCGCTGCGTGTCGACCAGGAAGCGGCCCTCCGCATCGATGTGCAGATCGCGGCTCGCGTCGATGCGCAGGCGGACGGTGCCGTCCGCGGCCGGCCGGCTGGCCGCCTCGTTCTGGGGCGTCTCCAGATAGGAGCCGCGCAGTGCGCCCTGGAGCGAACTGGAGGACCAGTCGCTGCGGAAATCGACGGCGGCCTCGGTGCGCAGGGCCACCGATCCCCGGGCGGACTGCCGGTTGGTCTGATCCGGATTCGAGTCGTAGCCGAGGCTCTGTGCGAAGCTCGGCAGCACGGTGAAGGTACCGATGCGGTAGCCGATCGGTGCGTAGGCCGGATCGGTGGGGATCGGTCGAGCGAGGTCCGTACCGAGGATGAACCCCGGCGTGAGCAGGCCCAGGGCCGGGGTGATCGCGAACAGTGGCAGGACCGGGCGCGATGCCAGAAGCGGCTGTACCGGTACGCCCACCACGGCCTGCTGGACAACCGGCGTCAGGCGAAGTGCCGGAGCCGGCACCTGCGTCACCTCCTGGGTGACCCTGCGGGTCGCTGAGCCGAGACGGCGGGGCGGAGCGGCCCGGGAGCGCAGCAGGCTCGACGGCGTCCGGTTATTCGGCGCTGTTGTCGATCCGCCGGTGCGCTGACCGCTGTCGGTGATGCGGGTCCCGAGCTGCGAGAGCCCCGGCTGGCCCTGTGTGGGGATCGCGGGCGACAGCGGCGACCGCAGGCTGTCGCCGCCGGTCTGCTCGCCGCCGGTGACGCTTCCCCCCGATGACGTACGACCATCCTCGCGCGAGAGTCCGTCCGGAATGCGCCGCCGCAGGGCCGGGAGGCCGTTGGGTGCCGTGTCTTGCCCCAGGCCGGGATTGTCGGGCTGGCCGGTGACCGGGCTGATCGCATCGAAGCGCTGGGCCACGGCCGGCGATGCCGCAAACGCGAGCGTCAGGGCGGCGAGGGCGAGCCGCATCTCCTGCCGTCCTCGCCGATCAGCGTCCGCCATCCGCACCTGATCTTGGTCTCCACCGATGCCCCGCGCTCCATCAGCCGGGATCTACAGATCACGCCGCCGCCGCCGAGGTCGTCGGTATGGTTAATGTAAGCTAGCGCCGGCATGGTTAACGCGGCGTCAACGCCGAACCTTCGCGGCTCTTCCCACGTCGTTACAGTCGCTCTTAAATTCTGTCGTCTCGCAAAAGTAGCGATTGAGATTTTCTCCCAGATCCGGTATCGTATGCCAGAATTCGATGCGTTCCTTCAGGGATTCACCGACCCGGATAGTTGGCACGACAGAGGTTCAACGTGAGCGATAGCGCTGAAGCTGGGCAGTCCGAACACATTGAGCTGGCCGTCGATATCATCGCCGCCTATGTGTCGAACAATTCCGTTCCGCCCTCGGAACTTCCGGGCCTGATCGGTGGCATTCATGCCGCCCTGAACAGCCTCTCGGCTTCGGGGTCGTCATCGACGACCGTCGTCGAAAAGATGAGTCCTGCGCAGATCCGGAAATCGATTACGCACGATCATCTGGTCAGTTTCGAAGACGGAAAGCCCTACAAGACCTTGCGCCGTCACCTGACGCTGCGTGGGCTCAGCCCGGAGGCCTATCGCGACAAATGGGGTTTGCCGCGGGACTACCCGATGACCGCAGCGAGCTATTCGGCTCAGCGATCCGAGCTGGCCCGTGCCCTCGGTCTCGGTCAGCAGCGACGCAAGTCCCGCGGCCCGGCGACACCGGTCGCTGAGGATGCGCCGGCTCCAGCCGCCCCGAAGGCGCGCGGCCGCAAGAAGGCGCCGGTCGAGTAGGCTCAGGCGCTGTTTTCACCGGTTCCGTTTGACAGGGACCGGACTCGACGTGACACGCCGGACGGAAGGCTGAGCTGAGCATCGTCCGCCACCGCAACGCACGTCGATCATGGTTTCGAAACGCTATCCGACGTCGATCGAGGTTGCCCGTTTGGCCGGGGTCTCCCAATCGGCCGTGTCCCGGACTTTCACGCCGGGTGCCAGCGTCTCAGCGCGGACGCGCGACAAGGTGCTGGCAGCGGCAGAAACCCTCGGCTTCCGCCCGAGCCTGATCCCCAAGATCATGCTGACCGACCGGTCCGGCCTCGTGGCCCTGGTGGTCGGCGGTTTGGAGAATGCGTTCTACGCGCGCGTCGTCCAGATCCTCTCGTCGCGCCTGCGGGAGGCCGGCAACCAGATCCTGCTGGTTCCGGTCGATAGCGACTACACCCTGGACGCCGTGGCGGCCCGCCTGACCCAGTACCGGGTCGACGCGATCGTCAGTGCCCTGGCGGTGCTCTCGCGAGATGCGGCCGAAACGCTCTCCGCTTCCCGGATCCCGGTGGTCTCGTTCAACACGCCGGTGACAGCCGCGCGGGTCGGCTCGGTGAGTTCCGACAACGTGCTCGGGGGCCGACAGGCCGCAGCGCTCCTGCACGCAACCGGCCTGCGCCACCCGGCCTTCATCGCCGGTCCTGCGGACAGCCCGGCCAGTACCGAGCGCCTGAGCGGATTTCGCCATGGCCTGCGGGAAGCGGGCCTGCCGGCGCCACGCGTGGCGGGGGCCGCCTATACCTATGAGGGCGGAGCCGAGGCAGCGACGCGGCTCTACGCCGAGGGTCCGGTCGATGGTCTGTTCTGTGCCAACGATCTCTGCGCGCTGGGAACGATGGACGCCCTGCGACGCGCGGGTCGCCGCATTCCGGAAGACGTGCGGGTGATCGGCTACGACGATATCCCCGCCGCCGCATGGGGGGGCTACGACCTGACCAGCTTCGATCAGGATGTTCCGGCGCTGGTCGAGGCCGCTTTGGCGATGATCGCTCGCCTGTCTACCGAGGATGCCGCTGACGGCGAGCGCGTGCTGATCCCGCCGCGGCTGACGGAGCGCGGGAGCACCCGGGTCTGACCGGCCCCATGTGAACCGCCTGCCGGATTGCCTGCACGCGGCGCAACGGTGCGTCGCGTTTGCATCGCTATGCAAAAATCCGTCAGGCCCCATCCTTGGGCGATGCTGCGTCGCACAAAGCGGCGTTAGGTATCTGTCTCAAGGAGGCCGCCGTGCCGCCCCTGCCGATCCTCGCCCTTGCCGTCGCCTCGTTCGGCATCGGCACCACCGAATTCGTCATCATGGGCCTGCTACCTGAGGTGGCCCACAGCTTCGGCGTCACCATCCCGCAGGCGGGCTATCTCGTGTCGGGCTACGCCCTGGGCGTGGTCATCGGCGCACCGATCGTGGCGATCGCCACCGCCGGGCTGCCCCGGAAAACCGCCTTGCTTGCCCTGATGGCGGTCTTCCTGATCGGAAATATCGGCTGCGCGCTGGCGCCGAGCTACGGCCTGCTGATGGCGGCCCGGATCGTCACCGCGTTTGCGCACGGCGCGTTCTTCGGCATCGGCGCCGTGGTGGCGCGGGATCTGGTGCCGCGCGAGAAGCGCACGCAGGCCGTCTCTCTGATGTTCGCCGGCCTGACCCTGGCCAACGTGCTCGGCGTTCCACTTGGCACCGCCCTGGGGCAGGTCAGTGGATGGCGCTCGACCTTCTGGGCGGTGGTCGCGATCGGAATCGCCGCCGGGCTCGCGATCCAGACCTTCGTGCCCTCGGGCCTGCCCGGCACGCGTGGCGGCCTCGTGAAGGAATTCCGGGCGCTCGGCCGCTGGCCGGTGCTGCGGCCGATGCTGATCTCGACCCTGTCGTCGGTGAGCTTCTTCACGGTGTTCACCTACATCACGCCGTTTCTCACCGGCGTCACCGGCTTCTCACCGCAGGGCGTCACGGGCGTGCTGTTTGCGGCCGGGATCGGCCTGACGGTGGGCAACCTCGCGGGCGGCCATTTCGCCGACCGGGGCCTGATGGCGACGATCATCGGTGGTTTCATCGGCATCGTCGCGGTGCTGCTGATCCTCGCCGGGGTGGCCCATCATGCGATCCCGACCGTCGCCGTGCTGGTCTTATGGTCGGGCCTCGCCTTCGCGCTGGTCTCGCCGCTGCAGATCTGGGTGGTAGAGGCCGCGAGCGACGCCCCGAACCTCGCCTCCACGTTGAACCAGGGCGCGTTCAACCTCGGCAACGCCACCGGCGCCTGGATCGGTGGCGCGGCCCTGACGCTGGGGGCGGGCTACGACAAGCTCCCGCTGATCGCCGCCGCCGTCTCGATCCTGGGCCTCGGCCTCACGGTCACCGCAGTCAGCCGGACCGGCCGCCGGGTCTTCTCGGCCTCGGCGCCTGGCGCGTAACGACTGGTTCCAAGCGTCGGCCGCCGGCTTCGGGGCACTCGTACCGGTTTGGGCTTGCGCCAGCATGCTCCCGCATCGCTCCATGCCGGCCGCGGAGCGCTCTCCTCCCCCTTGTGGGGAGGAGTTGGAGCCGGGGGTGGTGCCGGAACAGGCTCAACGATCCCTTCTGAACCACCCGACCCCTGACCCTTCCCCACAAGGAGGAGGGGAAACGCGTGGTCTTCCCAGCGCTTGCTGCCGAACGCGATGTGTGAGTCCGCGAACTCGTGGGAGGGAGAGGGCCGTCCTCAATCCGCTCGCACCAGATCGCCGAGCAGGCTCGCCGCCACGGTCGCCTTGGAGACCGTCAGGCCCGAAGCGCTGATCGCATCCACGGCGTCGCGGATGCGGACGAGCGCCGCGCCCCGCGCCTTGGCCCAGGCCGCGACGGCCTCCGGCCCGGCGCCGAGATCGGCCACCACCTCGGCCGTGAGCTTGCGATGGGCGGCGGCGATGCCGGCGACCGCCCGCTCCAGGGCGACCCGGTCGAACGTGTCGGCCACCGGCACCGTCCGGGCCGAAGCGGCGAGCTCGTCCAGCCGGAAGGCATGTTCCAGGGCGAAGTGGGTCGCCGCCACCTCATCGACCGGGCGGCCGCTGGCCTCGGCCACCCGCACGATATCGGGCGCGGAGATCAGGGCGTTCAGGGAGGCGAGCCGTCGGGCCTGTTCCCGCGCCATGCCGTGGCCTTCCAGTTCCGCCGCCCGGTCGGCGATCGCCGCAAGCGCCTCGGCGTCGAGCACTTTCGGCAAAGCCGCTTCCACGGCCGCGACACCGTCGCGGTAGCGCGCCACCAGCGGGGCGAGGCCGCCGGTCAGGTCGAGGTTGCGGATGAACCAGACGATCCGGTTGGTCAGCAGGCCCTGCACCTCGGCGTAGAGGCCGAGCTGGTCCTGCCCGGAGAGGCCGCCGCCCAGGCCGTCGATGGCGAGGTTGAGCTCCATCAGCCCGAAGGCGTCGCGGGTGATGGCGTAGGCTTTGGCGATGGTGGCGGCATCCGCCCCGGTCCCGTCGACGAGGCGCGTGACCAGGGACGGGCCGCCGCGGTTGACGATGATGTTGGCGAGCGCCGTGGAGATGATCTCGCGGCGCAGCCGGTGGCCCTTCACGGCGTCCGGGAACTGCTCGCGCAGGGCTTTCGGGAAGTAGCGCTGCAATTCGCGGTCGAAATACGGGTCGTTCGGCACCGGGCTCGCCAGGATCGCGTCGTAGAGCGACAGCTTCGCGTAGGCGAGTAGCACGGCATATTCCGGCCGGGTCAGCCCCTCGCCGCGGCGGATCCGCTCGGTGATCGCGGCATCGTCGGGCAGGTATTCCACCGCCCGGTCGAGGCGCCCTTCGGCCTCCAGCGCCTGCATCGTCCGCATGGCGAAGCCGGTCTCGCCCAGGCCGCCGCGCTGGGCGAGCGACAGGGCGAGCGTCTGCAATTCGTTGTTGCGCAGGACCAGCCGCCCGACCTCGTCGGTCATGGCGGCGAGCAGCTGGTTGCGCGCATCGTAATCGAGCCGCCCGTCACGCTCCGGGACCATCAGGGCGATCTTGATGTTCACCTCGACGTCGGAGGTGTTCACGCCGGCGGAATTGTCGATCGCGTCGGTGTTGAGCCGGACGCCCGCGCGGGCCGCCTCGATGCGGCCGCGCTGCGTCAGCCCGAGATTGGCGCCCTCGCCGATCGCCTTCGCCCGAAGCTCCGGCGCGGTGATACGCACGGCGTCGTTGGCCCGGTCGCCCGCATCCTCGTCGGTCTCGGTGGTGGCGCGGATATAGGTGCCAATGCCGCCGAACCAGAGCAGGTCCGCCGGCGCCTTCAGGATCGCCTGCATCAGCTCGGTGGGCGTCGCCTCGTCCCGGTCGAAGCCCAGCGCCGCCCGGACCGGCTCCGACAGCGGAACGGTCTTGAGGCTGCGCGCGAAGACGCCGCCGCCCTCGGAGATCAGGGAGCGGTTGTAATCCGCCCAGGAGGAGCGACCCAGATCGAACAGGCGCCGGCGCTCGGCAAAGCTCGTCGCCGCGTCGGGATTCGGGTCGAGGAAGATGTCGCGATGGTCGAAGGCCGCGACTAGCCGGATGCTCTCCGAGAGCAGCATGCCGTTGCCGAACACGTCGCCCGACATGTCGCCGACGCCGACCACGGTGATCGGGTCCCTCTGCACGTCGACGTCGATCTCGCGGAAATGGCGGCGCACCGCCTCCCAGGCGCCCCGGGCGGTGATGCCCATGCCCTTATGGTCGTAGCCCTGGCTGCCGCCGGACGCGAACGCGTCCCCGAGCCAGTGGCCCTTCTCCAGGGAGAGGGCGTTGGCGATGTCCGAGAAGGTGGCGGTGCCCTTGTCGGCCGCCACCACCAGATAGGCGTCGTCGGCATCGTGCCGCACCGTATCCGGCGGCGGCACGATCGCCTGGTCGACGATGTTGTCGGTGAGTTCCAAGAGCGTCCGGATGAAGATCCGGTAGCTCTCGGTGCCTTCCTGCATCCAGGCCGCCCGGTCCGAGGGCGGGGGCAGGCGCTTGGGAAAGAAGCCGCCTTTGGCGCCTACCGGCACGATGACGGCGTTCTTCACCTGCTGGGCCTTCACGAGGCCCAGGATCTCGGTGCGGAAATCCTCCGGCCGGTCCGACCAGCGCAGGCCGCCGCGGGCAACGTAGCCGAAGCGCAGATGCACGCCCTCGACCCGGGGCGCATAGACGAAGATCTCGAAGAACGGCCGCGGCAGCGGCATCGCCGTGACCTTGGCGCAGGCGAACTTGAAGCTGATCGTTTCCCGCGGTTTCCCATCCGCGGCTGTCTGGAAGAAGTTCGTCCGCACCGCCGCTTCGACCAGGTTGACGAACCGGCGCAGGATCCGATCGTCGTCCAGGCTGGTGACGTCGCCCAAAGCCTCCTCGATCAGGGCGCGGGTCTCCGTTTCCTGGGCGGCCCGGTCGCCCTCGTTCCGCGGGTCGAATCGGGTCCGGAACAGGCTGACGATCGCCCGGGCGATGCCGGGATGGCGGCTCAGCGTGCCGGCGAGGTAATCCTGCCCGTAGCGGATGCGCAGCTGGCGCAGGTAGCGGCCGAGCGCCCGGAGCAGCGCCGCGTCCCGCCAGGGAAGGCCGGCTTCCAGCACGAGCCGGTTGTAGCCGTCGGATTCCGCCGCGCCGTCGCCGAGCGCCAGCATCGCCTCTTCGAGGGGCTGCTCCAGCGTCGCGAGGTCGATGGGCGCCCCGGTGGCGCGCTCGATCCGCATGTCGTGCAGCCAGACCCGGGCGGATTCGTCGAGACCGGCCGGCTTGATCCGGTAGGTCCGCTCGTCGATGACCCGAAACCCCAGATTTTCCAGGCCCGGCACCCGGTCGGAGAGAGCGATCGCGGTGCCGCGGGAGAACACCTTGAGGCGGACCTGCGCCTCGGAATCGCCGGCTCGCCGCTCGATATGCACGGCGCGCGGTTGCGTGTCGCTCAAGGATTCGAGGATCGCGACATCAGCCACGGCGACATCGGATGGGAAATTGTCACGGTAGGCGGCCGAGAACGCCTCGGCGTAGCAGGTGGCCAGCAGGCGGGCGCGGTCGCCGTCATGGGCGTCGGCCAGGGCAGCCCGCAGGGCGTCGCCCCAGGTCCCGCCGGCGGCCGCGATCCCGGCCTCCAGGGCTGCCGGGTCACGCTCCGGCACATCCTCCTCGGACAGGCCGATGATGTAGTGAGTGCGGGCGAGGGGTCCCTCGGGGAAGGCGGGATCGGCGACGCTCAGCCGGCCGCCATAGGCCTCTGCCAAATAGGCCCCGATCCGGGCCCGGACGGTGGAATCGTAGCGGTCCTTCGGGACGTAGACGAGCAGCGAGACGAAGCGCCCGAACCGGTCCGGCCGCGAGAGCACGCGGATTCGCGGCCGGTCGGCGAGGTTCGCGATCGCCAGGGTGAAGCGGTACAGCCGCTCGATATCGATCTGGAACAGCTCGTCCCGCGGGTAGGTCTCCAGCACCGCCAGAAGGCTGCGGCCGGCATGGCTGGTCGGGTCCAGGCCCGCCCGCTCGGCCACCGCTTCAACCTTGCGGCGCAGGACCGGCACCTCGCGCGTCGGGGCGGTATAGGCCGAGGCCGTGAACAGGCCGACGATCCGCACCTCGCCCGAGAGCTTGCCGGTGGCCGAGAACAGCTTCACGCCGACATAGTCTAGATACGC
The DNA here is from genome assembly GCF_001455965.1 of Methylobacterium sp. GXS13. Lineage (GTDB taxonomy): Bacteria > Pseudomonadota > Alphaproteobacteria > Rhizobiales > Beijerinckiaceae > Methylobacterium. The sequence continues at coordinate 220,554 of NZ_LKKO01000001.1, forward strand.
CACCCGGTGGACCCGGGACTTGGCGCTCGCCTTGGTGATGATCAGCGCCTGCGGCTCCTCCAGGAAGGCCAGAATCTCCGGCGTGTAGTCGACCGGTGTCCGGCCGCGGCGCAGGGGCGTGGCGCCGGGATCGCGCAGCACGCCGAGGCTGGAGCCGTCGATCAGCGGGTGCCCGTCGGCCGCGATGCCGTGCTGGCGGATCCCCAGGACCAGGAACTGACCGTCCTTCAGCCAGTCGAGGAAGGCCCGCGCCTCGGCCACCTCCGCCTCCGGCAGCGGGGAGGGCGCGCGGCCGAGGCTGTCGGACAGTTCGGAGATGCGCGCCAGCATGGCCCCGTGGTCGTCGCTCGCCAGGGCCACGTCGCGGTAGACCTGGGACAGGGCTTCCACCAGGCGCTCGCGAGCCTCGCCGTCGAGCCGGCCGAGATGGAGATGGATGAAACTCTCCCGCGCCAGGCTGCCATGGGCGTCGGCGGTGGTCTCGCCAACCACCCGCACCAGCGCCCCCGCGCCGACGCGCTCGACCCCGAGAATCGGGTGGGCGACGAGGTCCGGCGTCAGGCCCTGCTCGGTCAGCTCGGCCAGGGTCGAATCCAGGAGGAACGGGCGGTTGTCGTTCACCACCTCCAGGATCGTGATCTCGCGCGGCCGTCCGTCCCGGACCAGCGCGGCGTCGCTTAGGCGCACCCGGGCCGGATCGCCCGGCTTGCGCGGCTCGGACAGGAGCGCCCGCGCCTTGACCGCGAGGTCGGCCAGGGCATCGGCCGGGTAGGGGGCCAGATCTTCCGGGGTTACGCGCCCGAACAGGTCGCGGGCGAAGCCGCCGGGGCCGCCCTGCGCGGCGACGATTTCGGCAGCGGCTTCGATGAGCCCAGTCCGGGCCGACTTCTGTTCCGATGATGACAACGCCGTGGCGGTTTCGAGTGTCATCGTGCCTCTCACGAACCGGAAGCCTGCAGGCGCAGGGTTAGCAGGGTCATCCGCCGTGTCGATGACAGCCGGCCTCATTTCCGGGTTCTCGCGTGTCGAACCGATGGAACCGTCAGGCCCGGCTTGTCGGGCCGAAAATACGTGCATATACACGCATCGTGAGCACCGATTCTCCCATCGAGCCCTGCACCTGCGTCGCCCTGCGCCGGGCCACCCGCGCCCTGACGGCGTCCTATGACGCGGCCCTGCGCCCGGCCGGGCTGCGGGTGACGCAATTCTCCATCCTGCGCCGGCTGGAGCGGCTCGGGCCGACGCCGCTCACCCGGCTGGCCGTCGAGGCGGTTCTCGAGCGGACCACGATGGCCCGCAACCTCGATCCGCTGGAGCGGCGCGGCCTCGTGAAGATCGAATCGGGCCAGGATGCGCGTGAGCGCGTCGTTTCCCTGACGGATATCGGCCGCGAGGCCGTCGCGGCGGCGACGCCCTACTGGCAGGCGGCCCAGGCCCGGATCAATGCGCAGGTCGATCCCAAGGCCGTCGCCGCCCTGGCGGACGCCCTCATCGCCGCTTCCTGACTGCTCGTCTCACCCCCGGAGCTTGATCATGGCCGCCCCCGTCGAGACGCTCCCTGCGCCCCCCGTGCCGCGCCTGCACTATGCCTGGATCGTCGCCGCGGTGACCTTCCTGGTGCTGCTGATTGGGGCGGGGGTGCGCGCCACGCCGAGCGTGCTGATCGTGCCCTGGGAGCGGGAATTCGGCTGGACCGCCGCCACGATCGGGGTCGGCATCGCTCTCAATATCTTCCTGTACGGGATGATCGGGCCGTTCGCGGTGGCGATCATCGAGCGCTTCGGCCTGCGCCGGTCGGTCTGCTGCTCGCTCTTCGTCCTGGCTCTCGGCACCGCCGCCACCAGCCTGATGACGGCGCCCTGGCAGATGGTCCTGCTCTGGGGAATCGTGGTCGGGTCCGGCTCCGGCATGGTCGCCAACGTGCTCGGCGCCACCGTGGCCGGGCGCTGGTTCGGCAAGCGTCGGGGCCTCGTGATCGGGATGCTCACGGCGAGCAGCGCGACGGGACAGCTGATCTTCCTGCCGATTCTGGCCTCGCTGGCGGTCGGGCAGGGCTGGCGCTCGGTCTCTCTGCTGGTCGCGGCCGTGACCCTTTTGCTGATCCCGGTGGCGGCCCTCCTGCTGCGCGACCGGCCGGCGGATCTCGGCCTGCCCCGCTACGGCGAGACCGTCGTGACCCCGAACCCGGTCCTCACCGAGAACCCGGCGGTCCGCGCCCTGCGCGGCCTGCGGACCGGTCTGAAGTCGAAGGATTTCTGGCTCCTGTCCGGCACGTTCTTCATCTGCGGCGCCTCGACCAACGGGCTGATCGGCACCCACCTGATCCCGGCCTGCATCGACCACGGCATCGCCGAGGTGACGGCTGCGGGCCTGCTCGCGCTCATGGGCATCTGCGACCTGATCGGCACCACGGCCTCGGGCTGGCTCACCGACCGATTCGATTCGCGCAAGCTGCTCGCTTGGTATTACGGTCTGCGCGGCCTCTCGCTGATCTTCCTGCCCTACTCGTTCGACCTCAGCTTCTACGGCCTGTCCCTGTTCGCGGTGTTCTACGGGCTCGACTGGATCGCCACCGTGCCGCCCACCGTCCAGCTCGCCGGAAAGTCCTTCGGCGAGGAGAATGCCGCGCTGATGTTCGGCTGGATCGCCGCCGCCCACCAGATCGGCGCCGCCTCGGCGGCTTGGCTCGCCGGCATGGTCCGCACCGATACCGGCAGCTATCTCGGCGCCTTCGTGTCGGCCGGCCTGCTCTGCCTGGTTGCGGCCCTGATGGCGGGCTTCGTCGGGCGCAGCCCGCGGGAGCCGGCCCTGCGCCCGCTGCCGGCCTGAACTGCGCCGCGCGGGCGGAGCCGTCACAAGCGTGCCGCGAAGGGGGCGCCCCATCGGGCCAACCCCTCGCAGCATGAGTGCCCATTGTGACCATCGCGATCCGGCCCAATCCGCCGGTCCAGCCGGTGAGCGTCCCGCAGAAACGGTCGGGGCCGGGCTTCACCGAGTTCGTCGCCATCATCGCGCTGATGATGGCGGTCACTGCCATCTCCATCGACAACCTGCTGCCGGCCTTCCCGGCGATCGAGGCGCGGTTTGCCGTGCCCGACCCGAACCGGCTGCAGCTCCTCGTCTACGTCTTCATGGCCGGGTTCGGCGTCGCCCAACTGGCCTACGGGCCGATCTCGGACACGTTCGGGCGCCGCAAGGTGCTGCTCGCCAGCCTCGCGATCTACGTGGTCGGCTGCGGCCTCGCCATGGTGGCGCCGAGCTTCGGTTGGCTGCTGGCGGCCCGGGTCATCCAGGGCATCGGCGCCGCCGGCGGGCGCGTGCTCTCGGTGGCGATCGTGCGCGACCGCTTCGCCGGCCGCGAGATGGCGAGCGTGATGTCGCTCACCATGATGGTCTTCCTGATCGTCCCGATGATCGCCCCGGCGATCGGCGGCCTGATGCTGGCGCTGGGCTCCTGGGTCTACGTGTTCGTCTCGATGCTGGCACTCGCCTTCTGGCTGACCGCCTGGTTCTCGCTGCGGATGCCGGAGACGCTGCACCCGGAATACCGTCGCCCGCTCTCGCTCCGGGCGACCCTGGATGCGGTGCGCACCACCGTCACGACACGGGTCTCGATCGGTTACGCCACGGCCCTCGGCCTCCTGACCGGCTGCATCATGGGCTATGTCGGGTCGGCCCAGCAGGTGTTCGACACCGGGCCTTACCATCTCGGGGCCCTGTTCCCCCTGGCCTTCGGGCTGGTGGCCGGCGCCATGGGGGCGGCGACACTGATCAACGCCCGGATTGTCCGGCGGCTGGGGATGCGGGCCCTCTCGCATGCCGGCATCATCGCCTTCACGCTGGTGGCCCTGGCCCAGGTCGGCGTCGGGCTCGCCTATCACGGCCATCCGCCGCTGGCGGCGTTCCTGACGATCCTGGCGGCGAACCAGTTCCTCATGAGCTTCGCCCTGCCGAACTTCAACGCCTTGGCCTTGGAGCCGCTGGGCGCCATCGCGGGCACGGCCTCGTCGTTCGTGGGCTTCTATACGACGATCCTGGGGGCGTTCTCCGGTTACGTGATCGGCCAGGCCTTCGACGGGACCGTCCTGCCGGTCGGGATCGGCTACGCGACCCTCGGGGGGCTCGCGGTGCTGGTGGTGCTCTGGACCGAGCGCGGCCGGCTGTTTCGGGGCGGCGTCGCGGGCTGAGCATCGTCCCGAAAGGTGGAAGCCGGCTTTCGGACGAAGACGATGCGCCCTTGAACCAGCGGACTTAACCTCGCCTTCAAACGAATCCGCCACGCTCCGGTCAGCCCTCACAGCCGACCGGACCCGATATGATCGCCCGCGCCCAGGACGGAACCCTTCTCGCCGCGCGCCTGCTCCTGGCGGCCGCGCTGCTGCCGACCGGGATCGCCCGGGCGCTCAACGTCTCGGGCTTCGCGCTCACCCTCGCCGGCAGCGGCATGCCGTTCCCGAACGCCGTGGCCACCGCCGCCGTCGTGGTGCAGGTCTTCGGCCCGCTGGCCCTGATCCTCGGTGTCCTGCCGCGGCTGACCGGGCTGGCGCTGGCCGTGTTCGCGGCGGTGACGGCGGTGATGCTGCACGCGTTCTGGCAATATGTCGGGCCGTCCGCCATCGCCGAGCGGACGCTGATGCTGGCCGATCTCGGTCTGGCGGGCGGGTTCCTGATCTACGCACTGACGGGGCCCGGCGCCTGGAGCTGGCAGGGCTGGCGCGCCGGCGAGGCGGGCGCACGGCCGGCTCCGCAGCGCGCGCCCGCCAAGGCACCCGCCAAAAGCCCGGCGGCGCGCGGCGGCACCGGGAAGAAATCCGGCGGCCGTGCCCCGGCCCGCGCCGCAGCCTGACCGGCTCAGCTCGCCCGGGGCTTCAGGTCGGGCGTCGCGGACGGCGTCGCGGCGACCATCCGGCGACCGGAAATCTCGGCGCCGGCATCCGGCGTCAGCTTGCGGAAGGCCAGGACGGAGAGCGCCGACAGGATAGCCACGGCGAAGAAGGCCGGCCCGAAATCCCCGGCCTCGATCGTAGTCCGGCCGTGGAACCCGGCGGTACCCTCGAGCGCCAGGGCGCCCAGCGTGACGCCGAGGCTCAGCGACAGCTGCTGGCAGACGCTGGCGAAGCTCGTGGCCGCGCTCATCTCCCGGGATTCGAGATCGGCATACGCGATGGCGTTCACGCAGGTGAACTGCACCGAGCGCGAGCAGCCGCCGATGAACAGCAGCGCGATCATGATCCAATGCGGCGTGTCGGCCGTATAGAGCCCGTTCACCGCCAGGAAGGCCGAGGCCAGCACGGCGTTCGAGACCATCACGGTGCGGAAGCCCAGACGGCGCAGGATCTTGGGCGCCAGGGCCTTCACAAACATCGCCCCGGCCGCAGCCGCGAAGGTGATCAGCCCGGAATGCAGGGCGTCGAGCCCGAACCCGACCTGCAGCATCAGCGGCAGCAGGAACGGGATCGCCCCGGTCCCGACCCGGAACAGGCTGCCGCCGAGGATCGCCACGCGAAACGTCGGGCGGTTCATCAGGTCGAGCCGCACGATCGGATGGGCGACTCGCCTGGCATGCATGACGTAGAGCGGCAGCAGGATCGCGCCGGCCGCCAGGCATCCCCAGGAGACCGAGGCCGGAAGGAGATGGCGGCCCATCGAGGCCAGCCCCAGCATCAAAGCGGCGAGGCCGGTACCGAGCAGGAAAAAGCCGGCCACGTCCAGCGGCGGCCGCTCCGGCTCGCTTATGTCCTCGAAATAGAGGCTCGCCAGCACGATCCCGGCGCAGCCGATCGGCAGGTTGATGAAAAAGATCCAGCGCCAGTCGAACCATGTGGTGATCAGTCCGCCCAGAGGCGGGCCGAGTACCGGGCCGACCAGGGCCGGGAAGGTCAGGTAGGCGAGCGCCGTCACGAGCTGCGATTTCGGCACGCTGCGCAGCACCACGAGGCGGCCCACCGGCACCATCATCGCCCCACCCATGCCTTGGAGGAAGCGCGCCGCGACGAACCACGCCAAACCGTTGGCGGCCGCGCAGGCCATGGACCCGAGCATGAAGACCACGAGCGCGGCCCGGAACACCGTGCGCGAGCCGTAGCGGTCGGCCATCCAGCCGCTCACCGGAATGAAGATCGCCAGGCTGACCAGATACGAGGTCAGGGCCAGCTTCAGAGCGATCGGATCCTCGCCGAGGCTCGTGGCGATACTGGGCAGCGCCGTGGCGATCACCGTGGAATCGGTGTTCTCCATGAACAGGGCCGTGGCCACCGTCAGGGGGACGATCCAGAGCGGTTTTGCGTTTGGCGAGGGCATCGGACAGCAGACGCGTAGCGCGCCGGGACGGTTGCACGGCGGGGCGGCGATCTCGCACGGTCGTGTTTCGCGCCTGTATCCGCAACGCAACAGGGGTTGCATCGTGACCGAACACCACCTTTTGCGCGGGTGGTCCAATGGCTACGTTTGACGCGAGCGGTCTTCCGGCCGTCGATCCCGGCACGGTGCCGGCCGCGAGACCCTTGATGCAGCCCTCTCCGAGCAAGCGCCGTTCCCTGTCGCGGATCGCCGCCGCCGTCGCGCTCATGTCGACGGTGGCAGCCTGCGGCACGGTGCTGCTGAACGACCGCGGTTCGCTGACGCGCTACGACCGCCTGCAGGCGAGCACGGCGGTCGCGTCGGCGTCGCGGCTGTACGTGGACCGGCCGGCGCTCGCGAAGGCCCGCACCGTGCGGATCATCCCGACGGCATTCCACGCCGACGTCGCGGGCGCCGCGCCGCTGACCCAGGCGGAGCGCCGCCTGATCGCCAACGCCGCCGATCGGGCGCTCTGCTACGACCTGTCGCTGCGCTACGACGTGGTGACCGGCCGCGACGCGGATCTCACCGTCCGGGCGCAGGTCACCCGGGTCGAGCCCACCGACCTTCTCGGCGCCGGCGCCACCATCGCGGGCTCGGCCGGCGTCACGGTCGCCTCGCAGGTCGGGCTGAGCGCCGTCGAGGGCATCGGCCGCATCCCGATCCCGCGGATCCCGATCGGGCTCGGCAGCCTCACGGTCGAGGCCGAGGCGCTGGACCGTCGGCGCGAGCAGCGCGCCGCGATGGTCTGGGGCGGGGCGGCGAACTCGTTCACCAGCCAGCCGCGCTTCTCCCGCGCCAGCGACGCCTACGATCTCGCCGGGGAGTTCGGCCAGGATTTCGGCTTCATGCTGGCGACGGGTGACGACCCGTTCAACGCCCCCAACACCCTGCCGACCTGGGACCGCATCCGCGTCACCACGCTCGGCGAAGCGCCCCTCGATCCCGATTGCGAGGCCTACGGCCGCGCGCCGGGTATCGACGGCATCCTGGGCGACTATATCGGCCTGCCGCCGGAATATACCGACAAGGGTCCCACCGCTCCGGCGGCGCGCTGACCCGGTCGGCGTTGCAAAAAAGCGGGGGAGCCATGCGCGATTTCCCGCTGCGACGCGGCGACGGTGCATTGGCGCAGCCGCGGACCCCATGATACTGGCCCTTGCCAACCCGATCCCGCTGCGCAGCCCCCGCGAGCGCGGCCGTCCGAGGAAAGTTGGCACATGGCCCGAGTCGATTCTGCAACGATCATCGAGGGCCTGACCTTCGACGACGTGCTCCTGCGGCCCGCCGCCTCCTCGGTGATGCCGACCGAGGTCAACGTCGCGACGCGGCTCACCCGGACGATCCCGCTGAACCTCCCGATCCTCGCCTCCGCGATGGACACCGTCACCGAGGCGCCGATGGCCATCGCCATGGCGGCCAATGGCGGCATGGGCGTGATCCACCGCAACCTAGAGCCGGCCGAGCAGGCCGAGCAGGTCCGGCTCGTCAAGAAGTACGAGTCCGGAATGGTGATGAACCCCATCACCATCCACCCGGACGAGACCCTCGCCGACGCCTTCGAGGTGATGAAGCGCAACCGCATCTCCGGGATCCCGGTGGTGGAGCGCGGGCCCAACGGCTCCCGGGGCAAGCTGGTCGGCATCCTGACCAACCGCGACGTGCGCTTTGCGACCAACTCCGCCCAGCCCGTGGCCGAGCTGATGACGCGGGACCGGCTGATCACGGTCCGCGAGGGCGTGACCCAGGACGAGGCCAAGCGCCTGCTGCACCAGTTCCGGATCGAGAAGCTGCTGGTGGTCGACGACCATTACCGCTGCATCGGCCTGATCACCGTCAAGGACATCGAGAAGCGCGTCACCTATCCATTCGCCGTGAAGGACGAGCAGGGTCGCCTGCGGGTGGCCGCTGCCACCACCACCGGCGACAGCGGCTTCGAGCGGGCCGAGCGTTTGATCGATGCAGGCTGCGACGTGATCGTGGTCGATACCGCCCACGGCCACTCGATCAAGGTGCTCGACGCGGTCGCCCGGGTGAAGCAGCTCTCCAACGCCGTGCAGGTGATCGCCGGCAACGTCGCGACCCGGGAGGGCACGAAGGCGTTGATCGATGCCGGCGCCGACGCCATCAAGGTCGGCATCGGCCCGGGCTCGATCTGCACCACCCGGATCGTGGCGGGCGTCGGCGTGCCCCAGCTCACCGCCCTGATGGAGGCCGTGGAGGCGGCCGGCGAGGCCGACATCCCGGTCATCGCCGATGGCGGCATCAAGTATTCCGGCGACCTCGCCAAGGCGATCGCGGCCGGCGCTTCGGTGGCGATGCTCGGCTCGCTGCTCGCCGGCACCGACGAGGCCCCCGGCGAGGTCTTTTTGTATCAAGGCCGCTCGTACAAGTCGTACCGGGGCATGGGCTCGGTGGGTGCCATGGCCCGCGGGTCGGCCGACCGGTACTTCCAGGCCGAGGTCAACGACACCCACAAGCTCGTGCCCGAGGGCATCGAGGGCCAGGTCCCCTACAAGGGCCCGGTGGGCAACGTCCTGCACCAGCTCGCCGGCGGCCTGCGCGCGGCCATGGGCTATGTCGGCGGCGCGACCATCCCGGATTTCCAGGAGCGGGCGCAGTTCATCCGCATCACCAATGCCGGCCTGCGCGAGAGCCACGTGCACGACGTGACGATCACGCGCGAGAGCCCGAACTACCCGTCGCGGACCTGAGGCTGGGTTTTTCGCAGGCGCCACGCGCGCTCTCGCGGGTCGCGGATTCATGCCGTTCGTTCGGTCGTAAACGCTGAAAGCACCACGCGTTTTCCCTTCCCCCTTGTGGGGAGGGGCAGGGGTGGGGGTGGCTGGGCGGTGCCTCCTGCACCACCCCCACCTCCAACTTTTTTCCACGAGGGGGAGGAGAGCGCATCGAGCCTTGCACGGGCCAGGGTGTAAACATCCGAGCCCGCACGGGAGACCGAACTAGCGATCAGCTGGCCCTTCGCGAAGCGTCGCCACCTTGACTCGATGCTGCCGGCGACCTTCGATGGTCGAGCCCATCTGACCCGATACGGCCGACAAGTCCGACCCGGAGTTTCCCAATGCGTACGCTGATCGTCGGAGCCGGGGCGACCGGCGGCTATTACGGGGCGCGGCTCGCGGAATCGGGAGCCGACGTCACCTTCCTGGTCCGGCCGGCCCGGGCGGGGAAGCTGGCGGCGAACGGGCTCGTGCTGCACTCGCCGCTGGGCGACCTGCATCTGGCCGCCCCGTCCACCGTGACGGCCGACAGGCTGGCCGAGGCCGGGGCGTTCGATCTCGTCCTGCTGTCGTGCAAGGCCTACGACCTCGACAGCGCACTGATCGACCTGACGCCCGCGGTGGGGCCGCAGACCGCGATCCTGCCTGTGCTGAACGGCCTAGCCCATCTCGACGCCCTCGATGCCAAGTTCGGCGCGGAACGGGTGCTGGGCGGTTCCTGCGCGATCGCGGCAACCCTCGCGCCGGACGGGGCGATCCGGCACATGAGCGAGCTGTGCAGCATCACCTACGGGGAGCGGGACGGCTCGCGCTCCGCCCGGATCGAGGCGGTCGACGCACTGATGCGGGGCCTGAAGTTCCAGGCGCGGCTGAGCGAGGTGATCCTGCAGGAGATGTGGGAGAAGTGGGTGTTCCTCGCGACTCTCGCGGGCGCCACGACCCTGATGCGGGCGGCAGTCGGCGATATCGTGGCGGCGCCCCGCGGCGCGGCGTTCATCGCGGCCCTTCACACCGAATGCACCGCCGTGGCCGCGGCGAGCGGGTTTGCGCCGCGCGGCGTGGTTGCCGAGCGGGCGCGGGCGCAGCTGACGGCGACGGGCTCGACCTTCACCGCCTCGATGCTCCGCGACATCGAAAATGGCGGCCAGATCGAGGCAGACCACGTCATCGGCGATTTGATCGCCCGTGGCGGCCGCTTGGCCCCGGAGGCGGCATTCCCGGTGCTCGCGCAGGTCTATGCCGGGTTGAAGGCCTACGAGGCCCGGCGGGCGCGGGAAGCGGCCTGATGCGATCCCACCCATCACCGCGGAATGAGGGGGCAGGTGGGATGAGCGCAAGTCTCCGACCAAGTCTCAGTAGCGGCCCGGTGGCGGCGGGGGTGGGCTGCCGTATTCGAGCTGCGTCTTGGCATCCAGCGGCCGCCGCGGCGGCGGGGTGAAATCGGGGGCGGCTGCCGGCGCGCTGGCGCAGGCGGCGAGTGTGGCGGCGACGAGCCCGGCAACGGTGCCGGCAAGAGTCACGCGGACGACAGAAGACATGATCTGAGGCACTCCCGGCCATGCCCCCGCGGCGGAACGCTCTGGCCCGCGACGGGAGGATGCCATACGACACGGGCCAGCCCCGCGCCGCGGGACCGCCCACGATCCGGTCTGGACCGCGATCGTGCTGGAAGCTCGGCCGTACCGTGGCGGCATCGTGGGCCAAGCGTGGCCGTTTCGCGTTGGCCTCGACCCATTCAAAAGGATCCGGACCCTGACCCCCGCCGCCCGCTGCTCCGCCGCCATCGAAGTCCTGACCGATATCACGGAGCGCCGCCGCCCGGCCGCCGACGCGCTCAAGGATTGGGGCCTCGCCCACCGCTTCGCCGGCTCCGGCGACCGGGCCGGGATCGCCAGCCTGGTCTACGATGCCCTGCGCCGGCGGGCGTCGGCCGCCTGGATCATGGGCTTGGAGACGCCGCGCGCCGTGCTGATCGGCTCCCTGCGGCTGCAGCAGGGGCTCGCCGCCGCCTCGGTGGCGGCCCTGTTTTCGGGCGAGCGCTTCGCCCCGGAGCCGGTGAGCGATGACGAGCGCGCGCGCCTCGAGTCCGGCACGCTGGACGACGCACCGCCCGAGGTGGCGGGCGATGCCCCGGCCTTTGTGCTGCCCGAACTGGCAGCCGCTCTCGGCGACGACCTGATTCCCGAGCTGAAGGCGCTGGCCCGGCGCGCGCCCCTCGATATCCGGGTCAACGCCCTGCGCGGCAGCCGTGATGACCTCATGCCGGCGCTCAGCGCTTTCGATGCCGCCCCGACCCCGCACGCGCCGCTCGGCGTCCGGGTCCCGATCGGGGCCGACGGCCGCGGCCCGGCGCTCCATGTCGAGGCCGAGTTCCTAGACGGCTGGTACGAGATCCAGGACGAAGGCTCGCAGCTCGCGGCCCTCCTGGCGGATCCCCAGGCCGGCGAGACCATCGTCGATCTTTGCGCAGGTGGTGGCGGCAAGACCCTGGCGCTGGCGTCCCAGACGCGGAACGGCGCCCGCCTGATCGCCACGGACGGCGATCCGCGCCGGCTCGCGCCGATCCACGAGCGCCTGCGCCGATCCGGGGCCGAGGTCGCGGTGCGGACCCCGCGCAGCGGCAAGGCCCGCGTCGACGTGCTGGAGGATCTCGATGGCCATGTCGATCGGGTTCTGGTCGACGCGCCCTGCACCGGCTCGGGCACGTGGCGGCGCAACCCGGACGCCAAGTGGCGGCTCCGCCCCGGCAGCCTGGCTTTGCGCATCGCCGAGCAGTCGCAGGTCCTCGACCGGGCGGCCAAGCTGGTCCGGCCCGGCGGGCGGATCATCTACATCACCTGCTCGCTCCTGCCCGCGGAGAACGATGCGGCCGTGGCCGGGTTGCTGTCGCGCTGGCGCGGGCGCTTCGACGCGGTGCCGGCCGAGACCGTCCTGGCCGCGGGACCGCCGAGCCTGGCGGCGTCCGTCCGCCACACCGAACACGGCCTGCAGATGACGCCGCTGCGGACCGGGACCGACGGCTTCTACGTATCCGTGATCACCCGGCGCGACTGAGGACGCGCGGTTCCGGAACCGGCACCGCCTCCTCCGACGTTGGGCCATGGATGTCCCAGGAGATCGCCATGACCGTATCCGTCCGCCGCGTCGTCCGGCCCCGGTCCTGAGCCTCGCCCGGGACCGGTTCATGCATCTCGACCGCCGCCTGCTGCTCGCCGGCCTGACCACCGCCCTTGGCCTGCGGGCGGCCAAGTCCCAGGAGAGACCGCCGGAGCCGGCGCCGCACGAGGCGATCCGCGCCCTGCCGCGTTCGCTGCCCGGCGCCGATCTCCAGGTGATCGATCTGTGGCCCGGGGATCCGCCGGGGGGCGGCAGCGGTCCGGATCCCGACGGCTACCGGTACGTCGAGGGCCGGTCCGGGGACGTCACCCGGGTGGCCAAGCCCTGCCTGCTGGCGATGCGGCCGGCCAATCCCAACGGCGCGGCGATCATCGTGGCGGCCGGGGGCGGCTACCAGTTCATCGCGTTGGGCAACGAGGGCGTGCCGGTCGGACGCGTCCTGAACGCGGCTGGGATCACGGTCTTCCTGCTGGTCTACCGCCTGCCCGCGGAGGGCTGGGGCGCGGGGCCCGACGCGCCAAGGCAGGACGCGCAGCGGGCGCTGCGGCTCGTGCGGGCGCGAGGCCAGGAATACGGCATCGACCCGGCCCGGGTCGGCGTGCTCGGCTTCTCCGCTGGCGGCCACCTGATGATCGAGACCGCGGTGGGCACCGCGAGCGACCTCTACGCCCCGGTGGACGAGGCCGACGCGCAGCCGGTCCGTCCGACGCTCGCCGGGCTGATCTACCCGGTCATCACCATGCGCAAGCCGTTCGATCGCACCGCGACGCGCCGGATCCTCGTCGGCGACGAGGTCACGCCGCTCGAGATGAAGACCTACTCGGTGGACCTCCAGGTCGGGCCGGAGACGCCCCCGACCTTCCTGGTCCAAGCGATCGACGATCCGGTGGCGGTGGCCGACCATCCGCTGCTGATGTTCTCGGCGCTCCGCAAGGCGCGGGTTCCGGCCGAGCTGCACCTGTTCGAGCAGGGCGGCCACGGCTTCGGGCTCGGCGCCCCCGGCACGCCGGCCGCCGCCTGGCCCGGCCTGTTCCTGGCCTGGATCCGGCTGCACGGCTTCCTCAACCGATGACCTGAGGATCAGTCCTCGCGCAGCCGGTGGAGCTTGGCCACCTTCGGGCGGCTGGTGCGGAACTGGCCACGCTCCACCGCCACGAACACCACGATGACGATGGCGATGATGCTCAGCCACCAGATCGCCGTCAGGCCGACGCCCAGGCAGGCCACCGTGAAGGCGGCGGCGAAGCACCCCATCGCCCCCGGGATCAGCGCCGGGATGTCCCGGCCGCCCCGGCGGATCGAGGCGTAGAGCGCGAAGGCGGCCGCCAGCGCGCCGACGATGCCGAGCTCGTACCAGAACTCGAACAGGGCGGTGGTCGGCGCATTCAGCGGCAGCATGCCGACGAGGCGCCCGCGCAGGGCCGTCTCGAAGCCGTGGCCGGTGATGAGCCGCACGGGATCGGTGGTCACGACCTTCTGCCAGCTCTTCAGCGACAGCACTGCGGGCGCGAGCGGCCCGAGCAGGGCGGCGCCGATCGGGCGCGCCAGGAACGGCAGCAGCGGCGCCACGGCCAGCAGGGCGGCCGAGATCGTCGCGGTCAGCATCACGCCGAGCTTCGGCCGATAGCTCGTGATCGCGAAGGCGAGCGCCCCCACCGCCAGGGCGGCGATCTGCGTGACGTCGGGCTGGACCGTGAGCGCCAGGGCGACCAGCAGGGCGAGCCCGAGCGCCTCGCGGTCGCGCCGCCGGGACCGGAGCCAGGCGAGCGCCGGCCAGACGAGCAGGATCAGGAGGATCAGGCCGCGGTCGAGGGCACCGTCGTCGTCGATGCCGGGGGGCGCCAGGTGGGCGCCGAACAGCCCCAGCACGATCGCCACGATCGAGCCGGCCACGACCCCAAGCGGCAGCAGGTAAAGGTTGGCCGAGCGCATCCGGTCGGGGAGGGCGAAATAGCCGAGCAGCGCCAGCCCGATCGTCGCCGCCAGATTGGCCAGCCGCTCGACCGCCGGTCCGAGGAACGGGGTCCAGGTCAGGGACAGGACCGACCACAGCACCACCAGCATGCCGGCCAGGAAGGCCGGGGCGGTCAGCAGCCGGGACACGGCCGGGCGCACCGGGCGCTGGCGCCGGTCGATCGCGCTGGCGATGATCAGCAGCACGACGGCGATCGGCGCCAGGATCACCGTGGCGCGCCGTGCGACCTGCGCCAGCACCGGCAGGATGACGAACAGGCCGAAGAAGCCGATGCGCCGCAGCAGGGCGGCGGCGTCGAGCGCTGGATCGATCGTGGTGGGGTTCGACGCGCGGGGCATCTTGCGCCTTCTCCCGGACCGAGGCGGCCGGATCACGCTCGATACGCAAGCCCTGCGCAAGCCGCTGTAGACCCAGAGCAACACTCCCGGGTCCGCGCGCCGGGCCGGCGGCGGTTCAGGCCGTGCGGGTCGTCGTCCGCGGGCGTCTGCGGATCAGCCGCAAGCCGATATCCGACAGCACGCGCCAGCCGCCCCAGGCGGCCAGGAATCCGATCAAGCCCGCGGCGAGTCCGTCGGCATTGGTCGGGACCGCGGGGCTGAAATCCTGGTATGCGGCCTGTGCCACCGGCACGTCGGGGTCGCGCAGCATCGCCACCACCTTGCCGAGCGGGCTGGTCGCCGAGGCGAGCACCTGCTGCTGCGAACTCAGGCGGGCGAGCCGGGTGATATCGGCCTGGGCGGCCTCGCCGCGCCGGGCGACGAGCTGGTCGGGATTGGTGCGCAGCCGGTCGACCGCGCCCTCGCGGGTTGTGCCCGTCGCCTGCGCGTCCGATTCCAGCACCGCCACCTGCCGGCGCAGCTCGTCCACTGCGCCGCCCAGGCGCTGCGCATATTGCTGCGCGAATTCGGGCGCCTGCGCGGCGATCACGCCGCCGAGCAGGCCGAGAGCGAGGCCGAGAGTGCGGAACACGCGGAACACGTCAGACCCTCCGGTTCGAAGACGGGCCGTAGCCCCGAACGAAGGGCTCCGGCCAAAGACAACGCGAATCAGGCCGGCAGGGTCAGCAGACCGGCCTGGCCGTCGGCACAGCCGAACAGCATCCGGTTGCCGCGCGCGTCCCACGCGAGGGCCGTGATCCCGCTCCCCTGGACGGCATGCCGCACGAGCAGCTCGGAGGCATCGGAGAAGCGCACCAGCAGGATACAGCCATCCTCGTAGCCCACTGCGAGGACCGGCGCCTTGGGGTGGAACGCCACCCGCGAGACCCGGGCGGGCCGGACGCCGCATTCCCGGGGCGCCTTGCCGGTGGGTCCCTCCTTGGAGTCGAACGGCCAGACGATCGCCGCCTCGGCGCCGCCGGTGGCAAGCCAGTTTCCGTCGGACGACCAGGACACCGACCGGACCTTGCCCGGATAGCCCGACATCCGCATGTGGCCGCGATCCGGCTGCAGGCGCCAGCCGTGCAGGGCGTTCTCCTGCATGGTCGAGACGACGAAGCGGCCGTCGGGCGACCACGTGACGTCGATATGCGAGCCCTTCCAGCTCACGACCTCGGCGGGGGTCTCGAGATTCGGGTACCAGAGGCTGACGCCGTTGTAGTGCGAGACGCCGATCCGGTAGCCCTTCGGGGCGAAGACCAGGCCGCGGGCCGTGGACGGGGCGGTGAAGCTTTTCTCCCGGCCCTTGGCATCCCGCGCGGTGACCGCACGCCCCGCCGACCAGGCCACCGCCCCGTCCGGGTGCAGCGCCAGGGCGTCGATCCAGGCGCCGCCCTTGGCCATGCCGAGCTCCTGGGTGGTGCCGCCGGCCCGGATCTCGACCACGCGGCCGTCGTCGCCGCCGGTGACCAGGCGGTCCTGGCTTCCGGCCGCCACCAGGATCCCGCTGTCGGGATGGGCCGCAAGGCGGGTGAGATCGTCGCCCCGCATCAGAGCGACCGTCCCGTCGCCGAGCGCCAGGGCCGGCGCATCCTTGAGGAAATGCGCGGCGACCACGTGGGCGCCCGCCTCCAGCGGGACGACGTGGTCGGTGAGGGACGGATGGCTGACGAAATCGCTCATGGGGACTCGACCTTCGTGGTCCGCTGGCCGGCGCGCAGGACCAGGAACGCAGTAATGAGCGCGAGCACCCCCGAGACCGCCACCGGCGCGATCAGGGCGTAGAGGGCAAACGCTTCGTAGGCGAGGGCGCCCAGATAGGCGCCCAGCAGCAGGGACAACCAGACCAGGCCGTCGCCGATCCAACCGAACGGCTCGCCCGTGCGGGTGAGCGCCTTGGCGATCTTCTGGCCCAGGCTGAACAGGGCGCCGGTGACGAAGGTGGTGCCGGCCCGAAAGCCCTGCACCTGCGCGAGCACGGCGTTCTGCGTTCCCATGGCGACGGCGACGAAGAAGGCGGCGAGCCCCAGCTCCGGGGAAGCGAGACCGAGCGCGAGGCCGCCCAGGATCAAGAGTGATTCGTAGGCGAGCACAACCGGTGTGGTCCACCGTGCCGGCACGAGGATCGCCAGCCCGCTGCCCAGAACCGAGCCAGTCAGGAAGGCCGCGATCAGGATCGCCGGCAGCAGCATCCGGTGCAGCTGGGCCTCCGCCCCGAACACAGCGAGTTGGGTGGTGTTGCCGCTCATGAACGAGGTGTAGAGCCCGCCGAGCCGCACAAAGCCCAGCGCATCGACGTATCCGGCGAGCCCCGTCAGGAGCAGGCCGGTGCCCAACTGCCAGGCACGGTTCACGGATCGGCCCTCCCACGGCATCCCGGTAACGCGTCGTTAACCATTTCCGACGCTCCGTTCACCTGCACCGGGGCGGGGTTAACGGGCCGTGCACCAAGTCCGAGCAATTCGATGCAATCACGGCGAACGCCGGAGCGCAGGGGCCCGTTGCTCCTTCGATCCGGCACGGGGCTACCGCGCCCCCGCCGGGTGAGTGGGAGTTGCGTCATGATGCCGTTCGCCGCCGCCTTCGCCTGCCCATCCATGCCCGCCCTGGATTCGGCCGTCGCGACCATCCTGGTGGTCGAGGATGAGCCGACCGTCTGCGAGCTGGCCGCCGAGGCGCTTCTCGAAGAGGGTTATCGGGTGCTCACCGCCGCAGATGCCTGGGAGGCCGAGGCGATCCTGGCGCGGGAGAGCGTGGACATGCTCTTCACCGATATCGACCTCGCCCGCAACACGAACGGCCTGGCCCTGGCCCGCAGCGCCCGCAGCGTCTGCCCGGACCTGCCGGTGATCTACACGTCCGGGGGCCGCGGCTGCCTGTCGGCCGCCGACGCCGTCTCCGAATCGGTGTTCGTTCCGAAGCCCTACCGCCCCAGCCAGCTCGTGGCGCTTACGAACGACATCCTGCGCGCCGCGCACCGTCACCATCACGCCTGACTTGAACCCCTGAGGAATCCCGCCATGCGGCGCCCCCTTATCGCCACCGGTCTCACCCTCGCCCTCGCCGCCGCCGCCCTGCCGGCCCGGGCTGCGTGCGACGTGAAGGGCGCCCAGATCGAGGAGGGGATCGCCGCCAAGAAGGAACTGCGCGAGGACGCCAACGCCCAGACGGTGCGCGATCTGCGCACGCTGCGCGACGCGGCGATCGTGCTGGAGACCTACAAGTTCCCCGGCGAGTGCGAGGTGCTGCTTGGCATCGCCAAGTCGTTGCTCGCCAACCCCGACAAGACGATCGTGCAGGGCGGCAACACCGACGAGGACGAGGCGGAAAGCCTCGTGGAAGCTCGTGAGCCGAAGGCCAAGGTGCCGGCGGACGAGAAGGCCCCCGCCGCCAAGGCGCCCGCTCCGAAGGCGAATTGAGGCGCGAGGATGGGTCGGCCGTCAGGCCGGAGCCAGAGACGGGAACTCGGCTTCCTCGCCCGGCCGAGTCGGTGTGCGCGCCGGAGCCCTGCTTTGCACCGTCGCTCCCCGCCTGTCTGGGGGGCAACCGCCCCGCAAAGGGGGGAGGCGAGCGCTGCTACCGCTCCTCGCCGGCGCTCGCTCCGAGCTTGGCCCGGGCCAGCGCCCGGCCGAGCTTGGCGGCGATCTGGGTGCGCAGGATATCCGCCATCTCGATATCCACCAGCCGCCAGCTGAAGCCGCGCAGTCGGAGGCGGATGCGGGTGCGCTCCGCCCGGGGCGCCTCGGGCGGTATCGGGATCACCACGGCCCGAAAGCCGCGCATCTCCAGGGACGTGTAATAGGGCAGGAGCCTCCCGGCGCTGCGGATCGCCAGGCCCTCCGGCTTGAGATCGGCGGGGCGCTCGATGTCGAGCTTGTCGGGCCAGCCGTTGTCCAGCAGGTCCATGACCGTCTCGGGCGTCACCAGGGTCTCGGCCAGCGCCAAAGCGAGGCCGTAGGCGACGTCGTTGAGGCGCTGCCGGTCTCGGGGCTCGAGCTCCAGATCCGTGTCGGAGGCGGCGCGCACCGCTGCGGTGATCTGGCGGACAAGGGACAGCCGGAGCGTCCGGAAGTTCACGTGGGTCTCGATATAGGCCACGTCGTGCCGGCGCACGGCCTGCGAGAGATCGTAGAGCGACCAGAGTGGGCTCACCGTGAAGGCGAGCCACGCCACGGCGAGGCCCAGCGGGACCGCGAGCCAGCGCACCACCCTACGACCCCGCCCGCGCCGTCACGGCTGAGCCGCCGGGGCTTGGGCCGCCGGAGCTTGGGCCGCCCAGGTCTCGAGGCCCGCGAAGGCCGCGACGACGCCCTCGTAGACCGGGCGCTTGAACGGCACGATCAGGTCCGGCAACTCGGAGAGCCGCGCCCAGCGCCAGGCATCGAACTCGGCCTTGTGGGCCCCGCCGCCGGGGGTCAGCACGTCGATCAGGTCCTCGCTGCCGAGGAAGCCGTAGGCGAACCACTTCTGGGTCTGGCCGCGATAGCGGCCCTTCCAGGCCTGCTTCATCACCGCCGGGGGCAGGTCGTAGGTGAGCCAGTCCGGGATCTCGCCGAGCAGGCGGATCGCGTCGGGCGGCACGTTGGTCTCCTCGTAGAGCTCTCGCCGTGCGGCCGCCTCGGGATCCTCCCCCGGATCGATGCCGCCCTGCGGCATCTGCCACATATACGGGCCGGCGACATGCTCAGGCCCGGCATCCTTGGTCCGGCGCCCGACGAAGACGCCGCCCGCGGGCGCGATCAGCGCGACGCCCACGCAGGGGCGGTAAGGCAGCGCGGTGCCCGAGTCGGAATCTGTGGTCATCGCGGGCGACCATAGGTCAGGGGCAAGTGGCGCGGCAACGGCACCGGCGCCGAAAGCCGCGCGGCGCCGGGTCAATTGGCGGTGCTGACCCGCTTCTCCACGGCGCCGCGCAGGGCGACGCTCGCCGAGACCAGGCGGATGCCCCGGGTGTCGAGGTCCCGGGCCCAGCGGGCGATCCGGTCGACGCTGAGGGCCGCGCCGCTGGCCGAGACGAGGGCGAATCCGGTGGCGCGGGCGCGGGCCTCGGCTTGGCTGAGCGCCGCGTCGATGGCGTCGGCGCGGGGTACCGCGTCGAGGACGAGTTCCGCCCGGGCGACGGGCGTGCGGCCCTTGTTGGCGGGCGCCGGCTTCGGCCCGGTGCCGTCGTCGAGGAAGCCGAGGCCGCGGGTGCCGATCTCGCGCAGGATCGGCTCGAAGGCCGGGTCGGCCATCATCTTGGCGCCCATGAAGTTCGCCACGCCGACATAGCCGGGGAAGCGGGCGAGCGCCCAGGCGAGGCGGTCGGCATTCTCCAGGCCCTTCAGGGCGGTGAGCAGCGTCTGCGGACCCGGATCGCTGTCGGGATAGTCGAACGGCTCCATCGGCAGCTGGAGGAAGATCTCGTGGCCGGCGTCGCGGGCACGGGCAGCCGCGCGCTCCGCCTCGGCGCCGTAGGGCAGGAAGGCGAGGCTGACCGCGGCAGGCAGGCGCACGGTCGCGCCGGCGGTGGCCGCTTGGCCGACGCCGAGGCCGGTCACCAGGATCGCAATCCGGGGGCCGGTGCCGGGCTCCCCGGCCCGGGCATAGACGTCGAGGGCGCGGATACGGCCGTCGCCGAGCTTCGGCATCAAGCCGTGACGGCCCTGCTCGCTGATCCGCGGGTCCGGCGCGGCGGCGAGGCAGGGCGCGCTGGCCGGCGGCACGCGGATCACCACGGCCTCGCTCGGACCCGAGCCCGGCGGACGCACCACCGTGACCCCGGACGCGGTCTCGATCTCCTCGGCGCTGCGCTGCTGCGCCCCCCCCGCGTTGACGACCACCGCGCCCTGCGGCTCGGGTGCCGCCACCGGGGCGGGGGCCGGACGAGCCCGAGGCTCGCGCATCGTGATCGCGACCTCCACGCGCGGCTCGCCGCCCTGGGGATCGCCCAGCGCGAGCACCAGCCCGCAGGCCGCGAGCAATCCACCCGCGATCGCTCCCGCCGCCACCTTGGGCCGGCGTAAGGGCGCGACGAGGCGCGCGAACCGGCTGAGGGGCCGCTCCGGCGCTTGTGCCTCCGGCACCCCCAGGGGGCGCGTGAGGATATCGTCGGTGGGTTCGGTCAAGCGGCACTCGATGCGGATGCGCGTCTCACGCCCGATAGCAGCGGCGCGAATCCCAGCGATCATTGCCGGCCGGTATGGTTAATCTTCCGCTAACGGCTCGATCGGCCATGAAAAACCCCGCCCGGCAGGCTGCCGGACGGGGTTTTTCTGGGACGCGGGTCGTGGATGACGAACTCAGTTCGGCAGGCTGGGCTTCTGCTGCTGCGGGGCCGGGGTGCCGTTGGCGGCGCCCTTCTGGATGCCGTGCAGGAAGTCGATCGCCGACAGGAGCTGCTTGTCCTTGGCCGGGTCCGGCGGGATGTAGGCGGAGGAGCCGCCGCGCTCGTCGGTATCCTTCTGCTTCAGGTGACCCTTGAGGCCGGCCTCACCCTTGGTCTCGTCCTTGCCCTTCAGCTCGTCGGGCACGTCCTGCAGCACCTCGATATCTGGCTCGATACCCTTCGCCTGGATCGAGCGGCCCGACGGCGTGTAGTAGCGCGCCGTGGTCAGCCGCAGGGCGCCCGAGCCGCCGAGCGGGATGATCGACTGGACGGAGCCCTTGCCGAAGGAGCGCGTGCCCATGATCGTCGCGCGCTTGTGATCCTGCAGGGCGCCGGCCACGATCTCCGAGGCCGAGGCCGAGCCGCCGTTGACCAGCACGACCACCGGCTTGCCCTTGGTCAGGTCGCCGGCCTTGGCCGAGAACCGCTGGGTCTCGTCCGGGTTGCGGCCGCGGGTGGAGACGATCTCGCCGCGGTCGAGAAAGCCGTCCGAGACCATCACGGCCTGGTCGAGCAGGCCGCCCGGGTTGTTGCGCAGGTCGACCACGTAGCCCTTGAGCTTGTCGGCGCCGATCTCGCCCGAGAGCTTCTCGATCGCCGCCCGCATGCCGTCGAAGGTCTGCTCGTTGAACTGGGTCAGGCGGATATAGGCGACGTCGCCGCCCTCGACCTTCGAGCGCACCGGCTTGATCTTGATCACGTCGCGGGTGAGCGTGACGTCGATCGGGTCCTTCGACTCCTTGCGGGAGATCTTGAGCTTCACGGCCGAGTTCACCGGGCCGCGCATCTTGTCGACCGCCTGGTTCAGGGTCAGGCCCTGGACCTGATCGTCGTCGATCTGCGTGATGATGTCGTTGGCGAGCAGGCCCGCCTTGGCGGCCGGGGTGTCGTCGATCGGGGTGACGACCTTGATCAGGCCGTCCTCCATGGTGACCTCGATGCCCAGCCCGCCGAACTCGCCGCGGGTGGTGGTCTGCATGTCACGGAACGCCTTGGCGTCCATGTAGCTCGAATGCGGGTCGAGCGAGGTCAGCATGCCGTTGACGGCCGCCTCGATCATCTTCGACTCGTCCGGCTTCTCGACGTAGTCGGTGCGGACCTTCTCGAAGACGTCGCCGAACAGGCTGAGCTGGCGGTAGGTCTCAGCCGAAGCGGCGACCGCCCGCGGTCCCGACAGGAAGTCGGTCTGGGTCGCCACCATGGAGGTGCCGGCACCCAGGAAGGCGCCGAGCATGATCAGGGATGTCTTGCGCATCAGCCGCGAACCTTCTCGCCAAGTATCTTGTCACTGGGGCTCTTCGCCCACCACGGCTCCGGATCGACGGAGCCGCCATCCTTCTTGAACTCGACGTAGAGGGTCGGCTCGCCATCGGACCCGGGCGGGCCCGCGCTACCCTCGCCCATGCTGCCCACGGGTTCCCCCGCAAGAACGAACTGGCCGACCTCTACGCTAATCTGATCCATCCCCGCCAGCAGAAGATAGTAGCCATCGCCGGCGTTGATGATCAAGAGACGCCCATAGGACCGGAACGGCCCGGCGAACTGCACCCAGCCGTCGGCCGGCGACGACACCAGCGCCTTCGGACGGGTGGTGAAGGAGACGCCGCGGGTGGTCCCGCCATTGCCATCGGGCTGGTTGAAGCCCCGCGCCAGCCGCCCACTCACGGGCCGCGGCACTTCGCCCCGCGCCTCCGCGAAATGCACTTTGGGTGCGAGGCGCGCGGGATCCCGGAAGCCCGCCGCGGCGAAACGCTCCTGCGTCACCCGCGCCTCGCGCTCGGCCGCGGCCTTGGCCTCCTCGGCGGACCGCTTGGACGCTGCGACCTCCGCCTCTGTGCGGTCGAGCAGGTCCTTCAGGGATTTCGCCTGGGCGCCGAGCTCGGCGGCGCGCTTGCGCTCCGCGGTCAGGCCGCTCTCGACATCCGCCTGCCGGGCGCGACGGGCGGTGACGAGGGCCTGGAGGCGTTGCTGCTCGCGGGCCCAGCCGGCGAGGTCGTTGGCCAGCCCCTCCTTGTCCTGGGCGATCAGGCCGCGCAGGCGGATCATCTCGGCGAGATCGGCCGCCAGGGTGTCGACCTCGCCGCGCAGCTCGGGCACCACGGCGCCGAGCAGCATCGAGGTGCGGATCACCGCGAGCACGTCCTCCGGGCTGACCAGCACGGCCGGCGGCGGCCGACGGCCCATCCGCTGGAGCGCCGCCAGGATCTCGGCGACGATGCCCCGGCGGGCATGCAGCGAGCGCCGGATCGCGGCCTCGCTCTCGGTCATCGCCTTCAGGCGTTCCTCCAGTCGGCTCAACCGGTCCTCGGTGGCCTGCGCCTGACGTCCGGCATCGAGGAGCGCGCTGTCGAGCTTGGCCCGGTCCGAGCCGATGGCGGCGATCTCGCTCTCGAACTGCGCCCGCTGGCCGGCGCTGGCGGCCAGCGCGTCCTGAACCCGCTTCAGGTTTTCGGCCCGACGCTCGCGCTCCTCGGTGGTGCGCTGGATTTTTTCCGCGTCGGTATTGGGAGCCGGGTCCTCGGCCCGCGACGGCCCGGCCGCGCAGGCCAGGGCAATCAGCACAAGCGCCCATCGGGTTGAACGCTGTCGGACGGCACGGGCGAGGCTGTCGAACCGCACGATGCCTCAGCCCGGCTCGCCGCGGTGATACGGGTGGCCGGCCAGGATGGTCAGGCTGCGATAGATCTGTTCCAGGGCGAGCACGCGAACGAGTCCGTGGGGCAGGGTGGCGGCCCCGAAGGACAGAATCAGCTCCGCCTTCGTCCGAATTGAGGCATCGAGGCCGTCAGGACCGCCGATCGCCACCATCAGGGCCGGCCGCCCGGCATCTCGCCAGCCGGCGACGCGTTCGGCCAGGGCCTCGCTGGCGATATCCGAGCGCCCACGTTCGTCATAGGCCACCAGCACCCCGCCTGGCGGCAGATGTGCGAGCAGGGCGTTGGCCTCCTCGGCGCAGCGGTCTGGCGCCCGACGGGAGCGGGATTCGACGATCTCCACGCTGTCGCAGGCTGGAAAGCCGAGGCCGCGTCCGAGCTGCGCCGCCCGTTCGCGGTATCGTGACGCGAGCTCGCGCTCCGGGCCGGCCTTCAACCGGCCGATGGCTGCCAGGACGAGGCGCACGGGGACGGGGTCTCTTGCTGTGTCGGGTCGGATGTTGCCTCACCGTCATTGCGAGCGCAGCGAAGCAACCCAGTGAGGCGATACATCCTGGGATCGCGCGCTGCCCTGGGTTGCTTCGCTACGCTCGCAATGACGGCTTGGGTCAGCGGACCGCTAATCCGCCGCCAGGCCGACCGGGCGGTCAGCGCCCCACATCTTCTCGAGATTGTAGAAGCCGCGCACTTCCGGGCGGAAGATGTGAACGAGCACGTCGCCCGCATCGATCAGCACCCAGTCGCAGGCCGGCATGCCCTCGACCCGGGCGTTGCCGTAGCCGCGGCTCTTCATCTCCTGGATGAATTTGTCGGCGATCGAGCCGACATGGCGCTGCGACCGGCCGGACGCGATGATCATCGTGTCGGCGAGGGAGGTCTTGCCCGCGAGGTCGATCGCGATCGTCTCCTCGGCCTTCATCTCGTCGAGGCACGAGAGAGCGAGCGCCTTCAGGTCGTCCGAGCGGGCCATCCCGGGCTCTTCCGGAACGGGGATATTGGTGCGGATGGTCTCCGTGCGGATGGTCTCGGGCAGCGTCCTGATTCCTCGTGATGTCGCGCCGCCCTCTTCGGACAAGCGAACCGATATGAAATTGGCGGTATCGGGCCGCGATTGCAACTGCGTCGCGTGCGGAGGGGCTTAAGCGCGGTGCCAGCCGTTGCGAATCTCGGTGGAGGACAGGGGCGATCGAGGCCCATGGAGGAAGACCCAGGCCGGCGGCCGTCGCATCGGCAGGGTGTGCGCGGCTGCCTCGGGCACCCGGGCTCCGGCGAGCCGTTGCGCGGCCCGGGCGCTCAGCGGCGTCATCGTGAAGCCGGGCCGATCGATGATGGCGATCGGAACCAGCGTGGCAATCTCGGCACATCCTTTCCAGCGGTGGAAATTTCCGAGCGAGTCCGCCCCCATGATCCAGACGAACTGCACCCCGGGGCAGCGACGGGTCAGGTAGCGCAGGGTCTGGACCGTGAAGCGCACGCCCAACGCCGCCTCGATCCCGGTCACCGCGATGCGCGGGTGCCGGGCGATCTCCCGGGCCTGCGCGCAGCGCGCCTCCACGGAGGGGAGGGCGATCCGGCTCTTGAGCGGGTTGCCGGGGCTCACCAGCCACCACACCCGGTCGAGCCCGAGCCGGCGCAACGCCGTCACGGTGACGTGGCGGTGGCCGTGATGGGCGGGATTGAAGGATCCGCCGTAGAGGCCGATCCGCATGCCGGGGGCGCTCGGCGGCAGGGTCAGCCGCACGCCGGGACTTCGCGTGGGATCACGGGCGGATCTGACCGCTGCCGTGGACCCGGTACTTGAAGGTGGTCAGCTGCTCGACGCCCACCGGGCCGCGGGCATGCATGCGGCCCGTGGCGATGCCGATCTCAGCGCCGAATCCGAACTCGCCGCCATCGGCGAACTGGGTCGAGGCGTTGTGGGTGACGATCGCCGAATCGACCTCCGCCAGGAAGCGGGTCGCTTCAGCGCGGTCGGCCGTGATGATCGCATCGGTGTGGTGCGAGCTGTAGGTCTCGATATGCTCGATCGCAGCATCGATGCCGTCGACCACCCGGGCCGCGATGATCGCATCGAGATATTCCGTGTGCCAGTCATCCTCCGAGACGGCCGTCACCCGGGGATCCACCGCCTGGACCTCGGCATTGCCGCGCACGGCGCAGCCGACATCGAGCAGGGTGCGGATCAGGGGCGCGAGATGGGTCGCCGCGCAGGCGCGGTCGACCAGCAGGGTCTCGGCGGCGCCGCAGACGCTGGTCCGGCGCATCTTGCTGTTGAGCAGCACCGCCAGCGCCATGTCGAGATCCGCTGCGGCGGCCACGTAGACGTGGTTGACGCCGTCGAGATGGGCGAAGACCGGCACCCTTGCCTCGGCCTGGACGCGCTCCACGAGGCCGCGCCCGCCCCGGGGCACGATCACGTCGACGGAGCCGTCGAGGCCGCCGAGCATCAGCCCGACCGCGGCGCGGTCCCGGGTCGGCACCAGCTGGATCGCGTCGGCGGGCAGGCCCGCCTCGGCCAAGCCCTCGCTCATCGCCTTGGCGATGGCCAGGGCGCTGCGATGGCTGTCCGAGCCGGCGCGCAGGATCGCGGCGTTGCCGGCCTTCAGGCAGAGTGCTCCAGCATCCGCAGTGACGTTCGGCCGGCTCTCGAAGATGACGCCGATCACGCCGAGCGGCACGGCGATCCGCTCGATCAGCAGACCGTTCGGCCGCTCGATCGCAGCAAGCTGGCGCCCGACGGGATCGGCCAGGGAGCCGACCTTGTCGACGGAATCCGCGATGGCCGCGACCCGGCCGGCATCGAGGGCGAGCCGATCGACCAGAGCGGCGCTCTGCCCGGCCTGGCGGGCGGCGGCGACATCGCGGGCGTTCTCGCGCAGGATCTCCTCGGCATTCGCCCGCAGGCGCTCGGCGATGAACCGCAACGCCTGGTCCTTGGTCTGGGCCGAGGCGAGCGCCATGCGCCGGGCCGCGACACGCGCCCGACGGCCGATCGCTGCCATCTGCTCCGGCAAGGTGTCGGCCGCGGCGAGATCCGATCTCAGGTTCAGGACGGGCACGCTGGCGTCCTCGATGTTCGAGGGCCGCAGAAGCCGGCCCGACAGGGGGTGAGGCCGTATTTGCACATCGGGCAATGGGCCTACAAGAGTGCTGGACAGCCGATCGCGATAGAGATCGCGTGAGCGACGACTGGATTTATAATGATCGGCGTCAATCCGATCTAGAACAATGCCAGATCATCCCGATGCACCATCCAGGCGCGGCCGGGATAGTTCAGCAGTTCGGGGATGCGCGCGCTCGGATGACCGATGATCAGCGCCGCCTCGGCGTTGTCGTAGGCCACGAGGCCGCGGCCGAGCACCCGCCCCTCGGGATCGCGGATCATCACGGCGTCGCCCCGGGAGAAGCTGCCCTCGATCGCCCGGACGCCCACCGGCAACAGGCTGGCCCCCCCCAGCAGGGCCTTGGCGGCTCCGGCATCGATGGTCAGCGTTCCCCGCGGCTCCAGGGAACCGGCGATCCAGGTCTTGCGCGCCGCGGTGGGCGTGGAGCCGGACAGGAACCAGGTGCAGCGCGCGCCCTCGCGCACCGCCTTCAGGGGGTTCTTGCCCCGCCCGTCCGCGATGACGAGGTGGGTGCCCCCGGAAGCCGCGATCTTGGCGGCTTCCACCTTCGTGCGCATGCCGCCCCGGGACAGCTCCGAGGCCGGCCCGCCGGCCATCGCCTCGATCTCCGGGGTGATGCGCTCCACCACCGGCAGGTGGCGCGCCTCCGGGTCGGATTGGGGCGGCGCGGTGTAGAGCCCGTCGATATCCGAGAACAGCACCAGCACGTCGGCGTCGATCATCGTGGCGACCCGGGCGGCGAGCCGGTCGTTGTCGCCGTAGCGAATCTCCGAGGTCGCCACCGTATCGTTCTCGTTGACCACCGGGACGGCGCGCATCTCCAGGAGCTTCAGCACGGTGGCCCGAGCGTTGAGGTAGCGGCGGCGCTCCTCGGTGTCCTGCGGGGTCACCAGGATCTGCCCCGCCACGATGCCGTGATGCCCGAGCGCCTCCGCCCAGTGCCGCGCCAGGGTGATCTGGCCGACCGAGGCCGCGCCCTGGCTCTCCTCCAGCCGCAGGATCCCGGGTGGCAGGCCGAGTACCGTCCGACCCAGCGCGATGCTGCCCGAGGACACGACCAGCACGTCGACGCCCCGGCTATGCAACTCAGCGATGTCCTCGGCCAGAGCCGCCAACCAGGCATGGCGCAGCCGGCCGGCATTGCGATCGACCAGCAAGGCCGATCCGACCTTGATGACGACGCGGCGAAATTCTTCGAGGGCCGGGATCATAATTCTTCGCCGAGACAGGTGACGCGGTGCGGTTTGGACGAAGTCCGCGCGAATGAACAGCGTTTGGACGAAGCGCAATCCCGCGCGGAAATCGGCTGGCCGACGTCTCGTCCGGCCCGCCGACCGCGCGCCGCCGCCAGACTAGTGCCGGGTCGTCGCCCCGTGACTCACGGCTGCCAAGCCACCGCCGGCTGCGCCTCCGCGTCTGCCGCGGCGCTGGCGTCGATCTCGATCTGGATCGCACGCAGCGCCTCCGGGACACCCTTGCGGCTCGCCGAGGACAGGACCAGCGGCGCCCGGCCGGCGGCGCGCTTCAGCTTGGCGACCTGGCTCTTCAAGGTCTCGGCATCCAACGCATCGGCCTTGGAGAGCGCAACGATCTCGGGCTTGTCGGCGAGCCCGTTGCCGTAGGCCTCGATCTCGCCGCGGACCAGCTTATAGGTCTTGCCGGCATGCTCGGTGGTGCCGTCGACGAGGTGGAGCAACACCCGGCAGCGCTCGACATGGGCCAGGAACTTGTCGCCCAGACCGACGCCCTCGTGGGCGCCCTCGATCAGGCCGGGAATGTCGGCGAGCACGAATTCGCGGTTATCCGAGCGGACCACGCCCAGGCCCGGATGCAGGGTCGTGAACGGGTAGTCAGCGATCTTGGGCTTGGCCGCCGTGACGCTCGCCAGAAAAGTCGATTTGCCGGCATTCGGCAGGCCGACAAGGCCGGCATCGGCGATCAGCTTGAGGCGCAGCCAGATCCACATCTCCTGGCCTTCCAGGCCCGGATTGGCGTGTTTCGGAGCGCGGTTGGTGGAGGTGGTGAAGTAGGCGTTGCCGAAGCCGCCATTGCCACCCTTGGCCAGCCGGATCTTCTGGCCGACCTCGGTGAGGTCGGCGATCAGGATCTCGCCATCCTCGGCGAAGATCTGCGTGCCGGCCGGCACCTTCAGCACCACGTCGGATCCGTTGGCGCCGTGGCAGTTCGAGCCCATGCCGTGCTCGCCCTTCTTGGCCTTGAAATGCTGCTGGTAGCGATAGTCGATCAGGGTGTTGAGGCCCTCGACGCATTCCACCCAGACATCGCCGCCGCGGCCACCATCGCCACCGTTCGGACCGCCGAACTCGATGAATTTCTCGCGCCGGAAGGCGACGCAGCCGGGACCGCCATCACCGGAGCGGACATAGACTTTGGCTTCGTCGAGGAATTTCACGGCTTTATCCCTTTTCGAGCATCGTCCCGAATGCCGGATCCGAATCGGTGCTCTAAGTATCTAGGTGGCATCGTCTTTTGCCGAAAGTCCGAAGCCCTCCGGGACGACGCGCTCGGATGCGGATCCGCGACCCGCACCGTCGTTCAGTCGGCGAGTACCGGCCTTCGCCGACCTTGAAGCCGCCTGCTCAGGCGGCTTCCGTCAATGCCGTCACAGCGGCGCTCGCCTGCCACTGCGCCCGATCCAAGTGGAACAGGTCCACGGACAGGTCGCCGCCCCGGGCCGGGAATGGCTTCGTGGCGGTGCCGGTCTGCGCGAAACCGCAAGCCTCCAGCACGCGTCGGGAGGCCGTGTTCACGGTCCGCGCCGAGGACGTAAGGTCCGTCCCGCCTGCATAGGCGAAGAAGGCATCGCACAGGGCGTGCACGGCCTCACGCATCAGGCCTGCGCCCCAATGAGGCTGGCCAAGCCAGTATCCGAGTTCCGGCGTGGCGGTGGTTCCGGGATGAATGCTGATCACGCCGATCAAGCTCGCCGGGGCCGAGCGCCGTGCCAGAGCCAGCGTCAGGGCGGCGCCAGCTGTGTTCTCGGCCCTGGCCTGCAGGACGAAGGTCTCCACCACGGCGGGTGGCAGCGGGTGGGGAACCCCGGCCAGCATCTCGGCAACGGAGCGGTCCCCCGCCAGCTTGAGGATCGCGTCCTTGTCCTTCGCCGTCGGCCAGCGCAGCCAAAGCCGGCGCGTCTCGATCCGGAAGACGTCGTCGCG
This sequence comes from Methylobacterium sp. GXS13, assembly GCF_001455965.1. Lineage (GTDB taxonomy): Bacteria > Pseudomonadota > Alphaproteobacteria > Rhizobiales > Beijerinckiaceae > Methylobacterium. Next base: position 250,428 of record NZ_LKKO01000001.1, read on the forward strand.
GGTGAGATCGGGGAACATCGTGCCCTCGCAGGGCGGCGTTCCCGGCTCCGGGGCACCGCCTCAAGACGACGAAGGGGAGGATGGTGCCCCATCCTCCCCGGTGTTCCGTCCGATCCGTCCCGTCAGGGGCTCGGCATCGACGTCTCCGGTCCGGTGTGGGACACCGGGCGGGACGCCAGCTTCGCCGCTCGGGCGCCCGCCTGTTATTCCGCGGCCAGGGCCAGCGGGGTTACGGCCACGAAAGCGCGCCCGCGGCGCGTCTCGAAGCGGACATGGCCCGGTACCAGCGCGAACAGCGTATGGTCCTTGCCCATGCCGACATTGCTGCCGGGATGCCATTTGGTGCCGCGCTGGCGCACGATGATGTTGCCCGGAATCACGGCTTCCGAGCCGAACTTCTTCACGCCGAGGCGCCGGCCTTCCGAATCGCGGCCGTTGCGGGACGAGCCGCCTGCTTTCTTGTGTGCCATGGGATCTGCTCCGAATGCGTGTGGGTCGCGCGGATCGCGGGCCTCGCCTGGGGCCCGCGCTCGATCACGCGGAGATGCCGGTGATGCGCACCACGGTGTGGTGCTGGCGGTGACCGCGCTTGCGGCGCGAGTTCTGGCGGCGGCGCTTCTTGAAGGCGATCACCTTCTTGTCGCGGCCGTGGCTCACGATCTCGCCCGTGACGCTGATGCCCGACAGGGTCGGCGCACCGACCTGCGTCGCGCCCGCACCGTCGGCGAACAGGAGGACCTCACCGAAGGTCACGGTTTCACCGGCCTCGCCCGGCAGGGTGGCGATGGTGATGGTGTCGTTGGCGGCGACGCGGTACTGCTTGCCGCCCGTCTTGATGACTGCGAACATCGTTGCTCTCGTGTTCTCGAACGGCCTCCGGGGCGGCTGCCCCTGGACCGGCTTCTTGTTTGAAGTCATTGCACGGGCGGACCCGGACAACGCGAAACGCGCGGACCTCGTCGAGGAGGCCGCGCGCCAGGCTGGCTCAGTAGGGGCGGGGTGGCTTCGTGTCAATCCTGAACAGGGTCAGCGGATCGGCGCGCCGGTGGCGAGAATACCCTTGGCGACGCTGCCCTGGGGGCCGAACGCGGCGAGCGCCTGCGCGCACCACGCCGCCCGCCCGTCGGAGGCGAGCTGCTGGCGGACCTCCGTGGCCCGTGTCCGCAGTTTCTCCTGCAGAACGGATTCCTGCGCTGCCGCGACCTTGGTGGCGAGACGCAGGGTCGTCAGCTGCCCGGCCTTCACCTGAACGCCTGGACAGGCCTGCTCGGCGATGATGGTGGTCGCCGCCGCCTCGGCATAATTGTCGAGCGGGGAGGGTGCGGGCGGCGCGGGCGTTTGCGCGGAGGCCGGACCCGCCAGCACCAGAACCCAGATCAGCCAAGCACCGCGCAACGCTCAACCTCCATGGCTACGATTGGCGCGCCACCCGCCACAGGTCCAGCCAGATCGGATGACCAGTCCGGAGCGCGGGCACGGCCCGCGCTGCCTATACCGGCTGGCGCGCCTGCGCCATCTCAACGCCTCTGCGATCGTGCCAAGCTGTCGGGCCGATGCTCTGGCACGGGGTTCTAGGGGGCTGCCTTGAACTCGCCCTCGATGCGCAGGGACACCTCGTCGCCCAGCGCCGGCAGGAAGGCGTTCACGCCGAAATCCGAGCGCTTCACCACGGCGCGCCCGTCGAAGCCCACGGTGTAGCGCTGATCCACGGGGTGGATGCCAGCTTGGTTGAACGTGGCGTCGATCGCCAGAGGCCGGGTAACCCCGCGCAGGGTCAGGTCGCCGGTGATCCGCGCGGTGGTCGGGCTGGTCGGCTCCACTGCGGTGGCCGTGAAGGTGGCGGTCGGGAACTTGGCCGTGTCGAAGAAATCCGGCGCCGCCAGGTGTTCGTTCAGGCGCGCGCTGCCGGTGATGACGCCCCCGAGCGGCACGCTGACCTCCAGGCGACTCTTGTCCGGAGCCTTCGGGTCGAGGTCGAGCTTGCCGGTCAAGCCGCTGAACTGGCCGTAATAGGTTGAATAGCCGAGATGGCTCACCGACCACGTGACCTTGCCGTGATCCGGATCGAGGACGTAGGCGCCCGGCCGAACCTGGGTGGGGTCCTTGCTCGCCGCCGCCGCAGGCAAATCGTCCGCCGCCCAGGCGGGACCGAGGCACAGGAGGCCGATCAGGGCGAGTATGGGCGCGCGCATGGTCGTTTCCCCGCTCGTTCGGCCGGCTTAGATCCCCATCTAAGCCTGGCCGTCGCGGCCCCCTGATTTCATGAAGTGTCTCCCGGCTCAAGCGTGTCTGGCGGAGGCGCCCGGGCTTCTATAGGCATCGCCCCGACAGCGGACGGGCACAGAATGATCGGCAAGCTCAGGGGCGTGGTGGATTCGTTCGGGGAGGATTTCGTGATCCTCGACGTTTCCGGCGTCGGCTACATCGCGCATTGCTCGGCGCGGACGCTCCAGCGCATGCCCAAGGTGGGCGAGCCGGCGGACCTGTCGATCGAGACCTACGTTCGCGAAGACATGATCCGGCTCTACGGCTTCCGTTCCGATGCCGAGCGGGAATGGTTCCGGCTGCTTCAGACCGTGCAGGGCGTGGGCTCGCGTGTGGCACTGGCAATCCTTTCGGTGCTGGAGCCCGACGCGCTCGCGAGCGCCATCGCCACCGGCGACAAGGGCACCATCAGTCGGGCGCCCGGCGTCGGGCCGCGGCTCGCGGCACGGCTCACCGCCGAACTGAAGGACAAGGCGCCGGCCTTCGCGCCGGTGGACCCGGCCCTGATTGCGCTCACCGGAGCCGTGGAAGAGGGCGCCGCGCCTCAGCCGGTGGCCGACGCGATCTCGGCGCTGGTCAATCTCGGCTATCCCCAGGTGCAAGCCGCCTCCGCCATCGCGGCGGCGCTCAAAGGTGCGGGTGAAGGGGCCGAGGCCAAGGTGTTGATTCGACTTGGGCTACGCGAACTCGCCCGCTGAGCAGACAGGCTCACGAGCCGACGAGCCACTCGTGGCCCTGTAAATCGCGCTGCCTTGACCCAGGCCGGCTTGGGTGCCATTTCCCCCATGACCAGTAAGACGTTGAAAAGTCTTCTAGTTTTCAGTTGTTCTAATCTGGTCGGTCCGAATTGCCTTGCCCGACTGGTTCGGGTCGGGCTCGAGGAAGACGGGTTCTGCAGCGCGCATGATCGTCTGTTCTTGCAACGTCCTGTCCGATGGCGCTGTTCGCAGCTGCCTGTCGCCCGGCCCGGGCTGTCCCCGCACGCCGGCGCAGGTCTATGCCTGTCTCGGCTGCAGCCCGAAATGCGGACGCTGCGCTAGGACCATCCGGGAAATCATGCGCGACGCGCTGAGAGAAGCCTCGGCCGATCAGGGCAGCCATGAATGCTCCACGACTTGCGCCAGCGCTTGCAGTTTGGTTCAGTTCCAAACTGCGGGGGATGGGATCACGGCGTGACGCCAATGCCTCCCCGCTAGAATAGTTGTAAGGAGTACGGGGGCATGAAGGGCGACACCAAGGTTATCGAGTACCTGAATCGCGGCCTAAAGAGCGAGCTGACTGCGGTTAGTCAGTATTGGCTGCACTTCCGGATGCTCAATGACTGGGGATATATCGATCTTGCCAAATTCTGGCGCAAGGAATCGATCGAGGAAATGAACCATGCCGACCGGTTCGTCGACCGGATCCTGTTCCTCGACGGCTTCCCGAACCTGCAGGAGCTGGAGCCGCTGCGAATCGGCCAAAATGTGCAAGAGATTATCGAGTGTGACCTCGCCGCCGAGAATGGCGCGCGTAGCCTGTATCTCGAAGCAGCGAAGTACTGCGAATCGATCAATGATCGTGTCTCCGAGCGCCTGTTCGAGGATCTCGCCGAGGACGAGGAAGGCCATATCGACTTCCTCGAGACCCAGCTCGAGTTGATCAAGCAGATCGGCCTGCCGCTCTACGCACAGAAGCATATCGGCGGCCTCGAAGCGATCGCCCCCGAGAAAGACTAAGCTTATAGCGGGCTTCCGCGCCGGGCTCCTCGAGAGACGACGCGGAAGCTTGCGATCGGGACCATCCCCAACAGATGGTCCGGCCCATTGATGCGGCGCCTGACATCGATCAGGCTCGCCGGGGACGGAACGACATAGGACAACGTGAATGCGGCTCGTGGTGGTCGGCGCTGACGGGCGCATGGGGCGGATGCTGGTGCGGGCGGTGGCCCAAGCCGAGGGCTGCACGCTGGCGGCAGCGATCGAGCGCGAGGGCTCGCCGGTTCTCGGGCAGGATGCCGGCGTGCTGGCCGGGCTTCCGCCCCTCGACGTTCCGGTCACCGATGACCCGCTGAAGGCCTTCGCCACCGCCGACGGCGTGCTGGACTTCACCGCCCCCGCCGCCACCGTGCAATTCGCCGAGCTGGCCGCCCAGGCCCGCATCGTCCACGTGGTCGGCACGACCGGCCTGTCGGAGGACGATCTCGCCAAGCTCAAGGCGGCTTCCTACCATGCCCGCATCGTGCGCTCCGGCAACATGTCGCTCGGCATCAACCTGATGGCTGAGCTGGTGCGCCGGGTCGCCAACGCGCTGGGCGACGAGTTCGACATCGAGATCGCCGAAATGCACCACCGCATGAAGGTCGATGCGCCGTCCGGCACCGCGCTGCTGCTCGGCGAGGCCGCTGCGGAGGGGCGCGGCGTCGACCTGAAAGACGTGCGGGTCTCAACCCGGGACGGGCATACCGGCGCGCGCCGGCCGGGCGATATCGGTTTCGCCACCCTCCGGGGCGGATCCGTCGTTGGGGATCACAGCGTGATCTTCGCCGGCGCCGGCGAGACCCTGACCATCAGCCATCACGCCGCCGATCGCGGACTGTTCGCCGCTGGGGCCGTGAAGGCCGCGCTGTGGGCTCATCCGAAGCCGCCGGGGCTCTATTCCATGGCGGACGTGCTCGGGTTTTAGACCATCATCGAGGGTACGATCTGCCGATGGAGCGCCTGCTCGTCCTCGCTCGCCATGGCCAGAGCGAGTGGAACCTCAAGAACCTGTTCACCGGTTGGCGCGACCCCGGACTCACCGAGCGCGGCGGCGACGAGGCGCGGGCGGCCGGCCGCGCCCTCAGGCACGCGGGCTACGGGTTCGACATCGCCTTCACCTCCGAGCTTGTCCGGGCGCAGCGCACCTGCGCGCTGATGCTGGAGGAGATGGGTCTTTCGGATCTCGAAGTCGTGCGGTCGCAGGCGCTGAACGAGCGCCATTATGGCGACCTCGCCGGGCTCAACAAGGACGATGCCCGCGCCCGGTGGGGCGAGGAACAGGTACATCTCTGGCGCCGCTCCTACGACGTGCGGCCGCCCGGGGGCGAGAGCCTCAAGGACACCGCCGCCCGCGTCCTGCCCTACTACATCGAGACTATCCTGCCCCGGGTGATGGCCGGGCAGCGTGTGCTGGTGGCGGCCCACGGCAACTCGCTGCGCTCTTTGGTGATGGTGCTCGACCACCTGGGTCCGGACACCATCGCCGGCTTGGAGATCAAGACCGGTGTGCCGCTGGTCTACCGGCTCGCAGCCGACACCACGGTCGCCACGAAGGAGATCCTGGCCCGCGATGGCGAAGCGAGCCGCTGATTGGCGACCGAACTTGCACCGGGACTGATCCACCATCCGGGCTTCCTGAATCCGGCAGCCCGCGCGCGGCTCGCCGCCGAGGTTGCTGCCGTGCTCGCGTCCGCGCCGCCCGTCACCCCGTGCATGCCCCGCACGGGGAAGCCGTTCACGGTGCGGATGTCGAATGCCGGTGCGCTCGGCTGGGTCTCCGACCGGAGCGGCTACCGCTACCAGCCGGACCATCCCGAGACCGGTGAACCGTGGCCCGCGATCCCGCCCGCCGCCAAGGCGGCCTGGGACGCGCTGGCCGCTTTTCCGGCGCCGCCCGAAGCCTGCCTGATCAATCTCTACGCCCCGGATGCCCGCATGGGCCTGCATCAGGACCGCGATGAGGCCGACTTCTCGGCCCCGGTCGTCTCCCTATCGCTGGGCGCTGCAGCCCTGTTCCGCTACGGCAGCCTTCGACGCTCCGACCCGACCCGCTCGGTGCGACTTCTAGCGGGTGACGCCCTGGTGATCGGCGGCGCATCGCGTCTGATCCATCACGGGGTCGACCGCCTCTACCCGGAGAACGACCTCCTCGCCGAGAACCCCCTGCCATGCTTCCTGCCGGTCGGTGGCCGCTGCAACCTGACGCTGCGCCGGGTCAGCGCCCCTGTGGTGTGAGCGCCGGATAGCGGAACTCCCGATCTCCTGATCTCACAAGCGCTTGACAGCGGAAGCCGGCCGTCGGACCCATCGCACGAGGCGAGGCCGAATGGGCCTCGGTTCGAGGAGAACCGGTTTCCGATGCTGGTGCGTAACCTGACGCTGCGTTTCGGGCGGGTTCTGTCCCTGGCCGTCCTGATGGCCGGGCTCGGATCCGCGGCTCATGCCGCCGATCCGATCTATCCGCCAGGCTCCCGCTTCGGCTTCGAACCGCCCGCCGACATGGCGCTGTCGCGGCGCTTCTCCGGCTTCGAGCGCAAGGAAGGCGGCGCCACCGTGTCGGTGGTCGAGCTGCCGCCGAACGCCTTCGCCGAGATGGTCAGCGGCTTCACCGACGCCAACCTGCTCAGCCAGGGCTTCGCGGTGGAGAAGCGCGAGGAGGTCAAGGTCGGCGACAACGAGGGCATGCTCTACACCGGCGAGCAGCCCGCCGATCCGAACGCCACGGGGCCCGCGATCCGCAAATGGATCCTGGTCGTCGGCACCCCCACCGTGACCGGCCTGATCATCGCCCAGGCCCTCCCGGATGCGGAGACAGAGGAGACGATGCGCAAGCTGGTGACCGGCGTCACCCTGCGCCCACCCCTGACCCTCACGCAGCAGGTCGACGCGCTGCCGTTCCGGATCGGTGACATGGCGGGGTTCCGGCCGGTTCGGGTTTTGGCCGGCAATTCCGTTCTGCTCACCGCAGGGCCGAAGGACCAGATGCAGAATCTGGAGCAGCCGATCCTGGTTCTGGCTCAGGCGGTGCAGCAGCCGCCTGCCGCGGAGCAGCGCGACGGTTTCGCCCGGGCTGCCCTGGCTTCGAACCAGACCATGAAGGATTTCGTGATCGAGCGGGCCCAGAGCTACCGCTCGAACGGCGTCGATTGGCACGAGATCGTAGCCCGGGCCGTCGATATGCCGACCAACGTGCCTGTGGTCGTGTCGCAGACAATCCGGTTTAACGCGGACGGGTACCTTCGCGCGCTCGGGGTGGTGCGCGAGGATCAGCGTGCGGGCGTGCTCGCCAAGTTCCGCGAAGTCGTCGACAGCGTGCAGGTCAAGTAGCGCCGGACGATGATCGTACGGGGCGTGGCGAGCCTTCCGACTCTTCCAACCGCTCCCTGCACGTCGAGGCGGTGATGCGACGCGGACGCTTGCAAGGGACCTTCGAGGATCGGGCGGCTGGCTAGCGGCGTTCTTCCCGAACCTGTTTCGCTCACCTGTCCGGATGAGAAGACAGACGAGCAGCGCGCGAAAAGCAAAAAGCGCAGGCCCTCAGGCCTGCGCTTCCGAAATCTGGAACTGACGAGTCGGCTTAGTAGGGGCGGCCGTACAGCGGCGAGGTCGGATCCAGCCGGTCGACGAACGAGAGGTCGACGTTGCGGATCGCCGAAGACCGAGCGCCGATGAACGGTCCATTGGTGATCGGATCCGGCAGGATGCCGCGGCCGAACCGATCGGTCGGACCATAAGGCGGGGTGAGCTGGTTCGAAGCAGCGATCAAGTAAGGGTTGAGCGCCGGGTTACGCGAGCCACCGGCACCCGGAACGTTCGACGTCAGGGGCACGTTGCCGGCGTCGAGCCAGCTGCGCGGACGGACGCGGATCGGGAGCGGACGGCTGACGCTGTAGACGCGACCCGGACCGAAACCATCCTGAGCCTGGGCAGGCGCAGACGCCAGGACGCCGAAGCCGGTGGCGGCGATGACGCCGAGAAGAGCGATCTTAAGCGAGCGCATGGCCAACCTTGTCTGTGAGTGCCATCAATATGGCGATCGAAGCTTAACAGTTCGCCGCCTTTGATAGAACGACGCTTGAGTGGGGCTGTGGTTCCGTGAAAATGGCCGAGCTTCGGCAATTGGCCGTATTCTGGCCTCATTTTTTCGTGTGCGCCTTGCGGCGTCCGAGCGACCCGGTCGGTTCGTTGGCATCCGCCACCGTGGTCACGGTGCATCCGCGCTCTGTACGTTGAGCCGTGAAAGCGGCGGTCGCGCTGGGGTCCGCGGGGTCGTCCAGGGTCAGGGCGTCGATCATGCAGCCCAACGTTCGCGATTCGGGTGGATGGCCGAGCGGCGCGCAGAGCCAACCGTCGAGACGGAACGTTGTTTCGCGGCTGACGAAGCCAGTGCAGGTCCGTTGGGCCGGACCGCCGAGGGTGACCTCCAGGGTTTCGACAGTCCCGAACTTGGTCGCCACACGGCCACTCGGGCCAGTTCGAATGACCGAGAGGGCGGGGCCGTCGGTGGCAGCCCGTCGAGCCAGCAGGATGAACAGACTAGGTGCCGGAGCCGCGTCGTCGCCACGCGTCAGCGTTACCCGCAGCGCCGGAGCCTCCATGATTTCGAAAGCACCGCGTGCCAGCGCATCTTCGCGTAGTCTACTCGCCGGGTGGATCCGAGCCGCCGCAACCCGGACCGGGTCCAGGCCGGGCTCGGCCAGCCCGAACCGGGCCGGTGCCGCCGCGGTGGGAACTTTGGGTGCCGCCGTCGACGGCACGAAAGGGGTCGCGGCTGCATCGACAGCCACTTGCCGCTGCGCGGCTGGCGGCGTCCGGGCATAGAGACAAAGTCCGGCGATCATCGCCGCGGCGACGACGAGGCGTAGACCGAGGCCGACGAGCGAGAGCTTTCGCGCGCCTTTGGGGATGTGGGATGGGCCCTGCGCCTCGTTGCGCTGATCGTCTATCTGCATGGTGTCCCGTACGGACGGCCCCTTGCCTGGGCCGCCCGCCGATCATCACCGTATCGGGTTGAGCAGCACCCTCCAACCGGCCGTCATGCCCGGCATTCCCGCGACAGGGTGAATCGATCCTTGCGGTCGCCGCTCCGGCCTTGACAGCCTCGCCCCTTCGGCGCCTTGCTCGGGTCGGCTGCCACCCCCACCTGATGCGGGTTCGCGGCCGCGCCCGTATGGCGGGCGCCCCTTCGGCGCGAACGATCCTTCGGCCGAGTTTGCTGGCATGAGCGCGGCACCCGGATCGGTCGGGGTTTTCCGCGCGGAGACGAGAGATGGGTTACAAGGTCGCCATCGTAGGCGCCACGGGCAACGTGGGCCGTGAGATGCTGGATATCCTGGCCGAGCGGGCCTTCCCCGCCGACGAGGTTGTGGCGCTGGCCTCGCGCCGCAGCCAGGGTCAGGAAGTCTCCTTCGGCGACAAGACGCTCAAGGTCAAAGCGCTCGACACATACGACTTCTCCGACACCGACATCTGCCTGATGTCGGCGGGCGGCGAGACCTCGAAGGAGTGGTCGCCCCGGATCGGCCAGCAGGGCTGCGTGGTGATCGATAACTCGTCGGCGTTCCGTTACGACGCGGACGTGCCGCTGATCGTGCCCGAGGTGAATGCCGACGCGGTGGTGGGCTTCACCAAGCGCAACATCATCGCCAACCCGAATTGCTCGACCGCCCAGCTGGTCGTCGCTCTCAAGCCGCTGCACGAGGCGGCCACGATCAAGCGTGTCGTTGTCTCGACCTACCAATCGGTCTCCGGCGCCGGCAAGGAGGCGATGGACGAGCTGTTCAACCAGACCCGCGCGGTGTTCACCGCCGGCGACATCAAGGAAGGCGGCAAGTTCACCAAGCGCATCGCCTTCAACGTCATCCCCCACATCGACGTGTTCATGGAGGATGGCTACACGAAGGAAGAGTGGAAGATGGTCGCCGAGACCAAGAAGATGCTCGACCCGAAGATCAAGCTGACCGCCACCGCGGTCCGCGTGCCGGTCTTCATCGGGCATGCGGAGGCCGTGAACGTCGAGTTCGAGCGCCCGCTCTCGGCGGAACGTGCCACCGAGATCCTGCGCTCGGCGCCGGGCGTGCTGGTGGTCGATAAGCGTGAGAACGGCGGCTACATCACTCCGCACGAGGCAGCGGGCGAGGATGCCACCTACATCTCGCGGATCCGCGAGGACGCGACCATCGAGAACGGCCTGAACTTCTGGTGCGTGTCGGACAACCTGCGCAAGGGGGCCGCCCTCAACACGGTGCAGATCGCCGAGGTGCTGGTGAACCGGAAGCTGCTGACCCGGGCCAAGCCAAAGGCTGCGTAAGACGGCGGCATAAAGATGCGAGACGGCCGCGATCGGAAGATCGCGGCCGCTTTCGTTTTTCACGGTCGCTGATCGAGGCGTGCGGAACAGCGATTACCGTCATTGCAAGCACTGTGAAGCGACCCAGTGCAGCGCGCGACCTCCCGATGTGGCGTTTCCCTGGCTTGCTTCGCTGCGCTCGCAGTGCCGGCGCGGCTGGAAAGACATGCGAGGGTGTCTCCGGTGGTCCGATGGTCTGCGAATGAGCAGAAGCCGACCGATCGCCTGTGTGCGGGGCATTTTTTAAGGTGCTGATCGGTTCGACAAACAGTCCTGCGCTTTGCAACCTGATGCGAACACGCTGGCCTTTTGGCACCGCCCGGTTCCCTCCTGTCACAGCACTGTAATCTTCGCCGGCCACGCCGCTGCCCGGATCGGTCGGAGATTCGTGATGCGTCGCGTCATCGTTGCCTGCCTCGTCGGATTGTGCGGCTCCAGCGCCGACCGTGCCGAGACGCGGCCCCACAACGTCATCCTGTTCGTGGCTGATGGCCTCCGGGCCGGGATGGTGAACCCGCAGAACGCGCCGACCATGGACCGGCTGATGAAGACCGGTGTGCGCTTCACCAACACGCACTCGATGTTCCCGACCTTCACCATGCCGAACGCCACCGCCATGGCGACTGGCCATATGCTCGGCGATACCGGCCAGTTCGGGAACACGATCTACACCGCCTTCCCGGTCCCGGGTGCCGGCGACAGCCTGACGCCGTTCCTCGAGAGCGACCCGGTGCTCGGGGACGTCGACGAGCATTTCGCCGGCAACTACCTCAATGAGGAGACGATCCTGAAGGACGCCCGGGCCAAGGGCTTCTCCACCGCCAGCATCGGCAAGCTCGGGCCGTCCCTGGTCTTCGATCACACCGAACGCTCGGGCCAGTACAACATCCATATCGACGACAGCACCGGCCGGGCGGGCGGGATGCCGCTGGGCGACGCGTTCCGCGCCCGTTTGAAGGAGGTCGGCCTGCCGGACCAGGCACCGACCCGCGGCGCCAACGGCCAGGCCGGCACCGCCGAGACCGCCGGCACGGTCGTGGCCAATGTCGAGCAACAGGCCTATTTCGCCACCGTCGCCACCAAGGCCGTGCTGCCGCTGTTCAAGGCCCGGCAGAAGCCGTTCGTGCTGGTGTTCTGGTCGCGCGATCCTGACGGGACGCAGCACAACCAAGGTGACAGTCTCGGGCGTCTCGTGCCCGGCATCAACGGGCCGACGAGCCTCGCCGCCATTCGCAACGCCGACGACAACCTCGCTGCCCTTCAGGCCGCCTTGCGCGAGCAGGGCCTAGCCGAGACGACGGACATCGTGCTCACCTCCGATCACGGCTTCTCCACGATCTCGAAGGAGAGCGCCACGAGCTTCGCCGCGTCACAATCCTACAAGGGTGTGCCGGCCAGGCAGCTGCCGCCGGGCTTCCTCGCCATCGATCTTGCGCACGACCTCGGCCTGACCCTGTTCGATCCGGACGCGAAGGGCGCCAAGATCGAGACGGGGGCCTTCCCGAGCCGGGCCAACGGCCTGATCGGCTCCGATCCGGTCAAGCCCGACGTAGTGGTTGCGGCCAATGGCGGCTCGGACCTCGTCTATGTGCCGAACAGCGATAAGGCACTGGCCCGGAAGGTGGTCGAGGCGCTGTCCCGCCAGGATTACGTCAGCGGCCTGTTCGTCAGCGACGCGCTCGGCGCGATCCCCGGCACCCTGCCGCTCTCGTCCATCGCCCTCGACGGGTCGGCCCTGACCCCGATGCCGGCGATCGTGGTGAACTTCCGCAGCTTCTCCACGGGCTGCGCCGATCCCACCACTTGCGGCGTCGAGGTGTCGGACACCACCCTGCAGCAAGGCCAGGGCATGCACGGCAGCTTCGGGCGCTCCGACACCCGCAACGTCATGGGCGCTGTCGGCCCGAGCTTCCGGGGCGGCCTGGAGAGCGACATCCCGGCGAGCAATGCCGATCTTGGCAAGACCATCGCCCGGATCCTCGATCTCGACATTCCCAGCAAGGGCAAACTGGTCGGCCGGGGCCTGACGGAGGCGATGGTCAACGGCGCGCGGCCCACGGCGCAGAAGCATATCCGCCGCTCGGAGCCGGACGCGGCCGGCATCGTGACGGTGCTGAACTACCAGACGGTCGGCGAGACCCGGTATTTCGACGCCGCCGGATATCCAGGCCGGACGCTGGGCTTGGTCGAGGGGGCCCACGCCGCGGGCGGGCACTGACCGCCGATCGAAGCACCCACCCAATAGGCGAAGGGCCGTACCTGGTGGGGTACGGCCCTGTTCGATTCCGATCTGGCTCCGGCCTCCGAACCTCGTGCCGGCTCGGCAGCCTAAGCCCTACGCCATGCCGAGGGCCTGCATGTAGAGCTCGAGGATCGCCTCCTGCTCCTGGCGCTCGCTGTGATCCTGCTTGCGGATCCGGATGATCGTGCGCACTGCCTTCGCGTCGAAGCCGCGGCCCTTCAATTCGGCGAACACCTCCTTGATGTCGCCCATGATGCCGGCCTTCTCCTCTTCGAGGCGCTCCAGGCGCTCGATGAACTGCTTCAGCTCGTCGGCGGCCACGCCTTCGGAAGACGAGACGTCGCCCCCGGGCCGCTGGGCCGCAGCAGTGGGCATCGAATGGGCGTTCATGGGGCTCTCCGGGATGCGCGGCGCGGTTGCGCCCTGGACCGTTGGTTAAGGGTCCGAACTTACCGGAAGCTTAGCCGATTCTCGCCCGCCGGGTCGCCGCCTCAGTGATCCTTGCCTTGCGCCGCGGTGAATCCCGCCTGTTGCTCCGGGCTCGCCTCGCTCTGATGCTTCGCCTTCCACTCACTGTAGGGCATCCCGTAGACCGCCTCGCGGCTCTCGTCCTTGGTGAGCGGCACGCCGGTCTCGTCGGCGGCATCCTTGAGCCAGTTCGACAGGCAGTTCCGGCAGAAGCCCGCCAGGTTCATCAGGTCGATATTCTGCACGTCGGTGCGATTGCGCAGATGCGACACGAGCCGGCGAAACACCGCGGCTTCGAGTTCGGTCTGGGTCTGCGGGTCGATCTCGGGCATCGTCGGAATCGCTTTTCGGTTGAGGTCAGGCCGCCCGGATCTTGGGATCGGACGCATGCCGATCAAGCCGCGATCAGCGGGCGCAGGATTCGGGCGAAGCGCTCGGCCCATTCCTCCTGGCCGGCCTCGCCGGCGATGAGATCCTGGCGGATCTCAACCAGGGCGTTGGGCAGGCCGCGGGCGGTGGCGTGGCGATCGATCGTGTCACCCGGCAGGCCGCCACCATAGGGCTGGTTGTCGCCGACCGTGAGCCCGGCCGGATCGGCCTCCAGGGATTCGATCAACGGGCGGGCAAAGCGCGCATCCCGATCGTACAGGATGCCGACCTGCCAGGGCCGAGCGATGCCGCGCCAATAGGGTGTGAAGCTGTGCATGGTCAGGATCGCGGGGGGGCGGCCGGCGGCCTGGGCGGCCGCGACCGCTTCGTCGATCGCGGCGTCGAACGGCGCGTAGAAGCGCGCGATCCGGGCCTGCTTGCCGGCCTCGTCGATCCGCGCGTTGCCGGGCACCACGGCGCCGTCGGAGAGGCGCATCACAAGGGTCGGATCGGATCGACCGCGGTTCGGGTCGATGATCAGGCGGGAGAAATTCGTCAGGATCGCCGGCACGTTCAGCCGGGCCGCGAGCCCGCGGGTCACGGCCGCGGCGCCGATATCGTAGGCGATGTGCCGGCGGAACTCGGCCTCCGGCACGCCGAGTTCGATGTCGGGGGGCACGAAATTCGAGGCGTGGTCGCAGGCGAGGACGAGGCCGCAGGCCGGATCACCCGGGATGATCTCGCACGGGTGCGGGGCCGGGGCGCGCGCTTCTGTCTCCGGACGGGTCACGGGGCTCCGAGGGTTGGATCTGTGGGACGGCGCCGATCGCGCTTGCCGTGGGGCGGCGGCTCGGGCAGATCATCGGGTGAGGCCAGATGCCTACCAAACAACGTGCGCTCACGGCAAGAAACGGGCCCGCCGCCCACAACGCATGGGCGGGGATCGCACGCAAGAAACTGTAGTGAGGAGCCCGTCCGACGCCATGCCCGAGACCGTCCCGCCCATCGCCGATCCCGTCATCCTCAAGCAGCGCGCGCTCCTCGAGACCCTGCTGACTGCCGGCATCCGCGCCGCCCATCCGGACCTGTGTCTGCCCGCGCACCTGCCGGCGCCGAGCCCGGGGCGCCTGATCATCCTGGCGGCCGGCAAGGCGGCAGGGAGCATGAGCGCCGTGGCGAGCCGGTTCTATCGCCAGCAGCACGGGCTCGGCGACGACCGGATCGTCGGCCTCGCGGTGGCGCGCCATGGCTACGGCCAGGACGCGCCAGGTATCCACATGGTCGAGGCCGGCCACCCGGTGCCGGACGAGGCCGGCATCGCCGCCACCCAGGAGGCCCTGCGGCTGGCCACCGAGGCCGGCCCGGACGACGAGGTGCTGGTGCTCCTGTCCGGCGGCGGCTCGGCCAACTGGATCGCCCCGGCCGGGGACCTGACGCTTGCCGAGAAGCAGGCGATCACCCGGGCGATGCTGCGCTCCGGCGCGCCGATCGGCGAGATCAACACGGTGCGCAAGCACATCTCCCGGATCAAGGGCGGCCGGCTCGCCATGGCCGCCCGCAACGCCCGGCGGATCCTGACGCTCGCGATCTCCGACGTGCCGTTCGACGATCCGGCGGTGATCGCCTCGGGCCCGACCGTGCCCGATCCCTCGACCCTGGCGGATGCCCGCGCGATCTGCGAGCGCCGGGGCATCCCGCTGCCGGAGACGGCGATCCGTCTGCTGAACGACCCGAACAACGAGACCCCGAAGGCCGGCGACCCCGCCTTCGCCCGGGCCGAGTACCGCATCATCGCCCGGCCGATCGACGCCCTGGAAGCCGCCGCTGCAGCCGCCCGGGAAGCGGGCTACGAGCCGATCATGCTGGGCGCCGACCTCGAAGGCGAGGCTCGGGAGGTCGCCGCCGTGCATGCCAGCGAGGCCAAGCGCTACAAGGCCGCCGGCCAGCGCGTGGCTTTGATCTCGGGGGGCGAACTCACCGTGACGATCCGGGGCGAGGGCCATGGCGGCCCGAACCAGGAATACGCCCTGGCGCTTGCCGTGGCGCTCGACGGCGAGCCCGGCATCTTCGGGATCAGCGCCGACACCGACGGCACCGATGGCGGCCGCGGCCTCGCCACCGACCCGGCCGGCGGCCTGGTCGACCCGACCACCCTGGAACGCGCCCGCGCCGCCGGCCTCGACCCCGCCGCGATGCTGGCGCAGAACGACTCGACCGCGTTCTTCGCGGCCCTCGGCGACCTCGTGAACCCCGGTCCGACCCGTACCAATGTCAACGATTGCCGTATCATCCTCGTCGGGTAGTTTTTTTGGGAGCGGAGCCGCGGCTCCGCTCGCGCTGTCGGTGGCCCTGGGGATCGGTGTCGCACTGCTCGGCACAGGCCCCGCCAAGGCCGACCTGCGCCTGTGCAACCAGACTGCCAGCAAGGTCGGTATCTCGCTGGGCTACCGGGACCCGCAGGGCTGGGTCACGGAGGGCTGGTGGGATCTGGCCCCGAAGGCCTGCGAGACCCTGCTCAAGGGCGCGCTGGCGGCACGGTTCTATTACGTCTTCGCGGTCGACTACACGCGCGGCGGCGAGTGGAGCGGGCGCTCGCTGATGTGCACCCGCGATTCCGAGTTCACGATCCGCGGCGTCGAGGATTGCCTCGCCCGCGGCTACGACCGGAACGGCTTTTTCGAGGTCGATACCGGCGAGCAGAAGAGCTGGACCATCCAGCTCACCGACCCCAACCGGGCGGACGCGCCGGCCAAGCCGTGACGGTGCCGGGGCGCCCTTGACGCTGCCCCGTGCCGGATGCCTACACCCGCACCCAACAAACCGACGCCGCCGAGGACGAACTCGCGCGGACGCGGCGGAACACCCGGAGGATCACGCTTGAAACGCTCGCGCCGCACCAAGATCGTCGCCACCCTCGGCCCGGCTTCGGATTCGCCGGAGATGATCGAACGCCTGTTCCGGGCGGGCGTGGACGTGTTCCGGCTCAACATGAGCCATCTCCCCCGCGAAAAACTGCCCGAGAAGGTCGAGGTGATCCGGGCGATCGAGCGCGAGGCCAAGCACCCGATCGGCATTCTGGTCGATCTGCAGGGACCGAAGCTCCGGCTCGGCACCTTCGCGGAAGGCGCCGTGATGATCGAGACCGGCGCGACCTTCGTGCTCGACGGCGACCCGACCCCCGGCGATGCCCTCCGCTGCCACCTGCCGCATCCGGAGATCTTGGAGGCCCTCGAAGCCGGCCACGCGATCCTGCTGGACGACGGCAAGCTGCGGCTGACCGTTCTCGAAACCTCGGAGAACCGGGCGGTCACCCGCGTCGAGGTCGGCGGCAAGATCTCGAACCGCAAGGGCGTGTCGCTGCCCCACACGGTGATCCCGGTCCCGGCGATGACCGAGAAGGACCGAGCCGACCTCGATGCCGGCCTGAATGCCGGGGCCGACTGGATTGCCGTCTCCTTCGTGCAGCGTCCCGAGGACGTGGCCGAGGTCAAGAAGGTCTGCGCCGGCCGCGCCCTGGTCATGGCCAAGATCGAGAAGCCGCAGGCCCTGACCCGTCTCGACGAGATCATCGAGATCTCGGACGGCCTGATGGTCGCCCGCGGCGATCTCGGCGTGGAGATGCCGCTGGAGCAGGTGCCCGGCGTGCAGAAGCGGATCACCCGCAGCGCGCGCCGGTTCGGCAAGCCCGTGGTGGTCGCGACCCAGATGCTCGAATCGATGATCACGGCGCCGGTCCCGACCCGCGCCGAGGTCTCAGACGTGGCGACCGCGGTCTACGAGGGCGCGGATGCGGTGATGCTCTCGGCCGAGAGCGCTTCGGGCGCATTCCCAGTCGGGGCCGTGGAGACGATGAACCGCATCGCCGAGCAGGTGGAGCGCGACGCGGTCTACTGGTCGATCATCCGGGCGCAGAGCGCGACCCCGGACGAGACCGCCGCCGACGCCATTGCGGCGGCCGCCCACCAGATGGTCGACGCCCTGAACCTCGACGCGATCATGGCCTGGACCAATTCCGGCTCGACCGCCTTGCGCCTGTCGCGCGAGCGCCCGAACGCCACGGTGATCGCCCTGACGCCCCGGCGCGAGACCGCCCGCCGCTTGGCGCTCGCCTGGGGGACGCACCCGATCGTGACCAAGGATGCCAGCGACGTGGACGACATGTCGTTCCGCGCCGCCAAATTCGCCGTGCGCGAGAAATTCGCCGCGGTGGGCGACCGGGTGATTGTTGTGGCCGGCCTGCCCTTCGGGACGCCGGGCGCGACGAACCTCGTGCGGCTGACCTTCATCACCCGGGAGCACGCCGAGAAGGCGTGAGGTCCGGCAGTTTGCATCGTCGTGGTCCGAAAGCCGGAACTCATCGTTCGGATGAAGGACTAATCCTTGAAGAGCGGCGCCGCCTCGCGCCGCTCACCAGCGAACCGGGCGATCTCCTCGGTCAGGCGCTCGGCCGCCACGAAATGGAGCATGTGACCGATCCCGGGCAGCAGAACGAGCCGCGCGCCGGGAATCGCCTTGGCCAGCGGGATCGCCTGGGTCTCGCTGCGGACGATCGGATCGGCCTCGCCGGAAATCACCAGGGTCGGGACGCGGAGATCGCCGTAGCGCGGGCTCTGCGCTGCCAGGGCGGCCGGTAGCCCGACGAGATCCTGCACATTAGCAAGGAGGGTTCCGGGCCGCAGCACGAGAGCGGCGCGGACCGCCTCCGCGTAACCCGGAGTCTCCTGCTGAGGCAGGAAGACCCGCTTCGCCGTTTCCGGCAGATAATATTGGGCGAGCGGCGGACCGATGGTGCGGCTCAGCAGCCAAGCCACGGGTGGTTTCAGCGCCAGACGCCAGTACCAGGGCAGCACCAGCATCCGCGCCGGCATCGGCATGGCGACGGGGGCCGCGAGGACCAGCCCCGACACCCGCTCAGGATGATCGAGAGCTAGTGCCAGGGCGAGCGCTCCGGCCCAGGAATGGCCGAACACCAACGCCGGACCGACACCCAGCGTCTCCAGCGCTTCCGCGACGATCTGCGCCTGGGCGGCCGGCGCGGCGGCTGAACGTCCGTCGATGCGGTCGCTCCAGCCGAATCCCGGCCGGTCGAAGGCGATGACGCGAAAGCCCTTCTCGGCCAGGCGGCGCCCGAAGCCCTCCATCGGATCGGAGGCGTTGGCCGAGGCTCCATGCAGCAGGATCACCGGGGGACCGTCGGCCGGCCCGGCCTGGATCGTCGCCAGGTGCCCGCCAGCGACATCGACGAAAGGACCGGCCGGCGGATTCTCGGCACCGACCCGCAGTGTGATGATGAGGCTCGCCACCGCGCCGAGCGCCAGAACCAGACCCAGGATCGCGACCGGGAGAGCGAGAAGTGTGAGGAGGAGGCCGGCCACGCGGCTCACAGGTCGCGGCCGTCGACCTCAGGCGCCAGGCGGTCGACTGCCTCGCCGATCTTCTCCATCGTCGGATAGAGCGCCTTGGCCCGGCGGAAGGCCGCCAGCGCCCGGGCCTTGTCGTCGAGGGATTCGTAGATCCGCCCCATGGCGGCCCAAGCCTCGAAATGGCGCGGCTCCAGAACCAGGGCGCGTCGCAGATCGGCGATGGCGTCGTCCTTGTCGGTCAGGAGCCAGAACACCGTGGCGCGCCGGTTCCAGCCTTCGGGCCAGTTCGGCTCCAGGGCGGTGACACGATCCATCAGTTCGGCGGCTAGGGGGAAGTCGTGGGCCGCGATGGCCTGTCGGGCGCGGTCGGTGAGCAGGTCTGCGGTCGGACTGCCGGAGGTGTCGAGGCGGCGCTCGATCAGCTTGGCGATGCCCTTCGCCTCGGCCGGATCGTCGCTGGCGCGCAGGCGCGCGAACAGGTCGTCGAGGCTCACGGGCTTCGGTGCCGGCTTCGCCTCGGGCGCCGGACGACCGGACCGGCCCGCATCCGGAGCTGCCGCGGCGGCCGACACGAAGACCGGGAGGCAGATCAGGGCGGCGAAAAGGCGGGTCGGCATCATCGCGCCAGAGTGTGCGCGGGTGCGCGCCTCGTCAACGTGCCGCGGTGCCGCGCACGCGAAAGCAGCCGCGACCCGGACGGGTGCGGCTGCTTTCGCAATGTCGAGCTCAGCCGAAGCTGAGCCGCAGATCTCAGCCCTGGCGGGCCTTAAAGCGCTTCTGGGTCTTGTTGATCACGTAGACCCGGCCCTTGCGGCGCACGAGCTGGTTGTCGCGGTGACGGCCGCGCAGGGACTTGAGGGAGTTACGGATCTTCATCGGTTTCTCGAGCCCAGATGGGGCCGTCCATTCAAGGGGGATCGGGAACGTGGTCACGAGGCGGGACGCGACGATCGCGTCCAGCGATCACGGCACACGCATCGCGGGATGGCGCCGCCATATCAGGATTCGCCACCGCAAGGCAAGGCGTCGCAGGCGCGATGCCTCAATGCACGCTGTCGACATGCGGCACCGCCGCTGTGACGACGAGTTGCCGCCCGATCTCGTGCAGCAGCGCGTCCATCAGCGGCTTCAAGCGCTCGAAGTCGACGCCCGACAGGCCTTCGGCCGTCGTGAACAGTGCCAGCGCCAGTTCGGCCACCCGGTCGATCCCACCCTTCTGGCCGTCGATCGCGCAGAAGGTGGCCTCGTCGATGTAACCGTCCCGGCTGCTCTCGGTCACGTCGATGATGATGCCGCGGGCCTCGCTGACGGTCCCGTCCGGACCGATGACGAAGCGGCCCCGCGCCAGCACCCAGCGCACGTCGTCCGGCGCCAGCACAGTGCGGTACTGGGCGACGTAGAGGCCGCCGTTGCGCTGGAGGTTTCTCACGATCGACCCGATACGCGGCTGGTCGTCCGGATGGATCCGCGCGAAGAACAGCGCGTAGCTCGTGTCATGCCCTGTCGCCGTTCGCGGGATGCCGAGCATCGTCGCGGCGACGGAGTCGCAACGCACGACGTCGTCGGCGATTCGCCACTCCCAGGTCCCGACATTCGTGGCAGCGAGCGCCCTGGCAACGATTTGCGTGTCCTGCCGCTTCTGCTGCGCGCTGACGCCCACAGATCCTGCCTCCGAAACTGAATGATGTCATCGTCCGCAGAGGCGGTATCTGGTCGACACGTTACCGCGAAGCGCGATCGCGCACAACGCAAACGGCTTCCGGCCCCGGTTCCATCCCCATGGGCCGAAAGGCTTTTCGCTCAGGCCCGTGCGTAGGTGCCGATGAGCTTACCCTTGCCGATCACAGTTCCACGCATGGCGTCGAGAAGGGCGCCGCGGCCGGGATCCTCGGGCAGATCGAGGACGCGCCCCAGCGCGTAGAGCTGGAAGAGATAAGCGTGGCTGCCGTGGCCGCTCGGCGGATCGGGCGGGAGCCATTCGGACTTGAGGAAGCTGTTCTTGCCGAGGCTTGTCCCGTCCGCCGACCGGCCAGGCCCCGGCAGCGTTCCTTCTGCGAGGCCGGCAGTGGCGGGCTGCAGATGCCAGACGATGAGATGAACGAGCGGCTGCGGCGTCGGGCTGCCGGCATCCTCGACCAGCAGGACCAGGGCAGCGGTCCCGGCCGGCAGATCGCTCCAGGCGAGGGGCGGGGAGGTCCCTGGCCCGTCCGCGGTGAAGCGGGCGGGGATCTCCGTCCCGTCCGCGAAGGCCGGACTCGTCAAGGTCACTGTCTCCGGGATGTCGGCGAACGCCGCGTGATAGGCGGTCTTCTCCATCCCGGCCTTGAGGCCGGACAGGGCCTCGCCGACCGCACTTGGAATCTTCTCGAGCATGCTCTGGGTCTCCGCTGCGGTCTCAACCGCGAACGGCGGTTCCGGTTCAGCCCCGGCGCTCGGCCGCGACCATGTAGTTCACGGCCTTGTCCCGGCCGGTGCGCCAGCCATCCGTCAGAGGATTGTAGGCGACGCCGATCGTATCGGTGACGTCGAGGCCGCCCGCCCGGATCGCGCGGGCGAACTCCTGCGGCGTCACGAACTTTGCCCAATCGTGAGTGCCCCGCGGCAGCCAGCCGAGCACGTACTCGGCGCCGACAATGGCCAGCGCGAAGGAGCGCATCGTCCGGTTCAGGGTCGCCCCGAACAGCATGCCGCCGGGCTTCACGGCCGCGCAGGCGGTGCGAACGAAGGCCGGCATGTCCGAGACGTGCTCGACCACCTCCATGATCAGCACGGCGTCGAAGCTCTGGCCCGCGGCGACAATGGCCTCGATGGTCTCGCCGCGGTAATCGACCGGTACGCCCGCCGCCTCGGCATGGGCGCGGGCCACCGCGATGTTCTGCTCCGCCGGATCGAGGCCGGTGACCTTGGCACCGAGCCGGGCCAGGGGTTCCGAAAGCACGCCACCGCCACAGCCGACATCGCAGATGGTCAGCCCATCCAGCGGAAACGGCGCCTGCGGATCCCGGCCGAAGCGCCGGCACAGAGCGGTGCGGATATAGGCCAGCCGGACCGGGTTGAACCGGTGGAGCACACGCATCGGCCCGGCCTCGTCCCACCAAGTGGCGGCGAGCGCGTCGAACCGCGCGACCTCGCCGCGATCGACGAAGCCGTCCGTACCGGTATTCGTGGCTGTCCTATCCATGCGCGTTCCGTCCAGACGATCCACCATCCCTGTCCGTTCATGGCCCGGAACCGCAGCGCTCGCTGAGCGATCGCGATTGAGGGCCGGCAGGTCAGGTCCTGCGCCGCCCATAGCACGGCTCTCCCGAGGCCGTCGCCGCGGCGCCGGAGCCATGTCCGGTCGGTTGTTGACACCTTACCGAGCCGCTTGTACCCGCCGGGCACTGTCCGGGACCCGCCAGGGCGGTCCCTCTCCCAGGCGCCGGGAACCCGCGAAGAACGATCATGCCCCGTCTGGTGATGAAATTCGGCGGCACCTCCGTCGCCACCGTCGACCGCATTCGCAACGTGGCCCGCCACGTCGCCCGTGAGGTCGCGGCCGGCTACGAGGTGGCCGTGATCGTGTCGGCGATGTCCGGCAAGACCAATGAGCTGGTCGACTGGGTCAAGGACGCCAACCCGCTCTACGACCCGCGGGAATACGACGCCGTCGTGGCCTCCGGGGAGCTGGTCACTGCCGGCCTGCTGGCGGTCGCCCTGCAGAAGGACGGCATCAAGGCCCGCTCCTGGCAGGGCTGGCAGATTCCCGTTGTGACCTCGGACGCGCATGGCTCCGCCCGTATCGCCGAGATCGACCCGAAGAATCTCGAGGCCGGCTTCGCCAAGGGCGAGGTCGCGGTGATCGCCGGCTTCCAGGGCATCCATCCGGAGTCCGGCCGCGTGACGACCCTCGGGCGTGGCGGCTCGGATACCTCGGCGGTGGCCGAGGCGGCCGCCATCCAGGCCGAGCGATGCGACATCTATACGGACGTGGACGGGGTCTACACCACCGATCCGCGGATCGTAACGAAGGCCCGGCGCATGGAGCGCGTGACCTTCGAGGAAATGCTGGAGATGGCGTCGCTCGGCGCCAAGGTCCTGCAGGTCCGCTCGGTGGAACTCGCCATGGTCCACCGGGTGCCGACAACGGTCCGGTCCTCCTTCGATCCGCCGGACGCCGCGCGCCCTGGCACCCTCATCTGCGACGAGGACGACATCGTGGAACAGCAGATCATCACCGGGATCGCGTTCTCCCGGGACGAGGCGCAAATCACCCTGCGCCGGGTGAAGGACAGCCCGGGCGTCGCCGCCGCCATCTTCGGGCCGCTGGCCGACGCCAACATCAACGTCGACATGATCATCCAGACTGTGTCGGGCGACCAGTCGACCACCGACATGACCTTCACGGTTCCGGCCGCCGAATACGAGCGCACCCGGGCGATTCTCGATCAGGCCAGCCCGCAGATCGGCTACGCGCAGATCGAGGGTGCCACCGATGTGGTGAAGGTCTCGGCGATCGGCGTCGGCATGCGCAGCCATGCTGGCGTTGCCGCCAAGGCGTTCCGGGCGCTGGCCGAGAAGGGCATCAACATCCGCGCAATCACCACTTCGGAGATCAAGTTCTCCGTGCTCATCGACGCGGCTTATACGGAGCTTGCCGTGCGCACGCTCCACTCGCTATACGGCCTGGATCAGGCCTGAGCCTGCACGGGCTCAGTTTAGAGCGTTTCCGCGCCGAATGGATGCCGGTTCGGCGGGCGGAGGCGATCTGAAACTAGGCTTGGACGAGAGATCGAAATCGTGTTCGATCGCGGGGCGATCGGGTGGGGTTTTGAAGGTGGATCGGGTGTCTTGAACTAGAACAGTCACGGGCCGGTCCGCCGATCCCAGAGGTGCTCTGGAGGAATGCGGCGCGGTCCATCGGGCGCCCGCCGTTTCGATGGTGGCGCCAAGGTTGCAGGGTGGTCGACGCCAAGGCCACTCGCCACGTTGGAACGACGAACCGATGCCCGCTGCGCCCGGAGGCCCGCGCCTGCTGCTGCGCCGCCTCCGCGAAGCGATGGCGGAGCCGGTCAGTCCCCAGGCACGCCTGGACCGCATCGTCGTCCTGATCGCCGCCAACGTGGTGGCCGAGGTCTGCTCGGTCTACGTCCTGCGCGACGACAACACACTCGAACTGTTCGCGACGGAAGGTCTGAACCGCGAGGCGGTGCACCGGGCGCGGATGCATGCCGACGAGGGCCTCGTCGGCCTGATCACCCGCACCGCCGAGCCGCTCTCCCTTTCCGACGCGCAGAACCACCCGGCGTTCTCGTACCGACCGGAGACCGGTGAAGAGGCCTATCACGCCTTTCTGGGCGTGCCGCTGCTGCGGGCCGGCAACACGCTCGGCGTGCTGACCGTCCAGAACAAGACCTACCGGGTCTATTCCGAGGAGGAGATCGAGGCGCTCCAGACCACCGCGATGGTGCTCTCGGAGATGATCGCCTCGGGCGAGCTGGAGGGCCTGGCGCCGGATGCCGGCACCGCCGCCCGCCGACCGGTGGTCGCCCGGGGCATCGCCCTGGCGGACGGGATCGGGCTGGGCCACGTGGTGCTGCACGAGCCCCGCGTCGTCGTGAAGACGCTGATTGCCGAGAATGTCGAGCGTGAGGTGGCGCGGCTCGACGCGGCGATCGAGGAGGTCCGCTCGGCCATCGACGCGCTGGTCGAGCGTGGCGACCGGATCGGCACCGCCGAATCGCGCGAGGTGCTGGAGACCGTCCGGATGTTCGCCCACGACAAGGGCTGGCTCCGGCGGATGCGCGAGGCGGTGGCCTCGGGCCTGACCGCAGAGGCCGCGGTGGAGCGGGTGCAGTCGGACAACCGCGCCCGGATGATGCGCCAGTCGGACCCGTATCTGCGCGAGCGCCTGCACGATCTCGACGACCTCGCCAACCGGCTGCTGCGCACCTTGACCGGACCCGAGGCGGGCGGCACCGTCGTCCTGCCCGAGAACGCCATCCTGGTGGCCCGCACCATGGGGCCTGCGGCGCTGCTCGACTACGATTCCTCGACGTTGCGCGGCATCGTTTTGGAGGAGGGCGGGCCCACCAGCCACGTGGCCATCGTGGCGCGAGCCCTCGGCATCCCGGCGGTGGGCGAGGTCGAGAACGCCTCGGCCCTGTGCGACGCCGGCGATGCGATCATCGTCGATGGCGTGGCCGGCGAGATCCACGTCCTGCCGGGCCCCGAGGTCGAGGCCGCCTATGCCGAGATGGTGCGCCTGCGCGCCCGCCGGCAGGAGCAGTACCGGGCGCTCCGCGACGTCCCGGCCCAGACCCGGGATGGCGTGCGGGTCGGCCTGAATCTCAACGCCGGCCTGCTGGTGGATTTCAGCCACCTGCACGAGACCGGCGCCGAGGGCGTCGGCCTGTTCCGGACCGAATTGCAGTTCATGGTCGCCCAGCGCATGCCGTCGGCGGCAGAGCAGCAGGAGCTCTACCGCAAGGTGTTCGCGGCCTCGGCCGGCAAGCCGGTGACGG
Organism: Methylobacterium sp. GXS13; assembly: GCF_001455965.1. Classification (GTDB taxonomy): domain Bacteria; phylum Pseudomonadota; class Alphaproteobacteria; order Rhizobiales; family Beijerinckiaceae; genus Methylobacterium. The sequence goes on from NZ_LKKO01000001.1 coordinate 275,726, forward strand.
TGCGGACCCTCGATATCGGCGGCGACAAGATCCTGCCCTACATGGCCAAGCTCGAGGAGGAGAACCCAGCGCTTGGCTGGCGGGCGATCCGCATCGGCCTCGACCGGCCGGCATTGTTGCGGATGCAGCTCCGCGCGCTGTTGAAGGCCGCCGACGGCGACCCGCTCAAGATCATGTTCCCGATGGTCGCGACCGTGGACGAGTTCGTCCGCGCCCGGGGCATCGTCGAGCGCGAGAAGGCCTATCTGCGCCGCCACGGCTACCAGCTGCCGACCGAATGCCGCCTCGGCGCGATGGTCGAAGTGCCCTCGCTGCTGTTCCAGATCGACGAGATCGCCAAGGAAGCCGACTTCCTCTCGGTCGGCTCGAACGACCTGATGCAGTTCCTGTTCGCTGTCGACCGGGAGAACCGCCGGGTCGCCGACCGGTTCGATCCGCTCTGCGTCGCGGCCCTGCGGGCATTCCGGCTGATCGCAGAGCGGGCTAACGCCGCCGGCTGCCCGGTGACGGTCTGCGGTGAGATCGGCGGCCGCCCGCTCGACGCGATGGCGCTGATCGGGCTGGGCTACCGCAGCCTGTCGATGTCGCCGGCCGCCATCGGCCCGGTCAAGGCGATGGTGCTGAGCCTCGATGCCGGCGCCATCACCGAGCTGATCGACACCGAGATGGCCCGGATGCACGACGGCGATTCCCTGCGTCCGGCCCTCACCGCCTTCGCGCATGCCAACGGCGTACCTATCTAACCGGTGATGCGACCCTTGCCGAAGGTTCGGCCGGGGTTGTACGGCACAGCCTCGATGCGCTGCGGCGTCCGCGCTCGGCGGAAATCGAATTGGGGTGGGGGACCTGTCGAGCCGCATGCGTCGGCCTTCCGATCCCGCGCTCCAACCCCTGAGACAAGACTTCGCCCGGCCCGGAACGTCGTGCGCAAAAACCTGCAGAAACACGGGCGATGATCCCCTTTCCCTCCGAGCGCCTCGACGCCATCCTGGCGCGTCATGAATTCGTCACCGCACAACTCGCCACCGGCGAGGGTGAATCCGAGACCGTGATCCAGCTCTCCCGGGAGCTGTCCGACCTCGATCCCGTGGTGGACGCGATCCGCACTTATCGAGCGGCGCTCGCGAACCTCGCCGATCTCGAGGCGATGATCGACGAGCCGGGGACCGACCCCGAGATGCGCGCGCTGGCCGCCGACGAGAAGCCGGAGGCCCAGGAGCGGCTGGAGGCGACCCATCGGGCCCTTCAGCTCATGCTGCTGCCCAAGGACGCAGCCGACGAAAAGAGCGCGATCCTGGAAGTCCGGGCCGGCACCGGTGGCGACGAGGCGGCCCTGTTCGCCGGCGATCTGTTCCGGATGTATGCGAAATACGCCGAGTCGAAGGGCTGGCGGGTCGAGGTGATCTCGGAGAGCGAGGGCACGGTCGGCGGCTTCCGCGAGGTCGTTGCCGAGGTGAAGGGTAAGGGCGTGTTCGCGCGCCTCAAGTTCGAGAGCGGCGCCCACCGGGTACAGCGGGTGCCCAACACCGAGACGCAGGGGCGCATCCACACCTCGGCGGCCACCGTGGCGGTGCTGCCGGAGGCCGAGGAGGTGGACATCGTGGTCAACGATGCCGACCTGAAGATCGATACGATGCGCGCCCAGGGCGCCGGCGGCCAGCACGTCAACAAGACCGAGTCGGCGATCCGCATCACCCACCTGCCCACCGGCATCGTGGTGTTCGTCCAGGAGGAGCGCTCGCAGCACAAGAACCGCGCCCGCGCCATGTCGCTGCTGCGCGCCCGGCTCTACGACGCCGAGCGGACCGCCAAGGATTCCGCCCGGGCCGCGGACCGGCGGGCGCAGGTCGGGTCCGGCGACCGCAGCGAGCGGATCCGGACCTACAACTTCCCGCAGGGCCGGGTGACCGACCACCGCATCAACCTGACGCTCTACAAGCTGGAGGAGGTCATGGCCGGCACGGCGCTGGATGAGGTCGTCGACGCTCTGATCACCGAGCATCAGGCGGAACTGCTGGCCTCTGAGGGGATGGCCTGAGCCGTACCGTGACGGCGGAGACCAGCCAGGGCCTGTCGCGCCGGGAGGCCCTGTGCCGGAGCACCGCTCGGTTGAGCGCCGCCGGCATCGCGGAGGCGACGGGCGATGCGCGCTTCCTGATGCTGGGCCTCCTCGGCCTTGAAACCCGCGACCTCCTGCTGGACGGGGACACAATCCTCAGCGTGGACGCAGCAATGACCCTTGATGCGGCTCTGGCGCGGCGGCTCTTGGGAGAACCGGTGGCCCGGATTCTCGGCGCCTGGGAGTTCTGGGGCCTGCCGTTTCGGCTCGCCCCCGAGACGCTGGTGCCGCGCCCGGACACGGAGATCTTGGTGGAGGCGGCACTTGCCGCCGTGCCGGACCGGAATGCGCCGCTTCGCTGCCTCGACCTCGGCACAGGCTCCGGCTGCATCCTGGTAGCGCTCCTGAGCGAGCTTCCCCACGCTCTCGGGATCGGGGTCGACCGTTCACCGGGCGCCCTGCACATGGCGCAACAGAACGCGATGGCGAACGCGGTCGATCGCCGGGCGGCCTTCATGGCGGGAGATTGGTGCGACGCCCTCCGGGCCGGGTTCGATCTCGTCGTCTCGAACCCGCCCTACATCGCGGATGATCTGATTCAGGACCTCGACCGGGATGTGCGCGCGCATGACCCGCGTGCGGCCCTCGCCGGCGGCCCGGACGGCCTCACTGCCTATCGGCGGATCCTGGAGGGTGTGCGGGCGAACGCCCTTCTCGCGCCGGGGGGGCGGCTCCTGTTCGAGATCGGCTACGACCAGGCGGACTCTGTTCGCGATCTGGCACGCACCGCCGGCTTCACGGATCGCGGCCTCAAACGGGATCTGGCTGGCCATGACCGTGTGCTGATCTTCAGCCTTTCATCCGGTCACACGGATGCCTAAGTCTGGACCGACGATCGGTGCGTTGAGAAAATGCTTGTTGCATCTCCTTGGGAACGCTAGAGTCCGCTTGAAGATCGCGAACGGTTCGTTAAGACGGACGATTGTAAGGTCGGTGACGATCTCTGGTCGCCGCTTGGTTCGCTGATCCCCCGTACCGTTGGACTGGAGCGCGCGTTTGATCGCGCGGCGGTTCGACAGCACTCGAACCTGACAATCGACTGGTTTCTGGCGTCTGGCCCGGGCGCGCGGTGCGAGGGATGGTCAGGCAGTTGCGCGGACCGCGGAGCGGTCGAATGCGCGGCTTTACCGGGTGCATTTAGCCGGAGCGCGTCTGAAGATCGACGCCGGACGCCCCGAAGAACTGTCGTTTGCGTGAACGAGGGTCACTGAAGACCGATGAGACCAAACCAGAATCGACGGATGCGCGGCCGCAACCGGCCCAAAGGTCCGAATCCGCTGACGCGTTCGTACGAATCCAACGGCCCCGACGTCAAAATCCGCGGCACCGCGCAGCATATCGCTGACAAGTACGCGCAGCTTGCCCGGGACGCGCAGGCGGCCGGCGATCCGGTGGCGGCGGAAAACTATTTCCAGCACGGTGAACACTACTTCCGGATCGTTTCTGGCGCCCAGGAGCAGAACCGCCCGGCTAATACCGGCGGCTATGCCAGTCGTTCCTACGAGGACGACATGGACGAGGGGGACGACGAGGGTCAGGGCAACGGCTCGGGTCAGAACGGCCACGCCTATAACGGCTACGACGAAAACGATCCGGGCCAGCAGCCGCAGCCCTACGAGATGCGCCAGGAGTCGAACCAGGACGGCCGCCAGCAGGGCCGCGACCGGTTCCAGAACCGCGACCAGCGCCGGTTCGACAATAACGGGCGCCCGGACTACCGGCGCCAGGACCAGCCCCGGCAGGACTACCAGCGCCAGGACACGCAGCGGCAGGACACGCAGCGACAGGATTATCAGCGCCCGGACTACCGGCAGGATCGCCAGGACAACCGACAAGAGAACCGTCAAGACGCGCGCCAGGATTACGGCCGGCAGGATTATCGCCAGGACCGTCAGGACGCTCGTCAGGACGCTCGCGGCGACCAGAACCGCTACGAATCCGGCCGTTCCGACGCCGCACGGCCGGAGACCCGGCAGCAGGAGAACCGGCAGGAGAACCGGCAGGACGTCCGGCAGGAAAACCGGCCGGACAGCCAGCGGGAGGCTCGCTCGGACGAGCGCCAGCCGCGTCGGTCCGAGCCCCGGAGTGAGGCTGCGCCCCGCAGCGAGGCGCCGCGCCAGGCCGAGCCCGCGCCCCGTCGTGAGCGCCGCCGGGAAGCAGCCCCGACGCCGGTCACCGCCGAGGATCCGGCCAGCCTGCCGGCCTTCCTGATGACGCCGCCCCGTCCGGTCGCCGCAACGACGCCTGTTGAGCAGCCAGCGGCCGCACCGGCGCCCGAGGCCCCCGTCGAGGAGGCACCGGTGAAGCCGCGTCGCCGTCGCCGGCCGCGCTTTGAGGGTATCGCTCCGGAAGAGGGCGAGGCGCGGGCACCCACCGAGGACGCACCGACCGAGTAAGTCGATACGTCGAAGCCGTCGGAACAAGCCGTCCTGGGAAACCGGGGCGGCTTTTTGCTGGCCCCCAGCACTGCGCAATCGGATCAGGCCCGGGCGGCCCGCCAGTCCGGATAGGCGTGGACCCGGTGGATCAGCCGACGGCGTCGGTCGATCTCTCCGAAGGGCGCGAGTTCCCAGTCCCAGGCTTCGGCCGGCTTGGGAAGTGTCACGCCGAACATCAGATCGAGGGTGTTCGTCACCCGGCCGGCGCGGTCCTCCTCGCGCTGCACCGTATCGGTGATCAGGCAGACTCGCCCGGTCCCGGCGGCCAGCCGGTCGAGGGCGGCGAGATGGGTCTCGACGAGCTGTGTGCCGAGCCGCGGGGGCGCCTCGCGGCCCCGGGCCTCATAGGCTTCGATCGGCACGATCGGCAGTTGCGACAGGAGATTGGCCGAGACGATCAGATCGGCTCCCGCGCAGATCTCCCGGAGGTCGGGATCCGTCAGCCCGGCGCTGATCTCCGCGGTCATGAGCCCGACGTCGCTGTGTCGCCGGGCGGCCAGCCGCGCCGGCCAGGGGTGCACCGCATCCACCAAGTGCACCCGGTCGAACAGGTCGGCGAGCGCGTCGAGCGGCACGTCGTCGAGGAGCCCGGAACCCAGCACCACGGCCGACCCTCGCTCGGAGGTCGCTTCGGCGGCGGCGATGATCGCGCCGCGGGCGCGCATCAGGTGCGGCGCCCAGGCCGCGCAGCAGCGACGCGAGCGGGCATGGAGCAGGCCGCTCTGGCGGACATAGCCAAGTCGGCGTAGGCGCCGGGGCGCGGGATTGACCAGCGACAGCGCCCACGCGACCAGCATCGGTCGCGGCTTAAGCCTCGTCCTCCGCCGCTGCCGCGGCCCGGGCCGCCGCGCTGCGATAGCCCGTGGCCAGCACGTAGAGCTCGCTCGAATCGGACCGGCTCGCCGCGGGCTTCACGTGGCGCACGGCGGTGAAATCCCGCTTCAGGTCGGCCAACAGGGCGTTCTCGGTGCCGCCCTGCAGGACCTTGGCGAGATAGGCGCCGCCGGGGCCCAGGATCTCGCGGGCGAATTCGGCCGCGGTCTCCGCCAGCCCGATGATCCGCAGATGATCGGTCTTCTTGTGGCCGGTGGCATTGGCGGCCATGTCGGACAGAACGATATCGGCCGGTCCGCCGAGCATCGCGGTGAGCTTGGCCGGCGCCTCGGGATCGAGGAAGTCGAGGGTGATGAATTCGACCCCCGCCATCGGCTCGATCTCCAGGAGGTCGATTCCGACGACGCGGCCGGTGGCGCCCACGATCCGCGCGGCGACCTGCGACCAGCCGCCGGGGGCGGCGCCAAGATCGACCACCCGCTGGCCGGGCTTCAGCAGCTTGTAGCGCTCGTCGATCTCGATCAGCTTGTAGGCCGCGCGCGAGCGATAGCCCTCACGCTTGGCCCGGGCGACGTAGGGATCGTTGAGCTGGCGCTCCAGCCAGCGCTTCTGCGACAGGGTCCGGCCGCGCCCGGTCTTCACCCGTTGCTTGAGTTCGCCGCGCACGCCCCCGGTGGAGCCCGCGCCGCCGCGCCGGTCGCTCATCGTAGGGTCCTCATCGGACGGCCTTCCGATTCCAGACGCCGTCCTCCCGCATCATGTTCATCAACAGTCCTTCGCGCAGGCCTCGGTCGGCGATGCGCAGGCGTTCCGACGGGAAAGCCCGCCGGATCGCTTCCAGGATCGCGCATCCCGCCAGCACCAGATCCGCCCGGTCTCGGCCGATGCAGGGATTGTCGGCCCGCTGTTCAAGGCGGGTGTCGAGCAGATCGTCGATGGCGGTCGAGACCTCGTCGTCGCTCATCCACAGGCCATCGACCCGCCGCCGCTCGTAGCGCGCCAGGCGCAGATGCATGGCGGCGATCGTCGTCACGGTGCCGGAGGTGCCGAGCAGGTGGAAATGCGGGGCCGTGGCAGCCGCCGCTGCCCGAAGCGCGAAGGCGGACAGCTTCTCGGCCACCTCTTCGACCATGCCCTCGAACATCCGCCGGGTCACCTCGGCACCGCCATGGCGCTCGGCCAGGGTGACAACGCCCACCGGCAGGGAATCCCAGGCGCGGATCCGCAAGGTCGGGTCGGTGGACGGGTTGGCGGCCTCTCCGTCGAGCCAGGCGATCTCGGTCGAGCCGCCCCCGATATCGAAGATCACGACCGACTCGGCCTCGGGATCGGCGAGGGCTGCGCAGCCGGTCACCGCGAGATAGGCTTCGGTCTGGCGGTCGACGATCTCGAGATCCAGGCCGACGCCCCGCCGGACGCGGTCGACGAAGGCCGCGCCGTTCACAGCCAGACGGCAAGCCTCCGTGGCGATCACCTTGGCCCGCCGCACGCCTCGGCTCTGCATCTTGGTCCGGCAAATGCGCAGGGCCTCGACGGTACGCTCGATCGCGGCCTCGTTGAGCCGGTCCGAGGTGCCCAGCCCCTCGCCGAGCCGGACGATGCGCGAGAAGGCGTCGATCACCCGGAAGCCGCTGAAGGTCGGCTCGGCGATCAGCAGGCGGCAATTGTTGGTGCCGAGGTCCAGCGCCGCGTAGGCGACGCGCCGGCGATCACGGCCCGGTAGCGGGGCCGGCGTCTTGAGCGGCGCAGCGCCGGGCGAAATGCGGGACGGCGCGGCCGCAGCGGTCTCGTCCCTCATCGGCGCGGCCGTCGGTCCTTCGGGTCGGCCGGGAGCGTTGCGCTCGGCCATTCGTGATGAAAGACCCTACAGGGTCGGTCGGGAACTGCAATGTCGGATCGAGACCGTACTCAGGCGACGGCCTTCATCGCGCTGGTCCGGCGCGGGATCGGCCGCAGCAGGCTCTTCACTTGGGAATAGGGGCGGGGGCGGTTGATCACCTCGTCGAGGCGCGACCACAGGGTCTTGGGCGAGAACGGCTTGGCGATGATCTCGTTGACCCCGAGCGCCACCGCCCGGTCGACCACGTTCCGACGCGGCTGGGCAAGCATCAGGATGATCGGGATGGTGGGGCAGGGGGAGGTCGCCGGCGTGCGCGCGAGCCGGATGAACTCTTCCCCCGACAGGATCGACAGATCCCAGTCGATGATGCTGATGTCAGGCTTGCTCTCCGCCAGCACACCCAGGGCCTCGGCGCCGTCCGGCGCCTCGAGCACGCGCTTGATGCCGACCCGCATGAGCATGTCGCGCACGATTCGCCGGATATAGAGGCTCTCGTCGACCACCAGGGCCGAGAGATCGGGGAAAGACGGAGTCGCGATCATGGCCGTGTGCCGTTGCGGGGCGCACCGCGAGGTTAGCCGAACAGCCTTTGCGTTTCGCTAACGCCCTTGTCCGCAAAGCGAACGCCCGGTCGGCCGGCGTCGTCAATCTATGTTGTTTGCAGCAAGAAAGTAACGAAACGGGCGCGTCTTGGCCAAGAAGGTCCTTGCGGTCAAGGCCCGATTGCGTCAGGACTGGGGCGTTATTCTTGGTTACCGCGACCGGGGGTAATGATAGTGCGGGGCGTGGGCTGTCTGGGATGGCGCGCACGCGGTATTCGAGACCAGGGCGGCGGACGGTTTTTGCGAGCTTTCGATGGGACGTGGTCGTGATTTCAGGGGGCCGCAGAAGCGCGGCTTCGACGAGAGTGGCGAGCCGAGATGGCCTGATCAGGCTCCCCCCAGCGGCGGATACGGCGGTGGTGGTTTCGGTGGTGGCGGCGGCGGCGGTTTCGGCGGTGGCGGTTTCGACCGTGGCCCGGCCCGTGGCGGTGCGGCACCGGTCGCAACCGGACCGGAGCGTGATGCGACGGTCAAGTGGTTCAACAAGGAGAAGGGCTTCGGCTTCGTCGAACTCGGCGACGGTTCGGGCGATGCCTTCCTCCACATCCGCGCCGTCGAGGCTGCCGGCCACGACGACCTGATGCCGGGGACCCGGCTGACGGTCACCACAGCGCAGGGTCAGAAGGGTCCGCAGGTCACCAGCGTCACCAGCGTCGATACCTCCACGGCCGAGGCGCCTGCGCCCCGGCGCGAGATGCGCCCGCGCACCGGCGGCTTCGGCGCCGATCGCTTCGGCGGCGGCGGCGGCGGCTATGGTGCTGGCGGCGGCGGCGGTTACGGCGGCGGCGGTGGCGGCGGTTATGGTGCCGGTGCTGGCGGCGGTGGCCGTGCGGCCTCCGGCCCCTCGGTCGAGATGAGCGGTACCGTGAAGTGGTACGATCCCGCCAAGGGCTTCGGCTTCGTCTCGGTCAACGATGGCGGCAAGGACGTCTTCGTTCACCGTTCGGCTCTGTCCCGCGCCGGCCTCGAATCGCTGGCCGAAGGTCAGCAGGTCACCCTCGGCGTCGTCGAGGGCCAGAAGGGCCGCGAGGCTTCGAGCATCAACGTCGAAGATTGATCGGCCCCGCGGCCGTCTTGCTGCCGCGATCCGTGAGAATGCTGAAAGGCGGCGGTCCCGAGCGGGGTCGCCGCCTTTCGTGTTCCGGGACTGCCATGCGTTACCTCCTGATGCCGACGATCCTGCTCGTCCTCGCGAGCGTTCCCGTTCGAGCGGAGGATTTCAGCGGCTTCTATGCGGGCGTGAACGCCGGCTACGCCTTGGGCAAGGAGCGGGACCGGTCCGTTGGAATCCCCGTCACGGAACCCGGCGCCGGGGCCGCCGGCCCCGGTACCGGTCCCGATCTGCCGCCGAGTGCGCGTGATGCGGCCGCCGGGCTGCAGCGATCGAGCCGAGGGACGCCTGCGGCGGGCCGCTGACCCACCGGGTTTCCACCAGCGAACAGCCGAGCAATTCCCTGATGGCTCGGGCTATGGCGGCACGACGACATCTCGAAACGTGTCCGCTGAGCCGAGCTCGGCGCCGACCGCGGTAACGCTCACCCACCGCCACGTCTCGAGGTGTCCGGTGATCGCGGACCGCCAGGCCTCCAAGGAGCGCTCTTGTCGTTGCCGTGATCCCGGGAGCCTTCCTTCCGAGTGGCGCCGCGCGTCGCCGCCTCGGGGTGGGGCGAAGACTGATACGAGCGTTCGCCGATGGATGTCGCCCTGCGAATCCATCGCCTAAACAGCTCTCTGCACACTGGAATCGTTCCCAAACATAGCCGTTGCGAGTCCCCGTCGGCCGCTGCTAGGCCGCCTCATGGGATTACGAAACCGGGAGACCGCGCGATGAGCGCTCGCCCTATGCCGGGATTGACCGACCGTCTCTCCGTGGCCGGACGCGTCGTGCTAGCGGCGTTCGGGGGTTACGGCGTCGCGGCTCTGTCGACGGCTCTGTTCGCGCTCGCCCTGCCGTTGCCGCGCTCGGAGGCGGTCTCGACCGGGACGCTCGCGAGCTTCGCGATCATGGCCGGGGCGGTGGTCTGGGTTTTCTCCGCCCGGACCCTGCGTCGTGCGGCTCTGGTCCTCGGTGTCATCGCGGCGCTGCTGGCGGCCGGATTGTGGCTCGCCGGGGCGTTCTCGCCGACGGTCGTCCCATGAGCCATGCCCCGCGAAAAAGCTTCCGGCAGTCGATGGCGTGGCTGCACACCTGGTCCGGGCTCGTGGTCGGCTGGGTGCTGTTCGCGATCTTCGTCACCGGCACCGCAAGCTATTACCGCACCGAGATCTCGCACTGGATGCGGCCGGAGCTGAGCGCGCCCACGGCCGATCCGGCCACCGCGGCCACCCGCGCCGCCGCGTTTCTCGGGCGGACGATGCCCGATGCCCTGGCTTGGTCCGTCAAGCTTCCCACCGCCGAGCATCCGACGGCGGAGGTCTACTGGTGGAACAACCCGGCCGGACCGTATCACCACGCGCTCCTCGATCCCGCCACCGGCGAGCCGTCTCAGGCGCGCGACACCAAGGGCGGCGATTTCCTCTACCGCTTCCATTTCGAGCTGAGCCTGCCGCCGGTCTGGGGCCGCTGGATCGTCGGGATCTGCGCGATGATCCTGCTGGTCTCGCTAATCAGCGGGATCGTCACCCACCGGCGGATCTTCGCCGATTTCTTCACCTTCCGGCGGGACAGATCCGCCCAGCGCGGCTGGCTCGATGCCCACAATGTCGTCGGGGTGCTGGCGCTGCCGTTCCACCTGACGATCGTCTATACCGGCCTCGTCGAGCTGGGGCCGCTGCTGATGCCCTGGGGGGTGAAGGCCGCCTACCAGGACGATATCCTGGCCTATTACGCGGAAACCGGGATCATGGCGGCGGGGCGCAAGCCCGCGGGCCAGCCCGGCACCCTCATGCCGCTGGGCGAGATCGTCGCCCGGGCGACCGCGGCGCATGGGGAGGTGCCCGAGGTCGTGATGGTGACCGGGCCGGGCGACGCGGCCGCGAGCGTCACCGCGTTCTTCGAGGAGCCGCCCGGACTTGCGCATCTTCATCCGCAGATCGTCTATGCGGGCGATACCGGCGCCGAACTGTCGCGAACGGGCGACGTCGCCGCCGCGACCCGTACCGGTGCCGTGATGATCGGCCTGCACGAGGCGCACTTTGCGGCCGCGCCTCTGCGGGTGTTGTTCTTCATCTGCGGCGTCATGGGCGCCGCGACCATTGCCTCTGGCCTTGTCCTGTGGACCGTCGCCCGGGCGCCGAAGGGCGCAGATCCGGCAGGCTTCGGGCTGCGTCTTGTGCGCATCCTGAATCTCGGAACCATCGCCGGATTGCCCACGGGCCTCGCAGCCTACTTCCTGGCCAACCGCCTGCTCCCCCTCGACCTGGTCGGCCGGGCGGATTGGGAGGTGCGTGGCTTCTTTGCCGGCTGGATGCTCGCCGCCCTGGCGGCGCTGCTCTACCCGAAGGCCAGGGCCTGGCCCGCCGCGCTCGGAGTGGCGGCCCTTGCCTTCCTGGCCATCCCCCTCGTCGACGCGCTCACCATCAACGAGACGCGGTTCCTCGGGTTCGATGCGGCGATGCTGGCTGTGGCCATGCTCCTCGCCCTCGGTGCCCGCCTCGCGTCCCGGCCGCGCCGTCAGATGCGAGCGGCCCAACCGAACCGGTCGCGGGCGGTCGAAGCGTGACGGTACCTGCCGTGGTGCTGAGCATCTGCCTCAGCTTCTCCAGTTTCGCCGCGCTTGCGCTGAGCCTCGATCGGCATCACCGGGCCGTGTTCCGCGTGCCTGCCCCCCGGAACCGGACCCGAGGCCTGCGGGTGGCCGGCTGGTGCGGGCTCGCGGTGGCTTTCGCCGCCTCCGTCGCCTGCAGCGGCTGGAATTTCGGACCGGTCCAGTGGATCGGCGGGCTCACCGGAGCGGCGCTGCTGGTGGTGGCGGTGATGTCCTATCGGCCGGCATGGCTGCGGGCCGCGGCGGTCGCGGCGCTGCCGCTGGCAATGCTCGCCCTGCCATTCGCCCTGGGATCCTGACACCGCGTCGGTCACACCGGCCACGCTCACGCTCAAGGTCAGCAAGCCGTCTTAAGACGGCTGTCGAAGTGTTGGCCGAGCAATCGTCGGTGGCACCGGACATTCGGACGGTCTTTGTAACGACATCGGGCAGTTCCGAACCATTCAAAAATTGTCCTCTCGCGATCCTGATCGGGAAGGCGTAGGATCACCGCACTCGCGCACTGGCCAAAAGTCCAGCTTGATTCGGCAGGCCAAAAGTCATTGGCTGCCACCCGAGCCGAACCGGGCCAAGCCGAAACAAGCGGCGGTCCGCGTACCAGCTTCAGCCCAAGAGCCGCGGTTCGCGAGGCCGGGGCTTATGGAGGGAACAGAGCCATGAACAAGCCGGAATTCCTGGGCGACGCCCGGACCAAGTCGCCCTTCTCGGCCCGCTACGACAACTTCATCGGCGGCCAGTGGGTCGCGCCGAGCGCCGGCCGCTATTTCGAGAACACCTCGCCGATCACCGGCAAGGTGATTTGCGAGGTCGCCCGCTCCGACGCGTCCGACGTCGACAAGGCGCTGGACGCCGCCCATGCGGCCAAGGAATCCTGGGGCCGCACCGCCCCGGCCGAGCGCGCCCGCATCCTCAACAGGATGGCCGACCGGATGGAGGAGAACCTCGATCTGATCGCCCTTGCCGAGACCTGGGACAACGGCAAGCCGATCCGCGAGACCACCAACGCCGACATCCCCCTGGCGATCGACCATTTCCGCTACTTCGCCGGTTGCGTCCGCGCGCAGGAAGGCTCGATCTCCGAGATCGACCACGACACCGTGGCCTACCATTTCCACGAGCCGCTGGGCGTCGTGGGCCAGATCATTCCGTGGAACTTCCCGATCCTGATGGCGGTTTGGAAGCTCGCCCCGGCGATCGCCGCCGGCAATTGCGTGGTGCTGAAGCCCGCCGAGCAGACCCCGGCCTCGATCTTGGTGGTGATGGAGCTGCTGGCCGACCTGCTGCCTCCGGGCGTGATCAACATCGTCAACGGGTTCGGCCTCGAGGCCGGCAAGCCGCTGGCTTCCTCGCCGCGCATCGCCAAGATCGCGTTCACCGGTGAGACGACCACCGGCCGCCTGATCATGCAATACGCCTCGCAGAACTTGATCCCGGTGACCCTCGAGCTGGGCGGCAAGTCGCCGAACATCTTCTTCGGGGACGTGGCCAACGAGGACGACGACTTCTTCGACAAGGCCCTCGAAGGCTTCACGATGTTCGCCCTCAACCAGGGCGAGGTCTGCACCTGCCCGAGCCGCGCGCTCGTGCACGAGTCGATCTACGACCGCTTCATGGAGCGGGCGATCAAGCGGGTCGAGGCGATCACCCAGGGCTCGCCCCTCGATCCGGCCACGATGATCGGTGCCCAGGCCTCGGGCGAGCAGATGGAGAAGATTCTCAGCTACATCGATATCGGCCGCCAGGAAGGCGCGCAGCTGCTCACCGGCGGCGAGCGCAACGTCAAGGACGGCGAGCTCGCCGAGGGCTTCTACGTGCAGCCGACGGTGTTCCGCGGCCACAACAAGATGCGGATCTTCCAGGAAGAGATTTTCGGACCGGTCCTGTCGGTCACGACCTTCAAGGACGATGCCGACGCGCTGGCGATCGCCAACGACACGCTCTACGGCCTCGGCGCCGGCATCTGGACCCGCGACGGCACCCGCGCCTACCGCTTCGGCCGGGCGATCCAGGCCGGCCGGGTCTGGACGAACTGCTACCACGCCTATCCGGCCCACGCGGCCTTCGGCGGCTACAAGCAGTCCGGCATCGGCCGTGAGACCCACAAAATGATGCTCGATCACTACCAGCAGACCAAGAACATGCTGGTCAGCTACTCGGCCAAAAAACTTGGCTTCTTCTGAGTTCTGGTCCGGGTCATCCCCCGAGCCGACTTCACCCCGGCCTCACGGCCGGGGCTTTTTGTTTTGGGGCGGGGGCGATAGCTTTCGCGACGCCATCTTGACCGCGCAATTTATCCAACCCGCCCCCTCATCCTGAGGTGCCCGGCGATCGACGATCGCGGGGCCTCGAAGGAGGCCTCCAGGGATCGCAAAGCCTTCTGAAGGGCTCCTTCGAGGCTCGCTGCGCTCGCACCTCAGGATGAGGGGAGGGTAGGAAGGTCCGATTCGGCAGCGGGGCCGATCCGGCGCGCCGTAGAAATCCGGATCCCGGCACGCATATCCAACAACCAGAATGGGAGGGCAGCATGAGTGCGATCTCGACGCCGGAGGCTACCACCGCCGAGCAGGTCGGCGCCGACGGTACGCCGCTGCGGGTCACCGCGACGCCTGCGGCTCTCGCACTGATCGATGAGCTGCGGTCCGACTACGGCCCGGTGATGTTCCACCAATCCGGCGGCTGCTGCGACGGGTCCTCGCCCATGTGCTACCCGGTCGGCGACTTCATCATCAGCGACGGCGACGTCCATCTCGGGCAGGTCGGCGGCGCGGATTTCTTCATCTCCCGCTCGCAATTCGCCGTCTGGAAGCACACTCACATCCTGCTCGACGTGGTGCCGGGACGCGGCGGCATGTTCTCTTTGGAAAACGGGCGGGAAAAGCGCTTCCATATCCGCTCGCGCCTGTTCACCGAGGCCGAGAACCGGGCGCTCGAGGGTGCCTGCAAGCTCTAGGGCGGGGAGGGGAACGATGGCGACTGTGAAGCTGTGGAGCGATGCCGAGGCGGAGGCCGACCCGCGGGTCCAGGCGGTGTTCGCCGAAATCCGCGCGACCCGGGGCTCGGACTTCATCAACAACTTCTGGCGCGGCCTCGCCAACGATCCGGGGCTTCTGGAGCGGACCTGGGCCAGCCTCAAGGTCGTGATGGGGCCGGGCAGCCTCGATCCGCTCACCAAGGAGCTGGTCTACATCGCGGTCTCGATCGCCAATGGCTGCACCTACTGCATCCATTCCCATACCGCGGCGGCGGGCGCGAAGGGTTTGACCCCGGAGCAGCACGGCGAGTTCCTGGCGGTGGTTGGCATGGCGAACCAGACCAACGCCCTGGTCAACGGCATGCAGATCCCCGTGGATGCCGCATTCAAGGTGGGGGAGTTATGAGCACCAGATCCGAGACCTCACGGCCGGGCCTGGTGGTCCTGCGCGAAAGCGCGCCGTTCCGCGGCAAGCAGGGGCATATCTATCGCCCAGCCATCTCGGCCGAGGCCGTGGGCGCCAAGGCGCTCCACATGCAGCTTCTGGAGATCCCGCCGGGCGAGCGCGCGCACGCCCACAAGCACGAGTCGCACGAGACCGCGATCCACGTGCTGTCCGGGATCTCGGGCTGCTTCTGGGGTGAGCGGCTGGAGCATCACGTGATCGCCGGGGCCGGCGAGTTCGTCTACATCGCCGCCGACGTGCCGCACCTGCCCTACAACCGCAGCCAGACCGAGCCGGTCACCGCGGTGATCGCCCGGACCGACCCGAACGAGCAGGAGAGCGTGGTGCTGCTGCCGGAGCTCGAAGCCGGGGTCGATTGGTCGAAGGCGGAGGGTTAGGCGTCGCAGGTTTGAGGCCGCCGTCGATGACGGAGTGCGACAGGCCGCGTCTTTCGTACGGGCTTGCGGATCCACCCATCGAGGTCGGTAGAAGACACGGGAAGCACCGCGGCTCTCCCTCCCCCCCCCTGCGGGGGAGGGTGGCCCCCGAAGGGGGTCGGGAGAGGGGAGCGACGGTGCAGGGTTGAGCTGCGCCCGTCATGCCGGTCGCGCCCTGTCCTGAAGCCGGGTTCCCCTCTCCCGACCCGGCTTGACGGCCGGCCCACCCTCCCCCGCAGAGGGGGGAGGGAGACGCGCTTGGGGTCAGCCTTTTGCCCTTATCCGGCAGCGATGTGTGAGAACGTCGTAGCCCACGCGGATGAGGGAACCCACGCCCTGTCCGAGCGCTCTGGCCTGTCGGTGGACGCGCCTGCCTCCGCTTCATCGTCGGCCGTAGGGGAACCGATCCGATAGATTAACGGCCTCCCAGAATGAAAGCGGGGGTGGGAGAACCCGGCCGAGCACTTTGATCGAGCTATTGGCCTCGGCACCGCTCTACCGCTGCTCGCTGCGCTCGTTGGCCAGCCGTTCGGCGCGGGTGCGCTCGTCGGCGGAGAGCCCCGACAGCGTCTGGTCGAGCCAGGCGTCGGACAGGCCCTGCGCGGCGGCGGCGAGGTTCCAGGCCGCGGCCTCGATCGGGTTTTTCGCAACGCCCCGGCCGACCGCATAGAGCCGGGCGACCCGGTTCTGCGCGATGGCGTTGCCACGGGAGGCGGCGTGCAGGAAATAGCGGGCGGCCGACCGCTCGTCCTTGGTCACGCCGTTGCCGTTAAACAGCAGGATCGCGTACTCGACCTCGCTGGCGAGATCGCCGTTATCGGCCCCGCGCCGGAACCACTGGGCCGCCTGGCTGGCGTCCTTGGGGACGCCGCGGCCCTGGAGATAGAGCACGCCCAGATCGTGCTGGGCGGGGCCGATCTCGGCATCCGCGGCCTTGCGGAACTGCGCCGCGGCCGCGGTCTCGTCGGCGGTGGCGCCGGTGCCGATCAGGATCAGGCCGAGATTGTAGGCTGCCGTGGCCGAGCCGTTGGCGGTGGCCTGTTCCAGCCAGCGCCGGCCGGCCTTCGGGTCCTTCGGCATGCCGCGGCCGTCCAGCGCCATCAGGCCGAGCGACGACATCGCGGCGGCGTCGTTCTGGGCGGCCGCGAGCCGATACCATTCCGCCGCCTTCACGGGGTTCTGCTTGACGCCGAGCCCCTGGTTGTAGAGCTCGCCCAGCAGCGTCATCGCCGGCGCGTCCTTCGGGTTTGCCTCGATGCGCTTCGTCGCTTCCCGGAAGGCGGTGACGTACTGGCCGCGCTGGTAGGCGCCGTAGGCGAGATCCGCCGGCTGGCCGCTGGCGGGCGGGACGGCCCCCCGGGAATAGTTCGGCGTATAGGGGCTGGGCAGCTCCGGCATCGTCCTCTTGTCGGACGGTGCCGCGGTCTTCCCCGGGTCGAGCGGCCCGGACCCGGCCAGCGCCGGCATCGGCAGCGCCGCAACCAGGAAAACCGCGAAACGCAGGGCGCGGAGGCTCACGCCGCCTGCCCCGCCAGTACGGCCTGCGCCCGGGCGACGGCGTCGGGCTCGGCCAGCCACAAGCCACTCTCCAGGCCGACAAACTCGGCGCCGGTGGCCGCCAGCGGACCGATCTCGTCCGCCGCCGCCGCGACCGCGACGCACGGCGTCTCGAAGATCTCGACCCACCATTCGGCGCGGGCCAGCACCGTCTCGGCCTCGGGGGCGACGCCGTCCGGATAGACACCGCCGACCATGAGGTAGTCGATGCCGGCCTCACCCGCCTCCATGGCGCCGTGCTTGGTCTCCAGCCCGCCCGCCCCGAGGATGCGGCCATCCCGAAGTCGGTCGCGCAGATCCTTCAGGTCGCGCGGCTTGTCGACATGCACGCCGTCGGCCCCGCCCCGGGTCGCCACCGAAACAAGATCGCCGGTGAAGCCCGGGCAGGCCACCACCAGGGCCGCCCCGGTCTCCTGTGTGATCGGTGCGATCTGCTTGACCCGGGCGGTGAGCCCGCGCTCGTCGGTGGCGGCGATGCGCAGGATCACCGCCGCCACATCGCCCGCCTTGCAGGCCGCGCTGAGCGCGGCCGCGAAGGCGTCCATGCCATCGGCATCCAGGTTGTGGGGCCCGAGAAGGGCGAGGCGTTGCTGACTGCTCATCGGACGGGTCGGTCGGCGCGTTACTGCGGGCCGATCTTCGGATCCAGCGAGCCGCTGGCGTAGCGCTTGGCCATCTCGGAGACGGAGATCGGCCGGATCTTCGAGCCCTTGCCGGCGGTGCCGAACTCCTCGAAACGCTGCTTGCACAGCTTGGTCATCGCCTCCATCGCGGGCTTCAGATACTTGCGCGGATCGAACTCGGACGGGTTCTCGGTGAGCACCTTCCGGATCTGACCGGTCATCGCCATGCGGTTGTCGGTGTCGATGTTGATCTTGCGCACGCCGTGCTTGATGCCGCGCTGGATCTCCTCGACCGGCACGCCCCAGGTCGGCTTCATCTGGCCGCCATACTGGTTGATGATGTCCTGCAGGTCCTGCGGCACCGAGGACGAGCCGTGCATGACGAGATGGGTCGTCGGCAGGCGGCGGTGGATCTCCTCGATCACGTTCATCGCAAGCACGTCGCCGTCGGGCTGGCGGGTGAACTTGTAGGCGCCGTGGCTGGTGCCCATGGCGACCGCGAGCGCGTCGACCTTGGTGGCCTCGACGAACTTCACCGCCTCGTCCGGGTCGGTGAGCAGCTGGTCGTGGCTCAGCGTGCCCTCGGCCCCGTGGCCGTCCTCGGCCTCGCCCTGGCCGCTCTCCAGCGAACCGAGCACGCCGAGCTCGCCTTCCACCGAGACGCCGGCCCAATGGGCCATCTTGGTGACGTTGCGGGTGATCTCGACGTTGTAAGTGTAATCCGCCGGGGTCTTGCCGTCGGCCTTCAGCGAGCCGTCCATCATCACCGAGGTGAAGCCGTACTGGATCGCGGTGGCGCAGGTCGCTTCGTTGTTCCCGTGGTCGAGATGCATGCAGACCGGGATGTGCGGGTAAATCTCGACCAGGCCGTCGATCAGCTTGGCCAGCACCACGTCGTTGGCGTAGGCGCGGGCGCCACGGCTCGCCTGCAGAATCACCGGCGAGTCGGTGGCGTCGGCCGCCGCCATGATCGCCAGACCCTGTTCCATGTTGTTCAGGTTGAACGCGGGTACGCCGTACTCGTGCTCGGCCGCGTGGTCGAGGAGCTGCCTCAGGGTAATCCGTGCCATGGTGGTCTGTCTTCCCGCTTGCCGTCTGGTGGTCCGCCCGATCGCCGCCGGCGCCGGAAATCTAGTGTGCCTCGCCGTCCAGGCCGGCGATCAGGTTCTCGATGTCCTTGACGCAGGCATCGAATTCGCCGGCCGAGGCGCGCATCGTCGCGAGCAGGGCGAAGGCCTTGCTCTGATCCTGCGGGATCGTGGCTTCGAGACGATCGATACGCGCCAAGGTCTCGGTCCGCGATTGCACGATCTTCGCCTGAACGTCCCTCAGGATCTCGATCGTCACCGTTTCCAGATTCTCGCTCATCGACTCGTCCCTGGCCGCTGGTGGCCAAGCTCTAGATAGGTGTGCGACGACGCCGGGCGAGAACCCGATGCCGCCGCCCGGTTGTCAGCCCCTGGCCCGCAGCGCCTCGACGCCCGGCAGGGCCTTGCCTTCGAGCCATTCGAGGAAGGCGCCGCCCGCGGTGGAGACGTAGGTGAAGTCTGCGGCCACGCCCGCATGGTTGAGGGCGGCCACGGTGTCGCCGCCGCCGGCGACCGAGACGAGCTGACCGGTCTTGGTGCGCGCAGCTGCGTGCTGGGCGGCCGCAACGGTCGCGGCATCGAAGGGCGCGAGCTCGAAGGCGCCGAGCGGGCCGTTCCAGACCAGGGTCTTGGCGTCGTCGATGGCGGCGTTGATCTCGGCGACCGAGCGCGGGCCGGCATCGAGGATCATGCTGCCCTCGGGCACGCAATCCACCGGCACGGTCTCGTGCGGGGCCTGGGCCTTGAATTCGGTCGCCGCCACGGCGTCCACCGGCAGGATGATCCGGCAGCCGGCTTTGTCCGCTGCCGCCAGGATGCGGGTGGCGGTCTCGGCCAGATCCTTCTCGCACAGGGACTTGCCCACGCCCTTGCCCTGCGCATGCAGGAAGGTGTTGGCCATGCCGCCGCCGATCACCAGCATGTCGACCTTGGCGACGAGGTTCTCCAACAGATCGATCTTCGACGACACCTTGGCACCGCCGACGAGCGCGATGACCGGGCGCTGCGGCGCCTCCAGGCCCTTGGTCAGGGCTTCGAGCTCCGCCTGCATCTCGCGGCCCGCAAAGGCCGGGAGGCGGTGGGCCAGGCCCTCGGTGGAGGCGTGGGCGCGGTGGGCCGCCGAGAACGCCTCGTTGACGTAGATGTCGCCGTTGGCCGCGAGCGCGTCGGCGAAGGCCGCCTCGTTCTTCTCCTCGCCAGCGTGGTAGCGCGTGTTCTCCAGGAGCAGGACGTCGCCGTCCTTTAGCGCCGCAATGGCCCTGGCCGCCTCGTCGCCGACGCAATCGGCGGCGAAGGCGACGGTGCGGCCGAGCGCCTGGCTCAGCGCCGGTACCACCGGCGCCAACGTATCCTTCGGCTCGCGCTTGCCCTTGGGGCGGCCGAAATGGGCCAGCAGGATCACCTTGGCGCCCGTGTCGGCGACCTCCCGGATGGTCGGGACGACGCGCTGGATCCGGGTTGCGTCGGTGACGCGACCGTTCTCCATCGGCACGTTGAGATCGACGCGCATCAGCACGCGCTTGCCCGTCAGGGAACCGGCGTCGTCGAGGGTGCGGAAGGCGCTCATGCGGTCCTGTTCGGGTCGGTGATTACTGAACGGTGGTGGTGGCCGGCGCCGGGATCAGGCGGTCGAGATTCAGCCGTTGCACCGCGACCAGCAGCACGACGGTGAGGATCGCGGTGATCACCGCGGTCAGCACCAGCGCCCCGGTGCCGGGCAGGCGCCGGGTGCGATCGGCGAGACCGCGCATTTCGGTGCGCAGGGCGGCGAGGTCGGATTGCCGGGCGGATTCGTTCATCCGGTTGGCGGCGTTCTCGACCTTGTCCTCGACCCGGGACAGCAGCGCCTCGGAGCGGGCATACTTGTCCTCGATCCGCGAACACTTGTCTTCGATGCGCGCGAGCTGATCGATGAGATGGCTGGCCGGCAGACCCTGCGCCGGCGTCGTGGCGACCGGAGTCGCGGTCGGCGGTGGCGGAACGGGTTTCGGCGCGGGCGTTACGACAGCGCCCTGTCCGCTCGACGTGCCCTGCGAAGCGTCGGTCATCCCGGGAGAATTCCTGGTTCGAGGTGAGGCCGTTCGGTCCTGGAAGACGCCCGCCGGCCCTGAGACGGTCGGCGGGCGGCGCGCTTCAGATGAGCTTGGCCATCGCCACGGCCGTATCGGCCATGCGGTTCGAGAAGCCCCACTCGTTGTCGTACCAGGTCAGGATGCGCACCAGCACGCCGTCCATCACCTTGGTCTGGTCGAGATGGAAGGTCGAGGAATGCGGGTCGTGGTTGAAGTCGATCGACACGTTCGGCTGGTCGGTGACGCCGAGCACGCCCTTGAGCGGGCCGGCGGCGGCGGCCTTGATCGCGTCGTTGATCTCCTGGACCGAGGTCGCGCGCTTGGCCGTGAACACCAGGTCCACCGCCGAGACGTTCGGGGTCGGCACGCGGATCGCCGTGCCGTCGAGCTTGCCCTTCAGCTCCGGCAGGACCAGGCCCACAGCCTTGGCGGCGCCGGTCGAGGTCGGGATCATCGAGAGCGCGGCGGCGCGGCCCCGGTAGAGATCCTTGTGCATCTGGTCCAGCGACGGCTGGTCGTTGGTGTAGGAGTGGATCGTGGTCATGAAGCCGCGCTCGATGCCCACCGCCGCGTCCAGCACCTGGGCGACCGGCGCCAGGCAGTTGGTGGTGCAGGAGGCGTTCGAGACGACGAGGTGCTCGCGCGTGAGCTTGTCGTGGTTGACGCCGTAGACCACGGTCAGGTCGGCGCCGTCGGCCGGGGCCGAGACCAGGACGCGCTTGGCGCCGGCATCGAGATGGGCCTTGGCCTTGTCCTTCGCGGTGAAGATACCGGTGCACTCCAGCGCGATGTCGACGCCGAGATCGCGGTGCGGCAGCTCCGCCGGGTTGCGCACGGCCGTGACCTTGATGCGCCGGCCGTTGACCACCAGGAACTCGCCGTCCACCGCGACCTCGCCGGGGAAGCGGCCGTGCACGGAGTCGAAGCGGAGCAGGTGGGCGTTGGTTTCCACCGGGCCGAGATCGTTGATCGCCACGACCTCGATGTCGGTCCGGCCGGCTTCCGCGATCGCGCGCAGCACGTTGCGGCCAATGCGTCCGAACCCGTTGATGGCAACCTTCGTCACGGCGTCACTCCTTCCTGATGCGGCTCACCGCGCGCCGGACCCGCGGGGCGGTCTCGGCTGGCCCGCCTCCAAGCCGACCGGGCCGGGCGGCTCTGGGCGGGCGGGTTTGAACCTGCGATGAACCGGGCCGGGAGAGGCCGGGCTCCGCCACCCTCACGCGTCGGCTCCGACGGCGGCGGCTGGGGCCTCGGGACTGTCACGGACCGGCCATCCGGCATGTCTGGCAGTATGTCTCTTGCGGTCTCTTTCGAGAGCGCGCGGCTGTCTAACATGGCGCCTCCACCTGTCAAACGCACGCCTGTGACAAACACGGGCGTATCCCACATCCAATAAACAGGCGCGGGTGACGGCGATTGCTGAGCCGCGCGGGTTACAGCCTTTGGCAATCACAATGCACGCGCCACGGGCCGTCAGCCTGTCCTTCGCGCGCGCTTGCGCCGACCCGCTCTCCAGTGCGGCGCCGCTTTGGCGGGCGGGCGCCGACATTTCGGACTGGCATTCCGGGCGCATCCGGCCGAAACTTGCACCCCCGAAGCATCGACGTCGCCCGAAAGCCGGACCCCCGGTTCGGGACGATGCGTGCGGCGAGCGGAGCCCCATGGCCGACGACAGCACAGAGACGACGCGCCCGATCGACGACGCCTTCGCCCGGCTCGACGCCGCGCTGGCCCGCCTGGACGCGGTCGTGGCCCGCCGCCTGGAGGCCGACGTTGCGCCCGACGACCGGGATGCCGAGCTGGCGCTGATGGACGAGGACCGGGCGGGCCTGCGCGCCGCCCTCGACGCGGCGAGCGCCCATCTCGCCGATGTCGAGGCCACGACCGGCGTGGTGGGCCAGAGGCTCGACCGCGCGATCGAGACGGTGCAGGGCGTGCTCGGCCGCGCCTGACCCGAACGCCCCGCCGCACGGAGCTGCTGTTGCCCCAGATCAACGTGACTATCGACGGAAAGCTCTACCGCATGGCCTGCGGCGCCGGCGAGGAGGCCCACCTCACCGGGTTGGCCGAGAGTTTCGGGGCGCGCATCGGCGAGATGCGCCAGAGTTTCGGCGAGATCGGCGACATGCGCCTGCAGGTGATGGCCGCCCTCACCATCGCCGACGAGCTGGCCGAGCTGCGCACCCGCCACGCCGCCCTCGAGGCCGAAACGGCCGCGCTGCGCCAGACCGCCGAGGCCGCCGAGCGCAGCCGCGCGGAGGACGCCGCCCGGGCGGCCGATGGGATCGGGCGGGCGGCCGAGCGGATCGGGAAGCTGGCGGATTCGCTGGGTGGGAGCGGCGCGGGGAAGGGTGGGGTGGCGCGGGAAGTGGTGTGAGAGAGCAAGAGTAAAATCTTACCACGTTCGGTTGGTAGAGATTTTTACTTGGCAGGCAACGGGATAGAGTTCTTAAACTCGGATTGTTCCACGCACACCAAAAGAATAACTGACACCATTTTCGTCGGAGATAGTTGTAGAACCACGTCTCATCTTGGGTCGAGCTTGCCGATCCATATGACAGATTATGGATCGGCAGCTAAAATCATGAAACAGAGGCCTGAAGACCACTTGCGTCATCCAGCAAAGGCCTAATGAAGATCGTAACGAGGCGCCAGACGATTGTATCGCCATCGGCGAGCGTCTGACCGTTTTCGGAAGGTTTTTGACTATACGGTATGACCTTCCTCTCGAGCGAGCCTTTCAGTAGACGATTTTTATCGACGAAGTTGCTGTCATAGACATAATACTGCCATGAGAAAATAAATCTATCATCCGGATTGTAGGAGACAAATCTTTTGCTATCTGGAGATAATGTTCCGCTGCTATCTTTGCCGACGTAAGTTCCGGCCGCATATTCCCGGCGTGGCTCTGCAATCTGTCGTGATTTTGCCGGTGTACGGTGTATAATTTTGATTTCGTTCAGGAATTCGCGGCGCCCTGCCCCTAGAGAGCCGCAAAAATCGAAGATAGGACGCGTTGTATTTGGATCAGCGAGATCCAGCCTGCGTGCTTCCATCATGACTTCTTTGATACTGCAGTTTGAGGGCATGTGTATATCTTCCCTCTGATAATACATGCCCGCCACATCTAAACTGACGTGAATGATGGACATTCTGGCTCTCCTCCGCAACGATTTCAATATAAGACGAAAACTTAAAAAGGAAAAGCTTTTTTAACTATCTAATCGACCGCACACTCTTTCGATTGCTGTAATTAATTTACAGTGTTGGGCATAAATGTTGAATTTTAACGGCGATTAAAAAATTTAGCACTGCTCACGAAGCAGATAAAGGCTTGTTATATAATATTAAATCAAAGACAAATATTTTATGGAGCAAATCCCAGTGAAACTTCATCACTTCGAGTTGATATTTGTCTCACGCTTAAGCCGCGCCCCACGTGGTGGGTCTATTCAGTCCCTTGCAGCATCTGCAAATGGAGCCGCCGCTGACGTCGAATATTGCGTCAATTCATACGTTCACACACTGCGCTCAGTCCTGGGGAACCAATCAAGAGATGGTCGCACTTCCAGCTGGCAGGGCTGCGGCGTTCGGTGGGAGGCGTGACGGCACGCCGTAGCGCACCATCCTCCCTCAACCCACCGTCTCCGCGATATACCGCCCCAACGCCGCCGCGGCCCGCAGCATGTGCGCGCGCATCCGCCGGGCGGCCAATTCCCCATCGCCTTCGGCAATCGCCGAAAGAATCTCGCCGTGCTCGTCCCGGGAGCGGCGGATCCGGTCGGCGTGGCGGAGCTGGGTCCGGCGGAAGGCGGCCAGGCGCTCGCGAATCGCCAGGGCCTGCTCGGCCATGAAGCCGTTATGGGTCGCCGCGTAGAGCGACTCGTGGAAGGCGCGGTTGAGCCGGTCGTAGGCGTCCACATCCCCGGCCTCCACGGCGGCGGCGGAATCCTCGTGGAGGTCCATCAGCCGGCCGCGCTCCAGCGGCGTCATCCGGTAGGTCGCGAGCCGGGCGCACATCGCCTCGATCTCCGCGGTGGTCTCGAACATGTCGGCGATGCGCTCGGGCGTCAGCCGGGCCACCACCACGCCCCGCCGGGGCCCGGCCTCCACCAGCCCCGAGGCCGCGAGCTGGCGCAGCGCCTCCCGCACCGGCGTGCGCGAGGCGCCGTAGCGCTGGGCGAGGTTCTGCTCGTCGAGGGCCGTGCCGGCCGGGAGCTCGCCCGAGGTGATCGCATCGGTGAGCGCGTTGCGGATCCGGTCCGAGAGCAGGCCGCTGTCGATCTTCTGGAATTCGCCGTGCATCGATTGGTCCCGCGCCCTCGCGGATGCTCAACCGACCAGCGCCCGCACCGTCAAGTAGAAGATCGAGGGACCGACCAGGCAGCCGATCCCGGTGTGGAAGGTCGCGGTGAGCGCCCCGTAGGGCACCAGCTTCGGGTCTGTGGCCGCGAGCCCCCCCGCGACCCCGCTCACCGTGCCCATCAGCCCGCCATAGGCCATGGCTGAGCGGGGGTTGTCGAGACCGATCAGCTTTGCAACCAGAGGTGTGCCGACCATCACCATCACGGCCTTGGTCACCCCGGTGGCGATGGAGAGCGCCATGACGGTGGAATCCGCCCCGATCGCCGCCCCGGTCACCGGCCCGACGATGTAGGTGATCGCGCCGGCCCCGATGGTCGTGATCGAGACTGCGTCGTGATAGCCGAACGCCACCGCGGTGAGCGTGCCGACGAGGAACGGGATGATCGTGCCGAGCGCCAGCGCCAGCACGCCGATCAGCCCGGCCCGGCGGGCCTCCGTCACGTCGACCTCGAAGGCGGTGGCGACGATGGCGAAGTCGCGCAGCATCGCCCCGCCCATCAGGCCGATGCCGGCCAGGGCCGGAATGTCGGCGATGCCCTTCTTCCCGCCGGTGTAGAGCCCGCCGCAATAGGCGAGCCCCAGCCCCAGAACGATCGCGATGGCCGAGCCGTGAACGCGGCCCCTGGTGAAGCGTTTGGCCGCCAGGTTGGAGACGAGGATCAGCGCCCCGACCACCGCGAAGGCCGCCACCAGGCTCTGCTCGATGAAGACGTGCTCGATGCCGTGCCAGATCTGATGCCCGAGTTCCATGGCGCTCACCCCCGCTTTCCGGCCGGCACCGGATCGGCCTCGCCGCCGATCACCGACCCGCCATGCTCGACCTCCGGGCTGCCCGGGTCGCGCCGGCCGATCCGGCTCAGGAGCGCGACGGCGCCGAAGCACAGGACGAGCGAGCCGGTGGCCGCGATGATCACGATCGGCCCGCCGCTCACCGCCGCGACCACGTTCTGCTGGGCCGCCATGGCGACCACGATCGGGATGTACATGCCGGCCCAGAACTCGACGCCGAACTGCACACCCTTGGTCAGGCCGCCCCGGCGGGAGAGCCAGAGCCGGGCGACGATCAGCAGGATCATGGCGATGCCGACACCGCCGACATTGGCCTTCACCCCCAGCGCGACACCGAGGAGATCGCCGAGATACACGCCGATCAGCGTGCACGCGGCCAGGAGGGCGACGCCCAGGACGATCATCGGCGCGGTTCTCCGGCATGACCGGTCTCGGAGCGACGGGGCGCCCGTCTCGACACGCTCGGCATGGGGCGTTTCCTTCCCGAATCGGTTATCTCTTGATTGCCGGCCAGTATGCAGGATATTGACAGTTCAACAATCCCGTATACGAAACTGTGATAGTACCGGCTTTGAAAATGCAAGGTGGCGGGCATATTCTGCCTCTCACATACCGAGGGAGACAGCCGGATGACAGAGTGGCGCGCCGAGAGGCAGGCCCGCGATGCACGCATCCAGGCGGGTCGCGCCCATGCCGACGGCAAGGTCGTCCCGGCCGGATCCGTCATCGACCTGCTGGAGGCGGTGCTCCGCCCCGGTGATCGGGTCTGCCTCGAAGGTGACAACCAGAAGCAGGCGGATTGTCTCGCCCGGGGGCTCGCCGCCTGCGACCCGGGCAAGATCCACGACCTGCATATGGTCCAATCCGGCATCGTGCTGCCGGAGCATCTCGACGTGTTCGAGACCGGCATCGCCAAGCGGCTCGACTATTCCTATTCCGGCCCGCAGGGCGCCCGCATCGCCAAGATGCTCTACGGCGGCCAGATCCAGCTCGGCGCGGTGCACACCTATCTCGAGCTGTTCGCCCGGTACTTCGTGGACCTGACGCCCCACGTGGCGCTGATCGCCGGCGTCTCGGCCGACCGGGACGGCAACCTCTATACCGGCCCGAACACCGAGGACACGCCCACCGTCGTGGAGGCCACCGCCTTCAAGAACGGCGTGGTCATCGCCCAGGTGAACCAGATCGTCGATACGGTCCCGCGGGTCGACATCCCGGGCGACCGGATCGACTTCGTGGTCGAGGCCGACACGCCGTTCTACGTCGAGCCTTTGTTCACCCGCGATCCGGCGGCGATGACCGAGACCCAGATCCTGATCGCCATGATGGCGATCAAGGGGATCTACGCCGAGTACGGCATCCGCCGGCTGAACCACGGGATCGGCTTCGGCACGGCGGCGATCGAGCTGCTGCTGCCGACCTACGGCGAGAAGCTCGGGCTCAAGGGCCAGATCTGCACCCATTGGGCGCTCAACCCGCACCCGACCCTGATCCCGGCGATCGAATCCGGCTGGGTCAAACAGGTTCACTGCTTCGGCTCGGAAGTCGGCATGGACCGCTACATCCGGGCGCGCCCCGACATCTTCTTCACCGGGGCGGACGGCTCCCTGCGCTCGAACCGGGCCTTCTGCCAGACGGCCGGTCTCTATGCCTGCGACATGTTCATCGGCGCGACGCTCCAGATCGACCTGATGGGCCATTCCTCGACCATCACGCAGTCGCGGGTGGCGGGCTTCGGCGGCGCGCCCAACATGGGCTCGGACCCGCATGGCCGCCGCCACCCGTCCGATGCCTGGATGAAGGCGGGCCGCGAGGGCCAGATCGTCGGCGACCCCGCGCTGATGCGCGGCCGCAAGCTGGTGGTGCAACTGGTCGAGACCTTCGGGGAGAAGCTGGTGCCGACCTTCGTAGAGACGCTCGATGCCCTGGAGCTGGCGAAGAAGATCGGTCTCGAACTGGCGCCGGTGATGATCTACGCCGACGATGTGACCCACATCGTCACCGAGGAGGGCATCGCCAACCTCCTGCTCTGCCGCGACGCCGACGAGCGCGAGCAGGCGATCCGCGGGGTGGCCGGCTACACCGATGTCGGCCGCGGCCGGGACCGCGCCAAGGTCGAGGAACTGCGCGCCCGCGGGGTGATCCGCCGGCCGGAGGATCTCGGCATCGAGCCCCTCGACGCCGACCGGGCGCTGCTCGCCGCCAAGTCGATCAAGGAACTGGTTCACTGGTCGGGCGGCCTCTACGAGCCGCCCGCGAAGTTCCGCAACTGGTAGAGCCGATCACGATATTTCCCCTCCCCCTTGCGGGGAGGGATCAGGGGTGGGGGTGGTGCAGACCCAAGCGGCCCGGTGCCTCCTGAACCACCCCCACCTCCATCTCCTCCCCGCAAGGGGGAGGAGAGGCGTTCGCAAGGAACAGTCGGATGGAATCCCTGACCTTCCGCCACACCACCAAGAAACCACTGCCCGGCTCGGTGCCGAACGCCATCACGGGCGTGGTGGCCTCCGGCAATCTGGAAATCCTGCTGGAGCGGGTGCTGCCGCCGGATGCCTGCGAGGTCGCGATCGAGACCCCGATCGCCGGCTACGGCGCGGTCTGGGAGGCGGTGGTGGCGGATTTCGTCGCCCGGGCCCAGCCCGGCGGCCTGCGCATCAGCATCAATGACGGCGGCGCCCGTCCCGACACCGTGTCCCTGCGCCTGCTTCAGGGCGCCCGGCTGATGGAGGCCTGACCATGGCTGGCGTGCGCCCCGCGAGCACCGACCCGGACGCCTTGAGCTGGTACGAGGCCACCGCGCGCCAGCGCGTGGTCGCCCTGGCCGATCCCGGCACTTTCCAGGAATTCCTGCCCCCGACCGAGCGGCGCATGAGCCCGCACCTGCCGCTGTTCGACCTACCGCGGGCTTTCGACGACGGCATCGTGGTCGGCCGCGCCGCCCTCGACGGCAAGACGGTGCTGGTGGCGGCCCAGGAGGGCCGGTTCATGGGCGGGGCCTTCGGGGAGATCCACGGGGCGAAGCTCGTGGGGCTGCTGCGCGCCGCGCTCACCCTGAAGCCGGCGGCGGTGCTGATCCTGTTCGATACCGGCGGCGTCCGGCTGCAGGAGGCCAATGCTGGCGAGACCGCCATCGCCGAGACCATGCGGGCGATCATCGACGTCCGGGCGGCCGGGATCCCGGTCATCGGGCTGATCGGCGGCCGGGCCGGCTGCTACGGCGGCGGCGGGCTCATCGCCGGCACCTGCTCGCGGCTCGCCGCTTCCGAGGGCGGCCGCATCTCGGTCTCCGGCCCCGAGGTGATCGAGACCAACAAGGGCGCGGAGGAGTTCGATTCCCGCGACCGGGCGCTGGTCTGGCGGACCATGGGCGGCAAGCACCGGCGGCTGATCGGCGGGGCGGACGCCTTCTGCGCCGACAGCGTCTCGGCCTTCCGCAAAGCCGCCCTCGACCTGATCGGCCGGGCACCCGCCTTCGACCTCGCGACGCTGGAGGCCGAGCAGGCCCGGCTCGAATCGCGCCTCGCGCGCTTCGGCGATTGCCGGGACGCCACGGATGTCTGGGCCCGGCTCGGCGTCAACGACCCGGAGGCGGTGCCCGCCATGGACACGCGCGCCTTCGACGAGACCGTGTCCCGGGTAAGGGAGGCCGACCATGACGCTCGCTGAGATCCTGGCCGGGTTATTCCCGCAGGGCCATTCCGTCACCGTGCGCGACGGCCTCGTCACTGGGGCTGGCCGGTTCGCGGACGGAACCCTTCACGTCGTCGGGGTCGACGGCGACACGCCCCTCGGGGTCGACGGGGCGCTCGTCCTGTCCCGCGCCGTGCTCGACGCGGTGCGGGCCGGCGACAAGGCGCCGATCCTGGTGGTGGTCGATTCCGACAGCCAGCGCATGAGCCGGCGCGACGAACTCCTGGGTCTCAACGAGTGCCTGGCCCATCTCGCCAAGGCGCTGCTGCTCGCCGACCGCTCCGGTCACCCGACCATCGGGCTGATCTACGGCCACTCGGCCGCCGGCGCCTTTATCGCCACCGCGCTGGCGACCCGGATCCTGGCGGCGCTGCCCGGCGCCAACCCGAGCGTGATGGATCTGCCTTCCGTGGCGAAGGTGACCAAGCTGCCGCTGGACAAGCTCCAGGAGATGGCGAAATCGACGCCGGTCTTCGCCCCCGGCCTCGACAACATGGTGGCGACCGGCGCGGTCCATGTCGTGCTCGATCCGGGCAAGCCGCTCGACGGCCAGATCCGCGACCTGATCGCCAACCTGAAGCCCGGCGACGACCGCGACCGCCTCGGCGAGGAGCGCGGCGGCCGGCCGGTGGCGCGGGGGATCGGCGCGGCGGTGATCGCCCAGGCCGGGCGGGGATAGGCGCCCACGCCGCGCTCGCAATGACGAAGCGGGAATCTGACGATGGTCGAACCGGATGGACCCGATCGAAATTCCGCTCGCAGCGCCGTAGCTTGGACGGAACAAGGTAATCCACTCCGTCAGTCCGGTGCGCCGCAGGCGAGCCCGGAATCCAGAGCCGCCGGCGGTGCACGCGACTGACACGACGGCGTATCTCGATTCCGGACGCCGCTCACGCAGCCCCGGACTGACGGGGTGGCAGCTCCACCGTTGAGACATGTCGGAACAAGGCCGAAGACCGGATTTCACGATCCCCCAATGCCTCAGCAAACGATCGCGGATGGGACAGACCCTTCAAACAACCATCGAGAGCCGGCCACCCGGCACCCATAGCCGGCAGGACCTCGTCCGCGTCGATCCCCACGCCTGGGCGGCTTGGCTCCGCAGCCGCGACGACCTCGCCGCCGTGCCGCATCTCGCCGGTTGGGCCGAGGCAGGCCGTCCGCTGATCGTCCGCCGCCGCGTCCCGGGGGAGGGTGCCGAAACCGTGCCCCTCGGCCTGCCGCTGCCGCCCGCCGACGGCAAGCGGCGGATCGGCCTCGCCCTGCCGGCCGAACACCTCACCCGAATGGACGGGCCGAGCCTGGTCGAGGCCGCCGCCCACGCCCCCGCGGCATGGGGCGGAACCATCGCGGCGCTGGTCGCGCTCGGCGAGCGCTACGACCTGCATCCCCGCCCGTTCGGCGGCCTGCTCTGGCAGGCCGTGACCGGGCTCCCCTATCTCACCGCGACGTCGGACCTCGACCTGCTCTGGCCCTGCCAGGCGCCCATTCCAACCGGCCTGCTCGACGGGCTCGCGACCATCGCGGACATTGCACCGATGCGCCTCGACGGCGAAATCCTGTTGCCGGACGGGACTGGCCTGCACTGGCGCGAACTGCGCGACGCTCCCGAAGGCGGGACGGTGCTGGCCAAGGGCCTGGACGGGCTGGCGATGCGTGCGGTCGCTCCCCTGCGAACCCGGACAACCGCATGAGTGTCGCGATCCTGCTCTCCGGCCAGGGCGGCCAGCATCCGGGGATGTTCGACCTCACCGCCGACCAACCCGCAGCGCAGGCGGTTTTTTCCGCGGCGACGGCGATTCTCGGCGGCACCGATCCGCGCGACCTCGCCCGAAGCGGCGGCGACGCGCTCCACGCCAACCGGGCCGGGCAGATCCTGTGCTGCACCGCAGCGCTCGCTGCCTGGCGGGCGCTGGGATTCACCGGCCGGGCCATCGTGGCCGGCTACAGCATCGGCGACCTCGCCGCCTGGGGCGTCGCCGGGCAGATCGCCGATGCCGACATCCTGGCCCTGGCCTCCCGCCGCGCCGAGGCCATGGACGCCGCCTCGGGGGAGGGGTTCGGCCTCGCCGGTATCCGGGGCCTCGGCCTCGACGCCCTCGAAGCCCTGGCCGTGCGGCACGATTGCCACCTCGCCATCCGCAACGCCCCCGATAGCGGCGTGGTCGGCGGCGGGCGCGACGCCCTCGACGCCCTGTGCCGGGAGGCCACCGGGGCCGGGGCGCAGCGGGCGGTCCTGTTGCCGGTGAACACGCCCTCGCACACGCCGCTTCTGGCTGAGGCCAGCACCGCCTTTCGGAACGCCCTCGGCACCATCACGCTGAACCGCCCGCCCGCCGGTGCCCCACGGCTGGTCAGCGGTCTCGACGCGACGACCATCTTCCGGCCCGACGACGGCCTCGACAAGCTTGCCCGTCAGATCTCTCACACCCTCGACTGGGCGGCCTGCCTGGAGGCCTGCCGGGAATACGGCGCCGATCGGGTTCTCGAACTCGGCCCCGGCCACGCCTTGGCGACCATGGCGCGCACGGCGCTGCCGGATGCCCGGGTCCACGCCCTGGAAGAGTTCCGGTCGATTACCGGTGTCGCCGAATGGCTGGCCCAACCGTAGAGCGTAGACGGGGCCCATGCGAAGACTTGGCCCATGACCCCGCAATTCTTCGCCGGAACCGGCAATCGCGCGTCCGGTCTGACTTCGCTGCGAAGACGATGCGCAGAGCCGCCTCACCTTGACGCGCAGGCCGCCGCGGTCGTAGCAGCCGGGCAGCAACGGGACGGGACGGATTCATGACGGGCAAGCGCGCGCTGATCACGGGGGTGACGGGCCAGGACGGCGCGTACCTGGCGCAGCTGCTGCTGCAGAAGGGCTACACGGTCACCGGCATCGTGCGCCGCTCCAGCCATGCCGGGGTGTTCGACCATAGGTTGAAGTGGCTCGGCATCCTGAACGATGTCGAACTCGTGGACGGCAACCTGCTGGATCAGTCGGCCCTCCTGCGCATCGTCCAGAGCGCCAAGCCCGACGAGATCTACAACCTCGCCGCCCAGTCCTTCGTCACCTCGTCCTGGCAACAGCCGCTGCTCACCGGCCAGGTGACCGGTCTCGGTGCCGTCCATATGCTCGAATGCCTGCGCTCGGTGGCGCCGAATGCGCGCTATTACCAGGCTTCGACCTCCGAGATGTTCGGCCTGATCCAAGAAGCGCAGCAGAGCGAGACGACGCCGTTCTATCCGCGCTCGCCCTACGGCGTGGCCAAGCTCTACGCCCACTGGATGACCATCAACTACCGCGAGAGTTTCGGGCTGCACGCCTCGAACGGCATCCTGTTCAACCACGAGAGCCCGCTGCGGGGCGTCGAGTTCGTCACCCGCAAGGTCACGGACGCGGTGGCACGGATCAAGCTCGGCATGCAGAAGGAGCTGCGGCTGGGCAACATCGACGCCAAGCGCGACTGGGGCCACGCCCGGGACTACGTCCAGGCGATGTGGCTGATGCTGCAGCAGGACAAGCCCGACGACTACGTCATCGCGACGGGACGGACCACGACGGTGCGGGACATGTGCGTGATCGCGTTCAAGCATGTCGGGCTCAACATCGACGATCACCTGATCATCGATCCGGCGTTCTTCCGTCCGGCGGAGGTGGAGGTGCTGCTGGGCAACCCGGCCAAGGCGAAGGCGACCTTCGGCTGGGAGGCGGAGACGTCGCTCGAGGCGCTCATCACCGAGATGGTCGACGCCGACATCAAGCGCCTCAGCGCCAACGCCTGAACGGCCCTGCGCCGGCCGGTCTCGCCACCGGCCGGGTTCGGGCCCATATCGCGCGCGTCATTCGCGAGAGAGGCGCGCCGTGAAAACCTATCAGCTTTACATCGACGGCCAGGACGTCGACCCGGTCGAGGGCTCGTGGTTCGAGTCCGTCGACCCCTACCGCGGCGAGCCTTGGGCTCGGATCCCGCGCGCCTCAAAAGCCGATGTCGACAAGGCGGTGGCCGCCGCCAAGCGTGCCATGTGGGACGGGCCCTGGGCGACCATGACCGCCTCGGCCCGTGGCAAGGTGCTGCGCCGGATCGGCGATTTGGTTGAGCGCGAGGCCAAGGCGCTGGCTGAAGTCGAGGTTCGCGACAACGGCAAGCTGTTCGCCGAGATGTACGGCCAGACCCGCTACCAGCCGGAATGGTGGTGGTACTATGCCGGCCTCGCCGACAAGGTCGAAGGCGCCCAGGTTCCGATCGACAAGCCCGAGACCTTCGCGTTTACCCGGCACGAGCCGGTGGGCGTGGTCGGTGCGCTGACGGCCTGGAATTCACCGCTGCTGTTCGTGGCCTGGAAGTGCGCACCCGCCCTTGCAGCGGGCTGCGCCGTGGTGGTCAAGCCTTCGGAATTCGCGTCCGCCAGCACCTTGGAATTCGCCCGCCTGACCAAGGAGGCGGGGCTGCCGGACGGGATGTTCAATGTCGTCCCCGGCTATGGCGGCGAGGCTGGCAGCGCCATCGTGGAGCACCCGGATGTCGCCAAGATCACCTTCACGGGTTCGGATGTCACCGGCGCGAAGGTCTACGAGGCGGCCGCGCGCCAGATCAAGCGGGTGTCCCTCGAACTCGGCGGAAAGTCGCCCAACATCGTGTTCGCCGATGCCGACCTGAAGGCCGCCGCCGCGGGGGCGATCTCGGGCATCTTCGCCGCCACCGGGCAGACTTGCATCGCCGGGTCCCGCTTGCTCGTGCAGAACAGCATCCGCGAGGCGTTCGTCGAGCGACTGGTCGAGTTGGCGCGCACGGCTCGGCTCGGCGACCCGATGCAGGCGGATACCAATATCGGACCGATCACCACACCACCGCAATACGCCAAGGTGCTGGACTACATTGCACTCGCCAAGCGCGAGGGCGCGCGTTGCGTGCTTGGCGGCAATCCCGCCACCGGTCCCGGCGTGATTGGCGGTCAGTTCGTCGAGCCGACGATCTTCACCGGCGTCACCAACGACATGCGGATCGCCCAGGAGGAAGTGTTCGGCCCGGTCCTGTCGATCATCGGGTTCGAGGACGAGGCCGAGGCGCTCAAACTCGGCAACGATGTGATCTACGGCCTCGCGGCCGGCGTCTGGACCCAGGATATCGGCCGGGCACTGCGCATGTCGAAGGGCCTGCGCGCCGGGACGGTCTGGGTGAACACCTACCGGGCGGTGAGCTACATGATGCCGTTCGGCGGCATGAAGCGCTCCGGCATCGGCCGCGAGAGCGGCATCGAGTCGATCCGCGAATACCTCGAGACCAAGAGCGTCTGGATTTCCACCAGCCGCGACGCGCCCGAGAACCCGTTCGTGATGCGGTAGTCCATTGGCCGGCGCAGGGGTACTCGATCTCTGTGCCGGCGGGCCCCTTACTTTGAAAAATGCGTGGTCGACATCCGGTCGGTGACGAGTTCGAATGGCACCCAATCGTATTGCTGCACCGTCTCATGGCGGATCAGTTTCAGGGCATCGTCGATCGCCCGGCGCGCCTGAAGGCCGGCATCCTGATAGACCGTCACGGCCATGCGCTTGCGCTGCATCGCCGTTAATCCCTCCGGTGTCGCATCGACCCCGCCGATCAGGATTCGATCGGGTGGGAGCCCGGCCGCCGCGACCGCGTCGGCTGCCCCGATCGCCATCTCATCGTTGTTGGCGACGATCGCGTCGAGCGCGAGACCCTTCGCCAGCCATCCAGCCACGAGCGAAGCGGCCTTCTTGCGGTCCCAGTCCGCGGCGCCTTCCGCGACAACGCTGAAGCCTGGGAAAGCCGCAGCCACTTCCTTGACTCCGCGCGTGCGCAGGGCGGTCGCCGAGTGGCTCGGATGCCCCTCGATGATCGCAATCCGTCCCTTGCCGTCAAGCATCTGCGCGAGCTTCCGCATCTGGAGTCGTCCGGCGACAAGATCGTTCGGCAGGACAAACGCAATGCGCCCGGCAAACCAGTCTTCGCGCGGACCGTTGTTGGCGTAAACGAGCGGGATGTCGGTCTCTTGGGCGAGGCGCGTGATCGTCGCGTTGGCCAGAGGATCGACCGGAAGGATCAGTAAGGCATCGACCTTCGCGGTAATGAACTGCCGAACCTGCTCGATCTGGGTCTCGCCAGCGCCCTCCGGCGCGTAGACGAATTGCACGGCGACGCCGGGAACGGACTTCGCGTAGCTTTCGATGCCGTCGCGCAGCAACTGCGTAAAGCCGTTCGGCTGAACCATCGCGACGCCGATCGTCGTCGCCAGGGCCGGCGTCGCCAAGCTGGCGAGGACGAGGGCACAGGGCGTGGACCGCCGGATCATGGCGAGGACGCAGGCCCGAAAGGAATGGATGCCAGACCGGCATGCGTGCCGGCCGGCGTCAGTCTTCCGGACGATGGTCCAGCCCCGGAGCGTTCGGATCATGGTAGTTGCACCTGCCTGGAGCGGCCGCCGCCCTTTGAAAGCAGTTCGGCGCCGACAATCATGTAAGATTGAAAGTTTCGAGGCGGCCTCGATGGCGCCGATTCTGTTTGATAGTGGGCATGCCTGACCGGCCCCGGCGGCGAGACCGTGTCAGGCGGCCCGGATGCTGTCCAGGAACCGCTGGACTTCCTCGCCCAGGCGCGCGGCATCGCTCGACAGGGCGCTGGCCGAAGTGAGCATCCGGTCGGCCGCGGCGCCGGTATGCTCCGCCGTGCCGGCGACCGTGGCGATGTTCGCCGTGACCTCACCGGTGCCGTTGGCGGCCTGGGCGATGTTGAGCACGATCTCCTGGGTGGCGGCGCCCTGTTCCTCGACCGCCGCGGCGATCGAGGCGGCGGCCCCGCTCATGTCTCGAATCCGGGTCGCGATCCCTTCGATCGCGGCGACGGCGTCGGACGTGGACGCCTTGATGACCGAGACGTGGCCGGCAATGTCGTCGGTTGCGCGCTTCGCCTCGCCTGCCAGTTGCTTGACCTCGGCTGCGACCACTGCGAAGCCCCGGCCGGCATCACCGGCCCGCGCCGCCTCGATGGCGGCGTTGAGAGCGAGCAGGTTGGTCTGTGCCGCGATCTTGGCGATCAGCCCGACCACGTCACCGATCCGGTCCGCCGCGCCGCTGAGGATCTGAACGAATGCGATCGTCTGGGCTGCCTCCGCAGCCGCGCCGCTGGCCATGGCGGAGGAGAGTTCGGCCTGGCGGCCCACTTCCTGAACCGACGCCCCGAGCTCGTCGGCGGCCGCCGCGATCATTCGCACATTCGACGCAGCCTGCTCGGCCGCGGCTGCCACTGTCGTCGATTGGCTGGCCGTCTGTCCGGCCACCTCGCTCATCTGGTGCGCCGTTCCCTGGAGCTGCGTCACCGCGGAGGCGACCGTTTCGACGATCCCACCGACCGTCTCATCGAAGCGCTCGGCCATATCGCGCAAAACGACTTTGCGGTGCTGCTCCGCCTCCAGTCGAACTCGTGTGGCTTCCTCTTCCAGAGACTTGGTGTGCAGCATGTTGTCCTTGAAGACCTGCACGGCTCCTGCGATGGCACCGATCTCGTCAGCCCGATCGCCTCCCGGGATCACGACCGCGAGATCGTTCTCGGCGAGGCGGGCCATCACCTGCGTGATTCTCGCGATCGGCGCGGCCACCCGGCGCACGATGAACCAGCTGATCGCCAGGGTCAGAATCGCCGCGATACACAGGGCTCCGATCACCGCCAGCCGCGATGTAGCCCCGACCGCATCGGCCGCCGCCGTCTGCTCGAATGCCCGTGCCTGCCGATGGACCAGGACGGAGTTCACAGCCTGGGTGAAGGCGATAGCGTCGGTTTGGAACGGCTCGGCGAACACCGTATCGGCCAGCTCGCGCTCACCGGCCCGATCGAGCGCGGTCGCCTCCGCCTCGACGGCGAGGAAGTGCTGCCAGGCTTCGCGCAACCGATGCGCCAATTGCTGCTCATCGGTCCCGGCGATGGTCGGCGCATAGGCGCTCCAGGCCTCTGAGAATGCCTCCTGCGCCCTGAGCGCATCCGTCAGATAGCGGCGGCGCTCCTCCTCCGAATGGGCATTGTGGGCCAGGACGTCCAGCGCCCGAAGCTCCTGGCTCAACTCTTTCATGCGTCCGAGGATCGTGACCGCTTTGATTTCCCCGGAGATCGATCGGCTGACGTCGTTGATCATGCCGATGCGGAATACAGAAAATATTCCTATAGAAGCAGAGACAATAAACAGCGCGACCGAAGACCCGATGATGATGGAACGCAGATTTAAAGACGAAGTTCTTCGCGACTGTGATAATGCAGAGTCCATATGGCAAACCTAAGAATACTGATATTTATGTCCTATCATAGTCTCGGAAATAAATCAACAAGACAGCATAACGTTTTTTAGGCTAGTAAGTCTTGTTGTTTTTCCGACGTATATTAATTTGCCGATCAAATATATTACAATATGATAATGTATATTGTCAGCTCGATACGAAGACCCAGCAAGTCCGCTCCGAATTGCGTTGGAATTGGCGATCGTAAGGCCGGACGTATCAACCGATGCCGATTTCCGGAACCGCCGTCGGCGACGTCTGCCGAGGTGGTGCGGACTGGAATCACCGAAGCGCGATAACGGTTGCGGATGAAGTTGGCGATGTTCGGGGCGGTGAGCAGGGCGGCGAGGCGCAGGATCCGCCCGCCCTTGTCCAGGGCCTGCGTGGTCATGAGAACGTTTGCGCGTAGGGGCTACACTCGACACGCTCCAGAGCGAGAGCATCCTGGGCCGGTACGAGCACAGTTTCGAGGGCGTCGTTGCCGGTGAAGATGGCGAGGGTCACGTCGTCGAGGAAGCGCGGCAGCTTCGCCGATTCGACCTCTAAGGTCTGAGAAACTTCGAGTTTGCGTCGGTGTCTTCGTCCCTCAGACGAGCGTTTGGGCTGATATCGCGGCAGGTCTCGATGAGGGTCACGGGTAGATCTGGCGCCAGCTTGTGCGCAACGAATTCCAGGATCTCCGCATGCGGTACCGAGGAAGCAACCACTCGTAAGGAGGCCGCCGCCCTGGCACCCCAGGCTGCTAAAGCCAGCGCTCCGGTCAAGACGGTTTGACAGGGATGTCTCGCGCAGGAGGCTGCGGAAAGGCTACCGCATCGATCTGGCGATCGGTACAATCCCGATGGGCTCGACGACGTCGGGCTCGGTCAGGGATGGGCCGCGCTTGCGAACAGTGCGGGCGGATCGTTCAGTAGGATCGATCGCAACGCCAGCGCAGCCTCGTGCGGCGTGCGTGTGAGGGCGCGGCGCACGGCTTTGATCAGCCCCGTGCAGATTGATGGAACGAGGCGGTGTCCAAGACGCACTTCACGATTCCGGATTTCTGGGGCCTGCCGTGCAAGGAGCGCGGCCAAGCCGGCGCTTCCCGGCCGCACGCGTTTGAGTGTTTCATCAAGGGTGATGAGATCACCCGCAGCGACGGCGTCACAAGTTTCGGCCGCCGTCAGGTCGGTGAGGACGACCAAGCCCAGGGCGCGAATGGTCGTGTCGTCGGCCGCGCGGAACTGACGCCGCATCGCGGCCGAGGCCCGCTGGCGCAGACCTTCAACAGCCTCCGCCTCCGTGCGTCCGGCCAGGTACCCATCGCGATACCAGATGGCCGCTTCATCGACCGCCGCCTGATCCGCCGCGGACAAGATTGGAAAATTGCGCAGGATTTCTACCCGGGCGCCCTGAAGACTCGGATCGGCATCGAGGGTGGAATCCGGGAAACGATCGTTCGCGACCATCTCGGTCACGACGCCGGCCGCCCGCAACTGCGCAGGATCGGGAATCCAGATGTCCTCAGGCGCCACAGACATGGTCCGCGCTACGAAATCCGGTGTCACGCCAGCTGCGAGATAGGCTGCGCGCTCGGCCCCTGGATCGACCGCCTCGAATTGGCCCCCCGGCCCGAGCTCATAGGGGGCGTGAAAGCCGAGCTGCCCGCCTGCGGCCAAGAAACGGGTGCGTCCGCGGACGAAGATGAGGGTGCAAGCCGACGCGCAGACGTCGGGGACGTAGGTGGTGAGACTGCGTTCCGCGACCAGCGCCCCAAGGGCTTGCCCCTCGTCGACCAGGCCGCCATCGCTGGTGAGATGGATGCGCTCCACGTTCGGGTTCGCCGCCAGCAAAGCCGCTACGCGTGCCGCCACGCCCTCGGTGAGATCGCCGGCCAACCGGATGTCCCGGCCGCCCGGGCCGAGGGCCACCCGCGTGTCGGCTTCCGTCGGCTCGCTGGAGGACGCAGCCGATTGCGAGGTGAACGCAGGCGCCGGGACCGAAGCCATGATTTTGGTCAGCGGCGAGAGTGCGACAAACCCGGTGGCTCCGATGGCAAAGGCGCATAGACCTGCTTTCACCGGGCGCCCCCATCCGGGCGTTTCAATAAATCGCATGGCGAGGCTCTCCAGCCCATGCCGCCGCGCACGGGGCGTGCTGCGAACGCGCACTATTCGCAGCTCCCATCGAAACGACAGGCGTATCGTTGCTAATGAGGCGTGGAGCCTATTGAAGGTAGGCGACGAACATCTCGGCGACGGCGCGGGCCGCGTAATCTGCCGGATTCTCGCCGCGCTGCACCGGGAAGGCGTCGACGATCATCCGCCCGCGGAGGATCTGCTCGACCTCGTCGGCCATCAGCCCCTCGGCGAGGGCATTCGCCAGGGCTGCGCGTCCGTGGGCGTGATGGCGGGGCAGATCGCCGGACAGTGCGATATCTTGAGCGGAAGTGGGGACGAGAAAAGCCTTCAGGGCTTGCGCGTCACGGGATGTGGGGGGCGTCAGCGTGTCGTGCGTGCGCATCGTGCGTCATCTCCAAGGCTAGGTTGCGTGTCGATCTCGGTTTCGAGAACCGACAACACCGCGCCCAAGAGGATTTTGCCGCCATAGCTCTACGTGCGTTGACGATCACTCTGCCCTCCATCCGCCAACTCTGACGATCTGCATCGGGAACGGGCTGAGAATAGTACCGAGGGACGGGAATGTGCTCCCAAATTACGGTTGCATCGCAGACTGGATCCCTCGTCCATAAGCCGTGCAGGAGCAGGGATCGGCTTCCGGCCCGCGTGCGGCGTGGTCGTTTTGCCCGGCGCCAGCCTTTCGCAATCGGCGTGGCGACGATCCACTAGCCACTCGACTCAACGTCTCGCCATGGGCTCCGACCAGTCGGACCCCGACGGCTTTTGTTCCAAATTGTGCCAAGGATACGAAGATCAGTCCGCAAGCTGTTTGGTACTGGTTCGACGAAGAGGCTTCGCTACGGTTCCGCGCTCAATCACCGCCTTCGAATGCCTTGCGACGGTGCCGACGGGTATGTTCGGCAACTGATCGCGTCGTAGCCGCTACGCACGATGCCAAGCTTGCTGTGTCGATCGCATGGTGCACAACGACATCTTCTAAATCGGCGACCCGTAGTGTTTGACGGAGTGCCGATATTTGCCGCTTCGCTTTGTGCCCACGCGATCAGAAGTGACGGCGTAGCAACACTTTATGGAGGTGACTGAAAGATCAAACGGCCGAACGACTGTCTGCATCGGTTCTATCACTACGCCGACCATCTCAACTGCAACTATCGGCACGGACCCCTGCGGTTCTGCAACACGCCAATCCGACGATTGCTGAACACAAGGATCCGACAGCCCATATCAATATGGTCAAGATCTTTGAGGCCAAAGTTTTAGGAAAACTGCCAGTCTGGGCTGTAGACTGCCACGTAGGATGAGTGGTTGGCGCCCCAAGCCGGGTCGACCATTTTGGCAAGCGCTTTGCGCGCAAGTTCCATGCGTTGTGGCCGGTCGTCCGCAGGAAATTCAGGGCTACCCAATGCAGCAATGCAAGCGTTGAGGCAGGATCGATATTGGCCGGTATTGAACGCCATCACGGCAAGCTTGTCCTGCATGCCATAGCTGTACATCCACGGCTGAATGAAAAGTCCATCGGCAGGCATCGATAATTCGACCCCTGCTTCTGCATAATGAAATCCCTCGACATAGCGTTTTTTAATCTGGCAGAATCGGCTTGCATGATAACGCGCCTCGATCCGGCGCGGATTAACTTCGATGGCTTGATCAAAGACAGCAAGCACGTTGTCGAACGGCTCTTCCAATACCTCCATCAACAAGGCTGCGCTGAGAAAGCTGATATAGATTTCTTCCGTCCAAAATCCTAGCTTCGTTCTCTTTAAAAAATACTTCAGTGCCTTGCGATGCTCTGCGAAATCGCGATAGCTTTGCGCAAGATAAAACGTGTACCGTGAAATCAGGAACGGATCTTTTTCTTTTTCCAGGGCCTTTTCAAGTACTTTGGCGTCGCGAACATAAGTCATCTCATCACGGCGGCGCGCACCGTCATGGCCTCGACGCATTGCGATCGGCAGCGTCCCCGTCCAAACTAGATCCTTGCACTCCGCAAATTCGTGCAGGACGCCGCGGTAGCGCCAAGGCAGTGTATTCTTGAACAGTTGCGTGCGGGGATACCGCATCGTCGTGTCATGGATCTGGAGACTGTACCCGGGCGCATCAAGATGCGGCATCACGAAGCCGGCCGGGACAATCAACTCATCGTCCGCATCAATGACGATCGTATAATCACCATGTGGCCGGGCGAGATCCAGGGCTTCTGTGCGATTATGGGCGAAATCGACCCAGGGTCGCTCCACCAAGGTACCCGGTACATCGGCTAAGGCGGTCCTGATAATGTCTTGCGTCCCATCGGTCGAACCGGTGTCGACGATGATCCAATGATCTATAAATGGGCGTACTGATGCGAGGCACCGCCGAATAACCGGCGCCTCATTCTTAACAATCATAGAGAGACAGAGTTTCTGACCGGAAGGAGTCATCTCTAATAGACTTCTCGATGCAACAATATGCAAGACTTAGGGTTTGTGATTCCGTCTTGTAGCGAGCCGTTATCGCTTTCGCAAAGGAAAAAACCATCATATTTTTGGAGGTTTCAAATTTTAATATCTAAAAAGTTGAAGACTATTCAATATATAAACTGCTATTACGCATTAGTGTCAATTATCCGCGCAGTGGTGATTTAAAATACCAGAATGGCCCAGTATTCGTAGAACTTTTGACTGTCCTTACTGAACTGTCAATTTTCCGCGGCATCAGATTGCGAAAGCCGCGTCTGTGAGTGTCGTATCCGAGGCCTCGTCATGAGAAAGAGGGCATGTCTCAGTGTCGGGCGCATCGAAGGCGCTCGGTTGCCGTGTGCGCCAGAACCGACGGTTCGTCCTACCCAACACAAAAAGCAAAGTTCACGTCCCGCCGGCACCACGGTGACGAACAAGGTCGATCGTCGATAGGCCTGCGGGGAGCTGAATCATCCTGGCTGGATCAGTCAGATCTCATGCCCCCTTGTCCGCACACGCAACGCGCGCCGCTGCGCACACGCCGATCCCGACCGACACGCGGCGCGCCGAGCCTCGGCTCAAGCCCCCACCACCATACCCATCTCTCACCCCACCGCCCGCGAGGCCTCCCGAACCTGGCGGGTCGCGCGGTCGACCTGTTCGCTGGCCTGGGCGATCGTGTCCATGCCCGCTGCGATGGTCGAGACGCCGTGGGAGGCGGTCTGCATGCTGCCGGACATCTCGCGGGTCACCGCCGATTGCTCCTCCACCGCGGCTGCGATGGTCGAGGAGACCTCGTTCAGCGTCCGGATCGTGCCCTGGATCGCGTCGATCGCGCCCACAGCCTCCCGCGTGGCCGATTGCGTCGCCGCGATCTGGCCACGGATCTGGTCCGTGGCCCGCCCGGTCTGCTCGGCCAGGGCCTTCACTTCGGAAGCGACCACAGCGAAGCCGCGGCCCGCTTCTCCGGCGCGCGCCGCTTCGATCGTCGCGTTGAGCGCCAACAGATTCGTCTGTGCCGCAATCCCGGCGATGAGGCCGACCACGTCGCCGATCTGGGTGGCTTGATCGCTCAGGCCGGCCACGATGCCGCCGGTATGCTGGGCCTGTGTCACCGCTTGCCCGGCGATCGAAGCCGCGTGGCTCACCTGCCGGCTGATCTCGTTCACCGAGATCGAGAGCTGCTCAGCCCCCGACGCCACCGCTTGGATATCGTCGGACACGCGGCCGACCGTATCGGCCGCTGTCCCGGTCTGGCGGGTGACGTCCGCCACGGCTTGCCCGATCGCGTCTAGATCCGTGTCGATCGCCTGCCGGGCTTCGGCGCGACGCTGGCGCTCGCGGACCTGCACGGTGATGTCGGTGGCAAACTTGACGACCTTGACGGGGCGGCCGCTGTCATCGCTGATCGGGTTGTAGGTCGCTTGGATCCAGACCTCGCGGCCGTCTTTCCCGATTCGCCGATACTCGGCGGACTGGAACTCGCCGCGCCCCAGCGCCGCCCAGAAGGCGCGGTAGGCCTCGCTCGACCGCTCAGCCTCGGTGACGAACAGCCCATGGTGGCGGCCGACGATCTCGTCGAGCGCGTATCCGACGGCGCTCAGGAAATTCTGGTTGGCGCTCAGGATCGTCCCGTCGAGGGCGAAGGCGATGACCGCCTGCGAGCGGTGCAAGGCGGCGATCTGCCCGTCGAGGTCGAGAGCCCGCAGCTTTTGCGCCGTGATGTCGGTGGCGAACTTGATGATCGTGGTCGGCCTGCCGGCCCGGTTCAATACCGGGTTGTAGGTCGCCTGGATCCAGACCTCCCGCCCATCCTTCCCGATGCGCTTGTACTCGGCAGTCTGGAAGGCGCCGCTCCGGAGCTTATCCCAGAGGTGTCGGTAGGCCTCGCTGTCGCGTTCCGCCGGGTCGACGAACAGGCTGTGAGGACGACCGCGGATCTCGTCCAGCGCATAACCCATCACCGACAGGAAATTCGCGTTGGCATCCAGGATCGTGCCATCGAGGGCAAACTCGATCGTAGCCAGCGACCGGTTCAAAGCCGCCCACTTAGCCCGCTGATTTCGTCCACCGGCCAGGCGATCGAACATCGTTTCCTCCAGATGCGCGGACCCGCTGCAGGGCGCGTGTTGGGACCGCCCCGGGCAGCGCCGATGGCCGGCCCAACGCGGTCTCGGCAATCCCGGCGCGCCAGTAACAGCCACGCCTTGATCACGCGTTAAATCAATGAACGCATCATAAACTATGACAAATCGCATTGCAGC
This sequence comes from Methylobacterium sp. GXS13, assembly GCF_001455965.1. Classification (GTDB taxonomy): domain Bacteria; phylum Pseudomonadota; class Alphaproteobacteria; order Rhizobiales; family Beijerinckiaceae; genus Methylobacterium. The sequence goes on from NZ_LKKO01000001.1 coordinate 320,400, forward strand.
CGAACATGTCCAAGCAAATTTTTTCAGTCGCACGCAGGGGTTGCAGCCTTCCGCTGCTATTTTCATTGCGGTGGAATGGGCGATGAACGCATCGACCATCATTGTCGAACGACGGAAACGCCAGATTTCCTATCAAGTGATGCCTGGCGGTGCTCTGTAGCCGTGGGCGAAGAACCGTAACGGCGATGCGCCCCGCGAAAATGCCTCCTCATCTCAGCCGGGCTTGCGGTTTCGCCTCTCCGATGATGCCGTTTCGAGATGGAATGCATCCGCCCGTGCGGGACCGAAGAGCGTCTCGGTGCAACGTGTCCGTGCACGGATGCCGACACAATGAACTTGAAAGCGCGCCACGAGTCACAGGAATGTGAGACGGCTGGCCCCAAGATCGGCCCCTTTCACGGCAACACAGCACGCCCCCACGCTTCAACCTGCCAGGAAGCGCAGCTGCGACGGTGGAGGCGCCGATCATCGAAACTCTCACCGGCATCGGCGGTATGGGGCCGCCCAACGGTATCCGGTCGCCGCGATGCCAGGTGGATGTTCAGTCTGTTCGGCTGAGCGTCGCTTCGATCCGGCCGTGTGGCTCGTCCGTCGGCAGAAACACGGTGCCGTGATTCTCCAAGCCGAAAGGGTTCAGGTCGATCGGTACGTAGTGCTTGTTCGGCATCACGAAGGCGATCTCGGTCACCTCCGGAACTGCCGCCAGCACGGCCTCGCCCATCCGGTACATGCTGTCCTGCACGCCGCGACTGTAGGTGGTTCCGAACACGGTGAGCAAGGTCGCGAGGATCCGCGCATTGGCGGTCTCGCAAGCTGCCGGCTGCGCCGACCAGGTCCAGGTCGCATCCATGCTCGTGGCGGCGATCCGGTCGGTCGTGTCGGGAAGCGTGCGGTAATCGTCCGCCACGAAGCCGGCCCAGCCCGATTGGGTGGTCTTCATGAAGGTGTAGCCGCGCAGTCCGGACTTCAACATCGATCCAGCCCGGCCGGCCTCCAGCCCGACATATCCGAAGCCGTTGTCGTCTCGGGTGAAGGTGTGGCCGTGGTGTACACCGTCGACAGCGTGGCGCAGCCAGCGGGTCTCCTCGGCCTCGATCGTGACAATCTCCACCTGCGGATAGGTCTTCAACAGCACCTCAGCCACGGCGGCGACGAACCCCTCCGTATCGAGGGACAGATTCTTCGCCGCCGTGACGTTGACGATGTTCTTGATGCTGTCGGTGGCGATGCAGGATCGGTTGTCGCCCTGGGTCCAGGCGGCGTCGAAGCGTCCGGTCAGCAGCACGGACAGCGTCAGCTCCCGCGGGACATGGTGGTCACCCGAGCGGGTCAGCCGCATCACCCGGACCCGATCCTTTCCGTAGCGCGATGCCGTCAGAGCCATCATGATCTCCGAGAAGAAGCCCCCGCCCGGGCCCGTGCCGAGACGGAGCTTAGGGTGGGAGCGAGTGCTTCTCCAATGCAAGGCAGCGCACCGGCAGGCATATTGCTAGCCTGACCGGAAGCCTGCTGGCAGGAGGCCAGGGAGCGGCGGTGGACCTCAACACGATCGAGACCGTGATCCGGCCCCGGGACCGGGCCGACCTGCCGGACTGGCGAGACGGGGATGTCTGCCTGGCCGGCGGGACCTGGCTCTTCTCGGAGCCTCAGCCCGGAAAGCGGCGGCTCGTCGACCTGACGGCGCTCGGCTGGGCACCCGACGCGATCACGGCGGAAGGTCTGACGCTGGCGGCGACCTGCACCATCGCTGAGCTCGATCGACTGGAGCTGCCGCCAGACTGGATCGCCGCCCCATTGGTCGGGCAATGCTGCCGGGCACTGCTCGGATCGTTCAAGGTCTGGAACGTCGCCACGGTCGGCGGCAACCTGTGCATGGCCCTACCGGCCGGGCCGATGATCGCCCTGGCCGCGGCCCTGGAGGCCATTTGCACGATTTGGGCGCCGGACGGGAGCGAGCGCCGTCTCCCGGTGACGGAGTTCGTGCTCGGGCCGCAGCAGAACGCCCTTCGACCCGGGGAAATCCTGCGCAGCCTGACGTTTCCGGCCTCCGCCCTGACCCGGCGCACCGTGTTCCGGCGCATCAGTCTGAGCCCGAACGGCCGCTCCGGGGCGCTGCTGATCGGCACGCGCGATTCGGCCGGCGCCTTAACAATAACCGTCACGGCCTCGATCCGCCGGCCCCTGCGCCTTGGCTTCGCGGCCGTGCCGCGTCGCGATGCACTCGAGCGCGCGCTCGCGGAGACGATCCCGGACGAGCTCTATTACGACGACGTGCACGGAGCGCCGGACTGGCGCCGGCACATGACCCAGCACCTCGCCGGAGAGATTCGCGATGCGCTGGCGGATGGGGCGCCGGCATGAGGCTCACGATCAACGGCCAGAGGCACGATGGCGCGCCGCGCCCCGGGCAGTGCCTGCGCACCTATCTGCGCGAGGCCGGCTGGTTCGGGGTGAAGAAAGGCTGCGACGCGGGCGATTGCGGCGCCTGCACGATCCATCTGGATGGCGAGCCCGTGCATAGCTGCCTGTTCCCAGCCTTCCGGGCCGAGGGGCGCAGCGTCACCACCATCGAGGGTCTGGCCGGGTTCTGCCGGCCGGAGGATGCGGCGCCCGACGCCCTGCACCCGATACAGGCGGCCTTCCTGGCAGCCCAGGGCTTCCAGTGCGGCTTCTGTACGCCGGGCATGATCATGACCGCGGCCGCCCTCGACCAGGGCCAGAAGCGGGATCTCGGCATTGCCCTCAAGGGCAATCTCTGCCGCTGCACCGGCTACAGGGCCATCCGCGACGCCATCGCGGGTAGGGCGCATCGTGACACCACGGCGGGCGGCGATCCGATTGGCCAGAGCCTGCCCGCCCCGGTCGCTTCCCAGGTGGTCACCGGGCGAGCCCGCTTCACCCTCGACGCGCCGCCGGCCGACGCGCTCCATATGAAAGTTCTGCGCTCGCCCCATGCCCATGCCCGGATCGTGGCAATCGACACCACGGAGGCCTACGCTATTCCCGGCGTCGTCGCAGTCCTGACCTATGCGGACTCGCCGCAGCGTCGGTTCTCCACCGGCCGCCATCAGGATCCGCGCGACGACGCTGCCGACACCCTGGTGCTCGACGCGATCCTGCGCTTCGTCGGCCAGCGCGTCGCCGCGGTGGTGGCGGAAACCGTCGCGGCCGCCGAGGCCGGCTGCCGGGCGCTGCGTGTCACCTACGAGGTCCGCCCGGCGCTCCGCGATCCGGATCGGGCCCTCGCTGCGGACGCCCCGACAGTTCACGATCCGTTGGACCGACCTGGCGATGATGCGCCGCCTCTGACCCGCCACCCGAACCTGAGCGCGGAGGTGCACGGCGAGGTCGGCCATGTCGAAGCAGCCTTCTCCGAGGCCAATCTGGTCTACGAACAAACGTTTCGGTCGCAACGGGTCCAGCACGTCGCCCTGGAGACTCATGGCTGCCTTGGCTGGCGCGACCCGGATGGACGCCTGACGCTCCGGACCAGCAGCCAGGTGCCGTTCCTGACCCGTGACGCTCTCTGCAACCTATTCGGGTTTGAACGCGACGCCGTGCGGGTGGTCTGCGCCCGGGTTGGAGGCGGCTTCGGCGGAAAGCAGGAGATGCTGACCGAGGATCTCGTGGCGCTCGCAGTCCTGCGCACCGGCCGACCGGTGATGTGGGAGCTGACCCGCCAGGAGCAATTCACCGCCACGACCACGCGCCACCCGATGCGGGTCACCGTGAAAGTGGGCGCGCGCCGGGACGGCCGACTCACCGCGATCAGCCTCGAGGTCCTTTCGGAGACCGGCGCCTACGGCAACCATGCCGGCGGCGTAATCCATCACGGCTGCAACGAGGTGCTGGCCGCCTATGCCTGCCCGAACAAGCGGGTCGACGCCTGCGCGGTCTACACCCACGCGCTGCCGGCCGGTGCCTTCCGGGGCTACGGCCTGAGCCAGACGATCTTTGCGTTGGAATCGGCTCTCGACGAGGTCGCGCGGTCCCTCGGCATCGACCCGTTCGATCTGCGCCGGATCAACGCCGTTCGACCGGGCGACCCGATGGTGTCGAACAGCCTGGAGCCGCACGACGTGGTGTACGGCAGCTACGGGCTGGACCAGTGCCTCGACCTTGTTGAGCGTACCCTGAAATCCGATCCGGGCCCGGAACCCGAGCCCGGCTGGCGCGCAGGGACCGGCATGGCGATGGCCATGATCGACACGATCCCGCCCCGCGGCCACCACGCCGACGCGCATGTGAAGCTGGATCCGGAGGGCCGCGTCACCGTGCGGATCGGAACGGCCGAGTTCGGCAACGGCACCACCACGGTCCATCGCCAGATCGCCGCCTCGGTGCTCGGCATCGCGCCGGACCGCGTCCACGTCGCGGGCGCAGACACCGACGCGGTCGACCACGATACCGGGGCCTACGGCAGCACCGGCACCGTCGTGGCCGGCCTCGCAGTGCTCCGCGCCGCCGAAGCGCTGGCGGAACGGATCCGCGAGCGCGCCGGGGAGCTCTCCGGCGCGGAGCCGGCCGCCTGCAGGCTCGCGAGCGGCATGGTGGAGACGCCGAGCGGCCCGATGGCACTGAGCGAGATCGGCCCGCTCGCGGCGCGGGGCCGGGCCGATGGCAGCCCGCGCTCGGTGGCGTTCAACGTCCAGGCCTTCCGGGTCGCGGTCCATCCAGTGAGCGGCGAGGTCCGCATCCTCCGTAGTATCCACGCCGCCGATGCCGGCACGGTGATCAACCCGATGCAGTGCCGCGGCCAGGTCGAGGGCGGGGTCGCGCAGGCGATCGGCGCCGCCCTCTACGAAGATCTGGCGATCGATTCCGACGGCCAAGTCGTCACCCAGGCGCTGCGCGATTACCACATCCCGGCCTGCGCCGACGTGCCGGAGACCGAGGTGCTGTTCGCGAACACCCATGACAGCGTCGGCCCCTTCGGGGCAAAGTCCATGAGCGAATCGCCCTACAATCCGGTGGCGGCGGCGCTCGGCAACGCGATCCGCGACGCCACCGGGGCTCGGCTTACTGCGACGCCGTTCGCACCCGACAGGATTTTCCGCGCCGTCATGGCTGGCGTGAGCGGGGAGGGGTGATGGACGTCAAGCGCGAGGCCGCGATCCCAGCCTCCGGTCCAGCAGGCTTTCTGGAGCGGCAGTTCCGGCTTTCCGAGCACGGCACCACCGTGCGCACGGAGCTGCTCGCCGGCCTGACCACCTTCCTGACGATGGCCTACATCGTATTCATCAATCCCAGTATCCTGGCCGATGCCGGCATGCCCAAGGGGGCAGTGTTCGTGGCGACGTGTCTGGTCGCGGCGCTCGGCTCCCTGGTGATGGCACTCTACGCCAACTATCCGATCGCCCTGGCGCCCGGGATGGGGCTCAACGCCTATTTCGCCTACGTGGTGGTGCTCGGCATGGGCTTCACCTGGCAGGCCGCCCTCGGGGCGGTGTTCATCTCCGGGCTGTGCTTCCTGGCGGTCACCCTCACGGGCCTGCGCGCGATCATCGTCGAGGGCATCCCGCGCTCGATGCGGATCGCCCTCACGGTGGGGATCGGGCTGTTCCTGGCCGTGATCGCGCTCAAGAATGCCGGCATCATCGCCGCGAGCCCCGCGACCTTCGTGACGCTCGGCGACCTGCACAAGCCGAGCACGGTGCTGGCGGTGATCGGCTTCCTGATGGTCGCGGCGCTGTCAGCCCGGAAGGTGAAGGCGGCGCTTCTCACCAGCATCCTCACCGTGACGGTCCTCAGCTTCATCTGGGCCGGCAACGCCTTCCAGGGCGTGGTCTCGCTGCCGCCCTCGATCGCCCTGACCCTGTTCGCCCTCGACCTCTCCGGCGCCCTGTCGGGCGGACTGCTCCACGTCGTCCTGGTGCTGTTCCTGGTCGAGCTGTTCGACGCCACCGGCACGCTGATGGGCGTGGCGAGCCGGGCCGGCCTGCTCGCCGAGGGACGGATGCAGCGGCTCGATCGAGCCCTCATGGCAGACTCCGCCGCGATCTTCGTAGGCTCCCTACTCGGCACGTCGAGCACCACGGCGTATCTGGAGAGCGCCTCCGGGGTGGCGGAGGGCGGCCGCACCGGGCTCACCGCCGCCACCGTGGCCGTGCTGTTCCTGGCCTGCCTGTTCTTCGCGCCGCTGGCCGGTGCCGTCCCGCCCTACGCCACCGCGCCGGCCCTGTTCTACGTCGCCTGCCTGATGCTGCGCGACCTCGTCGACCTCGCCTGGGATGACCCCACCGAGGTGATCCCAGCCTGCGTGACAGCCCTGCTCATGCCCTTCACCTACTCGATCGCCACCGGCGTCGCTTTCGGGTTCATCACCTACGCGGCCTTGAAGCTGCTGACGGGCCGGGCTTCGGAGGTCAAACCGGTGGTCTGGGTGATCGCGGCCCTGTTCCTGTACAAATTTGGCGAGACCGGCAGCACGCATTAGCGGAACACGCGACGGTTCTCTGCCTGCTCCGCAACCATCCCCTGTCTTGCCTGGGTGCTGCAGGGGGCGATCCAGCGCCACTTGTCTGCAAGGCGAGTGTTCAGGCCGTCGGCCTCTCCGAATCCCAGCGCCGCCACGCGGCTCCCCAAGGCCGGATGGGATCTCGCGTTTCGGCGCCACGTCCGCAGGGCAGAGCTGAACTCTGCCAGCCTGTTCTGTCCGGCCGCTGACCTGAAATCGCCGTCCTTGGTCCGGGCCGGTTTTGTCCGTGGGATCGTAAAGAGCAGAGGCTGGAAGCCGACTACCTTACGGTAGCTTCGACCCGTCAGCGGCAGCCGTCGCCTTCGACGGCTGCCGCGCGCTTTGGCGCTGTTACGTCAGGCGAGCCGCCGCCCAGGCGATGTGGTCGGCCATGAAGGTCGAAATGAAGAAATAGGAGTGGTCGTAACCCTCGCGCATGTTGAGGGTCAGGGCGATGCCAGCCTTCTTGCAGGCTTCCTCCAACAGCCACGGGCGCAGGCCGTCCTGCAGGAAGCTGTCGGCGGTGCCCTGATCCACCAGGAACTCCGGGAAGCGCTTGCCGTCCTCGATCAGCGCTGTGGCATCGTGGGCGCGCCAGGCGGCCGGGTCGGACCCGAGATACTTCTCGAAGGCAGGCTTCGACCAACCGGCCGTGGAGGGCTGGGCGATCGGCGCGAAGGCGGAGCAGGACTTGAAGCGGTCCGGGTAGGTCAGCGCGATGGTAAGCGCCCCATGGCCGCCCATGGAATGGCCGAAGATGCCCTGGCGGGTCATGTCGGCCGGAAATTCCTTCGCGATGAGCGCCGGCAGCTCGTCCGTGATGTAGCTCCACATCCGGTAGTTCTTGTCATAGGGCGCCTGCGTGGCGTCCAGATAGAAGCCGGCGCCGGAGCCGAACTGCCAATTGCCTTCCTCGTCCGGGATGCCGGGGCCGCGCGGGCTGGTATCCGGGGCCACGATGATCACGCCGTGCGCGGCGGCGGCAGCGCGGTACTCGCCCTTGTCCATGACGTTGGCGTGCGTGCAGGTGAGACCCGACAGGTACCACAGCACCGGGACGGGGCCCTTCTCGGCCTGGGGCGGCACGAACACCGCGAAGGTCATCGGGCATCCCGTGGTCCGGGCATCGTGCTTGTAGACGCCTTGCGTGCCGCCGTGGGCGCGGGCCTTCGAGATGGTTTCCATCGGCTGGGATCTCCTGCTCGGGACGCGAAAGCCCCGCTCGAGGGCCGGATCGCCGGCCCGGGGCTTCGCGAATGCGGGGATATGCGAGGGGCTCCCCGGCCTTGCGGGCGGGGGAGCCCCGGATCTGTTTATCTCAGTAGACGACCACGGACCGGATCGACTTGCCCTCGTGCATGAGGTCGAAGCCGTGGTTGATCTCGTCGAGCGGCATGGTGTGGGTGATCAGATCATCGATATTGATCTTACCCTCCATGTACCAATCGACGATCTTCGGCACATCCGTGCGGCCGCGGGCGCCGCCGAAGGCCGAGCCCTTCCAGACCCGGCCGGTGACCAGCTGGAACGGACGGGTCGAGATCTCGCGGCCGGCCTCGGCCACGCCGATGACGATCGACTCGCCCCAGCCGCGATGGCAGCACTCGAGCGCCTGGCGCATCACGTGGACGTTGCCCGTGCAGTCGAAGGAGAAGTCGGCACCGCCGCCCGTGAGATCGACGATGGCCTGGACCACCTTGTCGGTGCCGACCTCGTTCGGATTGATGAAGTCGGTCATGCCGAATTTGCGGGCCATGGCCTGCTTCTCCGGGTTGATGTCGACGCCGATGATCTTGTCGGCACCCACCATCCGGGCGGCCTGAAGCACGTTGAGGCCGATGCCGCCGAGACCGAACACCACCACGTTTGCGCCGGGCCAGACCTTGGCCGTGTAGATCACAGCGCCGATGCCGGTGGTCACGCCGCAACCGATGTAGCAGATCTTGTCGAAGGGGGCGTCTTCGCGGATCTTGGCCAGCGCGATGGCGGGCAGGACCGTGAAGTTCGAGAAGGTCGAGCAGCCCATATAGTGGAAGACGGTGTTCGATCCGGAGGGGCTGCCACCGGTGGAGACGCAGGAGAAGCGGCTCGTGCCGTCCGGCATCACGCCCTGGCCCTGGGTGGCGCGGATCGCGGTGCACAGGTTGGTCCGCTGCGAGAGGCAGGACTTACAGTTGCGGCATTCCGGCGTGTAGAGCGGGATGACATGGTCGCCGGGCTTCAGCGCGGTAACGCCGGCGCCGACCTCGCGGACGATGCCCGCGCCCTCATGGCCGAGGATCGCCGGGAACTTGCCCTCGGAATCGAGGCCCGAGAGGGTGTAGGCATCGGTGTGGCAGATACCGGTGGCCATCAGCTCGACGAGAACCTCGCCGGCCTTGGGCCCCTCGATATCGATGGTCTCGATCGTGAGGGGCTTCTTGGCCTCCCACGCGACCGCGGCGCGCGTCTTCATCACGTGTTCCTATTGTCTGGACGATCACGGACGGCGTCGAACGGCCGACTCTTCGGCGCGCGACGCTCCAGGGCGGCACACCGAACGGTCCGAAAATCTGTCGCGTGTGTGATGCTTCTGGCGCCAGGATGCAACGTCTGCGTCCGCGTTTTACGGCCTGCGCCCGGCGTTCTGGCAGGTTCAGGGTGTGCGTCGCACCCCGGACGCTTAGGTCGCGCGCTGACGTCGCCGCGCATTCGTACCGTGCTCTGACCCGGACCAGGGAGCTTGGCCGACGCACCACCTTCAGGCCGGAGCCGGTACCGATTCCATCCGTTTCCGCGACACCGCCCGCGGCGTCGGCGGAGAGGCGAGACGTCGGTTGGCTTACCCCGACTGTACCGGAGCCTGTTTACAGAGACCAAGGTTAAAGCTGCGTCGAGGCGTTGAGATCCGAGGTGGTCTTGCGGACCCCTTCCAGGGCCCATCAGGACATCCTGCCTGAGCACAAAACCGCGCCGTGGCCGCGACGGACCGTGTTGCGATCAGCTGAGAAGTCCGAGACCGATCCCGCTGGCGTGGCAATCCGGTTACCCGCGATTGGGGCGAGGCCGCCGAGCCGATCTATGTCCGGGATCGTCAGGGCGAAGCTCGGGATACGGCCCGGGTCAGAACAGACGGTGCCAACCGCGTCACGGACCGACGTCACCGGCAGGGTGTGATCCGGTCGTAGCGCGGCTCGGCCGCCTCGTTTCCGCAGTGCCGATCACTCCGCGTGATGGATCGCCAAGACGACCTGGGCCTGGCTGTAAGGCTTCGGTACGAACTGACCGTGGTCTGGCACTTCCCGGTCGGCGAACCGATGCCGGCCGGACGTCAACACGAGACGAATATCGGGCCAGGTCCGGTGGACACGCTCTGACAGGGTCATGCCGCACATCGATCCTGGCATGTCGACATCCGTGAACAACACGCCAATGTCAGACCGATCATGCAGGATGAACCACGCTTCGTCCGCATGGCGCGCTTCGATCACCGCGAAACCCGCATCCTCCAGTAACTCGACGGCGTTCATCCGAACGAGATCATCGTCCTCGACGACGAGAATGATGGACGATTCCGGGGCGCGCTTCAGCGACATGGCCGATCAACCGGCAAATCCGGAATCGGTTGCGCATCGGGATGGTGATTGCAAAACTGTCGCGTCAGTCTCCCGTCGCCGACAACGGAGCCCCGAACGAGGGAGCAAACCGGCCGACACGGGGCTCTGGATCCCGGCGGCAGAATCCCGCTTCTCGACCTTTGGCTTGTTCAGAACGCTCATGGCTGACGATCCCGCACTGACCGGTGACGAGTGGACGCTCGCCAGTTTTACCGGGGCGATACACCGGGGCGGGGTCGGTTTGTGGGCCTGGTCCCCGGAACGACGCCTGGCACAGCTTGACAGTTTGTGCCGGGCCTTTTGGGGGACGACTGAGCCTCTGGTGGGCATCGACACACTGTTCACCAAGGTCAATGCCGAGGATCGCCATGGGATGATGCTGGACTGGACGGCAAGCGCGACCGAGCCGCAGCCTTACAGCTTCGACTTTCGCATCGGCGAGGGGGCCGAAGCACGCTGGATCTCCGCCCGCGGTGTCGGCGGCGATGCCGGCCGGGTGGGCGATTGGGTTCAGGCCATCTTCCTCGATATCACCGACCGCAAGCGCGCGGAGGAGGCCGAGCACTTGCTCACCGCCGAACTCGCGCACCGCGTCTCGAACATGTTTACGGTCGCCCGCGCCCTCACCGCCATCGTCGCTCGCGAGGCCAAATCGACCCCGCATTTCGCAGAGGACCTATCCCGGCGGTTCGGTGTCTTGCACGAGGCGACCACCTTGGCGACCCGTTCGCACAAGCTCGACCAAGGCAACGTCAGGCTGCGGGATCTCGCCGAGCGCATCCTGGCCCCCTACCAGCATGATGCCAACATCACAGTCGACGTCGAGGATGCTGCCGTGACCAGCTCCGACCGGATCAACGACTACGCGATGATCTTCCACGAACTCGCGACGAACTCAGCGAAGTATGGAGCGCTCTCGGCCGGGGGCAGGCTCACGCTGACCGGGCGCATCGACGGCGATGCCGTGAAACTGACGTGGGAGGAAGGGGCCGCACCATCCGGAGCGGCGAAGGCTGAAGGCACAGGGTTCGGCTCGCGTCTTCTCAAACAGACCATCGAGCGCAGCCTGAGGGGAAGCTTCCAGCGCATCATCGACGATGGCGGACTGCACTTCGCGATGGTCGTTCCGGTCAAATGAGGCTTTGGGCGACGTCGCGATGGCCTAACCTGGAGGTTATGGGCCGGTCGATACACGGGGATGGCCGTGAAGATTGATGCCGTTGCCCGACCGCGCGAGGGCACCCACAGTTTGCTTCGGCGAGCAGGGGACTGACCCCGGCAATCAGCGCCGCCGTCACCCGCGGCGGCGCCTAGGCTCGACAAGATCGCGCCCGCTGCGCCGGAAGGTATGCTCTTGGGCTTTCCTGTGGATCCACGCGCCGTCTCGGTCGGACAGCGATCGCGTTGCTTATAAGTCTGCCTACTTGCTGAGTTTCTTCATCCGGACGCCGCCGAACTGGCGGCGGAGCTGATGCGGGCCGACGAGCGGTTTTACCACGCTCATAAGATTGAATCGGTAGGCCAGTTCAGAGGCAGCGCAACGCACGTTATCGACGTTCGTGCCGCTTGCAGGCCGCTAATTTGATCGTGTTGATTGGCGCTGACTGCCGTCAGATCATCGACCTAACGACAGTCATCGGCGGTGTGCTGAAGAGGAGCGTATGCCCGAAGCACTGTCTGGAGTGCCTCGGACATACGCCGTTCCTCTTATGAGCAGCCGGTGGTGGACCCGCAGGTGTCGCACTTCAGGCAGGTACCGTTGCGGACCAGCGTGAAGTTCGCGCATTCCGGGCAGGCCTCGCCGACATAGCCTTTCATCTTCGCCTCGGCGCGGCGGTCGGCGACGGTCCGCTCCACCTTGGTGAAGGGAAGGGTGTCGGCGATCGTCTCGGACAGGCCGGCGACCGCCGGCTCGGCCTTCAGCGCCGAGGTGCCGTGGATCGCGTGGACCGTGCCGCCGGCCGGAGCCGTCTGGCCGGTGCCGGCGGCACCGACGCCGACCGTGCCGCCCGCCGGGCCGCCCTGGATCAGGGTGAGCCGGTCGGCCGAGCCGCGCAGCAGGCCGCGCGACACGATCGAGGAGGCCGGCGCGGGCTTGGGGCCCTCGCGGGTGGTGTCGGCCGCCTCGCCGCCGCCGATCACCGTGCCGCCGATCTCGGCGGGGCTGACATGGGCAAGGTCGGCGCGGCCGAGATACGAGACCGCCAGCTCCCGGAAGACGTAGTCCAGGAGGGAGGTCGCGTTCTTGATCGCGTCGTTGCCCTGCACGAAACCGGCCGGCTCGAACCGGGTGAATGTGAAGGCCTCGACATACTCTTCGAGGGGCACGCCGTACTGGAGGCCCAGCGAGATCGCGATGGCGAAGTTGTTCATCAGGCTCCGGAAGGTCGCGCCTTCCTTGTGCATGTCGATGAAGATCTCGCCGAGGCGGCCGTCGTCGTACTCGCCGGTGCGCAGGTAGACCTTGTGGCCGCCCACCACCGCCTTCTGCGTGTAGCCCTTGCGGCGGGCCGGCAGCTTCTCGCGGGAGCGGATGTGCTCGACCCGCTCGATCACCCGCTCGACGATCTTCTCGGCGATCTGGGCGGCCTTGGCCGCCGCAGGCGCCTGGATCAGGGCCTCCAGGGCGTCGTCGGCATCCTCGTCCTCGTCGGCGATCAGGGCGGCGTTGAGCGGCTGCGACAGCTTCGAGCCGTCGCGGTAGAGGGCGTTCGCTTTGAGCGCCAGGGTCCAGGACAGGCGGTAGGCCGCCTTGCAATCCTCGACGGTGGCGTCGTTGGGCATGTTGATCGTCTTGGAGATCGCCCCCGAGATGAACGGCTGGGCCGCCGCCATCATGCGGATGTGGCTCTCCACCGACAGGTAGCGCTTGCCGATGCGGCCGCACGGGTTGGCGCAATCGAACACCGGGTAGTGCTCGGGCTTGAGGCCCGGTGCGCCCTCCAGCGTCATCGCCCCGCAGATATGGGTGTTGGCGACCTCGATGTCCTTCTTCGAAAAGCCGAGGAACGGCAGCAGCTCGAAGGTCGGGTCCGAGAGCTTTTCCGCCGGGACCTTGAGGGTCTGGATCAGAAAGTCGTCGCCTAGCGTCCACCGGTTGAACACGAACTTGATGTCAAAGGCCGACTTCAGGCCCTTCTCCACCGCGGCGATCTTGTCGTCGGTGAAGCCCTTGCCGCGCAGGGTCGTGGGGTTGATCGCCGGCGCCTGGCCCATGGAGCCGTGGCCGACCGCGTAGGCTTCGATCTCGGCGATCTCGGATTCGCGGTAGCCCAGCGCCCGCAGCGCGTCCGGCGCCGCCTGGTTGATGATCTTGAAGTAGCCGCCGCCGGCGAGCTTCTTGAATTTCACAAGGGCGAAGTCGGGCTCGATGCCGGTGGTGTCGCAATCCATCACGAGGCCGATCGTGCCGGTGGGCGCGATGACGGTCGTCTGGGCGTTGCGGTAGCCGTGGGTCTCGCCGAGCTGGAGCGCCCGGTCCCAGGCCGCGCGGGCATGAGCGCCGAGATTGTCCTGCGGGATGTTGGCGTGGTCCAGCGGCACCGGGGCGATGCTCAGGAACTCGTAGCCCTCGGCCTCGCCGAGGGCGGCGCGCCGGTGATTGCGGATCACCTTCAGCATCGCATCGGCGTTGTCGTCGTAGGCCGGGAACGGGCCGAGCTCGGCCGCCATCTCGGCCGAGGTGGCGTAGGCGACGCCGGTCATGATCGCGGTGAGGGCACCGGCCAGCGCCCGGCCCTCATGCGAGTCGTAGGGCAGGCCCATCGTCATCAGCAGGCCGCCGATATTGGCGTAGCCGAGGCCGAGCGTCCGGTAGCGGTAGGACAGCTCCGCGATCTCCTTGGACGGGAACTGCGCCATCATCACGGAGATCTCGAGCACCACCGTCCAGAGGCGGTTCAGATGCTCGAACGCCTCGACGTCGAAATGCTTGGTCTGCCGGTCGTACATCGTCAGCAGGTTGGCCGAGGCCAGGTTGCAGGCGGTGTCGTCCAGGAACATGTACTCGGAGCACGGGTTCGAGGCCCGGATCCGGCCGCCCGACGGGCAGGTGTGCCAGTCGTTCATCGTGGTGTTGAAGTGCAGGCCCGGGTCCGCCGAGGCCCAGGCGGCCTCGCCGATCTTCTCCCACAGGTCCCGCGCCTTCAGGGTCTTGGCAGTCTTGCCGGTTGTGCGCTGGGTGAGGTGCCAATCGGCATCGGCGTCGACCGCCCGCAGGAAGTCGTCCGTGAGCGAGACCGAGTTGTTGGAGTTCTGCCCGGCGACCGTGAGGTAGGCCTCGGAATCCCAGTCGGTGTCGTAGACGGGGAAGTCGATCTTGGTGAAGCCCTGGCGGGCGAACTGGACGACGCGCTTGATGTAGGCATCCGGCACGGAGGCCTTGCGGGCGGCCTTGATCTCGCGCTTCAGGGCCGGGTTACGCTCCGCATCGAAGCAGGCATCGCCCTCGGCCTCGCACTGGGTGCAGGCCTTCATGACCAGGCCGAGATGCTTGGACACGACCTTGGAGCCGGTCACCAGGGCGGCGACCTTCTGCTCCTCCTTCACCTTCCAGTCGATGAACGCCTCGATATCCGGGTGATCGATATCGACGATCACCATCTTGGCGGCGCGGCGGGTGGTGCCGCCGGATTTGATCGCCCCGGCCGCCCGGTCGCCGATCTTGAGGAAGCTCATCAGGCCCGACGACTTGCCGCCGCCGCCGAGCTTCTCGTTCTCGCCGCGCAGCGCGGAGAAATTCGAGCCGGTGCCGGAGCCGTACTTGAACAGGCGCGCCTCGCGGACCCACAGGTCCATGATGCCGCCGTCGTTGACGAGGTCGTCCTGCACGCCCTGGATGAAGCAGGCATGCGGCTGGGGATGCTCGTAGCTGGAGGCCGAGCGGGTCAATTCACCGGTGCGGTAATCGCAGTAGAAATGGCCCTGGCTCGGGCCGTCGATGCCGTAGGCCCAGTGCAGGCCGGTATTGAACCATTGCGGCGAGTTCGGCGCCACCATCTGCTTGGCGAGCATGTAGCGCAGCTCGTCGAAGAACGCGGAGGCGTCCTCCTCGGAGGAGAAGTAGCGGCCCTTCCAGCCCCAGTAGGTCCAGCAGCCGGCCAGGCGATCGAACACCTGCGTGGCCGAGGATTCCGAGCCGATGCGCTCCTCCTCCGGCAGCTCGGCCAGGGCGGCCTCGTCGGCCACCGCGCGCCACAGGAAGGAGGGGACGTCGTTCTCCTCCACCTTCTTCAAGCGAGCCGGCACGCCGGCCTTGCGGAAGTACTTCTGGGCCAGCACGTCGCTGGCGACCTGGCTCCAGCTCTCCGGCACGTCGATGCCGTCCAGGCGGAACACCACGGACCCGTCGGGATTGCGGATCTCGCTTAGGGCCTTGCGGAACGGAATGCCCGTGTAGGGCGACTGTCCGGCCGTGGTGTAGCGACGCTCGAACCGCATGAAACACACCTCTCCCGTCGGGACACGAATGTCCCGGCCCCGCTGGACGCAGGGTCGATACCCATTAAGGGGGTCGCGTTCACCCGCCCCCGGAAACCAGGCGCGTGGCGAGTCAGCGAAGATGATTCTAGGGCCGGTCGAACCTGCCGAAACGCACCACAGGGGCGGCGCGACCGATGCAGAGACATTACCGCCGTGATCGCTCTCACGTCAACAAGTGGTGTGCGGGCACCCGGTTCCCCGCTAGATGTTGTGCCGGCTCGCATAAAGCTGTGGATATCCGGGGCACCCCGGATAAGTGCCCTTCCCGCATTCGGGATTCGGATCGGAAAAATTTTCGATCCACACCCTAAAGTAGAGGCACTTTAGCGCAGCTTGTGAGTAGCCGACTGATGTCCGGGGCCGGCGTTGCCGCGCAGCGACAGTTGGGCCGAACCGCTGGACTCGGGGGCGCGCGCTCACCATAACGGCCCCACGATGCGCCTGCGCGGCGCGGCTTGAAACCGGGACCGGCGATGGCGCTGAAGGACACTTTGCTGCGCGTCTTCACGTGGTGGAACGGCCAGACCGTCTCGCTGGCGCTCCAGACCGCGCGCACCGGCATCTTCGTCGGCGAGGACGATTTCGGAAACAAGTATTACAAGGCCGAAGGCGCGCTGATCGACCGCTCGGTCGGCTCCGAGCGGCGCTGGGTGGTCTATAACGGCTACGCCGATGCCTCGAAGGTGCCGCCGGGCTGGCGCGGCTGGCTGTGCCACAACGTCGATCTCGCCCCCAGCGAGGAAGACTACAAGCCCCGCGCCTGGCAGCAGCCCCACGTCGAGAATCAGACCGGGACGCCCAACGCCTACCGGCCGCAGGGTTCGCAGCTCTCCTGGGGCTCCAGGGCTGCCGCGACCGGCGATTACGTCTCCTGGACGCCCGGCGACTAGGCTTGCGGCTCCGGCGCCCTTTTGCCGCCACCGTTCCGGTGTTCACCTCAAAGTCATCCGATCCGACCGCCGCGCCCGTGACGGCGCGACCGGCCTCTTTCTAGAGCCTCGCCCCGGACTCGGGCCGGAGCCCTGGAGTCCTTGTTTCGCATCGTCGTCGTCCGAAGGCCGGCCGCCACCGTTCGGGACGATGCCTTAGGGGTCCGAGCCTTGAGCCGCACCAAAGCCCTCGCACGCCCCGCTCTCGCCGTCAGTCTGGCGCTGGCCCTCAGTGCCGGACCGGCCGCGGCCGACAAGATCAAGAACCCGACTGCGGTCTTTTCCGGCCTCGACAAGATCACCGGCCGCATCGTGTCCTTTGAGGTCGCGGTGGACGAGACCGTGCAGTTCGGCTCCCTGCAGATGACCCCGCGGGTCTGCTACACCCGGCCGCCGACCGAGAGCGCCAAGACCACGGCCTTCCTCGAGGTCGACGAGGTCACGCTCGACAACAAGTATCGCCGCATCTTCACCGGGTGGATGTTCGCGTCGAGCCCGGGCCTGCACGCGATCGAGCACCCGATCTACGATGTCTGGCTGGTCGACTGCAAAGGCGGCAGCGATGTGATTGCCGAGGCGAAGGAGCAGGAGGACGTGCCGGCGGTGGCCGCCAAGCCGGAGCGGACGAAGCGCGCCGGCCGGGATTCGACGAAGACCGCTCAGCAGCTCAACGCCGCCGGCCAGGTCGATGTCGAAGCACCGCGCGGTGTGCCGGTCCAGCCGCGCCAGAAGCCCTCGCGCAAGTTCTTCCCGTCGAACGAGGGCCCGGCGCCGGCCCCCCCAGCCCCGCCGCAGCCGCAGAACCTGTTCGACGCGCTCTTCCGCTAGGTCTCGCCGACGCCCAGAGCGGACAGTACCTGCGCGCCCGGCACGGAACCGTCGCAGGGCCAGACGTTCCAATCCGCGACCTGGTCGAGGGCCGCCGCCAGCCGCCGCTTGTAGATGTGCCGGGGCAGTTCCTCGGCACCGAACTGCGTGAGGTGGTCGGTCACGAACTGGGTGTCGGCGAGCCGGTAGCCGCCGGCGCGCAGGCGGGCCATCAGGTGGACGAGGGCGACCTTCGAGGCGTCGCGCACCTCGTGGAACATGCTCTCGCCGAAGAACGCCGCGCCCAGCGAGACGCCGTAGAGACCGCCGACGAGGCGCGGCTCTTCCCCCGCATAGACCTCGACGGTGTGGACGTGGCCGATGTCGAACAGGGCGCCGTAGAGCTCGCGGATGCGGCCGTTGATCCAGGTCTTCTCGCTGTCCCGGCGCGGGGCGGCGCAACCGCTGATCACCCCGTGGAAATCGGTGTCGCACCGGACCTCGAACTGGTCGGACCGCACCGTCCGGGCCAGGCGGCGGGACACCCGGAAGCCGTCGAGGGGCAGCACGCCGCGGGCCCGCGGCTCCACCCAGTACAGGGTCGAGTCGCTCGCATCCTCCGCCATCGGGAAGATGCCCGCCGCATAGGCCTTCAGCAGGATCTCGGGGGTGATGTCCACGCGGGTCGCATCGTGCATGGGGCGAGTGTCGCGCGGGGCCGGTCCAAATGCCAGAGCCGGCATCGGCTGCGATCGCCGCAAGGGCGACGACAATCCCCCGTCGGGATCAGACCTTCATGCCGCCGGCGTCGAGGAAATGCTCGAGCCAGTGGATGTCGTAGAGGCCGTTCTGGACGTCCGGGTTGCGGACCAGGGTGCGGAACAGCGGCAGGGTGGTGTCGATGCCGTCGATCACGAACTCGTCCAGCGCCCGGCGCAGGCGCATCAGGCACTCGTTGCGGGTGCGTCCGTGCACGATCAGCTTGCCGATCAGCGAGTCGTAATGCGGCGGGATGCGGTAGCCCTGGAAGGCCGCCGAATCGACCCGGACGCCGAGGCCGCCGGGGGTGTGGTAATGGGTGATCTGGCCGGGGGAGGGCCGGAAGGTCTCGGGGTGCTCGGCGTTGATCCGGCACTCGATGGCGTGGCCCTCGACCTTGATGTCGGATTGGCACACCGAGAGCGGGCCGCCCGAGGCGACCTGGATCTGCTCGATGACCAGGTCGATCCCGGTGATCATCTCGGTCACGGGATGCTCGACCTGGATCCGGGTGTTCATCTCGATGAAGTAGAACTTCCCGTCCTCGTACAGGAACTCCACGGTTCCGGCGCCGAGATAGCCCAGCTCCTTCATGGCGTTGGCGCAGATGCCGCCGATCTCGGCGCGCATCGACTCGTTGAGCGCGGGCGAGCCGCCTTCCTCCCAGACCTTCTGGTGGCGGCGCTGCAGCGAGCAATCGCGCTCGGCGAGATGCACCGCGCCGCCGCGGCCGTCACCCAGCACCTGCACCTCGATGTGCCGCGGCTTCTCCAGGTACTTCTCCAGATAGACCGCATCGTCGCCGAAGGCGGCCTTGGCCTCGGAGCGGGCCATGCCGAGCGCCTGCTCCAGCTCGGCCTCGGTGCGGGCGACCTTCATGCCGCGCCCGCCGCCGCCGGCCGACGCCTTCACCAGGACGGGATAGCCGATCCCGGCCGCCACGCGCTTGGCCTCGTCGGCATCCTCGATTCCGCCCTCGGAGCCCGGCACGCAGGGGATGCCGAGTTTCACGGCCGTGCGCTTGGCCTCGATCTTGTCGCCCATGGTGCGGATATGCTGCGCCTTGGGGCCGATGAAGCCGATCTGGTGATGGGCCAGCACCTCGGCGAAGCGGGCGTTCTCCGACAGGAAGCCGTAGCCCGGATGCACCGCGTCCGCCCCGGTGATCTCGCAGGCCGCGATGATCGACGGGATGTTCAGGTAGCTGTCCCGGGCGGCGGGCGGCCCGATGCAGACGCTCTCGTCGGCCAGCCGGACATGCATGGCGTCGGCGTCGGCGGTGGAATGGACCGCCACGGTGGCGATCCCGAGTTCCTTTGCCGCCCGCAGGATGCGCAGGGCGATCTCGCCGCGGTTCGCGATCAGGATCTTGTCGAACATCGAACCCTTAGAGCGTCCAGGCGATCCGACGGGACCGCGCAGGATGATCTATCCTCTTGTTGCGCGACGTTTTCCAGGCCCGAAGCGGCAGCCGGTTCGGCGGAAGACGCCCAGAGCCCCCCTGCGCCGAAGCGATCACCGCCGCGTGGCGGGATGCGGAGCAGGGCGTGGAGCGGACGTGCAGCTTCAGACGCCGCTCACGCGATGACGAGCAGCGCCTCGCCGAACTCGACCGGCTGGCCGTCCTCGACGAAGATCGCCGTGACCGTGCCGGCGCGGGGCGCGACGATCTCGTTGAAGGTCTTCATCGCCTCGATGAGGAGCAGCTTGTCGCCGGCCTCGACTTTCGAGCCGATATCGATGAAGGCCTTAGCCTCCGGGGAGGGGCGCAGATAGGCGGTCCCGACCATCGGGGACGGCACCGAACCGGGATGCGCGCGGGCCGGCTCGGCCGGGACGAGGGCGCCGGTCGGCGGAGCAACGGGGGGCGCCGCCACGGCGACCGGCGCAGGCGCCGCGACCTGGACGTTCACGGGCTCGAGCCGCCGCACGACGCGGATGCGCAGGTCGCCCTTCTCGACCTCGATCTCGGACAAGCCGGTCTCGGTGACGAGGTTGGCGAGTTCGCGGACGAGCTCGGAGTCGATGGGTTCGTTCTTAGGCATCCGGCCTTCTTCGTATCGCGCCGCCGCGGTCGGTTCATCCGGCATACGCACTGGCACTCGATCACAGCCTTGCGGCTGGCGGCTCTTAGACGAAGGCGGCCCGGCGCGACAAGGCCGCGCAGTCCGCCATCCGCCGGTGGGAAGCTACGGCGGCGCGCCTCAGCAGGAGGCGTGGCCGCACTGGCGCACATCCGCGATGGTCTTGCGGATCGGATCGACGCCGACGGCGCCCGGAATCACCTCGTCGCCGATGATGAAGGCCGGGGTGCCGGAGAGGCCGAGCCGGTCGCCCAGCCCGCGATTCTCACTGAGCGCGGCCTTCACCTCGGGGGAGGCCATGTCCTTCTGCAGCTTGGTCGTGTCGGCGCCGAGGTCCTTGGCGACCTGGATCGCCCGGGCGCCGTTCACCCGGCCCTTGGTCTCGAGCAGCTTCTGGTGAAACTCGAACAGCTTGTCACCCTTGAGCTGCTGACGCACCGCGATGGCGACCTGGCTCGCCTCGAGCGATTCCGGACCGAGCACCGGGAAGTCCTTGATCACCACCCGCAACTTCGGGTCGGTCTTGATCAGGGTCTGCACATCAACCAGCGCCTTGCGGCAATAGCCGCAATTGTAGTCGAAGAACTCGACCAGCGTGACGTCGCCCGCCGGGTTGCCGGCGACCACGTCATGCGGGCCGTTCACGAGGGCCTCGCGGGCCTCCTTGAGGGCCGCCGTCTGGGCAAGGCGCTGCGTCTCCGCCTGCTGCTTCTCGGCCTCGGCCAGCGCCTCCTGCAACACCTCCGGGTGCTTGATCAGGTAATCCTTGACGATCGCCTCGATGCCGGCGCGCTGCGCGTCCGTGAACGGGGCGGCCGCCGGAGCGGCGGATGGGGTGGCGTCCTGCGCCGAAGCCGGGACGGCGGCGAGGACGAGGCCCAGGGCCAGCGCGGGCAGGGAGCGGTTGAAGAGCATGGATCCTCGCTTGCGCGGCAAGCCGGCCCGCGCGTGGCGCGAGCGATAGGCCGTGGGTTAGGCGTTTTCGCGGCGCCGGGTCAAATCACGTGAGCGGCACGCGAATCTTGCCCGCCGAACGCAACCCGGTCCGATATGCCCAAGCTGTTCCGCGCCTTCTGGCTGCGTCCACATCTACTCTGCGCGATCGTGGTGGCGATCGTCGCCGCACTGCTGGTGCCCGGCCTCGATGCTGGCATGCGGCTGCTCACCGGCTGGTGCGCCGGCGTGATCGTCCATGCGGTCCTGGTTGTGCGGCGGGCCACCGGTCAGAGCCGGGACGCGATGCGCCGCGAGGCCGCCCGGCTCGACGACAGCGCGGGGGTGATCACGGTTTTCGCCCTGCTGGCGGCGGCGGCCAGCCTCGGCTCGGTGGCGGTGCTGGTGGTCGGCGGTCGCATCGCCGGGACGGGCGAGCGCCTCGGGCTGGCGCTCGCGGGCATGAGCCTGCTCTGCACCTGGGTGTTCGTGCAGATGATCTTCACGGTGCACTACGCCCACGTCTACTACGGCACCGAGGATGCGGCAGGCGGCGAGCGCGGCGGGCTGGACTTCCACGGCGAGACCGAGCCGGATTTCTGGGATTTCCTGTACTTCACCGTGACCATCGGGGCGGCGGCGGCCACCTCCGACACCAATCTGACCAGCAAGCGGATGCGCAGGATCGCGACCGTGCAGACCGTCGGCGCCTATGTGTTCAACACCGGCATCCTGGCACTCGTGGTCAACATGGCCGCGGGCCTCGCGCCGCACTGACGCCGGTTGAGGCCGGGGCCGCCAGGGTCTAACCCCGGCGCTCCGCATGACCCGCTCGCGCGCACCCTTCAGGACCGCATGATTCCGATCTCCCGCCGGGCCGCCGCCGTCCAGCCGTTCCTTGCCATGGACGTCATGGCCGCCGCCGCCGCCAAGGCCCGGCGCGGCGACGACGTGGTGCGCATGGAGGTCGGCCAGCCTTCGGCACCGGCCCCGCGGGCAGTGATCGCGGCGGCGCAGGCGGCGCTCGCCACCGGTCGCGTGCCCTATACCGAAGCGCTCGGCCTGCCGGCCCTGCGGGAGCGGATCGCCCGGGATTACGCCGAGCGCCACGGCGTGGCGGTGAGTCCGGAGCGGGTGGTGATCACCACCGGATCCTCGGCTGGATTCGTGCTGGCCTTCATGAGCCTGTTCGATGCCGGCGCGCGGGTGGCGGTACCGCAGCCCGGCTACCCGGCCTATCGCAGCATCCTGGCGTCCCTCGACCTCGTGCCGGCCCCGATGGTGTTGCGCGAAGCGGACCGCTTCGCCCCGACCGCCGCCCTGCTGCGCGAGACCCATGCCCGCGCCCCGGTGGCCGGCGCCCTGGTGATGAGCCCGGCCACCCCCTCCGGCACGGTGATCACGGAAGACGCCTTGCGCGACCTCTGCGCGGCGACCCATGAACTCGGCCTGCCGCTGATCTCGGACGAGATCTATCACGGCCTCAGCTACGGCCTGCCGACCGTCACCGCCCTGCGGTTCGATCCCGACGCGGTGGTGATCAACTCGTTCTCGAAATATCACTGCATGACCGGCTGGCGCGTCGGCTGGATGGTCGTGCCCGAGGCCCTGGTCCGCCCGATCGAGCGGCTGGCGCAGAACCTCTACATCTCGGCGCCCTACCTCTCGCAGGTCGGCGCGCTGGCGGCCCTCGACGCCGCGGAAGAACTCGACGCGGTGCGCGATGGCTACGCCCGCAACCGGGCGATCCTGCTCGACGCGCTCCCGGGCCTCGGCCTCGGGCGCGTGCATCCGGCCGACGGGGCCTTCTATCTCTACGCGGACGTGGCGAACCTCACCAACGACGCCACGAGCTTCTGCCGGCGCATGCTGGACGAGGCCAACGTCGCCGCGACCCCGGGGCTCGATTTCGACCCGGATCTCGGCCACCACCACGTCCGGTTCTCATTCGCCGGCTCCGAGGCCGAGTGCCGCGAGGCGGTGGCGCGGCTGCGGCGCTGGCTGCGCTAACCCCTTACGCCACGTCCACCGGCACCAGGGCGCGGACGGCCTCGGCGAGCTGCGAAAAATGCCCGATCACCCGGTCGGGCCCCAGCTCGGTCACCGGCACGTCGGTGTAGCCGAAGGTCACCGCCACCACCGGAATGCCGGCGGCCTTCGCGGTGTCGATGTCGGTGCGGGAATCGCCGACCATTACGGCCCGGGCCGGGTCGCCCCCGGCGCGCGCGATCGTACCGGTGAGATGGCTCGGATCGGGCTTGTAGGCCGGGAAGGTGTCGCGCCCGCAGATCGCCGCGAAGCGGTGGCCGATGCCGAGCAGGCGCAACAGCTCCACCGACTGGCCCTCGAACTTGTTGGTGCAGACCGCCAGGCGGAAACCCGCCGCCTCCAGCGTATCGAGCGCCTCGACAACGCCGGGATAGAGATGCGACGTGTCGGCGAGGTGCTCGCCGTAATGGGCGATGAAGGCCTCGAACAGCCGCTCGTGATCCTCCGGCGCGAGCGCGCCGACCACCGCCTGGAAGCCCCGCCGGATCAGCGCCTTGGCGCCGGCGCCGATCAGGCCGCGGGCCTGGGACAGGGGCAGCTCGGGGAGACCCTCGCGCTTCATCAGCACGTTGAGGGTGCCGATCAGGTCGCCCGCGGTTTCGGCCAGCGTCCCGTCCAGGTCGAACACGGCGATCGGCGGGCGGGTCGTCGATTCGGGCGGCATCCGGTCGGGCTCCTGTTGGCGTACGGCCTCGCTAAAGGGGGGCGGCGTCGGCGGCAAGGCGGCGCGGTGCCCCACACTCGCCCGAAAGCCCAGCGAAAGGCGGAGCGCGTCAGCTCCCGGATCCCGCGATGAAACCGTCTCTCCCCCTTCTCGCCCTCTGCCTCGCGCTGGCCAGCGCGCCGGTCGCCGCGGCCTCGTTCGAGTTCGTGCCCGCGCCGCAGACCGACCTAAACCGCATGTACCGGGTCGACAAGGTGACCGGCGAGGTGACCTCCTGCCAGTACGGGCTCCAGGAATCGGCCGGCGGCATCGGCCAGACCGTCTGCTTCGGCCCCGGGGAGGGCGCCGGTGCGCAGACGCCGTCGGAATACGGTTTGGTCGCGAGCCGCCACACCCGCGAAGCCGGCGTGTTCCGGGTCAATTACCGGACCGGCGAGATGAGCATCTGCTTCGTCTTGGTGAAGAAGGAGCAGGTGGTCTGCACCCAGCAGGCAAAGCCCGGCGCCGAGGCGGCTTCCGACGCGCCCCTGACCGGACCGGCGCCCGGACGCGCCGGCGCCAGCGCCACGCCCGCACAGGGTGGCCGCTTTTGAAGCCAGGCGCACTGGGGAGGCGTTCCGGTCCGCCCTGCGGCGTGCTAGGGGCGGCCCGACTGCTTCAGGAAGGCCGGCTGCCCCGCATGCGCGACATCTCGATCCACCCCATCGCCCGGGCAGCCGGGCTTTGAGCGGGCCGGACCTGCGCCGGGCGGCGGCCACGCGCGCCCTCGACCTGATCGAGCCCGGGATGCGGCTCGGCCTCGGCACCGGCTCCACCGCGGCGGCCTTCGTGGGCCTGCTCGGCGAACGGGTCCGCGACGGCCTCGACATCGTCGGTGTGCCGACCTCCGAGGCGACGCGCCTTCAGGCCGAGGGTCTCGGCATCCGCCTCGCGACCCTGGACGACTTGCCCGAGCTCGATCTGACCATCGACGGCGCCGACGAGGTCGACGACCAGCTGCGCCTGATCAAGGGCGGCGGCGCCGCGCTCCTGCGGGAGAAGATCGTCGCCTGCGCCAGCTGCCGGATGGTCGTGATCGCCGCCGCGGCCAAGCACGTCGCCCGGCTCGGCGCCTTCCCGCTGCCGATCGAGGTGAATCGGTTCGGCCTCACCGCCACGCACCGCGCGGTGGAGGCGGCCGTCGCCCGGGTGGGCTGCACCGGCCCGGTCCGGCTGCGGCTCGATCCGGCCGGCAAGCCGATCGTCACCGATGGCGGCCACCACATCCTCGACGCCCATCTCGGCGCCATCCCCGATCCCGACGCCCTCGGCGCCGCCCTCTGGACCGTGCCGGGCGTGGTCGAGCACGGCCTGTTCCTCGGCATCGCAGACGCCGCGATCCTGGCGGCGGACCGGGGCGGGCAGGCCGAGGTCACCGTTCTCGGCAGCTTGGTCTGAAGCGCCATACTCCTCGCAGGAACGTTCAGCATGTCCCGACGCCTCACCGCCGCGCTCGGCCTCGCCCTCGCCGCGGTCATGATTCTCCCCCACGCCGTGTCGGCCCAGACGAACAAGCCGGCCCCGGCCAAGCCGGCCTCCGCGAAGCCGGCGGCGCAGCCGAACGCCCCGGCCGCCGCGGCGCCGACCTATACGGCGAGCCACCTGGCACTGGCTCGCGAGGTGATGCTCAGCTCCGGCATCGCCCGCTCGTTCGATTCGGTGCTGCCGGCCTTCGCCGATCAGATCCGCAAGCAGACGGTGACCCGGCCCGAGCTGACCAAGGATCTCGACGAGGTTCTGGTGTCGCTCCAGCCCGAGATGGAGCTGCAGAAGCAGCGCATGATCGACATCGCCGCCCGCACCTACGCAGCGAAGTTCCCGGAGCCGGAGCTGAAGGAGATCGCGACCTTCTTCCGCTCGCCCGCCGGCAAGCACTACGTCGAGGCCCAGCCGCAGCTCCTCGACGAGATGGTGCAGGAGATGCAGGACTGGACGCAGGAAGTGTCCGAATACGTCATGGTCCGGGTGCGCGCCGAGATGGGCAAGCGCGGCCATCAGCTGCAATGAGGGGGCTTTCGGCGGATCGACCGTCGCGCCTCTGATCTCGGCCCGCGCATTCCTACCTTCGCCCTCATCCTGAGGCGCCGGAGCGAAGCGGAGGCCTCGAAGGAGCCCTTTCGAGAATCGCAAAGCTTTCTGGAAAGCTTCTTCGAGGCTCGCTGTGCTCGCACCTCGGCCCATCCAGGCCGGGACCTGCCCCCTCTCCCGTGCGGACTTGCGGATTCACAGATTGGCTTTTAGGCTTTCTTCCTCGACAAGCCTCTGAAACACAACGCGTTTCCCCTCCCCCTTGCGGGGAGGGGGCAGGGGTGGGGGTGGTGCCGGATCACGCGTAACGGTGCCGTCTGAACCACCCCCACCTCCAACTCCTCCCCGCAAGGGGGAGGAGAGAGCGTCCTGCCTTTCACCATGCGATGTGTAGCCGTCTCCGCCGCATGATGGGGATGCTTTGGACATCCGATGCCGTTGAACCCCATGCCGGCGACCGCGCACGGTCAGACACGTTCCGCGCGGACGATCAACCGCCTCTACGCGGCAGGTGCCATCCTGCTCGCCATCCTGCCGCTGGCGATGGTGCTCGCCAACCGGTCGAGCCCGGCTTTCATCGGCCTCGCGGCGCTCGCCTTCCTGGCTGGGCGCTTCTTCGAGGATCGCCATACCCTCGCACCGCGCGTTCTCGCCCCCCTCGGAACACCGCTCGGCCTCGCGGCGCTCGCGTTCCTGGCCTGGTGCCTCGTCTCCTTCGCCTGGACGCCGTTCCCCAGCGCATCGCTGCGGGTGCTCGGTGAGTTCCTGCCCACCCTGATCGCCGCCTACCTGCTGACCTGTCTCGCTCCCGGGCGGATCCCGGCCTTCGCGCCCCGCCTCGCAGCAGGGGCGATCGTGCTGGCAGGCTCGATCATCGCGGTCGACCTCGCCTCCGACCTCGCCCTGGAGCGGGCGCTCGGGCACCGGATGGCCGCCTTCGTTCACAACCGACCGGCCCTGACGCTCGATCTCGTGGCCGGCCCCGTAGCCCTCGTGCTGTGGCGGATCCGGGCCCGGGGTCTCGCTTTCGCCACCCTGGCCTTCGCGGCGCTCGGCGTGCTGCGCTCGATCAGCGGCGCCGCCCAGCTCGGCCTCCTGGCCGGGGCCGGGCTGTTCGGCTTGGCCCGGCTGCTACCGGTGCGAGCCGGGATCGGTCTGGCGGGCCTCGGCCTCGGTCTCGCCGTGGCGCTCGCCCCGGTGGAGGGGGACCTGCTCGCGAAGGTCATGCCCGAAGCCGCGCATGAGCGCCTGGTCCAGTCGTCGTCCCGGGCGCGGGTCGCCATCGCCCGCAGCTTCGGCGCCGTGGTTGCGGCCGAGCCGTGGCGCGGGGCCGGGTTCGGCACCAGCGCGCGCTTCGCCGAGACCCCGGTGGCCGGGACGGTCGCGCCGGAGATGCGGGTCCTCCTCGGGGTCGGCCACCCGCATAACAGCTTCCTGCAGGCCTGGGCCGAGCTGGGATTGCCCGGCGCGCTCCTCGGCGCGCTCGTCCTGATGCTGATGCTCGGGCGCCTCGCCGGTCTGCGGCAGCCGGATCGTGCCGCGGCACTCGGCCTCGTCGCCTGCGCGGCCGCCATCGCGTTCGTCGAGCACAATGGCTGGGCGGCGTGGTGGACGGCCGGCCTCGGCGCTGCCATCACCTGGATGCGCGAGGCGGCGACGCTTCGCACCGAGACGAGATCCGAGATGGACGATCCCGCATGAGCGCCTACGACGTCGACCTCTTCGTCATCGGCGGCGGTTCGGGGGGCGTGCGCGCCGCCCGGATCGCGTCCGGCTACGGCGCTAGGGTCATGCTGGCCGAGGAATACCGGGTCGGCGGCACCTGCGTGATCCGCGGCTGCGTGCCGAAGAAGCTGATGGTCTATGCCGGCCGCTTCGCCGACGAGTTCGAGGACGCCGCAGGCTTCGGCTGGACGATCGAGCGTCCGCGCTTCGACTGGAGCGTGCTCAAGCAGCGGCGCGACGCCGAGGTGACGCGCCTCGAAGGCATCTACGACACCAACCTGATCCGCGCCGGCGTCGAGATCGTACCTGAGCGCGCCGTGATCGCGGATCCGCACACGATCCGCCTGCTCGGCTCGAACCGGACCGTGCGGGCTGAGCGGATCCTGATCGCGGTGGGCGCGCACCCGGTCAAGGAACCCGCGGTGCCGGGAATCGAGCTGGCGATCACCTCCAACGAGGTGTTCGAGCTTGAGAGCCTGCCCGAACGTATCCTGGTGATCGGCGGCGGCTACATCGCGGTGGAGTTCGCGGGCGTCTTCGCGGCGCTTGGCAGCCGTACGACCCTGCTCCACCGGGGCGACCGGCTGCTGCGCGGCTTCGACGACGAGGTCCGCGACGCCCTCGCCGAGGCCTATGGCCGGCGCATGGAACTGCGGCTCAGCCGCACTCTGACGCGGATCGAGAAGCGCGACAACGGCCTGTGCGCCCGCCTCGACGACGGTTCGGAGATCGTCTGCGATCAGGTGCTGGTGGCCACCGGCCGGCGCCCCAACGTCGCCGGGCTCGGCCTCGACACGGTCGGGATCGAGACCGACGCCGTCGGGGCGATCCCGGTTGATGCCTATTCACAGACTCCGGTCCCGTCGATCTACGCGGTGGGCGACGTCACCAACCGGGCCAACCTGACCCCGGTGGCGATCCGCGAGGGCCACGCGTTCGCCGACACGGTCTATGGCGGCAAGCCGTCCTGCGTCGATCACCGGCTGATCCCGACCGCCGTCTTCTCGACCCCCGAGATCGGCATCGTCGGTCACACCGAGGCCGCCGCCCGGGAGATCTACGGCAAGATCGACGTCTACAAGTCGCGGTTCCGGCCGATGAAGGCGACGCTCTCCGGGCGCGAGGAGCGGATCCTCATGAAAGTGCTGGTCGATTGCGCCACCGATCGCGTGGTCGGCGTCCACATCTTCGGGCACGATGCCGGGGAGGTGATCCAGGCGGTGGGCATCGCCGTCACCATGGGTGCCACCAAGGCGGATTTCGACCGCACCATCGCGGTCCATCCGACGGCCGCCGAGGAGCTCGTGACCATGCGGGTGCCGGAGGTGACCAAGCATCCCGTAGGGGTCGGTTAAGTTCAGCAGGTCGCGGGGTCTCGACGCGGTGCGCGGCCGAGCCATATCAGGGTCATGGGTAAGCAGGGCGCAGGGAAGAACGAACGCGAGGACGACGCACACGCGCGTCGCCAGGCGATCATCGACGGCCTGCTGGCCGACGCCTTGCGGCCGGCTTTCACCTACCGGGCCCCGAGCCACGACGCGCTGCCCGCCGATATCCGCCGGGCGATCGACCGGCTGCTGGCCAAGGCCGAGACCCAGCGCAGCCGCTGCCTGACCTACGACGACCTCGAAGAAGCGCTTCCGCCCCGCGACGTCTCCGCGGAGGATCTGGAGGCGATCTTCTGGATCCTGGCCGAGCACGGGATCGAGGTCGAGGACGGCGAAGCCTGAGGCCGAAGCGGGCGCGCATCGGCGATCGGCCGATGACGGGACACGCTGCGGCGCGGGAATCCTGCCCTGACTCTGCTTCAGGCTCCTGCCTGCCCTCAGGAATCCGGCACTCGCAAGGGCCCGGGAACCTCTCTATAAGCCGCGCTTCGCGCGTCATGCGCGATCGCACGACGAACGTGCGCGGAGAGAGGTCATGGCCGAGCGTTGGACACCGAAGAACTGGCGGAACCTGCCGATCCAGCAGGTCCCGGCCTATCCGGATTCGGCGGCGCTGCAGGCGGTCGAGACTCAGATCGCGAGTTTTCCGCCCCTAGTCTTTGCCGGTGAGGCCCGCAAGCTGAAGACTGCGCTCGGACGCGTCGCGGCGGGCGAAGCCTTCCTGCTCCAGGGCGGCGATTGCGCCGAGAGCTTCGACGAGCATTCGGCCGACAACATCCGCGATTTCTTCCGGGTGTTCCTGCAGATGGCGATGGTGCTGACCTTCGCGGGCGGTTCGCCCGTGGTGAAGGTCGGGCGCATCGCCGGGCAGTTCGCCAAGCCACGCTCCTCGCCCACCGAGACCCTCGACGGGGTCAGCCTGCCGAGCTACCGCGGCGACATCGTCAACGGCATCGGCTTCTCCGAGGAGGCCCGCATTCCGGACCCGCGCCGGCAGCTCGAGGCCTACCGGCAATCGGCCGCGACCCTGAATTTGCTGCGCGCCTTCGCTACCGGCGGCTACGCCAACCTGGAGAACGCGCATCGCTGGATGCTGGGCTTCGTGAAGGATTCGCCGCAATCCTCGCGCTACCAGGATGTCGCCGGCCGTATGACCGACGCGCTCGACTTCATGCGGGCGATCGGCATCAACCCGGAGACGCATCCGGAGGTGCGGACCACCGATTTCTACACCAGCCACGAGGCCCTGCTGCTCGGCTACGAGGAGGCGCTGACCCGCGTCGACTCGACCACCGGCGATTGGTACGCAACCTCCGGGCACATGCTGTGGATCGGCGACCGCACCCGGCAGCCAGACCATGCCCACGTGGAATATGCCCGCGGGATCAAGAACCCGATCGGCCTGAAATGCGGCCCGTCCATGCAGGCGGACGGCCTGATCCGGCTGATCGACCTGCTCAACCCGGAGAACGAGCCCGGCCGGCTCAGCCTGATCTGCCGGTTCGGCGCCGACAAGGTCGGCGAGCACCTGCCGGGCCTGATCCGGGCCGTCGAGCGGGAAGGGCGGTCCGTGGTCTGGATCTGCGACCCGATGCACGGCAACACCGTTGCGGCCGGCCGCTACAAGACCCGGCCGTTCGACCGGGTGATGCAGGAGATCGAGGGCTTCTTCGGGGTCCACCGGGCCGAGGGCACGATCGCGGGCGGCATCCATCTCGAGATGACCGGCAAGGACGTGACCGAATGCACCGGCGGCGCCCGGGCGCTCACCGCCGACGACCTGCAGGACCGCTACCACACCTACTGCGACCCGCGCCTCAACGCGGAGCAGGCGCTGGAAGTGGCGTTCCGCACCGCCGAGCTGGTCAAAGCCGAGCGCAGCCACGTCGAGCGCCCGCGCCTCGACGCGGCGGAGTAGGGGACGCCGTTCGGTCTGTGCCGGCTGCGATGCTGAGGCATCGCGGCCGGATGAGGAGCCAGGTTAACCCCAAGCGCGTCTCCCTCCCCCGCAAAGGGGGGAGGGAGAGCCGCGGTGTCTCCCATGTCTCCTGCCGACCCAAATGTTTAAATCCGCCATCCTGAACGCGGGAGGGCCCCTCACGCGACCGCTTCGGCAGCGCCGTTCCAGCGGTTGATCACCTCGGCCACTTGCGAGACCGGGACCGGGCGGCTGATCAGGTAGCCCTGGACCTCGTCGCAGCCCTCGGCGCGCAAATGCGCGAGCTGCGCCTCAGTCTCCACACCCTCGGCGGTGGTGGTCATGCCGAGGCTGGAGCCCAGCCCGATCACCGCCCGGACGATGAAGTCGGTCCCGTCCTTCACGCACAGGTCGCGGACGAAGGACTGGTCGATCTTGATCTTGTCGAACGGGAAGCTGCGCAGGTAGCTCAGCGACGAGTAGCCGGTGCCGAAATCGTCCATCGAGACCCGCACGCCCAGCGCCTTCAGGCTGTGCAGGATCGCCGTGGTCGCCCCGGGATTGGCCACCAGCACCGATTCGGTGATCTCCAGCTCCAGGCGGCGGCCGGGCAGCCCGGTCCGGCGAAGGGCCTCGCGCACCGCGGTGACGAGGCTCGCCGAGGTGAATTGCACCGCCGAGACGTTGACCGCGACCTTGAGCCCGTCCGGCCAGTGGGCGGCCTCCTCGCAGGCCCGGCGCAGCACCCATTCGCCGAGGGGCACGATCAGACCGAGTTCCTCGGCGATCGGAATGAACTCGGCCGGCGAAATGAAGCCGCGGCCCGGGTGGTCCCAGCGCAGCAGCGCCTCGAAGCCGCAGATCCGGTCCGCGGCGAGGCTGTAGATCGGCTGGTAGTAGACCTCGAACGCCTCGCGGGCCAGCGCGTCGCGCAGGTCGCGCTCGAGGATCCGACGGGCCTGGAGGCGCGCATCCATCTCCGGCTCGAAGAAGCGGAACGAGCCGCGGGCCTCGGTCTTGCCGCGGTCGAGGGCGACCTCGGCGTTCTTCAGAAGCTTCTCGCAGCTCGCGCCGTCGCCCGGCGCGAGGGTGATGCCGATGGTCAGCCCGATGCTGATCTCGTGGCTGCTCAGGCTGTAGGGCGCGCTTAGCACCTCGATGATGCGGCGCGCGAGCACCGCGGCCTCCTCGGGCCGGTCAGCGCCACGCTGGACGACGATGAACTCGTCGGCGCCGAGTCGGGCGACGCAGTCGATCTCGCGCACGCAGGCCGTGAGCCGATCGCCGACTGCCGCCAGCAATTCGTCGCCGACCCCGTAACCCAGTGTCTCGTTGATCGGCCGGAAATCGTCGAGGTCGATCGCGAAGACGGCAAAGCCCGAATCGCGCCCGGCCTGCGCCACCGCCAAATCGATCTGCTGGCCGAGGGCCTCCCGGTTCAACAGGCCCGTGACGGTGTCGTGATGCGCCAGGAAGGCGATGCGTGCCTCGGCATGGCGACGCTCGGTGACGTCCTCGTAGGTCGCCACGAAGCCGCCGTCGGCCGTCGCGCGACGGTCGATCGAGACGGTGCGGCCGTTGCTCAGCTCCTGGAACTGCGTGTGCCAAGCGCCCCCGCGATGCGCCTCGCGCTCCTGGTGGAGGAGGGCGGCGAGATCGCAGCCCGGATGGTTGCCGGCCGCGAGGCTTGCCCGCAGCACGTCCTGCGCCGACATGCCGGGCGCTATCGCGCCGGCGGGCAGGGCGTAGATCTCGCTGTAGCGGCGGTTCACCACCATCAGCCGGTGCTGGGAATCGTAGAGGCACAGGCCCTGGGACATGTTGTCCAGCGCCGCGTCGAGCCGCAGATTCGTCTCGGTCAGCCGGTCCTCCTGCTCCTTGAGCAGGCTGATATCGCTGCACACGGCGACGAAGCCGCCTTGCTGGGTGGCGCTGCGGCTCACCCGCAACCAACGCCCATCCGCCAGCCGGATCTCGCCGTCGCGGGCGAGGGCCCGGAAGCACTCGTCGAGGGTATCGGAGCCCGATCCTGCGGCGGGGCGCGCCAGGGACACGCCGGCCGCGATCGCGGCTTCGAGCCCGTGGAAGAAGCACAGCGCCTGTGCGTTGGCCAGCGCGATGCCGCCTTCGGCATCGACCACGATGACGCCCTCGCGGGAAGTCTGGAGGGCATCGGTCACCAGAGCCTCGGCGACCCGGCGCTGGCTGACCTCGCGCTGCATCATCGCCTGGATGTTGTCGCGCATCGCCGCCATCGAGCGGAGCAGGCTGCCGAGCTCGTCGCGGCCGCCGGCCGGGATCCTGTCGTCGAGGCGACCGCTGGCGATCCGTTCTGCCGCCGCGGAGGCATCGGCCAGGGGGCCGGTGATGCGGCGGTTGAGCAGCCATGCGATCAGCGCGCAGGCGAACACCGCCAGCCCGGCGACGATGGCGTTGACGTGCATCTCCCGGGCGACCAGCATCCGGGCGGCCTGCCGGAAGGTGAAGCCGTCGCCGGCGGTGTAATTGACCAGGAGGTCGATCTGGCTGTCGACGGCGCTGGCCTGCTGGTCCAGCGCATCCCAACGCTCCGGTCGCGCCGTGGCCGGATCGAGGCTGCGGCGCATCTCCTCCCAAGTGGCCACCGCGGCCTGAACGGCGCCGGCCGTGCGGACCGACCGGTCGGACTGTGAGCGCTCCACGGCAATGGTCAGGTCTTCGGACAGGGTCGTCGAGAGGTCGGCGATCTCCGCATCGAGCTTGGCCGCCTCGGCGGCGTTGCGGACATGCGTGCGGCGGGCGAAGGCGCTGCGCATCTTGGCGAAATCCGCCGCGGTCGCCCGGGCGTAATTGATCGACATCAGCGACTCGTCATAGGTGCGGTTGACGAGCACCCCGACATGCGAAATCGCCACGACGGCGTAGAGCCCGAGCGCGCCGGACAGCAGGCTCATGCCGAGGAAGGCGACGAAGATCCGGCCGCGGATCGTCGTCGACAGGCCCGTTACGCTGCGCACGAGACGCGTCAGAACCCGGGGCGTCCGTTCGTCCGTCGCTCTCTCGGGGTCTCGCATCGCACCGGGCCGCCGTCTGACAGGTCCAGCAAACCGTAATTGCTACATGTTAAGACGTGATTAGCCGAGCGTACCACGCATTCGACTCGCGGATATCATTTTGGCGGCACGATTGACCGCAAAACAGCCAGATGCACCGGAACGTGCAGCATCGCGAAAATCATTTCTCAATAGAATCGCAGGTAGAACTCCCGGGTCAGCCCGAGGAATAGCATGGCCTCCGCAGCGCTCCGTGTATCCGCATCGCTCCGCTGGAAGTCGGCCTGGCCGGCGGCGCTCGCGCTGGCCCTCGGGATCATCTGCGGAATGATCCTGGTCGGCGACCTCGAAGCCTCCGGGCTGCTGGTGTCGCAGAAGGGCCGCGCCTTTCAGCCCGGCAACATCGCGCTGAGCCGGGGCGAGACGGTGATGTTCGTCAACGACGATAGCGACCTGCTGCACCACGTCTTCGTGGAATCGGATACGTTCAACTTCGATTCCGGAGATCAGGAGCCGGGCAGCCGCACGCCGGTGACCTTCACCGAGAAGGGGACGTTCCAGGTGCTGTGCGGCATTCATCCGAAGATGAAGCTGGTGGTCCGGGTGAACTGAGCCCGCTCGACGGAGACGCGGTCACGCCTCGATCGCGCACCGTCATTGCGAGCGCAGCGAAGTAACCCAGGGCAGCGCGCGATCTCGGAATGGTACGCCGCGCTGCGTTGCTTTGCTGCCCTCGCAATGACGGTTCGGGCTGCGGCTTGGCTGAGCCAATCCGCCGGCCGACGTGCACAACAGCATCGATCCCACCCATCCCCTCATCCTGCGGTCCCCGCGTCCGCGGGACTCGAAGGAGCCCTATAGAAGCGGCGCGATTTCTAGAGGAATCTGCTTCGCTTCGTCGTTTCAGGATATGGGGGGGGGGGAGGGGCGTGGAGACGTTGAGCCCGAAAGCCCCTTACCGTTCCGCCGCCCGAATCGGCTTGGCCTGCGGCGCCGGCTTCACGCGCTCAATGGTCTGGCCGTCGCGCAGCTCCGGAGGCGGGCTGAAGATGATGTGGCTGTCCGGGGCCAGGCCCGATTCGAGCTCGAGGGTCCGGCCGAGGTCACGCCGCACCCGGACGGTCCGCCAAGTCACCCGATCGTCCTCACCCACTTCGGCGACCTGGAACCCCCGGGCATTGAACACCGTCGCTTCGGCGGGGACCGTGACGCTCTGATCGGTCCGGGGAAGCTTCAGCGTCACATAGGCAAAGAGCCCGGCCCGCAGGGCCCGATCGGGGTTCGGCACGTCGACCTGTGTCGTCAGGGTGCGCGAGGTGGCGTTCAGCGCCACCGAGCTGCGCTCGACGAAGCCGCCGAAGAGACGGCCGGGGATCTGGGGCACGCCGATCTCTGCCTGGACGCCCGGCTTGACGCCCACGGCATCGTTCTGCGGCACGTTCACGGTGATGCGCAGGGTGCTGTCCTGGTCCATGCTGAGGAGCGGCGTGCCGCCGTTATCGGCCTTGACCAGATCACCGACATCGACGTTGCGGGTTGTGACCACTCCGTCGAAGGGGGCGACCACCCGCTCGAACGCCGCGAGCGCCTTCAGCCGGTCGACCGCCGCCTCCTGCGAGGCGATCTTGGCGGTGGCCACCTTCACCCCCGCCTCGGCGGCCGCCAGGGCCGCGGCCTGCGAGAGCACGCTGGCCTGCGACGTATCGGCGTTCTGGCGCGACGCCCAGCCCTGGACGGCCAGCGTCGAGGTGCGGTTGTTGGTCAAGTTGGCGAGATTCACGTTGGCGCGGGCCTGCTCGACCTGCGCCTGCGCCTGCAGCAATTGCGCCTTCAGCTGGCCGACCTGGGCCTGGGCCTGGGCCAGCTGCTGGTCGAGATCCGGGGCCGCGATGCGCAGGAGCAGATCGCCGGCCTTGACCCGGGAGCCGATATCGACCCGCCGCTCGGCGATGTAGCCGGTGGCCCGGGCCGCGATCGCGGCGGTGGTGAAGGGCTGCGTCTCGCCGGGCAGCGTGAGATCGAGGGGGCCGTCCGACCGCTCCGCCACGATGGTGCGGATTTGGGGCACCAGGGTCTTGATCCGCTCCAGGGTCGCGGTGGCCTCGACGTCCCGCTGCCAGTGGTTGTAGGCGCCGTAGCCCACCAGGCCGAGGGCGACCAAGCCGACGAGCAGGAACGGACCCTTGCCCGGGGGCGGGGGGATCTCGCGATCCCCGTCCTGCGCTGCGTCGTGGGCCTTCATCGATCGGCTCTCCGCCCCGGAGCGCCGCCGGGTTCTCACCACGGTAGCGGCCCGAGCCGTCGCCGACCAGCGCGAGGCTTCGACGCATCCGCTATCGCGGGATCGGGGACGCCAGTTGCCGGCGCCCGCTGAGGCGCTTGTGCAGGTGGACCATCAGAGCGATCCCGAACAGCGGCGTCAGCAGATTGAGGATCGGCACCACCATCAACGCCGACATCAGGCAGCCGGCGCTGAGCGTGCGGACCGCGAAGGCCTTGCGCATTTCGGCTGCTTGCGGAAGCGGCCGGAACCGGGCGGCCGCCATCTCGAAATATTCCCGGGACAGCAGGTAGGCGTTGGCGCCGAAGAACGCCGCGATCCCGATCACCGGGACGAAGAAGATCACCAGCGCCGCCAGGTTGACCAGCAATGTCACACCCGCGAAGCGCACCGCGTAGAACATCGCGGTGCCGAGCGGCATGGGTCGGCCCGGCGGATCGTTGGGGAAGTCCGTGCGCTCGACGATGGCGGCGGCGTCGTCGAGGAAGAAACCCGCCACCAGGATCGAGATCGCCGGCATGAGATAGGCCAGGACCACGAACAGGCCGAAACCCGCGAGGTAGTAGGCGAGGCTGTCGAGGATCGGGTACTGGGCGGAGATGTGGTGGCTCGCCTGGAATGCCTGGACCAGGCGGGTCAGGCCGAGCCACAGCAGGACGAGGAGCCCGAGCGTCAGGCCCAGGGACTTCCACAGGATCGCCCGCAGGGGCGGGGAGAAGGTCTGGCGCAAAGCCGCCGCGGCGGACTCGACGATCATCGGGCGGGGTTTCCGGCTAGCGCCGGAGGCGGCGCGGCAGCGTTGTGAAGGGGTGCGGCCACCGGCGCAAGGCCGGACGCCGCCGCACCGGAGCGAGCGGACAGGAGCGCGCGTGCAGGACGCCAGGATGACGGCCTCGACCTCGACGACTTCCCCTGGGAAAGCCGAGCGGTGCTCCGCGGACCCGCCGCGCGCCCCCGATTACCGGCCGCGCCTCGCCCTGCTGCCTGCGGATCCGGAGGTGCTGGTGATCGGCGCCGGTGCCGCCGGGATCGGGGCGGCCCGGACCCTGGTGGAGCGGGGCGTGCGGGTCGCCGTGCTGGAGGCCCGCGACCGGATCGGCGGCCGGGCCTTCACGGTCTCGGTGCGCGGCCACGCCCTCGACCTCGGGGCGCACTGGCTCCATGCCGGGCCGATCAACCCGCTGGTGGCTTTGGGCCGGGCGCGCGGGGAGCGCCTGACGCTGGCGCCCCAGGAGAGCCATGTCTGGGTCGACCGACGCCGGGGCCGTGCCGACGAGATCCGGGCCAATGCCCGGGCCTTCGACCGGGCCGACCAGGCCATGACCCGCGGTGCGGCTCGGCCGGGGGACGACCGGCCGGCCGAGAGCGCCCTCCCGCCCGGCCTCGGCCCCTGGGGGACCCGGGTGGCGCAGGTCCACGGCCTGGTCTCGGGCCGGCCGCTCGGCGCGGTGTCGCTGCACGACTTCCCGAGCCTCGAATACAGCGAGAACTACTTCCTGGCCGGCGGCTACGGCAGCTACCTCGCCCGGCTGGCCAACGATCTGCCGATCGCGCTCGCGAGCCCGGTGACCCGCATCGACTGGTCGGACAGGCGGGTGCGCGTGGAGACGGCGGATGGCGTCGCGTACGCGGCGAAGGCGGTGATCGTAACGGTGCCGGTCATGGTGCTGCGTGACGGCCCGGCCTTCTCGCCGCCGCTGCCGAACGCAGTCCGGGCCGCGATCGACGGCTTCACCACGGGCCTGTACGAGCACGCCGTGCTGCACTGGCCGTCGAGCCCCTTCCAGGGCCGGGATCGGCTCGCCGCGATCCACGGCACCCGGCGCTCGCCCGCCGGCCTCCTCACCCGCATCGACGGCACGCCGTTCCATTACTATGAGCTCGACGTCCACGAGGCCGAGGCGCTGGATGCCGCCGGCTCCGGCGCGGACGGGGTCCGCCGCCATGTCCGGTCGGTTCTGGCCGAGCAGTTCGGCCGGGCGCGGCTGCGCGACCTGACCATCCCGGCGGTGAGCGCGTGGCGTCACGATCCATGGTCGCGCGGCTCCTGGGCGGTGGTGCCCCCCGGCCACGCGCCGGCCCGCGCCTTCCTGCAGGCGCCGCTGGCCGACACGGTCTGGTTCGCCGGGGAGGCGTTGTCACGGCTGCAATGGGGCACGGTCGGGGGCGCCTACGAGGAGGGCACCCGCGCCGCCGCGGCGGCCGCCGAGCGTATCCGCGCGGGCACAGGCTGAAGCGCGCGCGCGCCGCCCGGGGCCGCGCGTCTTGCCGGAGCCCGGCGGGACGGGCATCCCGCTCACGCTCGGGAGCTGGTGGAGGCGTGCGTGGATTGGATCGAGGGGATCGGCTATCTCGGCACCGCGCTCACCATCTCGGCCTCGGCCATGAGCACCATGATCCCGCTGCGGATCATCTCGCTCTGCGCCAGCTGCGCCGTGATCACCTACGGAATCCTGATCGGCAGCATGCCGGTGGTGCTGACCGAGGCGATCCAGATCCCGTTCAACGCCTACCGGCTCTGGCAGATGATGCGCCTGGTGCGCGACGTCGAGACCGCGGCCGACGGCAACCTGTCCCTCGAATGGCTGCGCCCGTTCGGATCGCAGCGCCCGTTCGGACTCGGCGAGGTGGTGTTCCGCAAGGGCGAGCCGGCCGGCGAGATGTACTACGTCGAGAGCGGCGCCTTCCGGATTCCGGAGGTCGGGATCGAGGTGCGCGCCGGCGGGATCGTCGGTGAACTCGGCCTGCTCGCCCCGGGCAACACCCGGACCGCGTCGCTGATCTGCATCGAGGCCGGCAACGCGCTGTGCGTGTCCTATTCCGACGTGAAGCAGCTCTATTACCAGAACCCGGAATTCGGGTTCTACTTCCTCAAGCTGACCAGCGAGCGGCTGTTCCAGAGCGCGCAGACCACACCGAAGCCCGTAGCCGCCCGCGGCGACGCGCTGTAGCGCCGCCGTTCGGGATCAGAGCATGCTCGGCAGGATCCGGTCCGGCGGGCGGTGGCCGTCCATGAAGGTTTTGATGTTGATGATGACCTTCTCGCCCATGTCGGTGCGGCTCTCGTAGGTCGCCGAGCCCATATGGGGCAGCAGCACGACCTTACCCTGGCGGGCGAGCTTCACGAGGCGCGGGCTCACTGCGGGCTCCTGCTCGAACACGTCGAGGCCGGCCGCCGAGACGTCGCCAGCCTCGATGAGGCGGGCGAGCGCGTTCTCGTCGATCACCTCGCCGCGGGCGGTGTTGACCACGATGGCCTCGGGCTTGAGCAGCTTGAGGCGCCGGGCCGAGAGCAGGTGGTAGGTCGCCGGCGTGTGCGGGCAGTTCACCGACACGATGTCGACCCGGGCCAGCATCTGGTCGAGGGATTCCCAGTAGGTCGCGTCCAGCGCGCCCTCGATCGCGGCCGGCACCCGGCGGCGGTTGTGGTAGTGGACCTGCAGGCCGAAGGCGCGGGCGCGCTTGGCGAGCGCCTGGCCGATCCGGCCCATGCCGACGATGCCGAGCCGCTTGCCGGTGATGCGCCGGCCGAGCATCCAGGTCGGCGACCAGCCCGTGGTCCAGTCGTCGTCCGGGATGATCCGAGCGCCCTCCGTGACCCGGCGGGCCACCGCAAGGATCAGCGCCATGGTCATGTCGGCGGTGTCCTCGGTCAGGACGCCGGGGGTGTTGGTGACCGTGATGCCGCGCTCCAGGGCGGCGGCCACGTCGATATGATCGACGCCGTTGCCGAAATTGGCGATCAGCCGCAGGTTCGGGCCGGCCTGGGCGAGCAGCCCGGAATCGATCTCGTCGGTGACGGTGGGGACCAGCACGTCGGCCTCGCGCAGGGCCGCCGCCAGAGCGTCGGCCGGCATGGCAGCATCGTCGGGACTGAGGCGCACGTCGAACAGCTCGCGCATCCGCGTCTCGACGGCATCCGGCAGGCGCCGCGTCACGACCACCAGCGGCTTGCGCTTCGACACGTCTCTCTCCCCGTCAGCCTCGCGGCCGTGTTGGCGATCCCGGCCCGGCGGGCCCGATCCGG
Organism: Methylobacterium sp. GXS13; assembly: GCF_001455965.1. GTDB lineage: Bacteria > Pseudomonadota > Alphaproteobacteria > Rhizobiales > Beijerinckiaceae > Methylobacterium. The sequence goes on from NZ_LKKO01000001.1 coordinate 360,597, forward strand.
ACCACGCGTGGCAAGCGTCCGTTAACCGAACTCGGCCAGACAGGTCGGGTGCGAGGCACCGGTCCCGGAGCCTGTTCCGACCCATCGGCCTCTCTACCAGAGGTGGGCCGGAACACAATCGGATGCCGGCAGGATCCGCGCACCGACGGGCCGCGATCGCGACAGCCCGGGCTTCTTCGGCCTCCCCTCGAACAGGGATCGCCGGGTCCCGGGACGCATCGGAATCAGGATTCGAAACCCGGGCGGGTGGCCAGAGGCGAGTCCGCCGGGCATCGTCAGGTCGGGAGTGGGAGAGGACCATGCGCGCGTCACGCCTGAGCTTCGCCGTCGCGGCGCTGCTTCTGAGCGGGTTGGTCGGTGCCAGCGCGGCCCCGCCGACCGCGAAGCCCGACACCGGAATCGGCCCCGTCACCAAGCTGCCGCTGCCCCGCTACGCCAGCCTGAAGACCGACCGCGTCAACCTGCGGGAAGGGCCCTCGAAGGATCACCGCACCCTCTGGGTGTTCCAGCGCGCCGGCCTGCCGGTGGAGATCGTCGGCGAGTTCGAGACCTGGCGGCGGATCCGCGATTCGGAGGGCACCGAGGGCTGGGTGCTGCACTCGCTGCTCTCCGGCCGTCGCACTGCCATCGTCAATGCCGGCCCCGACAAGGGCGCCGAGAAGGCCGCCGTCTCGTTGCGCGCCAAGGCCGACGAGGGCGCCGAGGACGAGGCCCGCCTTCAGACCGGGGTGATCGGCAGCGTGAAGAGCTGCACCGGCACGTGGTGCCGCCTGATCGTGACGCTCCCCAACCGCCGGGACGTGGACGGCTACATCCGCCAGACCCGTCTCTGGGGCGTGTATCCGAACGAGGTGGTGGAATAGGTTTTGGTTTTTGGGGAGGGGCGCCGGGCAACGCCGGTCGGCTCGATCCGGCGAGCCGATCTGCGTCGCGCCTTCCACCCACATCCTAATCCTGTTGTGGCAGCGCGCAGCGTCGCGCTCAAAGGAGCCCTCCAGCTTTCGCGCGATCCCTCGACTTCTCCTCCGAGGCCTCCGCTACCGGGCTTGCGGATCCACACATTGAAGTCGGCAGAAGCCACGGGAGGCACGGCGGCTCTCCCTTCCCCCCCCCCTCTGCGGACTAGCAGATTCACAGATCGGCTTCGGTCTTCGGCAAGCCTCTGAAACACGACGCGTTCCCCCCCTTGTGGGGAGGGATCAGGGGTGGGGGTGGTGCAGAATGGAGCGCAGCGGTGCCTTCTGAACCACCCCCACCTCCAACGCCTCTCCACAAGGGGGAGGAGAGCGCGTCGGGCATGACCGATCACACTGTGTAACCATCGTAGCCCGCCCGGGAGACGGCACCCGCGACGCATCCGGCAACGACGGACACGCAACAAAAAAGCCGCCCGAAACCGGGCGGCTCGACGTCGACGCGCGGGGCCGAAGCCCCGAACAATCAGCTCTGGCGGCGGCCGGCGGGGCGGGCGCGGCGCAGGCGGACGATCACCTCGACGCCGGCGATCTCCATGCCCTCGGGGGCCTCGGGGAGGGAATCGACCGTGATGCCGCAATCCGGCATGTCGATCACCTGGTTCTCGTCCTCGAGGTAGAAGTGGTGGTGCTCGCTCGGGTTCGTGTCGAAATATGCCTTCGACCCGTCGAGCGCGAGCTGGCGCAGCAAACCCGCCTCGGTGAACTGGTGGAGCGTGTTGTAGACGGTGGCCAGTGAGACCGGCACCTTGGCGCGCATCGCCTCGTCGTAGAGCATCTCGGCGGTCAGGTGCCGGTCGCCGCGGCCGAACAGGAGCCAGCCCAGGGACAGGCGCTGCCGGGTCGGACGCAGGCCGGCCCGACGCAGGCGGTCGCGCAGATCGGACAGCGGACAACCGCGACGCGGCATGCCGTTCGCTTCCAGCTGGGGGGCGGGGACCCGGCCGTTGAGGATCGCCTGAAGGGGCAGCAGTTCGGACATTGCGGGACTGAACGCTCGACGAGGACCCTGTAGGAATGGGATTCGTCATACTATACGGAAGTGGACATGCGGTCGCAACCCAAGGCGCCTTGCCGAGCCGGTGCGCATCCCCTGCGAAGTCGTTGATGGCTTTGAAGGCGCTGCGCCCCGTGCTAACCCGCGCGCCGAACAACCAGGCCAGGGCCGCGCACCGCAAGCCAGCCCCCCAAGAGAGTCCAGAGGAAACAGCCACCTTCATGCCGACAGATGCCGAGACGCCGGAACAGACCGCGAGCCGCAAGTCGCACTATTCCTACGAGGATCTACTGGCCTGCGGGCGCGGCGAGCTCTTCGGCGCCGGAAATGCACAGCTTCCGCTGCCGCCGATGCTGATGTTCGACCGGATCACCAGCATCGGGCAGGAGGGCGGCGCCCACGGCAAGGGCCATGTCACAGCCGAGCTCGATATCCGGCCGGACCTGTGGTTCTTCCCGTGCCATTTCCAGGGCGACCCGGTGATGCCGGGCTGCCTGGGCCTCGATGCCCTGTGGCAGATGCTGGGGTTCCATCTCGGTTGGCTGGGTTCTCCAGGCCGCGGCCGGGCACTCGGCGTCGGCGAGGTCAAGCTCGCCGGGCAGGTGCTGCCGACCATGAAGAAGGTCGTCTACAATGTGGACGTGAAGCGCGTCCGGCAGGGCAAGCTGGTGCTGGGCATCGGCGACGGCTGGCTTGAGGCGGACGGGGAGCGCGTCTACCAGGTTCAGGATATGCGCGTCGGCCTGTTCCAGAGCTGAGTGCGCCGCGTTTCGAGGGCGTGTTTCACACCCGGCGCGCAACGCCGGACGCCCTCGGCAGTTGAGATTGTACCCGCGTCACCTTAGCTGACCGGGACGCGGCACGGGCGACCGATGCCGCGACGGAGGTATCGACACCACCATGCGCCGCGTCGTCATCACCGGGATGGGCATCGTCTCGTCCATCGGCAACACCACGCAGGAGGTGCTCGCCTCCCTACGCGAGGCGCGTTCGGGCATTGCGCGCGACGCGAGCTATGCCGAGCACAATTTCCGCAGCCAGGTCTCGGGCCGGCCCAGCCTCGATCCCGAGGGCGTGGTCGACCGTCGCGCCATGCGCTTCCACGGCGGCGGCTCCGCGTGGAACCACGTCGCCATGGATCAGGCGATCCGCGATTCGGGCCTTGAGCAGGCCGAGATCTCCCACGAGCGCACCGGCATCATCATGGGATCGGGCGGTCCCTCGACCCGGGTGATCGTGGATGCCGCCGCCATCACCCGCGACAAGGGTCCGAAGCGGATCGGCCCGTTCGCGGTGCCGAAGGCGATGTCCTCAACCGCCTCCGCAACGCTGGCGACCTGGTTCAAGATCCGCGGCGTGAACTACTCGATCTCGTCGGCCTGTGCGACCTCCAACCATTGCATCGGCAACGCCGCCGAGATCATCCAGGGCGGTCGTCAGGACATCATCTTCGCGGGCGGTTGCGAGGATCTGGACTGGACCCTCTCGTCGCTGTTCGACGCCATGGGCGCCATGTCGTCGAAGTACAACGACACGCCGGCCCGGGCGTCGCGCGCCTACGACGCCAACCGCGACGGCTTCGTCATCGCCGGCGGCGCTGGCGTGCTGGTCCTCGAGGAACTGGAGCACGCAAAGGCCCGCGGCGCCCGGATCTACGGCGAGATCGCCGGCTACGGCGCCACCTCGGACGGCCACGACATGGTCGCCCCGTCGGGGGAGGGCGCGGTGCGCTGCATGCGCCAGGCGATGGAAGGCCTGAAGGGCGCGCGGATCGACTACATCAACCCGCATGCGACCTCGACCCCGGTCGGCGACGACAAGGAGATCGAGGCGATCCGCGAGGTGTTCGGCCGCGGCGAGGATTGCCCGCCGATCTCGGCGACCAAGTCGCTCACCGGCCACTCGCTGGGCGCCACGGGGGTGCAGGAGGCGATCTACAGCCTCCTGATGATGCAGAACGGCTTCATCTGCGAGAGCGCGCATATCGACACGATCGATCCCGCCTTCGCCGATATGCCGATCCTGCGCGAGCGCCGGGATGACGCCAAGCTGGGTCACGTCCTGACCAACTCCTTCGGCTTCGGCGGCACCAACGCCACCCTGGTCCTGAAGCACGTGGACGCTTGACTGTCTCATATCGGAACCACTGCGTTTCACGCGGCGTTTACGCTCCGTTGGATGAGGTGGTGACGATGGGTACGTTCCTGATCGGAGCTCTGAGCGGCCTGATGATCGCGGGCTGCGCCGCGATCTACGCGAAGCAGGCGCTGATCGAGGAAGCCCGCTCCCATACGGACGGGTACTTCTAGACCCTCCCTGCACGCCGAGATCGATGCCCCGCCCTCCGGCGGGGCTTTTTTTTGGCCCCTGCGATGGGCCATCCGGTTTGGAGCGCAGGGCAAGCCGCGCTAAGGCACCTTCGTCGCGGACAGGTTGTTGAACCGCATCGCGGCGCGTCCCCGCCTCCGGGGGCGGCGTGCTCGTACGGAATGTGAGTCGGCATGACAGGTTTGATGGCGGGCAAGCGCGGCCTGATCATGGGCGTCGCCAACGATCACTCGATCGCCTGGGGCATCGCCCGGACCCTCCACGCCCACGGCGCGCGGCTCGCCTTCACGTATCAGGGCGAGGCTCTGGGGCGCCGGGTCGCGCCTCTGGCGGCGCGGCTCGATTCCGACATCGTGCTGCCCTGCGACGTGGAAGACGTCGCCTCGGTGGACGCCACCTTCGCGGCCCTGGACGAGCGCTTCGACGACGGCCTCGACTTCGTGGTCCACGCCATCGGCTTCTCCGACAAGGCGCAGCTCAAGGGCCGCTACGTCGACGTCACAACCCGCGAGAACTTCGCGCGGACCCTGACGATCTCGTGCTTCTCCTTCACCGAGATCGCCCAGCGCGCCGCCAAGCGGATGAAGACCGGCGGCTCCCTGCTGACCCTCACCTACGGTGGCTCGACCCGGGTGATGCCGAACTACAACGTGATGGGCGTGGCCAAGGCGGCGCTGGAGGCCTCGGTCCGCTACCTCGCGAGCGATCTCGGCCCGGACGGCATCCGGGTCAACGCGCTTTCGGCCGGCCCGATGCGGACGCTGGCCGGCGCCGGCATCGCCGATGCCCGCCTGATGTTCAACCACCAGCGCGCCCACGCTCCGCTGCGCCGCACCGTCAGCCTCGACGATGTCGGCGGCTCGGCCCTCTACCTGCTGTCGCCGCTCTCCGGCGGCGTCACCGGCGAGGTCCATTTCGTCGATGCCGGTTTCAACATCATCTCGATGCCGCGCCCGGACGTGCTTCAGGCTCAGGACGAGGCCGGCGTCGTCGGCGATGCCTGAAGCCTGAGCCGGCTATTCTTCCGGGATCCGGCCCGGGGGCACAGGCCCCCGGCTCCGCTGGCGCTCGCCGCGGACCGACGGGCGCTGACGCTCGGCCCGGACCTCGTCGGGGGCGGGCGGGGCGGAGGGATAATTCGAAGCGAACGGATTGGCCGGCGCAGCCCGCGAAGAGCCGCCGAAGAGAGACTCGAAAAAACCCTCCTCGGCGTGGACATTCTGCGAAGCGAGCAGGAGGCCGAGGGCCAGGATCGGTCGAAGAAACGTCGTCATGCGGCGCCCGTAGCGTGACTTTCCGGCGGATCGGAGGCCGGTCGGGAACCCCGCGGCGCGCGACGGGTTCGCGCTCAACACAACCGCGTGCGTACAGGAGTCGTGATGTCCGAGGTTACCTATCGCATCGTCGAGCACGATGGCGGCTTCGCCTACAAGGTGGGCGACGTGTTCTCCGAGACCTTCCCGAGCCGCGAAGAGGCGCTGCAGGCCGCCCAGGCTGCGGCTGCCGAGCAGCAGGTTCCCGGCTCCACAGAAGGCATCCGCTATCAGGATCAGGCCGGCAGCTGGCACGACGAGACCGCCCAGGGTAGCGATCGCCCCCGCGCCAAGGTTGTGGACTGACAGGAGCAGCGCTGCCGTGGCTCCAGCGAAGGCCGCAACCCAGGCGCGTATCAAGACCCGCCCAAAAGCGGAGCCCATCCCCAAGCCGGCGCGTCCCAAAGGTGCGCGCCGCACCACCCCGTCGCCGGAAACCCTGGCGGCGCTGGGACCGGACCGGCTCATCGGGCTGATCCTCGGAGAGACCGCCCGCAACCCAACGTTTAAGAAACTCGTCACCGCGGCGCTCGCCGCCTTGCAGGGTCCGGACGCCGTGGCGGCAATGGTCGACCGCCGCCTGACGGCCCTCGAAGCCGCCCAGGGTTACATCGACTGGCAGAAGCGCCGCGCCTTCGCGGCCGACCTCGACGCCACCGTGACCGTCATCCTCAACGAGCTGCGCCCCCTCGATGCCGGCGCCGCTCTCGAACGCCTCCGGCGATTCCTGCAGGGGGCTGACGCGGTGTTGAACCGCGTCGATGACAGCACCGGCGCTGTGCAAGGCGTCTACCAGCGCGCCAGCGACGCCTTCGTTGACATCGCGAACGTCCTGCCCCCGATCGAGGCTGCGCGGGTCGCCTGCGGCCTCGTCGCCCCCTTCACGGCCGACCCGTTCGGTCCCCTCGGCATCCTCCTGGGCGATATGGTCCCGACGCTCGGTCCGGACGCGCTTTTGGAGATCGATACGTCGCTGGCGGAGACGGCTGCCGCCATGGCGAACGCCGGCGCTCCACGGAGCGATGCCGCCTACCGCCGCGTTTCGGCGCGCGGTCAGATCCTGCGCCTCCGCCAAGTCATCGCCGACCGGAACAACGACGCCGACGCCTTCATCGCGCTGGAGCACGAGATCTCGTCGGGCCGAGAGGATACCCGCGCGATCGCGCAGCGCCTGCTCGCAGCCGGGCGGGCCACGGAGGCTCTCGACTGGATTCGACGCGCGGAGGAGCCGGGCCTCCGCATTGTCACGCGTGCCGACCTGATCGCGGGCTTCGACTCCCGCGCGTCCGAGCGTGAGCGGCAAACGCTGGAGATCGAGATCCTCGACGCGCTAGGCCGGGGCGTCGAGGCGCAGGCCCTCCGCTGGATGCTGTTCGAGCGCGATCTCGATGCCCCGATGCTACGCGCCTACCTCGCCAAGCTCCCCGATTTCGAAGACGAAGAGGCGCTTCAGAAAGCGCTGACTCACGCGGAGTCTTTCCCCAATCCCCACTGGGCGCTCGCCTTTCTCGTGGGTTGGCCGGATCTCACCCGGGCTGCCAGGCTGGTCATCGAGAAGCGCACGGTCTGGAAGGGCGAGAACTACGCCGTAGTGGCGCCCGCCGCTGGTGCCTTGGCCCCGGACTATCCCCTTGCCGCCACGATCCTGTATCGCCGCCTGCTCGACGGTATCCTCGAAGCTGGCCGCAGCGCCGCCTACCCACATGGCGCCCGCTACCTATCGGAACTCGACGATCTCGCCGACCGCTTGGAGCCGGCCGCAATCGACCCGCCACCGGAAGCCTATCGAGAGGGGCTGCGGCGGGACCACGGCCGCAAGCACGCGTTTTGGGGAGCGCTAAAAGATTGAACAATCGTCTTCGGATCGCGCCGTAGCCATCTCGCCACCACACGTGCAGCGAAGCCACCTACCAGTGGTGCCAAACTTTCTGGCGCGGCGTGGCCATGCCGCGGCACAGCCTTGACGATCACTGCCAAGCCGTCTCCTAGGAGGCCTCTAAAATTTCGATCGCATCGACCCGGTCGGGATAGAACGCCACGTGGTCCTTGATCGCCACCACGGCCGGGAACGGCGCCTCGTAGCTCCACACCGCATCGGCGCGCCGCGCGCCTTCAACGACGAGATCGAAGTACCGGGCATCGCCCTTATACGGGCAATGGCTCGTTCGGGCGGAAGGCACGAAATACTGGATGCTGATGTCGCTGCGGGGAATGTAGAAGACTGCTGGGTAGTGGGCCTCCTCCAGCCGCACGGCGTGGCGCGTGTCGGCGACGGCCACGCCGGCCACGAGCACCCTGATATGGTGCCGCTCCGGTGTGACGGTGATCGGATGGTCCGGACCCGGCATCTTCATGGCGTTCTCCCAAGCTCGGGCTTCAATTCGATGGTCCCGAGGGCGTCAGCAAGGCGCGATTTGGCGGTTCCGGGCCTCAGAGGCTTCTGCTGGCTCTTGTGCGGCACCCAGCCCGACAACCACAGTACCTCGAAGGTTGCTCGTATCCGCCCGTCGGGGTCTGAGAAGCGTTCGGCATAGACTTCCGCAGTTCGCACCAGGGTCGCTCGCCGCAGGGGCGTGCGACGGCGCTCGGTGAGTACGTTGGTCATGCCCATGGCGCGCAGGTCGCGCATCAGCCCGAACGGGTCGGCGTAGCGCACCGTCAGAGTGTCGGTATCGGCCACCGGCAGTGCGAAGCCTGCGCGCTGCAGGAGCGCCCCAGCCTCACGCACGGCGGCGAAGGGAGCCACACGGGGGCTGACACCGCCCTCGATCTCGCTCTCGGCTTGCGCGAAGCTCTGCCGTAGTTCGGTCAGCGTAGCGCCGCCGAGCAGGCAGCCAAGGAACAGGCCGTCCGGCCGAAGCGCCCGACGCAGCTGTATCAGTGTTCCTGGCAGGTCGTTGACTGCGTGAAGTGCAAGGAGCGAGACGGCGAGATCCAAGCTTCCAGTCGCCAATGGCAGGAACTCCGGGTCTCCGACGATCCGGTTCCTACCCGGTTCGGGCAATGCCGAGAGGCGGAAATGCGTAGCCTCTGGGTATCGAGCCTGAAGCGCCTGCGCTGCGCCGTCGCCGGGAGTTGCATGATCAAGCACCGTTCCGAAGCTACGTAGAACTGCAGCCAAGCGATCATCCAGATCCTCGACCACTCGATCCAGAAGAAACCCGGCATAGCCATTCCGTTCAGCTCGGGCGAGGCGATGGCGAGCGAGAGCGGTGTCGAACAGGGCGGCTGGGGTATCCATGGTCCTGCACATGGCGCTTTCGGGGCCGTCCCGCCAGCACTCGACCCGTATGGCCGTTTATGGCCGGATCGCGCGAGCACAGACTCGCGAGGTGCGCTAACCTTCCGGAACGAGTCGGCATCGTCGCCGTTCCTGCTGCGACCGGCTGAAAGGCCGAGATTGATCAAGGAGTGTAGGTCATGAAGCGCATGCTCGTCGGGGCTGCAATGGCCCTCGCCGCCCTCACCGCCGCGAGCGGCGCGGAGGCCAAGGGCTGCATCAAGGGTGCGATCGTCGGCGGTATCGCTGGACATTACGCTGGGCATCACGGCCTCGTCGGCGCCGCCGCCGGCTGCGCCATAGGCCGGCACCGGGCGAACGCCAGGGCCCGTGAAATGGATCAGCAGGCCGGCCCACAGGGCGCGCGACCGATCTCGGCACGTTGAAGCGAGAGCCTTTGATCGTATGACGGCGCTCGAAGCCGTCACATCGGCCCTGCGCGGGTTGCCGCGCGGGGCATTGTCTTTGATTTATCCGCCGACTTGCTCCGGTTGCGGCTGTGCCACCGCGGATCCCGGCACTTTATGCCCCTCCTGCTGGACGGGCCTTCACTTGATTGAAGAGCCGCTGTGCCAGCGTTTTGGGACACCGTTCGCAGTCGATCTCGGCGTTGGGCCGTTGCTCTCGCCCCGGGCCATCGCCGAGCCGCCGGTTTTCGCGCGCGCCCGGGCGGTTGCCCTCTACAATGATGTTGCCCGCAGCCTCGTCCATCGGTTGAAGTACGAAGATCGTGTCGACCTAGCCGGCGTGATGGGCCGGATGATGACGGGGAGCGGTCGGGCTTTGATCGCCGACGCCGACTGCGTCGTCCCGGTGCCGCTGCATCGCTGGCGTCTGTGGCGTCGTCGCTTCAATCAGGCTGCCTTGCTAGGTCGGGTGATCGCCAAAGGCGCCGGGCTGCCATTCGAACCGTCAGTGCTGATCCGGATCCGGGCAACCCGCTCACAAGTCGGCCTCAGTCGCGCTGCCCGCGCGCAGAACCTGAGTGGAGCGTTTCGGGTCTCAGCCGCGCGAGCACACTGCATCCAGGGTCGGCGGGTCCTGTTGATCGACGACGTCATGACCACAGGTGCCACAGGCAACGCTGCTTCACGCGCCCTCCTGAGGGGTGGTGCGGCGTCGGTGGACTTGTTGACCTTCGCACTGGTCGGCGACGCGACTGGTTGAGACTTACCCTTCAGGCCGTGAGCCGCTCCCTGTTGGGAAAGCTGACCGCCAGAGTGAAGTCGAACGCTTCCGCGATGCTCTCGTACCAAAGCGAGAACGGTGTGGGCCGGGCGAGTTGGAGCGCACCTTCGGTCTCGGTTCCGGCACGCTGGAGCGCCGCCCCATGTTTGGTCGCCAGTCGCAGCATCGGGCCGTTTCCGGAGAGGCAGCGTACATGGAGATCGACCACACCGCGATGACGCGCAGCGCGCGCGATCCGCGCGAACAGAGCCGCCCCGATACCCTGCCGCCGAAAGCCGCGCTCGACTGCGAAGGCGGCCTCAGCACTCCGACCCAGGATGTAGGGCGGGGTACCGGTTCCCAAGGGGCGCAATTCGGCGAGCCCGCGTAGTTGGCCGTCCACGAAGGCGCCGTACATCACGCCTTCCGCCGTTACCGCCTGCGTGGCATAGGCCCGCACGCCGTCTTCGCTCACATTGCCCATGAAGCGATTCGCACGTGCTTCCGGATCGAGGCGGAGGAAATAGTCGAGCACCGCATTGCGGTCAGCCGGCCATAGGCGCCGGACTGTGTGGGCCGACACCACCAAGTGTCGAACAGCCATGATGAGTCTCCGGTCTGGGCGCATTGATGCGCCGATTGGTCCGGACGTTCCTCCCAGAATACGAGGATGATCTCGCATCGGCATGGCGGTTGTGCAATGCAGCAAAATGACTGAGCCCATGCAGGAACATGCTGCCATGCGCATATCGGATGGAACGGTTCGGCATCCCGTGTCCCGGGCCGGACTTGATTCGCGTGAAGCTTGCACGGCACAGGAAGGCGGCCCTGGTTGGGAACGGTTGACCGGGCGCGGGGGTGCCGATCCGGTGCTGAGGCGAGTTGCAGGGGACCGGCGGCGTGATTGAGCAATCCGGGAAGCAACTTGGGCCTTCGGCGGAGGCGCGGGCCAGCGCCGTGTCGCCCGGCCCTGTCCATGAACGCTACGAAGCCCTTGTCGCCACCGGTGCGATTGAGCGCGATCCCGCCCAGGCGCAGATGGTACGTGCCCTCGATCGGCTGCTGCAGGACCTCGGACGGCGCAAGCGCGCTAACAAGACCAGTGCGCTCGGTTGGCTGTTCCGGCGCAAGGACGAACCCGAGTCGCCCAAAGGTCTCTACATCTGGGGCTCGGTTGGGCGTGGGAAGACCATGTTGATGGACCTGTTCCACGACGCCGCGCCGGCTCCCAAGCGGCGGGTCCACTTCCACGGATTTTTGGCGGACGCGCATGAGCGCATCCACGCCTACCGACAGGCTCTGAAAGCGGGAACCGTGAAGGGTGATGACCCGATCGGCCCGGTGGCAAACCAACTTGCCGACGAGGCGACCCTGCTGTGCTTCGACGAGTTCACCGTAACCGATATCGCCGACGCGATGATCCTCGGACGCCTATTCGGACACCTGTTCCGACGCGGCGTTACCGTGGTGGCGACGTCCAACGTCGAGCCAGACCGGCTCTACGAGGGCGGCCTCAACCGGGCACTGTTCCTGCCCTTCATCGCGACGTTGAAGGAGCAGGTGAACGTGGTACGGCTCGATTCGCGGACCGATTTTCGCTTGGAGAAGCTCGCCGGCGCGGCTGTCTATCACATCCCGGCTGATGCGGCTGCGCGCATGGCCCTGGACGCTGCCTTCAAAGGATTGACCGGCAGGGAGAAGGGGCGCCCGGCCACAATCCAGGTCCACGGCCGGAACGTGGACATACCCGAGGAGGCGAACGGCGTCGCGCGATTCAGCTTCGACGATCTCTGCCGCAAACCGCTCGGGGCTTCGGATTACATGGCCCTGGCGCAGACGTTCCATACGGTGATCCTCGATGGGATCCCGGTGCTTGGGGAGGCCGAACGCAACGAGGCCAAACGTTTCATCACCCTGGTGGATACGCTCTACGATCGGCACGTGAAGCTTGTGGCCTCCGCGGCTGCCGACGCGCAGGATCTCTACACCGCAGGTTCCGGCCGTGAAGCGTTCGAGTTCGACCGGACCGTTTCCCGGCTCATCGAGATGCGCTCGCGGGAATACCTCGCCCTGCCGCATGGACGGGCGGATTCCGAGGCTTCTGGTGCCAGCACCGGGCTGGTGGAGACGTGAGCGGTCGTTCGGGGGTTGGCTCGATTTTCCGGCTGCGGCGCCCCAATTGGCGTGGCGCTGGACCGTTGGGGCCGTTGCTCGGCTCACCAGCCGCCTTCATCCTGCTGGTTGTGGCACTGGCAGCAGGCACAGCCAATTATATCGCCGGCGAGGCTGACCGGTCTGCTACCGCTCGTGCCAACGCTACCATCGCAGGGGTCGAGCGCCTGCTCTCCGAGGTCAAGGATCTGGAGACCGGGGAGCGCGGCTTCGTGCTGGTCGGCAGCGAGGATTACCTAACGCCCTACACGCTCGCTCTGGGGAAAATCGAAACTGAGCTTGCCGGCCTTGGCGCGACTGCGCAGGAGCCGGTTCGCACAGGCGGTTCATCGCTCGCTGGTCTGGTGGCGCAGAAGCGCGACTTCGCCACTCGAGTGGTGGCCGCGCGACGGGACCGAGGCTTCGACGCGGCCACCGATCTCGTCCGCACCGGCGAGGGCAAGCAGCTTATGGATGCTATCCGAATGGAGGCGTCCGCCCGTCAGGCGATCACGGTGCAGCACCTTGCCGATGTCCAGACCCGGGAGCGCTGGCGCGGGCTGATTTTGTTCCTGCTGTCGGGGATGGCGGCGCTCGCGGCGATCGTGCTTCTCGCCCGCCTTGCCCTGGTGCGGCGCCAGGAATCCCTGCGCATGTCACGTCTGCTCGACGGCGTGCTGGCCAACGCGCCTGTGGGCCTTGGTTTCCTCGACCGAGATCTGAAGATCCGACACATGAACCGAGCGCTGGCCACCATGAGCGAGCGCGGCTTCGGGGCCGATCTTGGCGCCCCGATCTGGGCGATGCTGCCGACCTTGCGCGAGGAGCTCGCGCCCAAGCTCGCATCGGCGCTGGAAGAGGGCCTGGTCTCACCGAATGTGCCGGTGGCGGTTCCGACGCCCTCCGCACCGGGCGGGGTGCGCCAGTTTTCGATGAGTTTCTATCCTTTACGCGGGGAAAGCACGTCGCCAGACAGCGGCCAGGATGTCGAGGGCGTCGGTCTGGTCGTCGTCGATGATACGATCCGCCATCTCGCAGAGATGCGGACCAAGCGCAGCGAGGAGCGGTTCCGCTCGCTGATCGAGGCCAGCGCGGCGATCGTGTGGACGGCTAACCCGGAGGGCGGTCTGCACCGTCGCCAGACCGCATGGACCCGCTTCACCGGTCAGGACGAGGCCACCTATGCCGGTCTCGGCTTCCTCGATGCGATCCACCCGGACGACCGAGCGCATACCCAGGTCGACTGGTCCCGGGCGGTCTCGACCCTCACACCCTACGCCACGGAGCACCGGTTGCGCGCCCGCTCCGGTGCCTACCGCCACATGAGTGTGCGCGCGGTTCCCATCCTCGAAGCCGACGGGACCTTGCGCGAATGGGTCGGCACCCACACCGACATCACCGAGCGCAAGGAAGCGGAAGCTGCGATTGAGGCGGCCCGCGCAGCGGCTGAGGCCGCCAACGAGGCCAAGAGCCAGTTCCTAGCCAATATGAGCCACGAATTGCGGACGCCGCTCTCGGCAGTCATCGGCTATTCCGAGATGGTTCAAGAGGAGCTGGAGGATCTCGGCGAAGCTGACCTGATCGCCGACATGAAGAAGATCGAATCCAACGCCCGCCACCTCCTCGGTTTGATCAACGACGTGCTCGATATCTCCAAGATCGAGGCGGACCGGGTCGAGATCTACGCGGAGGATTTCGATGTCGCCGAGGTGGTCCGCGACGTCGCTGCCACCGTCGAGGGCCTGATCGCCAAGAAAGGTAACGTCCTGGCCCTGGAGCTGGCGGAGAATGTGGGCCACGCCCATACCGACGTGACCAAGCTGCGTCAGTGCCTGATCAACCTGCTCAGCAACGCCGCGAAATTTACTGAGAACGGTCGAATCACGCTGGGTGTCAATCGAACCGTAGAGACGCTGCGCTTCACGGTCACGGATACTGGCATCGGCATGAACGCCGAGCAGGTCGGCCGACTGTTTGAACGCTTCACACAAGCCGACGCCTCGACGACTCGCCGCTTCGGCGGCACGGGGCTCGGCCTGTCGATCACGCGGGCCTTCTCAGAGATGCTCGGCGGGTCGATTGCCGTCGAGAGCCGGGAGGGGGCCGGCACGACCTTCACGCTGACGCTGCCGGTGCAATTCTACGGCGCGGAGGCTGAGCAAGCGGCTCACAGCGGTGACAGCCCAGGCGATCGCCGGACGATCCTGGTGGTCGACGACGATGCCGCGACCCGAGATCTCCTCGCGCGTTTCTTGGAACGGGAGGGATTTTCTGTGGCGGTGGCCGAGGACGGGCGTCGCGGGTTGGAACTGGCGAAAGCCCTGCGCCCCCGGGCGGTGCTTCTCGATGTGACGATGCCGCAAATGGACGGCTGGGCGGTGCTGCGCGCCCTGCGGGCGGATCCCGAGATCGGTGCCACGCCGATCGTGATGGTGACCGTGCTGGACGAGCAGAATCTTGCGTTCTCGCTGGGTGCCACCGACTATCTTCAGAAACCGATCGACTGGGGCAGCCTACGCCACGTCATCGACCGGTTCCGTCCGGTCTCATCGGAGGGGCCGATCCTCGTGGTCGAGGATGAGACGGACGTGCGCGCTCATCTCTGCGCCTATCTCGGTCGGGAGGGGTTTCCCGTGGTCGAGGCCGAGAACGGCCTGCGGGCGCTGGAGACCGTGGAGGCGGAAAAGCCTTGCCTGGTGCTGCTCGACCTGATGATGCCGGAGATGGATGGATTCGGCTTCCTGCGGGCGTTGCGCACCCGGCCGGACTGGCGGGACATTCCCGTGGTGGTGCTCACCGCCAAGGACATCACCGCCGAGGATCGCCGCCGCCTCGCCGGCCAAGCCGACAGGGTGCTCGCGAAGGGGACGACCGGATTGAGTGAGCTTGCCCGCGAATTACGGGCGTTGATGCCGGGATATGCCCCGGCGGACTAAGCGAGTGT
Source organism: Methylobacterium sp. GXS13 (assembly GCF_001455965.1). Lineage (GTDB taxonomy): Bacteria > Pseudomonadota > Alphaproteobacteria > Rhizobiales > Beijerinckiaceae > Methylobacterium. Next base: position 375,751 of record NZ_LKKO01000001.1, read on the forward strand.
AGTCTCAGTCCGCCCCGGCGATCAGATGCCGCGGAACGCGATCACAAGCGCCCCGATGGCGATGCCCCACAAAGCGAGGGTCGACCAGAGTGCGCGACGGCCTTCACTGCGGGTAAAGTGCTCCAGGCGTCGCGCGTCGCCGGTGCCGGCCTCGTCGAGCCGGATCACCACGCGTTTGAGCCGGGTCGCGAGGTCGGGGATGTCGCCGACCAAGTCGGAGACCACACGCAACGCCTCGAAGCCGCTCTGGGCGCGCCCGAGCGGACCGGCGTTCTTGGTGATCCAGCTGCGCACCACCGGCTCGGCGGTGGTCCACATGTCGAGACGCGGGTCCAACGAGCGGGCCACGCCTTCGACCACCACCATGGTCTTCTGCAGCATCACCAGCTCGGTGCGTGTGCTCATGTCGAACAGAGCCGTGATGTCGAACAGGAGGGTCAGCACCTTGGCCATCGAGATCTCGTCGGCGCGCCGCTGATGGATCGGTTCCCCGATCGCACGGATCGCTTGCGCGAAATCCGCCACCGAATGGTGCGCCGGCACGTAGCCCGCCTCCAAATGTACCTTCGCAACCCGGCGGTAGTCGCGCAGGATGAAGCCAAGCAGGATCTCGGCGAGGAATCGGCGCTCGTTCAAGCCGAGCCGGCCCATGATGCCGAAATCGACCGCCACCAGTCGGCCCTCGGCATCGACCAGGAGGTTTCCCTGGTGCATGTCAGCGTGGAAGAAGCCGTCGCGGATGGCTTGCCGCAGGAAGCTCTGGATCACCGTGCGCCCGATCGCCTGAGGATCGTGGCCCGCGGCTGCCAGATCGGCGGCGCTGTGGAGACGCACGCCCTCGATCCATTCAGCCGATAGCACCTCACGGGCGGTCAGCTCCCATTCGGGTTTCGGCACCCGAAAATCCAGGTCGTCCTTGGTGTTCTCGGCAATTTCCGACGCGGCAGCCGCCTCCAGGCGGAAATCCATCTCCATCAGGACGGAGCGGGCGAGGATCTCGACAACTTCGCGCGGGCGCAGCCGCTCAGCCTGTGGCGAAAGAGCATGCACCACCCGGGCCATGAAACGCATGACTTCGAGATCGCGCATGAAGCGCTCACGCACGCCGGGGCGCATAACCTTCACGGCCAGGGCCCGCTGGGTACCGTCCGCATCCTGCACCACGGCTTTGTGGACCTGTGCGATCGAGGCGGCGGCGATCGGTTCGCTGAACGAGACGAACAGCGTGTGAACGGGCTTTCCAAGCGCCGCTTCGACCACCTTAAGCGCGATCTCCTGCGGGAAGGGCGGCACCCGGTCCTGCAGACGCTCGAGATCGGAAGCCGCCCGCATGCCGACAATGTCGGGCCGGGTCGCCAGGAACTGGCCAAACTTCACGTAAGATGGGCCGAGGCGCGTCAGAGCGGCTGACAGCCCTGCGGCCCCGTCACCGAGCTCCCGCCGCTCCAGGGTCCGCCCAAGCTTCAGGGCGAAGCGAAGATGAGCCGGTAGCTCTGACGGATCGACAAGGGCGAGGGCTCCTTCACGGGCCAGGACGAAGCCGACCTGGGCGCCGCGGAACAGGTTGATCGCGGCGCTGATCATGAACGCACCCAGGCTTTCCCCACCTCCACCGCGGGAGAGGGAGGGAGATCGCGCGCACTGACCAAGATCAGGAGACCTTCCAGCCAGAATGGATCGCCACGATCCCGCCGGACAGCGGCCGGTCGGTGACGTGGCGGAAGCCGGCGCGCTCGATCATGCCGCTGAATGCGCCCCGGGTCGGGAATTTCCGGATCGATTCGACGAGGTAGCGGTAGGATTCGGCATCCCCGGCTACCCGGGCGCCGATCCTTGGAATGACGTGGAAGGAATAGGCGTCGTAGATCCTGTCGAGCAGCGGGATGTCGACCGCGGAGAACTCCAGGCACAGGAACCGGCCACCGGGCTTGAGCACCCGGCGCGCCTCGGCAAGCGCGGTCTCGATCCGCGGCACGTTCCGGATGCCGAAGGCGATCGTGTAGGCGTCGAAGGCGGCGTCCGGCAACGGCAGGCTCTCGGCGTTGCCGGTCACGAAGGCGATCCTATCGCCTGCATCCTCGACCTTGTCCTTTGCCCGTTCGGCACCGACGCGCAGCATCGATTCGTTGATGTCGAGCACGGTGACCCGCGTCTTCGGTCCGCCCGCGGCGAGCACCCGGAACGCCACGTCGCCGGTGCCGCCGGCCACGTCGAGATGCGCGAAGGGACGTCCCTTAGGCGGGCGTAGCATGGAGACGAGCTGCGCCTTCCAGGCCCGGTGCAGGCCCGCCGACATCAGGTCGTTCATGACGTCGTAGCGGCGGGCGACCGAGTGGAAGACGCTGTCGACGCGCCCCTGCTTCTCATCAAGCGACACGCGCTCGAAGCCGAAATCCGCGCTTTCGCGCTCCGTCGCCCCGTCCCCGGCCTTCATAGCGCTCCCGATCCTTCAAGTCCGCGCGTCATAGCGAAGGCTGCGCCCATCCGCCATGCGTCCTATCACGCGGGCGGTGATGGATCCTCAGCCGACGCGGGCGCGCAGGGCGTCAGCCACAGCGTTCGCCATGGCGCGGGTGCCCAACGGGTTCGTGCCCTCACCGGCGATGTCGGCGGTGCGGGCGCCGCTCGTGAGCGCGTCCATGATCGCGCCGTCCAACGCATCGGCGGCTTCGCCGAGGCCGAACGAGTAGCGCAGGCACATGGTGAGCGAGCCGATCATCGCGATCGGGTTCGCCTTATCCTGGCCGGCGATGTCCGGGGCCGAGCCGTGGCACGGCTCGTAGAGCGCCCGGCGCACGCCGCTGTCATCCACCGCGCCCAGCGAGGCCGAGGGGAGCATGCCGAGCGAGCCGGTCAGCATCGCGGCGAGGTCGGACAGCACGTCGCCGAACAGGTTGTCGGTCACCAGCACGTCGAACTGTTTGGGCCGGCGCACCAGCTGCATGGCGCAATTGTCGGCCAGCACGTGCTCCAGCTCAATGTTGGCGTAGTGCTCTGCGTGGACCTTGGTGACGACTTCCTTCCACAGGACGCCGGACTTCATCACGTTGTGCTTCTCGGCCGAGGCCACGCGGCCGGAGCGCTTGGCCGCCAGATCGAAGGCGACACGTGCGATCCGCTCGATCTCGCCGGTGGTGTAGACCTGCGTGTCCACCGCCCGCTTGGAGCCGTCCGGCAGGGTGGTGATCTCCTTGGGTTCGCCGAAATAGACGCCGCCGGTCAGCTCCCGGACGATCATGATGTCGAGGCCCTCGACCAGCTCGCGCTTGAGCGCGGACGCGTCGGCCAGCGCCGGGTAGCAAATCGCCGGCCGCAAATTGGCGAACAGCTCGAGATCCTTGCGCAGGCGCAGCAGGCCGGCCTCCGGGCGGTTCTCGTAGGCGACGCCGGCCCATTTCGGGCCGCCCACCGCGCCGAGCAGGATCGCGTCCGCGGCGCGGGCACGCGCCAGGGTCTCGTCCGAGAGCGGGCTGCCATGCGCATCGAGGGCGCAGCCGCCGACGAGATCGGTCTCGGTCTCGAAGGTCGCGAGCCCGGTCTCCTTCAGGGCGTCGAGCACGACCTGCATGCCGCCCGCGACCTCCGGGCCGATCCCGTCGCCGGGCAGGAGCAGGAGCTTGTAGCTGGCCATGACGGTCTCGCGGGTTCTCTCTCGACGTGCCGGCGGGCTTTATCGAGGGCGGGCCGCGCTTGGCAAGGCGGCGGCGCTAGACCGCCCTTGTGTTTCCGCGACGCGGGCGCTACCTCTGCCGCCCACCGTGCGGGTGCCGCATCACGCCGTCCGCGCTTCACCCGGGAGAGACGAGCCTTGGCCAGAGCCGGCTCAGCGACCGAGACCGCCCACGCCGCTCCGCCGGCGCCGCGGTCGCGTGCGCGCCTCGCCGGGCTTCGTCTTCCGCTTCTGCTTACCCGCCCCTGAGGGCCGTCCGGGCGCGCGCGCCTGGGCCTTCAGGGGATTTTATGAACTCGCGAACCTCGCCCCTTTTGGGCTCCCCGCCGCCCCGAGCCTTCCGCCGGGCGGCCCGCGACAGGGTAACGCCATGACCACGACCACCAGCAGCACCACCGCCCGCGAACGCATCGTCATCTTCGACACGACCTTGCGCGACGGCGAGCAATGCCCCGGCGCCACCATGACCCACGACGAGAAGCTGGCGGTCGCCGAGCTCCTCGACACGATGGGCGTCGACATCATCGAGGCCGGCTTCCCGATCGCGTCGATCGGTGACTTCGAGGCCGTGTCGGAGATCGCCCGGCGCACCAAGCGCGCCACCATCGCGGGTCTCGCCCGCGCGATCCCCGCCGACATCGCCCGGGCCGGCGAGGCCGTGCGGCACGCCCAGCGCGGGCGGATCCACACCTTCGTGTCGACCTCGCCGATCCACCTCGCGCACCAGATGCGCAAGACCCAGGACGAGGTCCTCGAGATCATCCTGAAGACCGTGGCCCAGGCCCGCGACCTCGTCGAGGACGTGGAATGGTCGGCCATGGACGCGACCCGCACGCCGATCGACTACCTGTGCCGCTGCGTCGAGGCGGCGATCAAGGCCGGCGCCACCACGATCAATCTGCCCGACACGGTGGGCTACGCCACACCCGCCGAGTACCGTGACATGTTCGCGTCGGTGCGCGAGCGGGTGCCGAACGCCGACCAGGCAGTCTTTTCCGTCCACTGCCACAACGATCTCGGCCTCGCGATCGCCAACTCGCTCGCTGGCATCGAGGGCGGCGCCCGGCAGGTCGAGTGCACGATCAACGGCATCGGCGAGCGGGCCGGCAACGCGGCGCTCGAAGAGATCGTCATGGCGCTGCGCACCCGCGCGGATGTACTGCCCTACGAGACCGGCATCGAATCGACCATGCTGACCCGCGCCTCGAAGTTGGTGAGCCACGCCACCAACTTCCCGGTGCAGTTCAACAAGGCGATCGTCGGCCGCAACGCCTTCGCGCACGAGAGCGGCATCCACCAGGACGGCATGCTCAAGAACGCCGAGACCTACGAGATCATGACCCCGGCCTCGGTCGGGCTGACCAAGACCTCCCTGGTGATGGGCAAGCATTCCGGCCGGGCGGCCTTCCGCTCCAAGCTCGACGACCTCGGCTTGCACCTGTCTGACAATCAGTTCCAGGACGCGTTCGAGCGATTCAAGGCCTTGGCCGACCGCAAGAAGCATGTCTACGACGAGGATATCGAGGCGTTGGTCGACGAGAACCTCGCCACGGCGCACGACCGCATCCGGCTGGTGTCGCTCTCGGTCATCGCCGGCACACGGGGGCCGCAGCGCGCGACCCTGCGCATCGCCGACGAGACCGGCACGCGGATCGAGGAGGCGGACGGCAACGGGCCGGTGGACGCGGTGTTCAACGCCATCACCGCACTGGTGCCGCACAAGGCCGAGCTGGAGCTGTACCAGGTCCAGGCCGTCTCCGGCGGCACGGACGCCCAGGCCGAGGTCTCGGTACGCCTGCGCGACGGCGAGCGCAGCGTCACCGCCCGCGGCGCCGACCCGGACACGCTGGTGGCCTCGGCCAAGGCGTATCTCTCGGCCCTGAACAAGCTCGCAGCCCACGCGGTGCGGGTTCATGCACAGCACGCGGCGGCGGAATAGCAAAAAACCTGCGTTCGGGGGTGGACAGCCCCCGGATGCGTTGGTATCAGCCCGCCACCCCGGACGGACTTGGTGGCCACCGGGGCGGATCGCAGATGCGATCGGGCGCATAGCTCAGTTGGTAGAGCAGCTGACTCTTAATCAGCGGGTCCTAGGTTCGAACCCTAGTGCGCCCACCAAGAATTTCTGAAGATCTCCGATAACCGAAATGACGGACCGCAGCCGCGGTTATGATCGGTCGGACAGGCGGCTGCAGCGGTCGGCACCGCTGGATCGGACCGCGCTCATGTCGGTGCACATCAAAATCAAAACTTGTGCGATAGGGCGAAGGGCAATATCGCCTGGCTGTGCAATCTAGATTTCGGAACTATCTCCGCCTGAAGATGGTCTAGCCGTCGATCTAAGACGGCTGAACTCGGAGATGTGTCGGTTGGTTCGTTTCGCCTCGATTGTTGCCGCGGCAGGGGTCGGCGCCCTGGCAATGAGTGGGTCAGCCTGGGCTGGCCCGGAGATCACCCTCGCGGCGATCGCCACGGGCCGGCTCTACATCGTCGGGACGACGGAGCGTCCACACATGCCCGTGGTGCTGGAAGACAAGTTCCGTACCGAGTCGGACGATAAGGGCAGGTTCCAATACGAGCTCGTCTATCATCCAGCTCGCTGCATTGTTACCGCGACCATGGACGGCAAATCCGTCGAGGCGGTCGTCAGCAATTGCAGCCAGCGTTGTGAGGTCGTCCCGCAGAGCGCCGGGACCGGTGCGACCCCTGCAGCCGCGTCGCTGCCGGCCATTCCGGGACGATCGGAGCTTCCCGCCGCTGTGGGGCTGCAACAGCCAACACGATCGCCGCAGTCCAACAAGGCTACCGCCGCGCCTCCGCCGGCCAACGCCGGTGCCGCTGCATCTCCACCGGCTGCGACAGCCCCATCAAAAAAGGTTCAGATCGAGCGGCCTCCACGGCCACCGCATCGACCCGCCACCCAAGCGCCGGCGCAGGCCCGGCCGGTGCAACCTGTAAAGCCAGCGCGAAAGCCTCGGCCCTCGCCGCAGGAAGCGCCAGACGACACGGGGCCACCGATCGCGGATTGATTGGACGCGCCGTCGCGGTTGAAGCGTCAGCGAAAGCGGTGGCACGCGATCGACCTCGGTTAACAGTCGCGCTTTTCAAGACTCAGGACCCGTTGTCGGTCTCCTGGGGTGCAGTCGTCTGCCGTCAACGGGCACGCTGGGAAGCGGGCGTCCGGCGCCTCGGCTTTCGAACATCACCGTGTGGCGTGCATTACGCTTTGCTGCACCGCACTCCGCGGCAGATGCTGAACGTCTGCCCCCTTGCGGTGACGGTGGCAATACCCACCGTCAGCCGGAGGTTCGGATCCGCTGCGAGCGTGTCTCACTACAGACGTCGAGCCCAAGGCGAGAAACCGCCTGCGATTCTTAGGTGTGCCAGAACACGCCCATTTTAGAAACTTGGGCATACATCAGGGCCACGCCGCGAACACAGTCGCGGACCTGATGGAGTCTAAAAATGACCTTCGCGACCCGCTTAATCATGGCCGCCACTGCGACGATCACCGCCGTCGCGATCCTCGCCGGCACTTATGTGCAGGCCATGGGCCTCGCCCTTCCGTCTCATTTCCTCTGATGTCCGCGATCGAGCCGTCGAAGCATCCGGTGCTCCGTCGCTTCGAACAGAAATGTACTCTGCGTCCTGGGTGCAGGCGATAGTCGCAGGCATAAACTCGGTCATCAACGGCGCTGAGAGGGTTGCCGATGCCGTCAAGCTATCCTCTACGCGGTCGTGATCTGCATTGGGGATGGGGCCCGCTCATCCTTTCGGGCAACGAACGCCTTCGCAAAAAATCGTCGACCCCCGAATTGTATGAACGCAAGTGCTGTCGATGCCACAACGTTTGCAATCTACGCCAACGGCGTTTGATCGGCCCCATGGCTTGCGAAACCTGTGGTCTGGTACTGCCCATCGCGATCGAAGAGTTGGTTGCCGCGCTCCCAGATGCCGTACGCAACCGAGCACTCCGGATACGGATTGGCCGTGACCGGGGCCCGGCGGTCTCGAGCGTGACGCGTTTCGTCGCTGGTCACGGTCAATAAACGAGCCGGTACCGTTACGGCACAGCCCTCTCGACTTAGATCCTGATTCAGTCTCAAGCGGTCCGGCCGCCGTCATACCGGTCAAGGGATGAGCGTCGGCGAGCCCATATGTGATCCCGCACCCGATCCGGTCACGCCCAATACCGTGCTGCCGGCATCGTCAGCGAAGAGCAGACCGGTGTAAGCAGCAATCACCAGCCCGTCCAGCCGACCGCGGGCCCGTTTGTCTGCGTTTACGAAGCCGGTGACGACGTCCAGAGTTATGCCAGCGGGCTTGCAGTACTAAAACGGGACAAAGATCATTTGATAGCCGTTGAGTGAATCGCAGTTCCAGCCGCCGTGTTCGCCCACAAACGCACCCCTTCGGCGTGCTTGAGGCAAACCGGTGCCTGCTGTGAATGCTATCCCAAGCGCGGCGAAATGCGGGCTCGGCGAGGAGTCCGGCATTATCGCCTGGGCTGTGTCGTTTTCTAAAACCCGCGTTCGGCACCACTATTGCCGAGACGGGGTGGTATCGCCATTTCTTGTGTCATTCGTAGACAGCCGGCGAAGTGCAGTTCAGGATTGAGCCGATGGCCGCTGCATCAATAGAGAAGCCGCTCGATGTCGGGGGCCCGATGAGCCGTCGAGCAGCTGCGCTCGCGAACATCAAATGGTTTCGCGCCCTCGCTTGGCGCGTGCTACGCGATGGCGGCCCCCAAGCTGACCTACGCGCTGCCAACGCCCGCGCGGCGGCGCGCATCATTCTCCGCCAGGCGAAACGCGACGCGCTCGTGAAGCAAATGGCGTGGGAGGCTCTGCGGGGGGACCGAGTATTGCCATGACGCCTGCTGTCGTTACGGCGCCGACGGGGATGTAGCTGCCATTGCACGCGTCCGCGTTCAGTATCAACCGATGCGGCAGAAGTCGGTCGGTCGCGTATTGATAAAAGATGGGTCAGCTGCGCACGGAAAGCGTTGGACAAGCAATCTTATGTGTCACGTCCTGTCGAAATAAGACAGCTTGTCGCCGCGGCTCTCGTTCGCCGAATTTCAAAAACGCAAAGTCGGGGCTGCCGTCGGAGGTTATGGTCGGTCTTCGACAGCCCCATTCTAAGTCGATTAGCGCTTGAACTTACCGTCGTACTTGAACTCCGGCGCGGACTTCAGCTGATCTTTAGTTGCGCCGATGATGGCTTTCCACTTCTTGGCGTCGGCATCATAGCCGAGGGCCACGGAGGAAGGCGAGACGGCGACGTAGTGCTCGCCCATGCCGAGGAAGCCGCCGACAGAGATGATGTATCCAACCAGCTTATCGTGGACGATCGCCAGATCCTTGATTTCGCCGACAGTGTTGTTCGCCGCGTCGGTGATGTTGAGGCCGATCAGGTTGTAACTCAGCACCGCGTCCTGCGGCACACTTTCGAACTTGGGGGCGACTGTCGGAGGCGTGTCGTTGGCAGCGAGGGCAGGCCCGGCAAGGGCGGTTACGGCGAGAGTAGCGAGGATGAGGCGACGCATCGAGATCTCCGGCGGCCCGGGATGGGCGCGGATGAATGACGCATCGACGTCCATCGTTCCGACACCTCGCAGAAATGTTAATGCGCGGAACATGAAATTGACTTTGGACATCCGCGAGCAGTCGCGATTGTACCGCCCGACGGCCGGGACAGTTCGGCCGGACTGAGCCCATACCGTCCCTGGCCAGGAGCGATTCACGAACGCATGTCCCAGTGATGCGGTTCGAGTGCGGGCGTGATGAAACGAGCGAAGGTTTCAGCGGCATTGCCGGAGCATGCGACCGATACGGTCGCGATCTTCCGTCAGACGGGCGCTTGGATCGACGGAATGATCGGCGTCGCGATCTTCAGCGCCTCATTGGTTGCGACTCGCCTGGCCCTCACCGGTATGGATGCGCTGTTCCTCAGCGCAGCGCGTGCAGCGTTAGCAGGGCTGGCAGGTGCGGCCGCGCTGTTGATCATGCGGGAAAAGTGGCCGCGCGGCAGCGACGCCGGCGCGCTCGCCATCGTGGCCAGCGGCGTCGTGGTGGGGTTTCCGGTCCTGACCGCGCTGGCGCTCCGAACCGTTAGCGCGGCCCACGGCACCGTCTTCGTCGGCTTGCTGCCGCTCTCGACGGCGCTGTTTGGCGCCTTGCGCTCGGGGGAGCGTCCATCGGCAGCCTTCTGGGTCCTGTCGGTGCTGGGCGCGCTCGTGACGGTGGGCTTCGCCGCCCGCGGGCTTGACGGACCGCCCGGGCCGGGGGATGCCTTCATGCTTGCGGCGATCCTAGTCTGCGGGCTCGGCTACGCCGAGGGCGGAATCCTGGCGCGGAGGCTCGGCGGCTGGCAGGTGATCGCCTGGGCGACCGTCCTGTCGCTGCCGCTCTCCCTGCCATTGGCGCTCGTGCTGAGCCCCGCCAATCCCGAATCGATCCCGCTCCCGGCCTGGGCCGGCCTTGGCTATGTCGCGCTGTTCAGCATGCTGATCGGATTCGTGTTCTGGTACCGGGCGCTCGCTCGGGGCGGCATCGCGGCAATCGGCCAGCTCCAGCTGCTGCAGCCGTTCCTGGGGCTGGGGATCGCCGCCCTGGTGCTCGGCGAGCGGATCGAACCCGCAATGATCGCCGCGGCCATTCTCGTCGCCGCTTGCGTCGCCCTGGCGCGACGCTTGGCGTAAGTTGAGCGTTCAGCCAGCCTTCGCCACCACCTCGATATCCCGGTCAAGCCCGCTCTCAACCTTGAACTCGCGCGTGTACACTTGGCCATCGTGGCGGGCGATCAGGACATAGTCGCCCTCAGCCAAAGTTACTTGCGGGAAGGCGCCGATCGCCTCGCGAATCGTATCGCCGCCGGGCGTTAGGACCGAGAAGGCAGTGCCCGCATAGGCCTCGGCCCCGGGCGCCTCCACGAGCTTCAGCGTGACGGTCGCGGCACGGTGATTGAGAGTGGCCTCGGTTACCTTGCCGTTCTCGACGCGCAGATCAGCGCGCTGGATTGCGTTGGACTCCCCGTAGGTCGAGACGACGTGATACGTACCTTCTGGCAGGCGCAGGATCTCGCCCGCCTTGATGCCTGACCGAACGAGGCGGCCCTCGGAATTGGTCCCCACCGGCACGAACACCGAGAACGAGACCTGGGCGGGCGGAATCTTCTGGTCACCGACGGCGCCTGCGAGCTTCAAGGCGCCGGCCGCGACCCGGAGTGTGTCAGTGGCGGGTTGACCGCCCATCACGATCCGTTTCGAGGCGCTTGCGAAGCCGTAAGTCACGGTTGCCACGTAGGCGCCCGGGGGGAGGGTAAAACTTGGCTCTGCTTCGGTGGAACGGCCCACGATCGATGGCCGGGTGCCGTCACCACGATCCTCGTAGATCCGCCAAGCCAATCCCTGGCGCAGGGGCACGCCCGCCCCAGACAGGAGTGCCGACAGGGAGAGCTGGGCCTCCGGCTCAGCCGGTGGCATGCTGGGCGGCAGAGTCGGGCTGGTGATCGATGGGGAGGGCAGGGGATCGCCGAGGCGGTTCTGAAACACGCCCTGCTGCGCCGGCACGTTCGCCGGCAGGAGATGGGCCGGCAAGAGGATTGCCACCGCCATCGCTGCAAGCCTCACGCGCATCGGTCGAATCCTCATCAAGCCTCAGTTGGTGCCCGCCTGTGCCTTCGGACCATGGCGGCGGCAAGGCCGCATGCTCTTCCACCAGCGGGCCCTGCATGCCACATCCGGGGCCCGATTTCCCGGCGGGACAGGACGCATGAACGCCACCCTCGACCTCTTGACGACGCGCCGCTCGGTGCCGCCCCTGTTGCTCGACGGCCCTGGGCCGGACCAAACCCAACTCGAGACGATCCTGACCGTCGCCTCCCGGGTGCCCGATCACGGCAAGCTGGCGCCCTGGCGCTTCATCGTTATCGCGGATACGGCCCGGGAGCGGGTCGGCGAGACCATTGCGGCGACGTTCGCGGCTGACAATCCCGAGGCGCCCCCCGAGCGATTGGCCCAGGAGCGCGGCCGCCTGATGCATGCACCGGTCTCCGTCGCGGTGGTTTCCCGCGTCGGGCCACATGTGAAGATCCCCGAATGGGAGCAGCTGCTCTCGGTGGGTGCCGCCACGATGAACCTGGTGATCGCGGCCAACGCCTCCGGCTTCGCCACGTCCTGGCTGACGGAGTGGTACGCCTACGATCGCCGGGTGCTGGACGCGCTGGGCCTCGCGCCGTCCGAGAAGCTCGCCGGCTTCGTGCATATCGGTCGGGCGCGCGAGGTGCCGTCCGATCGGCCACGGCCGAGTCTTTCCGAGATCGTGACCTATTTCTGATCTGATTGGTCTCAGAAGGCGCACCCGTGCATTACGATCTTGATGTCCCGCGCGAGGCGCGCACCCTGCCGCACAGCCCCCTGAAGGCGATCGTGGCGCCGCGGCCCATCGGCTGGATCAGCGCCATGAGCCGGGAGGGCAAGCTCAACCTCGCGCCCTACTCGTTCTTCAATGCGGTGGCGGACAACATGGTGGCGTTCTCGTCCTCGGGCCGGAAGGACGCCATGACCTTCGCGGAAGAGGGGGCCGAGTTCGTCTGCAGCCTAGCGACCTGGGATCTGCGCGACGGAATGAACGATTCCTCGGCGCCGCTGCCGCGCGGCGAGAGCGAGTTCGCCTTCGCCAAGCTGGAGACCGCCCCCTCGCAGAAGGTGCGCCCGCCTCGGGTCGCAGCTTCGCCCGCCGCCCTCGAATGCCGGTGGCTACAGACCGTCCCGCTGGTGCCGCTCGGTGGCGGCGAAGCCGAGAACTTCCTGGTGATCGGGCAGGTGGTGTCGATCTACGTCGACGAGCAATTCGTCTCGGACGGCATGGTCGACACGGCGGCGATGCATCCGATCCTGCGCGGCGGCTATTTCGATTACTTCCGCGCCACTGCAGACAACAGGTTCCAGATGCGCCGGCCGAAGGGCGCCGCCGAGTTCACCGGGTCCTGAAGCCGGATCCCGCAGTGCAGCTTCGATTGAGGAGTTGTTTACCATAAGCAGCGCAAGTTCTCGGTGTCCTCAGACCCCGTGCGCGCCCGGATGTTCCTGTTCACCACACCGTCCAGCCCACCGGAGAGCAGCCCGCCCGCCCAGGCGCGGGCGGCGGCGGGCTCGGCCGCCTCCGGGCCGGTGGTCCAGGCGATCCGCGACGGCGCGATGGCGAGTGGCGCCGGCTTCGACTACCTCCTGGCGACGGCCCGGCGCGAATCTGCCCTCGACCCCGCCGCGAAGGCCAAGCCGTCCTCGGCCACCGGCTTGTTCCAGTTCATCGAGCAGACCTGGCTCGGGGTGATGAAGAATGCCGGGCCGAAGCTCGGCCTCCAGGCGCATGCGGACGCGATCACCCGGCAGTCGGACGGGACCTACACCGTTCCGAATCCCGACCAGCGCCAGGCGATCCTCGACCTGCGGCGCGATCCGAAGATCTCCGCGACGCTGGCCGGCGCCCTGACGCAGCAGAATTCCGATGCGCTCGCCGTGGCGCTCGGGCGCGAGCCCACCTCGGGCGACCTCTACGCGGCGCATGTCCTGGGGGCGAAGGGCGCGGCCGCGCTGATCTCGACCGCCCGCGCCTTCCCGGCCCGCGCCGCCGCCCTCGATCTGCCGGAGGCGGCCGCCGCCAACCGGGGGCTGTTCTACGACCGGACCGGCCGGCCCCGCAGCGCCGCCGAACTCTATGCCAGCCTCTCGGCCGCCGCGCAGGGCGCCGCCGCCACGGACCTGACCGCCTTGCGCCAGGACGGCGCCCCGGCGACCCAGGCGGCCACGGCCTATGCCAGCACCGCCACGGCGTTCGGCGGTACCGCGGACCTGCGCAGCCTGTTCCAGACCGACCAGCGCGGGCCGGCATCCGACGCGACGGCGCGCCTATGGCAAGCCCGCAATGCGGCGCCGCCGAACCAGCACGCCCCGCCGACCTATTTCCCGCGTTCGGACGCCGAGGCCCCGCAGAGCGTCGCCGCCATCGAGCCGACGACCACCGCCGCTCTCGCCGAACCGGCACCGACCCCAGCCGGTGCCGCCCTCGTCAACCCGCCGCTGCCGCCCCGCCGCCCGACCGAACTCGCCGGCGCGGGATCCACCCCCGGCATCAGGACCAACCTGTTCGCCCCCCGGAGCGGCCCATGATCATCCGCGAATTCCTGGCCTGGACCCAGAACGCCTCGGCCGGAAGCAGGGCCGAGGCCACCACGGCGCTGGCGCGGGCGTACCTCTACGGCGACCTCTCCGCCGATGAGGCCTGGGAAGCCAAGACCGCGCTACTGTCGCTGCTGGACGACCCGTCACCGGTGGTCCGTCGGGCGCTCGCCGAGACCTGTGCGGCCTCCGCGCGGACGCCCCGGCCCCTGGTTGTCGCCCTGTCCTGCGACGTGCCCGAGGTGGCGCGCTTGGTCCTGGCGCGCTCCCCAGTGCTGACCGATGCGGATCTGGTCGATGCCGCGGCGTTGGGCGACGAGACCACACGGGCGGTGATCGCCGCCCGCCATCATCTCTCGCATTCCGTCTCGGGGGCTTTGGCCGAGATTGGCGAGCTGGATACCCTGGTGGTGCTCGCCGGGAACCCCACGGCGAAGATCACCGCCGGCCGGATGCTGCGCATGATCGAGCGCCGCGGCGGAGAAGCCGCTCTTCGTGAAGCGTTGCTCCGGCGGTCCGATCTGCCACCCGAAGTGCGCTACGCCATCGGCCTCGCGGTGGCCGAAGCCTTGTCGATGTTCGTCACCGCGCGGGGCTGGCTCGGCACTGAGCGTTGCGACCGGATGCGCCGTGAGGCGAGCGAGCGCGTGGCGTTGGAAACCTGTGATGGATCCGGTGCCGCCGGGGTGGCACGCCTGGTGACGCATCTGCGCACGACCCATCAGCTCACCGCCGGCCTAATCCTGCGGGCCGTGCTCTCGGGCCGGACCGACTTCGTGCAGGCAGCACTCGCCGACCTGTCGGGCCAGGATCATGTCGGGATCGCCCGGGCCATGCGGGATCCCCGCTCCTTTGCCGAATTGCACCGGAAGGCCGGGCTGCCGGATGCGCTGTTGCCGGCGATGCAAGCGGCGTTGGTCGCGCGGCAGACCGTCGATGGGCGGATCGGGTTCCACGGGGCTGGGTTGTCGCGTCGGGTGATCGAGTCTGCCATCGACGCTTGCACCGATCTGCCGGCGCCGGAGATGCATGCTGTGGTCGCCCTGCTGACCCGCTACGAGACTGAGGCCGCCCGCGACGAGGCTCGGGAAGTTGCCCTCGCCATCGCGGCCGAGGCAACAGCTCGAGAGGCGGCCCGCCGCGACGCAGAGGCTGCCGATGCCGCTTGGCGGGCCGCGCTGAACAGCCAACGGTGTAAGACTTTCAATGCATCTCAGGATACCGTCCAAGTCGTCGCGATGGCGCCGAGCGAAACGCCCGATCCGGTAATGATCGAGCCAAAGGTCGTTGCGGATTCGGCAGTCGAACCGGTGATGGCCGAACCGACCAACCCGGTGAGCGCGATCTTGGATGCCCTGCCCGAGCAGATCCTGGCCTGGTACCGTACGGAGCCTCAGGAAGAGGATCCCGAGGTCCAGGTCGCCATGCAGGAGGTCCTCGACGGGCTCGGCGCCGATCTGCTGGAACATTTCCGGGCCAGCCGCGGCTCGGCGGATACCGGATCGAACGAAGGTATTCGGATCGCGGCCTGACCCTAGCGACGCTGCGCTCCGCCTATTCAGCCGCGCGCTGCGCGACCGCATCGGCCAAACCGAACCGCCCGATGCTGTCCTCAAGCCGCAGGGCCGCGTTGATCAGTGCCATGTGCGAGAAGCCCTGGGGTACATTTCCACGCTGCTCGCCGGTCGCTGCATCGATCTCTTCGGCGAACAAGCCGACATCGTTGCCCCGGGCGATCAGCCGCTCGAAGGCGGCTTTGGCCTCGCGGGTGCGCCCGTCGAGGGCGAGGCAGCCGACCCGCCAGAACGCGCAGGCGGTGAAGGTGCCCTCGTCGCCCTTCAGCCCGTCATCCATGCGGTAGCGATAAAGCAGGTCCCCGTCGCCGAGCTCGCGCTCGATCGCCGCTAGTGTCGAGCGGGTGCGCGGATCGGACGGATCCAGCGCGCCGAAGAGGGCGACACGAAGCACGGCCGCATCGAGATGGTGCGACTCGTACGCGCCGGTATAGGCCTGCTTTTCCGGGCTCCACCCCTTGTCGAGATACTCGGCCTGCACCTCGGCGGCGATCCGCTCCCAGTCTGCAATCTTATCAGCGGAGACGCCCGTGATGTTACGGCCGATCCGGGCGGCGTCGGTCAGCGCCACCCAAATCATCGCCTTGGTGTGGACCTGCTGACGCGGCCCGGTCCGCAATTCCCAAATGCCATTATCGGCGTCATGCCGGTGGCGGATCGCCCGGGCGGTGAGGTTGTCGAGAACCTCGGGCAGGCGGTCGTTGACCTTCTCGGGCGGGTCGTAATCGACGGCCTCCAGGAACACACAGAGAGCCCGCAACAATTCGCCGTAGATGTCGTGCTGGTCCTGAGCCTCGGCCAGATTGCCGATCACGACCGGGCCGACGCCGTGCCAACCGTCAAGATGATCGAGCACCTCCTCGGAGGGCATGCCATCGGTGATGCCGTACATCAGCTTTGTGTCCCGGCCGTAGGAGCCGTCCCGCTCGCGCAGGAATCGCAGGAACTCCGCGGCCTCGCGGACATAGCCGAGCATCACGAAGGCGGTGACCGTGAAGGCGGCGTCGCGCATCCAGGTGAAGCGGTAATCGTAATTGCGGTCTCCAGGGACCGCCTCCGGAAGTCCGGCAGTGGCCGCCGCCACGATGCCGCCCGTCGGCGAGTAGGTCAGAAGCTTGAGGCACAGGGCCGAGCGCATCACCGCATCCCGGTAGGCGCCGCGATAAGAACTGCGGGCGCTCCACCGGCGCCAGTACTCTGTGGTGGACTCCAAGCGGCTCTGCGCCCCGGCGTAATCTTCGATGCAGGCGTCCTCGTTGTCCTCACCGTGGGTCAGGACCAGGTAGGCCGTCTCGCCTGCTGCCAGGCTGAACCGGATCTCGGCCTCGTCGCCCACCAGCGCCGGCTGTGGGAAGGCGTTGACGCGCAGACGGCAATCCCCGGCCTCGAACAGGACGGACCGTCCCTCGACGATCGGCGTGCAGGGGCGGCGCGCGTAATCGAAGGTCGGGCGGACCACGAACCGCCCAGTGATCTGCCCGCTCTCGCAAGTGAGCAGCCGTATCAACCGGCTCTCGCCCTCGCCGTCGGGACCCTCGTCGGGCTCGGGGCTCGGCGGATTGACCGGCATCAGGTCGAGCAGCCGGGCGCGCCCGGTGGCAGTGGTGAAGGTCGTCTCCAGAATGTTGGTGTCGGGCACGTAGCGCCGGGCGGTGCCCTCGAGCTTCTCGAAGACCAAGCTGCATGAGCCGCCCTTGTCGTCGTCAAGAAGCTTCAGAAAGAGCGCCGGCGAGTCGTGACGCGGCCAGCACAGCCAGTCGATCGAGCCGTCCCGGGCGATCAGCGCACAGGAATGGGTGTCGCCGACGAGGGCGTAATCGCTGATGGGCTTTGACACGACGTTTCCGAATGGCGTTCGCGCCGATGGTGCGGCGCAATGAGATGCCGGTGAGGTAGCCGGGCCGGACGAGGCGGGGAGTCCGGCTCGACGATTCGCCGCACGCCACAACGAACGATTATGCGCTGGGTCGGGGCAGCATTCGGTCGCTGATGATCCGTCGCTGGATCTCGCTCGTCCCCTCGAAGATCGTGGTCAGACGCGCATCCCGCCAGTAGCGCTCGACCCGCCGCTCGGTGGTGTAGCCATTGCCGCCGTGGAGCTGCATCGCCTGGTTTGTGACGCGCACGGCCATCTCGGTGGCCAGGAGCTTCACCATGGCGGATTCACTTTCGGCCGGCTCGCCCTGGTCGAGCAAATGGGCCACCTGATGCCAGAACGCCCGCGCCTGGGCGACGTCGGCAGCCATGTCGGCCAGCGTGAAGCGCAGGGCCTGAAAGTCGCCGATCGGGTGGCCGAACTGGACGCGCTCCTGCAGGTAGGCCTGGGTATCCTCCACCGCCGCACGCGCCACGCCAACGGCCCGGGCCGCTGTGTGGACCCGGGCGATGTTCAGCCCGCGCTGAACCGATGCGAAGCCGCCGGAATCTGCATCGGCGCCTTGGTCGCCGTAGAGGCCGGTGAGTCGATCGCGCTCTGGCACGCGCACCCCGTCGAGGACGAGCTCAAACGTCTGGAAACCGTGATAGCCGATCTTGTCGATTACCCGGCCGGTGATGCCGGATGGGAAGCTGTCGCGGTCCTTCACGACCAAGAATGGCTCCAGCCCAGTCGAGCGCGACTCGCCGGGCTCCGGATCGCGGGTGCGGGCCAGAACCTCAATGAAGTCGGCACCCTTGGCGAAGCCGGCCCAGCGCTTGGTGCCGGTGAGCACCCATTCATCGCCGTCTCGCACCGCCCGTGTCTGTACGCCGGCGAGGTCCGACCCGGCATTGGGTTCGGACAGCGAGATCGAGCCGATCCAGGCCCCCCGGGCCGAGCGTCGCAGCAAGGCAGCCCGGCGCTCAGGGTCGAGGGTCTGGGTGCCCAGGCCCTGACCGCGGGCCAGGATGCTGCCGACCGACAACCAGGCCCGGGCCAATTCTTCCGAGACGAGGCAGTATTCGAATACCCCGAGGCCAAGGCCACCCTGTGCCTCCGGGATCGTGATGCCGAACCAGCCCTTCTCGGCCATGGCGTCGATCAACGTCCGGGGCATCTCGGCCTTCTGCGGATCGAGGTCGTCGGCGAGCGGCAGTACCGTGTCGCGGGCGAACCTGCGCGCCTCGGCCTGGAGCGCGACGCGGGCTGGGTTGTGCCACGGAGAAGCGAGTCCGGGAGGCTTCGGAGCGATCGGATCCGGCTTTGCCGTGGTTGTCATGGTCTCCCCGCAATCCAGTCGCCGCCACACGTATGGCTGTGCTGGAAACACGCGCTTACAAAATGGTTCCCGCTCGCATCTTCGAATAACGGCTGCTTCGGCGCATAATAACCTGATGACGCTCGCTGATCCGCTCGCCGATTCTATCGCGATGAACGCACCCACCACACCCCACATCCTCGTCGTTGAGGACGACCGGGAGATTTCAGCCCTGGTCGCTCGCTACCTGCGTGGCAACGAGTGTCGCGTGACACTGGCGGGCGATGGCGCGGAGATGGACCGGGCGCTGGCCGAGTCCCGGATCGACCTGATCGTGCTCGACCTGATGCTTCCTGGCGAGGACGGCCTAAGCCTGTGCCGGCGGCTGCGCGCCTCCTCGCAGATCCCGATCCTGATGCTCACCGCCAAATCCGAAGAGGTCGACCGCATCCTCGGGCTCGAACTGGGCGCCGATGATTACCTGGCCAAACCGTTCAACCCGCGAGAACTCCTGGCCCGGATCCGCGCGATCCTGCGCCGGGTCGCCGCCGAGGCGCCGGATACGGACGAGCGCCGCCGCCTGCATTTCGCCGGCTGGACGCTCGACGTATCGCTCCGCCAGGTTCTATCGCCGGAGGGGGCCCGGATCGCTGTCACGGGGGCGGAATTCGATCTGCTCCACGCACTCTGCCTCCGGCCGGGGCGGGTGCTGTCGCGCGACCAGCTCCTCGATCTCACCCAGGGTCGCTCGGCCGGGCCGTTCGAGCGCAGCATCGACGTGCTGATCTCGCGCATCCGCCAGAAGATCGAGCGGGACACGCGCAACCCCGAATTCATCCGCACGATCCGCTCGGGCGGCTACCTGTTCACCCCCGAAGTAACCCGGTCATGACCGCGTTTCAGCGCCTGCGCGCCCGACTGCGCCCGCAGAGCATCGCGGGCCAGATCGCTCTCCTGGTCGTGGCCGGAATCGCGGTGGCCCATATGGTCGCTACAGCGGCGTTCCTGATCCTGCACGAGCCGCCCAACCCGGACGAGTTGCCCGGCGTCGCGGCAAGCCGACTCGGCACGCTGGCGCGGCTCCTCGACGCCGCAGATCCGGCCGCGCGGCCGGCGCTGCTGGCGAGCGGCCGAAGCCTGCCGCTGGTCCGCATCGAGGCCTGGGACGGGACGGTGCCGCCGGATGCCAAACCGGCGCCGGACTTGCCGGTGATCCGCCGCCTGCGCAACGGGGCCGGTCGGCCGGTCACGATCACCGACCTCTCCGTGAGCGATCCCGCCGAAGCGCGGTCCGACGACCGGATCCATGTCGGCATCGCCATGCCGGCGGGCGCCAACCTCCAGGCATGGCTGCTGAACGATCCGCTGCATCCGCCCCGACAGGGTCCCCTGATCTTCACCGTCGTCTTCATGGCCCTGACTCTGGCGCTGCTCTGCGTCTGGGCGACCCGGGCGTTGACGGCGCCGCTCGCACGGCTCGCCGGCGCCGCCGAGGCGTTCGGCACGAGAGACGACCACGTCGCCCTGCCGGAGGCCGGCCCCCGGGAAGTGCTCGCCGTCTCCCGGGCGCTCGACCGGATGCGGGCACGCGTCCGTCGCCTGATCGACGACAGAACCCAGATGCTGGCGGCCATCAGCCACGATCTGCGCACGCCGATCACGCGCCTGCGCCTGAGGGCAGAATTTATTGAGGACGAACACGCCCGCGTCGCCGGCCTGCGCGACCTCGACCAGATGAATGGCTTGGTCGAAGCCGCTCTGTCCTTCGTGCGGGATGGGCAGACCCGCGATGCCGGTAGCTTCAGCCTCGTGGACCTGGCCTCTGTCGTTCAAACGGTCTGCGACGACTTCTCGGATGTCGGCGCGGCGGTGAGCGTCGGGCGGAGCCGTCATGTCCTCGTGCAGGGCCGTCCGGAGGAACTGCAGCGGGCGATCACGAACCTGGTAGACAATGCCGTCAAGTATGGTGGCCGGGCCGAAGTCCACATGGAGGCCTCCGAGCAAGGCATCCGGATCTGTATCCTCGATCAAGGGCCCGGCATTCCGGACGCCGAGCGAGACGCGATGCTGCAACCCTTCGTGCGCGGGGACCGCGCCCGCAACCTCAATGAGGCCAGCGGCTTCGGCCTCGGCCTCTCGATCGTGCTGGCGATCGTAGAAGCGCATAACGGCCGGCTGATCCTGCAGAACCGGAGCGAGGGAGGCGGCCTCTGCGCCGCGATCGAATTGCCCTTGGCCGCGCAGGCTTACGCAGGCCGGACGGTTCAACAAACGCCACTGCCCGCCCGGGCGGCCTGAGACCGCCCGGGTTGCAAAGTTGCTAGAAGGCTCAGGCCGCCCGGACGTTCTGCAGGAACTGCGACACCTCGGCACGAAGCTGCTCAGATTGGGCGGCAAGATCGTCCGAGGCTTGCGCCACCGAGGAGGCGGCCTGGCCGGCATCGTTCGCGACCCGAGCAACCTCGGCGATGTCGGAGGTCATGCCGCTGGTGCCGGTCGAGGCCTGCCCCATGCTGCGAACGATGTCCTGCGTGGTGACGCCCTGCTCTTCGACAGCAGCCGAGATGCTGGTGGAAACGTGGTTCATGGCTTCGATCTGCGAGACGATCCCCTGGATTGCCACAGAGACGCCGCCGGTCACTGCCTGGATCGACGCAACCTGCCGGCCGATCTCTTCCGTAGCGCGACTGGTCTGGGTCGCGAGCTCCTTCACCTCGGCCGCAACCACGGCAAAACCGCGGCCCGCCTCGCCGGCACGGGCTGCTTCGATCGTGGCGTTCAGCGCGAGCAGGTTGGTCTGACCAGCGATGGTCGAGACCATGCCGACCACGTCACCGATGCGGGTGGCAGCAGCGGCGAGATCCGCCATCGTGCCCTCGGCCCGCTTGGCCTCATCGACGGCGGTGGCTGACATCCCGGCCGCCTGCTCGACCTGACGTCCGATCTCCTGCACGGTGGCACCGAGCTCTTCTGCGGCCGCGGCGACGGCATCGACATTGTCCGCGGTCTGGCGTGCGGCACTGGCGACGCTGGTCGACCGCTCAGAGGTGCCGGCGACGGCGATCCGCATGGTGCCGGACGCGCCTTGCAAGGCCTCGACCCCCCGTGTCAGCCCCTGCACGATACCGCCGACCGACCGCTCGAAATCGTCGGCCAGCCCCTGCAGCATGGTACGGCGGGCCTGCTCCTCGCGCAGCTGCGCTGCCTCCGTGGTCTGGAGTTGCTGCGCTGCCTCTTCAAGAGACACGTCGCGAATCGTGACTACGGCGCGGGCGATGTCGCCGATCTCATCTCGGCGCCGGCTGCCCGGAACATCGGTAAGCGCCTCGCGGGCGGCTAGCGCCTTGAGGGCGCGGGTCAGAGCGCTGAGCGGTGACACGATCGAGCGCGCCAGCAACAGGCCGAGCACCGCAGTTCCAGCCAGGACACAGAGCCCGATCATGACCAGCGTGCGGGAGAGTGCCCGTACGGCGTCGATCGCCTCGGCCTGCGATTGCTCCGCCACCACGGTCCAGGGCGCTCCGAGAACGCTGACCGAGGAGGCCGCGGCCATGTGCGGGCCATCCGCCGACGGGAATTCGAAGCTGCCGCCGTCCTTCAGGCGGTCCGCCTCGATCCCGAGGGGCGCTACGCCGTCGCCGGCCTTCACGCCCGTATTCAACGGCGGGTTGCTGCGCAGCCGCCCATCGGCACCGGCGGCCAGGATCTGACCGGTCTCACCGAGGCCGGTCCGCTTGGACAGCGCCTGATCGAACAGCGTCGGCGTCACCCGCATGGCGATGAAGCCGATCCGCTCCGACGCCTGTGCCGTACCCATGGCGACGTTCGCCCGTTTGGTCATAGCTCGGCCAATGAAGGCCGCCGGCACGCCATCCACCGGATAGGCGGCGAAGTCCTCAAACAGGACCGCACTCGGGTCGGCGGATTTCAGGCGCTCGACCAAGCGGGCGAGCGGAGTACCCTTCAAGCCATCATCTGCAACCGACTTGCCGAAGTCCCCCCCCTTGGTGGTCGTGTAGACGATGCGGCCATTGTCATCGAGAAACAGCAGATCGGCATAGCCGGCCTGGGTGACGAGCTTGCGCGCGACTTCCTGGACCTTGACGTGCCGGCGCCCGTACATGCCGCTCCCATCCAGGGCGACCCGCGCCTCGACGGTCTGCGGCGCCTGGAACGCTTCGACCACCGCAGTCGTATCCGGCTTGGCCGGGTCGAGGTTATCGATCAGATCCGGGAAGTTCGAGACGATCTGCGGATGCGCCGCCGCAGCGAGGAAGTCGGCCTGCATCCGGTCGGCCACCAATTCGATCCCATCGCGGCGGGCGACCGCGGCGAGTTGCAGGCGCTCGTTCGCCGCATCGATCAAACCAGACCTGGCCGAATACCAGCTGAAGCCGCCCATCGCGGTAGCGCTAAGCAGCGCCAACCCGATCGTCATCGCCGGCAGGCGCGAACTCAGCCGCGAAAACATCACCATGGCAGTCCTAACACGTCTTCCAACTCAGCAACTGGCAGGACTCTAGGGAAGCTCCACGAAGATTCCGTAAACGCAGGCCAGGATAGGAATTTTCGAGCACAGAGATCAATTTATCCGGACTCAAGATCATTCGCGGCCTCTCAAGTAATAGAGAATGCAGCGAACCAATTCCACTTGAGAAATTCCAGACCAAGATGGACGTGGCCTTTGAAGACCAGTGTTTGATGAGGATTGCCTACCGTAGAGTCGGCTCTGTCTTCACCCCGGGCGATCGGATTGCCGGCCGCTGCGCCCCTTACGCTCAGCGACGTTGCTCGACCGGTGGCGGCCTGGTCCGGCGCTTGCTGCCGGAAATTGGGGTCGCCGATTGGTGGCCCGCCGCCATCAGTCCGCTTAGAGTTCCGGCTGGACGGAACCACCTTTACTGAGGAATGGGGCCCGGATGACAAACGAGGCGAGGGGAGAGGGTGCGTCCCGGATCGCGCTGATCGGGGCACCGATCGAAGTCGGCACCAGCGAGCCCGGCGCGTTGATGGGACCGGCGGCCCTGCGCACAGCGGGACTCGTCCGCACCCTGTCCGATCTCGGCCACGCGCTGGGCGATCACGGCGATGTCGTGTCTGACGGACCGGCCGATGGGCGGGGACTGCCGGCTGTCGCGGCCTGGACCCGCGCCCTGTCGCGTTCGGTCGAGGCCGCTCTCGGGGCGGGGGCAGTGCCGCTCGCCGCAGGCGGCGACCACAGCCTGTCACTCGGCTCTGTGGACGGGGCAATGCGCCATTGCGCGCGCGAAGGCCGCCCGCTGTTCGTGCTCTGGCTCGACGCGCATGCCGACTTCAACACTCCCGACACCTCACCTTCGGGCAATGTCCACGGCATGCCGCTCGCAGCGCTCTGCGGGGAGCCGGGCTTCCCGAGCCTGTTCGCCGATCCGGTGCCAGCCCCGCTGCCGCCGGAGAACGTCCATCTCTTCGGACTGCGCTCGATTGATGCCGGCGAGCGTGCCCTGGTTACAGCCCGCCGGGTCGGCGTCACCGATATGCGGACCATCGATGAATTCGGCGTCGTCGCGCCCCTGCGGCGGGTGCTTGACCGCGTCGCGCGGGACGGCGCCCATCTGCATGTCAGCCTTGATGTGGATTTCCTCGATCCGTCGATCGCGCCTGGAGTCGGAACCACCGTCCCGGGCGGCGCGACCTTCCGCGAAGCGCATCTCATCATGGAGATGCTACACGATTCCGGCCTCGTCCGGTCGCTTGACGTAGTCGAACTAAACCCGTTCCTCGACGATCGCGGACGCAGTGCCCGGGTGTTGGTCGAGCTGGTGGCGAGCCTCTTCGGTCGACGCATCCTAGACCGGCCAACGCTCGCGATCGAAGCGGTGTCGCCCGACCAGGCCGGCCGCCGATGATACTGGCTGGCTCTCAGGAAGCTTCAGGTCCGTCTGAGGCGTCACTTCGGCAGCGCTCGGAGGGTCGTGTTCATCTCCGCGCGGGGCTGTTCGGCGGCACCGGTTGTACCCGGATCCTCGATCTCGCCGAATCCGGCCCGTCGCGTCTGCGTTTTCCTCGTGGGGAGGGGGGGCTGGAGGCGGTCCTCGTCAACACCGCTGGGGGAGTCGCGTGCGGCGATACTTTCACAATTGCATTAAATCTTGAACCAGGTGCTGACGTGGTGCTTACCACCACGGCGGCGGAGAAAATCTACCGCTCGGACGGGCCGGTAAGCCGGATTGAGAATCGCGTCGTCCTGGCAAAGGGGACTCGGCTTGCATGGCTGCCGCAGGAAACGATCCTGTTCGACCGCGCCCGGGTGCGACGACGTTTTGAAGCCGACCTTGCGGACGGCGCCGCCCTGCTTGCCGTCGAGATCGTTGCCTTCGGCCGTGCCGCCAGAGGCGAGCGGATCACCGCGGGGCTATTCGCGGATGCCTGGCGCGTGCGCCGGGCCGGCCGGCTCGTCTACGCCGATAGCCTTTGCCTGAACGGCTCGATCTCCGATCTGCTCGCTCGACCGGCGGTCGGCGGCGGCGCCCGGGCGTGCGCGATTCTGCTCGACGTTTCAGAAGGCGCCGAGGCTCGCGTGGAGGAAGCCCGGGCCCTCCTGGAAGAGGCCGCCGTGCCGGCAATCGAGGTGGCCGTGAGTGCCTGGAACGGTCATCTCGTTATCCGCGCCCTGTCGGATGCGGTCGGCCCCCTGCGCAGCCTCATCGCACGCGTGCTAGCCAGCTATCGTGATCGGCCGATGCCTCGGGTCTGGCAGAGCTGACGCCGTCTGTGCCGTACCGGCCGAGAGCGCCGCTCCACCCAGCAGCATATTCTCGCGCAGAAGCCGCATCACAGCCGTTGCCTGCCGCCACCGACCTCTGCTAGAGACGCCCACCCGGAGCCGGCCGCCAGGCTCCATGGGCGACGCCGCGGCGTCGCGACGAGGGGCCTCGTGGCGGAGTGGTTACGCAGAGGACTGCAAATCCTTGCACCCCGGTTCGATTCCGGGCGAGGCCTCCACTGTCTCCTTCTTTATCAGAGCGCCGTTTTCATCCGCTCGCTGTCACTTGTGGCGCGATGTCCAGAGGTGGCGCGGCCTGAGAATGTCTGGCTGCATGCACAGCAACGGCCCAGGACAGTCGCCTCAACGATCGCCCGGCGCGGGCTGTCTGTGCCGAATTTCACAGACAAGGCGCTTTTTGGGACATGCTCCTCGATCGTGGCGGCGGCGGTCGCCTGGGTCGCTCTGCTGTGACGCGACGCAGCCCATCCTATGCGCGGTCTGGGCCGCCAAACCCTTCACCTCGGCTGCCACCACGGCTCGCACCGCCTCGATTGTCTCTGATAAGGCGAGCATCTTCGTCTGCGACGCCACCGCACGGATCAGCCCGATCACGGTCTGAGCCGCATCGGCGACTTGCGACGGGGTCTCCACCGGTGCCACCAACCCCTTTGCGTCGGAGAGTGCCGTTGAGACGACCTCCCTCACGTGGGGGCCGGGCGATAAATTCCTGGAGCCGCGACCGACAGCTTTTCGTCGGTGCTGGCAGCGTTGACGAGGCCAGCAGTCTCATAGGCTGCCGCCACAGTGACGGCGACTGACGCGGGCATCTGGCCTACGCGACCCGACACTGCGTCGGCTGAGATCTGCATGACCTCCATCGAAGCGGCGAGATCCCTTACCGTTCGGCGCATCTAACTTTCGAAGGCTCAGATCGCCGCGGGCAACGCGTTTGGCTCGGGCTCTTGTCGCTGATCCATGCACACAAGCCTCGCGCGATGGACGTGCAGCCGCAATCGGAAAGCGGCTCGCCCATGTCCCGTTCACCTGACGACGACGACGGCGATTATGGATCCAGGCCGACTTTTGCGCCGCGCCGAGGAGCGGCGGTGTAACGGCGACAGTAACGGCGCGTTTCCCTGCGCACGTATTTCGTCCTTGATCCGGATTGCGCCGAAGCTTCGTTCGCTTGGGACCAGGGTGGGGCGAAACCAGCAACGGTGCGCGGTGTTCGCTCAGGCGGCGTGCACTTGGCCCAGAAAGGTCTCGATCGCTTGCTGCAGGGTCCGCGTCCCAGCACTGACCCGGGACGCGCTGCCTCGTACCTGCTCGGCCTGCGCCTCATTGGAAGTTGCAGCGGCCCGCACGCCTCCGACGCTCTCCGAAACCTTGTGGGAATCCGCCGCCGCATCCGCGATGGCACGGGCGATCTCCTGGCTCGCGGCGCCCTGCTGATGCGCCGCCTGGGCGACCTCGGACGCGATGAGGCTCATCCGGGCGATGGTCTCGCCGATCGAGGTGATCGCGTCGACCGTGTTGGAGGCAGCTCCCTGGATCGAACCGACTTGCCCGGTGATGCGATCAGTGGCGAGAGCCGTTTGGCTAGCTAACGCCTTCACCTCCGCCGCGACCACGGCGAAACCGCGCCCCGCGACCCCGGCCCGCGCGGCCTCGATGGTGGCATTGAGGGCCAGCAGGTTGGTCTGCTCGGCCACCGTGCGGATCAAAGTGACCACGGCGTCGATCTCGGCGGCTGCTTGCGACAGGCTCGAGACGGTGAATTCCAGCTGCTTCGTATCGTTGAGGGCTGTCGCAGCGATCTCGCTTGTGTGCCGGACGCGCCCCTCGATCTCCCGGGCGGAGGCTGCGAACTCCTCGGCTGCGCTGGCGACGCTATCGACGATGTCGGCGGTTTGGCTCGAAGCACCTGCCACGACGGAAGCCCGGGCCACCATGTCACTGGCCGTCCCGGTGAGTGTCGCAGCTGCGTCCTGCATGGATTCGGCAGAGCCGGCGAGATCCGTCACCGCGCGATGCGTCTCGCTCTCGAAGGCCTTGGTCGCGTCGGCTAGCTGCTCGGCCCGGATGCGATCGCGGTCGCGGCGAGCCTGCGCTTCGGCGTCGAGGCGCCCCTTCTCGATCAGCGCTGCCTGAAAGGCCGCGATCGAGCCCGCCATTTCGCCGATCTCGTCGCGACGATGGGTGAATGGAATTGTCCGGCCAAGATCGTTGGAAGCCAGTGCCGTCATGTTGTTTTTGAGACGGTCGAGCGGTCGCCGGACTTGCGTGAGGATGATCCAGATCGCCGCCAGCAGCCCGAAGGCGAGCGCCACGGCCGGCACCGCAATGAGCGCCCACTGGGCCTGGCGGCGATCCGCGGCATCGGCTGCACGCCGCTGATTGAGGCGCGCCAGAACCTCGCGGCCCAGCAGGCCGATCTCCGCGATCATGTGCTCACGGTTCTTCACTGTCGCCTCGTCGGTGGCCTGGATCAGGGCAGCCTTCGGCGAGATGGTCAGACCGAGCTCAGCCGTGTCGTTCTGGTAGGCGATGAACTCCTTCACGAAGAGGTCGAATCGACGACGCCGATCCGGCGGCAGCTGGTCCTCCATCGCCTCCAGGAATGGCCCCCGAACTTGCTCGACGGCGGTCAGTGCATCGTGGAGCGCGGAGAGCCGGGTACGCGCCGCCGTGGTGTCCTCGGCGGTGTAGAGCGCTGTGGCCTGCACAACCGCGTGCTCGATCGCTTGGCCAAGGGCACCGGCCTGGAGACCGGCATTCCAGATCTTGTCCGTCGCGGCGGCACGCTCCTGCTCCCACAGCGATTGTCGGACGGCAAAGGCTGAGATGCCGACCGCGACGAAGCCCAACAGGCCAACGACCGCCGCCAGCTTGAAGCCGAGAGAAATACGCATGTGGAGGGGACCAGATTCCGTTAGGGTCGAAAGGTAGAGTGCACTCGCAGCGAGATTTGATCAAAATTTTGATATATTTGGCAAAAACGCGTGATCTGTAATTCTGGTTTTATAGCTTTACCGACGGACATGACGACGATCGGAATGCCTCGATTTCAAATTCGACGACGACAAATTTTTCTTATCGCAACGTCCCGCCAGGAAGATCATATCTTCAAAGGGTAACCGTGCCACGCATTCCGCGATCGAGGCGGATCAAGTAGCCTGTGCAAGGATTACGCGCATCGCGAAGCCGACGATCAGGAACGCGATCAACGACAGGCCGATATAGTCGGGCATGCGGCTCCCGCGGTCGAACGGGGACACCCTACGGTGCCCGCTGGTATCCCGCGTCATCATCAAGCCTCTCGAGGTAGGGCAACTAGGTCCAGGTGATCAGCAGTTCCCACAGAGGGGACCGATCGACGCGAGCGGCCGTGTCAGGTCGTTCGGGAACCGCGCCATGGATGGCGGGCACGGGCGGCAGACCCTTCGGATCGAAACTGACGCGAATCGGCTCTTCGACGGCACCGCCTTTCGCGACGCCGACGACGAGCCGAGCCTTAAGCGCCTCCCATGACGGCGAGATGACTCAGCGCAGTCGGACCCGAATCGGCGCGTCAGACCTCTTTTGACCGTGTCGGCTCTCCGCCGCCTGGTTCCTGCGTTGCATATTAGCAACACCGATATCGCTTAGACGCCGGCAAACGACCCAATCGGGGTGGCTCACAGAGGGGGCCTCTCACAAAGTGGGGCGATCGCGTCATTCGGGGGCTTGCGTCCCACAAACCTGGTGTGTAGAGACCCGCTCGTGATCCCCGATAGCTCAGTTGGTAGAGCAGGCGACTGTTAATCGCCTTGTCGCAGGTTCGAGTCCTGCTCGGGGAGCCATCAACGTCTGAACATCGCGATCACTGCCGTCGAGCCGCTTCGAGATCGGCGTTGCGGTCGACCTCCATGATGCTGTTCTCAGACGTCCTCTGCGTGTTGGTATCGCGTGGGTCAGTCATACTGGAATTGCCTGGCCACGAATGAGCTATGCTGCTCCGGTGAGGGATCACAGGTGCAGTGCAACGCCGGCTGCCGTGTAAGCTACCTGCCGCATAAAGCTGGATGACCACAGATCTGAGTGGTCTCCGACGTCGCTGTGTAATGGTCGCCACAACCGTCCTTTTCCGTAGCGCGGACGACGGACTGCCGCCTACGCGGTCATGCTGCAGACCGGCCTATCGAAATGCTTCAGGCCTGCATGTGCCTGGCATCACCCTCCGCGAGATTTCATCGATCACGCCCCCGAGGACGCCAGCGCCGCCAACCTATGCTTAAGAGCACACCTTCGAGCCGCACTTGTGCTGCGCGGCGGATGCCGATGCGGCCCCTGGCATGGCCGACATGCCGCAACAATTTCACCTGCTACCCGGTGACCCCTTCGGCAAATGCTGCTTATCGGAATACCCCGAGCGGCTGGAGGTACCGATGAAGCAGATCGAAGCCATCATTGCGTGGACGCCCGCCCGATGGGCGGAGCTAAGACCGGAGACGGCCGGGCAGATCGTGGTTCTGCCGGTGCCCGACGAGGCCAGCGTGTCGAAAAGCTACGTGATGCGCGCCGGAGCAAGTTCCTCGGCATTGGCCAGCTTATCGGAGGAGGCGCGAATTGCCCGCCTGTTCATCGATTTCCAGACGATCGTGGTCCGCGACGGCCTCGATCCGCAGACGGTGCACAAGGCATTCCTAGCTATCGATGAGTACCGGTTCCGTATCGCGCCGGATACGGAGGGTGCCGAGTTCGAAGATCCGCCCGAAGAGGACTAGAATTTCAAGCAGGACGGAGTGGTATTGCGCACTCTGCTAGGGCCGCTGCCGGACCGATACCGGTCTCACCGTGCGATTTCCCTCGCCGCCTGCCGCGCCGACGGCCAATGATCCTCCGCTCAGAACGAGTTGACGCACAGCATTCGCTGGCGGTCCCCGATGCTCGCGCAGGCGTGAGAATAACGAATACACTTTCGCCGATCACCGCCCTATCTTCTGGTAATGTCCTGACACCGCCGGAGGCCGGCCATGCCCGTATCCCGTCGTGCCGTGCTCGCGGCTTCCGCCCTCGCGCCGCTCGCTGGGCGTCTGTCCTGGGCGGCTGAACCGCTGATCCAGCGGCCAATTCCATCCACCGGGGAAATGCTGCCGGCGATCGGGATCGGCACCTCAAGGCGCTACGAGGTCGAGCCCAATCCCGACGCTGTGGCACCCCTGAAGGCGGCGGTGCAGACCTTCGTGTCCCTCGGCGGCTCGGTGATCGACACCGCGCCGAGCTACGGCACCGCCGAGGACGTGCTCGGCCTGATTCTGGCCGAGCCGGGGTTGCGCCAGAAGGTCTTTCTGGCCAGCAAAGTCGATACGCAGGGCCGCGACGCGACGCTCGCCGAGTTCGAACGCTCTCTCACGCGGATGAAGGTCGACAGGCTCGACCTCGTGGCCGTCCACAACCTGATCGACGTGGACGCGAATCTGGCGGTGCTGCGCGATCTGAAAGCGGCCAAGCGGATCCGCTATGTGGGCGTTACGGTCTGGCGGGACGGCCAGCTCGACGCCTTAGAGGCTGTGATCAAGCGGGAGAGGCTAGACTTCATCCAGGTGAACTACGCCATCGACAACCGGGCCGCTGCCGAGCGGTGGCTGCCGCTCGCAGCCGAGAGAGGCGTGGCTGTGATGACCAACGTTCCCTTCGGCCGCGACCGTCTGTTCAAGGCCGTCCAGGGCAAAGAGCTACCGCCGGTGGCAAAGGATCTCGGCTGCAGCAGCTGGCCGCAATTCTTTCTGAAATACGTGCTCGGCCACCCGGCCGTGACGTGCCCGATCCCCGGTATGGCCAAGGTGGCCTATGTCGAGGACAATCTTGCCGCCGCCCGGGGCGCGCTCCCGGACCCGGCCCAGCGCAAGCAGATGGAGACGTTCATCGATGCGGTTTGATCGCACCACACGGCGCGTTGCGCTGGCTCTCGCTGCTGGGCTCCTGACAGCGTCCGCGCTGCCAGCCGTGGCGCAGGACGGTCCCAAGAAGATTCGGATTGGGGTGATCGGCGCCGGCAATATCGGCGGGACGATCGGGACCCTCTGGGTCAAGGACGGCCACGAGGTGATGTTCGCCTCACGGCATCCGGAGACCCTGGCGCCGATGATCGCGGAGCTTGGACCGAAGGCCAAGGCCGGGACGCCCGAGGAGGCGGTCAAGTTCGGCGACGCGGTGTTCGTCGCGGTGCCGTACAAGGCCTATCCCGAGCTTTCGAAAGATTTGGGTGCGTCTCTGACCGGCAAGGTCGTGCTCGATGCGGGCAACGCCACGCAGAAGCGGGACGGCGCGCTCTATGACGAGGTTCAGGCGAACGGGATCGGGGCGACCTCGGCCAAGTATTTCCCGGGTGCGAAGCTGGTCCGGGCGTTCAACGCTGCCAACTACAAGGTCTTCGCCAAGGCGGGCGCCGACGGCGGCAAGGATCGGCCGGGCGGCCGTATGGCGATCCCGATCGCGGGCGACGATACCGCGGCCGTGAAGGTGGCCGAGGGCCTGGTCCGCGATGCCGGGTTCGACCCAGTGGTGGTCGGTCCGCTGAAGGATGCCGACAAGTTCGCCATGGGGTCGTCCGGCTTCGGCCACGAGGCGACCGCGCCGGAGCTGCGCGAGAAGCTCGGGCTCGGGAAGTAAGGGGCGCGTGGCTGAGACCATCGCTGCCCGCGGCCCGCTCGCGCGCCTGATCGACATTCGCCCTGGCGAGGGCCAGGCCCTCGCCTGGTCCTGGGCCTACATCTTCTCGATCCTGGCGGCCTATTACGTGCTGCGGCCGATCCGCGACCAGATGGGCGTGGCCGGGGGCATCGAGAACCTGCCCTGGCTCTTCACCGCGACCCTGGTTGGCATGCTCGCCTTGAACCTGCCCTTCGCCTATCTGGTGAAGCGCATGCCTCGGGCACGGTTCGTGCCGATCACCTATCGGTTCTTCGCCGCCAACATCCTGGCCTTCGCGCTGACCCTGTACCTGGCGCCGCCAGATTGGGGGATCTGGATCGGGCGGGTGTTCTTCGTCTGGCTGTCGATCTTCAACCTGTTCGTGGTCTCGATCTTCTGGGCCACCATCGTTGACGTGTTCTCCAACGAGCAGGGCAAGCGTCTGTTCGGCTTCATCGCGGCCGGGGCGACCGTGGGGGCCATCACGGGCTCGGCCACCACCGCGATCCTTGCCAAGAACGTGCCGACCTGGGGCCTGATGCTCTGCGCGGTGGCGCTCCTGGAAGCCGCCGTGTTCTGCATGCGCGGGCTCGCCGCCCTCTCGGCGCGGCTTCACGCGGTGCCTGGCAGCGGCGAGACCGCCAACGACGGCCAGGACCGCACCATCGGCGGTGGCGTGCTGGCCGGCGTCACCCGCACCCTGGCCTCGCCCTACCTGCTCAACATCTCGCTGTTCCTGCTGCTGTTCTCGGTGACCTCGACCTTCCTGTATTTCGAGCAGGCCGGCATCGCCAAACGCAGCTTCCCGGACCGGGGCGCCCAGACCGCGTTCTTCGCCAGCGTCGATCTCGCCGTGAATGTGCTGACGCTCGGCGTGCAGCTGTTCCTGACCGGACGGATCGTCAAGCGCCTCGGCGTCGGGTTCACGCTGGCGCTGCTGCCGGCGTTCAGCGTGCTGGGCTTCGCGGCGCTCGCAGTCTCGCCGACCATCGGGGTGATCGTGGCGTTTCAGGTCCTGCGCCGGGCCGGGAATTTCGCCATCGCCCGGCCGATCCGAGAAGTGCTGTTCACCGTGGTCCCTCGGGAGGACCGCTACAAGGCCAAGAGCTTCATCGACACAGTGGTGTACCGCCTTGGCGATCAGGTCGGGGCGTGGTCGTTCACCGGGATCCAGGGACTCGGCTTCGGCAGCATCGGCATCGCGGGGGCGGCGGTACCGCTCTCCATGGTGTGGCTGCTCAATAGCCTCTGGCTCGGCCACGCCCAGGACCGCCGCCGGGCTTCGCTGGATGCGGACGCCGCCGCGTCGGCAGCGGAACCGCTCGCGTCGCGTTAATCGGCGGTTTACCATGACGCGCGAGGTCTCCGGATCAGCTCCGCCGGAGGGACGTGACGGCATGACACGCGCGGCTCTGTCTGTTCCGGCAATGGCACTCTGCACCCTGGTGCTGCTTGCCCTACTGGCTGCGGCACCGGTTGCGGCCCAGGCGGAAGAGCCGCTCTTCATCCGGATCCGGCCGACGCCTGAAGGCGGTCGTGTCGCGCGGGAGGCTTTGTGGGCCCGTCGGCAAGCCCATGCCCGCGCGGTGATCGAGTCCGTCTGCATCGACTGCCTCGAAGCTTGGAAACCAGCGGCCGAAATTGTGCCGCCTGTAACCCCGGTTTCGGTGCAGGCCAGGATTGCGGACCTGACTGTGCCGGAGGGGCTTGAAACCGACCCCGGCTCCGGGGCATCCGGGCCAGCTTCCGATCCATCGCTTCCCGAGAGGCAACCATGACGCAATCGCATCCGACCAGCGGCGCCGAGCCCGAAGTCGATTGCCCCGTGAGCCTCGAGTTTCTGGGCGAGGTCTACCGGGCCGATGATTTCGACCTGCCGTTGATCCTCGAGAAGATTCCGCCGCTGAAGCGCGCGCAGCTCGCCGCCTACCTCTACGGCAAGAGCCACATGCACAAGCTCGGCCTTAAGGTCGCTCGCTCCTGCGATCGGGAGGACCTCATCCGCGTCGCCGGCGAGATCGGTTCGGTGATCCACGGCCAGGCGCATCTCAAGCCGGCGAAGCCGGTGCCGACGGCCGCGCCGGAGCTGCGCGCCAAGACCCTGCCAGGCCAGAAGAAAGTCAGCCTCGCCGGCGCACCGGCCAAGCCCGCGATCAGCCTCGGCGGCTCGGCCAAGGTCCGCAACTTCGACTGACGGCACCCGCGTCTGGCGCACGCCTTGCGCGGCGATCCCCAGCCTGAGACGGGCGCATGCGTTGCGTGCGCCCCGGCCTTCGGATAATCGCCCGCGATGAACACCGACCACGACAAGATCCTGATCGTCGATTTCGGCTCTCAGGTGACCCAGCTCATCGCCCGA
Source organism: Methylobacterium sp. GXS13 (assembly GCF_001455965.1). GTDB lineage: Bacteria > Pseudomonadota > Alphaproteobacteria > Rhizobiales > Beijerinckiaceae > Methylobacterium. The sequence continues at coordinate 410,136 of NZ_LKKO01000001.1, forward strand.
CGGGTGCGGGAGGAGGGGGTCTATTGCGAGATCGTTCCCTTCACCAAGGCCGAGGCCGCGTTCCGCGAGCAGAAGCCGAAGGGCGTGATCCTCTCCGGCGGCCCAGAATCGGTGACTGTCGAGGCGAGCCCTCGGGCGCCGCAAGCGGTGTTCGATTCGGGCGTGCCGGTCTTCGGCATCTGCTACGGCCAGCAGACCATGGCGGCCCAGCTCGGTGGGGCAGTCGAGGGTGGCCACCATGCCGAGTTCGGCCGGGCCGAGGTCGAGATCTTGGCCGATTGCCCGCTGTTCAACGGCGTCTGGCACAAGGGCGAGAAATATCCAGTCTGGATGAGTCACGGCGACCGGGTCACGAAGCTGCCGGACGGCTTCTCCACCGTCGCCATCTCCAAGAACGCGCCCTTCGCGGCCGTGGCGGACGAGGCGCGCAACTATTACGCAGTGCAGTTCCACCCCGAGGTCGCCCACACCCCGCACGGCGCCCTGTTGATCCGCAATTTCGTGCGCGACATCGCCGGCTGCTCCGGCGACTGGACGATGGGCGCCTACCGTGAGGAGGCGATCGCCAAGATCCGCGAGCAGGTCGGCTCAGAGCGCGTGATCTGCGGCCTGTCGGGCGGCGTCGACTCGGCGGTTGCGGCGGTGCTGATCCACGAGGCGATCGGCGACCAGCTCACCTGCGTGTTCGTCGATCACGGGCTGCTGCGCCTCGGCGAGGCCGAGCAGGTCGTGGCCCTGTTCCGAGACCATTACAATATCCCGCTGGTCCACGTGGAGGCGAGCGGGATGTTTCTCTCGGCGCTGGACGGCGTAAGCGACCCGGAGGTCAAACGAAAGACCATCGGCCGCCTGTTCATCGACGTGTTCGAGGCGGAGTCCAAGAAGATCGGCGGGGCGAAGTTCCTGGCGCAGGGCACGCTCTACCCGGACGTGATCGAGAGCGTTTCGTTCACCGGCGGCCCGTCGGTGACGATCAAGAGCCATCACAATGTCGGCGGCCTGCCCGAGCGCATGAACATGAAGCTCGTGGAGCCGTTGCGCGAGCTGTTCAAGGACGAAGTCCGGGTGCTCGGCAAGGAACTCGGTCTGCCGGACGCCTTCGTCGGCCGCCATCCGTTCCCAGGTCCGGGCCTCGCGATCCGCTGCCCCGGCACGATTACACCGGAGAAGCTCGAAGCCTTGCGCAAGGCGGATGCGATCTATCTCGACGAGATCCGCCAGGCCGGCCTCTACGACACGATCTGGCAGGCCTTCGCGGTGATCCTGCCGGTCAAGACGGTGGGCGTGATGGGCGATGGCCGCACCTACGACCACGTCTGCGCGCTCCGCGCCGTCACCTCGGTGGACGGCATGACCGCCGATTTCTACCCGTTCGACATGGCCTTCCTGGGCCGGGTCGCGACCCGGATCATCAACGAGGTCAAGGGCATCAACCGGGTGACCTACGACATCACCTCGAAGCCGCCCGGCACGATCGAGTGGGAATGACGGGCGCGCGTGATCCTGCCGGGACCATCGGGTCATTGGCTTGAATCCCGACCCGCAACCGACATGCGACGCGGGTGATGGATTGATCCAAGGGGGTGTCGGGACGGCGAGTTCCGGACTGACCGCGACCGGATGTCGATCGAGCGTATGCACCGTCACGCCAAGCTCCGACGCGAGGGTGAGGTGGAGGGTTTCGCCGCCGTTCCGATATGGCAGCGGGTCACGCCGAGTATGGTGAATCTTTCGGCAACCAGTTTATTCAACACTGCAAGCGCTGCCGCGCGCTGCGGCAAGTCCATCTGTTCTGTCCGGATTTTGATGGCCAGAGTTGGGGATAGTTCTGTGACGGTTCTGTCGCTGATCAGGAGTTGCGCGGGATCTTATTCCGCAACCTAGTCTCGCACCCGCGGCGTCAGCCGTTCGCTTGACAGTGCGTCGGCAATAAAGGCCGTGGAGAGATAAAAGATCCACAGCGGCCGCCGTCACGCATTGAGCGGACAAGATCGGCGACATCTTCGGTCACCATCTGAATGGTCATGGTGCCTGCCGGGCTCGATACTGCCAACGGGCCTAATCGGTGCTTGAGGGAATCGGCAGTGCATCGTTACCGCCCGCTTAGCAGCAGCTGGGCCGCGATGGCCCACATCGTCAGCGCGATCACACCTTCGAGCATGCGCCAAGCCGCTGGCTTTGCAAACAGGGGGCGAAGGATCGCGGCGCCATAGCCGAGCGAGAAGAAGAACGCGACCGAAGCGGTCACCGCACCGGCCGCAAAGGCCGCCTCTCGCCCCGGAAAGCGCGTCGAGATCGAGCCGATCAGCAGGAGCGTGTCGAGATAGACGTGGGGGTTGAGCCATGTCAGGGCCAGGCACGTCGCCAGGGTCCGTCGAAGCCCGGCAGCGGATCCAGGCGCGGGCGCTAGCGCCGTGGTGGCGGCGAAGGCCGACCGCAGGCTGCGCGCCCCGTACCAGATCAAGAAGGCCGCGCCGGCATACCGCATCATGGGCCGCAGCCAGGGGGCGAGGACGACCATGCTCCTGAAGCTGGTGATGCCCACCAGGATCAGAAGCGCGTCGGAGGCCGCGCAGGTCGCGCAGACGAGCGCCACATGCTCACCGCGCAAGCCCTGTCGCAGCACGAACGCGTTCTGAGCTCCGATAGCGAGGATCAGGCCGCCGCTGACGGACAGGCCGGTCAGGTAGACGTCGAGCACGCTGGATCGCTCATCGAATGTCGCTGCTGCTCGCCGTCATCGCTTCGCTGCGCTCGCCACGACGTTGGCGTGGAAGATCCGTAGGCGCGGAGGCTGCGTCAGAGGTGCAGACGCGTCCGGCAGGCCGGCGCAGGCGATTGCGCCGCGGGCCCGGTACGACGCACCCTGCGCGGGCATGGCTCAGGGCGCGCACAGGACCGGCTCCAGGGCCGCCATGGCGGGCCGGTAGGCCGCGAGGTGCAGGCCGTCCCGCAGCGTGCCGGGCTTGGCGTAGCCGCTCTCGCCGTCGCGCAGCGACGCGAACGGATCCGTGAACGTGCAGCCGAGGCGGGTGCACAAAGTGCGCAGGCGTTGGGAGTAATCCGGCACCGCAGCCGCGTCGAGGAAGCGACCGCTCTCTCGGCCGATCGGGGGCAGGGCGGTCACCACGACCCGCGAACTCAAAGCCTGGAGATGCCTCACGATCGCTTCCGCAGTCGCCTCGAACCGCCCGGCCGCCTCGGCGGAGCGCGGCTTGTTCTTCAGCAGGATGTCGTTGGTGCCGATCGTCAGCGCGGCGACCTTGGGCGCGTGTCGGAATGTCAGGCCGGAGAGGTGATCCAGGTAGGCGGCGGCGGTGGCGCCGCTGAAGCCGCCGTTGACGAAATCCAGACCGCAGGGCCGCTGGCCTCCGGGCTGAAGCTCCACCTGGGAATCGCCGCCCCAGAACACGTAAGTGGGGGGCGCCTCGTCCAGGCTGACCTGGACGGCGATGCCTCGCATCACCGCGTACGCCCGCGCATCGGCGGCCGGCTTGTGCAGGGACCATCCGGCAAGGGCGCCGAGCGCCACCAAGACTGCTCCGAGGAGGCCCGCAAGGACGTGCCGCGTCACGTGTCGGCGCCAGCGCGATCGACCTGCGCCTCGGGCCGGGAATCCGTCGAGGCGTAATAGGGCTTGATATCGAGGAGCGGCGTGCCGTCGAGGCAATCGAGGCCGCGGACACGCAGCGTATCGCTCTCCCGGGCGATCAGTTCGACCACCGAGAGGGCGATCGGGTTCGGTCGCGCAGGGGAGCGCAACGCGAAGGTCCCGCGCGGTCCAGCGGCGTGGCGTGGCTGCTGCACCACCAGGCCGCGGGTCGCGTGCTCCATCCAATAGAGCAGGATCAGGTGGGTGCAGCCTGTGATGGTGAGCAGGCCGGGGGCGTAGGCGGGATCGACATCGACGGTGCAGACTGCGTCGGTCTGGAGGCCATTCTTCGGGCAGTCCTGCCGCGTCCGCCAGGGGGTGCGCAACCGGCCGATGAAGTGGAGGCCGGCGTCGAATTCGGCGGGGAGTGCCGCCATCTCTTCGCCCGGACGGATTCCGAACTCATCCGTGCCCATGCATCCTCGCCTTGCCTGCGCCGGGTTGTCGGACAACCGCCGTCCGGCCGCAAGCCCGGGTCGCGCGTCCGGTCTGGGCGGTGTAGAGGCAAGCCTGGGACGGGAGGGTTTATGAGCGAACGGGAACTGCGGCCGATGCAGGCCGTCGCCGATGTGGGCGGCGCGGTCGACCGGCTGGCCGAACTCTACGACGGCGCGGCCGGTGCCCTCCGGCAGTCACTCGAGCGTTATCTCGCAGGCGGCCCGCCTCCGGACGCCACCGAACGCCTCGCCTTCCGCTATCCCGAGTTGCGAATCAGCTACCGTGCCACCGGCCCGCTGCTGTTGATGCGCCGCGCCACCGCCAAGCTCCAGTCCGCCGGGACCTACGCGACCACGGTCACCCACCCGGCGTTCTTCCGCGATTACCTGACCCGGCAGCTGCAGCCGCTGATCGACGATTACGGCGTCGAGATCGAAGTCGGCTTGAGCGCGCAGGAGATCCCCTACCCCTATGTCTTGGAGGCGGGGCTCGATGCCGGCGGGCGCGCCGTGGACGGCGCTGAGCTGGCGACCTACTTCCCCGTGCCGCTGCTTTCGCTCGTGGGCGACGAGATCGCCGACGGCACGTTCGACCTCATCGACGGTGAACCGCTGCCGCTGGCGCTGTTCGACGCGGTGCGGGTTGATTACTCCCTGCGCCGCTTGGTCCATTACACGGGGTGCGACTGGCGCGATGTCCAGCCGTGGATCCTGCTGACCAACTACCATCGCTACGTCGACCAGTTCGTCCGACACGGGCTGGAGCGCCTCGCTTCGGGCGCGGAGGGTTTCGAGCGGCTGGTCTTGCCCGGCGGTGTGTCGGTGAGCCGGGCGGAGGCCGCCACGGCCGATCCCGCGGCAGTGATTGCCGCCTCGCCCTGGCACCGGCACCAGATGCCGGCCTATCACCTTGTGGCGCGAGGCGCCGACGGCACCATACAGGGCACAAGTTTGGTCAATATCGGTGTCGGCCCCTCCAACGCGAAGACCATCACCGACCATCTCGCGGTGCTCCGCCCGGATTGCTGGCTGATGGTCGGCCATTGCGGCGGCCTGCGACAGTCGCAGACCATCGGCGACTACGTGCTTGCGCACGCCTATCTCCGACGGGATCGGATTCTCGACGAGCTTGTTCCGCCGGACGTTCCGGTACCCGCGCTGGCCGAAGTACAAGTCGCGCTTCAGAGCGCCGCCGCTTCGGTGACCGGCGAGCATGCCGAGGCGCTCAAGCGCCGTCTGCGTACCGGCACGGTCGTCACCTACGACGACCGCAACTGGGAGTTGCGATTCAGCCAGGAGCGGCGCCGCATCAACCAGTCACGCGCCATTGCGGTGGATATGGAAAGTGGAACCGTGGCGGCCCAGGGGTTTCGCCTGCGCGTGCCCTACGGGGCGTTGCTCTGCGTCTCCGACAAGCCGTTGCACGGTGAGATCAAGCTGCCGGGCGCCGCCAACGCGTTCTACGACCGCGCTGTCTCCGAGCATCTCCGCGTGGGCCTCGCCGCTCTGGACGCGTTGCGGGCCGATCGGCACGGTCTGCATTCGCGCAAATTGCGCAGCTTCGACGAGCCGCCGTTCCGGTAGAACACTGCGGCGCGGAATACAGCAGCTGAGGCTGTGACGGGCGTGACTATGGCTATTGAGAGGGGAGCCAGCCGAAGTCATTTCGAATCACGAATGTCCGGATGGAGAAGACCGGGCCTGCCGTCTTCCTGACAGCATCAAACGTTCCAACAGCCTTCGTAGGGCGCGAAGGCTGAGTCGCAAACTCCCGAATTGCGAACCGTTCCAAACGCGCTCATGCCGGCCACGTCTCAAAACGTGGGAGCGTCGGATGAGCGGGGAGGCGGTTGTTTTGGCGACAGCCGCCCTGCTCGTTCTCTGCATGGGCCTCTGGGCGACGGCGCTGCTGCCGGAAATCGTCACGGCGCTCGCCTTCTTCGGATTGGCGATGCTGCTGCGCCTCGGCAACCCGGCGACGGTATTCTCGGGATTTTCGGCCTCCGCCTTTTGGCTGGTCCTGTCCGGCATGATCGTGGGCCAGGGCATGACCCAAAGCGGCCTCGGTGCCCGCTTGGCCCGGACGCTGGCAGTGCGTCTCTCGGGCTCCTACGTTCAGTTCATCGCCGGCCTCGTAGGTTTGAGCTTCCTCATCGCCTTCGTGATGCCGTCTAATCTCGGTCGGATCGCCCCGATGATCCCCGTGACGCTGGCCCTGTGCGACGGCTTCGGCCTGACGGCAGGCCGGCCGGGCCGAACCGGCGCGGTGCTCGCAGTGGGGGTTGCGACCCCGATCCTGTCGGCGGCGATTTTGCCGGCCAACGTGCCGAACCTGGTCATGGCCGGCTCGGCCGAGCAGGTGCTCGGCCTCCATCTGTCCTATCTGTCCTACATCCTCCTGCACGCGCCGGTCCTGGCCCTGGTCAAGGGCGTGATGCTGGTGGCGCTGATCGTGCGCCTGTTCCCCGACCGCCTCATCCCCCACACGCAGGCCCTACCGTCCCTCCCTCGGGTCTCGGCCGCAGAGCGGCGTCTCGCGGTGATCCTGGCCTGCACCTTGGCCCTCTGGGTGACCGATAACCTGCACGGGCTCGCCCCGGCATGGGTCGGGCTCGCTGCCGCCGTGATCTGCCTGCTGCCTCGGATCGGCGTGCTGCCGCCCGAGGCGTTCCAGAAGGTGAACCTGCGCACCTGCTTCTACATCGCGGCTTTGCTTGGCTTGGTTGCATTGGTGAACGAGACCGGGCTCGGAGCGCGTCTGGGGCATGGGCTCCTCGCCGTGGCGCCGCTCGCTCCCGACGCGCCGGGCCAGAACTTCGCGGTTCTCACCGGCATCAGCACCGTTCTGACGCTGCTGGTTACGGCCAACGGAGCGCCGGCTCTCTACACGGCGCTCGCGGGCGAACTGGTGAATGTCACCCATTTGTCGCCGTTGGCCGTCGTCTCCATCCAGGTGGTTGGTTACTCGACCCTATTCTTCCCCTACCAGGCGCCGCCGATCGTGTTCGCCAGCGAACTCGGCGGGGTGCGCCTGCGGGACGCGACCCGACTCACCCTGGCCTTCGGCCTCGCCGCGCTCGTGGTCGCGGCCCCCCTCGATTACGCCTGGTGGCGCCTGCTGGGCCAACTGAAGTGACAGATCCGCCGCGCTATCAACACGCCCCCCACTGTGCGGCGCAGCATGACACATTGCGGCTTGCGCGCGCAGGCACTAGCGCTAGCACCAGATTAGAGACGGTCCAGTTCGCAGCTGCGAGGCTTCAACCCAATGGCACCCACCGCCCGCCCGACCGTGGCACAGCCGCTTTCACCGCATCTCCAGATCTATCGCTGGACCTGGACGATGGCGATGTCGGTGTTTCACCGTATTACCGGTACCGCACTTTATGGCGGAACTGCCCTGGTGGCGATCTGGCTGGTGGCGCTTGCATCGGGACCGGTCGCCTATTCCTATGTCGCCGGGTTTTTCGGATCGATTGTCGGCCGACTGATCTTGTTCGCCTACACCTGGGTGCTGATGCACCACATGCTCGGCGGGCTGCGCCATCTGGTATGGGATACCGGTGTCGGCTTTGATCGGGACCGGCGCCTGAGCATGGCCCGCCTGACGCTGGTCGGATCCATCGCGCTCACCATCGTCATCTGGGCGGTCGCCCTTCTGGTCCGCTGAGGAGGCTGGCATGGCTCAGGAAAAGATTCGCCAGGATACCCGCGTCTCGATCCGCACCCCACGCGCCCGTGTCCGCGGCCTGGGCGTCGCCCATCACGGGGCCGGCCATTGGTGGCAGCAACGGGTGACCGCAGCCGCGAACACCGTCCTCATGCTGGCCTTCGTGGTGATCATCGCCAGCATGGCCGGCCGCGGCTACGTCGAAGCGACGCAGCTGATCGCCAAGCCCCTGGTCTCGATCATCCTGATCCTGGCGCTCCTGTCGGTGACCATCCACATGCGGATCGGCATGCAGGTGGTGATCGAAGATTACGTGCACGGCCAGGCGACGAAGATCGCCGCGGTGTTCGCCAACAATATCTACGCGGTCCTGGTGGCCGTGGCCTGCCTGTACGCAGTCCTGCGCATCGGCTTCGGGCAACCGGCCTGAACCCCGCCATCACGCAATTCGAGGAGCCGATCATGGCCGCCAATGGCACCAACGGCAGCGGGCCTGCCTACACCATCCACGACCACGCCTTCGACGTCGTGATTGTCGGCGCCGGCGGCGCGGGCTTGCGCGCGACCGTCGGCTGCTCGGAGGCCGGTCTGCGCACCGCCTGCATCACCAAGGTGTTTCCGACCCGCTCGCATACCGTCGCGGCGCAGGGCGGCATCTCGGCCTCGCTCGGCAACATGGGTCCGGACGATTGGCGCTGGCACATGTACGACACCGTGAAGGGGTCGGATTGGCTCGGCGACCAGGACGCCATCGAGTACCTCGTGCGCAACGCCCCCGCGGCGGTCTACGAGCTGGAGCATTGGGGCGTGCCCTTCTCCCGCACGGACGAGGGCAAGATCTACCAGCGCCCGTTCGGCGGCATGACAACCGATTACGGCAAGGGTACCGCCCAGCGGACCTGCGCAGCGGCTGACCGTACCGGCCACGCCATGCTGCACACCCTCTATGGGCAGGCGGTGAAGAATCAGACCGATTTCTTCATCGAGTACTTTGCCCTGGACCTGATCATGGACGAGGATGGCCGCTGCCGGGGCGTCATCGCCCTCGACCAGGCCACCGGTGAGATCCACCGGTTCCGCGCCCAGCAGACGATCCTGGCCACCGGCGGCTACGGTCGCGCCTACTTCTCGGCGACCTCCGCGCATACCTGCACGGGTGACGGCAACGCCATGGTCCTGCGCGCCGGCCTCCCGCTCCAGGATATGGAGTTCGTGCAGTTCCACCCCACTGGCATCTACGGTGCCGGCTGCCTGATCACCGAGGGTTCGCGCGGCGAGGGCGGCTACCTGACCAATTCCGAGGGCGAGCGTTTCATGGAGCGCTATGCTCCCTCGGCCAAGGATCTTGCCTCGCGCGACGTCGTCTCGCGCTCCATGACGATGGAAATCCGTGATGGCCGCGGCGTCGGCAAGAACAAGGATCACATCTACCTACATCTCGACCACCTCGACCCCAAGATCCTTCACGAGCGCCTGCCGGGCATCTCGGAATCCGCCAAGATTTTCGCGGGCGTCGACGTGACCAAGGAGCCGATCCCGGTGATCCCGACCGTGCACTACAACATGGGCGGCATCCCCACGAACTATCACGGTGAGGTGCTGACCCTGCGGGATGGCAATCCCGACACGGTGGTGCCCGGCCTGATGGCGATCGGCGAGGCGGCCTGCGTCTCGGTCCACGGTGCCAACCGCCTCGGCTCCAACTCGCTGATCGACCTCGTGGTGTTCGGCCGCGCCGCCGGTAAGCGCTGCGCCGAGATCGTCGAACCGAACGGCCGGGCCCAGGAACTGCCCAAGGGCGCCACCGATAAGGCGCTGGAACGCCTCGATCGCTTCCGCCACGCGAACGGCTCGACGCCGACGGCGGAGCTGCGCTCGGAGATGCAGAAGACCATGCAGAACAACTGCGCGGTGTTCCGCACCGGCGAGGTGCTGGAGGAGGGCAAGGGCCTGATCCACAAGGTCTGGAACGCAGCCGCGGACGTGAAGATCACCGATCGGTCGATGATCTGGAACACCGACCTCCTGGAAACCCTCGAATTCGACAACCTGATCGGGCAGGCGGTGGTGACGATGGAATCAGCTGCCAACCGCAAGGAATCCCGAGGTGCTCATGCCCGGGAGGATTTCCCCGACCGCAATGACAAGGAGTGGATGAAGCACACCCTGTCCTGGCTCGACGAGGGTCGCCACCAGGTCAACATCGACTACCGGCCGGTGCATACCTACACGATGTCGAATGAGATCCAGTACATCGAGCCGAAAGCACGGGTGTACTGAATTTAATATTGCCGATACGCGCGCCGGACCGCGTCGTGCGTATCCATTCAGACCGGTTTCCGGTTCTGACCGATATTGCCGGATATAAGCGCAATGGCTCAGTTCAACCTTCCGAAGAACTCGCAGATCACGCAGGGCCGCACCTGGGCGCCGCCGCCCGGCGCCAAGAACCTGCAGACCTTCAAGATCTACCGGTGGAACCCGGATGACGGGGCCAATCCGCGGATCGACACGTACCAGGTCGACCGCGACGATTGCGGCCCGATGGTTCTCGACGCGTTATTGTGGATCAAGAACAAGGTTGACTCGACCCTGGTCTTCCGCCGCTCGTGCCGCGAGGGCATCTGCGGCTCCTGCGCGATGAACATCGAGGGCCAGAACGCGCTGGCCTGCACGATGGGCATCGACGAGTGCAAGAGCCCGGACAACGCCCTGCCGATGATGTCCCGAAAGGACAAGGACGGCGCTGTCCGAATCTATCCGCTGCCGCACATGCCGGTGCTGAAGGACCTCGTCCCGGATCTCACCAACTTCTACGCTCAGCATGCGGCGATCGAGCCCTGGCTCCAGACCGAAACGCCCGCTCCCGAGAAGGAGTGGCGTCAGACGCCGGAGGACCGGTCGAAGCTCGACGGCCTGTACGAGTGCATCCTGTGCGCCTGCTGCAGCACGTCGTGCCCGAGCTACTGGTGGAATGGCGACAAGTTCCTCGGCCCGGCCGCCCTGCTGCAGGCCTACCGCTGGCTGATCGATTCGCGGGATGAGAACACCGGCGACCGGCTCGATGCCTTACACGACCCGTTCCGGCTTTACCGCTGCCACACGATCATGAACTGCGCCAACACTTGCCCGAAGAGTCTGAACCCAGCGAAGGCGATCGCTGAGATCAAGAAAATGATGGTCGAGCGGGTGGTCTGAGAGACGAACCTGCGGCTCGCTGGCCACACCGGGACGAAAAGGCCGTCCGTCCGCAGCGGAGTCCGCTGCGGACGGGACCGTCGCCTTGCGGTCAGCGCATTTGACACCGAGTCAGGGTCCAAGGCGCCGCGTGCGCCAGCCCCCAAGCCTGATCCGAAGTGGTCCGATGCTGCGCCCAAGCCTGCCGACCTTCGCCGCCCTTTGTCTGAGCGCCACGCTCGGCGCCTGCGCCTCGACCCGTCTCGAAAGTCCGAGGACCCGGGCACCCGCGCAAGCCTCGCTCGACGCAGTCCAGGCAGTCCCGTCAGGAACCGTAACCGCGGCGCCGCTTGCGCCCCCGCCCGGTGCGACCGCCAGCCCCGACGCGCCGCCCGCGCCTGGCGCCCAGGCCAATGCAGCGTCCAACAGCCCCACGGTCATCGCCGAGCCGGTTGCGCCGCCAGCGCCGCCGCCGCCGGTGGTCACCAGCGGTCGTGCCTCGGTGGTCGGTAGCTGGGATGCCAAGGACGCAACCGGCGCGAGCTGCAAGGTCACCCTGTCGAGTGCGCCAGCCCTCGATCTCTACAAGGCCTCGGCTTCCGGCTGCCCCAACAAGGACCTCGCGCGGGTCTCGGCCTGGGATTTCCGCGACGGTGAGGTGTATCTTTACCAGCCCGGCGGCACCGTGGCGGCACGATTGCGCCAAGGTAGCGGCTCCCTCGATGGCGCGCTCACCAAGTCGGGCGCCACTCTGGCTCTCGCGCGTTGACAGCATAGCGCCCGGCTGTGCAACCAGCCGGGTTGCCCGTTCCGGGACGTATCGCGCACCCTAAATAAGGAAAATTTTCTGAAATGTCGGCGCCGCGACGACCGCGCGCGCTTGGCGGGTGGGGCGCCTCGCTTACATCAGGGTTTCCCGAAGTGGTGCGCCCAGAAAACATGTTTTTGAATTGGCTTGAGCGCCGGGTCGATCCGTTCGCGCCCTTCGACGAGACGCGCACCCCGCCGCGAACGGTTCTGGGCTTCGCTGGGTTCTATTTACAACCGATCCGCATCGCGCTTGTGGCGCTGTTCGTCATCGCTGTGGTGGCCGGGACGGTCGAGGCCTCGCTCTACTTGGTCATGCGCTGGTTCATCGACTTGCTGGCCACGGCTGATCGGGCAACCGTGTTGTCCGATCACGCAGTTGGCCTCGGCCTCGTGTTCCTGCTGATCGCGTTCGTGCGACCGGTCTCCATCTGGCTGCACGAAGTTCTGTCCAACCAGCTCATCGTGCCGCAATCGACCAGCCAGATCCGCTGGCGAGCGCATCTCTATACCCTTGGGCATTCCCTCTCGTATTTTCAGGGCGACTTCTCCGGCCGCCTAGCCAATCGCGTCGTGCAAGTCGGCCCGGCAGTGCGAGAGTTGGCCGTCGTATTCATCGATACGCTGCTCTACGTCGCGATCTATGCGGTGACGGCGGTCGGCCTGTTCGGCTCGATCTCACCCTGGCTCGCCCTACCGGTGCTGGTCTGGATCGGCGCCTATGCTGCTCTGACGACGTGGTTCGTTCCCAGGGCTCGGGCCCGGTCGCACAAGACTGCCGACACCCGCTCGGTGCTGATCGGCCGCATCGTCGACAGCTACACGAACATCCTGACCGTGAAACTCTTCGCCCGCGACCGCGAAGAGCGAGCAACGGTCCGCGATGCGGTGGAGGTCCATACTGACGCCTACCTGTACCAGTTCCGGCTGGTGACGCTGACGACGAGCCTTCTGGGAATCCTCAACAGCACGCTGCTGATCGCCACCGGCGCCGCTTGTGTGATTCTCTGGCGTGACGGTGGCATGACCACCGGCGAAGCCTCGGCAGGCCTCGCACTGATCCTGCGGCTCATCGCCATGTCCGGTTGGGTGATGCAGACCGTCCGGGGCGTGTTCGAGAATGTCGGCGTGATCCAGGAGAGCATGCAGACCATGGCGCGGCCGCATGCGCTCGTGGATGCCTCTGGGGCCCGCGACCTGATCGTGGCTGGCGGTGAGGTCCGGTTCGAGACCGTGGGATTCCATTACGGCCGCGGCGACGCCACCGTGATCGAGAATTTCAGCCTGACGATCCGCCCCGGCGAGAAGGTGGGACTGGTGGGCGTCAGCGGAGCGGGCAAGTCCACCCTCGCAAGCCTGCTACTGCGTCTTTACGAGGTCGAAAGCGGGCGCATTTTAGTCGACGGCCAGGACATCGCGACGGTGACGCAGCAATCCCTGCGTGAGGCCATCGCCATGGTGAGCCAGGACACCTCGCTGCTGCATCGTTCGATTCGCGAGAACATCGGCTACGGCCGTCCGGACGCCACGCAGGAGCAGATCGAGCACGCCGCTCGGCTTGCCCATGCCGACCGGTTCATCGCCGACCTCGTCGACCACAAGGGGCGCCGGGGCTACGACGCGCAGGTGGGGGAGCGCGGCGTGAAGCTCTCCGGTGGGCAGCGCCAGCGCATCGCCATCGCCCGGGTGATGCTCAAGGATGCGCCGATCCTGATCCTCGACGAGGCAACGTCAGCCTTGGACAGCGAAGTCGAGGCGGCAATCCAGGACTCCCTCGATACGCTGATGGCCGGCAAGACCGTGGTGGCGATCGCCCATCGCCTGTCCACGATCGCGGCTCTGGACCGCCTCGTGGTCATCGATCGCGGCCGCATCGTCGAGGAAGGGACCCATACCCAACTGGTGGCTCTCGGCGGCGTCTATGCGGGCCTGTGGGCCCGGCAATCCGGCGGATTCCTGGACGGCGGCACGACCCGGCTCGACAGCGCCGTGGCGTAGCCGCGCAGCCGCAGCGGCATTCGGCAACATATGACAACGATCGTGACCTAACGCGGTCGCGCGGCCCCGATTAGCAACTTGACTTGGGGGTGGCAGACGGTCTCATTGCTCAGATTAGAACGATAATGCTTTGATCGCGGCCCGGCCGGGACATCAGGGCAGGGCACCTGCGGCCCTCACGCCAACGCACGGAGTTCCGAATCTTGGCGACCACCTCCGCCACCACCCCCGGCACCCGGGATGGCAGCTCTCCGGATGGGAGCCGCCGTGACTTCCTGTTCCTCGCGACCGGCGCCGCTCTTGCGGTCGGCGCGGGGTCCGTGGTCTGGCCGCTGATCTCGTCCATGGCGCCCGACGCCGAAACGATCGCGGCCGGCGCGCCCATCGACGTCGACCTGACCCCGATCCAGGACGGCCAGATCGTCAATGTGTTCTGGCGCGGCAAGCTAATCTTCGTTCGCAAACTGACGGCGAAGGAGGTGACCGACATGCAGGCGGTCCCGCTCTCGGCGATGATCGATCCGGCGGCCTTCCCGACCCGGGTCAAGAACGGCCATGACCAGTGGCTCGTCGTCTACGGCAACTGCACGCATCTCGGCTGCGTGCCGATCGGCCACCAGGGCAACTTCGAGGGCTGGGCCTGTCCCTGTCATGGCTCGCAGTTCGACGCGGTCGGGCGCGTTCGCCATGGGCCGGCCCCCATCAACCTGCCAATCCCACCCTACGCCTTCGAGACGGAGACCAAGATCCGGATCGGCGAGGGCGGCAAAGAAGCGGCGTAAGAGGGACGCGGACATGAGCGGAACTGCCAGCACCTACGTCCCGAAAAGCCGCGTCGCCAAGTGGTTCGAGGCCCGGCTGCCGATCGCCGGCCTCGTGCACTCGTCCTTCATCGCCTACCCGGTCCCCCGGAACCTCAACTATTTCTGGACTTTCGGGGCGATCCTGGCGGCCTTTCTGGGGATCCAGATCATCACCGGCGTCTGGCTCGCGATGCATTACGAGCCGTCGGCGACGGGCGCGTTCAATTCCGTCGAAAAGATCATGCGCGACGTGAATTACGGCTGGCTGCTGCGCTACGCGCACGCCAACGGCGCGTCGATGTTCTTCGTGGCGGTCTACGTCCACATGTTCCGGGCGCTGTATTACGGATCCTACAAGGCCCCGCGCGAGGTGCTCTATATTCTCGGCGTCATCATCTACTTGCTGATGATGGCCACCGCGTTCCTCGGCTACACGCTGCCCTGGGGCCAGATGAGCTTCTGGGGCGCCACCGTCATCACCAATATCCTGGCGGCGATCCCGGTGGTCGGCGACACCATCCAGACGCTGCTCTGGGGCGGCTACTCGGTCGGTAATCCGACCGTGAACCGGTTCTTCTCGCTGCACTACCTATTGCCCTGGATGATCGCCGGCGTCGTCGTGCTGCACGTCTGGGCGCTGCACGTCACCGGCCAGAACAACCCGGCCGGCATCCCGATCAAGTCGGGCAAGGACGCGGTGCCGTTCACCCCCTACGCCACCGTGAAGGACGTGTTCGCAACCTGCGTGTTCATGATCCTGTTCTCGTGGTTCCTGTTCTTCCAGCCGAACTACCTGGGCCATGCCGACAACTACATCGCGGCCAACCCGGCGGTGACCCCCGCGCATATCGTACCGGAATGGTACTTCCTGCCGTTCTACGCGATCCTGCGGGCGGTCCCGAGCAAGCTCGGCGGCGTGATCCTGATGTTCTCCGCGGTGATCATCCTGGCCTTCGCGCCGTGGCTCGATTGGTCCCGGGTGCGCTCCTGCAACTACCGGCCGATCTACCGTCAGTTCTTCTGGGTGTTCATCGGCGCGACCTTCCTCCTGGGCTGGCTCGGATCCCAGCCTCCGGAGGGCGGCTACGTGCTCGCCTCCCAGATCTGCACGGCCTACTACTTCGCCCACTTCCTGATCGTCATGCCGCTCTGCGGCCTCTTCGAGACACCGAAGGCGCTGCCGGCCTCGATCCTGGAAAGCGTCACCGGGCCGGGCAAACAGGTGAGCGGATCCGGCATGCCGGCGGGTGCCGCCGCCGCTCCGATCACCAAGGGCTGACGGCAGGACCATGATGATGCGTCACGTCCTCTCGACCACCGCCGCCTTCGCTATCGCGGCTCTGCTCACCGGGGTGGCGCCGGCCTCCGCCCAGGAGGGGCATGGCGGCCCGATCCCGGGGCGGATCAACTGGAGCTTCGCAGGCACCTTCGGCCGCTTCGACACCGCGCAACTGCAGCGCGGATTCCAAGTCTACAAGGAGGTCTGCTCCGCCTGTCATTCGATGAAGCTGGTCGCCTTCCGCAACCTCGCGCAGGATGGCGGCCCGGATTTCTCCGCTGCGCAGGTCAAGGCTCTGGCCGCGACCTATCAGGTCAAGGACGGCCCGAACGATTCTGGCGAGATGTTCGACCGGCCCGGACGGCCAGCTGACACGTTCCCGCCGCCCTTCCCGAACGATCAGGCCGCGGCGGCCGCCAATGGTGGTAAGGCGCCGCCCGACTTTTCGGTGATCGCCAAGGCGCGGACTTTTTCGCGCGGTTCGTTGTACTTCCTGACCGACTGGCTGCCGTTCGTCGGCTACTCGGAGCAGGGTCCCGACTACATCCACGCTCTGCTTAACGGCTACGAAGAGGCACCGAAGGACTTTTCGGTGCCCGACGGCGGCCACTACAACAAATACTATCCCGGGCACATCATCGCGATGCCGCCCCCGATCACCGATGGGCAAGTGACCTACCCCAAGGGTGAGGACGGCCAGCTTGTGGTGCCGGAAACGGTGGACCAGTACGGCAAGGACGTCGCGGCCTTCCTGATGTGGGCGGCCGAGCCGCACATGATGGACCGCAAGGCCCTGGGCTTCCGTGTAATCCTGTTCCTGATCATCCTGTCGGGTTTGCTCTACTACGTGAAGAAGAAGGTCTGGGCCGATGTCGGCGGCGAGGTCCATGGCCTCCGGCCAGAGCTGCACAAGACGTTCTGAGCCAACTTTGCATCGGTTGCGCCGGGTGGGCCTCCTTCGGGGGCCCATCTTTTTTGGGCTGGGTCCCCGTGCTACCGCTCCGCGAACGCGGCCGCCGGCCTCCCGGCTACACCGATCTCATTCGAGCACCTCTTCTTGAGGTGCCTGCTGTCGCAGGCGTCGAATGGAGATTCAAGGATCGCCGCGGGTTCCGGATGTCTCCTTTCGAGGCCTCCGCTTCGCTCCGGCACCTCAGGATGAGGTGGTGGATCGAATGTAGCTCACGAAGGGAAGCGGCATGACGGCAGCGGTGCTCGGGGTGATGGGCGGATCGGGTGTCTACGATCTGCCCGGGCTCGAGGACGTACGTGAGGAGCGCGTCGCCTCACCCTGGGGTGAGCCCTCGGATGCGCTTCGCATCGGGCGGATCGGCGAGATCAAAGTCGTGTTCCTCGCCCGGCACGGGCGCGGCCATCGGCTGTCGCCGTCCGGTATTAACTACCGCGCCAATATCGACGCGCTGAAGCGGGCCGGCGTCACCGACCTCGTTGCGCTCTCCGCCTGTGGATCGTTCCGCGAGGAACTGCCCCCCGGCCTGTTCGTGTTGGTCGACCAGTTCGTCGACCGCACCCACGGGCGGGCCTCCTCGTTCTTCGGCGACGGCTGCGTTGCCCACGTCTCGCTCGCCCACCCGGTCGGCCCGGGGCTGCAGGCGCGGATCGCCAACGCCGCCCAGGCGGAGGGCATCGCAGTCCATCGCGGCGGCACCTATGTCTGCATGGACGGCCCGCAATTCTCCTCGCTCGCCGAGTCCCGGGCCTACAAGGCGCAGGGCTTCGACGTGATCGGCATGACCAACATGCCTGAGGCCAAGCTCGCCCGCGAGGCGGAGATCACCTACGCGACCATCGCCATGGTGACCGACTACGATTGCTGGCACCCCGGCCACGATGCCGTGGACGTCGCGGCGGTGATCGCGGTGGCCCGGACCAATGCCGACACGGCGGCCCGGCTGGTGGCGCGGCTCGCCCGCGACTTCTCGGCCGAGCGCGAGGCCTGCCCGGCGGGCTCGCACCGGGCGCTCGACGGTGCGATCATGACCGCGCCGACCGCCCGCGATCCGCAGTTGCTCGCCAAGCTCGATGCGGTGGCCGGCCGCGTGCTTCAGGGATAGGTCGGCTTCACCCTTTCCATTCCCGAGAAACTCACACTAGAAAGCGCTCGCGGCTCCGGCCGCCCCCGACGCGAAGTCCGAAAAAATGCGCAGCGCCTCCATCAGCCGGAAGACCGCCGAGACCGATATCGCGGTCAGCGTCGGGCTCGACGGGACCGGGCAGTCGAAGATCGCCACCGGCATCGGCTTCCTTGACCACATGCTGGACCTGTTCGCCCGGCACGGCCTGTTCGACCTGGAGGTCAGGGTCGATGGCGACCTGCATATCGATCAGCATCATTCCGCCGAGGATTGCGGCATCGCGCTGGGCCAAGCCTTCGCCAAGGCGCTCGGCGACAAGCGCGGCGTGACGCGCTACGCCGACATCCACCTGCCGATGGATGAGGCGCTGACCCGGGTCTGCGTCGACATCTCGGGCCGGCCGTTCCTCGTGTTCCGTACCACCTTCCGAGTGGAGAAGATCGGGCAGTTCGACACCGAGTTGGTGCGCGAGTGGTTCCAGGCCTTTGCGATGAATGCCGGGCTGACCCTGCACGTCGAGACCCTGTACGGCGACAACGCCCACCACATCGCCGAGAGCTGCTTCAAGGGCTTGGCCCGCGCCTTGCGGACGGCGGTGGCGATCGACCCACGCGAGGAGGGACGCGTTCCCTCTACGAAGGGCTCCCTGTAGACCATCGTTTCTTGGCGCTCCCGCGGGTGGTTTTGACCGTCGGCGAACGCTTACACCGGGAGTTCCGCGATGCGGATGCGCAGCTACACGCTCCACCTGCCGACCGATGCGCGGCCGGGCGAGTCCATTGGTCTCGACCGGGCCGTGCTCGTACCGGACGGTTTCTCTTGGTCGGCCTTCGCGTTCACCGTGCTGTGGTTTCTGTTCCATCGTCTCTGGATCGCTGCGTTGATCGTCCTCGCCGGCCTGCTGGGGCTGGCTGCACTTGGCCACACGCTCGGATTACCGCCCGGCATCGCCACGATCGTCACCCTGCTGGCCTCGGTGCTGATCGGTCTCGAAGCGTCCAGCCTGCGCCGCTGGACGCTGTCTCGTCGGGGATGGCCGACGCGCGATGCCGTCATCGCCGCCACCCCGGAGGAGGCCGAAGCCCGGGCGCTGGGCCGTTGGCTCGATTCCACCGCCGCGGTACCGCGTGCGCCGTTCCCGGCTGGCCCCGCTCGGCGCACCGAGCCGGTCATCGGCCTGTTCCCCGCTCAAGAAGTCGCTCGGTGATGTCTGTCCGGTCGAGACGCGCATGAGCACCGAGACGGTCGCGATTATCGATTATGGGTCGGGCAACCTCCATTCTGCGGCCAAAGCGTTCGAGCGCGCCGCCCGGGAGGGCGGCCTCGACACGCGTATCTGCCTGACCTCCGACCCGGAGGTGGTCGCAGCTGCCGACCGGGTCGTGCTGCCGGGTGTCGGCGCCTATGCCGATTGTCGGCGGGGGCTGGACGGCGTCCCAGGCATGGTCGAGGCGATGACCCAGGTGGCGCAAGGGGCGGGGCGTCCGTTCCTCGGGATCTGCGTGGGTATGCAGTTGCTTGCGAGCCGCGGCCTCGAATACGAGACCACACCGGGCCTCGGCTGGATTCCAGGCGACGTCGCGCCGATCCGGCCATCCGACCCGACGCTCAAGATCCCCCATATGGGCTGGAACACGCTGCGGATCGCTCGCGACCACGCGTTGCTGGCAGGCATTCTCACCGGCGAGGGCGGACTGCACGCCTACTTCGTGCACAGCTTCGCGCTCTCGGCCGAGCATCCGGACGACGTGGTGGCGCAGGCGGACTATGGTGGCCCTGTGACCGCGATGGTCGCCCGCGGCAATATTGCCGGCACGCAGTTCCATCCCGAGAAGAGCCAGCGCCTTGGCCTGACGCTCATCACGAACTTTTTGAACTGGCGCCCCTGAGCGGCCTCCGACTTCGGTGAGAAGAAAGACAGAACGCGTGATCCTGTACCCGGCGATCGACCTGAAAGAGGGACGCTGCGTCCGCCTCATCCAGGGGGACATGGCACAGGCCAAGATCTTCGGCGACGATCCGGCCGCGCAGGCCGCAACTTTTGAGGAGCAAGGTTTCCCCTGGCTCCACGTCGTCGATCTTGACGGCGCCTTCGCGGGGGCACCGCGCAACGCAACCGCTGTGGATGCGATTCTCGCCCGGGTCGGAATCCCGGTCCAACTCGGCGGCGGCATCCGTGAAATGAAGACGCTCGAGGGCTGGCTTGCGAAGGGCGTCGCCCGGGTGATCATCGGCACCGCCGCCGTGCGCGATCCCGGCTTCGTCCGAGAGGCGGCGCGCTTGCATCCCGGCAAGATCGCCGTGGGCATCGATGCGAAGGATGGACGTGTCGCCGTCGAGGGCTGGGCACAGACGTCCAGCATGACCGCCGAAGAACTCGGCCGCCGCTTCGAGGACGCGGGCGTTGCCGCGATTATCTACACCGACATCGCCCGCGACGGCATCCTGAAGGGCCTCAACGTTGAGATGACCTTGGCGTTGGCGCAGGCCGTTCGCATCCCAGTGATCGCCTCGGGTGGCCTCGCCTCCATCGACGACGTGCACCGGCTGCTTCAGCCTGATTGCGCCCTGATCGCCGGCGCTATCACCGGCCGGGCGCTCTACGACGGCCGGATCGATCCACAGGCAGCGTTGGCCGCGATCGCGCAGACGCGCGGCCCGGGAGCGTGATAGGCTTGCCCCTCGGGGCACGTCGACTCGGGAGGCTTCGATGACGACGTTGAAGACCCGGACATCCCCAGCCGGCACGGCCTACGAGGACGATTTTTATACCTGGACGCAGGAGCAGAGGCCTCGTTTGCGCGCTGGCGACCTTCCCGGCCTCGGCAGTGAGAATCTTGCCGGGGAGATCGAGAGCTTGGGCAGGGGCCAGTTCTCGAGTTTGGTCCGTGCTCCGCGCGTGGTGCCGGTGCACATGCTTCAGGTCGACGACCAGCCCGGGAAACAGACCTGCAGCTCGGCGATCTCGATCGCGTCACATCGCGTCCATGCGCTCGATGAGTTGGACGAAAGCCCAGGGCTGAAGGCTCGGTTGAGCGAAGCCATCGAGAAAGCCTACCGCCGCGCCCGCCTCGAAGCGGCGAAAGAGACCGCTCTGTCGCTGGGGCGCTTCACAGAGGCCTATCCCTACACCTATCAGGACATCATGGATCGCCCATTCGCGATCGACCCTGAATCCTGACCGGACCGCCGAGGGACCGTGCTGAAAACCCGCATCATCCCCTGCCTCGACGTGAAGGACGGCCGCGTCGTGAAGGGCGTCCGTTTCGAGGGACTGCGTGACGCCGGCGATCCCGTTGAGGCGGCCAAGGTCTATGATGCGGCTGGGGCCGACGAGCTCTGCTTCCTCGACATCACCGCGAGCCGCGAAGCTCGGGGCACGCTCCTCGATATCGTCAGCCGGACCGCAGAAGCTTGCTTCATGCCGCTTACCGTTGGCGGCGGCGTGCGCACCGTCGAGGACGTTCGGGCGCTCCTGCTCGCCGGCGCCGACAAGGTGGCGATCAACACCGCGGCCGTGAAGAATCCGGACCTCGTCGCCCGGGCGGCGGAAAAGTTCGGCGCGCAGTGCATCGTCGTGGCGATTGATGCCAAGCGGGTCTCCGGCCCCGATGCGCCAGCGCGCTGGGAAATCTTTACTCATGGCGGCCGCGACCCAACCGGGATCGACGCCGTCGCCTTCGCTCGTCTTGTGGCCGAAAAGGGCGCGGGCGAGCTGTTGGTCACCTCGATGGACAAAGACGGCACCCGCTCCGGCTACGACCTCGCGCTGACGCGGGCGATCAGCGACGCCGTGAGCGTGCCGGTGATCGCCTCGGGCGGGGTGGGCGGCCTCGACGACCTCGTGGCCGGCGTGGCCCAGGGCGGCGCCAGTGCGGTCCTGGCGGCTTCGATCTTTCATTTCGGGCAGGCGACGATCGCGGAGGCGAAGGCCCATATGGCGGCTTCCGGCCTCGCCATGCGTCTCGACGGTCCGGCATCATCAGCGAGAGCGCCCCTGTGAGCAGCACCCTTCTGGCCAACGCGACCCTTCTCGATCCGGTGACGGGCCGTGAGTCGCGCGGCGCCGTGCTGGTGCGCGGCGGCCGCATCGCCGACATCGCCGAGGGCGCCGCCCCCGGAGCCCCGGCGGAGACCGCCGTCATTGACTGCCGCGGCCGGGTCCTCACCCCGGGGTTGATCGACATGCGTGCCTTCGTGGGCGAGCCGGGGGCCGAGCATCGGGAGACCCTGGCCTCCGCGAGCGCCGCGGCGGCGGCGGGCGGGGTGACCACGCTTGTCTGCATGCCAGACACCAACCCTGTGATCGACGGGCCGGCGATCGTGGATTTTGTCCTCCGCCGCGCCCGGGATACCGCCTGCGTCCATGTCCTTCCCGCTGCCGCGATCACCAAGGGGTTGGCCGGCAAGGAGATGACCGAGTTCGGTCTGCTCAAGGAAGCGGGTGCCGTGGCGTTCACGGATGGTCTCCACGCCGTCGCGAACGCCCAGGTGATGCGCCGCGCCCTGACCTACGCGCGGGATTTCGATGCCCTGCTGATGCAGCATGTCGAGGATGCCGCCCTCGTCGCCGAGGGCGTGATGAACGAGGGCGAGCTCGCCTCGCGCCTCGGGCTGATGGGCATTCCCCGTGAGGCCGAGACCGTCATGCTGGAGCGCGACATCCGCCTCGTGCGTCTGACCGGCGCCCGCTACCACGCAGCGATGATCTCGACCGCCGATTCGGTGGAGATCGTACGCCGGGCCAAGCAGGACGGGTTGCCCGTGACATGCGGCGTCTCGGTCAACAACCTCGTGCTGAACGAGAACGATATCGGCCATTACCGCACCTTCTGCCGGCTGTCGCCGCCGCTCCGCGACGAGGCCGATCGGCACGCCATGGTCCGGGCGCTCGACGAGGGCGTGATCGACGTGGTCGTCTCGGACCACAACCCGCAGGATGTCGAGACCAAGCGCCTGCCCTTCGCGGAGGCGGCTGACGGTGCCCTCGGGATCGAGACCCTGCTCGGCGCGTCCCTGCGCCTGGTCCATACGGGCGACCTCGCGCTGAACAAGCTGATGGCGGCGCTGACCGTGAACCCCGCCCGGATCCTCGGGCGTGAGGCCGGCCGGCTCGCGGTCGGCGCCCCGGCCGACCTTGTGCTGATCGATCCGGATCTGCCCTACGTGCTCGACAAGCGCCGGCTGAAGTCGCGTTCCAAGAACTCGCCCTTCGACGAGGCACGGCTCCAAGGCGCCGCGGTCCTGACGCTGGTTGACGGCCGAATCGTTCATGCGATCGACGATCTGGCGGCGGCGGCATGATGACCCCGGACCTTGCGACGCCGGCCGCTCTCGGCGGCCTCGCCCTCGGCTATGCACTGGGCTCGATCCCGTTCGGGCTGATCCTGACGCGCTTCGCCGGGTTGGGGGACGTTCGGGCGATCGGCTCGGGCAATATCGGCGCCACCAACGTGCTGCGCACCGGCCGCAAGGGTCTCGCGGCGGCCACCCTGCTCGGTGACGCGCTCAAGGGGACAGCGGCGGTGCTGATCGCCCGGCAGTTCCTCGGCGAGGGCCCGGCCCTGGCCGCTGGGCTCGGGGCTTTTCTCGGCCATCTCTTCCCGGTCTGGCTCGGCTTCAAGGGCGGCAAGGGGGTGGCGACCTTTATCGGCGTGCTGCTGGCCTTCAGCCCGCCGGCGCTAGCGGCCTTCGCGGCGATCTGGCTCGGCCTCGCCTTCGCGCTGAAATACTCGTCGCTCGCCGCCCTGGCGGCCTCCGCGGCCACGCCGTTGGTGCTGTGGGCGCTTGGGGCGCCGACGCAAGCTCTGCTGTTCCTGCTGCTCGGGCTGCTGCTATGGTGGAAGCACGCTCCCAATATCCGGCGACTCGTGGCCGGCAGCGAGGGGCGCATCGGCCAGAAGGGGTGAGCGCGCGCCGAGGCGCGATCCGGGGTGCGTTATGCAGCTCACCGATGCCCAGCGCCTCGACTGGCTACGTCTGATCCGGACCGAGGGTATCGGCCCGCGCAGCTTCCGCACCCTCATCAACCGGTTCGGCGGCGCGACCGCAGCGCTCGAAGCCCTGCCGGACCTGACCCAGCGCCGCGGCCGACGCATCGAGCCGCCGAGCCGCGGCCAGGCCGAGGACGAGCTCGCAGCCCTGGCGCGTCTCGGAGGGCGGCTGTTGGCCACCGGCGAGCCGGATTATCCGCGCCTGCTCCAGTGCGCCGACGCGGCGCCGCCCCTCATCGCCGTGCGCGGCCACCCGAACATTCTGAACCGGCCTGCTGTCGCCCTTGTGGGCTCGCGCAACGCTTCGACCGCGGGGCTCGCTTTCACCGAGCGACTGGCCCGGGGCCTCGGGGAAGCCGGGCTCGCCGTCGTGTCGGGCCTCGCCCGGGGGATCGACGCCCGCGCCCACAAGGCCAGCCTGCAGAGCGGCACGATCGCGGTGATGGCCGGCGGTCAGGACCGGATCTATCCGGCCACCCACGCCGCCCTGGTCGACGCGATCCTGGGAGAGGGTGGCGCGGTGCTCGCCGAGATGCCCATGGGCTGGGAGGCGCGCGGCCGCGATTTTCCCCGCCGCAACCGCATCATCTCGGGCGTGTCGTACGGGACGATCGTGGTCGAGGCGGCGCGCCGCTCCGGCTCACTGATCACGGCGCGGTATGCCCTCGAGCAGAACCGCGAAGTATTCGCCGTCCCGGGCTCGCCGTTGGACCCGCGCGCGGAAGGCACCAACGACCTGATCCGGCAGGGCGCGACCCTGGTGGCCGAGGTGCAGCACGTCATCGACGTCATCGGCCCGATCATCGAGCGTGGTCCCGACCCCGACGCCGCCCCCGCCCGGCAGCGGCCGGACCTCGCCGAGCAGCCGGATTTCTGGGACGAGATCGAGCTGGAGGGACGGGTGTTTTCGATCGACGGCAGCCCTTCGGGTTTCAGCTACGAGGCACCGCCGATCGAATCGGACGAGCCGACGGACGACCGCCAGAAGATCATCGCCCTGCTCGGGCCGAGCCCGGTCGGGACCGACGAACTCGCGCGCAGCGCCGGGGTCGGCGCCCGAGTGGTACAGACAGTTTTGCTGGAGCTGGAGCTCGACGGCCGGATCGAGCGGCACGGCAGCGGAGCGGTCTCGCTGCTCAGTCGCTGACCGGCTCCGCATCGGAGTCGGCCAAGTTGCGCATCACGTCCAGGCACCCCTGCAGGATATAGGCGGCGGCCAGCTTATCGACGAGCTGGCCGCGCCGGGCCCGGGAGGCATCCGCTTCGATCAGCGCCCGGGTGACCACGGCGGTGGACAGGCGCTCGTCGAAGAACACGTGCGGGATATCGATGATCGGCTTGAGATTGCGCACGAAGGCGCGGGTCGACTGAACGCGTGGTCCTTCGCTGCCATCCATGTTCAGGGGCAGGCCGATCACCAAGCCCCCGACCGCGTGCTGCCGGCAGAACGCCGCAAGCCGCTGCGCGTCTGGTGTGAACTTGACCCTCCGGATCGTCTCGAGCGGCGTGGCGATCTGGCGGCCGAGATCCGATAGGGCGAGCCCGATCGTCTTGGTGCCGAGATCGACTCCGATCAGGCGCGCGCCGCCGCGCGATGCGGCGGCGAAAATGCGGATTTCGTCGAAATTCATGCCGCTGCCTGATGTATCGTTCCGAAAGGTGTTGGCGGTCTTTCGGAAAAAACGATGCCGCGTCGAAACTTAGAGCATCGCCTGGGATCCCGATCCTGGGCGATGCTCTAAGCGACCCCGGTGCCCCGCGCCAGCGTTGCTTCCGCGATCCCCTCGAATCGAGCGGGAAGCGGCGTCGCGCCAGGTCCCAGGACCAGTGCAGCGGACGGCCTAGTCACGCGGCCGAAGAAGTCGGTCAGGCTTTCACCGCCGAAGCGCACCGTCTCCAGGTCGGGGGCCAAAAGCCAGATATCGTACTCCTCGCCGGTCCCGGCGACGTCCCAGAACAGGAAGCTGCCATCTTCGCCCACGCCGAAGAAGCAGGCGCGCTCGATCACCGCGGGGTCACCGTCCTCGACATCGAATCGGTGCGCCGCATCGCCATCCTCAAGCATCGCCACGGCATTGCCGACACTGATGGCGATGACCCCGGCTTGCGTGGCGAGATCGCTAGCCTCGAACGGCGCCGGGACGGCGATCCGGAATTGCTCGCCCGCCAAGCCGATACCGCAGGTCTCGCAGAAGCTGCGGTAGGACGCAGGCAGGGGGAAGCCCAGCTCCGCCGCCGCCCGGTCCAAGTCGGCCGGTTGTGCCGTGAACCCGGCCGACAGGCTCGTGAAAACCTGTTCCCACATCACACCCGCTCCACCGTCCACAGGCTTAACCTTATCCGCAGATCGACACAGCTGCGCCCGGAGCCGTTCGCGAATAAGTCGGTTAAGACTTCGTTAATTCTCGTTCCGGGTATCGCCATGTCGACGATCGGCCAACCCACCGCTGTACGCCCGTCCCGCCGCCCGCAGACCATGACCCGCAAGCAGTGCTGGTTGCTGGTCCTGGCCTTCGAAGTGCTCGTCCTCGGTGTTTCGCTGTCAGTCCTGCAGCCGGTGCGGCGCGCCGGGATCCTGATCGAGATGTCGGTCACGCCGAACCACGTGGTGACTTGATCCGAGCCGGCCTCACCGGGTCTGTTCCAGCGGTGTCGCCGAGCGGGCCATCGCCCGCGTTGCGGCGCGTCGAAGCGCAGTGCTATAGCCCGGCTTGGCGCCGGGGAAGCCCCCCGGGCAAGGGTGAACGGGACGGCATGTCGGTCGACGAGAAGACGGTTCGGCGCATCGCGCATCTGGCGCGGATCGCAGTCACCGACGACGAGGTCGGTCCGCTGCAGGGTGAGCTGAACGCCATCCTGGCCTTCGTCGAGCAGCTCGGCGCGGTGGACGTGTCCGGCGTCGAGCCGATGACCTCGGTCACCCCGATGGCGATGAAGAAGCGTGAGGACGTCGTCACGGAGGGCGGCCGCGCCGCCGACGTTGTCGCCAACGCCCCCGAGACCGAAGACAATTACTTCCTGGTTCCGAAGGTCGTCGAGTAGGCTGCATCCGGCCTTCGGCGAAGCATGAATTCTGGCGGCATGCGCGCGACGGCGCGCGCGGGGGCGTGAACAGCGTGGATCCGAACGAACTCACCCTGGCCGAGGCACGCGACGCCCTCAAGGCGAAGCGGATCTCGGCCCGCGAGCTGACCCAGGCGCATCTCGACGCGATGGCAAAGGCCCGCGTGCTGAATGCCTACATCCGTGAGACGCCCGACCACGCCCTCAAGATGGCGGATGAGGCGGACCGGAAGCTCGCCACCGGCGAGGCTCGCCCGCTGGAGGGCATCCCGCTGGGGATCAAGGACCTGTTCTGCACCGAGGGCGTGACCACCACCGCCGGCTCCAAGATTCTGGAGACCTTCGTCCCGCACTACGAATCCGCCGTCTCGGCCAACCTCTGGCGCGACGGCGCGGTGATGCTGGGAAAGCTGAACCTCGACGAATTCGCCATGGGCTCGTCCAACGAAACCAGCGCCTACGGCAACGTGGTCTCGCCCTGGCGGCGTAAGGGCTCCGACGCGCAGCTGGTGCCGGGCGGCTCGTCCGGCGGCTCGGCTGCGGCGGTCGCGGCGCGGCTCTGCCTGGGCGCCACCGCCACCGATACCGGCGGCTCGATCCGCCAGCCCGCCGCCTTCACCGGCACGGTGGGGATCAAGCCGACCTACGGCCGCTGCTCGCGCTGGGGTACGGTGGCCTTCGCCTCCTCCCTGGACCAGGCCGGCCCGATCGCCCGCACGGTGCGCGATTGCGCGATCCTACTCGGCTCGATGGCCGGCCCGGACGCCCGCGACACCACCTGCGTCGACCTTCCGGTGCCGGATTTCGAGGCGGCGGTCTCCCGCGGGGTGAAGGGCCTGACCATCGGCATCCCCAAGGAGTACCGGGTCGACGGCATGCCGGCCGAGATCCAGAAGCTCTGGGACGACGGCGCCGCCTGGCTGAAGGATGCCGGCGCGACGATCAAGGAGATCTCGCTGCCGCACACCTCGTCGGCGCTGCCGGCCTATTACATCGTCGCCCCGGCGGAGGCCTCCTCGAACCTCGCCCGCTACGACGGCGTCCGCTACGGCCTGCGCGTGCCCGGCAAGGACATCGCCGGGATGTACGAGAACACCCGCGCCGCCGGCTTCGGCCGCGAGGTCAAGCGCCGGATCATGATCGGCACCTACGTGCTCTCGGCCGGCTATTACGACGCGTATTACGTGCGCGCCCAGAAGATCCGCACGCTGATCAAGCGCGACTTCGAGCAGGCCTATGCGGCGGGCGTCGACGCGATCCTGACCCCGGCGACGCCGTCCTCGGCGTTCGGAATCTGCGAGAAGGCCTCAGCCGACCCGGTGGAGATGTATCTCAACGACGTGTTCACCGTGACGGTGAACATGGCGGGGCTGCCCGGAATCGCGGTGCCGGCCGGCATCGACGGCCAGGGCCTCCCGCTGGGCCTCCAGCTGATCGGCCGGCCGTTCGACGAGGAGACGCTGTTCGCGGTCGCCCAGGTGATCGAGGAGGCCGCCGGCCGGACCATCCTGCCCGAGCCCTGGTGGTCATGACCGTCCCGTTCTATCCCTGGACGGTCTGGATCTGGGCCGCGTTCGACCCGGCGCTGATCGTGGTGGCGGTCTATCTCGGATGGACCGCCAGCCAGTTCGGCAAGGTGTTCATCGCGGCGATTGCGGCGCTGGGCTTCTCGGTGCTGTTCTCTTGGGCGGTGAGCGCCGCCGGAATACCGTGGCCAGCCCCGATCACCCACGACGGGCCGACCTTCTTTCCGGTGCGGGCCATCGCGGCTTTGCTCTGGGCGATGATCGGCTACGGGGCCCGCCGGGCGATCGCCCGCCGCGCTTGATTCTTGGCGCGCGCGACCCGTAAGTGATCGGACGACGCCTGCTCCTACTCGCGCCCTCATCCTGAGGTGCCCGCGCGAGCGGGCCTCGAAGGAGCCTCCAGCGGGCGCGCGATCCCTGGAGCCCTCCTTCGAGGCCGCTTCGCGGCGCCTTAGGATGAGGGGGTGGGAATGGAAGCCCCTGACAAGCCTTTTCCGGCCCGGACGACCATGAACGCACCTGTCGATCCCAAAAAACTTATTAAGGGCGGCCTGCACGACTGGGAGGTGATCGTCGGCATGGAAGTCCATGCCCAGGTCTCCAGCCGGGCCAAGCTGTTTTCCGGCGCCTCCACCGAGTTCGGGGCAGAGCCGAACGATCACGTCTCTCTGGTCGATGCCGCCATGCCCGGCATGCTTCCGGTGATCAACCGGGAATGCATCGCGCAGGCGGTCCGTACCGGCTTGGGCTTGAAGGCCCAGATCAACCTGCGCTCGGTGTTCGACCGGAAGAACTACTTCTACCCGGACCTGCCGCAGGGCTACCAGATCTCGCAGTACAAGGACCCGATCGTCGGAGAGGGTGAGGTGCTGGTCGACATGCTCGACGGCACGTCGATCACGGTCGGCATCGAGCGCCTGCACCTGGAGCAGGATGCCGGCAAGTCGCTGCACGACCAGGATCCAACCAAGAGCTTCGTCGACCTCAACCGCTCGGGCGTGGCGCTGATGGAGATCGTCTCCCGGCCGGACCTGCGCTCGTCGGAGGAGGCCAAGGCCTACGTGACCAAGCTGCGCACGATCCTGCGCTATCTCGGCACCTGCGACGGCGACATGGAGAAGGGCTCGCTGCGCGCCGACGTGAACGTCTCGGTGCGCCTTCCGGGTGAGCCGCTCGGCACGCGCTGCGAGATCAAGAACGTCAACTCGATCCGCTTCATCGGCCAGGCAATCGAGACCGAAGCGCGCCGCCAGATCGCGATCCTGGAGGATGGCGGAAAGATCGACCAGGAGACGCGCCTGTTCGATCCGGGCAAGGGCGAGACCCGCTCGATGCGCTCCAAGGAAGAGGCGCACGATTACCGCTACTTCCCCGATCCCGACCTGCTGCCGCTCGAATTCGACCAAGCCTATGTCGACGCCCTGGCCGCCGGCCTGCCGGAGCTGCCGGACGCCAAGAAGGCCCGGTTCGTCAAGGATTACGGCCTCTCGCCCTACGATGCCGGCGTGCTCGTGGCCGAGCGGGCCTCGGCTGATTACTACGAGGCGGTGGCCCAGGGACGCGACGGCAAGGCTGCCGCGAACTGGGTGATCAACGAGCTGTTCGGCCGCCTGAACAAGGAAGGCCTCTCGATCGAAGCGACGCCGGTCTCGGCCGATCAGCTCGGCGCGATCGTCGACCTGATCGGCGAGGGCGTGATCTCCGGCAAGATCGCCAAGGACCTGTTCGAGATCGTCTGGACCGAGG
The DNA here is from genome assembly GCF_001455965.1 of Methylobacterium sp. GXS13. Taxonomy (GTDB): domain Bacteria; phylum Pseudomonadota; class Alphaproteobacteria; order Rhizobiales; family Beijerinckiaceae; genus Methylobacterium. The sequence goes on from NZ_LKKO01000001.1 coordinate 440,383, forward strand.
GCGGCGACCCGCGCGCCGTGGTCGAGAGCCGCGGCATGAAGCAGGTGACCGACACCGGCGCCATCGAGGCCGCCATCGACCAGATCATCGCGGCCAACCCCGATAAGGTCGCCCAGGCCAAGGAGAAGCCGACCCTGCTCGGCTGGTTCGTCGGTCAGACCATGAAGGCGACCGGCGGCAAGGCGAACCCGGCGGCGGTCAACGCGCTGCTCAAGGAGAAACTCGGGATCGCCTGAGCGACACCCGGATCATGCCATCGGTTTATCCCGCCGCGGCCCTGCCGGGCGGGTGATGGTGGAACAGGTCCTGCGAAGAGAAACCGCGGCGGAAGCGGCGCTAAGTGGGGCCTTTCGCGCATTCGAAGACGGGCCATATCATGGCCGCTTCTGTGCCCCTGGGGTCGCTTCCGTCTGGCTGTTCGTCTGGTGCCGCTGAGCTCCGGGCCGAACCTGTCCCGAAACCGTCTAAGCGGCGTCACGCTGCGGTGGAGTCATGCCTGTCTCCTCCAGCTTCGACCAACCAATCTGACGCAGCACATTCCCGACATGCTGTCCGTTGATCTGGTCTGTGTCCGTCGTCGCCGAACACCCCTGAAGACTGCGCCGGCTGTTGACTTGCGTCAATACGGAATTTCCGGCCGCGCTTCCTTTCCTCGAAGCCCGATCAATCGCGCTGCAATGCAGTATCGCCAGAGCAAAGTCTTGCGGGGTTGAGCACTACGCAGCAAAACGTTGACGATCCCATAGGAATTCGTTCCGATCACGTGATGCCGACTCGGTCGTCGTCGATGAAACGAGGGATGGCTCGCTGGGAAGATTCTTCAGCGTCGCCAGGCTGACTGCGTCTGTCAGCCCTCCCCAGGACGGTGTTGGAAGACTGTTTCGTGGCGAAGCTGCTGCTCAGGATCGGGTTCGCGGCTTCCTTCGCCCCATCGGCGCCGACCTTGCACTGAATACCGTTGCTGTAGCACCGGTCCTCCTCTGCCTTCGCCAAACCTCTCTGGGACAGGTTGGCGGGACCTCGGACAGGACCTGCTTATGCCCACAGTAGACCACCTGCGCCCAGGCGTGATCGAACCCACCCATTCGCTTCTGTCACCCGGCGCCAGCGAAAGGTTGGCCATTCTGGATGATGAAGGGTGCGGCTTTAACCGGAGCGGTCAGGGCTAAGTCGCTGAGTACAACGAGGGGCCGCGCAGCGTGCGGTCCGGATCACGGGGACCCTTTCGGCGCCGGGTCCTCCTGGATCATACGGCGTGAACCCAGCAAGGCTATGAGGTGTCCCGTCCCCGGCCGGTCTTAGCGCCGATCCGCCTCATGTGTGCCGATCGCGCTGTTTGTCAGCCCTGAGACCCGGTTACGCAGATCCATGAACCACGTTGGCATCGGCGCTCGGCCGGTACCCACCACCACGGTCGCGGTCATGCCGGCCACCAGGGGCATGTCGGCGGGCTTCTTGTCGATACGGACGCGCACCGGGACGCGCTGGGCCAGGCGCACCCAGGTGTAGACCGGGTTCACGTCCGGCAGCCCCTGCGTGCTCGCGGCGGCGTTAGCGGTGGAGATGCCGAGGGTGATGCTTTCGACCGTCCCGGTGATATGCGGGTCGTAGCCCATCAGTTTGACGTCAGCGGCGTCGCCGACATGGATGTTGGCCATCTTGGTCTCCTCGAAATAGCCGTCGATCCAGAACGAATCCGTATCGACGATGCTGATGTTCGAGGTCCCTGTGCGCGCGTAGTCACCCACACGCATCAGGAGGTTGGTCACCCGACCGTTGACCGTAGACTTTACCTGGGTTCGTTCGAGGTTGACCTTCGCCTGCCGCAGCTGTGCCTGAGCGCTTTCCAGAGTCGCCTCGGCGATCTTGGCCGCTCCGGCAAATTGTTGCTTCTCCTCCACCGAGGTTGAGACGGTAGTAAGCGCCTGCCGTCGGGCGGACTGGGCGTTCTTCACCTGAAGGTCGGCCTCGCGGTTCTTCACCTCGGCATCGGCCGAGGTGACCGCGACCTCGAAATCGACCGGATCGATCACGTAGAGCAGGTCGCCTTTATGGACGAACTGGTTATCCTGGACGCGCAACGACACGATCTGCCCCGACACCTGCGGGGCGATGTTGGCAACCTGAACGCGGACGCTTCCGTCCCGGGTCCAAGGTGCGGCAACGTAGAATTCCCAGACGAACGCCGCAGCCACGAAGGCAAAAAGCAGGATCACGCCGGTGGCGGCCAAGCGAGAGATCTTCGCGGCGCGGCCCCGGCGCGCGGTGAGCGGCGGCGGATCGGTTCGGCTCTGCGCCTCCTCGCGCGCAGCGGCCTTCGGATCGTCCTCGTCGGCGGTGGTGGCAGGCATCTAGATGAACGCAATCAGGAGGGCGAGGACACACACGTAGATGCCGGCCTCGGCGAGCGGGGCGTTGGCAACGTAATGGCTGAAGCGGATACGGGCGAAAACCCAGCGCAGTCCGAGGAGGATCACGAAGGCGGCAAGCGCATAACCGACGAACGAGGAGATCAGCACCCCGCCGATGTGGATGTCCTCGTACATGCCGGTCTCGGGTCAACCTTTGCGTTAGAAGAGTGCGACGTCGAGGCGACGAAGGAACTGCCGGTGACGCGCGATGGTTCGCGCCGCCGTCACCAGATCGCTCGCAGCCCGCGCCGTGGACAGCCGCACGGTTCGGTCCTGCCGCGAGGCCGCACGAATGAGGTCGCGGGCGCCTATCTCCAAAGCTCGGTCGTCGCCACCGGCCAAGCCTGCTCGTGCCCGCTGGATCGCTCCGCGCAGGGATTCGACCGGCCAGAGACGGCGCAACTCGGCATGGGCCCGCGCGGCTGCAGCCTCCAACCGAGCCAGTGCGAAAGCGTGGGAGAGGCTCGCCCGCCGCACCGCCCCGCTGCCCGAACTGTAACCGGCGAACTGGAACAGGCGGTCGGCGTTCAGGCTGGTGCGGGTTGTCGCGTCGCCACCTTCACCCACGAGGGCATCGGCCAGGGCCCGCTGCGCCGACTCGAGGGCATAGACCCGCTGCTGCGCCGGCGTGACCGGCAACAGCACGCGCACCACAATCGACAGGATGATGGCGGCGGCCACGACGAGGAACCCGTTCAGCAGAAAGGTCTGGGCGTCGTAGCTCTGCGGATTGGAGGGGCCGAGCAGCACCGGGAAGAACACGATCAGGATGAAGCCGATCCCGAAGGTCTTCTGATTCAGTGACAGGAAGCACCCAAGGAAGATTACCGGGGCCATCACGATGGCGAGCATCGGGAAGCCTTGGACACCGTCGAGAAACGCGAAGCGGGCGATACCTGCGAAGCTCGCTGCGAGACTCATGCCGATCACCACGCCGTTGGCGAACTTTTTCGGGTCGGGTGTCACCGAGGACAGGGCTGCGGTGGCGGCGACCTGAACCAGCGCAAAGGAGGCCTGCGGCAAACCGAGTGCCACAAAGGTGGCGGCCGTCACCGCGAAACCGATGGCCACCCGCAACGCACCGCGCAGGGCCACGGGAAAATCTCGGTGGGTCGGCAGGTTCGCGTCGCGCAAGGGTCGATGGCCGTCGGCCACGGCTCGCATACCGTCCTGCGCGAACGTTGCCGCGCAGACCACGTCGAGGGCGCGCTGGAGCACCACGACCTCGTCGAGAGGCCGGTTGCCATCCCGGATCGCGGCATCGACGAGATCACGCAGGCGCTCGTCATCCCGCTCAAGGGTCTCGGGATCCGGATCATCGGCGACACGACCGCAGATCCGGAGCGCTTCCTCAACGGCGGGGCTGCGCATGCGCAGACAGGCGGCGGCGGCTGCGACGGCACGGATCGCCGCTGCCAGGACATAGAGGGCCGCAATGCAGCTGCGCGCACCCGCGGCACGCCAAGGACCGTCATCCAGCTCCCCGGCGATAGCGTTGGCATCGGCACGCATCGGCGCGATGGTGCGGATCAGCGCAGCGGTGCGGGAGGCGCCGAGATCGCCTTTGTCCAGCGTCTCGCGCGCGTAGGCACGCGTATCATCCCAGGCTTTGCCAAGTTGCGGCAACAGCGCCCGCCACGTGCTCGGAGAGGCGAGGGCGTCGTTGATGAACGTGATGACGAGGATACCCAACACGATGACGGCCACGCGGGAGACCGCGGCGTCGAAAGTGCCTTGCGGCTCGTCGATCTGGCCCAGCGCGATGATTGCCACTGTGTAGCCCGACAACATCGCGCCATAGGCACGGGTATCCTGGAGGTACTGCGCCGTGAAGACGCATAGTCCCATCCAGACCGTGAACGAGACCAGCAACAGGACCCGGTCCTGCCCGAACACCGCCATGAACACGATGGACACGGCAGCGCCGATCAGCGTCCCGAGCAGGCGGTAGACGGCCTTGGAGAGCGCCTGCCCCCGTTTGGGCTGAGCCAGAATCGCAACGCAGGTCGCCGCCGAGGATGCGCTATCCAGCTGAAGCCAGAAAGCCGCGGCGAGCGCCAGCATCATGGCAATCCAGATGCGCAACGCGTAGGCCCAAGCTGCAGGCTTGGGTACCCAGGCATCAAGAAAGCCGACAAGACGATCGGTGAGAGGGGCGGCAGGCTGGTTTTTGCCCGCGGCGACCGACGCCTCAGCCATGCCGCACGCGAGCCGCCACCGGCCAGGACGCCCGCCGATCCATCATGTCCGCGCTGGTTCCCGCTTCAACCGTTCGAAATTCAGAAACGAATGAGCAGCGCGGCGGTTCGGGTTTCTTTAGGCTTTGTCGCCTCCCTTCAAGCGCTTGTTACAGCTGCTCCAGAACTGAGGCCATTTGGGTCCCTGGGCGGCCTTCTGCGCATCGGTGAGCCCGCGCCATTCGGCGCCGCACGTCTTTTGCCGCTCCCGCGCAGCGCTTTGCCCGGGGCTCGGCGCCTTGACGGCGGGTGCAGCCGGCGCAGCCGCCGGAGCCTGGCTTGCGGCCGGAGGCATCGCGGGCGCGTCCTTGGCCAAGAGCGGCTGGGCCGCAAACAGCGGTGCTGTGAGCACCGCGATCCGCACAAATCGGTCGATCATCGAATCCCCCCGGAATCGCAACGGTTCCGGGATGCGATCTCACCGCGCGCGCGCGGTCGCGACAAGGGCTTGGCGGCTTTCGCCAACAGGTCAGGCCTGCGATCTCGTAAACGTGAGCCACGCGTCAGCGATGCTCTTGAGCGCAGCCGGGAAATCGTCTTCATTGCCGCGAGTGTCCGAGATCGGCGGGGGAACGCCGCGCCGCCGTGCGATCGGTCGTGGAGCAGATCAATCATGGCAGCGGTGTCGGGACGGCCGATCGACCTCCATACCTGGAGCACGCCGAACGGCTGGAAGATTCCGATCATGCTCGAGGAATGCGGGCTCCCCTATCGTGTGATCCCGGTCAACATCGCGAAGAATGAGCAATTCGCTCCCGACTTCCTCGCGATCTCGCCCAACAACAAAATACCGGCAATCGTCGATCCGGACGGGCCAGGTGGGCAACCGATCACAGTGTTCGAGTCCGGCGCGATCCTTCAATATCTCGGCCGCAAGACGGGCCAGTTCTATCCGACGGACGAGCGGGCCCGGGTGGCCGTGGATGAGTGGTTGTTCTGGCAGGTGGCGGGGTTTGGACCCATGCTCGGCCAGACGCATCACTTCAAGATCTACGCATCCGAGAAAGTGCCCTACGCCATCGACCGGTTCACCGCGGAGGCAAACCGCCTCTACGGCGTCCTGGAGCGGCGGCTGACGGGCCGGGACTATCTGGCGGGCGATTATTCGATCGCCGACATCGCGACGGTGACTTGGGCCAAACTGAATTTCAAGCAAGGTGTCGAGATTGCCGGCCTGCCGAATGTCGCGCGCTGGCTCGAGACCGTTCTGGCGAGGCCGGCCGTACAGCGCGGCCTCGCGGCGATCTGAGCGTCAGTTCTTGTTGGCGGCCTGCTGGTTCACGTCCGGCACCCGGGTCCAGGTCTGCGAGCCGCACAGCACCTTGAGCATGCAGCCCGAGACACTGAGCTCGGCCTCGCTCTCGCGCTCGAGGCTGACGGTGTAAACCTTGCCCTCTTCGATGTTGTAGAGTTCGCCGGTGAACTTCTCGTCGTCCGGCTTCAGTCCGTCGATGAGCTGCAGCCCGATCACCGGACGGCTACGCTTCTTCGGATCGGGGTTCTTCGCATCGGTCCTTGCAGCGCCGTTCTCGGCGGTCGGCACCTTGAGCCAGACAACCTTGCCGCAGACGAGTTTCTGGCCGGGGCCGCATCGGTCGATCCGGATCTTCGCGCGGCCATCCCCGGTGAGCCAGGTGCCGGACGGATCCTTCCCGGTGTCAGCGGCGGCGGCGGAGAGGCCGCCGAGGAGGAGAGCAGTGCTGAGGGCGAGGCGCATGGTTCGTCTCCGAATATTGGGCACCGAAGGCGCCTTAGGGGGTGGACGAAATCGGCTTGGGTCGACAGAGCCGTCGCAATCAGGCGATTTTTCGGCGGTGTTGCGGCAGAGCCACGGCCACGCTTGTCCCATACCGCCGTCTAGGGCGGGTTGAGGCCGGGTATGGCGCCCGCTATAAGCCTGCCGCGGAAGCGAAATTTTCGCGCCTGCGATGCGCGCGTCAGCCCGGCGCGCACCCGCCGCCTTTTCCACAGACAGACCGGACAGACCATGGCCACCGAGCGCACCTTCTCGATCCTCAAGCCCGACGCCACCCGGCGCAACCTGACCGGCGCCGTGAATGCGGTGATCGAGGAGGCGGGCCTGCGCATCGTCGCTCAGCGCCGCATTCGCATGACCAAGGAGCAGGCGGAAAAGTTCTACGAGGTCCACAAGGAGCGGCCGTTCTTCGGGGAGCTCGTGAGCTTCATGACCTCCGGCCCTGTGGTGGTGCAGGTGCTCGAGGGCGAGAACGCCGTGGCGAAGTATCGCGAAGTCATGGGCGCCACGAACCCGGCCCAGGCCGCCGAGGGCACCATCCGCAAGCGGTTCGCCGAGTCGGTCGGCGAAAACACCGTGCACGGCTCGGACAGCGCCGAGAACGCCAACCTCGAAATCGCGCAGTTCTTCCAGGATTCCGATATCGCCGCCTGAGGCGGAAACCAGGGTGGCGGGTCGGGCACACCGGCGCGCCATCCGAGCGCGGCCCACCCGGCGGCGCGGCAAATGCCCCCCGGTGTGTCCGGACCGTCATTGACGGATCGAGGGTAGAAGGCGACCAACGGTCAAGGTTACCCAACCTCAGCTCTGGACCGCCAAGACCATGACGATGCGCCGCCTGCACTTGCTGATCGCGACCGGCCTGATCGCGATCGGCGCGACCGCCGCTTTCGCGGGCGGATCCCCGGCCCCGTTCCAACAGTACGAGCCGGATCCCGCGCTCAAGACCGCCACCAAGGCGAATCTCGAGGGCCGCGTACGCCACGCCTGCACAATCGTTCAGGCCCGGCTGACCAGCGCCCCTGAGGCCTCCCTAGAGCGTCCTTGCGGCTGCTACGCCAAGCAGACGCTGCGCAGCCTCGATGAGTCCGAGATCGAAGCCTACCGGGCCACCGGCTATTTCAACGACTCCGCCCGCGCCAAGGCTCTGTCGGCACTCGACAGCTGCAAGCTGCAGCGGCCGGTCTGATCATTCCCGGGGCGCTGCCCCGGACCCTGCCGAAGGGACTCGTCCCTTCGGGATCCCCATTACACGCTGAACAAGACGCCTTCAGGCGCAGTGTCGGCGATGACGACGCGATCACCTTCGAGGCGAGCGCGTCCGCCTGCTACCATAGCCAGAACCGCCGGGTAGAGCCGGCGCTCCTGAACGATCACCCGGTCGGCGAGGCTATCCGGATCGTCGCCCTCGCGCACCGGGATGGCAGCCTGCGCCACGATCGGCCCGGCATCGAGCTCCGGCACCACAAAGTGCACCGTGCAGCCGTGGAGCCGCACGCCGGCTTCGAGAGCTTGCGCGTGCGTATGCGTGCCCTTGAACAGGGGCAGCAGCGAGGGATGGATGTTGAGCATCCGCCCCGCCCAACCGGCCACGAAAGCCGGCGTGAAGATCCGCATAAAGCCTGCGAGGCACACGAGATCGACGTCGGCGGCGCGCAATTCGGCGTCGAGGGCAGCATCGAAGCTGGCGCGATCCGGAAAGGCCCTGTGGTCGACCGCCCGGGCCGGGATCCCGGCTTCGGCCGCCCGGCCCAGGCCGGCAGCGTCCGGCCGATTCGACAGCACCAGTACGATCTCGGCCGGGTAGGCCGGATCCTTCGCCGCCTCGATCAACGCGACCATGTTCGACCCGCGCCCCGAAATCAGGACCGCGACGCGGATCTTGCGGGGACTCGCCATCAAAGCGCGAGGCGTCCGCTGAAGGTCACGGGCTCGGGCCCGCGCGCGGTGATCCGGCCGAGGCGTACGGGCGCCTCGCCGGCTCGGGTGAGGGCCTCGTCGACATCGTCGACCGCCTCGGCGGCGGCAATCACCACCATGCCGATCCCGCAATTGAACGTCCGCAGCATCTCCGCCTCGGCGACACCGCCCTCGCGGGCGAGCCAGCCGAACACCGCCGGCGGGGTGATCGCATCAAGGTCGATGGCGATGCCGACGTCGTCCGGCAGCACCCGGGGCAGGTTGTCGGGGAAGCCGCCGCCGGTGATGTGGGCCAGCGCGCGGATGCCGTCTGTCGCCGCAAGCGCAGCGAGCAGCGGCTTCACGTAGATCCGGGTCGGCTCCAGCAGGGCATCGCCGAGGCTGCGCGACGGATCGAACGGCGCCGGAGCGTCCCAACCGAGGCCGGTCTTGGCGACGATCCGCCGGACGAGCGAGAAGCCGTTGGAATGGATCCCGGAGGAGGGCAGGCCGAGCACCACGTCGCCCGGCTTGATGCCCGCCTTCGGCAGGAGCGTGCCGCGCTCGGCCGCGCCGACCGAGAAGCCCGCGAGATCGTAATCCGAGCCGTCATAGAGTCCGGGCATCTCGGCGGTCTCGCCGCCGATCAGCGCGCAGCCTGCCTGCCGGCAGCCTTCGGCGATGCCGCGCACGATGTCGGCGCCGACACCTGGTACCAGCTTGCCCGTCGCGTAATAATCTAGAAAGAAGAGCGGCTCGGCGCCCTGGACCACGAGGTCGTTCACGCACATTGCCACGAGGTCGATGCCGATCGTGTCGTGCCGGCCGGTCTCGATGGCGATCTTGACCTTGGTGCCGACGCCGTCGTTGGCCGCCACCAGGATCGGATCGCGAAATCCCGCGGCCTTCAGATCGAACAGGCCGCCGAAGCCGCCGATCTCGGCATCCGCTCCCGGCCGTCGCGTCGAGCGCACCAGCGGCTTGATCGTCTCGACCATCGCGTTGCCGGCATCGATATCGACGCCCGCCTCCGCGTAGGTCAGTCCCTGTCCATCCTTGGCCGTCATGCCAGCGTCGTCCCGGTCAACATCGGCTTCGCTCTAGCGGCTTCCAGCGCGCCGCGCGAGTCGCCTGCGCCGAGGCTTGATCGGCGGAAGGCCGATGCCCACTCTGCGGCGGGGCGTAGTATGAGGCGTCGGGGGGAGGACGACATCATGCGCGCACGGGCTGTTATCGGGCTTGCGATACTCGTCGCACTCAGCATCCTCGTCTACCTACTGCGGGAGGTGATGCTGCCCTTCGTGGCAGGAATCGCTCTGGCGTATCTGCTCGATCCCCTGGCCGACCGGCTGGAACGCCTCGGGCTCGGTCGCCTGGCCGCGAGCCTGCTGATCCTGGCGCTGTTTGTGATCGCGCTGATCGTCTCGCTGCTGATCCTGATCCCGCTCACCGGAAGCCAAGTGGCCGCCCTGGTCAACGCACTGCCCGGCATGGTTTCGCGGCTCCAGGGGATCATCGCCGAACGTGCCGGTCCGCTGCTCGAGCGGGTCGGCGGCGACAACGTGCTGACCGAGCTCCAATCCTCCGTGGGCACCCTGGCGAGCCAGGGCGGTGCGTGGCTGCTCGCCTTCCTCAAGTCGATCTGGTCGGGCAGCCAGGCCCTGATCTCGATTGCCTCGCTGCTGGTGGTGACTCCGGTGGTTGCCTTCTACATTCTGGTCGACTGGGATCGGATGATGGCAGCCCTGGACAGCTGGGTGCCGCCCCGGCACCGGGCCACCGTGCGCGACCTCGCCCGCCAGATCGACGGCGCGATCACCGGCTTCGTGCGCGGGCAGACCCTGGTCTGCATGATCCTGGGCAGCTTCTACGCGGTCGGGCTCTGGCTGGTCGGGCTCAATTTTGGTGTGCTGATCGGCCTGATCGCCGGCTTTCTGACCTTCATCCCGTATGTCGGCACGCTGACCGGGTTCCTCATCTCAGTCGGCGTCGCGCTGGTGCAGTTCTGGCCGTCCTCCGACTGGCTGCATCTCGGGCTGACGATAGGCGTGTTCCTGATCGGCCAGTTCCTCGAAGGCAACGTCATCGCGCCGAAGCTCGTCGGCGAATCCACCGGCCTGCATCCGGTCTGGCTGATGTTCGCGCTGTTGGCCTTCGGGTCCTTGTTCGGCTTCGTCGGCCTGCTGCTCGCCGTGCCGGTGGCCGCTTCGATCGGCGTCCTCGTGCGTTTCGCCCTGGCGCGCTATCTTCAGAGTCGCCTCTACCACGCTGAACAACCGGTCCTGATCAACCTCAATGACGAGGGCGGTCGAACCTTAACCACCACCGGTGCGCGTTCGTCCTGAGCGCCCCAACCGAGCCCCCCATGCGCGAGAACGCCCCACCCCGGCAGTTGGCCTTCGATCTGCCGCTCGATCCCCGCTACGGCCGCGAGGATTTTTTGGTCGGGCCGGCAAACGAGGCGGCCTACCTGCTGATCGAGGCCTGGCCGGATTGGCCCGACAGCGTGCTCGTGCTCAACGGTCCGGCGGGCAGCGGCAAAAGCCATCTGGCGGCAATCTGGGCGGAGCGAGCCCATGCCTGGACGGTGACGGCGGCAGAGGTCGGGTCCGACGCGGTGCAGCACCTCGTGTCGAACGGTGCGTTGGTCATCGAGGATATCGACCGGGACGTCGGCCGGGACGAGGCGGCCCTGTTCCACCTGCTCAATCGGGCCCGGGAACTCGCCTGCCCGGTCCTGCTGACCAGCGCGGCGGGGATCGACGCGCTGGGACTCGCGACACCGGATCTGCGCTCCCGTCTTCGCCTCGCCCCCAGCATCGCCATCGAGGCGCCGGACGACGCCCTGCTGCGCGCCGTCCTAGTCAAGCTGTTCGTCGACCGGCAATTGGTGGTGGATCTCAGCGTGATCGACGCGCTGGCCTTGCGAATCGATCGCTCCCTCGGACGGGCCCGGGACTTGGTAGCGGAACTGGACCGCGACGCGCTCGGGCGTGGACGGCGGATCAGCCGGCCGCTGGCTCTGGCCGTGCTAAGACGCATGGGCTTTGAGGACGAGGCCGACGCGGAGGCGTAAAATCGGAACCCGGTGGCCGTCACGAAAGCGTCGTGAAAGCTAGGGGTGTAGAATGCTAAAGGCGCCGGCACCGGCAAGGACAGGAATCGGAATGGAATCGACGCAGAAGCCCATGGACCGCGACGCCGCCGACGAGGCCGCGGAGCCCCGTCGGCCCGACGCGACCAATCCGGCCCCCCGCCGCCCCGCCGTCAAGCGAGCGCCGGCCAGGAATACGGCTGCCCAGAGTGCGGCCGCGCCATCCACGGCAGCTCCGTCTGCCACTGCCCCGGGCGTGCCTTCGAAGACCACACCTGCCAAAGCAGCGACCGCTAGGACAGCTTCCGCTCGGAACGCGACCGCCCGGAACGCGGCCATCAACGGGACCACCATCGGCAGCACAACCGCCCCGGAAGCGGCCACGAAGATCGCGGCTCCGAGAAGCGTGCCGACGGACGCCGCAGGTGCGGCCCACGAACCGGCCCCCACACCGGTCGACACCACTGATGAGTGGCCTGCCGTCCCCACCGTGCCGGTGGAGCAGGCTGTGGGTGCTGCCCGCGAGCCCGTCGTCGAGGCCGGGCGCTCGCTGCGCCATTCCCCCGAGCGCTTCGTGAACCGCGAGCTGTCCTGGCTCCAGTTCAATCGTCGGGTCCTGGAGGAAGCCTCCAACCCGAACCATCCGCTGCTGGAGCGCCTGCGCTTCCTGTCGATCTCGGCGAACAACCTCGACGAGTTCTTCATGGTCCGCGTCGCTGGCCTGATCGATCAGGTCCGGGCCGGGCTCACCCTCCCGTCACAGGATGGCCTCACGCCGTCCGAGCAACTCAACCGAATCGGCATCGAGGTGGCGCGGCTTGCCGCCGATCAGCAGGCCCGCTGGCGCGAGCTGCGCGTGGAGCTGCAGGCCTCGGAGATCGAGATCGTCGAGCCGGCGGCCGTGACGGCCGAGCAGGCCGCCTGGTTAGAGGAGTACTTTCTCAACCACGTTTCTCCGGTTCTGACGCCGCTTGCGATCGACCCGGCGCACCCGTTCCCGTTCATCCCCAATCTCGGCACCACCATCGCGCTGATGCTGGTGCGGCCGCGCGACGGCCGGTTGCTGCGGGCCCTGATCCGCGTGCCGGGCGTCATCGATCGGTTCGTTCGCCTGCCCACCAGCGAGAGCGAGACCGCCGCGCGCCTGATCTCGATCGAGCAGGTGATCGGCATGTTCACCGGGCGGCTGTTCCCCGGCTACCTGGTGAAGAGCAGCGGCGCATTCCGGGTGGTGCGCGATTCGGATCTGGAGATCGAGGAGGAGGCCGAGGATCTCGTCCTGCATTTCGAGACCGCGCTGAAGCAGCGCCGCCGGGGCGTGGTGATCCGGCTCGAAGTCGAATCCGGCATGTCCGAGGAGCTGCGCAGCTTCGTCGCCGACGAGCTGGAGATCTCCGCCGACGCGATCTTCCTGATCGAGGGCATGCTGGCCCTGAACGAGCTGTCGCAGATCGTCGGGATCGACCGGCCGGATCTGAAGTTCAAGCCCTACAATCCGCGCTTCCCCGAGCGTATCCGCGAGAGCGGCGGCGACGTGTTCGCGGCGATCCGCCAGAAGGACTTCATCGTCCACCACCCCTACGAGTCGTTCGACTCGGTGGTGCAGTTCCTGGCGCAAGCCGCCCGGGACCCAAACGTGGTGGCGATCAAGCAGACGCTCTATCGGACCTCCTCGAACTCGCCGATCGTCGCGGCGCTCGCCGAAGCCGCCGAGCTCGGCAAGTCGGTCACTGCCCTCGTGGAGTTGAAAGCGCGGTTCGACGAGGAGGCCAATATCCGCTGGGCGCGCAACCTCGAGAAGGCCGGTGCCCAGGTGGTGTTCGGCTTTGTCGAGCTGAAGACTCACGCCAAGTTGTCGTTGGTCGTCCGGCGCGAGGGCGACAAGCTTGTCACCTACTGCCATGTCGGCACGGGCAACTACCACCCGATCACGGCGCGGGTTTACACGGACCTGTCGTTCTTCACCGCGGACCCGGCGATCGCCCGTGACGTCTCGCGGATCTTCAACTTCATCACCGGCTACGCCGAGCCCGCCGAGCTGGAGCGGATGTCGGTCTCACCGCTGACGCTGAAGAATCGTTTGCTGGAGAACATCGAGGCGGAGGTCGCCCACGCCAAGGCCGGGCGGCCGGCTGCGATCTGGATCAAGTGCAATTCGCTCGTCGATGCGCAGATCATCGACGCCTTGTACGATGCATCCTCCGCGGGGGTGCAGATCGATTGCGTCGTGCGCGGCATCTGCTGCTTGCGGCCGGGCATCCCGGGCCTGTCGGAGACGATCCGGGTCAAGTCGATTGTCGGGCGCTTCCTGGAGCACGGCCGAATCTACGCCTTCGGCAACGGCGTCGGGCTGCCCCACCCGAAGGCAACGATCTACATCTCGTCGGCTGATCTGATGAGCCGCAATCTCGACCGCCGGGTCGAGGCGCTGCTGCCGATCACGAATCCGACGGTGCACCAACAGGTGCTCGACCAGATCATGCTGGCCAATCTCCTGGACAATCGCCAGAGTTGGCGGCTGCTTGCCTCCGGCGGCTGCGAGCGGATTCAGCCTGCGGAGGGTGAAGAGCCGTTCAACGCGCACAAGTATTTCATGACGAACCCGAGTCTTTCCGGACGCGGTAAGGCGTCGAAGAAGTCGAGCCCACGTGCTTTGAGCCGTCGGGCCCAACGTGGCTAAGTGCGCCGACGGATGCGCAGACGACTCGACAGGTTTCGCAAACGGGTTGTGCAGCTCTGCGTGAGGACTCTGCGTTCCCCTGGAAAGCCTCACGGACGAAACGTTGCCCCGCCGGTGCGATTGGGCTTAGAGCAATCGCCGCCGCCAAGGCTATCGGTTCGGCCGCCAGGGATTCGTATCATCGACTTGGAGCCCAGTTCGGTCGCCGCACCGTCGAACACGGCTCTGGATTGCACGCGTGGCCCGCCGGTCCGGCCGGCCACAATCCATCAAGGACTCGGACGTTTGGGCAGCCCTCGCGCCAACCTCACCCTCGCGCATTCCGCCGACAGGCCCTCGCGTGACCTGCGGCCGCCGGTGGCAATCATCGATATCGGCTCAAACTCGGTGCGGCTTGTCGCCTATGACGGCCTGAGTCGCGCGCCGACGCCGCTCTACAACGAGAAAGTCCTGTGCGGCCTCGGCCGCAACGTCCTGACCACCGGCCGGCTCAACGAGGACGCGGTCAACCGTGCCCTGACCGCCCTGGGTCGTTTTCGCGTGCTGTGCGAGACGATGCGCGTCGGCCGGGTGTTCGTGCTGGCGACGGCGGCGGCCCGGGATGCCGAAAACGGTCCCGACTTCCTGCGCGCCGCCGAGGCGGCCTGCGGCCAGGAGATCCAGCTCCTGTCGGGCCGCCGGGAAGCGGAGCTGTCCGCAATGGGCGTGATCTCGGGCTTCCACGCGCCGAACGGCGTTGTCGGCGACATGGGCGGCGGCTCCCTTGAACTGGTGGATGTCCGCGGCACCGTGGTCGGGCAGGGGGTGACGATGCCCCTCGGCGGGCTGGCCCTGCAGGACCTCTCCGGCGGTTCGATCAAGAAGGCCGCCAAGATCGTGCGGGAGCACATGCGCAAGGCCGAGCCGCAGCTCGAGACCCTGCGCGGCCGGACGTTCTATGCGGTGGGCGGCACTTGGCGCGCGTTGGCACGGCTTCACCAGGCGGCCCGCGGCTACCCCGTCCACGTCATGCACGGCTACGCGGTCGAGCCGACCGACGAGATGAGCTTTCTGCAGATCGTCGAGCAGACCGACGTCGCGATGCTCCAGGATGTCGATACGATCTCGGAAGCGCGGCGCCCGCTGCTGGCCTACGGGGCCTTGGTCCTCGAGGAGATCATCCGCGTCGGGCGGCCGCGCGAGGTCGCGATCTCGGCCTCCGGGGTGCGGGAGGGGCTGCTGTTCGAGCAACTCGACCGCGACACGCGCCTGATCGATCCGCTTCTCGCCTCGGCTGCCGAATTCAACGGCCTGCGCGCGCGCTCGCCTCTCCATGGGGAGGAATTGATCGCCTGGACGGACCGGTTCGTGGCGACGCTGGATGGCCCCGAGACGGCAGACGAGCGTCGCCTGCGCCATGCGGGCTGCCTCCTGTCGGATGTCGGCTGGCGCGCGCATCCCGATTATCGCGATGAGCAGAGCATCGCAGCGATCCAGAACGCCGCCTTCGTCGGGGTGGACCATCCTGGGCGGGCTTATCTCGCCCTCTCGGTGTCGCTCCGCCACAGCGGCGTGGCCCCGGAAAAGGCCAACCCGATCCTCAGGACCATCGCTGGACCGCGCCTGTTCGAGCGGGCGCGCCTTCTCGGAGCCTTGCTGCGTGTCGCCTTTCCGATCTCAGCCGGAATGGATGGGGCACTCCCCCGCGCCCCGGTGGTCGTCGAGGACGGCCGCATCACGCTGCGGATGCCGCAGGATTGGGCTGCCCTCGCCAGTGATCGCCTGCTGAACCGCGTCCGCGGCCTCGGCCGTGTGGTCGGGCTAGATGGACGGATCGAGATCGGCGGCAACTGACTCGGGGCGGCCACCTCGTTCGCAGGCGTGTGGCCGGCCTCGACCGTTTGCTGCGAAGGACCCCGGCGGCAACCTTCGCCGGGGCCTTAGCAATCCCCTCACTCCGAGATCATGCCCGCGCCCGCCTCGCCGCGGGGCAGGGGAGCCGGCTCGGACTGCGCCTCGACCACGGCTGCGGCCGTGACGTTGACGATGCCGCGGGCCGTCACCGAAGGCGTCAGGATGTGGGCGGGCTTGGCCGGGCCGATCAGCAGCGGCCCCACGGGCAGCGCATCCGCCAGGACCTTGGCGAACTGGAACGCGATGTTGGCCGCGTCGAGATTCGGGAAGATCAGGACGTTGGCCGCCCCCTTGAGGCGCGAGCCCGGCAGCACCCGGTCGCGGACCAGCTCGGAGAGGGCCGAATCCGCCTGCATCTCGCCATCGACCATCAGATCCGGGTCGCGGGCCTGGAGCAGCGCCAATGCCTCCCGCATCTTCATCGCCGAGGGCGAATCCGACTGGCCGAAATCTGAGTGGCTCAGCAGGGCGATCTTGGGCGTCATGCCGAAGCGACTGACATGGCCGGCGCAGGCCTGGGCGACCTCGGCGATCTCCTCCGCCGTGGGGTTCTGGCGGACATGGGTGTCGGCCAGGAAGTAGGCGCCCTCGCTGGTTACGATCAGGCTCATGGCCGCGCATTGGGCGATGCCGGGCGCCAGGCCGATCACGTCGCGGATGATCCGCAGCCGGGTCTCGAACCGGCCCTCCAGGCCGCAGATCAGGGCGTCGGCCTCGCCGCGGCGGACGGCGATGGCGCCGATCACCGTGTTGCTGGTGCGCACCAGGGTGCGGGCCGCATCCGGAGTGATGCCGCGCCGGCCGGCGACGTCCAGATAGGTCTGGACGTAGGCGCGGTAGCGGGGATCGTCCTCGGGATCGATCAGCTCGAAATCGCGGCCCTCCTGGATCGAGAGGCCGAAGCGCTTGAGCCGCGACTCGACCACCCGCGGCCGGCCGACCAGGATTGGGAATGCGACCTTGTCCTCGACGATCGCCTGGACGGCGCGCAGCACGCGCTCGTCTTCGCCCTCGGCGTAGATCACGCGCTTCGGCTCGGCCTTCGCCTTCGAGAACAGCGGCTTCATGATCAGGCCGGACCGGTGCACGAACCGGTCGAGGCTCTCGACATAGGCGTCGAAATCCGCGAGCGGCCGCCCGGCCACGCCGGACTCCATCGCGGCCCTGGCCACTGCCGGGGCGATGCGCACGATCAGCCGCGGATCGAACGGGCTCGGGATCAGCGACTCCGGGCCGAACGGCCTTGCCTCGCCGCCATAGGCGCGAGCGACCACGTCGGAGGGCGTCTCGCGGGCGAGCGCGGCGATCGCCTTTACGGCGGCACGCTTCATCTCCTCATTGATGCTGGTCGCACCGACATCGAGCGCGCCCCGGAATATGTACGGGAAGCACAGGACGTTGTTGACCTGGTTCGGGAAGTCCGAGCGCCCGGTACAGATCATAGCGTCGGGGCGCTTCGCCTGAGCCAGGTCCGGCATGATCTCCGGATAGGGGTTGGCCAGCGCCATGATCAGCGGTTTTTCCGCCATCGTCTCCAGGAGCTCGGGCTTCAGGACGCCACCCGCCGAGAGGCCGATGAACACGTCCGCCCCCGGTATCACCTCGGCAAGCGTGCGCGCCTCGGTCTCCTGGGCGTAGACGTCCTTCCAGCGGTCCATCAACTCGGGGCGGCCCTTGTAGACGACGCCCTTGATGTCGGTGACCGTGATGTTCTCGCGGGTCGCGCCCAGGGATACGAGAAGGTTGAGGCAAGCGAGCGCCGCAGCGCCGGCCCCGGAGGTGACGATGCGGACGTCCGAAAGGTTCTTGCCGGCCAGCTCGAGGGCGTTGAGCACGGCGGCCGCCACGATGATCGCGGTGCCGTGCTGGTCGTCGTGAAAGACCGGGATGTTCATCCGGGCCCGGCACTGCTCTTCGACCTCGAAGCACTCGGGGGCCTTGATGTCTTCGAGATTGATGCCGCCGAAGGTCGGCTCAAGGGCGCAGACCACATCGACGAGCTTGGACACGTCGTTCTGGTCGACCTCGATGTCGAAGACGTCGATCCCGGCAAATTTCTTGAACAGGACCGCCTTGCCCTCCATCACGGGCTTGGAGGCGAGCGGGCCGATATTTCCCAGCCCCAGCACTGCCGTGCCGTTGGTGAGCACCGCCACCAAGTTCTGGCGGATCGTCAGTTCGGCGGCCTGCTGGGGGTCATCGTGGATCGCCATGCAGGCGACGCCGACGCCCGGCGTGTAGGCGAGCGCCAGGTCGCGCTGGTTGCCGAGCGGCTTGGTCGCCTGGATCTCCAGCTTTCCGGGCTGCGGCAGGCGGTGGTAGACGAGCGCCCCGGCCTTGAGGTCCTCGGACATGTTATCGGCCATCGCTCACCTTCCAACTCGCCTGCTTTCCCGGAGACGACGCGGTCGCAAACCGCGCCGGATCCCATCGTGAGGGGTCTGTTGCACCGGCTGCGCGGGGGGCGCAACCCGCACAACGAGACCCGGATCCATCTCGCCGCGCTGGCGAGGGCCTACGGTTTCTCCATAGGCTCTTATTCGTACGGGCGTCCAAAAGTGCGCTTCCCGGAGAGCGGCCGTCGCCTGACGATCGGCCGCTATTGTTCCATTGCCGACAAGGTCGAGATCCTGCTGGGCGGCGACCACCGGCTCGACTGGGCCTCGACCTACCCGTTCGCGGCGATGCGCGGCCTGTTCCCCGACGCATGTGCGCCGGAGGATTACCACGCGTCGCGGGGCGACGTGGTGATCGGGCACGATGTCTGGCTCGGGTCCGGCTGTGTGATCCTGTCCGGCGTCACGATCGGGCACGGGGCCGTGGTGGCGGCCCGGGCGGTGGTGACCCGCGACGTGCCGCCCTACGCGGTGGTGGCGGGCAATCCGGCGCGGGTGGTGCGGCACCGCTTCGACCCGGCGACCGTGGAGGCTCTTGTGGCGGCGGCGTGGTGGGACCTGCCGCACGCGACGGTGACGCGGCTCGTGCCGCTGCTGCAGAGCGGCGACGTGCCCGGCTTGATCGCGGCCCGGGGCGGCGTTGCAGGCGCGCAGGGGATTGCGTAATCCGCGGCCCATCCTCGCCCCGAACCCGGAGCTCGACCATGTCCGACCCTGCGCTGCCCGACCGCCTCTCGGTTAACCCGAACAGCCCGTATTACGACGCGGCCCTGCTGGAGCGCGGCATCGGCATCCGCTTCAAGGGCGTCGAGAAGACCAATGTCGAGGAGTATTGCGTGAGCGAGGGCTGGGTGCGCCTCTCGGCGGGCAAGACCCTGGACCGGGCCGGCAACCCGATGACGGTGAAGCTGAAGGGCTCGGTGGAGCCCTATCTGCGCGACGCGGCGGACGCGGACTGAGATTCTGGCGGGCTCATCGCTCCAGCGGGAATGGGGTGGGCTCCCAATAGGGCTCGAGTTCCGTCCCGCGAACGTTTGCGGCTTCCCAATCGTGCAGGATCTTGGCTAGCGCCGGACGATCGCCGGCCGTGAGCGGTTCCGCCACGGTGGCGAGTTGCATCTGCCAGCGATGCGCGCGCGATCCGGGCGGGAATAATTTACCGGCGCGCCGCGATTGCTGATGGTGCCAAATCGTTCGGGCGGCATCGAGATTGCCGGCCGCAATGTAGACGATCATGCGGTCTTCCAGGGGCTCGCTGTAGAAGCGCTGACTACCATCGAGTAAGCTGCTGTACCCCTCGATTGTGCCGTACAAACTCAGTTTCGGCAGCGCATAAGTTGTGATTACATCTATCGCATCGCAAATCGCGGTCGGATCGGACCACAGCCAACATGCTGTCGAAGACGGACTTGTTCTCGAAAGAGGCTCAGAATAAGTTCCTATTCTTATTTCGTTGCGAAAATTCGAGTAAAATAGCGCATTGGCAACTAAACTGGGCCAAAAACTGTCAGGATTTGAACTTCTTTCTATAAAAATACCGCACGATATATGGCGCACAGGCATTCTCAGCAGAAACCGTAGACGCATCTCCTTCCAGTTTTCATCACGCCTGGCGAAAGGCTTGAAGATTTCGCGAACTTGACGGGCGTTTGTCATTGGCCCGCCCTGATTTCAATGGCAATGAATGTTGTAGCATCAGGATAACGCTTTTGAGCGGCGCTGACCAAATCGACGGCTCGCCTCGACCTCAGGTAGCCTCTACCGGTCTTATGATCATACACACAAACCGTCGATGGCCTTGGATGCTCCAACGTATCCAGACGGAGCGATCCTTTAGTACCGTATATCACTTTGTCTCCGGTAATGGGATCGTATGATATTTCAGCATCAAAATTTGGATCTCTCATGGCCCGGATTATATCTGCAATCCCGACGTGGACTTTATTCCCGAAATCCTGCTCATCCATGTAATTGCCGGAGGCGCGTACATCGGCCGCTACCAAATCTGCAATGGCCTGTACCTCCCGATTACGCGGACATAGCTGATCGAGCTCGGTCTGCCCCACGGCACCGACCCACATGGCTCGATGGTCGTAAGCATCCCCCGGGATGTACTCGCTGGCAGGGGCGACGAAGATCGCCTTGCGATTTTTCGTGTTCTGCCCGGACAAAACCGAGAAGAGCGATCCCGCGGCCTCGAGCGCTCTCGCGAATCGCCGGGCCAAATCGTCGGAGGGGCGCGGCCGGCTTCGGGCCAGTTGGACGAAGGCCTCCGGTTCGGCTCCATCCTGGGTGAGTCGGCTGCGAGCCAGGATTTCGCCGCTGTCGCTATCGCGGATCGTCTGGGTGAGACCGGAAGTCTCGAAGACCGTGCGTGTCCCGTCTGGTCCGGTGACCGTGTGCTGCTCGTCCCAGTCCGTGTGCGGTTTGGCTCGGATCCGAATCGAAAGAACCCGCGATCCATCTTCCAGCACAGAATCTTCCGTTTGCGATTGAGCCTCGGAAGCGCCGTCTGTGCCCTCGGAAACCCAGCGGCCGCCATCGGACTGCCCGGCTGGCGCGCGCGGCTGGTCGGGTCGGTACTTGCGGCTCAAAACGTGATCGAGCCGGATCAGCTTAACTCCAACAGCGAGGCCAGCGAGCTCTGTCCGAAGGGCCGCAATCTCCTGGGCGTGACGATCGTTTGTGAGTCGCGACATTGGCCTTGCCCCCGCTTGGACAAAAAACCTATCGCACCATCGCTATTATGTCAATGTTTTCCTATTAAACGAATGGCCGCTCTTCGAGAATATGGCCCTTGCCTGCGCAAGCCGCGTAGTTCCGCTGGGCTGCCGCGATCAACGTTACAAGCTGATGGGGCCGCTTCGGCGTGGCCACGACCAGGCTGGTCACGACCTCGGGATGGGTCCGTCGCTGCCGGGGACGGCGGGCATGGTTGGACAGGCGAAGAGTTGCGTCCTGGCCCGGGAGCGCGAAGTAAAGGCTGTCGCCACGCTCGTTCCGTGCGACGATTATGAAGCCCTGCGCTTCCAGCAATTCCGCCGCCAGCGCCAGGGCTGCCGCGGGCGAGAGCAGCCTGTCGTGATCACTCACGGCCCGGCCGGCTCGATCGTCCCGATGCGCCGCCGCCCGAGCGCCCGCGCCTTCAGCGCTAGGGCCGGCCGCTCGATGCCGTACCAGGACAGGACGGCCACCGGCAGGGTCAGCGCGAGGGCGGGGGCGAGCAGGGCGAAGCCGGAGGGTTCGGGCCAGAGGGCGTGCAGGCTCTGCTGGATCGGCCAGCCGTAGAGATAGATCCCGTAGGACAGGTCGGCCTTAGGATCGAAGAGGCGGCGGGCCATCGGTCCGAGCGCCAGCCACACGGCCCCATAGGCCTCGGCCAGGAACAGCAGGGCCGGGTAGGCCGGCGTTTTGGCAAGGATTACGGCCGCCACGACGAGGCAGGCGAGGGCGCCACCCGAGACGCGCAGGCGGTCCCGCCAGAGATACAGGCCTGCGCCGGCGGAAAAAATCAGCGGCAGCCGCAACGCCGTCTCCAGCCCCTTGGGCAGGTCGGGGCCGCGCAGGGCAATGGCTGCCGTCAGCGCGACAGCGAGCGCAGCAACGATCAGCAGCGCCGGGATCCACCGCCGGAGGAGGCCGCAGAGGGCGGCGACCAGAACCCCGAGGTAGCACAGCACCTCGTATTTCAATGTCCAGATCGTGCCGAGCGGCGCTCGGTAGGGATTGGCCTCGAAGACGCCGGGCAGGGCGGCGTTGCTCTTGAACGTCGTCAGGGTGCCGCGCAGGAACGACCAGAGGCCGGGATCGCGCAGGTACTCGGCCAGCGGCAGGCGGGTCATGGCGGCCCCGAGACCCAGGGAAACCAACAAAGTTGCGGCGACGAAGCCCGGAAGGATCCGCAGTGTCCGGGCGAGGGCGTAGTCGCGGATGCCCCGCCGGTCGCAGCTCATGGTGACCAGGAAACCCGAGACCGCGAAGAAGCCGTTCACCGCGTGCTCGCCCAGCGTGTAGCCGGTGAGCCGCGCCAGCGGCTCGTCGCCGGCCGCCCCTGTGGCGACGCTGAAGGCGTGCGAGACGACCACCGCCAGGGCCAAAGCCAAGCGCAGGCCGGTGAAACCGTTGCGCCTCCGCTCCAGGGCGGCCGCGACCGTGGGTCCGGCCATCAGCGCAGCCCCTCGCGCGCCAGGGCGTCCTGGCCGCGCAGGAAGGCGAGGGCGCCGGACGCGGAACCGCCGTAGCGTTCCAGCCCTGACCGGCGCAGGGCCAGGGCCGAGAGCGCGGCCTTCGGCAGGTTGGACATGAGGTGGGATATGCTCGGGTCCGGCAGGCCGTATTTGCGGCTGACATAGGCCCGGGACCAGGCCTGGGGCCAGCGCGACCGGAACACGCGCCCCGGCTCCGGGGTCGATGAGCGGCCGCGGCCGTGCAGCGCCTCGGCGCCGTGGACATGGACGAGGGCGCGGCCCGCATCGGCCACCCGCCGGCACAGGTCGTCGTCCTCGTAGAACAGGAAGATGTTGTCGTCGAAGCCGCCGAGGTCGAGGAACAGGGCGCGCTCGATCATCAGGCAGGCCCCGGACAGGAACGGCGCGCAGGCATCGCCCTCGGGTAGCGTCAGACGGCCGCCGGGATTGGTGAGATAGGGCGCCAGCAGGGAGCGCGCCTGAAAGAAGAAGCGCCCGTCCGGCTCGACCAGCCGCGGCGCCAGGAGGCCTGCATCCGGCCAAGCCCGGGCGGCGGCGAGGAGGGCGTCGACCGCCCCCAGGCGCAGAACCACGTCCGGATTGACGATCAGGACCCGGTCGGCGGTCTCGGCCGCGGCCACGCCGCGATTGTTGGCGCGGCCGTAGCCCTCGTTGCGGGCGTTGCGGATCACCCGCGCCACAACGGCCTCGGCGACCGCGACGGAGGCGTCGCGGCTGGCATTGTCGACGACGATCGCCGGCACGTGCTGCCGGGCCAAGGCCGCGAGGCAGGCCGGCAGCACGGCGGCGCTGTCATGGGCGACGACGATCGCGACGAGGCCGACCATAGGCCGGCCCGTCCGGGCGTTACGCCTTCTTCTCGGGGAGGTTCAGGCGGATATGCAGCTCGCGCAGCTGCTTGGGCGTCGCCTCGGAGGGCGCGCCCATCATCAGGTCCTCGGCGCGCTGGTTCATCGGGAACAGCACCACCTCGCGGATGTTCGGCTCGTTGCACAGGAGCATGACGATGCGGTCGACTCCCGGGGCGATGCCGCCGTGCGGCGGGGCGCCCATGCGCAGGGCGTTCAGCATGCCGCCGAACTTCTGCTCCAGCACCTCGCGGCCGTAGCCCGCGATGGCGAAGGCCTTCTCCATCACGTCGGGGCGATGGTTCCGGATCGCGCCGGAGGACAGCTCGATGCCGTTGCAGACGATGTCGTACTGGAACGCCTTGATTCCCAAAATCTTTTTGGTGACCGGGCCGTTCTCGTTCTCGGACGCCAGCGCATCGAGGTCGAACTTCAAAAAATCCTCGCGGTCGATGTTCGGCATCGAGAACGGGTTGTGGGAGAAGTCGATCCGCTTCTCCTCCTCGCTCCACTCGTACATCGGGAAGTCGGTGATCCAGCAGAACGCGTACTGGTCCTTGTCGCACAGGCCCAATTCGTCGCCGATGCGGATGCGGGCCTTGCCGGCGAGCGCCGCCGCCTTGGCTTCGGTGCCGGCAGAGAAGAACACCGCGTCGCCGGCCTTTACGCCGGTCTTCTGCGCGATCAGGGCCTGGACCTCGGCCGGGATGAACTTGGCGATCGGCCCCTTGCCGGTGAGCTGACCGCCGTCTTCCTCGAACACGACGTAGCCAAGCCCGGGCGCCCCTTCGGAGCGGGCCCAGTCGTTGAGCTTGTCGAAGAACGAGCGCGGCTGCGACCCGGCCCCGGTCGCCGGGATCGCCCGGACCACGCCCCCGGCGGCGATGACGCCCTTGAACGCCTTGAACGCGACGTCGTCCCGGGCGAACTCGTCGGTGACGTCGGCGATGATGAGGGGATTGCGAAGGTCCGGCTTGTCGACGCCGTATTTCAGCATCGAATCTGCGAAGGTGATGCGCGGGAAGTCCTTGGTGACGCGCTTGCCGTCCGCGAACTCTTCGAAGACCCCGCGCAGAACCGGCTCCACCGCCTGGAACACGTCCTCCTGCGTGACGAAGCTCATCTCGATGTCGAGCTGGTAAAATTCACCGGGCGAGCGGTCGGCCCGGGCGTCCTCGTCGCGGAAGCAGGGCGCGATCTGGAAGTAGCGGTCGAAGCCCGCGATCATCGTCAGCTGCTTGAACTGCTGCGGCGCCTGCGGGAGCGCATAGAACTTGCCGGGATGGACACGCGACGGCACGAGGTAGTCGCGGGCCCCCTCCGGCGAGGACGCGGTCAGGATCGGGGTCTGGAACTCGAAGAAGCCACCGTCGCGCATCCGGCGGCGCAGCGCGTCGATGATCGCGCCGCGCTTCATGATGTTGGCGTGGAGCTTGTCCCGGCGCAGGTCGAGGAAGCGGTACCGCAGCCGCGTCTCCTCCGGATATTCGAGGTCGCCGAAGACCGGCAGCGGCAATTCGCCCGCCGGGCCCAGCACTTCCAGGTCATCGATATAGACCTCGACCGCTCCGGTCGGCAGTTCGGCGTTCCGGGGCCCGGCGGGGCGGGTGCGCACGCGGCCGTCGATCCGCACCACCCATTCCGAACGCGCCACCTCGGCCGCCTTGAAAGCCGGCGAGTCGGAATCGATCACGCATTGCGTCAGCCCGTAATGGTCGCGCAGGTCGATGAACAGCACGCCGCCATGGTCGCGGATGCGGTGGCACCAGCCTGAGAGCCGGACGGTCTGTCCGACGTCGGACGGGCGGAGCGCCCCGCAGGTGTGCGAACGGTAACGGTGCATGACGGGCTTCTTCTCTGGGAAGGCCGGCACCATTCACGCAAGCCCCCCCAAGTCAAGCAGGGGCGGCCGGAATCCAGTGCCACGTCGGGCCGCCGACCTACCGGATCGGACGGCCGATCCCCATATGATGTCCATGATCGAAAACGCTTTTTCCGATCCCAAGGGCCGCCCCGGCCGGCCCGTCGAAACCCCGCCCAGCCCCTGGCGCACGCTGCCCCTCAATGGCCGTTTCGACCTCGTCTACGAGGATGCGACCGGCACGTGGAGCAGCCGATCGATGTCGGCGCGCGAGCTGAAGCTGGGGCCTGGGCGCACCTTGCTGGGCAGCATCGACACGCGCAGTGGAAGCTATCGTGGCTTTCGGGTCGATCGGATCCGCCGGCTCACCGACGGGGGACGGGGGAGCGCATCGAGACCGGCATCCTGGACCGGCTGCTTGGGCGCGCCGAGGCCCAGCGCCGGGCCGATGCGATGCGGACGCGCCGAAAGGCGAACGCGGGCCGGCGCGCGATCCTCTCCCGCTCTGCGTAGCTTCCGCGGTGTCGCCGCCCCTGCGAAACATCATGTGAAATATGGGGACCTTCTCGCAGGCGGCTCCCCATGACGCTGTCGGTTGCGTATAGCCGGATTCATGGACCTGATTACGACCACCGCCGCGCTGCACGACGTTTGCACGCGTCTCGCCCAGCAACCCTTCGTGACCGTCGACACGGAGTTCATGCGCGAGACGACATACTACCCGAAGCTGTGCCTGATCCAGATCGCGGCGCCGGATGGGACGGGTGTCTTGGTCGATCCACAGGCGACGGGCATCGACCTGCAGCCGTTCATCGACCTGATGGCGGATGAGCGGACCGTGAAGGTTTTCCATTCCGCCCGTCAGGACCTTGAGATCATCTGGCTGATGGGCGGGATCCTGCCCCAGCCGTTCTTCGACACCCAGGTCGCTGCCATGGTCTGCGGCTACGGCGACTCCGTGTCGTATGAGCAGCTCGTCAACGACGTGGCCAAGGCCAAGATCGACAAGTCTTCGCGATTCACCGACTGGTCGCGCCGTCCGCTCTCGGAGGCTCAGCTGAGCTACGCCCTGTCGGACGTCACCCATCTGGTGAAGGTCTACGAGGTCCTCGTCGCCGAGCTGCTGCGCACGGATCGCGGCGCCTGGCTTGACGAGGAGATGGCGGTTCTCACCTCTCCCGAAACCTATCGGGCGGACCCTGCCCAAGCCTGGCGGCGCTTGTCCGGTCGGATGCGCAAGCCCCGCGAGATCGCAGTCCTCATGGAGGTGGCTGCGTGGCGCGAGAGCGAAGCTCAGACGCGCAACGTCCCCCGCGGGCGCGTGCTGAAGGATGAGGCGGTGATCGACGTCGCTTCAGCGGCTCCGCGCAATGCCGAAGCCCTGGGCCGGCTGCGTACGATCCCGGCCGGTTTCGAGCGCTCGCGTACGGGGGCCGACATCTTGGCAGCCGTGGAGCGCGGCTTGACCCGGGACACCGGCGATATCCGAATGCCCGAGCGGATGCGGCGCAGCGGCGGAAACGGGGCGATCGTCGAACTCCTGAAGGTGCTGCTGAAGGCAGTGTGTGAATCCGAAGCCGTCGCGCCGAAGATCATCGCCACGGTGGACGATCTCGAGGCTATCGCGGACGATGACACCGCTGAGGTCCCGGCGCTGCAGGGCTGGCGCCGGAGCCTGTTCGGCGACAAAGCACTCGCTTTGAAGCAGGGTCGTCTGGCGCTCTCGGTGGAGAGCGGGCGCATCGTGGTCCGCGACTTGGAGCCGACGAATCCGGCCGATCGAGCGGGGATCGACGGTTAGCGTGGTCCAATTGCGTCCGTTTAGGTTCAGGTGACCTTTCCATTTGCGTCTGCCGTCTCACGAACGGTCCGTCGGCGAGGCACGATCGAGTTTCGGGGGAATTGGGACAGGGGCGGGATGGCATCGACGATAACGCCCTGGATCGACGTGGGGGCCGTCCGCCGCAAAAGCCCGATCCCGAGTGTTCAGCGACCGCTTATTGGTACGCGATGACGGTTCGAAGCTGGCTCAGCCCCCGCCCGTTCGCGGCGCCCAAAGTCACGAAGGCCTACATCCGGAACGGTGCTGGGCCGAGGCGAAATCGTTTCTTGCTGACGGCTCCGAACGGCATGGTGCTGATCTGAAGCTGATCCCGCGGAAACTTTCCTCGACAGCCGATCTCCGCTCACAGCGAGAGACACAGGACAGGCTACAACAGGTGTGTCGGTATCATCACCTAAACCGTCGCCTATAGAAGTGATTGATCCGCGCTCGCAGATGCGATGGCTGATGAGGGACCAACCACTTAAAACAATACCCCCCCACTCACGTCCGGACCGCACGCAGCGAGGCCTACGACGGAATTCGAGCGGTATCAGGCGGAGATGCGCGTCAGTCGCTCTACGGCACCGGTTGACTGATCTGCCAACGATGCTTGCCCCGACGGCATAGGAAATCGCGCCACGTCTATACCGAGGCGGGATTGTATGACCGCACGGTCACGCGGGCGTGACACGCTGAAGAACCAGGATTAAGTGGCAACGACGCTTGCCACTTAATCCTGCTGACTCATCCGGCGTATGTTCGAACCGAACGAAATCCTGACGACGCTGACCGGACGCGGCCTCGTTACGGCCCAAGGATGCGAAGCCGTGCGGGTCCGCTACCGCGTCGTGGTCGAGCGTCGGCAAGGGGGGGTCTATGCCTACGGCGATCTCCACGGGAGCCATGCTGGATTGCGTCCGATTTGGCTGGAGCCTGACGCGCAGCTTCGACTCAAGACCGGTCGCCGACTCGACATCTCCTTGACCGACCTCGTCGGTGACGCAGCGGAATTTGAGAGCACGGGCGACATCGGCGCACTCTGACCGTTGCCTCTCCGATCCGGCATTTTCCCGGATTGCTGAACCCGCGCCGTCGCCGCTCGGCCCGAATCGTTCAGCTCATGAACGCCAGAGAGGCACTGTCGTCGTCGCCGTCCCACGCCACCGGCATCCGCAAGCCGGATATCGCCAGAGCATCTCTGTGAGACGCCTTAGCGATGACAGCCATCACACAAACGCCATGGGTCCTTCTCCCGGCCGAGCACTGCGCATCCGGCCTTGGGCACCGGGACGTTTCGGCAATCACAGGCTCGCGAGGCCGCACAGAAAGTTCGCACGCACCGGCGCGTTCGCAACCCATGCGGCGAGAAAGCGCACAGGACTCAACGCGCGATTAGGCGCGTTTCTCCGCTTCGGAAACATTCCGCAGCGCAATCGAGAGGTAACGATTCGCGAGTTCCGAATACGCATCACCGCAAGCTCCCTACGCCGCAAATGCATGATGATGCGGTTTGCTGGGAAGGTGCGTGCAAGTGTTGCATGACCGCGCCTCACGGTCGCGTGAGCTTATGGAAAACACCTCCTGCAACGCTTGTGCAGCGCAACATTTCCTTTCGCATGGCAATGACATTCGAATGCGGTTTGTCATGCGAAAAGAAGCTTTCACCGTGTCCCCAGGACCGCAGAACAGTGAGTTGACGGCGCTCAAAAATCTCTTAAGGTCCGTTCAAGCTTCGGTTTCGAGGGGGCCGCCTCAGGGATGGCGGCTCCTGGCGAGGGGATCTTCTGGTCTCCTCAAGTCCGCTACGCCCGCTACCGAAGCGTCCATCCCTGTCGCAAACAGTCAGGTCGGGGTCCGAGGGACGCCATTCTCTCAGTGCGTCTAAACGACTCTTAAAGACTTGTCGGAGGAACCCATGAGAGCGGTACATCTCCTCGCGCTCGGCGCAGGTGTCGCGGCTATCGCCGCGCCGGCGCTGGCCAACGAAAGCGTTCTGAAGAGCATCGCCAACCCGGCGGAGCAAGCACTTCAGACGGTCGACTACGCCAACACCCGCTATTCCAAGCTCGATCAGATCACCTCGGCGAACGTGAAGAACCTCCAGGTTGCCTGGACCTTCTCGACCGGCGTGCTGCGCGGCCACGAGGGCTCGCCGCTCGTGATCGGCAACATGATGTACGTGCACACGCCGTTCCCGAACATCGTGTACGCCCTCGACCTCGACCACGAGGCCAAGATCGTCTGGAAGTACGAGCCTAAGCAGGATCCGTCCGTGATCCCGGTCATGTGCTGTGACACGGTCAACCGCGGCCTCGCCTACGCCGACGGCGCCATCCTGCTGCACCAGGCCGACACCACCCTCGTGTCGCTCGACGCCAAGACCGGCAAGGTGAACTGGTCGGTCGTCAACGGCGATCCGAAGAAGGGCGAGACCAACACCGCCACGGTTCTGCCCGTGAAGGACAAGGTCATCGTCGGTATCTCGGGCGGCGAGTTCGGCGTGCAGTGCCACGTCACCGCCTACGACCTGAAGACCGGCAAGAAGGTGTGGCGCGGCTACTCGGTCGGCCCGGACGACCAGATGCTGGTCGACCCGGAGAAGACCACCTCGCTCGGCAAGCCGGTCGGCAAGGATTCCTCGCTGAAGACCTGGGAAGGCGATCAGTGGAAGACCGGCGGCGGCTGCACCTGGGGCTGGTTCTCGTACGACCCGAAGCTCGACCTGATGTACTACGGCTCGGGCAACCCCTCGACCTGGAACCCCAAGCAGCGTCCGGGCGACAACAAGTGGTCGATGACCATCTGGGCGCGTAACCCGGATACCGGCGTCGCCAAGTGGGTCTACCAGATGACCCCGCACGACGAGTGGGACTACGACGGCATCAACGAGATGATCCTCACGGATCAGAAGATCGATGGCAAGGAGCAGCCGCTCCTGACCCACTTCGACCGTAACGGCTTCGGTTACACGCTGAACCGCGAGACCGGCGCCCTCCTGGTCGCTGAAAAGTTCGATCCGGCCGTCAACTGGGCGACCAAGGTCGACATGGACAAGGGTTCGAAGAACTACGGCCGGCCGCTGGTCATGTCGAAGTACTCGACCGAGCAGAACGGTGAGGACACCAACTCCAAGGGTATCTGCCCGGCGGCCCTCGGCACCAAGGATCAGCAGCCTGCTGCCTTCTCGCCGAAGACCAACCTGTTCTACGTGCCCACCAACCACGTCTGCATGGACTACGAGCCGTTCCGGGTGACCTACACCCCGGGCCAGCCCTACGTCGGTGCGACCCTGTCGATGTACCCGGCCCCGAACTCGCATGGCGGCATGGGTAACTTCATCGCCTGGGATGGCGTGAACGGGAAGATCAAGTGGTCCAATGCCGAGCAGTTCTCGGTGTGGTCCGGTGCTCTCGCCACCGCCGGTGACGTGGTGTTCTACGGAACCCTCGAGGGTTACCTGAAGGCTGTCGACGACAAGACCGGCAAGGAGCTGTTCAAGTTCAAGACGCCGTCGGGCATCATCGGCAACGTGATGACCTACCAGCTCAAGGGCAAGCAGTACGTGGGCGTCCTGTCGGGCGTCGGCGGTTGGGCCGGCATCGGCCTCGCGGCTGGCCTGACCGACCCGAACGCCGGCCTCGGCGCGGTGGGTGGCTATGCGGCTCTGTCGCAGTACACCAACCTCGGCGGTCAGCTGACCGTCTTCGCTCTGCCGAACTAATCGGCCGCAGGGTCTCGGTAGCGAAATGGTGCCGGCGCGGGTTTCCGCGCCGGCATCCTTGTGATTAGAATTTGTCGTAAGAGGCTGCGGCTCAAGGCGAGACGAAGGGCCTCGCTCTAGGGAGACTACACGTTGCACAACCTCAGCAACATCGTAACGCGGCCGCTTCTGGCCGCCCTCGCCCTAGCGACCGTTTCCGCGGTTGCCGTACATGCTGAGGATGCCAAGCCTGCCGATCCGGCGCTCGCCAATTCGCTGAATGCGAACGACAAGACCGCCGAGCAGGACCCCGCGCTGCTCAAGAAGAATGCTGCAGTGAAGGTCGAGGACGGCAAGTATATCGATGCCGACGGCCATCCGACGTACCACATCACGGACGACGGCAAGAAGCTCGACTGGTACACCTACTCGGGCTACCGGCGCTATCACGCCGAGTGCCACGTCTGCCACGGCCCGGATGGCATGGGCTCGACCTACGCGCCTGCCTTGAAGGATTCGCTGAAGCACCTCTCCTACGAGGAGTTCATCGGCATCCTCGTCGGCGGCAAGCAGGATGTGAGCGCCTCCGAGCAGAAGGTCATGCCGGCCTTCGGCGACAACAAGAACGTCATGTGCTACTCGGACGATCTCTACACCTACCTCAAGGCACGGGCAGACGGCGCGATCGGTCGCGTCCGCCCCTCCGAGCACGAGGACAAGCCGGATACGGCCCGGAAGGCCGAGAAGGAGTGCATGGGCAGCTAATGGCGCCCTTGCTCCGTACGTTCGCCCTCTGCGCCCTGTCGATGACGGTGGCGCAGGGGGCTGCCGCGCAACACCTGCCGGACACGGTTACGACCGACGTTCTACGGGTCTGCGGTGATCCCGGCAACATGCCGTTCTCCGAGCGCAAGGATGACGGCTTCGAGAACAAGATCGCGGCGATCATCGCCGACGAACTGAAGGTGAAGCTCCGCTATTACTGGCTGACCCAGGGCCCGGGCTTCGTGCGCAACACGCTCGGCACAGGCCTCTGCGATCTGATCATCGGACAGGCCTTCGGCAGCGACCTCGTCCAGACCACCAATCCCTATTACCGCTCGTCCTACACGCTGGTCACGCGCACGGGTGAGCTCGATGGCATCACGGCCCTCGACGACCCGCGGCTGAAAGGCAAAGCCATCGGCGTCATTGCCGGCACACCACCGGTGAACCGGATGGGTGATCTTGGCCTGGTCTCGACCATGAAGGCCTATGCGCCGTACCAACTCGATCCGGCTCGCAAATATCAGACGGTCGGCGCGGAGATCATCGGGGCGCTTGCTGCCAAGGAGATCGACGCCGCCGTGCTCTGGGGGCCCGCTGCAGGCTGGCTCGCCAAGCAATCCGGGACGCCGATGACCGTGGTTCCTTTGCTCAAGGAGCCGGAACGGCCACCCATGGCCTACCGGATCGCCATGGGCGTGCGGTTGGGTGAGAACGATTGGAAGCGCTCGCTGAACACCGTGCTGCGCAAGCGCAAGGCCGACCTCGACAAGGTGCTGCGCGATTACGACGTCCCCCTCCTCGATGACGAGGAGAATAAGCTCACCGATCCCAGCGACCACTGAGCGCGAATTTGGGGCTTCGTGAAGCCTAAGCTCTTTAATGGGCTTCTCGGCAGGAAGCGGCAAAATCCACGGAGTCCACCTCGGACCGCGCAAAAGGTTTCCGGCCTTCGGAACCGAGGATTCAGACGCGCTCGATGCCGCTTTGATCGAGCTTCGCCAAGGCATCGGTGACACGCTCCACACCGATGACGAGGTCGGGGGCGATCTCGGCCAGCGGCACCAGCACGAAGGCACGTTCGCGGACGTGGCGATGCGGGAGCACCAGACGCTCGTCGTCCACCGCAGCGCCCTCATAAGCCAGCACATCGATATCGATGACCCGTGGCCCCCAGCGCTCCGCGCGTAGCCGACCGAGCTCGAGCTCGACGGAGAGGCACGCGTCGAGCAGCGCGTGCGGATCGAGATCGGTATCGACCGCGACCGCCCCGTTCAGGAACCAGGGCTGATCCGTCTTGCCCCAGGGCGGGGTCCGATAATCAGCCGACCGCGCAACCACCACGATGCCGGGGGTCGCAGCCAATCCGGCAACGGCGCGGTCCAGCATCTGGGCCATATCGCCGATATTGCTGCCGATGCCGAGATAAGCTCTCATGCGTCAACTCCGCGATGCCGGGTGATCTCGATGCTGACTCCGTCCAGAATCGCCGGCACCGGCGCGCTCGGTTTGTCGACCCGTACAGTGATCGCCTCCACCGGCGCGAAGCGGTCGAGGATCGTGGCGGCGATGGTCTCCGCCAGTGCCTCAATCAGCTTGAACCGTCTTTCGGTGGCAATCTCAACGGCGATCTGGGTCAGGTCAGCATAGCTGACGGTGTGGGCGACATCGTCCGAACGCCCGGCGGGCGCGAGGTCGAGCCGGGCCTCGAGCGAGATATAGAAGCGCTGGCCCAGCACCGCCTCTTCGGGCAGGACGCCGTGGCGCCCGAAGACGGCGATGCGCGTGACTCCGATACGGTCCAGTGAGCCGCTCATCGGGCCTCCGGCCGCATGACGGCGTCCACGACTCGCATGGCATCGACATGGGCGGCCACGTCGTGGACGCGCACGATGTCGGCGCCCAGCGTCGCTGCGAGGGCATGGGCAGCGAGTGAGCCATGAAGGCGATCAGCTGGCTTGGTCTCACGGTCGTGCAGGCGGCCGAGCAGCGACTTGCGCGAGACGCCGACCAGCACGGGAAAGCCGAGGGCCCGGATTTCGGGCAGGCGCCGCAGCGCCTCCAGATGTTGTGACCAGGTCTTGCCGAAGCCGACTCCCGGATCGAGTACGATGTCGCCGTCTGGAATGCCGGCGCGACGGGCAATATGGAGCGAGCGCTCGAAGAAGGCCCGCATGTCGGCAACGATGTCGATGTTCGGATCGATCGTCTCGCGATTGTGCATGATCACCACCGGGGCGCCATGCGCGGCTGCGACCGCGGCAATGTCGGGCTCGCGTTGCAGGCCCCAGACGTCGTTGACGATGTGGGCTCCGGCTTCGAGGGCGAGGCGGGCCGTGGACGCCTTGTAGGTGTCGATTGAAATAGGCACCGAAAGGCGGGGCGCCAGCGCTCGGATCACAGGCAGAACGCGGGATTGCTCCTCCTCGGCCGGGACTGGAACATGGCCGGGCCGGGTCGATTCACCACCGATATCGAGGATCGCGGCACCCTCGGCCCCCAACCGCTCGGCCTGAGACAAGGCCTCGGCCTCGCCGGCGAACAAGCCGCCATCGGAAAAGGAATCCGGGGTGACGTTCAGGATGCCCATAACCAGCGTGCGGGCGCCGAGGCCGGGCAGCAGGTCGGACAGGCGGGGGGAGGGGGGCACGGATCGGGTCCCGTTCGCAGGTGCGGTTCGGGACCCGGTGTGATCGAAACAACTGGCCAGCGCAACGCTGGCCGTCATTGTCTGTTCATCAGCCGCGATAGCAGCGGATTTCGGCCTCGGCCTGGGCGCGGCGCAGATCCGCGACCTTGTCGTCGAAGATCTTGGTCGACTTGAACTCGTTCGCCCGGTTGCCAATGCCCTGACGCATGGACAGGACCGTGCTCGCCTGGACGTACTTGTCATAGGGCAGGATCGCGGCGAGCTGGTCGAGAGAGCAGGAGCACCGCTGCATGCTCTCGCGGGTCTGGCCGTTGGCCGCCATGCAGCCGAAGACGTAATCGACCCGCGCGTCGGTGGGATAGTCGTTCTCGTCGGCTGCCCAGCCGGCCATACCCGAGACGGTAAGGGCCAGGGCTGCCAGTGCGCCGCGTTCAGCCAGCTTTCTGATCATAGCTCAGCTTCTCCTCAAGCAACTCACCACCCTCGGCGTTCTTCGCCGACGCTTCGATGGAGACGATCTGGCCGGGAACTTCCGGGGAGGTGACGAAAGTGTAGGTCATCTTATCCATGCCGCGCATGCGCTGTTCCATGGCATCCTTCGCGAAGGGCTGGATCTCGACCCGCCAGCCATTCACTTCACGGCCACCCACCTCAACCTTGGTCGGCGTCACGGAAGCGCCTTCACGCAGTCCTTTGCGGATCGCAAGCTTCAGGTAGCGCGGATTTGCCTCCAGCACCTTCGCCAGCGAACGAAGATGGTTTTCCAGAAAGAGCGACACCACCGGATTGCCGCTCATGTCCTCGAAGGGGCCCGCTGGCATGCGGTTCATCCCGGAAAACATCACCACGCTGATGTCGCGGGCCTCCGGGCTCTTCCCCGGCTCCAACTTCAGCGTGATAGTATCCGACAACGGTGGTCCAAATGGCCCTTTCGAGATACCCGATCGGCGCATGTAGTCGTACGTGATCGTCGTACCCGGCGCCGCGTTCTTCATATTCGGCTGGTCGAACAGCAGATCCGCAGCAGTCGGCGGCGCCGCCGCGTTGACCTGAGTGACCGTGCCGGGCTTCGGCGCATCCTCAGCAAGCGCCGGCATCGCGGCCAGCACCAGCGCGACGGCTGTCGTGGCGAGAAGCTTCACGAGTTGACGTCCTCCTTGAACGGCGACCGAACGTTGCTGCCGATCGTCCGATAAATGTAATCTGGCGGTGTCTCAGCCGCCTCTTCGACGGCAAGCGCCCGTACTTTGGCGTGAAGTGGCGATAGCGAGCAGGCCGGGTCAGTAGCAGCGGCATCACCGGCCAGCGCAAGGGCCTGGCAGCGGCAGCCACCCCAATCCTTCTCGCGCCGGTCGCAGGAGCGGCAGGGCTCCTGCATCCAGTCGGTGCCGCGATAGGCCGTAAAAGCCGGCGAATCGCGCCAGATCTCGCCCAGCGAGTGCTCCGTGACGTGCCAGAATTCGAGGCCCGGAATTGTCTCAGCCGCGTGGCAGGGCAGCACCTTGCCTTGAGGCGTGACGTTCATGAGCTTGCGGCCCCAGCCACCCGCGCAGGCCTTCGGATATTTAGCGTAATAATCCGGCACGACGAGATCGATGACGAGCTGACCCTTGAAGCGCTCGCGGGCCGCCTCGACAATCCGGATCGAGGCGTCGACCTGCGTCTTGTCGGGCATCAGGGCGGCGCGGTTCACGTACGCCCAACCATAATACTGCGTGTGCGCCACCTCGAGCCGCTTGGCGCCCATCCTCACCGCCAGGTCGATGAAGCCTTCGACCTCGTGGATATTGCCACGGTGGATCACCGAATTCAGGGTCAGCGGTAGCCCGAGCTCCACAACCTTGGCGGCGAACTCGAATTTCTGCGGCTGCGCATTCTTCAGGCCGCCGATCCTCTCAGCGTTCTGAGCGTCAACGCCTTGTACCGAGAGTTGCACGTGGTCGAGCCCGACATCGTACAACGCTTGGAGCTTCGACAGCGCACCGCCAACCCCGGAGGTGATCAGGTTCGAGTAGAGGCCGAGATCCGCACAGGTCTTGGTGATCTCGACGATGTCATTGCGCGCCGTCGGCTCACCGCCCGACAGGTGGACGTGGAGCACGCCGAGGCCGGACGCTTCGGTGAGGACACGCTGCCACGTCGCCGTGTCCAGCTCGCCGGACCGGCGGTCCAGCTCGAGCGGATTCGAGCAGTACGGACAGCGCAACGGGCAGCGATGAGTCAGCTCGGCGAGCAGGCCCACCGGCGCCGGCACGTCCGGCCGATTCGGCGTCAGTGCGTTCATCGCTCCAGGACCCGTTTCTCTGCCAGGCCGTCCAGCATCACAAGGATGTCGGCCTCGATGGCCCGCGGGTCGGCCGCATAGGTCCGGCCCAGCTCGTCCGCGATCGCCGCGACGCTCCGGTCACCATCGACGAGCTTGAGCACCGCCACGGCGTTGTCGTCGAGATCGAAGGTCCGCTCGGGGGCGAGCAGGACGTACTTGCCGCGGGTCTCGTCATGGCGCAGACGCACGCCGCGTGGCAGGCGCGGCCTGTCATCGGCCACCATCTTGCGCACGCCGGCACCCGCCTGAGGGACCAGCGCTTCAGCGACGAGGCCGGTCCCCGGCGTCCAGGCATCCGGGGGGATCATCCCGGGGGCGACATAGGCGAAGTACAGAGCGTCGAGCTGCGTCCAGAGGACGTTGCACTTGAAGGTCAGCGCGTCCATGGCCTGACGCTGCAGCTCGGGCGTCGTCGCGTGCGTCTTCACATAGTCGAGGGCGAAGTCGGCATCGCGCGGCGCTTGGGTTAGACGCTTGTCGAAATAGGCTAGCGTGTCCTTGGTGATGAAGTCGTAGTTCTTCAGCATTCCGGCAACACGCTCGGAAATGATGGTCGGCGAGAACATCTCCGTCAACGACGACGCGATCGCTTCCAACAAGCTCTTTTCTGCGACGAAGTGGACATAGGCTTCCACTGAGAACTTGGTCGCCGAGAGGATGCCACGGGTCGACAACACGTAGTCGCGTTCAAAGCCAACCCCCTCGGCAAGCTTCAGCCAGCGCTCGATACCGCCGTCGCCCGGATGGTTCCCGTCGTGGTCGACGATGCGCTGGCGCCAGATCCGCCGAAGGGACGCATCGGTCATCCGGGCAAGGACGGCAGAGTCCTTCACCGGGATCATGGCTTGATAATAGTAGCGGTTGAGAGCCCAGGCCCGAACCTGATCCTTCGACAGCTTGCCATCGTGGAGGAGGCGGTGGAACGGATGCAGGATGTGGTACCGGCGCGCGCCGATATCGCGAAGCGCAGCCTCGAGCTCATCCGGGCTCAGGAGGCGTCGGCTGTCAGCGGCGGCGGGGGGCGGGAAGACTGCGTTCATGGCGTTTCCGGAATTCGTTCTCGGGTCGCGTTTCCTGTACTCCGACCTCGCCCTCATTGAGAGCCGCGTCGGGTAAGCCGAGGACTCACTTTCAGGACGCGACCCCGCGGGGCGAATGTCCGGGCTCGGGATCGATATAGTGCCGGCTTGGTCGGTGCCCAACCACCGGTCGAACGTGTCTCAGAGGGCGAGGCTCAACCCATCGTGCGCCACACGCCAGCCGGCCGCCTCGACATCGGCCCGTTCCGGTGAACCCTCGATCAAGACCGGATTGGTGTTGTTGATGTGGACGAAGACCCGTTGACCGATAGCGACGTCGGCGAGCGCATCAATCGACCCATTCGCGCCTCGCATCGGGACGTGCCCCATACGCCAGCCGGTTTTCGTGCCGACACCGGCCCGGATCATGTCGTCATCGAGCAGAACGGTTCCATCGAACAAGAGTGCGTCCACGCCGGCGATCCGTTCGCGGAGGCCATCCGTCACCCGGGCGCATCCCGGAACATACGCAAGCCGTCGTCCACCCGCTTCGATCAGGGCGCCGACGGTGGTCTCAGTCTCGGCGCCGATCTCCATCGTTTCGTCCTCGAGCCACAAGGGCACCTTGCCGGGGACTGGAAACAGCGTCACGGCCAAGCCGGGAAGCGGCTCGAAACGCAACTCCATGGCGATGGGCTGACGGGCAACGACACTTTCGGCCATGACGTCGAACACGCGATTGGCGTTGACCGACTCCAGGATGCCACGGGTGGCGTAGAGCGTGTAGGGCTGGCCCTCGCGGAGGGTCAAAAGCCCCGCCACATGATCGACGTCTCCGTTGGTCAGAAGCACGGATCGGATCGGCGAGTGCCGCAGCCCTTCGCGGGGGTGCATCTGAGGATTGTCGAAGAGCTGTTGCCGTATATCCGGCGAGGCGTTGATCAGGAGCCAATCGGCCCCGTCCGCCGAAACCGCGATGCTCGACTGGGTCCGCGGGCGAACCCGGTCGGGCTCAGATCGCGCCATGGTGCAGATGGGGCAGCGGCAATTCCACTGGGGCAAGCCGCCGCCGGCCGCGGAGCCGAGAATCACGATGCGCATGGTGCGGCTCCCGCGATCCCCGGCCCCTGGAAACTCAGTTGAAGGTGTCGATCTCGGCCGACTCGTAGCTCGTCACTTCCATGCCGACGCAGATCTCGGACACAACAGGGGCAGCCCACTTCATGGTGTTTCTCCTTGGCGGTATCCTCACCAAGCGTCACGGGTTCCTAAGAGACCCCTAAGACACTGATGGCGCTTTGGTTTCCGGCGCGCTTTGGATATCGGCGATTCAGCAGCGGTCTTCAAGCACTAACTTGCCGGATCCTCCCAAATTTTTCGTGAGACCCGACCTAAATGCCCAGATACACGGGGGAAACGTTACCCAGTTCGACTTAAGTATAAGCTTCTACTGGCGGAAGTCCGGACCTCGTAGCTCCAGCATGAAGCCCTTTCCCCGGACGGTGACCAATCCCGGGCCGCCGTAGCGGACGAAGTCGGCCATCTTCGAGCGCAGGTATCCGATATAGACGTCGACCACGTTGAGCGAGAGGCCGCCCTGGCTGGCCCAAAGCCGATCGAAGATATCGGCCCGGGAGACCGGTTTGCCGATGCTCTCCATCAGCATCGCGAGCAGGTCGGCTTCGCGCGGCGTGAGACGGGCGCTGGCCTCCCCGCAACTCGCCTGGCGGGTGTCGAGATCGAGCAGAAGCCGGCCGGCAGCGAGGCGCGAGCGCGGCGCCTCGGCCTGCTCCCGCCGCATCAGATGCGTGCGCAGGCGCGCAACGAGTTCGTCGAACACGAAGGGCTTGATGATGTAATCGTCGGCTCCGAGCGCCAGACCTTCGGCCCGGTCGCGAATCTCGTCACGCGCGGACAGGAACAGGATCGCCCCCGGGAAACCGCCTTCGCGGAGTGACCGGCAGACATCGTGGCCGGACCCGTCGGGCAGGTTGATATCCAGGAGGACGGCGCCGGGCGCCGGGTCGTGGGCGGCCTTCAACGCCTCGTCCACGCAAGCCGCGGTGCCGACCTCGAACCCCTCGGCTTCCAGGCCGCGGGCCAACAGGCCCCGGATATCGATATCGTCCTCGACGATCAGGATCCGCGTCATGCGGCCGACTCCCTCACCTGCGCGCCGCCGGCCGTATCCCCGGCCGTGCCCGTTCCCCATGCCGGATCGAGCGCCGGGATGTCCAGGCTGACCCGGGCTCCGCGTCCCCCCGGCCCGGCACCGAGGCGGATCGTGCCGCCATGCTGCTCGACGATCCAGCGGGCGAGCGCCAGCCCGATACCGAACCCGGTCTCGTCCGGACTCGGCCCCGCGCCGCGGCGGAAGCGTTCGAACAGCTCGGCCTCCGAGGCGCCGAAGCCCGGCCCGTCATCGGTCACCGTGATCCGGCCGAGGGCGCCCGGCTCGGCCAACAGCGCGACCTCGACGCGGCTCAGCCCCTTCGCGTGGCGCAGGGCGTTGTCCACGAGGCTCTCGACGGTCTGACGGATCCATTCCCGGTCGGCCAGGCATTCCACGTCCTGAGTGCCTGGCTCTAGGTTCAGGGCGACCCGCCGGCGCGCGGCCTCCGACGCCATGTTGTCGACCGCCTCGGCCAGGACCGAGGCGAGTCCGAGGGGGCGCTTGTCGAACTCGATCTCGCCCGATTCGGAGCGGGCCACGCGGAGCAAATCCTCCACCCGCAGCTTCAGCCGCTGCGCCCGCTTGCGGATCGTCGCGAAGACCGGTCCCGGATCGCCGCCCCGGGACGCGCCGCGCAACGCCAGGTCGCATTCGCCCAGGATTACGGTCAGCGGGGTGCGCAGCTCGTGGCTGACATCGGCGAAGAAGCGCCGGCGCGACCGGTCGACGGCTTCGAGCCGGGCGTTGGCGTCGCGCAGATCGGCGGTGCGGGTCGCGACCGTATCCTCCAGCGCCGCCCGGTCGGCCGCGACCCGCGATTCCCGTCGGGCGAGCCGTGCGGCCATGCGGTTGACGTTGGTCATCAGGAGACCGAGCTCGTCCCGGGTTGCCACCGAGAGCCGCCCGTCGAGGGCGCCATGGCCGATGGCGCTCGCCGCACGCCGGACTTCCTCGATCCGCGCCAGGGTCGGGCGGGTGACACCGCGGTACAGCACGGCAAGCAGCACCAGGGCAGCCGCGACCGCCGCCGCAGCGGCTACGCGCAGGCGCGCCGACAGGGCCCGAGCCTCCTCGGAACCCAGCGCCATGCTGCGCCGCTCGGCCTCGATCAGGAACGAGAGCGGCTGGCCGGTCATCGCTCCGAAGCCGTTGAGCGCGCCCTTGATCGCGTCCTGACGCTTCTCGGGCTCGGTTTGACGGCTGATCTGCGCCACCTGCCGGTCGAGCACGACCCGGGCGGCGCGCAGCTGCGCCATCGGGCGCGTCCGGGCAGCATATTGCATGCGGTCGGCGGGATCGTCGCTCGGCGGGAAGCTCTGGGCCAGGGCCGCATCGACCGTGGTCAGCGCCCGATCAGCATTGTCGCGGGCAATCGCCATGGCTTCGGGCTGGCCGTCCGGATTGCCCACGGTCTCGACCGCCGCCATGCCGAACTGCGTGAGCCGGCCCGACAGTTCGGCAAGTAGTTCCAGGCGCCGCTGCGCCTCCAGGGTGCGGTCGACCGTGCGCTCGGCGGCGGCGATCGATGCCAGTGCGGCGACGGCGGCCAGCATCACCACGACGGCGGTACCGCCGAGAAGCAACGCGAAACGAAGTTTCAGCGAACGCATCGGGTACGACCGGCCGTGAACCTCTGCCGGCAGTTGCGGGACGGGGTCACAGGTTCTTCGGCAGGCTGCCCCGCGCGGCGCAGCGCCAGCGCTCGACATGCCAGTCCGGGTGGGAGGCCTGCCAGGTCGCCAAGGCGCTCTGCGAATGGCGCAGGCAGATGAAAGGGTTCGAGCCCTCGTAGGACATCTCGATCCGATCCTCGCGACAGGTCGAGGGCTGGGCGACGAGGCAAATCGACAGAA
The DNA here is from genome assembly GCF_001455965.1 of Methylobacterium sp. GXS13. Taxonomy (GTDB): domain Bacteria; phylum Pseudomonadota; class Alphaproteobacteria; order Rhizobiales; family Beijerinckiaceae; genus Methylobacterium. The sequence continues at coordinate 481,977 of NZ_LKKO01000001.1, forward strand.
GCAGGAGCATGGGCGTCTCCCCACAGTGCCGGCCTTGAGTCGGCCGGCTTGGGCAGAGCATATGCCGCGCACGGCCGCTCTGCCCAGGGCGGCGTCAGGACGCGACCCAGATCTCACCCTTGGCGATGGTGGCAAGGTCGCCAGAATAGCGCCGCAGCGGCCGGTCGAGCAGCGCGGCATGCTCGGCACTGAGGTCCTTCAGCGATTTTGCCAGGAGCTTTAGAAAAACGAGATCGTGGGTCCCAGTCTCCACGAAGGTCGGCGACAACCGACCATGCGAACCCACCAGAAGGGTGCCACGGCGCATCCCGTAGCCGGGATGGTCACCAACCGCGAGCGCCGCCAGGGTCCCGGCGATCATGCGGGAGCCGGCATACGCCCCGGCCCGGCCGGCCAGGATGATTCCGCGCCGCATCCGATCGCCGAGATGGGCGCCGGCCGTCCCACGGATGATCAGGGTCGCGCCGTCGAGACCGGTCTTGGCGGCGTAGACGGCACCGCCGGCATGGTCACCGGCGTCGCCGTCGATGGTGATGGTGCCGCCGGTGGCTCCGGCGCCGGCATAGGGCCCGGCATGGCCGGCCACGGTCAGGCTTCCACCCGCCATGCCCTCGCCAAGGCGCTGGCCGACATCGCCGGTGACGCGGATCTTGCCCTCGGACAGGGAAGCGCCGACCCGGTCGAGGCGCTCATGGCCGCCTTCGATTGTCAGGGTGTCGGTGCCGTCCAGCGCGACCGAGAAGCAGTCGCCAAGACGGACGCCGGTGCGGGTCGTCCCGACCTCCAGGCGCTCGGCCTCGGCCTGCGACAGGCGGCTCAGGGCCAGTGGGTTGATGTTCAAGAAGTCGAGCCGCTCGGGCGGGGCCGCGCGCAGGGTGAGGGTGCTCAAGGCTCAGCCCTCCTTCTTGGCATCGTCCCGCGCGAGCAGGTCGCGCAGGTGATAGTGGTGGCGGCCAAGATTGCCGCCGTAATTGCCCGCCGTGACGGCGATCAGCCCGTGCCTGCCGCCGATCTCGGTGGCGGCATGGAGTCCGGCCCGCATCGAATCGGACACGCCCTGCGAGGTCAGCGCATCGATCACAATCTCCAGCACGACGCCGCACTCGGCGGGCAGCGCCGAGCCAGCCCGGCCCTTCAGGGTCGGACAATAGGCGTCGTTGGTGGAGGCCATCATGCCCTTGGTCCGGCCGCCGACCTTCGAGCCCGAGCGGACGATGCCGCCCGGAAACGGCAGGATCGCGCCGGGCACCGCCTTGGCGGCTTCCACGGCCGCCTCGGCGACGATCAGTGTTTCCGCATGGGTCCGCCCGAGGAACAGCAAATTGCCGCCGCCGACCGCGCCATCCACGGCCCGGACTGAATCCTCGCAGAGGAACTCGCCATCCATGACCGGGATGCGCCAGTAGCGCCGTTCCTTGCCAGTGGCGTCGGGCAGGCGCTTGGCGATGGCGAAGCCGTCACCGAAATACCGGATCGCACCGCCGAGCTTGATCTTGTTCGGTCCATCGACGCCCGCGAAGCAGGCCGTGCCCGGGCAGGTCAGGATGCACTGGCCAACCCGCTTGATCAGCTGTTCCTTCAGGCCGTTCGGCTCGAAGCCGAACAGCAAGATGCGCACCCCGGGTCGGCCGTCCGGAGTCTCCTCCGGCGACAGCACGGCATCGATGCCGGCCTCAGCGCCGCAGCCGATCACCGACGTGGCGAAGCCCGTCATGGTGGTGGCCGCAATCATGGCCCACTTGGCGGTGTCGTTGGTGACGACGATGGCGGTCCCGGCCACGTCAAACGCCTCCGCGAAGGTGTCGACGATCGGGATGCCGTTGAGGCTGAGCTCAGACATGGTTCTTTCCGCCACTCGCCCCGCTGATCACGCCCGGCATGGCACCGCCTCGAAGGTGTCCGCATCCGCGTCGAACGCCGCATCCGGTACCGCGAAGCTGTCGAGCCCCGCGCCGAACCGATCCGACAGGTAGGCATCGGCGCGCTTGGCCATGGCCGGATCGGACTCGACCGCGAGCGACAGGGTCCGCCCGGTGCGCCACTCGACCACCTCGCCATCCTCGACGATCGGCACGCCGTCCTTGAGGACGAGCTTTGCGTCGGTGAACATCGCCGTCCGGTTGGTATCGTCGCGATAGACCGCGACGTCGGCGCAGGCGCCCGGCCGCAGATGGCCACGGTCGGCAAGCCCCAGGAGCTTGGCCGGGCCGGACCTGGTCAGCTGGACGATTTCCGAGAGGGTGTATTCCCGCTCCAGGCCCGGAAGGCCGGACCGCTCGCCGACGATGCCGGGGAGGGTCGCGATCTCGCGATCGCGCTCGGACTTGTCCATCAGCAGGTGAATGATCCGCGGATACTGCGTGAACGGGCCGCCATTGGGGTGGTCGGTGGTCAGGATCGTGCGCTCCGGATCGGTGGAGAGCAGCATGATCTCGAGGCCGATCGCCCATTGCAGCGAGCTGGTCGGACCGCGCGGCCGATAAAGGAACGGCACGACGCCGCCGCCTTCGGCATCGCCGGCATTCAGCACCCACTTCTTCGGGTTGGCGCCCTTCCGGCCTGCGAATTGGCGCAGGATGTCGAGCGACACGGTCACGGTCTGACCGAAGACCACCTGCCCGATATCGAGGGTCGCGTTCGGATTGTCGGCGATCGCTCGGGCAATCCGCTCGGCGGCGGAGCGGAAGCCGCCGCCCTCGGTGGCGCCGTAGGCGTAGAACTGCGCGTGGGCGAAGTGGATGCGCCGGCCCTCCGCCGCCTCCAGGGTCTCGACGAACGAATCGTCCGCTCCGGGCAGGCCGAGATTGTTGCAGTGAACGTGCAGCGGGTGGGGCACGCCGATGTCCTCGACCGCGTCGAGGAGCGAGCCCATGATCTGACGGGTCGAGAGACCGTAGACCGGGATCTCGTCGTCCAGCGACAGGCGCAGAGCTCCGTCCTTGAAGGCGGAGGCGCCGCCGGCATTGATGCATTTCACGCCCAGGCCGCGCGAAGTGGCGACCGAGAGCGCCACGAGATCGCGCACGGCGTTACCACCCTGGCGCTCGCGCAGCAGCTGCAGCAGCTGGTCGTCGTTGCCCATCACGGTGAGCGCACCGCGGTCGAGCAGCGGGATGTCGGCGAGTTCCAGCTGGGTCGCCAGCGCATGGGTCGGCGGCATCGCCGGCTCGACCGCGGTGGTGTAGCCCATCCGCGCATAGGTCGAGCCGATCCAGCCTGCGGCCCCGCCCGCATGGGCGAAGGGGTGGCCGTCAGGCGCCGTCTCGCTCACGTAGAGATCAGGCAGGAGCAGGCGCGACGTGATCACGTTGCCGCCGGCGATGTGCGAATGCACCTCGACGCCACCGGCCATCACGACGCAACCGGAGGCGTCGATCACCCGATCGGGCTGCCGGCCCGCCGGATCGACGATGCGGCCGTCTTCGAACCAGACATCGCCGACGGCATCGCGGGACGCGGTCGGATCGACGACGCGCCCGCCCCGAATCACGCTCAGCATGCGGGCTCACTCCTCGACGCGGCGCCAACTTCGGCCAAGCGGTCCTTCAAAGCGCCCAGCACCGACGCGGCGGACGGCAGATCCGTCGGCGCCGTGGCCGGCCAGTAGGTCAGCGCGGCGCGCTGCTCATTCCAAAAGACGCCGCCCAGATCCTGGCCCGGTCGGCCGACCGCGATCACCACGTCGGCGAAAGAGGCCTGGGCCTCGGTGACCAGCCCAACACTCGGCACGGCAGCCAACCAATCGGGACGCGGTACCGGCAGGGCGGCCAGCCAGATGGCGGCGTCGAACTCGCCGGCCGCGACCTGCCGGGCGACATCGAAGCGCCAGGGATCGTGTTCGGGGACGCGACGGCCAAAGCCGCTGCGCGGCGCCTGCCCAGTCGTCCAGGCAGCCACCGGCACGACGGCGCGATCCTGGTCCGCACCCGACACCGCCAGGGTGAAGCAGCGTGTGGTCTCGTTCAGCTCCATGGCGAAGGCCTGGAGCATCTCCACGCCGAGCTCGCCGAGTTCGGCCGGATCGTACAGCAGGACGACGTATTGCGCGGCCGTGAGCTGCGCCAGGAGCTTGGCCTGCGGCGTGTCACCGGCGAGATGACCTTTCGCGTAGGCGCGCAATTCCGCAACCGACTCGGCCAAACCGCCCTCGGCCGGTTGGAATAAGGTTGCCTTGGAGCCATCGGCTCCGGCCCCAAGCGCCAGGAGCGCGCGATCCGATCCGGCGGCACGCCCGCGCGTCGGCTTCGTCTCCGACAGGCGTTTCATCAGCGGCGTGCGCCCCGGCGCAGCGCCGACGACGAGCACCGCATCGGCCCGGCCCACCGGCTCGGCGGGCGTCGAGGTCATGGCGCCCACACGGCTCAGCGCCCCGAGTTCGGCATAAGTGCCGACCGCGCCGGCTGTGTCGATGGAGGCGCCGATGCGCCCTGCGAGATCGTAGGCCGCGCGGATCGCGGCGACGTCGGCGCTGAGGCCGGCAATCACCGGCGCGCGCGCCTTGGCAAGCAAGGATACGGCCGCCTCGATGGCGGTGCCCGCGTCCGTCGCGCCACCCTTCACCCAGGCTGCCATGCTCCCTCACGCGACGTTCTTGTTTGGCTTCGGAGCGGGCGACGGCCGTAAGACCGGACGAAGCGGGTTCACTCCCAAAGGAAGGTCCCGCCGGATCGGAATGGCTCGCCCGCCCGATGGATCCGGGCAGGCGGCAACTCGGCGCGCCGTCGCTGTCCTAGGTTTGCATTCATCTGCGTGCCGCGGCAAGGGGGGTCGCAGCGTGGTTCGGCCGATCGCCCGCAAGATCCCGTTGCTTCGGCCGCACGCCGCATGGGAAAAGCGCGCCAGTTCGGTGGTGGTTTTCGAAGGGATGGGCGTGGGCGAGGTTCCCCAGCGGAACGAGGCGGCCGCTTCGAGCAGCACGGTCCGAGTCGAAGCGCCGGCGCGGCTGCATTTCGGGTTTCTCGATCTGCACGGCGGCCTGGGCCGACGCTTCGGCAGCATCGGGCTCGCCATCGACGAGCCGTCCCTGGCGCTGACTGCCCGTCGCGCCGGACATTTGTCCGTTACTGGCTCAGAAGCCGAGCGGGTCGAGGGCTATGCCCTGGCCGCCGCAAGCCATCTCAAGGGCTCGGACAAGGTGGCGATTGCGGTCGAGCGGACCATTCCCGCGCATGCCGGCTTCGGATCCGGCACCCAGCTCGCCCTTGCTGTGGCAGCGGCCGTCGCCCGTCTCAATGGGGCTGTGTTTTCGGCCCAATCCTTCTCCACCAGCCTTGATCGGGGCAACCGCTCAGGCGTCGGCCTGTGCGCTTTCACGGAGGGCGGCCTGATCGTGGATGGCGGCCGCGGGGCCGATGGCGCACCGCCACCAGTCACGGCGCGGCTCCCCTATCCAGAATCGTGGCGGATCGTGCTCATCCTCGATCGAAGCATGGCCGGCGTGCACGGCACGCGGGAAGTCGAGGCATTTCGCGACCTGCCGCGTTTCCCCGAAGCGCAGGCGGCGGAGATCTGCCGAATCGTTCTGATGCAGGTCCTGCCTGCGGCGGCACTCTGTGAGCCACAGGGCTTCGGATCCGGCATCACGCGCATTCAGGATCTCATCGGAGATCATTTCGCCCCCCATCAGGGCGGCCGCTACGCCAGCACCGCGGTGGCGCAGGCCCTGGCCGCTGCGGCAGCGCTGGGCGTACCCGGTTACGGCCAGTCGTCCTGGGGGCCGACCGGCTTCGTGCTGATGCCGTCCGAGGCCGAAGCCCGAACCCTGGTGTCCAAGCTGGATCGCGGCGGGCCACTTCGCTTCGTGATTGCCCGGGGCCGCAACACAGGCGCCACAATCACGGCCGCAGGATGAACCGGGCCGCCCGGGCTTGACCGCGACCCCCGTGGTGGGTTTTGGACGCTCAACAGGCGCGATTTGACGCGCTCAGCACGGGATAGAACGTCATGGCCCGCTCGATCCTCCACATGCTGACGCCGCTCCGTCACATGAGCCCGTTCGACGTGAACATGGCCATCGATGCCGGCTTCGAAACGGTGGTGACCTATACCGAGGTCAGCCTTGCGGACGTCGTCTCGCTGACCCAAGATTCGATCTTCTCGCGTGCGCCGGCCGACGGGACTCGCACGGGCATTTTCATCGGCGGCAAGAATGCCGAGGACGCCCTGGACATGGTCGACCGCGCCAAGAAGGCGTTCGTACCGCCGTTCGTGAACCATGTTTTCGCCGATCCCGCCGGCTCGTTCACCACCGGCGCCGCCATGGTGGCGCAGGTCTCCCGAGCGCTGCGGCAGAAATTCGGCACCGATCTCACCGGCAAGCGCATCGTGATCTTCGGCGGTGCCGGCGTCGTCGCCTACGTGGCCGCCGTGATCGGCGCACTGCAGGGCGCGCAGACCGTTTTGGTCGGCCATGATGGCGAGGAGCGCGTCTCAAAGATCGCCTTTACGATGAAGTGGCGCTTCGGAATTGAGGTCGGCGCCGTCGACGGGACCACCCCCGAGGATCGCCGCCGCGCTATCCAGGATGCCGACGTGATCCTGTCGGCCGGCCCCGCCGGCATCCCGATCCTCTCGGCCGAAGACCTCAAATCCGCCCCGAAGCTCTTGGTCGCCTCCGACGTGAACGCCGTGCCGCCGGCGGGCATCGCCGGGATCGACGTCAACGCCGTCGACGTGGCCCTGCCGACCGGCAAGGGCGTCGGCATCGGCGCCCTGGCAGTGGGCAACGTGAAGTACCAGACGCAGCGCCGCCTGTTCGACCGGATGCTCGCCTCCGAAACACCGCTCTGCCTCGATTTCCGCGACGCCTACACCCTGGCGGTCGAGATCGCGGGCTGAGCCGGTTCCGGCACAGTCCGGTATGGCCCCGGCGATCCTGATCGCCGCGCAGGCTGGGCGCGCCCTCGCTCAGGCTGCCCGGCGGGCTGGTCTGCGCCCTTACGTGGCCGACCTATTCGGCGATTCCGACACCCTGGCGCTCAGCGAAGCCTACCGCCCGCTCCCGGGCCGTTTCGGCAGCCGGATCGCCGCCCGCGCGACCCTGGCGGCGATCGACGAACTGGCCGCCTCCGCGGGTTCGCCCATGGGCATCGTCCTGGGCAGCGGGTTCGAGGACGCGCCCGGTCTCGTCTCCCGTATCGCGGAACAACATCGGCTGATCGGCGCCAATGTCGATGCCATCGCGGCCCTCAAGGATCCGTTCGGATTCGCAGCGCTCTGCGCGCGGCTCGGCGTGCCGCATCCGGCTGTCACGGTCGATCCGCTCTCCGACCCCTCTGGCTGGCTGATCAAGCGGATCGGCGGCAGCGGCGGCAGCCATATCCGCCCGGCAACGCGCGGTACGGCGCCGGACCGGCACTACCTTCAGGCGCGCGTCTCCGGTCGGCCCCACGCTCTAAACTTCCTCGCCGATGCGCGCACGATCCAGGTGCTTGCGTGCACCGAGCAATGGCACGCACCGTCGCCGATCCGACCCTTTCGGTACGGCGGCGCCTTGGCCCCCGGCGCGGCGGAAGCGCCGCTTCTCCCCGACGCTCTGCTCGCCACGATCGCGGGGGCGGCAGAAAAAATCGTTGCCGCGACTGGGCTGCGCGGGCTCGCCAGCGCCGATTTCCTGGTCGATGAGTTCGGCTGGTGGCTGACCGAGATCAATCCGCGACCGGGCGCGACCCTCGATATCTTGGACCGAAGAAGCACACCGTTGATGGCCGCCCATATCGAGGCCAGCCTTGACGGCATGCCGACGCTCGGTGAGCAACCGGCGGATGCGGCGGCTGCACAGATCTGTTACGCGGAGCGGGAGCACGCGCCTGTCCGGGATTTTTCCTGGTCGGATCATGTGCGCGACCGCCCGCGCCCCGGCACGGTGGTCCGCCGCGACGCGCCCCTTTGCACGGTGCTTGCCCTTGGGGCCGACCGGCAGGCGGCGCGCGACAGTTTGAAAACGCGGACGGCGCGGCTCCAAGCCGATCTGGCCGCACAGAAAACGCACCCCGAGGAAGCCCTGTGATGAGTGCCAGCCAATCCTATCCCAGCGTCAACGCGCTCACGGCGCCGCTGATCGAGCGGTTCGTGTCCGACGCCGCGACCCTGCGCCTGTCGGTCTCGCAGGCGGCCGGCGGGGCCCGGATGGTCGATGCCGGCGCTCAGGCGCGGGGCTCGATCGAAGCCGGACGGCGCATCGCCGAGATCTGCCTCGGCGGCCTCGGCACCGTCACCATCGCCCCGAGCGGCCCGATCGCCTCCTGGCCGTATTCCGTGATCGTCCACGCCGCCGATCCCGTGCTGGCCTGCCTCGGCAGCCAGTATGCCGGCTGGAGCCTCGCCGACGAGGCCGGGGATTCCGGCTTCTTCGCCCTCGGCTCGGGCCCCGGCCGCGCGGTCGCGGCGGTCGAGGACCTGTATCAGGAGCTGGGCTACCGGGATTCGGCCACGAAGACCGCCCTGGTGCTCGAAGCGGCCGGGGGACCGCCCGAGAGTGTCGTCGCCAAGGTCGCCGAGGCCGCCGGCCTGCGGCCCGAGGATCTGACCTTCATCTTCGCCCCGACCCAGAGCCTCGCCGGCTCGACCCAGGTGGTCGCCCGGGTGCTGGAGGTAGCCCTGCACAAGGCGCACACGGTCGGCTTCGACCTGCACGCCATCGTGGACGGTATCGGCTCGGCGCCGCTCTCGCCCCCGCACCCGGATTTCATCAAGGCCATGGGCCGGACCAACGACGCGATCATCTACGGGGGCCGGGTCCAGCTGTTCGTCGACGCCGACGATGCCGACGCCAAGCAGCTCGCCGAGCAGATCCCGTCCACCACGTCGAGTGATCACGGCGCCCCGTTCGCCGAGATCTTTTCGCGGGTGAACGGTGATTTCTACAAGATCGATGGTGCCCTGTTCTCGCCGGCCGAGGCGATCGTCACGTCGGTGCGCACCGGCGCCACCTATCGCGGCGGCCGCCTGGAACCGACGCTGGTGGATGCCTCCTTCGCGTAGCCGTATCGATCCCCTCCCCGTGACCGGGGGGGACTGTTGTCCAGAGTCTCGAATCCATGCGCATCGCCCTGGCGGCCGATAACGGCAATTGGCACAAGGCCCGGCTATTGGCTGCCCTGAGGGCGCAGGGCGTCGAGCCGGTTCTGTTTTCCCTGGCCGACGTGATCGTGGCGACCGGCAGTGGCGAGCCCCTGCGTGTCCCGGGGTTTTCCGGCGAATTGCCCGACGGCGTGCTGCTGCGGACCATCGCGGGCGGTACCTTCGAGGCGACCACCATGCGGCTCGGCGTGCTGCACGCCCTCATTTCGGCCGGCGTCACCGTGCGGAACGCCCCCACCGCCATCGAGCGATCGGTCGACAAGGCGGCCACTTCGTTGCTCGTCGCTCGGGCCGGTCTGCCGACCCCGGAAACCTGGGTGGTTTCCAAGCGCGAGGCTGCCGCCGAGATTGTGCTGCGCGAGGGGCGCCCTGGCGCGCCGCTGGTCTTGAAGCCGCTGTTCGGCTCGCAGGGGGAGGGGCTCGCGCTGATCGAGCGGCCAGAGGATCTACCCGACGAGGACGCGGTGGCCCGGGTCTATTATCTTCAGCGCTACGTGCCACGGCAGGACGGCCTGTGGCGCGACTATCGTGTATTCGTCTGCGATGGCCGGGCAATCGCCGGCATGATCCGCGAGGGCGACGGCTGGATCACCAACGTGCATCGCGGCGGCCGGCCGCTGCCCTGGGTGATGCCGCTGGCCGCTGCCGAGATGGCCGAGGCCGCCGCCGCCGCGGTCGGTGTCGATTATTCCGGCGTCGACCTGGTCGAAGACGGGGAGGGCGGTTTCTCGATTCTCGAAGTCAATTCCATGCCGGCCTGGTCGGGCCTTCAGACCGTGTGCGAGACCGACATCGCAGCCGCCGTGGTGCGGGGCTTCCTGGCCGCCGTCCGGGGCGCCACCCTGCCACGGCTCGTGGTGGCATGAGCGCCCTCGACGCAGGGCTGATCGGCACGCTCTATCGCGCGGCCTGCCTGGCGGAACTAGATGCGTTAAAGCCCGGCAACGTCCACGCTTACGCAGACGGACACCGCATGGTGGTGGCGGATTTTGTCACCAGCGCCGATGTCTCCGCCCCGGAATTGGCCCGGTCCGGCGCGGGGGTCGGCGAGCGGGTCCGGGCAGGAATCGCCGCGACCCTGGCGGCTGTCGCCCAGAATACGAATCTCGGGATTCTTCTGCTCTGCGCTCCCCTCGCCGTAGCCGCCGAACGGGCCCGGCCCGTCGGCGCGGTGCTGGACGATCTCGACGCTGCGGATTCGGCGGCGGTGTTCGCGGCGATCCGTCTTGCCAACCCGGGTGGTCTCGGCCGGGCCACGAAGCACGATGTCGCCGCCGAGGCTCCCGCCTCCTTGCGTGCCGCGATGGCGGAGGCGGCCGACCGGGACCGCATTGCCCGGGCCTACATAACCAGCTTCTCGGATATCGCCACGATCGGCCTTCCGGCGCTCGTTGAAGCGCGCGCCCAGGGCCTCGATCCGTCCTGGTGCACCACGGCCATCCAACTTGCCTATCTCCGCTCCGTCCCGGACAGCCACATCGCCCGCAAGGCAGGCGCCGAGGCAGCCGAGGGCGTTCGCCTGGAGGCGGAGGCCGTCTTGTCCGGGCTCGATCTCGCCAGCCGCCCGGTGGCCCCCCTGCTCAGTCTCGACACGTCGCTCAAGGCCCGTGGGCTCAACCCCGGCACAAGCGCCGATTTCACGGTGGCGACCGTGTTCTGGGATGCCCTCGCATCGGCTGGCGCTGCCTTGGCGTGAAACACCAAAAAGTTCCCGCCGTCCGAGCCCCGCGTCCAAAGAAATTCCTCACCTTCAGGGCCTTGCGCGGGTTGTGAGCCGCAGGGTCGCGCTGTAGGGTCCGGCGCGCTGTCCGGCCCAACCGGCTCGGCCCGTCTGGCTCGGCCGGAGGGTCGGGCGCCGATAACAAGGATGGCTTCCCGGCCGCAGGCATCGCCCGGCGCCGCGGCACATTTTCGGAATCCAGGGAGAGACACCGAATGGCGAAGATCACCAAGGTTCAGGTTGGCGAAGCCCTCGTCGGCGACGGCAACGAAGTCGCTCACATCGACCTGATCATCGGACCGCGCGGCTCGCCCGCCGAGACGGCTTTCTGCAACGGCCTCGTGAACAACAAGCACGGCTTCACCAGCCTGCTGGCGGTCATCGCGCCGAACCTGCCCTGCAAGCCGAACACCCTGATGTTCAACAAGGTCACCATCAACGACGCCCGTCAGGCCGTCCAGATGTTCGGCCCGGCCCAGCACGGCGTTGCCAAGGCCGTCCAGGACGCCGTTGCCGAAGGCATCATCCCGGCTGATGAGGCCGACGACCTGTTCATCCTGGTCGGCGTGTTCATCCACTGGGAAGCGGCCGACGACGCCAAGATCCAGAAGTACAACTACGAGGCCACCAAGCTCTCGATCCAGCGCGCTGTGAACGGCGAGCCGAAGGCTTCGGTCGTCACCGAGCAGCGCAACTCGGCCCAGCATCCGTTCGCCGCCAATTAGATTGGGGACGGTCCTGGGCAGAGTGAGCCTCCGCCCGCACCGCGGGGCCTGCTCCAGCGACTGGCCTCGATCTTTTTAGGTCGATAAGAACAACCATCGACGGGACGGCGAAAGCCGTCCCGTTTTTCGTGTTCCGAAGAGATTTCCGGAGCTTAGCGGAGAGACTGCCGGGCCGGATCCGATCGCTCTTCCTTCAAGTTTCGACCCTCGCCATGATCCCAATGATCGGCGCTCGCCCCACCCGACACGCGTCATCGTCCCCACCCGCCGTAAGGCGCCGGGGGCATGGCCCAAGAAGACCCAGCACGAGGGACGCGGGACGCCGCGGGGACCCAGGTGTCGGCCAGATACGCGCGGGATCCGATCCCCGCGGCGACCCGCGGCACCGGCCGGGCATCACCCCCCGCCGCTGCCGTCTTTCTCGTCGCGATGTCTTGTCAGCGCCCCGATCCTGCGACTCCAATGCCAGCGGTCACTGCCCATGGCGCCCAAGCTGCACGGCCAAGCCGCTTCGCAGCCGAGACGCCCCCGGAACCCGCATTCACCGCCGTGGTCTCTCACCCGACCTCCGCCTCGTAGTGGGCGGGTCCGCAAGTTGCTCAGGGTCAGCCCAGACCCGGGTCGCCGCGGGAGCATTTTTCCGCCCCCGCCGGGCAAACTGCCGCCCGACCTCACGCCCGCATCCGAGACACGCCCCGCATCGGTTCGCCGCCCGGGGCGATGGCGGCTGAGAGCCACCGACGCGGGCACCGCCCCATCCCCCGAGCCCGCCGGTCAGCCCCCGGACGGACCCCCGAAGCGTGCTCCGGGATCGCGCCCGAAGCACCGAGGGACAGGTGACGGCTAATGAGCACAAAATAGGAACATTGTCAAGGGATGGGGGCGTGCCTGGAAGGGCGATCTAGCTGTCGCGGCAGGCATCCCTCGCTCTTCGCGGTTGGTGCGGATCGCCGTTGATGGCCATCGACACAAAAGAAAAGGGGCCGCCTTGCGGCGACCCCCTTCCTCATTCCGTCGGGTGGCTTGGACTTAGAAGTCCATGCCGCCCATGCCGCCGCCGCCCGGCATCGCGGGGGCGCCGCCATCCTTCTTCGGAGCGTCGGCGACCATGGCCTCGGTGGTCACCAGCAGGCCGGCCACGGAGGCCGCGTCCTGCAGGGCGGTGCGCACGACCTTGGCCGGGTCGACGATGCCGGCCTGGATCATGTCGACATACTCCTCGGTCTGGGCGTTAAAGCCGTAGGTCTCCGAGGAGGTGTTGTCGGTGATCTTGCCGACGACGATGGAGCCCTCGACGCCCGCGTTCTGGGCGATCTGACGGATCGGGGCTTCGAGCGCCTTCAGCACGATCTTGATGCCGGCCTGGACGTCCGGAACGTCGGACTTCAGCTCGGCGACCGCCTTCTTGGCGCGCAGCAGCGCCGTGCCGCCGCCGGGGACGATGCCTTCCTCGACCGCCGCGCGGGTGGGGTTGCTGGCGTCGTCGACGCGGTCCTTCTTCTCCTTGACCTCGACCTCGGTCGCGCCGCCGACGCGGATCACCGCGACGCCGCCCGCGAGCTTGGCCAGGCGCTCCTGCAGCTTCTCGCGGTCGTAGTCCGAGGTGGTCTCCTCGATCTGCGCCTTGATCTGGCTGATCCGACCCTCGATGTCCGACTTCTCGCCGACGCCGTCGATGATCGTGGTGTTCTCCTTCTCGATCCGCACGCGCTTGGCGCGGCCGAGCATCGGGAGCGTGACGTTCTCGAGCTTGATCCCGAGATCCTCGGCGATCATCTGGCCCTTCGTGAGGATCGCAATGTCCTCGAGCATCGCCTTGCGGCGATCGCCGAAGCCGGGCGCCTTCACGGCCGCGACCTTCAGGCCGCCGCGCAGCTTGTTCACCACGAGGGTGGCCAGGGCTTCGCCCTCGATGTCCTCGGCGATGATCAGCAGCGGCTTGCCTGTCTGAACCACGGCCTCGAGCACCGGCAGCATCGCCTGCAGCGACGACAGCTTCTTCTCGTGGATGAGGATGTAGGGATCCTCGAGTTCGGCGACCATCTTCTCCGCATTGGTGATGAAGTACGGGGAGAGGTAGCCGCGGTCGAACTGCATGCCCTCGACGACGTCGAGCTCGGTCTCGGCGGTCTTGGCCTCCTCGACGGTGATCACGCCCTCGTTGCCGACCTTCTGCATGGCGTGGGCGATCATCTCGCCGATCTCCTTGTCGCCGTTGGCGGAGATCGTGCCGACCTGGGCGACCTCGTCGGAGGTCGAGACCTTCTTGGCGCGGGCGATGATGTCCTTCACCGCGGCGGCGGTAGCGAGGTCGATGCCGCGCTTCAGGTCCATCGGGTTGATGCCGGCGGCGACGTACTTGGCGCCTTCGCGGACGATCGCCTGGGCCAGAACGGTGGCCGTGGTGGTACCGTCACCCGCGATGTCGTTGGTCTTCGAGGCCACTTCGCGCACCATCTGGGCGCCCATGTTCTCGAACTTGTCGGCGAGCTCGATCTCCTTGGCGACGGTGACGCCGTCCTTGGTGATGCGCGGGGCGCCAAAGCTCTTCTCGATCACGACGTTGCGGCCCTTCGGACCCAGCGTCACCTTCACCGCATCGGCGAGGATGTCGACGCCGCGCAGCATCTTATCGCGGGCGTCGGCGGAGAAACGAACGTCTTTCGCTGCCATGGTTTGCCTCTTGTGGTTGGGTTGAACCCCAAGGCCTCAGACGGCCTCAAAGGGCTGGAACAGAAGAACCGATCAGAGGGCGACGACGCCCATGATGTCGGATTCCTTCATGATCAGGAGGTCCTGACCGTCGATCTTGACCTCGGTGCCGGACCACTTGCCGAACAGGACGCGGTCGCCGGCCTTGACGTCGAGCGCGTTGACGCGGCCCTGCTCGTCGCGTGCGCCGGGCCCGACGGCGACGATCTCGCCCTCCTGCGGCTTCTCCTTGGCGGTATCCGGAATGATGATGCCGCCCTTGGTCTTCTCCTCGCTCTCGATGCGACGGACGACCACGCGGTCGTGCAGCGGACGGAACTTCATGAGCTGCCCTCTTGCTTCAAGTCTGCAGTTGGCGTTGATGCGGCCGGCAAGGCCGCGTCGCAGCCGGACTGTTAGCACTCTGTCTTGGCGAGTGCCAATGACGGCGGCGAGATAGCCCTCGCGCGGTTTCGAGTCAATGCTGTCGCACCCTCGCGCGACGGTGCGATGACCTGAAAACGACCTCCCTTCCCCATGGATGATGCGCTCTCATGCTGAGCCTGCACGGACCCGAGGGCGCGGTGACGCTCGACCCGGAGGGTCCGATTCCACGCAACGCCGTCTGGCTCGACCTCAACGATCCGACCTCCGAGGAGGCTGCTGCCGTCGAAGCGGCCACCGGTCTGCGCGTGCCGTCCCGGGCTGCCCTGTCGGAAGTCGAATCCTCCAGCCGGCTGCGGCGCGTCAAGGGTGGGCTTTCGCTCTCGACGCCGATGATCACCTTCGAGAGCAGCGAATCGCAGCTGAAGCCACTCGGCTTTCTTTTGTCGAAGGACCACCTCGTCACCATCCGGTTTCACAACCTGCGGGCCGTGGATTCCGCAGAGAAGCGTGTCGCTGACGGCGATGGTAGCGTGACGCCGAGCGAGATCTTTCTGGTGATCCTGGAGGAGCTCGTCGACAGCCTCGCCGACGCCCTGGAGGACATGGCCTCCGAGCTTGACCAGCTCTCGACGCGGATCTTCGACTTCGACGTGCGCGGCGCCAATCGGCAGCGGCTGGAAAGCCCTCCGCCGCGCCGGCGCGACCTGGCGCTACGTCGCATCCTGCGGGGTATCAGCAACCGCGGAAAGGTGCTGGGTAAGATCCGTGCCAGCCTGCTCGGCCTGGAACGGATCGTCCCCTTCGTTTCGGCCGCCTGCGACGGGTTGGGCCTGCCCGAGGAGGGCCGCTTCGAAACGATCCGGCGGGACATCGAATCGCTCGACGAATTCGAAACCCGGCTTGCGGAAAACGTGCAATTCCTCTTGGACGCAACCCTCGGCCTGATCAACATCGAGCAGAACAACGTCTTCCGCGTGCTCACCGTCGTGTCGGTGGTGGGCGTACCGCCGACGCTGATCGCCTCGATGTACGGCATGAACTTCAAACACATGCCGGAGCTGGACTGGGCCTACGGCTATCCCTATGCCCTCGGCCTGATCCTATTCAGCGCGTTAGCACCAATTGTCTACTTCCGGATACGCGGATGGTTCTGATATTCGACCACAAGCCGAATAGTGATCAGCCACGCCGCGTCTTCTGAAAAGGCGCGTATCCATCGAATGATACGCCACGCGGAATAAGTTCCGGTCTGTGAGCGTCCTGTTTCTGGGTTCCATTTGAAACCCCCGAAATTAGATAAAATTTAACGCAATACGGGTTACGTGCTCACCCAAGAAGCGCGAGCACTGACATGTTCAAGAAATCTGCTTACAGCGATTCACAAGCCAAGCTGGACGCTTTAAACCGGTCGCTGGCCATCATCGAATTTTCCATGGACGGCCAAGTTCTTGACGCCAATCAGAATTTTCTGAATTTGATGAACTACACCCTGGCGGACGTCCAGAACAAGCATCATCGCATGTTCGTCGATAAGGCGTATGCCGGCAGTGCAGAATATGCCGAATTCTGGACGAGGCTGAAGGATGGCCAGTACGTCACCGGAGAGTTCTTGCGCCTCGGCAAGGATGGTGCGGAGGTCTGGCTGGAGGCGACCTACAATCCCGTCCTCGACGCTCGCGGGCGGCCTGTAAAGGTCGTCAAGTTCGCCGCTGATATTTCCATCAAGAAGAACCAGATCGATCGCCTGATGTCGATGATCGACAACATGCCGGTCGCCGTGATGACCGCCGATCCGCGCAATGAATTCAAGATCAACTATCTGAACGCCACATCGCGCAAGACCCTTGGGCCGCTGGAACAATACCTGCCGATCAAGGTCGACGAGATGCTCGACCATTCGTTCGACGTGTTCCACAAGAACCCGCATCATCAGCGCAACATGTTGGCCGATTCGAGCCGGTTGCCGCATCGGACCAAGATCAGGGTGGGTCCGGAGACGCTCGACCTGCAGGTCACGGCTGTCAACGACCGGAAGGGCAACTACATCGGGCCGATGCTCACTTGGGCCGTGGTCTCTGCCCAGGTCAACATGGCGACCGACGTGAGCCGTGTGGTCGACGCGGTCGGATCGGCGATCCGAGAGATGCAGCACTCGGCCGAGGGGCTGACTCAATCGGCTGATGCCGCCCGGCACAAGGCGTCGTCGGTCGCGGTGAATTCGGAGCAAATGAATAGCGCTATCCAGGAGATCTCCGGCCAGGTCGGGCGGGTCTCGGAGCGCGCCCGGCAGATCGCGATCCAGGCCGAGACCACGGATGCCACCATGCGCCGACTGGCCGAAAACGCGCGCGAGGTCGACGCGGTCGTTGGCATGATCAAGTCGATTGCCGGGCAGACCAACCTGCTCGCGCTGAACGCCACGATCGAGGCGGCCCGGGCCGGTGCCGCCGGACGGGGCTTCGCGGTCGTCGCCAGCGAGGTCAAAGCCTTGGCCGAGCAGACCGCCAAGGCGACCGGCGACATCACCCAACAGGTCGCAGCGATCCAGAGCGCGACCGGCGAGGCGGTGGGAGCGATCGAGATGATTACCGCCGCCGTCGCCGAACTCTCGAATCTGACCCTGGCGATGGCCAGCGCCGTCGAGGAGCAGGCGGTCTCGACCCACGAGATGTCGGGCAATATCGGCGGCGTCTCCCAGGCCGCCAATGCCACCGGTCAACTGGCCGAAGCCGTTCTGGGAGTCGCCGAGAGCCTGGCCGTCCACTCTTCGGATCTGTCCGAGAGCGTCACGCGGTTCATGAAGTCAGCCTGATCCGGATCAGGGGAGAACCGCAGCGTGAAACCGGCATGCGGTTTCCCCCGTATGGGGGGTTGAACCCATCCGGATGGAGCTGAGCCGATCCCCTACGTCCTGAACAGAACCTGGAAAGCATTCCTAGTGGCGCTTGCGGGGTCGATCCCGGCTTTCGCCCTCGCCGAACCAGCGCGGCTAGCACCACCGCCCGGAAGCCTGCCGATCGTGACCCTCGCCGCGCGCGGCGTGCAAATCTATGCCTGCATCGCCGGGGAGGGGGGTCCCGTCTGGAGCTCGGCCAAACCCAACGCCGAACTCGTTCAGGCAGACGGGCGCACGATCGGGCGGCACTTCGAGGGTCCGACCTGGGAGGCACAGGACGGCTCGCGGGTGGTCGGAACGGTCATCGGCCAGGCGCAGGCGCCACAAGCCCACGCGGTTGCCTGGTTGCTGCTTGCCGGCCGGGCAACGGGATCCGGCCTGCTCGCCGGGACACGCTATGTGCTGCGCAGCGATACGGCCGCCGGGGAGAAGCCACCGGGCGACTGCGCGATGGGTCAAACGGTGCGCGTGCCCTACCGCGCGACCTACACCTTCTATCGCTGAACGACGTCGCGCGTCAGGCGCAACGCAGCGCCCGCGCGCAACGACGATATCCAGCCACTCGATACGCGTCGCCGTCAGTCCCGGGCGAGCTGTGCTCGACCGATGGTAAAGACCCGTCCATCCCCGAGCAGGTGGGCAGTGAATCCGTTCGGGAACAGGCCCTCGATCGCCCGATCGCGGACGTTGAGGCCGCCCGCATAGGCGCCGAAGGCCGGCATCACCAAGCGGCTGCCGTCGGTGACGAAGCAGCGCCGGCGCACCGCCCGGGCGCGCATCGCGACCTTGCCGCAGGGATGGAGATGGCCGGCGATCTCGCCGGAAACCGGTTCGGCGCTGGGCTCGTGGCGCAGGATCAGGCCGCCGAGGGTCAGCGCGTCGGCGTAGCGACCACCGACGCCCTCGCTTACCGCCGCATCGTGGTTGCCGGCGATCCAGACCCAGTCCCGGCCCTCCTGCAAGGCCGCCACCATGGCCCGATCGCCCGGCTCCATCCGCTCCGGTCCACGGGCGTCATGGAAGGAATCGCCCAGCGCGACCACTCGCGCCGGATCATGGCGGGTCACGGCCTCGTGCAGGCAGGCCAGGGTCTCGCGGGTATCATAGGGCGGCAGGAACTGGCCGGTGCGGACGGCGTAGGACGAGCCCTTCTCCAGGTGAAGATCGGAGACGATCAGCGTTCGATGCTCCGGCAGCCACACGCCGCCGCAGAGATCGAGCATCAGGGTCTCGCCTCCGAGCTGCAGGGTCGGGTGCTTGTGAGTCTTCTCGAGTCGCAGGCCGGCCGCCAAGATCGCATCCTCGGTCTCAATGGGGGAGGGCGGATCGCCGGTCAGGACAGAGCTTCCTGAAGAAGCTCGGCCTCTGCCTCGGCCAGGATTTCGTCGGCACCTTCGCCGTAGACCCGCTCGCGCCCGATCTCGAGCATGACGGATACGGAGAGCGGCGAGACCCGATCGAGAGCCTTGTGAATGATTCGCCCCTGGATCCGCTCTAGCATCATGCCGAGGCGCCTCACGTCGAGGAGTCCGGTTGCCGCATCCTGCCGCGCGGCCCTGAGCAGGAGGTGGTCCGGTTGGTGCTTGCGCAGCACGTCGTAGATCAGATCGGTCGAGATGGTGACCTGCCGGCCCGACTTCTTCAGGCCCGGATGATGCCGCTCGATCAAGCCGGCGATCACCGCGCATTGCCGGAAGGTGCGCTTCATCATCGCCGACTCATCGAGCCAGGCTTCGAGGTCGTCGCCCAGCATGTCGACGGCGAACAGGTCGCCGATGAAGTCAGGGTCCAGCGCGGCTCGCTCCGAAACGTCGCGGGTGGTCCAGATCGCGATCCCGTAATCGTTCGCCGCGAAGCCGAGAGGGCGCAGCCCGTCGCGCTCCAACCGGCGGGTGAGCAGCATGCCGAGCGTCTGGTGGGCGAGTCGACCCTCGAACGGGAAGGCCGTCAGATAGTGGCGCTTACCCCGCGGGAAGGTTTCGACAAGCAAATCGCGTTCGCCCGGCAGGACCGAGCGGCGGCGCTGCTGCTGCAGGTACTCGCCGATCTGCGTCGGCAGGCGATCCCATTCGAACGGGTCGGCGATGATCGCCCGGACCCGTTCGGCCAGAAACGTCGAGAGGGGAAATTTAGCGCCCGCATAGGAGGGGATTGCCGGATCGGTGCCGAGCGGCGCGCGTGTCACGAGGGCCTCGTCCTCGGCCAAACCCTCGAACCGAAGAGTCTCTCCGGCGAACAGGAAGGTGTCCCCGACGGTCAACGTGTCGGCGAACTCGTCCTCGATCTCGCCGAGCACCCGGCCGCCCTTCGGTAGGACTGTGCCGGGCTTGCTGCGCAGCGTCCGGCCGAGCCGCACCCGCACCCGCGCCGCCTCGACGATCGTACCGACATTCATCCGGTAGGCCTGAGCCGTGCGGGCATCGCGGACCCGCCACAACCCGTCGGGACCACGCAGAATCTTGGCGAAGCGCTCGTAGGCGCGCAGAGCGTAGCCGCCGGTCGCTACGTAATCGACGACCTGTTCGAACGACTCCCAGGTTAGCCCTGCATAAGGCGAGGCGGAAATGATCTCCTCGTAGAGGCTGAGCGGATCGAAGGCGTCGGCGCAGGCCATGCCGAGCACGTGCTGAGCCAGCACATCGAGCGCGCCGAGCCTTGCGTCGGGGGTATCCTGCGCGGCCTCCTCGACGGCGTCGAGCGCAGCTTGGCACTCCAGCATCTCGAAGCGGTTGCCGGGTACCAGATAGGCCTTCGACGGCTCGTCCATGCGGTGGTTGGCGCGGCCGATCCGCTGCATGATCCGGCTCGCGCCCTTGGGCGCCCCGACATTGACCACGAGATCGACATCGCCCCAGTCGATGCCGAGATCGAGCGTGGCGGTGCAGACGATCGCCCGCAGCTGGCCCTCCGCCATGGCGGCCTCGACCCGCCGGCGCTGCTGCGCGTCAAGCGAGCCGTGATGTATCGCGATCGGCAGCGCATCGTCGTTGAGCTGCCACAGCTCTTGGAATGTGTACTCGGCTTGCAGCCTCGTGTTGACGAAGACCAGCGTCGTGCGGTGTTCGCGGATCAGGTCGTAGATCGCCGGCATCGAGTGCCAAGCGGTGTGCCCCGAGATCGGCAGCGACCGCCCGAGATCGAGCATACGCAGATCGGCCCTGGCCCCGCCCTGAACGGTGACGAGGTCGGCCATGGCGGGAGCGGGAGCCTGCACCTGTGGCACCAGATACTTCCGTAGCTCGTCCGGCTCGCGCACGGTGGCAGACAGGCCGATCGCCGCCAGGTCCGGGCTCAGGCGGTGCAGCCGAGCGAGCGCGAGGGACAGCAGATCGCCCCGCTTCGAGGTGACGAGGGCGTGCAGTTCGTCGAGGATGACGCAGCGCAGTCCGGAGAAAAACTCGGCAGCGTCGCGATGAGCAATCAGCAGAGCCAGCTGCTCGGGCGTCGTCAGCAGGATGTCGGGCGGGCGGCTGATCTGGCGGGTGCGTTTGTGCGCGGGGGTGTCGCCTGTCCGGGTCTCGACCCGCACGGGGAGCGCCATCTGGGCGATCGGCGCATCGAGGTTGCGGGCGATATCGACCGCGAGGGCCTTCAGCGGCGAGACATAGAGCGTGTGCAGCCCCTTCGTCGTTTTTGGCGACGCCTTCGAGGCTGCCCGCTCCGACAGCGAGATCAGGCTTGGCAGGAACCCCGCCAGCGTCTTGCCGGCTCCCGTCGGTGCAACCAACAGGGCGGACTGGCCGGCGTTTACGATCCGCAGCAGGTCGAGCTGGTGCGGCCGGGGTGTCCAGCCACGCGCTGCGAACCATGCCTGAAAGGCCGCCGGCAGGAGTTCTGACGGTTTGCTCAGGCCAAAGCCATCAGGAAGCGGTCAATCAGTTCCAGGGCACGCTCACTCATCGGGCTCGGATAGCGGGCGAACACATGGCAGCCGCCGGGATAGATCGCCGTGTGGCCGCCATTGCCGGCCGCCGCCCAGCGCGCGGACATATAGAGCGTGTCATCCAGCAACGGATCGGCGGTGCCGATGGTGAAGAGAGCCGGTGGCAGACCCTTCAGCTCGGCATAGATCGGCGACACGTCGGGACGGCGGCGGTCGATTCCCTCGCGGACGTAGCCGTCGGCAAACTTCGTGAGGTCGCGGGTATTCACGACGAGGCGCTCGTCGCCCCAGTTGCGGACCGAGGGCGTCAAGCCCAGGTCGTAGAAGCCGGCGTTGAGGTTGGCGCCCCGAAACGCCCGCGGCTGGTTGTGCCGGTCTCGGAGGCGTAGCAGCACCATCACGGCGAGGTGGGCCCCGACCGATTCACCGCCGATCGTCAGGGCGTGGATGCCGAACTCGGTCCGGCCCTGTCCGGCGAGCCAGAGTGCTGCAGCCTCGCAGTCCATGAGGGCGGCGGGGTAGGGATGCTCGGGGGCGAGCCGATACTCCACCGACAGCACCACGAAACCGCAGGCATCGGCGATGCGCTCGAGCCACGGATCCTGCTCGTCGGCCGCGCCCCAGACCCAGCCACCGCGGTGGATGTGCAGATAAGCGCCACGGAGCTTCGCGGCGGCCTTGGGGCGGACCACCCGGAGCTTCAGCGGGCCGCCGGGGCCCTCGATCGTCAGCCATTCGGCCCGAGCGCTGTGAGGCATCGCCGGCGCGGCCTTGGTCCCGGCGCGGCGGCGGGCACGCACCTCCTCGATCGGCAGCGACCAGGGATCGGGCAGGGCGGCCGCCGGGGCGACGATCTCGGCATTGAGCCGAAGCGTCTCGGGATCGATCGTCGCCGGGTCGAACAAGGCGTGGTCGATCATGCTGGGTCTCGTCCCCGTCGGCGCTGTCCCGCGGCCATTCCCGGCATCTTGGCGGGACGGGTCTCGCTTGCCATCTCGGGTCCGTGGGTGAAACCCGCTAACGTTTGATCCGAGATCCGGTTTCGGCGCGGTGTGGTGCTCCGGCCACGGTTCTGCCCGTTTCATCGCCGATCCGGACACCCTCTGGTTTCATGAGGACGCGATGCTCGTCGATCACGACCGGCGCCGGCACGGCGCCCCACCGCCGACTGGCGCCTACGGTGTGGAGGCCTACCCACCACGCGCCTCGGCGCTGCGTCGATTCTTGGGCGGCTCGCCCGCCGGCGTGTTCCTGCGTCTGCTGTTCCTGTCCGTCCTAGTCGGCGCCTTCATGTCGATGCTCGGCCTCACACCGGGCCGGCTGTTCTGGCACATCTATGATTCCGCTCGCGCACTCCTGGAAATCGGCCTCGCTTCGCTGCACGATTTCGGCGGCTGGATCGTCGCGGGTGCGGTCGTGGTCATCCCGCTCTGGCTGATCTCGCGCCTGTTCGCCGCCTCACGCTGAGTGGGGAAGGCTGCGGCATGACGCATCCGCCTGCCGCCGCCCCGGTCCTGCCGACGCATCGCCGCGTGCTGGCCTTGGCCCTCCCGATGACGTTGGCCAACGTCACGACGCCCATGCTCGGCTTCGTCGGCGCGGCGGTGATCGGCCGGCTCGGCGACGCGGCCCTGCTCGGCGCGGTGGCGCTGGGGGCCGTGATCTTCGACGCGATCTTCTGGTCCTTCGGGGCGCTCCGGATGGCTACCGCCGGCATGACCGCTCAGGCGGTCGGCGCCCGAGATGCGGCGGAGGTCGACCGCGTGCTGGCCCGGGCCCTGGCAGCGGGCGCCGTGATCGGCCTGAGCCTCGTGGCGCTGCAAGGGCCGATCGCTCAGTTCGCCTTCGCGGTAAGCGGCGCCAGCACGGCGGTGATCGCAGGCATCGCGACCTATTTCCACATCCGTATCCTGTCCGCCCCGTTCGTGCTGGCGAGCTACGGCGTGCTCGGCTCGGTTCTGGGCCGCGGACGGACCGATCTCGGTCTGCTGCTGCAGGTGGCGATCAATCTGGTGAACATCGGCCTGACGCTGGCCTTCGTGCTCGGCCTCGGCCTGGGGCTCGCCGGGGCGGCGCTGGCCGCGCTCTGCGCGGAAGCGGCCGGGCTCGGCCTCGGCCTGCTCGTGCTGGCGCGGCTCGGCGCGCGTCCGTTCCGGGTGCCCCTGCGGGAGTTGCGGGATGCCGCGGCTCTGCGCCGGACGGTCAGCGTCAATGTCGACTTCATCCTGCGCACCCTCGCCCTGATCACCGCCATCGTGCTGTTCTCCGCGCTGGGCGCCCGGCAGGGTGACGTGGTGCTGGCGGCCAATTCCGTCCTATGGAATCTGTTCCTGATCGGCGGGTTCTTCCTCGACGGCTTCGCCACGGCTGCAGAAACGCTGTGCGGACAGGCGGTTGGCGCCCGCGACGCGGAGGCGTTCCGGCGGGCATCGACTCTGAGCCTGCTCTGGTGCCTCGGCTTCGGGATCGGCGTCAGCCTGCTGGCCTTGGGCGGTGGAGCCGCCTTCATCGATGGCGTCACCACCAGCGCGGCGGTGCGGGAGACCGCAAGAGCCTATCTGCCGCTGGCCGCCCTGGCGCCGCTCGTTGCGGCGGCACCGTTCGCCTATGACGGGATCTATATCGGCGCCACTTGGACCCGGGCGATGCGCAACCTGATGCTGGGCGCGCTGACCATCTACGGCGTCGTCCTGGCGGTGGTGCAGAGCCTGAACCTCGGCAATACCGGGCTGTGGCTAGCGTTCGTGGCCTTCCTGGGGGCGCGGGGCCTGTTCCAGGCCTTCGCGTTTCCGGGCCTGGCCCGCGCGACGTTCGGGACCTCTTCGGCGAAACCGATCCGGAAAACGGCGTCCGACTTCGCATAGCCTTCGCAGGCTGCAGGTTTGCACGGCCCCGCTGCCAATTCTTCGACGCGCGACGACCTATATCTTAGGTTGCGCGGCGATGCGATCAGTGCGGGTCCTTCCAGGCCGTGGCGGCCGGCGGTGCGGTCCGGGCGACGGTCCCGGTGGCGCGCGCGAGCTGCGCCTCGGCCCGGCGCTGCGGCGCCCGGTGGAGGCTGCTGGTATGCCGGCGCCGGCGGACATGGCGGCGGCCGCGCTCCGTCGAGTTGCCGACGAACCCGCCGACCACGGCGCCCGCCACCGCCCCGATCGGGCCGGCCACCAGGGCGCCCGCCACCGCACCGGAGCCGACCCCCAGCGTCGTCCGGCTCTGGGCCCGGGCGGAGTCAGGGGATCCGGCCAGGATTAAGCCGGCCAGGACGAAGACGGACGAGAACGAGCGCATGGTATCGGATCCCGGGATCCAGGGATTGGATTTGACGGCCTTTAGCCGTTCGAAGATGACCAAAGCGGGGCCGGAGACTGCACGACCGCGGCCGGTATCAAACGTCGCACGGTCTCACCGATCCCATTCCCGCAGGTGTGGCCAGGCCGATCCCGTGCTTTAGGGTGCGGCGCAACGAAGACCGGCCGCGATGCGGCTCTGCGAGGGAGATGCCCATGGCCACGACGACCGACCTGCGCCTGCGCCGGAGCGTGCTCTACATGCCCGGCTCGAACCAGCGGGCGCTCGACAAGGCCAAGACCCTGCCGGTGGACAGCATCATCCTCGACCTGGAGGATGCGGTCGGCCCGGAAGAGAAGGAGATCGCCCGGGAGCAGGTCTGCGCCGCGGTCAAGAGCGGTGCCTATGGCAGCCGCGAGCTGGTGATCCGGGTCAACGCCCCCCAGACACCCTGGGGCGAGGCCGATCTCCACGCCGCGATCGAGGCCAAGCCCGACGCGATCCTGATGCCCAAGGTGTCGTCCTCGGCGGTGCTGGAGAGCATCGCCGACCGGCTCGAATCCCTCGACGCACCGGAGGGCATCGCCGTCTGGGCGATGATCGAGACCCCGGCCTCGATCCTCAACATCCAGGAGATCGCCCGGGCCAAGCGCGACCCGCGCAAACGCCTGACCTGCCTGGTGCTCGGCACCAACGACCTGGCCAAGGACACCTGGGCCAAAATCGTGCCCGGCCGGGTGCCGATGCTGCCCTGGATGATGATGGCGCTCGCCGCCGCCCGGGCCGAGGGCCTGGCGATCCTCGACGGCGTCTACAACGACATCGCCGATACGGAGGGCTGCCGCGATGAATGCCGCCAGGCGCGCGACCTGGGCTTCGACGGCAAGACCCTGATCCATCCGACCCAGCTGGAGCCGGCCAACGCCTCTTTCGCGCCCACCGAGGAGGAGGTGCGCCGGGCCAAGCTGGTGATCGAAGCGTTCGAGCGCCCGGAATACGCCAAGCGCGGCGCGATCAAGCTCGAAGGCCGGCTCTACGAGCGCCAGCACCTCGGCGTGAACCGCCGCGCCGTGACCTGGTCCGAGGCGATCAAGGCGAAGGGGTTCTGAGAGCAAGAGCCGCTCCCGGCCGCATTGAAATCGGGAGCGGTGCCGAGCCCGTCATCTGCCGAGCGCTGACGCGGAACCGGTCTTCGCATCGGCGGCGATCGCTCAAGGATCTAGACCCGATCGGCTTTTGCGCGTCGGGTGGTTCCTTGCGCCCCGACGTCGTCGCCGCCACCCCAGCTACGATGGCGGATAGCGGACGCACGTTCGATCATCCGCCAAGGGGCATGACTGATTAGGCGACCATCACGTCCATGACCCAGGTCACACCGAACCGATCCGTCAGCATCCCGTAGAGCGGGGACCACGCCGAAACACCGAGTGGCTGTCGAACCGCCGCACCCGCGTGAAGCTTCTCCCAATACGCGGTGACCTCCTCTGCCGAGTTGCCGCGGACCGAGACGTAGAACGCGTTCTCGCCAGGATTCCACGGCTTCTCCGGCTGCACGTCGTAGGCCATGATCCGGAAGCCGTGATCGGAGACCACCTGGCCCCACATCACCTTCTCGGCCTGCGCAGCGTCCTGGGTCGCCCCGAGGTCCCCATAGGTGACGATGGTTTGTTCGCCGCCGAACACGGACCGGTAGAAGTCGAGTGCCTCGCGGGCCTGCCCACGGAAGTTAAGGTGGGTCGTCGTCTGAACATTCATGGCGGGCTCCGATACGGGGGGCATGTTGCCGTGCCCCACGATCCGGATGTACCACCCCCCACCTGACATAAACTGGCAGTAGCGTGATGGCCCGGAGCGACCGCCTGTTCCGTCTCCTGCAGGCGATGCGCACCTTGCCCGCACCCGTGACGGCCGCAAGGCTGGCGGAGGAGACCGGCGTCTCGGTGCGCTCGCTATACCGAGACATCGACAGCTTGCGGGCGGCAGGGGCGCGCATCGACGGCGAGCGCGGCTACGGCTACCGACTGACCGAGGATTACGCGCTGCCGCCGCAGACTTTGGACCGCCTGGAGATTGAGGCGTTGGCGCTCGGCATGGCGGAAGTGCGCGGCATGGGCGATCCGGACCTCGCGGCGGCCGCGGCCTCGGTCTTGGCCAAGGTCGCCGCGACCCTGCCGGACGACCGTGAACAGAACCTGTTCCACGCCGTGTCGAAGGTCTACCGCCCCGACGCACGCTATCCACACGTGCAAGACCTGAGGCTGATCCGGCAGGCGTGCTGGCGGGAGGACGCGCTTGCCATCCGTTACACGGACGAACACGGCTCGGCCACGCAACGTACGATCCTGCCTCTGGCGCTCGTCTACACGGAGCGACGGCTGGTCGTCCTGGCATGGTGCCGTCTGCGCGCGGCGTTCCGAATGTTTAGGGTCGACCGCATCGTCGAAGCCCATGCGGAGGGCGGCAGCTTCCGGCCGGGACGGGCGTCGCTGCTACGCGCCTATCTGGAGGCGTTGGAGAATGAGGACGCGGCCGGGGCGGAGCGCCCCCATGGCTGACAACGGCGCGGGACAGCCCAAGCTTCGATCGTCTGCCGCACCGCCCGCCGTATCCGCCAGCGGACAATTACTAGACCACCCGCACCAGTCTTTGATCGCAGTTCGATCGACCCGCTTGCGCGTAGACGGTTATGGCTTCCACGTCAGGTCGACGACCAGCCCCTCGTTGCTCGTCACAGCTTCGGCCCAAAATTGCCGAGCAGGCCTAACTGATGTGAGAGGCCTATATATTGTCTCGCGCGGCTTGTTCGGAGCAAGCTTTTGCGACTTCTGAAATCGGCAGGTTCGTGTGGCCGGCCGTTTTCGAGGTTTCGTCGAGACAAGAGCGTACACGTTCGCGGGACGCATCTCCGCCGTTCACCGCATCCAATTTGCGCAATAATGTGTCCTTGTCCGTTGACGATGCTCCCGCCCAAGCTTGCATCGTATCCCCTGCATTCAAGGCAAGAGCAGATGTTGCCATAACGACGAGAGCGAATACACCAGCGGGAAGACAGCGCATTGTGATAGCCTCGAACAATAGGGAATCGGCAGTCGCTTGCGGGGTTCGTTGAGACGGTGGCCGCACGGGAAGATCTGCACGCACGGATTTTCAGCCAGCAAACAAACGGACACGCGGACTGAATTAGCTCGGAAAGCGCCGTCGCGGATTGCCGATCCCTTGGGGCAAAAACGCACGGTTCCCCTCCGCCATCGTGGCGTTCAGCGCGTGCGCGCCGGGGCAGAGGCACCGCGTCAACGTCCTGACCCTGTGCGTGCGCAGGAGGGGCCCGGGGTCGAGAAGGCGTGCCCGTCCGGAGAGCCTATGTCCTAGGCGCGGTGGCATCGTTCCGTGATCAGGTTGCGGTCGCCGTCCGCTTCGAGGGCTCGGCGCCTCGCAAGCGGGCCGTCCCAATTCCATCCTGGTCGGACATAACCTGGGCCATGGTGATGGAATTCAGACCCTGAGAACGGGGGGATCATGCTCGCCAGAGGATGCTTCCGCAGTGCGGCTCGCGACGAGGCGCGCTGAGCCGTTTCAGGAGACGCTTTGCCAGCACGCCATTTGCCGGTGGATCGTCGGGGCCGGCACGGCGTGGCACCCAGCGCTCCACGGGTGGCTTGGACACCACGCATCCAGCAAGGAAGCCGCGCGGCCGGCTGGGGGAGCGGTCGGTGATGATCACCAGCACTTCCGGATGGCTTAATTAACGCCGGCGGACGCGCAACCCAGTCCAGACTGAGCTTCGCAAATCCGGCCCAACTTTCATACTAGGCTGAGACGAATGCGCCTGCGTCTCCGGCAAGTCCAACGCCCGCACATCCCGCAAAACAGGCGCATATTTCAATATTCACGGCCATCTAGACCGATCGATCCTCCTATGTCACACTATTGGATCGGCGGCGCCGATTGATTCCTTAAATCGCGGCGCAAGACCGCAATCGGGGAACGCCAGAATGAGCAGCGGAAATCCTGAGATGCCGGTTCCGGCCCCGGTGAAGGGCGGGCTCGTGGCCTACCTGACGGTGGACGGCGCCCTGAAAGCCGCCGAGTTCTACGTCCGTGCCTTCGGGGCTGAGATCGTCACAGCCATGCCGGCCGACGAGCACGGGCGGACCATGCATGTGCATCTCCATGTGAACGGCTCGTCGCTGATGCTGAGCGACGCTTTCCCGGAACACGGCCATCCGCTGCTTGCGCCCCAGGGCTTCACCTTGATGCTGATGGTCGAGGGCATCGACGCCCGCTACGTCCAGGCCGTCGCGGCGGGGGCCACCGCCCTGATGGAGCCGGCCGAGATGTTCTGGGGCGACCGCTACGGCCAGCTGCGCGATCCATTCGGGATCGTCTGGGCGATGAACCAGGGCAGGCGCTAAGGGCTGCCACGCTCGCGGCGGCTTGCGATGCCGCAGATGACCGGGCCCGGACCGGGAGGGGACGTCCTCGAACGGAGCGCCGCGCCGATCAGCGCGCCGCCGCTTCGTAGCGCGTCCGCTGCGTGCGTGCATCGCGCGCTGTCACCGTGACGTGGCCCGCCTCCTCCAACGCCGAGAGCGCACGCAGTACCAGGGCGTGCTCCACCCCGAAGCTGCGGGCGAAGGCGCGGCTGTCGCCGGGCAGGCCGAGGTCGAGGGCCGCCAGCAGTCCCGCCTCCAGTGAATCGATACCGGGACGGGCCGCGGTGATACGGTCGAGGGCGACAACGAACGCCGCCTCGTTGAGCTCGCGATCCATGCGGCCTACGCCGCCGCCCGAGCTTCCAGGGTCACGAGCACCGATTTGGAGGTCGGCGTGTCGCTCTTCTCGCCAAAGGTTGAGAGCGGCACCAGCACGTTGAGCTCCGGGTAATAGCCGGCGACCGCGCCCCGGGGCATGTCGAAGGGCACCAGCCGGAAATCCTCGGCCCGCCTTGTCACGCCGTCGGCATGGAGGCCGACGATGTCGACCCGCTCACCGAGCCGGTCGCGGATCGCCACCAGGTCGTCCGGATGGGCGAACAGCACCTTCCGCTCGCCGTAGACGCCGCGGTAGCGATCGTCGAGGCCGTAGATCGTGGTGTTGTACTGGTCGTGGCTGCGGAAGGTCTGCAGCACGTAGGTGTCCCGGGATTTCGTGGCGATCTGGTGCTCGGTCTCGACCGGAAGCGGGTCCGCCGAGAAGTTGGCCAAACCGGTCGCGGTCTCGAACACCCGCTCGGCGGCGAGGTTGCGCAGCATGAAGCCGCGGGGCTTGCGCACCCGGGTGTTGTACTCGGAAAAGCCCGGGATCGTGGCGGCGATGGCGTCGCGGATCCGGTCGTAATCGGCCGAGAGCCCGGCCCAATCGATGGCGGCCGAGCCGACGGTGGCCTGGGCGATGCCGGCGATGATCGCGATCTCGGAGCGCAGCTCCTTCGAGGCCGGCTTGTTGATGCCCCCCGAGCCGTGGACCATGCTCATCGAATCCTCGACGGTCACGATCTGGGTCTTGCCCGCCGCGTTCCGGTCGATCTCGGTGCGGCCCATGCAGGGCAGCAGGTAACCGATGGCGCCCGGCACGAGGTGGGCGTGGTTGAGCTTGGTCGCGATGTGGACCGTCAGGCGGCAGGAGGCCAGGGCCTGCGCCACCACCGGGGTATCCGGCGTCGCGCGCAGGAAGTTGCCGCCCAGGCCGATGAAGGCCTTCGACGTGCCGTCGCGCATGGCCCGGATCGCCGCCAGGACGTTGTGACCGTGCCGGCGGGGCATGGCGAGGCCGAAATGCCGCTCCAGCGACTCGAGGAAGGCCACGGACGGGCGCTCGTTGATGCCGACCGTGCGGTCGCCCTGCACGTTGGAATGGCCCCGCACCGGGCACAGGCCCGCGCCCGGCCGGCCGATATGGCCGCGCAGGAACAGCAGGTTGGCGATCTCCCGCACGGTCGCCACCGAATGGCGGTGCTGGGTCACGCCCATGGCCCAGGTGGCGATCACCCGCTGGGCGCCGAGATAGACATCCGCCATGGCGGAGATGTCGTCGAAGGTCAGGCCCGACTGGTCGAGGATCGCGTTCCAGCTCGTCGCGTCAACGGCGGCCCGGTAGGCGTCGAGCCCGGCGGTGTGGTGCTCGAGGAACGCCCGGTCGAGGAGCGAGGGCCGGCCGGAGGCGAGCGCCTCGGCATCGCGGGCGAACACGATCTTGGCGATGCCCCGGAAGGCGGCCATGTCGCCGCCGGAGCGCGGCTGGAGATAGTGGCTCGCGATGGCGCCGCTGGCGCCGCGCAGCATCTCCACGGTGTTCTGCGGGTCGGCGAAGCGCTCGAGACCGCGCTCGCGCACGGGGTTCAGCACCACGACCTTGGCGCCGCGCTCGGCCGCCCGGCGCAGGTCGCCGAGCATGCGCGGATGGTTGGTGCCGGGATTCTGGCCGACGCAGAAGATCGCGTCCGCCTTCTCGAAATCCTCCAACAGGACCGTGCCCTTGCCGATGCCGATGGCGTCGATCAGCGCGACGCCGCTAGCCTCGTGACACATGTTCGAGCAGTCGGGGAAGTTGTTGGTCCCGTAGGCGCGGGCAAACAACTGGTAGAGGTACGCGGCCTCGTTCGAGGCCCGGCCGGAGGTGTAGAACTCGGCCTGGTCGGGATGGTCGAGGCCGCGGAGCGTCGCGCCGATCTCGGCGAAAGCCTCGTCCCAGCTCACCGGCCGGTAGCGGTCGCTCGCCGAATCGTAGCGCATCGGGTGCGTCAGGCGGCCCTCGCCCTCCAGGGCGTAATCGCTCCAGCCCCGCAGCTCGGTGAGCGTGTGGCGGGCGAAGAAGGACGGCGGCGTGCGCTTGTCGGTGGCCTCCCAGGAGACCGCCTTCACGCCGTTCTCGCAGAACTCGAAGGACGAGCCATGCTCCGGGTCACCCCAGGCGCAGCCCGGGCAATCGAACCCGTCCGGCTGGTTCGCCTTCAGCAGGGCGCGGGCGCCCGACAGCGGGGCGCGCGAGCCGAGCAGGTGCTTGCCGCAACTCTTCAGAGCGCCCCAGCCGCCGGCGGCGGATGAGCGCTTGGGAGCCCCGTCAGGCTGGGCCATGGATTGTCCTGGATGTTCTCGGGAGGCGAGCCGGGCTCGCCCAATCGCTACCGCGAGATAAGCGGCTTGGGACACCGCTCACAATGGCAGGCGCGCGCAGGCCCCTCATGCGCGGGACACAGGCTAAGTCCCCGCTTGGCAAAGCCTTTCTAAACTGGCGGGTCGGACGCTCTGCGGCCGGTCGATCCCGCTCCGTTATGACGCGCGCAGCGAACCAATTCAGGGCAGCGCGCGAGCCCCGGTTGGGAAGCGGGATCGAACGGCGCTCACGCCGCGCGGGCCAGCTCCTCCGCGCCCCGGCCGACGACCTGACTCAGCGCGGTGACGCCCTCCGCCGCCATGCGCTCCAGGAGGCCGGCCTTGATGCGATCCACCAGCCCTGGCCCGTCATAGATCAGCGCCGAGTAGAGCTGGATGAGGCTCGCCCCGGCCCGAATCTTCGTCCAGGCGGCTTCGGCGGAATCGACGCCGCCGACCCCGATGAGCGGCAGCCGGTCCCCGACCCGGAGCCGGGTCTGCGCCAGCATCCGGGTCGCCGGTCCGAACAGCGGGCGGCCGGAAAGGCCACCGGTCTCGCGGGCGAGGTTTTTCTCCCGGAGGCTCTCGGGCCGGGCCACCGTGGTGTTCGAGACCACCAGCGCCTGGACGCCGCGCTTCAGCGCCGTGGCGCAGATCGCGTCAAGGGCGTCCAGCGCCATGTCGGGGGCGATCTTCAGGAGCACCGCCGCCCTGGCGCCGGCCGTATCCCGGGCCTCGACCGTCCGGGCGAGCAGCTCGTCGAGGAAGGCCTCGCCCTGGAGGTCGCGCAGGCCCGGCGTGTTGGGCGACGAGACGTTGACGGTGACGAAATCGACCAGCGGGGCGAGGGTCGCGGTGCAGGCGACGTAATCGGCGAGGCGGTCTGTAGATTCCTTATTGGCTCCGATATTGACCCCGACGATGCCCGGACGGCCGGCCCGGGCCCGGAGCCGCCCGGCCACCACGTCCAGCCCCTCGCTGTTGAGGCCATAGCGGTTGATCACCGCCCGGGCGGCGGGAAGGCGGAACGCCCGCGGCTGCGGGTTGCCGGGCTGCGGCCGCGGCACCACGCCGCCGACCTCCACGAAGCCGAAGCCGAGGCCGAGCATCGCGTCCGGCACCCGGGCGCCCTTGTCGAAGCCGGCGGCGAGGCCGACCGGATTGGAGAACCGGCGCCCCAGCAGGTCCACGGCCAGCCGCGGGTCGTCCGCGGCCGGCTTCCCCGGCGGCAGCAGCGACAGGGCGCGGAGGGTCAGATCATGCGCGCGCTCGGCGTCGAGCCGGTGCAGCAGCGGGCGGATCAGCGGGAAGACGGCGGCGATCATGTGCGCGGGATTCCCGCCGGCAGGGCATGCTGCCCGTCCTCGCCAAGCGGCAACTCCGCCACAGACACGACCGCGGAGAGCGGCAGGTCGCCGTAGAGGTGCGGGAACAAGGCTCCACCGCGCGACGGCTCGTAGACCAGGGCCGCGCCCAGGCTCTCGGCCTCGACGGCGATCAGCAGCAGGTCGGCTTGGCCGGCGAAGTGGCGGGACGCCGTCTCGGCGGTCTGCTCGGCGGTCGAGAAATGAATGAAGCCATCCGCCTGATCGACGGGCGCACCGGTGAACCGGCCCGCCGCCTCGGCCTCGCGCCAGAGCGCGCGCGGACAGATCTTGTAGATGAGCGGCATCGGTGTTCCTTGGGCGTCGGAGGGTCCATAGCTCATCACTCCGGGCATCGGAACCGTGGCCGACTGACGGGGGAAGGGCGATCGGGCCTACGGGCTGGGGGCCTGGCAGCAGCCGGAAGCACTGATCCACCCCCCCGTCATCCTCAGGTGGCGGAGCGAGCGGCCCCCTCGACGACGCTATCGCCGCATCGCTGAGGTTCCCGGAGTTCGCGTTCAGGGCGGCTTCGCAATACCTCAGGATGAAAGGACTGGGTGGAGGGGCATCGATCTAAGCGACACCCGAGGAGCAATGCCGTCGATCGGCAGCGTCGGGATACCAAATCGATTCCCAGGGCGATTGCATTCTGCAGGTTGTAGTTCTACTTTCCTATGACTAGGCTGAGCGTCACAGACCCGCGCCTGAAACGGGAGACGCGGGCCGGCTCGTGACGGTCTTCAGTATTCCGCGCATCTCCGGCGGGTTCGGTCCGCATCCTCCGGGGAAACTGCCGCCGTGCCCCCGAGGCAGCCGGGTGCCGGCTGGCGAGACGGGGGCGCCGACCCGCCGAGCTTGAGCCGCCGAGCCCGACATGCTGTCTCACGAGCAGATCTGGAACGCCATCGACCGCCTGGCGGAGCGTCACGGCTATTCCGCGTCCGGGCTCGCCCGGCGTGCGGGCCTCGATGCGACCAGCTTCAACCGTTCCAAACGCATCGGCGCGGACGGTCGCAAGCGCTGGCCCTCGACGGAATCCGTCTCGAAGGTCCTGGCCGCCACCGGCGCCAGCCTGGACGAGTTCCTGCGGCTGATCGAGGCCCGGGAGATCCCCGCCCGCACCATGGTCCCGCTGATCGGCCTCACCCAGGCCGGGGCGGGGCGTTTGTTCACCGACGAGGGCATGCCCACCGGAGGCGCCGGCTGGGAGGAGATCGAGTTCCCCGATCTCGGCGAGGAGCGTGCCTTCGCGCTGGAGATTCAGGGCGATTCCATGCAGCCGCTGTTCCGCGACGGCGATGTGCTGATCGTCTCGCCGACCGCCAGCGTCCGCAAGGGCGACCGCGTCGTGGTGCGCCTCCACGGCGGCGAGGTCCTCGCCAAGGAATTGAAGCGGCGCACCGCCCGGACCGTGGAGCTGGTCTCGCTCAACCCGGAACACGAGGACCGCGTCCTCAATATCGGCGAGGTTGCCTGGATGGCCCGGGTAATGTGGGTCCGGCAATAGCCACCGCGCTCCGAGATCAAACTCCGCCCACTTGGACCGCCCACTCGGGCCGCCCACTTGGCCCGGCCGCTATTCGTCGCTATCGCGGGCCTTCTCGCGGGTTTCCCGCACCCGCTTAGCTCGGACGCAGCATGACGCAGCCCGGGATGGATCACGGCGTGGAGGGCGGTCCGTTGACGGGGCAGGCCCGCGCGCTCCTCGACGCGCTGCCGACGCCGAGCTTCTTGATCGATGCGCAGGGTCGCATCCGGCAGGCCAACCCGGCCTTCGAGCGCCTGACCGGTCATCCGGCCTCAGCCCTGGCGGAGCGCGGCCTTGACCTGATCCTGGCGAGCCGCGGTTCGCCCCCCGACCTGTCCGCCGACGGGCCGCTGGAATTCCTGGCCCTGCGGTCGGACGGGACCAGCTTCTGGGCGAGTCTGGCCGCCGGGCCGCTTCCCGGCGCCGACGAGAAGATCTGTCAGATCCTCGACGTCACGGCACGGCGGGAGGCCGAGGGCGCCTTGGCGCTGTCGCGGCAGCGCGAGGCCCTGGGGCTGCTGACCAACAGCGTCGCCCACGAGTTCAACAACTTCCTGCAAATCCTGATCGGCTACATCGATGGCCTGAAGCGACGGCTGGGCGACCGGCCGGAGCCGTTCATCCAGCGGGCGCTCGTCCGCTCGGCCGACGCCACCGAGCGGGCCGCGATCCTGACCCGCCAGCTCCTGGCCTATTCGCGCCGGATCGCCCCGGACGTGCGACCCGTCGATCTCGACGCGATCGTGGCGGCGGTGGCCGAGCGCTTGGCGCCGGATTTCCCCCCCGGGATCCACCTGGTCGTGAACCCGACGCCGGGCCTGCCGCGGGCGATCAGCAACCCGACCCAGATCGAGTTCGCCTTGCGGCATCTGGTCGCCAATGCCTGCGAGGCGATGCCGTCGGGGGGCACAGTGACGCTGTCGACCTTTCGGGTCGATCCCAACGATCGCGCCATGCACCAGCCCGGGCCGGGCACGGTGGGCATCCAGGTGGGCGATACCGGGACGGGCCTATCGCCCGAAATGCTGGCCCGGGCCCTGGCGCCGTTCCAGACCAGCCGCGAGGCGGGACGGGGCGCGGGGCTCGCGATCGTCCATGGGCTGATGAAGCGGCAGAACGGAACGATCACCCTGGACAGCCGGGCCGGGGAGGGGACGCAGGTCCGCCTGGCCTTCCCGGCCGCGCCGGACCGGACGCTGCACTGAGGCTACGGCCGGCGACAAACGTCATCACGTCGTCGAGAGCCGCGGACTAAAACCCGCGCTAAGCCGTCACCATATAGTCGTCGGCGGCTTCCGCCACTCGGTTCTCGTCCTCAGAGGCGCGTACATGCTCACCCAATTCTCGCGTCGTCGGCGCACGGCCGCCTACCTGGCGCTGGCCGCTGCCCTGACCGTCGCGGCCCCCATCGCCGAAGCCCGTCCGGGCGGCGGCGGATCCTTCGGTTCGCGCGGCTCGCGCACCTACACGGCGCCATCGGCCACGCCGCCGGCGCCGGGCGGCGGCATGACCATGCAGCGGTCCCAGACCGCACCGTCCCCCGGCATGTCCAATCCGGGGATGCAGGCGCCGGCCGCCCAGGGTCGTCGCTTCGGCGGCGGTTTCTTCGCGGGTCTGCTCGGCGCCGGCCTGCTGGGCGCCCTGCTCGGCGGCGGTTTCTTCGGCGGCCTCGGCGGCCTCGCCTCGATGATCGGCCTGCTGTTCCAGGTCGGCCTCGTGGTGCTGGTGGTGATGCTGGCGGTGCGGTTCTTCCGCCGCCGCAACCAGCCAGCCGGTGCCGGCGCGCCCTACGCCCGCTCGACGCTGGATGGCGGCCCGAACCCGGGTGGCCCGATGGGCGGCCCGGCCCCGGCGGCGGGCGCCGCGTTCGGCGGCGCGCGCCCGGTGCAGACCCGCAAGGTCGAGATCGGCCCTTCCGATTACCAGGCGTTCGAGCGGCTGCTGGGCGACATCCAGGATGCCTACACCCGCGAGGACCGGGTGACGCTCGGCAATCTGGCGACGCCCGAGATGGCCGGCTACTTCGACGAG
Organism: Methylobacterium sp. GXS13; assembly: GCF_001455965.1. Lineage (GTDB taxonomy): Bacteria > Pseudomonadota > Alphaproteobacteria > Rhizobiales > Beijerinckiaceae > Methylobacterium. Next base: position 518,665 of record NZ_LKKO01000001.1, read on the forward strand.
GAGCTGCGCAACAACGCTGCTCAGGGGGTGGTCAACAAGATCACCGACGTGAAGCTGCTGCAGGGTGACCTCGCGGAAGCCTGGGGCGAGGATCGCACCGACTACGCCACCGTTGCGATGCGCTACGCGCTCAAGGACGTCATGGTCGACCGCGCCAGTGGCCGGGTCGTGAAGACCGAGCCGGCCCCGGAGGCCACGGAGCTCTGGACCTTCCAGCGCCAGCCCGGCCGCGGCTGGGTGCTCTCGGCGATCCAGCAGACTCGCTAATTTGGGATTTGACGTCCCGGCCGCTCAGGCCGGGACGCTCCTTCAAGCCGGTGCCGTTTCTGCGGCGCCGGCTTTTTTGTGCGCGTCCCACAGGTTCGCCAGGGTAACGAACCCGGCCACCGGCACCTCCTCGGCCCGGGCCGTCTCCAGGATACCAGCTGCCGCCAACAGGGCGCCGGGCTCGGGCGTCAGCGCCTTCAGACTCTGGCGCAGCATCTTGCGGCGCTGGCCGAACGCCGCACGGGTGACGGCCTCAAGTGCGCCGGCCCGGCAGGGCAGGGGCTGCGCCCGGGGCACAAGCCGGACGACGCTGGATGTGACCTTGGGCGGCGGCACGAAAGCCGAGGGGCTGACGTCGAACAGGATGTCGGCTTCCGTGCGCCAGCCGCACAGCACGCCGAGCCGGCCGTAATCGGCCCGGGTCTCCGGCCCGGCGACGATCCGCTCGGCGACCTCGCGCTGGAACATCAGCACCGCCTGATCCCACCAGGGCGGCCAAGCCTCGCCGTCGAGCCATCCGGTGAGAAGCGCAGTGCCGACATTGTAGGGCAGGTTCGCCACGATCCGGGCCGGGCCGTCGCCGATCAGCGGCCGGGGATCGAAGGCCAGCGCATCGGCGTCCACCACCTCCAGCCGGCCTGGATAATGCGCGGCGATGTCGGCCAAAGCCGGTAGGGCGCGGGGATCGCGCTCGATCGCCACGACCCGGGCCGCGCCTTCCGCGAGCAGCGCCCGGGTCAGGCCACCGGGACCGGGGCCGACCTCCACGACGGTCACGCCCTCCAGCGGTCCCGCCGCCCGGGCGATCCGGCCAGTGAGATTGAGATCGTACAGAAAGTTCTGGCCGAGAGCTTTTTTCGGTTCCAACCCGTGCCGGGCGACGACTTCGCGCAGGGGCGGCAGCCCGTCTCCGTCGCTCACAGCTCGTCCTCGGCGTCGAAATGCTGGGCGCCGGATGCGCGCGGCCGTCCGGCATAGATGCTGAACGGGATGATGTCGGCGACGGCAGGCCCCGGTCCGGCGCGTGCCGCCTCGGTGTCGGCGAGCCGCCGCGCCAGCCGCAGGGCGGCGATCAGGCTGTCGGGCCGCGCGACGCCGGTCCCGGCGATGTCGAAGGCCGTGCCATGGTCGGGGGAGGTCCGCACGAAGGGCAGCCCGAGGGTGACGTTAACCCCGTCGTCAAACGCGATGGTCTTGATCGGAATCAGCGCCTGATCGTGGGTCGGCGCGAGGGCCACGTCGTAGGTCGCCCGGGCGCGGGCGTGGAACAGCGTGTCGGCGGGGAGCGGCCCACGGATGTCGATGCCGGCGGCGCGCAGCCGCGCCACCGCGGGGGCGAGCACGTCGCGATCCTCGTGGCCGATGGTCCCGGCCTCGCCCGCATGCGGATTGAGCCCGGCGAGCACCAGTCGGGGCTCCGGCAGGCCGAACCGGTCGCGCAGGTCCCGGGCGACGATCCGGGCGGTCTCCTCCACCAGCTCCTGGGTGAGCAGGCCGGGCACGTCCTTGAGCGGCACATGGATCGTCACCGGCACGACCGCGAGGTCGTCGCTCCAGATCATCATCACCGGGCGGGGCGGCGTGCGACCCGGCGCGACCGAGAGGGCGGCCAGGAACTCGGTATGGCCGGGATGGGCGAAGCCGGCCCGGGTCAGCACGAACTTGGCGATCGGGTTGGTCACCACCGCGCTGGCGCGCTTGGCCGCCACGAAGGCGACGGCAGCCGTGATCGACTCGATCACCGCGCCGGCATTGGCGGAATCCGGTGCGCCCGGCTCGACGGAGATTGTCGCGCCGCTCGGCAGCGGCACGACCGGCAACGCCCGGGGAAACACTTCGACGGCGGTCTCCGGATCGACCTCGGCGATTGGCACCAGCCGGTGCAGGCGGTTGGCCAGACGCTCGATGAAGTCCGGATCGGCCACCAGGAAGAACGGCGGCAGCGGGTCCGGGCCGCCGCGGGCGAGCCAGGCGCTGAGTGCCAGCTCCGGGCCGATCCCGGCCGGGTCTCCGAGGGTGAGGGCGAGCGGCAGCATCCGGGGTCTATAGCGCCGGTGGGGGCGGGGCGCATCTCTTTGGGGTGACGCGATGGTGCTTCACCGCGTCCCGACCATCACCGCACGGTGGCGATGCCGTCCGCGGTGGTGGCGGTGCCGACGTTCTGGCGGAGATCGGCCTCGCCCAGGGTCTTCAGCTCGAGGCGGAGCAGCACGGTCTGATTGCGCTCGCGCACGCCGGTCGCGGTGGCGATCGGCGAGTTGATGTAGTTGAGCGAGATGGTCGTGCACTCGTCCTGGTAGCCGCCGCCGAAGCTCGCGCCCGACAGGTAGAACCGGCCCGGGTTCTGGTACGTCGGCACCGTCCCGATCGGGTTCGACAGGTAGGCCGACAGGGCGTCGGTGTAGGTGTTGCGCACGTCGAGGTAGTGGGTGAGATCCACCAGCAGCGAGCCCGAGACGAACCAGTTCGGCGTGATGTTGTAGGTGGCCGAGGCGGTCACGCCCTCGCGGTAGTGGCTGTAGCCGAGCAGCGGCTGCGCCTCGTAATACGAATAGAAGGCCGAGACCGTGAGCGGCAGGAACGGTGCGAACCGCGCCGTGGCGCCGGTTTCGAGCCGGGCGACGTGGAAATCCGCCTGGTTGAAGCGCGCCCGGGTGATGAAGGTGATGTTCTGGTTCGGCGAGACCTGGAACCGACCCACGAAGTCGGAGCGCTGCGTCTCCAGCCCGGAATCCAGCCCGACATTGGCGATGTCGCCCCGGCGGAACGAGTTGACGCCCGCGAGCTGGATGGACTCGCCGAACATGACGTTGGTGTACCAGCCGGACGGCGTGACCACGGAATACTGGCCGCCGAGATTGGTTCGGACGCCGCCCTCCACCCGGTCGTAGCCCGAGAACTTGTCCCATTCGAACAGCGACGTGTCGTCGAACACCAGGCTCTGTGCATCCTCGTTCGGCAGGCGGCCGATCCGGGTCTCGGACGGGCGCGCGATGACCTGGCCGATCGGCTCCAGTGTGTGGACGCCGAGCGCGCCGAAATTGGCGACGAACGGGTAGCGGTAATCGAGCCCGATCGCCGGCATCACCCGGCCGGCGAAGCCGTCGTCGATCTTGGCGACCTGGGGAGCCAGGTCGTTCTGGTAGCCGGAGAAGCTCGGATTGGTGAAGAACGCGTCGGTGCGCAGATACGCGAACGGCGTGAACTTCTGGCCCCAATCGTCGATGAAGCTGCGCCGCCAGGACAGTTCGGCCGAGGCGCGCGTGTTGGTGCCGGCGAGCCCGTCGATCGCGCACAGGCCGCGCTGGAAGTAGGTGCAGGTCTGGTAGAGCGGGAAGCTGATCCCGTTCACGCTCGGCGAGAACAGGTAGCTCGACGTGCGGGGCAGGCCCTGGAACTGCGTCGTCTCGCGGGTCAGGCTGGTGATGTTGGCCTGGAACCGGACCTCGCCGCCGATCTCGGACGGCCCGTTGACCCGCTTGTCGTAGTCGATCACCGGGGCGACGATGGGCTGCTGCTTCTGCCAGTCGAAGCTCGACAAGCCCTTGAAGTAGTAGCCCCGCGCCTCGAACCACGACCGGTCGCCCTGGCCGACGAGGTAGGCCGTCGATGTCGCCTCACGGAAATAATCCGTGGTGATGTTCTGGTTGCGGATCCGGTAATTGTCGAGGAACCACTTGTCGGTGACGCCGACGAGGTCCCAGCCGGTCCGCCAGCGGTCGTTGATGTAGAACCGCCCCTGCGATTCCACCGAGCCGCGGAAGTCGCGCTCGCCCGCCCCGAGCGGGCTCGGCAGGAAGGCCGACGGCGTCGTCTGCGAGATGCCCGAGAGGCGGATGTTGTAGAAGCCGTTGTCGATGCGCTGGCGGAACTCGGCCTGGCCGAGCAGGCCCTGGCGGCTGAGCAAAGTCGGCGTGATCGTCAGATCATAGGTCGGCGCGAGGTTGATGAAGTACGGCAGCGACACGCCCCGGCCCAGCGCCGTGGTCGAGATGAAGCGCGGCGTCAGGAAGCCGGTCTTGCGCTTCACCGTCGGGTCCGCGGCCTCGAAATAGGGCAGGTAGGCGACCGGGATCCCGGCGATCTCCAGAGTGGAATCGTCGAAGTAGATCGTGTGTGTCTCGTTGTCGTGGATGATCTTCTTGGCGCGGATCTGCCAGAGCGGCGGCGTCTCCGGATTGTCCTTGCACGGCTCGCAGGCGGTGTAGCTGCCGGCCTCGAAGCTGGTCTGCTCGCCGTTCAGGCGCTCGGCCCGGGGCGCGGAGAAGCGCGTCCGCACCGTCTCGGTGCGCCGTTCCACCGTCTGCTGGCCGCGGAACGCGTCGATGAAGCCGGTCTTGAAGTCGTCGCTCAGCTCCATGCGTTCGCCGGTCACGACGCCGCCATCGGCCTCGGTGAGGCGGACGTTGCCCTGGGCGAAGACCCGGCCGGTCGCCCGGTCGTAGCGCACGCTGTCGGCCTGGAGCGTCCGGGGGCCGAAATGCAGCTCGGCGTTGCCCCGGGCGGTCACCGTGTTGTGGTCGTTGTCGTAGATCAGCTCGCCGGCCTCGACGAGCAGCTTGTCGCCCGGCTTGCCGACCTTGGGCGCGGCCATCCCCTGGGCATGCGCCGAGACGCCCCCGGCCAGCGGCGCGGCGAGCGCCAGCGCAGCCAGAAGGGCCGTCTTCCGCAGGATGTGGGCAACCTTACGCAACGCGCGACCCAACCCCTGTGACGTGATCCGCCACGAACCTCACACACCCGTCTCCCGTCCCGCGATGGATCGCGGGCGTCAGCCGTCTTCCTGGTACAGAAGCGTAAGCGTACCGAGAAGACTGCCTACCACGGCCGGGAACCAGGCCGCCACCGGTGCGGCGACGAGTCCGGACGCGCCGAGCCCCTCCATGACCTGTCGGACCACGTAGAGGGCGAAGCCTGCCGCCACGCCTCCGAGGACGAGTTTACCGACCCCACCAAAGCGGAAGAACCGTAAGGAAACGGTTGCAGCGACGATCACCATCGCCAGGAACAGGACCGGCCGCGCCCACAGGACATCGTACTGGAGACGGTACCGCGTGGCGTCGAGACCGGCCCGCTCGGTCCGCGCGATGGTTGTGGGAAGTTGCCAGAAAGGCACAGATTCCGGGGGTGTGAAGCGCTGCCGGACCTGCCCCGGGTCGAGGTTCGAGGCGATCAGGTAGGTGTCGAACGACTCAGGCGGCGCGTCGGGCGCCAGCAGGCGCGTGTCCGAGAGCTCCCAGTAGCCGTCATGAAGCGTCGCACGGGCGGCCATGATCTGCTCGGCGAACTTGCCGGCCGCGTCGAAGGTGAAGACTGAGACGCCGGCCAGCGTGGTGGTACCCTCGATGGCGGTCTCGGCCCGGATGATCGCCTCACCGTCCAGCCCGCGCTGGCGGATCCACAGGTCCTTGCCGGAGGACGCCTTGGTCGATTTCGCGAAGATCTTCGCCTCGATCTCGGTGGACCGCTGCTTCAGCAGGGCCGAGACCGGGTTGTAGATCCCGACCGCCACCGCCCCCAGCCCGAGGGCCACGAAGAAGCCGGGCTGCAGGAACTGCCAGGCCGAGATCCCGGCCGCCCGGGCCACCACCAGCTCCAGCTTGCGCGAGAGCTGGAGCAGGGCGGCCATCGAGCCAAACAGGACCGCGAAGGGCAGCACGCCCTCGGCCACCGCCGGGGTGCGGTAGAGCGAGAGCAGCGCCATCAGCCCCGTGGAGGCCCCCTCGGCTTCGCCGGCGCGGCGCAGCAGCTCGACGAAGTCGAGGGTGTAGACCAACGCGAACACGGTGACGAAAACACCGAGCACCGTGCGGGCGAACCGGGCGGCGAAATAGCGCCCGAGGGTCGGACCGATCAGCATCCGAGGCTCAGCGGGCTGGCGCGAGACGCGGAGCGCGGAACAGGGCACGCACGGCCCCCGCCAGCGCGGCGTTGAAGGCGCGCACGCGCGGCCCGAAGAAGATCAGCAGGCAGGAGAGGGCGATCGCCAGGATCGGCACGCCGGCGATCGCTGCCACCGCCCCGGCGCTGCGCGCGGCGGCGCTCACCGCGGCGAAGCCCGCGATCCGCAGGGCCACCACCGCCAGGATCGCGCCGGCGACCGCGAGCCCCCGACCCTGTCGGGTGGTGCGGGGATCGCCAAGCGCCGCGAAGGCGATGAAGACCAGGGCCAGCGGGTACAGGCAGGCCGAGAGCCGGTCATGGAGCTCGGCCCGGAATCGACCCTTCTGCAGCTTGTAGTAGCCCTCGGTCTGGTCGGGGAACAGCAGTTGCGACGTCGAGCGCTCGCGCGGCTTGTAGATCGTATCGGAATCCGGCGGCGCGAAGGCCGCGAGGTCGATCGTGTAGCGCTCGAAGGTCAGGATCGAGGAATCGCGGGAGTCCTTCTGCTGCTGGTGGACGCTGCCGTTTTCCAGGATCAGGAAGCTCTGCCCGTCGATGTCGGCCGCGGTACCGCGATCCGCCAGGTAGACCTTGGTCTTGCCGGCCTCCCGCCGGTCCTGGATGAACAGGCCCTTGAGGACCCCGCCGGGCCCGCGCTCGCGGAAATGGAAGGTGATGCCGTTGTCGAGCTGGGTGAACTGCCCCTCCTTGACGACGTTCGCGATGAAGTCGCCCCGGACCCGGGTGATCACGTCGCGCAGTTCCTGGAAGCTTGCCGGCATCACCACCAGCACCAGGAAGCCCACCAGGAAGCTCACGAACAGCGCGAGCGTCAGGAACGGCCGCAGCAGCGCGCGCGGCGGCATGCCGGCCGCCGACATCACGATCAGCTCGGAATCGCCGTTAAGCTTGTTCAGCGCATAGACGGTGCCGATGAACAGCGCGACGGGCGCGATCACCACCACCAACGTCGGCAGCGACAGGCCGGTGACGAACAGGAATACCAGGAGCGTCTGCCCCTTGGCGGTCACGAGATCGAGCTCGCGCAAGGCCTGCGTCAGCCAGATCGTGCCGGTGAGGCCGATCAGGCAGGCGAGGCTCGCGCCCAGGGCGATCCGAAAGATGTAGCGCTCGATCTGCCTCATTGGCCCGGCAGTTCCGCCCGTGCTCTCGCGCCCTCGACGGCCAGGGACCCGACAAAAGGGGCGATTCCAGGGCTGCTGCGCCGCGTTGCGTTTGCCGCCTCAGCGGCTACACAGAGCGGATTGCGCTCAGCGTGACCGCGCGGGTGCGTCGAAAACTGCGGAACGACGGGCAGGGCGACGGGTATGGCGGACGGTATCGAGATCGGTTTCGGCCCCCTTGAGCAGAGCGGCCAGGGCCCGGGGGGATCGGGCGATCTCGTGGTGTTCGTCGGCGACGACCTCGCCCTCGGATCCGCGGCCCGGGCCGCACTCGGCGCCGCGGGCACAGACCTCGTGGCGAAGGCGGCGGCCTCGGAGAAGTTCAAGGGCCGCTCGCTCAGCGCCCTGACCCTTCCGGCGCCGGCGGGCGTCAATGCCGACCGGCTGGTGGTCATCGGGCTGGGTTTGGAGAAGGACCGGGCCAAAACCGATTGGCCGGCGCTCGGCGGCTTCACCGCCGGCAAAGTCTCGGGCCGCGCGGCCCGGGTCGTGCTCGATTGGCCGGGTACGACGGTGAGCGCTGCGCAGGCCGGCGAGTTCGCGCTCGGCGCACGCCTGCGGACCTACACGTTCGACCGCTACAAGACCACGAAGAAGCCGGATGCCGAGGACAAGAGCGGCACCACGCTCACCCTCCTGCTCGCCGAGCATGGCACGGCCTCTCGCGAGGGTGAGGGCGCCCGGACCCTGTCCGAGGGTGTCATCCTGGCGCGCGATCTCGTAAACGAGCCGCCGAACGTTCTCTTCCCCGAAGAATTCGCCCGGCGCGCTGCGGACTTGTCGAAGCTCGGCGTCGAGATCGAGGTTCTGGAGCCGGCGCGAATGCGCGAGCTCGGCATGGGCGCGCTGCTCGCCGTGGCGCAGGGCTCGGTCCGCGAACCGCGGATCGTGATCATGCGCTGGAACGGCGGCCCGGCCGGCGAGGCGCCCGTCGCCTTCATCGGCAAGGGCGTGGTGTTCGATTCCGGCGGCATCTCGATCAAGCCGGGCGGCGGCATGGAAGACATGAAGGGCGACATGGGCGGCGCGGCCGCGGTCGTCGGCGCACTCCACGCGCTGGCCAGCCGCAAGGCCCGTTGCAACGTCGTCGGGGCCATCGGCATCGTCGAGAACATGCCGGACGGCGGCTCCTACCGCCCGTCCGACATCATCACGTCGATGTCGGGCCAGACCATCGAGGTGATCAACACCGACGCGGAGGGCCGGCTCGTGCTCGCCGACGTGATCACCCACGTGGTCCGCAGTGCCAAGCCGAAGGCCATGGTCGATCTCGCGACCCTGACCGGGGCGATCATCGTGGCGCTGGGCCAGGACATCGCCGGCATGTTCTCCAACGACGACGCGCTCGCGGCCAACATCAACGCCGCCGGCGAGGCTACGGGCGAGAAGGTCTGGCGGATGCCGCTGATCCCCGCCTACGACAAAGCCATCGACTCCAAGTTCGCCGACATGAAGAACACCGGCGGCCGTCACGGCGGCGCCGCCACGGCGGCCTCGTTCATGCAGCGCTACGTCGAGGAGGTGCCGTGGGCCCATCTCGACATCGCGGGCGTGGCGATGTCGTCGAACGCCAGCGAGATCAACCGCAGCTGGGGCGCCGGCTGGGGCGTGCGTCTGCTCGACCGGCTCGTGCGGGACCATTACGAGGCGCGGTAACGGCCCATGGCTCAAGGATCGGGCGCGGCCCGGACAGCGCGCGGACACGCGCTCCCGATCGCCGCGATCCCGATCCCGATCCTGGCCATGCTCGCGGCGCTGGTGCTGGTGGCCGTCACAGGCCTCAGCCAGCGCTCGAGCGTGCCGGAGGCGGTCGAGCCCTGGATCTACGGCTACTTCATCACTCGCTATCCGCTCTTCGCCTTCGCACTCGTCTACGGCATCGCGCATCTCGCGGTGGTTGCGGCCGGGCCGGGTCCGGCCTCCGCACTCCGTCGAATCCTGTTCGCCACCATCGGCACCGCCGCCCTCGTGCTGGCCGGGCTCTACCCGACCGTCGGCGGCCTGATCCTGCGCGGCGGCTTCGCCACCGGCGGAATGGCGTTCCTGACCCATCAGCCCCTGTGGCTGGCCTACGGGTTCGGCGCCGGGGTCGCGGCGGCGATCTTCGGTGGGATCCTCGGCGTGTTCGCGATCGCGGCCAACCGGCCGCTGCGCCCGAGCCTCCGGCGAATCGGCGCTGGCCTGCTGGCCTTCCTGGCCCTCTGGTTCGGCGCCTGCGTGATCGGGCTTGCCGGCGACTTCGGCCTCGGACCTTGGCCGCGCCGGGCCTTCAGCCCCTCCGAGGCGGTCGTTGCCGCGCTGCTGCTCGTCATTGCCGCCCTGCCGCACGCAGCACTCACGACATTGAGCTGGCTCCGTCGGAGAGCCTGAGGTCGCCGCCTTGCTAGTGGCCGCCCGTTCGCCCACAGTCGGGCTGTTCTGCGTAGGGACGGGATGCGACCATCGAGAGCCGTGCCCGTGGGAGACGACGCGATGCGCGAGGCCAGCTTAATCGAGCAGGGCACGACGGCACGCCGGCCCGGATCCGAGCCGGCCTACGCCTTCGCCGATCTGTCGCCGCGCCCGTGGCTCTCCTCCTACCCGCCCGGCGTCCCGGCCGAGATCGATGTCGAGTCTCTCGGCACCCTGGCCGACCTCTTCGAGACCAGCGTGGCCGCCTTTGCCGACCGCCCGGCGATCCTGTGCTTCGGCTCGACCATGACCTATGCGAGCCTCGGCAAACAGGCGCGGGCGCTCGCGGCCTGGCTGCGGGCGCAGGGATTGGCCAAGGGTGACCGCGTCGCGATCATGCTGCCGAATGTGCCGGCCTACGCGGTGGCCCTGTTCGGCGTGCTCTCGGCCGGTGGGACCGTGGTCAACGTCAACCCGCTCTACACGCCCCGGGAATTCGGGCAGCAGATCAGCGACTCGGGCGCCCGGTTCCTGATCGTGCTGGAGAATTTCGGTCCGACCGTCGCGGGGGCGCTCGCGGATGTCGCGCTGGAGCGCGTCCTCCTGGTCGGCCCGGGCGACGGGCTCGGACTGAAAGGCCATGTCATCAACCTCGCCAGCCGGCACGTGCGCAAGGCCGTACCGCCGTTCCAGTTACCCGAGGGGCTGGCGCTGCCGTTCACGACGGCTCTGCGCCGGGGCAGCGGCATGCCGCACGCCTCCGTACCGGTCGATCCCGAGGATCTGGCCTTCCTGCAATATACCGGCGGCACCACGGGCATCGCCAAGGCGGCGATGCTGACCCACCGCAACGTCATGGCCAATGTCGAGCAGTCGCAGCTGTTCTTCAATTCGAAGGATCCGAGCATCCTCCGCTGCGCCGTCACGGCCCTGCCGCTCTACCACATCTTCGCGCTGACGGCCTGCTTCTTCCAGTTCATGCGCAACGGCGGATCGTGCCTGCTGATCCCCAATCCGCGCGACTGCGATGGCATGGTGAGGACCTTGAGCCGCAACCGCTTCACGCACCTGATGGGCGTGAACACGCTGTTCAACGTGCTGATCAACCACCCGAAGATCCACACGGTCGACTTCTCCCATCTCGACTTCGTCGTCGGCGGCGGGACGGCGGTGCAGCGGCCGGTGGCGGAGCGCTGGAAGGCGCTCACCGGCAACACGATCCTCGAAGGCTACGGCCTGTCGGAAACCTCGCCGGTGGTGAGCGCCAACCCGCCCGGGATCAAGGCGTTTTCGGGAACGATCGGCTACCCGTTCCCCTCCACCGAGGTCTCGATCCGCGACGCCGCCGGCAAGCCGGTGCCCGGGGGCCAGCCGGGCGAGATCTGCGTGCGCGGCCCGCAGGTGATGCGCGGATACTGGAATCGCCCCGAGGAAACTGAGCGGGCCATGACGCCGGACGGATTCTTCCGCACCGGGGACGTCGCCGTGATGGAGCCAGACGGCCAGATCAAGATCGTGGACCGGATGAAGGACATGATCCTAGTCTCCGGATTCAACGTCTACCCGAACGAGGTCGAGGAGGTGCTGGCCGCCCATCCCGGCGTGCTGGAATGCGCGGTGGTCGGTGCCCCCAGCGAGGAGACCGGCGAGATGGTCGTCGCCCACGTGGTGATGAAGGACCCGGCCGTCTCGACCGACGCCCTGCGGGCCCACGCCCGCACCCAGCTCACCGGCTACAAGGTACCCCGCCGGGTGATCCTGCACGATGCGCTGCCCAAGACCAATGTCGGCAAGGTGCTCCGCCGGGTCCTGCGCGACGAGACCCCACTGGGCTGATACCCCGTATTGCCCGCGGCGGATCGCCGTCGCCTCCGCACGTAACCGCCTGTCCGTGATCGCCGAATGGTGAGGCTGCGGCGCTTGCACCCCTGTCGGCCCACGCCGATCTGTGGGTTGTACGTGCCGGACAGGTGAGGAGATGGCGATGGTGATCCGGAGCAGGCGCGGGTGGGAGATCCCGGAGAATCAGGCCACGCCCGAGGCGGTCTTCCTCAACCGGCGTGCGCTGCTCGCCGCGGCGGCGGGGCTCGCGGCAGGCTCCGCGCTCGGCGGTCGGAGCGCCATCGCGGCTGCCGGTGACGCAGCGCTCTATCCGGCCCCGCGCAACCCTGCCTACACCCTGGACCGGCCGATCACGGCGGAACGCTTCAGCGGCGCCTACAACAACTTCTACGAGTTCGGCACGTCCAAGACCGTGCTGCCAGCCGCAAACGCGCTCAAGACGCAGCCCTGGACCCTGAAGATCGACGGCTTGGTTGAAAAACCCTTCGAGATCGGCGTCGACGATCTGATCCGGAAGATCGGCCTGGAGGAGCGGCTCTATCGCCATCGCTGCGTCGAGGCCTGGTCCATGTCGGTGCCATGGACCGGCTTCCCTCTGTCGAAGCTCGTGGCCCTCGCCAAGCCGACCTCGGGCGCGAAGTACATCCGCTTCGAGACGTTCATGGACAAGGCGATGGCGCCCGGCCAGCGCGCCTTCTACTACCCCTGGCCCTACACTGAAGGATTGACCCTGGCCGAGGCCGGCAACGATCTCGCCTTCGTGGTCACGGGCGTCTACGGCAAGCCGCTGCCGAACCAGTTCGGCGCGCCGATCCGCATCGCGGTGCCGTGGAAATACGGGTTCAAGTCGGCGAAGTCGCTGGTGAAGGTGTCGTTCACCGCCGACCGCCCCAAGACCTTCTGGGAAGGGCTGCAAGCGTCCGAGTACGGCTTCTGGGCCAATGTGAACCCGGCCGTACCGCACCCACGCTGGAGCCAAGCGTCGGAGCGGGTGCTGGGCACCGACGAGCGGGTGCCGACCGTGATCTACAACGGCTACGGCGACCAGGTCGCCGACCTGTACAAGGGACTGGAGGGCGAGCGGCTGTTCGTGTGACGGCCGCCGCGACTTCAAACCAGGAAATCCCCCAAGGGCATCCCGCCCTTGGGCGGGACTCGGGGGCGGAGCGAACGGGCGATCTGCCGGGCTTCGCCCTGCACACGCAGAGGGGTGGGGAGCCTCTCAACCCGACCGTTCGGGGGCAGCGATCGGTCAGTAAGTCCAGCGCTGCGCCTTCGACACCAGGAAGTCGCGAAACGCCTGGACTCGAGCGACCGAGCGCATCTCCTCGGCATAGACGAGATAGCTCTCGAGGCTCGGCATTTCGGTGTCGCGCAGGACCTGGGTGAGCTGCTGGTCACCATCCACCGCGTAGTCCGGCAGGATGCCGATGCCGGCGCCCGCCTCCATGGCCTTCTGCAGCGCGCCGATATTGTTCACCGTCAGGTGGACGCTGCGGCGGTCGCGGCCCTCGCGCCCGGCATCGGCCAGCCAATGGGCCGCCAGCAGGTAGGACGGCTCGTTGCCGCCGAACGAGACGAGGCGGTGATTGTCGAGTTCCTCGATGGTCTTGGGCTCGCCGAAGCGCTTGACGTAATCGACGCTCGCGAAGGCGTGGTAGTGAACGGTGAACAACCGGCGTTGGATCAGGTCCGGCTGGGCCGGACGGCGCATGCGGATGGCTACATCAGCCTCGCGCATCGCGAGATCGAGTTCCTCGTTGGTCAGGATCAGCTCGATGCGGACGTCGGGATACAGATCAAGGAACTCACCGACTCGCTGCGCCAGCCACGATGTGCCCAGACCCACGGTGGTGGTAACCTTGAGATCGCCGGTCGGCCGCTCGGAGGTTTCGACGAGACGGGCCCGGGTGTTCTCCAGGCGCAGCTTCATGTCCCGAGCGGCGCGGAACAGCAGGTCGCCCTGTTCGGTGAGGATCAGGCCGCGGGCATGACGGTGGAACAAAGGTGCCTTCAGTTCGCGCTCCAGGGCGCTGATCTGGCGGCTCACCGCGGACTGGCTGAGGCCGATATCGTCGCCCGCCTTGGTGAAGCTGCCCGCCTCTGCGACGTTCAGGAAGATCCGGATCTTGTCCCAATCCAAGGCGAGAACCCCCACCGACGCCAATCCGCACCCGATGCCCGGCTCGGACCGAGCCGCACCTGCGTCGGGCGATTGACCGGGCGAAGCGCGTATCGCCGACGCCAAGCTGGCGCGGCCGGCGCTGCAGGGGCATGCATCGATTGCAGCCCTGCCCGGTCAGAACCCCTATGCGCCCGGCGCATGGTCGGACGCAAGGGTTCACATCGCGATCTTGTTGACAGGACTTTGGTCCAACAGCGCGGTGCTGCCCGCACTGCGTGGTCTCACTCGGCCGCGGCGGCCTGAACCGGCGTCTCGCCGATCTCCAAGTTCGCCAGGAATTTCTCCGCTTCGAGCGCAGCCATGCAGCCCATACCGGCGGCGGTGATCGCCTGCCGGTAGACGTCGTCGGTGACGTCGCCCGCAGCGAACACACCCGGAATCTTCGTTTCGGTGGTGCCGGGCTTCACCGACAAGTAGCCGCCGTGACGCATCGGCAGCTGGCCCTCGAAGATCGCGGTGGCCGGCTGGTGGCCGATCGCCACGAAGATGCCGTCGGCCGGCACTTCGCTGATCTCCCCCGAGCGCGGGTCCTTCAGCCGGATATGGGTAACCCCCGGCGCCGGCTTCTGGACGCCGCAGATCTCCGCAACCTCCCGGTGCCACAGCACCTCGACGTTCGGGTGCTTGAACAGCCGCTCCTGCAGAATCCGCTCGGCCCGGAAGCTGTCCCGGCGATGTACGACCGTGACCTTCTTGGCGATATTGGCGAGGTACAACGCCTCCTCGACGGCGGTGTTGCCGCCGCCGACCACCACGACTTCCTTACCGCGGAAGAAAAAGCCGTCGCAGGTGGCGCAGGCCGAGACGCCGCCGCCCTGGAACGCCGCCTCGGAGGGCAGACCGAGCCACTTCGCCTGGGCGCCGGTGGCGATGATGAGCGCGTCGCAGGAATAGGTCTCGCCCGAATCCGCTTCCAGCCGGAACGGCCGCTGCTTGAGATCGACCGCCGTGATGTATTCCGAGACGATCTTCGTCCCGACATGCTCGGCCTGCAGACGCATCTGTTCCATGAGCCATGGCCCCTGGATCGCCTCGGCGAATCCCGGATAATTCTCGACATCGGTGGTGATCATGAGCTGACCGCCGGGCTGGAAGCCGGAGATTAGCAATGGCTCCACCATGGCGCGGGCCGCGTAGATCGCCGCCGTGTAGCCGGCGGGACCGGAGCCGACGATCACGAGCTTGGCGTGGGTGTGGGCCATCTCTCGGTTCCTTCAGGTCGGTCAGGCCGCGCGATGCGCGGCGTAAGCCTTGGCCAGCGCCTCGGCTATCACCGGGGTCGCGTCGATCGGCTTGTACGGCAGATCGATCAAACGACCCGTGAACGGCCGCAGCGCACCGGCGATCGCCAGACCGGCGAACATCCGCCGATGCCGGATATAGGTGCGGGGCAGGTCGAACAGCAGGACGGGGGCGCCGGTCGCCACGGCTTCGCTGACCATGTTGGCGGAATCCGAGGTCACCACGATCGCCTCGGCCAGCGCCAGCATGGCGACGTAGGGATTGCCGCCGGTGCCATCCCAGAGGAAGCCACCGGTCTCGGCGGTCAGCGTCTTGACCGCATCGCGCAGCGGATTGGGGGTGCGGCGGGAGATCGTCACCATCAGGCGGCAGCCCTGGTCGATCAGACCGCGCAGTTCCCCCACGAGGCGCTGCATATCGGTCTTGCGGTAGCTCAGGTGCCGGCTGTCGCCGCCGACCAGCACGGCCACCCGCGGGCCATCGAGGCTGGCGAGCCGCGGATCCGGATGGGCCCGAGCCTCAGCCAGCCGGGCGGCTGTGACGAGGTGCGGCGCCGTCAGGGTGGTGAACACGTTGGGGCCGCGCAAATCGTCGTAATCCGGCACCCAGATGAAATCAGCGCTGTCCGCACCGGTGCGCGGATCCTTGAGAAACGCCGTGAAGGGCCGGCCGCCGGTCGCGTTCCGCAATTTTCGAAGATATGGCACCGCCCGGCGGCCCGAGGCGATCAGCAGATCCGGATAGGGTCCCGACAGGGCGCCGTTGCGGCGGCGCGGGCTCTCGCGCGGATCGATCGGCCCCCAGGGTGCGATCCAGCCGAACGGGCCGGCAGCCGGGACCTGGCGGATCTCGAACGCAACACCGAGCGTCTCGGCGATGCCGACGCACTGGTTCTCGTCGCCGGCCTTGCCGTCGGTGATGATCCAGGCGCGGGCCTGAGACAGGTCGGGAAGGGGCTCGCGCCGCACGGATGTCTGGGCCGCGGTGGCGGGCTTCGCCTCCGGCACGTCGATGCTTCTCATCGGAAACGCCTTACACCGCAGGCCGAGCTTGGGCTAATCCCGCGGCAGGTCGCGGGCGAGCCACTGGGCGTAGATGTCGGCGATGGCCGCCAGACGGCGCGCCTCGAAGTCCGGGGCGTACCAGGCGCCCCCATAGCTCGACGGCGTCGCGGTCATCTGCGGATGACGGCCGAGCACCTGCCCGTTGCGCCCCACGAGCAGCGCCTCGCCCTCCAGGTAGTCGGTCTCGAAATTGCCGCCCCGGCCGCGGAGCGCGCCGCCGCCGACATAGGGCCGCAGCGACAGCGCGGTCACGACCACCACCAGCCGCGGCCCGGCACCGCCGATCCGTCCGGCGAAAGTCTTGCGCAAGGCCGCATTCAGGTCGGCGGCGAGCGCATCGGCCTGGAGGCCGGCGCCCTTGTCCCGGAGCGGCCGCACGTCGACGCGGATGTCGGAGAAGATCGCCGTCGGCGGAAAATCGCCGGCCGCCATCGCGGATGCGAGCCCGCACAGCAGGAAAAGGCCGGCGAGCCAGCTGCGGCTCAGCGCGATCATCGCGCTCAACCGCCGTACTGGACGCCGACGACCTCGTAGGACTTGCCGCCGCCGGGCGTCGTCACCTCGACGGTGTCGCCGACACCCTTGCCGATGAGCGCGCGGGCGATCGGCGACGTGATCGAGACGCGCCCGGCATGCACGTCCGCCTCGGGCTCGCCGACGATCTGGTAAGTCTTCTCTTCCTCGGTGTCCTCGTCCACGAGCTTCACGGTGGCGCCGAACTTGATCTTGTTGCCCGAGAGCTTCGACACGTCGATGATCTCGGCGCGCGCAATCATGCTCTCGAGCTCCATCACGCGTCCCTCGTTGTGGGACTGCGCCTCCTTGGCGGCGTGATACTCGGCATTCTCGGACAGGTCTCCGTGCGCGCGGGCCTCAGCGATCGCCGCGACGATGCGCTGACGCTCGACCTGCTGACGGTGCTTCAGCTCCTCCTCGAGAGCCGCGAAACCGCGTACCGTAATCGGAACCTTGTCTATCGTCATCGTCTCGCGCCACAATGAAGAGGCCCGGCCGAGAGTGTAGCACTCTCCCCGGGCCACGAAGTTAAGTCAGCGGGACCCTGAGGCTCAGGCCGCGAAGTATTCTTGCAAGGCACGAACCTGGAGATCGCCTTCTAGATAGGCCTTGATCCCTTCGGCCGCCGCCATCGCGCCGGCTAGAGTGGTGTAATACGGCACCTTATGCAAGAGGGCCGCACGCCGGAGCGAGCGCGAGTCCGAGAGTGCGCCAGCCCCCTCCGTGGTGTTGAGCACGAGCTGGATGTCGCCGTTCTTGATCGAGTCGACCACATGCGGCCGGCCCTCGAGGACCTTGTTCACACGCTCGGCCGGCACACTGTTCTCGACCAGAAATTTCTGGGTCCCGCCGGTGGCGAGGATCGAGAAGCCGAGATCGGACAGAAGCTTCACGCTCGGCAGGATCCGCGCCTTGTCGGCGTCGCGCACCGAGACGAACACGGTGCCGGAACGCGGGACCTGCGTGCCCGAGCCGAGCTGGCTCTTGGCGAAGGCCACGCCGAAGCTGGCATCGAGCCCGATCACCTCGCCGGTGGACCGCATCTCCGGCCCGAGCAGGACATCGACGCCGGGGAAGCGGGCGAACGGGAACACCGCCTCCTTGACGGCGATATGGGCCAGCTCCTTGCGCTTCAGGGCGAAGGTCGCGAGCTTCTCGCCGGCCATGACCCGGGCGGCGATCTTGGCGATCGGCTCACCGATCACCTTGGCGACGAACGGCACGGTCCGGGAGGCGCGCGGGTTCACCTCCAGCACGTAGATGTCGCCGTCCTTGATCGCGTACTGGACGTTCATCAGGCCGCCGACCTTGAGCGCCAGCGCCATCGCGGTGGTCTGCCGCTCCAGCTCGGCAATGGTCTCCGGTGAGAGCGAGCGCGGCGGCAAAGAGCAGGCAGAATCGCCGGAATGGATCCCGGCCTCCTCGATGTGCTCCATGATGCCGGCGATGAACACGTCCTGCCCGTCGCAGACCGCATCCACGTCGATCTCCACCGCGTCCGACAGGTAGCGGTCGAACAGCAGCGGATTTTTGCCCAGCACCGTGTTGATCTGCCCGGTCTTGTCGTTCGGGTAGCGGGCGACGACGTCGGACGGGATCAGGCTCGGGAGCGTGCCGAGCAGGTAATCGGCGAACTGGCTCTCGTCGCGGATGATCGCCATGGCCCGGCCGCCCAGCACGTAGCTCGGGCGTACCACGAAGGGCAGGCCGAGCTCGGAGGCAATGAGCCGGCTCTGCTCGACCGAATAGGCGATGCCGTTCTTCGGCTGCTTCATCCCGAGCTTGTCGAGGAGCCGCTTGAACTGGTCGCGGTCTTCGGCGAGGTCGATCGCGTCCGGGGAGGTGCCCAGGATCGGCACGCCGGCCGCCTCGAGGGCACGGGCGAGCTTCAGGGGCGTCTGCCCGCCGAACTGCACGATGACGCCGTGCAGGGTGCCGGCCTGCCGCTCGGTCTCGATGATCTCCAGCACGTCCTCGGCGGTCAGCGGCTCGAAATAGAGGCGGTCCGAGGTGTCGTAGTCGGTCGAAACCGTCTCCGGGTTGCAGTTGACCATGATGGTCTCGTAGCCGGCAGCCGACAGTGCGTAGCAGGCGTGGCAGCAGCAATAGTCGAACTCGATGCCCTGGCCGATCCGGTTCGGGCCGCCGCCCAGGATGATGATTTTTTTGGCGTCCGTGGGCTGTGCCTCGTCGACGACAGTGCCGGCGAACGGGGCCACGTACGTTGAGTACATGTAGGCGGTCGGTGCCTTGAACTCGGCCGCGCAGGTGTCGATGCGCTTGAACACGGGGCGCACGCCGAGCGAGCGGCGCAGGGTACGCACGTCCGCCTCCTCGGTCTTCGCCAACACGGCCAGGCGCGCATCGGAAAAACCGGCGGCCTTGAGCTGGCGGAACGCCCCGGGGGTGCCGGGCAGGCCGTGCGCCTTCACCCGGTTCTCCAGGTCCACGATCGCCTGGATCTGCTCCAGGAACCACGGATCGACCTTGCAGGAGGCGTGGACCTCCGCGTGGCTGACGCCCAGCCGCAGGGCCTGGGCGATCTTGAGGAGCCGGTCCGGCGTCGGCACCCCGAGCGCCGCCTTGATGGCGTTATGGTCGTCGCCGCGACCCAGGCCCTCGATCTCGATCTCGTCGAGGCCGGTGAGCCCGGTCTCCAGCGAGCGCAGGGCCTTCTGCAGCGATTCCGCGAAGCAGCGGCCGATCGCCATCGCCTCGCCCACCGACTTCATGGCGGTGGTCAGCGTCGGCTCGGCGCCGGGGAACTTCTCGAAGGCGAAGCGCGGAATCTTGGTGACGACGTAGTCGATCGTCGGCTCGAACGAGGCGGGAGTCGCGCCGCCGGTGATGTCGTTGGCGATCTCGTCCAGGGTGTAGCCCACTGCGAGCTTCGCCGCGACCTTGGCGATCGGGAAGCCGGTGGCCTTCGAGGCGAGCGCCGAAGAGCGTGAGACCCGCGGGTTCATCTCGATCACGATCATCCGCCCGTTCTCGGGGTTGATCGCGAACTGCACGTTGGAGCCGCCGGTCTCGACACCGATCTCGCGCAGCACCGCCAGGGATGCGTCGCGCATCACCTGGTATTCCTTATCGGTCAGCGTGAGGGCCGGGGCGACGGTGATCGAGTCGCCCGTATGCACGCCCATCGGGTCGATGTTCTCGATGGAGCAGACGATGATGCAGTTGTCCGCCTTATCGCGGACGACCTCCATCTCGTATTCCTTCCAGCCGAGGACGCTCTCCTCGATCAGGACCTCGTTGGTCGGAGAGGCGTCGATGCCGCGCTCGACGATGTCGAGGAATTCCTCGCGGTTGTAGGCGATGCCGCCGCCGGTGCCACCCATGGTGAAGGACGGGCGGATGATCGCAGGCAGGCCGACCTCGGCGAGCGCGATCAGGGCCTGGCCCAGGGCGTGCTCGCCGTAGCGCTTGCGCCGCTCGGATTCCCCGGACTGCCACTTGCGTTCGAAGGCGGCGACCGCCGCGGCGCGCGCCTGTTGGTCGGGATTGGCCGCCTCGATCTTGGCGATCTCGGCGAGGTACTTTTCCCGGTCGGCCTTCTTGGCCGCGGAGGCGTTGGCGAGGGCCGATTTCGGGGTGTCGAGCCCGATCTTGGTCATGGCATCCCGGAACAGGCTCCGGTCCTCGGCCTTGTCGATCGCCTCGGCGGTAGCGCCGATCATCTGCACGCCGTACTTGGCGAGCACGCCCATCTTCTGAAGCGACAGGGCACAGTTGAGCGCCGTCTGGCCGCCCATCGTCGGCAGGATCGCGTCAGGGCGTTCCTTCTCGATGATCTTGGCGACGATCTCCGGGGTGATCGGCTCGACATAGGTCGCGTCCGCCATGTCCGGGTCGGTCATGATCGTCGCCGGGTTCGAATTCACCAGGACGATCCGGTAGCCCTCCTCGCGAAGCGCCTTGCAGGCCTGCGTCCCGGAATAATCGAACTCGCAGGCCTGCCCGATAATGATCGGCCCCGCACCGACGATGAGGATCGAGGAGATATCGGTGCGCTTGGGCATCTGCGGCCTTTTCAGGCCAAGCGCGCCCGGTCGGGCACGGCTCGGATCGGCCCTGCTCCCGGACGCGCGTGGCGGGCATGTCGTTGAACGCCGCGTTTACACGGGGGATCGGCGCATTGGAAGGCCGTGCCCGACCGCCGGTTGCGCCGGGCATCGCGGACGCGCCGGCCGGCCCGGCCCAAACTTCAAATAATTCTCAAGTATTGACCCGAGCACGAACGGCATTGCCGAGTCTCGGCCGGAACCATAAAACTCGTCCGATCGACGGGTCCGTCGATTATAACGATACCAATTCGAGATAGACGATGATCAGGGAAACGTTCGGCGCGGCAATGCTTCTGTTCGGCGCAACCGCTGGGGCGCAGGCCACGGAAGTCTCCATCAAGACTCTCAACAGCGGCCCAGGCGGCATGATGGTCTTCGATCCGGCTTTCGTGAAGATCCAGCCCGGGGATACAGTCCGGTTCGTGCCGACGGACAAAGGTCACAACGCCGAGCTCATCAAAGGCATGGCGCCGGAGGGCGCACCGACCTTCAAGACCGTGGTCAGCAGGGAGGAGACCGTGACCTTCGACAAGCCCGGCCTGTACGGCTTCAAGTGCTCGCCGCACTACATCATGGGGATGGTCGGCCTGATCGAGGTCGGCGACAAGCCGGAGAATCTGGAGGCCGCGAAGGCGGTCCAGCACGGCAAGCTGGCCGCCAAGCGCTTCGAGCCGCTGTTCGCAAACGTGCAGTAGGGTCGGCGGGGGCGGCCCGCCGCCCCCGCTCAGAAGCTGGTGTGGAGCGCGGCGAGCGCCCGGTCGATGGACAGATAAAAAATCCCGAAGGCGACCACGGCCGCGGCGGCGAATTCCAGCGCGACGTTCGAGAGCGTCTGCGCCCGGCGCAGCATCTCGCGGCCAAAATACAGGGACACCCAGGCGAGCACGAGTACCGCCGGCATGGCGAACAGGTAGGAGACCGTGCTCTCGACCCGGTCGAGGCCCGCCGCCGGATCGATCAGTGCCCGGATGTTGCGCACCCACGGCGCGTAGACCGCAGCGTAGAGGGCCGTGGCCCAGGCGAGGCCGGACGCGATACCGAGATGGACCATGAAGGTGCGGTGCAGGCGGGAGAAGTCGTCGCGTGCCTCGTCGATGGTCATCCGGCAATCCCCTCGGACGGAACCGCCATGCGCGGTCCGTCGATGGGCCGATAAGGCCGCCGGAATTCGCGGATTTTGTGACCTCGGCGCGGCCTGAATGGGACCGCGCCGATCGTTGCCCGTCAGGCGTCGGCGGCCTTCTCCGGCTCGCCGGAGCGCATCAGCGTGACGAAGCGTTCGAACAGGTAGTGGCTGTCCCGCGGGCCCGGCGAGGCCTCCGGGTGGTGCTGCACCGAGAAGGCCGGCCTGTCGGTGAGGGTCAGGCCGCAATTCGAGCCGTCGAACAGGGAGACATGGGTCTCCACCGCGCTGGCCGGCAGGCTCGCGGGATCCACCGCGAAGCCGTGGTTCATCGACACGATCTCGACCTTGCCAGTGGTCTTGTCCTTCACCGGGTGATTCGCCCCGTGATGGCCCTGGCCCATCTTCACGGTCCGGCCGCCGAGCGCGAGGCCCATGAGTTGGTGCCCGAGGCAGATGCCGAAGGTCGGCATTTTCTCGTCGAGCAGCTTGCGGATCACAGGCACGGCATAGGCGCCGGTCGCGGCCGGATCGCCGGGGCCATTGGACAGGAACACGCCGTCGGGCTTCAGCGCCAGGATGTCCTCCGCGCTGGTGGTGGCCGGCACCACGGTCACGTCGCAGCCGGCCTGGGCCAGCAGCCGCAGGATGTTGCGCTTCACACCATAATCGATCGCCACGACCTTCAAGCCCTGGCCGGGCGCACGCATGCCGTAGCCGTCGCCGAGCGCCCAGATGGTCTCCGACCATTCGGAGTTCGCGCGGCTGGTCACCGGCGGCACGAGGTCAAGGCCCTCCATGGGGGCCAGGGCCGCGGCGCGCGCCTTCAGAACCTCGCGGTCGAAACGGCCCTCGGGATCGTTGGCGATCACGGCGTTGGGCATGCCTTGGTCGCGGATACGGGCGGTTAGCGCCCGGGTGTCGATTCCGGTGATGCCGACGATACCGCGGGCGTCGAGCCAACCGTCGAGATGCGACGAGGAGCGCCAGCTCGACGGCTTGGTGACCGCCGAGGCGATCACGGTGCCGCGCACGCCGGAGGCCGGGGCCGCCTCGAGGCTCTCCAGATCCTCGTCGTTGGTGCCGACATTGCCGATATGCGGGAAGGTGAAGGTGACGATCTGCCCGGCATAGGACGGGTCGGTCAGGATCTCCTGGTAGCCGGTCATCGCCGTGTTGAAGCAGACCTCGCCGTCGGCGATGCCGGTCCGGCCGATGCCGAAGCCCTCAAGGATGGTCCCGTCCGCCAGCACCAGCAGGGCCGTCGCCACGGGTTCGGCCCAGGGCTCCGGGGCAGCGGGTTTGGAGGCCTGCGCGGCGGCGTCTTGCAGCATCGGGTCGGTCTCGCTTATGTCCGGCCGAAGGCAGGCACCGCGTTGCGGCGCGCTCGGCTGGCGGCATGATCGTGTGCGGCGCTCTTAACGAGCGGCCCGCGATGGGGTCAATGTGGCCCTGTAGCTGAAGCCGCTCAACACCCGCAAAGTGCAGGCCAGCCCCCCGTTTCTCCCGTCGGAAGGTTTATCGAGATGCTGCGCGCCCGCCTCACCACCGAGATGAAGGACGCCATGAAGGCCGGCGACAAGGACAAGCTCGCCACCGTGCGGATGATCCAGGCCGCCCTCAAGGACAAGGATATCGAGGCGCGCGGCCTCGGCAAGGAGCCGGCCTCCGACGAGGAGATCCTGTCGCTGCTCCAGAAGATGATCAAGCAGCGGACCGAATCCGCGTCCGTCTACGACCAGGGCGGCCGCCCGGAACTCGCCGCCAACGAGCGCGCCGAGATCGCGATCATCGAGGCGTTCCTGCCCAAGCAGATGGACGAGGCGGAGATGCGGGCGGCGGTCGACGCCGCGATTCTCGAGACCGGCGCTGCGGGCCAGAAGGACATGGGCCGGGTCATCGCCGCCCTGAAGGGCACCTTCGCGGGGCGGATGGATTTCGGCAAGGCGAGCGGGTTGGTGAAGGCTGCGCTGGCAGCGAAGGGCTGAGGTTCGGACCCCCAACGCTCCCCGCAATCCCCCGCCTGATCGAAGCTCGGTCGACCGGGCGGCGCGCGAGGCGCCCCGGCGCGCTATATCCGGCGGTCAGGCAGTCGATCCGCAGGCCCCGTGCGCTATCCGCCCCACATCCTTGAAGAGATCCGAGCCCGGCTGCCGGCCTCCTCCGTGGTCGGGCGGCGGGTGCAATTGAAGAAGGCCGGGCGCGAATGGCGTGGCCTGTCGCCGTTCAACGCCGAGAAGACACCGTCCTTCTACGTGAACGACCAGAAGCAGTTCTATCACTGTTTCTCCTCCTCCAAGCACGGCGACATCTTCACCTTCCTCATGGAGACGGAGGGCCTGAGCTTCCCCGAGGCGGTGGAGCGGCTCGCGAGCGAGGCCGGCGTCAGCCTGCCGGCGCCGACGGAAGACACCCGCGTCGCCGAGAAGCAGCGCGCCGGGGCGATCGAAGTCATGGAGATGGCCGCCCGGTGGTTCGAGGAGCGGCTGCGCGCGGGGCAGGGGAGCGAGGCCCGGGCCTATCTCGAGCGCCGGGCCCTCAGGGAGGAGACGCAGCGCGCCTTCCGGCTCGGCTATGCGCCGAACGAACGCTACGCCCTGCGCGACCACCTCGCCGGGCAGGGGGTCGACAAGGATCTGATGGTCGAGCTCGGCCTCCTCGCCGGCGGCGAGGATGTCTCAGTCCCGTACGATTATTTCCGCGACCGCGTGATGTTCCCGATCACCGACACCCGCGGCCGGGTCGTCGCCTTCGGGGGGCGCGCGCTCTCCAAGGAGGTGCGCGCCAAGTATCTGAACTCGCCGGAGACGCCGCTCTTCCACAAGGGCCGGACGCTCTACAACCTCCACGGCGCCCGCAAGGCGGCGCACGAGCGCAGCTCGATCATCGCGGTCGAGGGCTATGTCGACGTCATTGCGATGACGCTGGCAGGCCATCCCGAGACGGTGGCGCCGCTGGGTACCGCACTCACCGAGGAGCAATTGGCCCTGCTCTGGCGCCACGCCGACGAGCCGATCCTGTGCTTTGATGGCGACAAGGCCGGGCAGCGGGCGGCCTTCCGGGCCCTCGACATCGCCCTGCCGGCCCTGGAGCCCGGCCGTTCACTGCGGATTGCCCTGCTGCCGGGCGGTCAGGATCCGGACGATCTGCTGCGTTCGGGTGGTCCGGGCGCCATCGACCAAGTGCTGCAGGCCGCTCTGCCCCTGTCCGAACTGCTCTGGCGCCGGGCGCTTGAATCCGGGCCGGCCGACACGCCCGAGCGGCGGGCGGGCCTCACCCAGACGTTGCGCACCACCGTCGCCACCATTCGTGACGAGACGGTCAAGCGCTACTACCGGGACGACATCGAGGAGCGGCTGCGCAGCCTGTCGCCGCGCAGCGCGCGTTCCGCCGGACCCGGGCCCGGGCCGAAAGGGCAGGGGCAAGGCCGGCGGTTCGTTCGTCCGGGCGAGCCGGTCTCGGCGCGCATCACCGGCAGCCCCAGCGCCTCGATGACCGCTTCGGCGGGCTTCTCCGGCGCGGCGCCCGTGCGCGAGGCGGTGATCGCAGGCACGCTGCTGGTCCACCCGGAAATGCTGACCGAATTCGGCGACGAGGTCTCGGAACTCGATTTCGAGGATCCCGACTCCCGGGCTCTTCTGTCGGTCCTGGTCGCATCTGCCGCAGAGGACGGGCAAACGAATGCCGACCTGTTGCAAAGCCGCATCACACGGGCAGGTCTCGCAGAGGCGGCGGAGCGGATTCTCGCGCTCGCCCGCTCCCGCGACCGGATTACATTGTCTCCGCACGCCGATCCGCAGCAGCGCGGGGACGCTCTCCGGCAGGCGATGATCTTGCACCGGCAGGCAGGAGCGCTACATAGCGAACTTCGCGAAGCACGGCAGGCGTTTGAGGACGATCCAACCGATGCCGGGTGGGCATGGCTCTGCGAAGTCAAGGCGAGGCTTGAGACCGTCCTCGCCGCCGAGGCTGAAGCCGACAAGCCGGTGTCGAACGACTCGACCGCCGCATGACGGCCGTGCGATGGCGGTGGCGGCGGGCACAACCCTGCCATAGTTAACAATCGGTCAAGCCTCGGGCTTGCATACGGAACCCGACGACTCAAGGCCTCCGGAGCAATCCGGGGCCACTCGCAAGTATCGCGGCGCCGACGGCGTGGAGCGGCCTTCTACAGGCCTCCGCAGCGCACCGCACCCGAAACAATAGGCTGATCATGGCGACGAAGGCAACGGAACGGGACGAGACGGACGCTGCCCCCGAGCAGCAGACCGACGGGCCGCTCCTCGACCTGACGGATGCTTCGGTCAAGCGGATGGTCAAGCTCGCCAAGAAGCGCGGCTACGTGACCTACGAAGAGGTCAACGAGGTTCTCCCCGAAGGCCAGTCCGATCCCGACCAGCTCGAGGACGTGCTGTCGCAGCTGTCCGAGATGGGCATCAACGTGGTCGAGGCGGAGGAGACCGACGAGGCGGCCGCCACCGAGAAGACCGCGAACGGGGCCGACAGCGAAGAGGAAGAATCCGAGGGCGGTGAGGTTGCTGAGGTCGCGCCGACGCGCGCCGTGGCCGTCACCACGACCACCAAGGAGCCGACCGACCGCACCGACGATCCGGTGCGGATGTACCTGCGCGAGATGGGCTCGGTCGAGCTGCTGTCCCGCGAAGGCGAGATCGCGATCGCCAAGCGCATCGAGGCCGGCCGCGAGGCGATGATTGCGGGCCTCTGCGAGAGTCCGCTGACCTTCCAGGCGATCATCATCTGGCGCGACGAGCTCGTCGAGGGCAAGGTGCTCCTGCGCGACATCATCGATCTCGAAGCGACCTATGCCGGTCCGGACGGCAAGAACGCGCCGCAGATCGCCGAGGGCGAAGGCGAGGACGGCGCCGACGAGGCCGAGCCGCCGGCCCCCCCGGAGGGCGGCGACGACGAGGACGATCTCGAGAACAACGTGTCCCTCGCCGCGATGGAAGCGGAGATCAAGCCGCGGGTCCTCGAGACCTTCGACGCGATCGCCGCGAACTACCGCAAGTTGCGCAAGTTCCAGACCGAGGGCGCCGAGCGCAAGGCCGCGGGCGAGAAGAACAGCCCGGCCCAGAATCAGAAGCAGATCGAGCTGAAGGACAGCGTCGTCGCCGACGTGAAGTCGCTGTCGCTCAACAACAACCGCATCGAAGCGCTGGTCGGCCAGCTCTACTCGATCAACAAGCAGCTGATCGGCCACGAGGGCCGGCTGATGCGCTATGCCGAGAGCCACGGCGTGGCCCGGGACGAGTTCCTGCGCCACTACCAGGGCTACGAGCTCGACCCCAACTGGATGGAGCGTGTCGGCACCCTGGGCGGCAAGGGCTGGAAGAATCTGGTCGAGCGCGGCTCGAAGCAGGTGACCGAGCTGCGCGCCCAGATCCTCGATCTCGCCTCCGAAACCGGCCTTGAGATCGGCGAGTACCGCCGCATCGTCAACATGGTCCAGAAGGGCGAGCGCGAGGCCCGGCAGGCCAAGAAGGAGATGATCGAGGCCAACCTGCGCCTCGTGATCTCGATCGCCAAGAAGTACACGAATCGTGGTCTTCAGTTCTTGGACCTGATCCAGGAGGGCAACATCGGCCTGATGAAGGCGGTGGACAAGTTCGAGTACCGGCGCGGCTACAAGTTCTCGACCTACGCCACGTGGTGGATCCGGCAGGCGATCACCCGCTCGATCGCCGATCAGGCCCGGACCATCCGCATCCCGGTGCACATGATCGAGACGATCAACAAGATCGTCCGGACCTCGCGCCAGATGCTGCACGAGATCGGCCGCGAGCCGACCCCGGAGGAACTGGCCGAGAAGCTGGCCATGCCTCTGGAGAAGGTGCGGAAGGTCCTGAAGATCGCCAAGGAGCCGATCTCCCTCGAGACGCCGATCGGCGACGAGGAAGACAGCCACCTGGGCGACTTCATCGAGGACAAGAACGTCGTCCTGCCGATCGACGCGGCAATCCAGTCGAACCTCCGCGAGACCACGACCCGGGTCCTGGCGTCGTTGACCCCGCGCGAGGAACGCGTGCTGCGCATGCGCTTCGGCATCGGCATGAACACCGACCACACCCTCGAAGAGGTCGGCCAGCAATTCTCGGTCACCCGCGAACGCATCCGGCAGATCGAGGCCAAGGCCCTGCGCAAGCTGAAGCACCCCTCGCGCAGCCGGAAGCTCCGGAGCTTCCTGGACAACTGAGCCCCCGTCGCGGATTCCGCGGCGCCTCTCCTCCGACCGCGTTGCCATGGGGCTGCGCGGCCCCCACTTTGGCGCCATGCTCGAACGCCGCCCGCCAACGCCCGGTTTGCCCACGGCCTTCGCGGACGGGTCGGAAGCCGATGACGTGCCCTTCGGCGCGCTCCAGCCCTCGGTGGGCATCCGTGATTGGTTGCTGGGTGAGGGTGCGCGGCTGCAGAAGGCCGAGGACATGCTCTCCGGCCTCGCGGAGCGGCTGATCGCGGTCGGCGTGCCGGTGGATCGGGCTTCCACGGCGATCGACACCCTGCACTCGGAATATGCCGGCGTCGGGCGGGTCTGGACCCGGGACGGCGGCACCAGCGTGCGCCTGTTCCCGCACGGGGGCCGATCGCGGGAGGCCTATCTCAACAGTCCGTTCCACACGGTCCACGAGACCGGCGAATGGCTGATCCTCGACATCTCCGAGACCCCGGACGATGCCTACGCGATCATCCCCGACCTGAAGGCCGGCGGCTACACCCACTACGTCGTTGCGCCGCTATTCTTCACCAACGGCACCAAGAACGGCATCACCTTCGCCACCCGGGCCCCGGAGGGCTTTCGCGATGAGGACATCGCGATCCTGCGCTTTGTCATGCCCGCGCTCGCCGCCGTCGTGGAGATGCGCGTCCTCAACAAGCAGCTCGATCACGTGCTAAGGCTCTATGTCGGCGACGAGCCGCACCGGGCGATCCTGGCGGGCGACATCCGTCGCGGGCAGGTGACGCGGATCCGGTCGGCGATCCTGTTCGCAGACATGCGCGACTACACCCGCACCTCCGCCGACATGACCCCCGAGGAGGCCGTCGGGCTGCTCAACGTCTTCTTTGATTGCCTGGTGCCACCGATCGAGCGCGAAGGTGGCGAAGTCCTGAAATATCTGGGCGATGGCTTGCTGGCGATCTTTCGAGAATCCGGTGACGATCTCGGGGGGGCAGCCAAGGGCGCACTCACCGCCGCCCAGCACGCGCTCGCGGCCCTCGACGAGGCCAATGCCCTGCATCAGTTCTCCGTACCGGTTGCGGCCGGAATCGCGCTCCATCACGGCGAAGCCGCCTACGGCAATGTCGGCTCGGGCTCCCGGCTGGATTTCACGGTCATCGGCCGAGACGTGAACCTCGCCAGTCGGCTCGCCCGACTGAACCGCCTGCTCGGCGAGCCGTTGCTGATGTCGAAGCCCTTCGTTGATTTTCTCTGGGGGGATCCGATTTCACTCGGCGAGCATGTTCTCGACGGTTTCCGCGAGCCCATGGCGGTGTTCCGACCGAAATTTCTGCGCCCGCGCAAACCGAGCTGACCGTCTCGCGCAAAATGCTCCCGCTACCTTGGCGCCGTCATCAACACGCAGATGCCCGGCGGGCATCAGGCCTATAGTACTCAGGTACTGTGATTGGCGGCGCTGATAATCGTTCGCGCTTACACTCCGAGGCTATCTCTGCTGGAATGGGTGACGAACATCGTGAGAATTACGCCATACGTTAGGCGGGTTCGGCTATTTTAACGAGGGCCAAGCGAGCCAAATCAGCAGTTCGTGAAAGAACCTCATTGGGAACGCCCGACAGATCAAGTATCTTCAGGCACGCAGCCCCGCAGTCGCGATACTGCCCTGTATGATAGGCGTGAATAGAGAATTCCTCCAGCAACCCGAATTCGTAGATCCACGGCATTATCGCAATACCCTCTTTTGGCGCCGCCAGGGAGAGCCCTGCTTCTGCGTAGCGATAGCCTGCCGTAAAATTTTTCATCCGGCGGCAGTATTGACTGGCACTGTGGCGTGCTTCCGCTCGGCCCGGACAGATTGGGATTACGCGGTCGTACAGCTTCAGGACCTCGTGTTCGGGGTTGCCAAATTTTTCCATTAGCCAAGCTGCATTCAATAGACTGATATATATTTCTTCTTTCCAATACCCGAGATCGCCTCTCTTAAGATAATACTCCAGCGCCTTCAAATCGTCGCCGACATCGCGATAAGATCGCGCAATGTAAAACGTGTATCGTGCGACCATGAAGGGGTCTTTCTCGATGGCCAGTGCCTTTTCCAGCACGGCCAAATCGCGTCGCTCCGAAAGCTCATCGCGATGACGCGCGCCATCATTGCCGCGATGCATTGCGAGCGGAAGCGTGGGCGTTGGCGGATCCTTTCGACACTCCAGGAATTCGTGTAGAACACCGCGATATCGCCAGTCTTTGTTATTTTTCACCAATTGAATACGCCAATATTTAGTATGATCATCCAGGATCGTAAACATATACCCGGCCGCATTTAGCTTGGGCAGAGCAAATCCTTCCGGGATAATTAATCGATCGTCGGCATCGATGATCAAGGAATACTGCGCATGTGGACGCGAGAGCCGCAAGGCCTCGGTTCGGTTGAAGGCGAAGTCGACCCAGGGGCGCTCGACGAGCGTGCCCGGCACATCTGCCATCACCGCGCGAACGACATCCTGGGTGCCATCCGTCGAACCGGTGTCGACAATGATCCAGTGATCAATAATTGGCCTCACAGAATCGAGACATCGACGAATGACATGCGCCTCGTTCTTCACAATCATTGAGAGACATATTTTCTGCCCGAAACTACTCATGTTCTCAAATCCGAATCGATGCCTTCCCGCGGCTTGAACGAGCCTGCATTGCAACCTGATATCCTAACGTTCGTTGAAACAAGTTCGCTATCTTCATTTCTCGCAAGGAATTCCTGCTGATATTACACGGCAAATTTGTAAAATTTTAGTCTTTGGATTACAATATACCAGCCTATGAGACATCAATATTCCCATAAATACCAATAATATCAACAATTAAGATCGGGAAGAAACAATGATCTAATGAGATTTCTAATTTGCTTGCAGGGTTGGGAACGAAACCGCTCCGCGGCCGAGCTTGCCGCATGGCGACCCCGATATGGCGATACTCGTTCAAGCGGGTTCGTCCCGATTGGAATGCGATCCATGGCTGCGACGCAGGCAAACTCTCCGGTGCCGGCTGGACCGGCGATGTCGGGGTTGACCGTCGCCGCGCCAGGTACCAAATCGGATGCTGTTCCAGGGAGATCCCCGGCAAGGGGCTGAGAAACCGCTGGCACGTCCTCACGGACCTGCGGCGCGGAAATCCTTCGAACCTGATCCGGCTCATACCGGCGTAGGGATTGGACCGCGGCCATCCGAAAGGTAGGCTACAGCTTCTTATCGAAGCCGACGGCCCGATCTCCCCAACGGAATCCCGCGGAGATGATTTTGGCCTTTGACCGCCCCGCTTCACCGATCGGACACCGCCGCAATCCGGTCGGCCTCGCCGCGCAAGCGGCCTTGCCTCCGCGGGCTGACGTGGCCATCGTTGGCGGCGGGCTGATCGGGCTGTCGATCGCGTGGCGTCTGGCCCGGGCTGGCCGCTCGGTCGTGGTTGTCGAGCGCGACACGATCGGGGCCGGAGCGAGCTTGGCCGCCACCGGCATGCTAGCCCCGGCCGCCGAGCACGAGCCCGGTTCGGATCCCCTTCTGCCCCTTGCCCTGGAATCTCTCCGGCTCTGGCCGGCCTTTCGTGACGCACTCGAGGCCGAGACCGGTCTGCCGATCGATTACCGGCCGGACGGCACCGTCGTGGTGGCCATCGGCCGCGATGAGGTCGAGCGCCTGCGGTTCCGCTTCGACCTGCAGCGCCGCTCCGGCCTCGACGCTGCATGGCTGGCGGGTACCGAGGTGCGGCGCCTGGAGCCGGGCTTACGCCCTTCCGTCACCGCGGGGGTCCATTGCCCGCTGGATCATCAGGTGGATCCGCGCCTGGTCATGGCAGCACTGGCCGACGTCTGCCGGCGTGCCGGTGTGATTTTGGTGGAACACACCGCCGTCACGGCCCTCGACTGGTCCGGCGGAACGGTCACCGGTATTCGCGTCGGCGATCAGGGCGTGACGGCCGGCACCGTCGTCCTGGCCTCGGGCGCCTGGAGCGGGGAGGGCGGTCTGTTGCCCGAGACCCTGGCCCTTCCGGTGCGGCCGCTCAAGGGCCAGTCGCTGGCCCTGCGCACCACCGCCCGCACCGGCACCCTCGGCCGGATGATCTGGACCGAGCAGGTCCACATGGCGCCGAAGAGCGACGGCCAACTGATCGTCGGTGCCACCGTGGAGGATTGCGGGTTCCGCCCCGGTGTCACCGCCGGCGGCCTGTACGCGCTGTTGGAGGGCGCCCGCCGGGTGCTGCCCGGCATCGAGGAGATGGAAGTCGAAGCCATGTGGAGCGGCTACCGCCCGACCTCGGACGACGACGCACCGATCATCGACACCCTGGCGCCGGGCCTCGTCGCCGCAACCGGCCATCACCGCAACGGCTATCTACTCGCCCCGATCACGGCCGACGCGGTCGCTGCGCTGGTGACGAATGGCGCGCTCCCCGAGATCGCCAAGCCGTTCACCCGGGCGCGCTTCGATCAACCCGAACCCCGGAGGGCCTCGGCATGAGGCTCCTCGTGAACGGCGAGCCGCGCGAGCACGCTGTCGAGACCATCGCGGCCCTGTTCCGGATCGAGGCTGAGGAAACCGGTATCGAAAGCCCGCAGGGCGTCGCCATCGCGTTGAACGGGCGCGTGCTGCGCCATCGGGATTGGGACACGACCCCGGTCGCCGAGGGCGACCGCGTCGAGATCGTCCGCGCCATGCAGGGAGGTTGACCATGGACCAGACTGTCACGCCGCTGCGCCCCGACGCCGAGGCGGATCGCTTCACCCTTGCCGGTGTGGAGCTGTCCTCACGGCTGTTCATCGGAACCGCTGGCTACCCGACCCAGGCGATCATGCGCGACGCCGTCGCGGTCTCAGGAGCCGAGGTGGTGACCGCTTCGATCCGTCGGGTGTCGCTCCAGGGTCATGGCTCCGACACGGTGCGGATCCTCAAGGGCAAACGCTTCCTGCCCAACACGGCCGGCTGCGAGACCGCCCGCGACGCGATCATGACTGCGGAACTCGCCCGCGAGGCGTTGGAGACAAACTGGATCAAGGTCGAGGTGATCGGCGACCGCGAGACCCTCTACCCGGACGTGGCCGAGCTGATCGAGGCCTGCCGCCACCTGGTGGACGCGGGCTTCGTGGTCCTGCCCTATTGCAACGACGACCCGGTGGTCTGCCAGCGGCTGGAGGATCTCGGTTGCGCCGCGATCATGCCGATGGGGTCGCTGATCGGCTCCGGCATGGGCGTCGCCAACCCGGCGAATATCGAGCTGATCTGCCGCCGCGCGCAGGTGCCGGTGATCGTGGATGCCGGCATCGGCACGGCCTCCGACGCGGTGATCGCCATGGAACTCGGCGCCGCCGCCTGCCTGATCAACACCGCCATCGCCAAGTCCGACGATCCGGTGCGGATGGCCCGTGCCATGGGCCGCGCCGTCGAGGCCGGGCGCGACGCCTTTTGCGCCGGCCGGATCCCGCGCCGCGGCCGGGCCGATCCGTCGAGCCCGCAACTCGGTCTCGTCGGCTCGTGAGAACGCTGCCGTCGCCGCTCCTGGCGGTAACGGATCGACACGGGCTGTTCCGTCCCCTGGCCGACATTGTCCAGGCGGTTCTCGACGGCGGCGCACGCTGGATCTGGTTCCGCGATCGCGATCTGGAGCCAGAAGTACGGCAGCAGCTCGGCGCGGACATCGCCGCACGGACGCGTGCGGCCGGCGCCTTTCTGACGGTCGGCGGCGATGTCGCGCTGGCCCGGGCGCTCGGCGCAGACGGCGTGCATCTCGGTGGCGGGAGCGAACTGGAGACAATCGCGGCGGCGCGCAAGATTCTGGGACCCGGCGCTCTGATCGGCGTCTCGACCCACACATCCGCCGAGGTACAGAAGGTCGCCACCGCCGGCGCCGACTACGTCACGCTGAGCCCGATCTATCCCACCGCCAGCAAGCCCGGCTACGGCCCTGCCCTCGGCCCGGAGGGCATCGCCGCTTCCCTGCGCGCCGGCCTGCCCGTGGTAGCCCTGGGCGGTGTCACGGTCGACCGCATTCCCGAGTGCCGGGACGCGGGGGCCGCCTGCATCGCCGTGATGGGTGGCCTGATGCGCGCTGCCGACCCCGCCACCGCCGCCCGTGCTTTCCTGACCGCTTGCGCCGCGTGATCGAGGCCGGTCTCGGCCTGGCCGAACGGCCAAGACTCGATCGATCTCGGTGAGCCCCGAACCCGCCTTGGAGCGGGTCGTCAGGGCCAAGAATGTATGCCTCAATCCGCCCCCGATTCGGGGGGTGACGTTGCGGACAGACCAATCGTCCTTTGGCTGGCGCTGGCTCGGCCGTTCCCTCGCGTTGCGCCGGCGACAGGTCGTCCGGCTGCTGCTCGCCATTGCGGCCAGCTACGGCGTCGGGCTGGTCTTCCCGGTGGCGACCCAGCGGATCGTCGACGCGATCGTGGCCGGGCGGGCCGACCTGCCCCTGCTCGGTTTGGCAGTCCTCGCCATCCTGTCGATCGGCGCGGAGGTATTGCTCACCGCCTTCCGCGGTCGCCTGATCATCGCGCTCGCAATCTTCCTCGACCGCCGGATGTCGCGCCGGGTCTTCGCGCACTTTCTGCGGGTGCGGATCGACGGCGCCGGCTTCAAGTCCGGTGACGTCCTGAACCACTTCCAACAGATCACGAAAATCCGGGACTTCGTTTTGCATCAGGTGCCGAACACGGTGATCGACGCCGGCGGCGCCCTCGTCGCGTTCGGCCTCGTCTTCCACTACGACGTGGTCGTCGGGACCGTCCTCGTCCTCGCGGCGCCCATCATCATCGTGGTTGCCAGCAACCAGATCAGCGGCATCTGGAAATCAGCGAAAGCTTTTTACACGGCGTTGGGCGTCCGCGACGGCACCCTCGCGGAGAGCGTGACCGGCCTGCCCACGGTGAAGGCGCTCGCGCTGGAGGCCGGGCGCATGCGGCGCTGGAATGCGGTGACGGACACCACGCTCAGCGAATTGAGCAGTGTGATGGACCTGCAACGCCGATACGGGCTCCGGTCGCAGGCGGTCTCCCGGGCCATGACGCTGCTGGTGATCGGCGTCGGCTGCTGGCGCATCTATGGAGGGCACCTGACAGTCGGCGAGTTCCTGGCGATCCAAGTGGTGTCGGCCCGGATCACTGGGCCGCTCCTGAGCAGCGCCGACATCCTGCGCATGACCCAGGAGGTGAACGTCGCGCTCCGGGAGATCGGCCGCTTCCTCGACCTGCCTCGCGAGCGGGCGAACCGCCATCCGCCCGTGCGCCGGATTGGCCCAGGCGGGATCCGGCTCGATCGCGTCTCGCTGACCTATCCGGGCACCACGCGGCCGGCCCTGCAGAATCTCAGCGTCACCCTGCCGGAGCGCGGGATCGTCGCCATCGTCGGTCGCAACGGCTCGGGCAAGTCGACGCTACTGCGGATCCTGCTCGGCCTGCAGCGGGACTATACCGGCCGGGTCGAGATCGGCGGCGCGGATCTGCGCGACTACGATCCCCGCTGGCTGCGGGGCCAGATCGGCACCGTGGACCAGGATACGGTGCTGTTCTCCGGGAGCGTGCGCGAGAATCTCGCCGGCCAGCACACGGACTCCGCAGCGCTCGATGCAGCGCTGGACTTCGCCGGCGTGCGGGCGCTGGTGGAAAGCCTGCCCGGCGGCCTCGATACGCCCCTCGGCGAGGGTGGCCGGACCCTGTCCGGCGGTCAGCGCCAGCGTCTGTTTATCGCCCGGGCGGTGATCCGCAACCCGCCGGTAGCGCTCCTCGACGAACTGACCGCCTTCCTAGATCCGGAAGCCGCCCTGGCGATGGAGCGGAACCTCACCGTCTGGGGTCGTGAGCGGCTGCTGATCCTGGTCACGCACCACTTGGCCGCCGCACGCCGAGCCGACCGGATTCTCGTCCTCGATGCCGGCCGCCTACTCGGCGAGGGCCGGCACAAGGATCTGCTCCAAACGGTTCCGCTCTACGCTGCACTCTGGGAGGATTACACCCGCTCCATGGGCCGCGCCGCCGCGAGCGAACTCGACCCGGCAATCTAGCCCTGTTTCGCGGCCGGCCCGTAGGGTGGGCGCGGGATCGCCCGATGCGCAGCCCGGAGCGCCGCCGACCAGCGCTCGCGCAGATCGTGGAAATAGCCTTCGCCGGCCTCGATCCGGTGGTTCACTTCCAAGTCGAGGGCACCCCGGCGAGCCACTGCGATGTCGATCGGCAGGCCGACGCCGAGATTCGACCGCATGGTCGAATCCATCGAGACGAGGCTGACCTTCAGGGCGTCGTAGAGGTCGCTCTCGAACTTCACCGCGCGGTCGAGGATCGGCTTGCCGTATTTGTGCTCGCCAATCTGCAGGAACGGCGCATCGGTACTGCACTCGATGAAGTTGCCGGCCGAGTAGATGAGGAACAGCCGCATGTCCTCGCCGGCGATCTGGCCGCCGAACAGCAGGGAGATCGAGAACCGGATGCTGGCCGCTTCGAATCCGTCCTTCTCGATCGCCCGGACCCGCCGGATGGCGCGGCCGATGAGCTGCGCCGCCTGGAACATCGTCGGCGCTTCGATGAGCTTCTCGGCCGGCTCGCCCTCGTCGCCGGGTACGCCTTCCTGCAACAGGCTCAGGACAGACTGGGTGATCGACAGGTTGCCGGCCGAGGCCAGCATCATCACCCGCTCACCCGGAACGTTGAAATGGTGGAGCTTTCGGTAGGTAGAGATGTCGTCGAGCCCCGCATTGGTACGGGTGTCGGCGACCATCACGAGCCCCTCCTCGACGAGGACACCGACGCAGTAGGTCATGGCTTTCGGGCTCTCGCGAATGGCCTCCGGCTGTCGTCCAGCCGGCGGCCCGTCTTTCAGGAATCAGGATTGAGCGGCGCCCCTGCCTTGCTCGACGCGGAGCTTGACGTCCAGTGTCTCGGTGCCGCCGCCGGTACGACTGCCGCGTATCGGCGCCGCGCCCAGATAGTCCAGGCCCGTGGCGACACGGATGTATCCATCCGACGGTGCGTTCTCGTAGCACGGATCGAACGCCACCCAGCCGAGATCCGGCACCAGGGCTTCGGCCCAACCATGCGGAGCCTCGACATCGGCCTCGCCGTCGTCGCGGGCACGATAACCGGCGACGTAGCGGGCCGGAATTCCAAGATGGCGGGCGGCGGCGATGAAGACGTGCGTCAGATCCTGGCAGACGCCTTTGCCGGCGGCGAACGCCTTGTTGGCGGGCACGGCGTTGGCGGCTGGCCCGGCCTCGTAGGCCACCGCCTCCGGCACAGCGCCGCGCAGGCGATGCAGCACCGCGAGCGGCGTGCCGTCCCCATCGGTCGCGACCCGCTCGGCGAAGATCTGCAGGTCGGCGCTGGTTGCGCACAGATCCGTGTCCCGCAGATAGAACGCGTCCGGCAGGCGCTCGACCGTCCCGCGAACCACCCCGTGGGTGTCCTCGGTATCGACCGACCCGGTGACCCGGATGGTCAACGCATCCGCCGGCGCGTCCGGGGTGAACCAGTGGACGATGTTGCCGAAGCCGTCCTCGCGGGCGGTGAGTCGCCCATCGATGGAGGTGTCGATCCGCCAGGTGCGGACATATTGCCCGTCATGGTCCCGCGGCGTCAGGCGCATGACCTGCACGAGCCCGCGGGCCGGCTGCTCGTAGGTGTAGATGGTCTCGTGGACCACGCGGATGCGCATGCGCCGGGCCTGTCCGTCCTGTTCAGCCGACCAGATACTGCTTGGCGATGGCTTCGCCCACCCTGTTGTTCTCCGCGATGAACGCCTCGACGAACTCGTGGAGCCCCGAGTTGAACACGCGGTCGATATCCTCGCTGTCGAGCTTGGCCAGCATGTTGCCGGCCAGGCGCTGGCTCGGGCCGCGCCTTCCATAGGCATCGGCGATGAGGTCGAGATACTCGACGATCACGCCGTAGCAATTGGCAAACGAGCGCGGCATCTGCTTGTTGAGCATCAGGAGGTCGGCCACCAGCAGCGGCTTGACGCTCTCGCGATAGACCCAGTGATAGGCGTTGAAGGCCGAGACCTCGCGCAGGATCGTGGTCCATTGGAAATAATCGAGGCTGCCCCCCACCGTCTCGTTCTGCGGCAGCAGGATCTGGTACTTCACGTCGAGGATGCGGGCGGTGTTGTCGGCGCGCTCGATCGCCGTCCCGAGGCGGGTGAACCAGAAGGCGTCGTTGCGCAGCATCGTCCGGAAGGCCGAGCCGTCGAAGGTCAGCGAGACGGTCTTCACCCAGTCGAGGAACCGGCCAAACTCGTCACGGCTGAGTTCCTTGCCGGCGTAGTTGCGCAGCTCCAGCCAGGCCCCGTTGATCGCGTCCCACATCTCGGTGGTGAGCGCGGTGCGGACCGAGCGGGCATTCTCGCGGGCCGACTCGATGCAGGAGCGGATCGACGAGGGATTGTGCGGGCTGAACGCCAGGAAATCGCAGACCGTGTCGGCGTTGACCACGCTGTAATGCGGCTTGAACAGGTCCGGGTCGCCGGCCGAGGCGAGGGCGGATTCCCACTCGTTGGTCTCGCCGCCGCCATAGCTCGTGGGCAGCGAGGCCAGCCGGTGCGCCGCGTCGAGGATGCGCGCGACGAAGTCGGCGCGCTCCACGTAGCGCGAGAGCCAGAAGAGGTTGTCGGCAGTCCTGGACAGCATGGTTTGCGACTCGGATGGGCTCGGCGGCAGGCGGCGCGTCTGATGGCAGGGAGCGGCAGCTCCCTCAGGCGTCGAGCACCCAGGTATCCTTCGTACCACCGCCCTGGCTGGAATTGACGACCAAAGACCCTTCCTTCAGCGCGACCCGGGTCAGCCCGCCGGGCACGATGCGGATCTGGTCGGCGCCGCACAGCACGAAGGGCCGCAGGTCGACGTGGCGCGGGGCGACCCCGGAGGCCACGAAGGTCGGGCAGGTCGAGAGCGACAGGGTCGGCTGGGCGATGAAGCCGTCCGGGGCGTGCTTCAGCTTCTTCGCGAAATCCTCGATCTCGCGCTTGCTGGCATGCGGCCCGACCAGCATGCCGTAGCCGCCCGACCCGTTGACCTCCTTCACCACCAGCTCGGACAGGTTGTCCATGACGTAGGCGAAGGACTCCTTCTCGCGGCAGCGATAGGTCGGCACGTTGTGCAGGATCGGCTCCTCGCCGGTGAAGAATTTCACGATTTCCGGCATGTAGCTGTAGACCGCCTTGTCGTCGGAGATGCCGGTCCCGACCGCGTTGGCCAGTGTCACGGAGCCGCGCTCGTAGGCGTTCATCAGGCCCGGTACGCCGAGCACCGAATCCGGCCGGAAGACGAGGGGATCCAGGAAATCGTCGTCGAGGCGTCGGTAGATCACGTCGACCCGGCGCGGGCCCTCGGTGGTGCGCATGTACACCACGTCGTCCTTGGTGAAGAGGTCCGAGGCCTCCACCAGCTCGACGCCGAGCTTGTCGGCCAGGAACGAGTGCTCGTAGAAGGCGGAATTGTAGCGGCCGGGGGTCAGCAGCACCACGGTCGGGTCGCGAGTGGCCGAGCCCGGAGCGAGGCTGCGCAGGGTGGCGAGCAGGGCGTCGGGATAGTTCTCGACCGGGGCGACCCGGTGCTTGGAGAACAGGTCCGGGAACAGGCGCAGCATCACCTCCCGGTTCTCCAGCATGTAGGAGACCCCGGACGGGATCCGGGCATTGTCCTCGAGGACGAAGAAGTCCTTCTCGCCGGTGCGGACGATATCGATCCCGGCCACGTGGACGTAGAGGTCGTGGGGCACCCGGAACGAGCGCATCTCCATCCGGTAATGGGCGTTCCTGTAGACGAGATCGGCCGGGATGATGCCGGCCTTGATGCATTCCTGGGCGCCGTAGACGTCCTTCAGGAACAGGTTGATCGCGGTCACCCGCTGCTTGAGCCCGCGCTCGAGGAAATCCCATTCCGGCTTGGTGATCACCCGGGGGATGATGTCGAACGGGATCAGCCGCTCGGTCGATTCGTTGTCGCCGTAGACCGCGAAGGTGATGCCGATCCGGCGGAACAGCAGCTCGGCCTGGCTGCGGCGGGTGTTGAAATGCTCGGGCGGGGTGGTCTCGAGCCAGTTCTTCAGCTTGCCGTAGGCGTCTCGGACGGCGGCCGGATCGGCGGCGCCGTTGCCGATCCCGTTCATCTCGTCGAAGGCCGTCAACGCCATTCCGATTCTCCCTCACGCTCCTGCTCTTCAGGCAAGAGGCGCGCCAGCCACCAGGGCTATACCCGTGGTCGACAACGCTCAAGATCACAGGAAGATCAGAACAGCTTGAGGCCTTTCAGGCTGGCATGTCCGTTTCGACCCAGGATGACATGGTCGTGCACCACAATTTTGAGTGGTGCCAGCACCGAAACGATCTCGCGGGTCATCGCAACGTCGGCTGCTGATGGATTGGGATCGCCCGACGGGTGGTTGTGAGCCAGGATGATCGCGGTGGCCGAAAGCTCCAGGGCCCGGCGGGCGACCTCCCGGGGATAGACCGGTGTATGATCCACGGTGCCGCGCCCCTGCACCTCATCGGCGATGAGCTGGTTGCGCTTGTCCAGGAACAGGACGCGGAATTCCTCGCGCGGCGCGAACGCCATCGTGGCGCGCAGATAGTCGTGGAGCGCGCTCCAGGAATTGAGCAGATCGCGCTCGCGGATCGCGCCTCGGGCGAGCCGCCGCCCGGCGGCCTCGATCACCTTGAGGTCGGCGGCGACCCCGGCGCTCACGCCCTCGACCTCCATCAGCCGGGCCGGCGCGGCGCTCAACACCTCGGCAAAGCTGCCGAAGCGGGCGACCAGCGCCTTGGCCAGGGGCTTCACGTCCCGCCGGGGAATCGCCCGGAACAGGACCAGCTCCAGCAGCTCGTAATCCGGCAGGGCATCGCCAACCGCCGCGAATTTCTCCCGCAGGCGATCGCGATGACCGTGATAATGCGGCGCCTCCTTGGCGGACGGCATGGCACTCTCGGAGAAAAACCCCGCCGCGCCGTCCTCCCGAGCCACGGCCGGTCAGGCCGCCGGATTGATGGGCTGGTGCAGGCCCTTGGGCGAGATCGTGAAGATCTCGACGCCGGTCTCGGTCACCGCCACCGTATGCTCGAACTGGGCGGAGAGCGACCGGTCGCGGGTCACGGCCGTCCAACCGTCGCCCAGCACCTTCACGGCCGGGCGGCCGAGATTGATCATCGGCTCGATGGTGAAGAACTGGCCTGGCTTCAACGGCACGTCGTAGCTCGCCTCGACGTAGTGCAGGATGGTCGGCGCGTCATGGTAGATCCGCCCGAGGCCGTGGCCACAGAAGTCGCGCACCACCGAGCAGCGCTCGCTCTCGGCGAAGGTCTGGATCGCCCGGCCGATATCGTTGGTCGAGCCGCCGGGCTTCACCGCCGCGACGCCGCGCATCAGCGCCTCGTAGGTGATCTCGCACAGGCGCTGCGCCTTGCGGGGAACCTCGCCGACATAGGCCATCCGGCTCGAATCGCCGTGCCAGCCGTCAAGGATCAGGCAGCAATCCAGATTGATGATGTCGCCCTCACGCAGGGGCTTGTCGTTCGGGATGCCGTGGCAGACCACGTGGTTGATCGAGGTGCAGATTGATTTCGGATAGCCGCGATACAGCAGCGAGGCCGGATAGGCGCCGTGATCCATGGCGAATTCGTAGGCGAGCTTGTCGAGCTCCTCGGTGGTGACGCCGGGCTGGGTCGCCTCCATCAGGACGTCCAAAGCCTCGGCGGTCAGGCGCCCGGCCCGGCGCATGCCCTCGAATCCCTCGGGGCCGTGGATCGGCGGCTCCGGCGCGCGGCGCGTGCCCTGCGCAGTGGCCTGTTCCTGTTGCATCGTCGAGACTTTTTGCGGCGTCGTAAATCGGGTGCTCGACCTATGTACGGTGCGGGGCGCGGCAGGCCAAGCCGCGTGCGGCGGACGGAGCGCGGGTGCGCGGCGGGGGAGGCTTGCGCCGGCCGCGGGGCTGGCGGCATAAGCGGCCGCGAGGTGCCCCGGAGCGCCCGGGCAGATTCGCCCGCGCGGATGGGTGCGGGTCAGGCGAGGGCCGTATGGCAGGCAAGGCGGTACCGCACTTCCACAACGAGCCGGGCGTGCCGGTGATCGCGGTCGGGGTGAGGGAATTCATGTGCATCGGCGCGCTGCCGCCCTTCGATCACCCGCACGTCTTCCTCGACATGGGCGCCGACACCGAGATCATCTGCCAGTACTGCTCGACGCTCTATCGCTACCGCGCCGGCCTGAAGGCCGACGAGGCCGATCCGCAGGCCTGCGTCTGGCACGACGCCGCCGCCGT
Source organism: Methylobacterium sp. GXS13 (assembly GCF_001455965.1). Classification (GTDB taxonomy): domain Bacteria; phylum Pseudomonadota; class Alphaproteobacteria; order Rhizobiales; family Beijerinckiaceae; genus Methylobacterium. The sequence goes on from NZ_LKKO01000001.1 coordinate 560,912, forward strand.
CGCCGCGGAGTAGCGCCCCCTCCCTTGCCCTCAGACAGTCGAACGCCCTTGGAGATCGGGATCGTCGGGGCCGGGATCGGCGGTCTGACCGCGGCCCTGGCCCTGTCGGATGCCGGGCACGCCGTCACGGTGGTCGAGCGCCGCACCGGCTTCAGCGAGGTCGGGGCTGGAATCCAGATCTCCCCGAACGCGAGCCGGGTGCTGGCCGATCTCGGCCTCTCGGCGGCCCTGCGCCGGGCTGCGAGCGAGCCGCCGGGGGTGGAGGTGCGCGCCCTGGAGAGCGGTCGCCGCATTGGCGGCGTGGCGCTGGGCATGGCGGCTCAGCAGCGCTTCGGCGCCCCCTATTACGTGATTCACCGGGCCGACCTGCAAACCCTGCTGCTCGACGCCCTGCGGAGCCGACCGGCAATCCGCCTGATGATGGGGCGCGACATCACCGGTCTGGCCGAGACCGACGCGGGCGCCGTCCTGACCGCCGAGAGCAGCGGCGGCGCCCAGACCCTGCCGTTCGACCTCGTGATCGGCGCCGACGGGTTGCGTTCGCGCCTGCGCGGCCATCTCGACGCGGCGCCCATGAGACCGGGCCGGGCGGCGGCGTGGCGTGCCCTGATCCCGAGCGAGGCGGTGCCGGAAGCGTTCCAGGGCCCGGCCACGGGCCTGTGGCTCGGCCGGGGCCGGCACGTCGTCCATTACCCGGTGCGGGGGGGCCGCTTTCTCAATGTCGTCGCGGTGGTGCCCAAGGCGGTGGGCGACGAGGATTGGGGCCGTCTCGGCGAGCCCGCCGTGCTGCGCGCGCATCTGCGCGGCTGCGCGGGGCCGCTGCGCGATCTGTTGAGCCTGCCCGATTCCTGGCTCGTCTGGTCGCTGGCCGACCGGGCCGTGGCCCGCCCGCTGGCCGCAGGCCGCGTGGCGCTGATTGGCGACGCGGCGCATCCGGTCCTGCCCTACCTGGCGCAGGGGGCCGCCCTGGCCATCGAGGATGCGGCCGTGCTCCGGCGGGCCTTGGCGGACCACGCCCACGTCCCCGCAGCGCTCGCAGCCTATTCGGCCGAACGGACAGCCCGGGTGCGGCGGGTGCAATGGGCAGCCCGCTCCAACGGCCGGACCTATCATGCCGGCCGCCTCGTCGGCTTCGCCCGCAACACGGTGATGCGCCGCCTCGGTCCGGACGGCATGCGCGACCGCTACGCCTGGCTCTACGGCTGGACGCCCCCCGCTTGATCGCAAGCGTCGGCGCAGCTACCGAGGGGGCCATGCGGACGTGGCGGAACCGGTAGACGCACGAGACTTAAAATCTTGCGGCCACAAGGCCGTGCGGGTTCGAGTCCCGCCGTCCGCACCACAACCGTTTACCGGATCGATCCAATCCCGCGCATTTGAGCGATTCGCCTAACCGTCGCGTCGCATCTCCGTGTCAGGCTGAGCGACAGGAGACCCAACGATGATCGACGCGCTTCAGACGGCCACCGCCGGCATGACCCGGGCGACCGACCGGCTCGGGACTGCAGCCCAAAAAGTTGCGGAGATAGGCGCACCGGCCGGGGATGCCAGCCTGCCGTCCGCTGCGCAGGTCGACCTGTCCAGCACCGTCGCCGACCTGATCGGGTCGCGGACATCCTTCGCGTTAAATGCCGCCGTGGCGCGCACTGCCGACCGCATGAGCGGCCAGCTCCTCGACATCACGGCTTAGTCGCGGCGCCCGTCATTCCGCCGGGGCCGAGCCGCGGGCGCCGAGTACCGGAACCGCCAGCAGCGCCAGGATCGTCGCAGCGGCGAACAGAAGCCCCACGCCAATCGTGCGATAGGCCAAAACGCCCACCAAGCCGCCGCCGAGGAATGCGCCGACCGTCATCAGGTGGAGTCGCAGCTTGTCCGGGTCGTGGCGTTTGGCCAGGGTGTCGCCAGCCTTGCGGTCCAGCCACCGCGCGAGCTCGATCCCGATATCGGTGACCATGCCGGTGACATGGGTGGTCCGGACGCGGGAATCGGTGATCTTGGTCACCACGGCGTTCTGCAGGCCGAGGACGAAGCTGAGGCCGAACACCAGGGCCTCGCCGCGTGCGGGCTCGGTGAGCGGCAGGGCGACGACGCCGATGGCCACGAGCAAGATGGCCTCCGCGCAGATGCTGTAGGCGTAGGCATCATGGCGCGCATGGCGCCGCCGACGGCGGATCAGCAACGTCGAGGTCGCGGCGCCGAGCCCGAACAGGATAACGAGGAGCAGCGCCTTGGCGGCCAAGACAAGGTCGCCGGTTCCGGCTCGATCCGAGATCGCCGAGACATTGCCGGTCATGTTCGAGGCGTAGAAGCCAACGGCGTAAAATCCCGCCGTGTTCAGGGCACCGGCCAGAGCGGCGAGGGACCAGGAGAGATTGAGATCCGCCTGGACGGTGCGCGTCCTGCCTTCATGGACAAGCATGGATTCGCCGAAGCCGTTGAACCGATACCGAATAAGTCGGCAAGCGTAACCGACCACACTGAGATCGGGTACGCGCTCCCGGTGCAAGCGTGCCCTGCAGTGTGTCGGCACATCGCTCGAACACAGTGGCTAAGCGCAGCGCAGACCGCGAACGGAGCACATCCGCCCTCTTGTCCGAACAGGGCGTACGGCATGCATGGCTCCGGGCAACGCAACGCGGACCGCCCGGAACGTCACGATTGCGCCGACCCAGTACGGTCCGCCTTCACCAGCCGCGGTAGCGGCGGCCGTAACCGTCACTGTCGTCGCAATCCCGGTCCTCGCGCCAACGGCGGTGACCGTAGCCGACCGGCACGCGCTCGTAGGTTACGACCCGTCGGGTCGCGTAAACCGGCTCCACCTCCTCGTAGGCGCGATAGACCGGACGCGGCCGCACAACGACGGGCGTCGGTCCATAACCGTCGTAGGGCGAGCCGTAGGAGTAGGCGGGGCCGGGTGCGGCCTGGGCTGCGGCGCCGATCAGGGCACCGGCGGCCAGGCCGCCGATGATGCCCGCCCCGATGGCGCCGCCGCCGCGGGCCTCGGCGGCGGTGGAAGCGAGGGTCCCCGCGCCGATCAGCGCGGCGGCCGAAAGCACAGCGATCCGTCTCATGACCTGACTCCGAATGAAGCGCGGGACCGCTCAAGGCGATCCCGATCACGGAAGACAGAATGCCTAGGTTTGCCTGGACCGAAGCTGAAGTGCGCTTGCAGCGACTGTTCAGCTTTCCGCCTTGCTGGCGGCCTCCGGAGCCGCGCGGATGTAGCCACGCGAGATCAAACGGCTACGCTCGCGGGTCCGCCGCTCGGCGTCCATCAGGTCGGACAGGGCGTCAGCGATCGCGCAGCGGAGCGCGATACCGGCATCGCCACCGGCAATGCCGAGATAGGCGCGGCTGATCGCGTCTACCGGGCAGCCATGATCCGTCTGTGCGGCAATCGCCTGGGTCAGCATCAGGGTCTCCTTCGTTGCGCGCGGAACGAAGGAAGAACAAGTCAGAAGGGTTAACGTTTCGTCAACGCCCCGTCGGCTCCGTTGGAATGGCCCGTCGACCCTGTGGATAACGGGCATCCGTCTCTACGTGGGCTGTGGATAGAGCGGTTCACTCCAGCAGACCGGGCAGGCGCTGGCCGGTCTCGGGAATCGGATAACGTGCCACGTTCAGCTCCATGGCGAGTAAGGTAAAGTAACCAGAGCGCATCGTTTCACTCCCAGATTGTTGGGAGCAGGTTCGCGCCGACTTGCGGTGCCCACCAGAGTGCAACGCCCCGATCGGTATCGATCGCGCGGCGGCGTCATACGCATCGGCCAAGTGATCGGCCAAGTGGTTGCACCTCGCGCCCAGCCGGGCCATCAGCGAGGCGATGGCCGGTCCCGTTACCGCACTGCCGATCGAGGCGGTGCTCCCCGAACTGCGCGACGCGCTCGCCGACCGGAACGCCGCCGTGCTGGTGGCACCGCCCGGCGCCGGTAAGACCACACGCGTTCCCCTCGATTTGCTCGACGCGCCCTGGCTCGCCGGGCGCAAGATCATCCTGCTGGAACCGCGCCGCCTCGCGGCCAGGGCCGCGGCCGCCCGGATGGCGCAGTCGCTCGGCGAGCCGGTGGGCGGGACGGTCGGCCTGCGGGTCCGGCTCGGCTCGAAGATCTCGGCGAAGACCCGGATCGAGGTGGTGACCGAGGGCGTGTTCACGCGCATGATCCTCGAAGATCCGGAGCTTGCGAGCGTCGGCGCGGTCCTATTCGACGAATTCCACGAGCGCTCCCTCGACGCCGATCTCGGTCTGGCCTTCGCGCGCGATGCGCAGAGCGGGCTGCGAGAGGACCTGCGGATCCTGGTCATGTCGGCAACCCTGGATGGCGCCCGGGTCGCACGGCTGCTCGGCGACGCCCCGGTTGTAACCTCCGAGGGCCGGGCTTTCCCGGTGGAGACCCGCTACGCGGAGCGCGATCCGAATCGGCGGATCGAAGATTCGGTCGCCGAGGTGACGTTGCGCGCGCTCCGAGCGGATCCTGGCTCGGTGCTGGTGTTCCTGCCGGGCCAGGCCGAGATCCGCAGGACTCACGATCTTCTCGCCGAAAAAGTCGGGCCGGAGGTGCAGCTGGCCCCGCTCTACGGTGCGCTCACCCCGGCCGAGCAGGACCGCGCTGTCGCGCCGGCGCCTCCAGGCACCCGCAAGGTCGTGCTAGCCACCAGCATCGCCGAGACCTCGCTGACCATCGAGGGCGTCCGGATCGTGGTCGATTCCGGCCTCGCCCGGGTGCCGGTCTACGAGCCGGGACTCGGCCTGACCCGGCTGGTCACCGCCCGGGCGTCGCGCGCCTCCGTGGATCAGCGCCGGGGTCGCGCCGGACGGACCGAGCCGGGCCTGTGCTGGCGGCTCTGGTCGGAGGCCGGCACCAGCGCGCTCGAACCCTTCACCAGGCCCGAGATCCTGTCGGCCGACCTCGCCGGGCTGCTGCTCGATTGCGCTGCCTGGGGCGTCACCGATCCGCGCACGCTCAACTTCCTCGACCCGCCCCCCGCCGCCGCGCTCACGGAGGCCCGCACCATGCTCGGCGCCCTTGGGGCGCTCGATGGCGACGGGCGGCTCACCGAGATCGGCACGCGGCTGCGCGCCCTGCCGCTGCCGCCCCGGCTCGCCCGGATGGTGTCGGTGGCGGCGGGGATCGACCAGGCGCGGGCCGCCGCCGACCTCGCGGCGGTGCTGGTGGAGCGCGGTCTCGGCGGCGACGGCATCGACCTCGGCGAGCGGGTCGAGCGCTTCCGTAGGGACCGGGGCGGCCGGGCCGCGGACATGCGTCGCCTTGCCGAGAACTGGGCGCGGATCGCCGGCGGCGCCCAGCAGGACGACCGCGAGGCGGCCGGCCCGCTGCTGGCACTGGCCTATCCGGACCGGGTTGCCCGCACCCGGGGCCGGGAGGGCGAGTTCGTCATGGCCAGCGGCCGCGCCGGCCGGCTCGATCCGGCGAGCCCGCTCGCCCGGGACACCTACCTGGTGATCGCCGACCTCGTAGGCGCCGCCGGCAATGCCCGCATCCTGGCCGCCGCCGCGATCGGTGCCGAGGCGATCGAGCGGCTCTTCGCCGATCGGATCGAGGCCCGCACTGAGGTGACCTTCGATCCGCAGGCCGCCGCCCTGCGCGCCCGGGCGGTCCGGCGCCTGGGCGCGGTCAGTCTCGGGGAGCGGCCGCTGCCGGTCCCGGCCGAGCCGGACTTCGCCGCGATCCTCACCCGCGGCATCGTCGGGCTCGGCCTCGATCGCCTGCCCTGGACCACCGGCCTGTCGCAATGGCGCGCCCGCGTGCAATTCCTGCGCGCCGCCGAGGGCGGGGATTGGCCGGACCTGTCCGACGCCGCGCTGGCCGAGAGCGCCGAGACCTGGCTGGCTCCCGCCCTCATCGGCCGCAATGCGCTGGCCGCCATCACCGCAGACGACCTCGCCGGTGCCCTGCAGAACCTGCTGCCCTGGCAACTGCGCGGCCGGCTCGATTCCGAGGCGCCGACCCATGTCGAGGTGCCAACCGGTTCGCGCATCCCGGTCGACTACACCGAAGCCGAACCGGTCCTGGCCGTCCGGGTGCAGGAGCTGTTCGGCCTCGATCGGCACCCGACCGCCGGCGGCCGGCCCCTCGTCCTGCACCTGTTGTCGCCGGCCCATCGTCCGATCCAGATTACCCGGGATCTGCCGGGCTTCTGGCGCGGTTCCTGGGCGGCGGTGCGGGCGGAGATGCGCGGGCGCTATCTGCGCCACCCATGGCCGGAGGATCCGCTGGCCGAGGCGCCGACCCGACGCGCCAAGCCACGCGGGACGTAAGATCCGGCACCGGCCAACCCCCACGACAGGACGCACGCGCGCCGATGACGACCGACCCGAAAGATTTCAATCCCGCGTTCGAGGGCTGGACGGCGGTGGAGGACAAGGGCTTCATCGCCCATGTCGGCCCGCTGCATGTTCGCGACGCCGACGGCGCCTACGCGTTCCGGGCAGAGCAGAAGCACGCCAACCTGATCGGCGTTGTGCATGGCGGCATGCTGATGAGCTTCGCCGACCGAGCGCTGGGCGAGACCGCGATGCGGGCTGCCGACGGCGCCAATTGCGTCACGATTCAGCTCGAGATGAAGTTCATCGATGTCGGCCGCCTCGGCGACTGGATCGAGGTGCACCCGCAGGTGGTCAAGCGCACCGGCTCCCTGGTGTTCATGCGCGGCGATGTCCGGGAAGGCACGCGCTTGGTGGCGTCGGCCGATGGCGTCTGGAAGATCCTACGGCGCAAACCTGGTTGATCCCAAGATCGCCCTCGCCATACTGCCGCGACGCCAAACGTTAGATCGACGATCGGTCGGCACACGGGGAGGAAAATCATGCGTCAATTGCGCATTAATGTGGCCGAGACCAAATTCAGGGTGCCAAGTCGGCGCGCGATACTTGCCGGAGCCGGCGCTGTTCTGGCTTTCGCCACAAGAGCCGTCGCCCAGCCCGAACCAGCGAGCACCGTGACCAATCCGCCCCGGGATTTCCGGCCCGGTGCGTCGCCGACAACCTACTTCACCGATCCTGACGTGATCACGATCGATCCGTCCTTCGAGCGCTACATCGTTCCCAACAGCGCCATCCGCCGCCTGTGGACCGGCGCGCTCTGGGCCGAAGGGCCGGCCTGGAACGGCCTCGGCCGCTTCCTGATCTGGAGCGATATTCCGAACGACCGACAGATGCGGTGGCTGGAGGAAGACGGCCATGTCAGCGTCTTCCGCAGCCACAGCGGCAATTCCAACGGCAACACCTTCGATCGCCAGGGCCGGCAGATCTCCTGCGAGCACATCACCCGGCGGGTGGTGCGCTACGAGCTCGACGGTTCCGCCACGATCCTGGCGGACAGCTTCGACGGAAAGCCGTTCAATTCGCCGAACGACGTCGAACAGCACGCCGACGGGTCGTACTGGTTCACCGATCCGCCCTATGGCGGCCTCCTCTACGAGGGGCTTCCGGACGAGGCTGGCGGCCCCTCGAACCCGCAGGGCCGCCTCAACCCGCGTCTCGGCCAGCCGGCGGGCCTCCGGACCAGCCAGCGCGCGCTCCCCAGCGCCCTCTACCGCATCGATCCGACCGGTCGAATCGACCAGGTGCTCACCGACGCGCAGGTGCCGAACCCGAACGGCCTGTGCTTCTCGCCCGATCACGAGACGCTCTACCTCTCGTCCACCGGCAAGGGCCCGGGCGATACCGGTCCCGGCGGCAAGGGCGAAATCTACGCGTTCGATGTCGGCACCGGTGCCATCCTCTCGAACCAGCGGAGATTCTCGGACTGCGTCGTCGACGGCGTGAAATGCAGTCCTGACGGAATGCGGGTCGATGTCGACGGCAATGTCTGGTCGGCGAGCAATGCCGGCCGGGCGGTCGGCTACAACGGCGTCACGGTCTGGAACCCGCAGGGCAAGCTGATCGGCCGCATTCGCCTGCCGGAGGTGTGCGGCAACCTCACCTTCGGCGGCCCGAAGCGGAATCGCCTGTTCATGACCGCCAGCCAATCGCTCTACGCGGTCTACGTGAACACGCAGGGTGCAGGACCGGCCTAAGGATTGGCGGGTCGGCCTCGGCCTGGGGCAACAGGAGAGGCCACCCGGCCATGGTTGCGGCGCCTCCGGGGCGCTATCTATCGCCGGCATGAGCGACGATCCCGCCCCCGACCCGACCCTGAGCCGCCTGAGCGCGGCACTGGGCGATCTGCCCAAGCGCGGGCCGCCGCCGGTGGAGACCTGGAATCCACCCTATTGCGGCCCCATCGACATCCGCATCGCCGCCGACGGCACCTGGCACCACAACGGTTCGCCGATCCGCCGGGAGAAGATGGTCAAGCTGTTCGCCACCATCCTGCGGCGCGAGCCGGATGGGCAAGTCGTGCTGGTCACCCCGGTGGAGAGCGTCGGCATCACCGTGGAGGATGCCGCCTTCATCGCGGTGGAGATGGCGGTCGACGGGACGGGGGAGGGCAGGCGGATCTCGTTCCGGACCAATGTCGACGACCTCGTGAGCGTCGATTCCGAGCACGCCCTGCGCTTCGAGCAGGGTCCGGACGGGGCGTTGAAGCCCTATCTCCACGTCCGCCGCGGGCTCTGGGCCCTGGTGACCCGTGCGCTCACCTACGATCTGGTCGATCTCGCCGAGGAACGGGTGATCGACGGGCGGCCATGGCTCGGCCTCTGGGCGGGTGGAACCTTCCATACGCTCGCACAGGCCGAGGCCGCGTGAGCGACACGCTGGCCGATTTTCTCATCCGGGCCGCGTCCCACCTGGCCCCGGACCCGCCCGGCCCGGGCCAACCGCCCTCGAATCCGCGAGGCGACCACAGCCTCGACCCGGATGGCAGCGCGGTGATCCCGCCGCCCCCGCATCGACGGGCCGCGGTTCTGGTACCGGTGGTGTTCCGGCCGAACGGCCCGTGGCTGGTGCTGACCCAGCGCGCGGCCAATCTGCGCGATCATTCCGGGCAGGTCGCGCTGCCCGGCGGCAAGATCGATCCGGCCGATCCCGGGCCGGCAGACGCGGCCCTGCGAGAGGCGCACGAGGAGATCGGGCTTGCGCCCGAATCTGTGCGCCTGCTCGGCTATCTCGACCCCTACCTGTCCGGGACCGGCTTCCTGGTGACCCCGGTGATCGGTGTCGTGCCGCCGGAGGCCAGCTTCACCCCGAATCCCGCCGAGGTCGCGGACGTCTTCGAGGTGCCGCTGTCCGTTCTGATGGATCGGGACCGCTACGTGCTGCACGCCCGGGTCTGGCAGGGGCGGCCACGCCGGTACTATGCCCTGACGTTCGAGGATCGGCTGATCTGGGGCGTCACCGCCGGGATTCTGAACAACCTCCGGGAGCGCCTATACCCGGAGACAAAAGCATGATGCGGCAACGCGGAATCGGGTTTTTCGGGGCTCTCATGCGATGACAGAGGGGTCGATCCGGCTGTCCTTCGCGAACGATAGCCCGTCGCTCCAACGCTGACCCCGAGGGATAAGGCTACCCACACCCATGCTGCGCCGCCTCATCGAAGAGTTCGGCCTCTTCCTCATCCCCTTCGTGCTATTCGTGGTCTACCTTCTGCTGGTCGGCCGCAACCCGCTGCGGCGGGTGCATTGGGATCCGCATATCGTCCGCCTGGTGCTGGCCGGCCTCGCCGTGGTGATCGGCACGCTGGTCTACGAGGGCCTGTTCTCGGAGCGCCGGGCCGGCGGCTACGTTCCGACCCACATGGAGAACGGCCGCCTCGTGCCGGGTGAATTCAAGTGACGCAGCCGCTCAACCACGGCGCTTTGACGGCCTTGCTTGCGCAACCCGGCGTACATCACGCGCTCGCGGCCCTGGATGCATCGAACGCGGAAACCCGCCTTGTCGGTGGCTGCGTGCGGGATGCGCTTCTGGGCAAGCCATCCGCCGATATCGACCTCGCGACCACGCTCCTACCAGAGGCAGTGATGGCCGCTGCCCGCGCGGTGCCGGGCCTGAAGGCGGTGCCAACGGGGATCGAGCACGGCACGATCACCCTCATCACCGAGCAAGGGCCGATCGAGGTCACCACCCTCCGCGAAGATGTCGAGACCGACGGGCGCCACGCCGTCGTGCGCTTCGGTACCGATTTCGCCAGGGATGCAGAGCGGCGCGACTTTACCGTCAACGCGCTCTCGCTTGGGGCCGACGGGCGCCTGCATGACACGGTCGGGGGCCTCGCCGATCTCGAAGTGGGACGGATCCGGTTCATCGGGGATCCGGCAACCCGTATCCGCGAGGATGCCTTGCGGATTCTGCGCTTCTTCCGCTTCCATGCACGTTTCGGCGCCGGGCAGCCGGATGAGGCGGCGCTCATCGCCTGCGTCGCCGCCCGGGACGCGCTGGACCAACTGTCGCGCGAGCGAGTCCGGTCGGAATTTCTCAAGCTGCTGGACGCCCAGGGCGGTCTCGCGATGGTCCGTACCCTGAGTGCCACCGGTCTGCTTCAGCAGATCACAGGCGGCGTCGCCGAGTTCGGGCGGCTGGATCGAGCAATGGCCGCTTCGCTCGCGCCCGTGATGCGACTCGCGGCGCTTTCGGTGGGTGGTCGGCACGATGCCGACCGCCTGCGCGACCGACTGCGCCTGTCGAACCCGGAACATGCAACGCTGACTGGCTACGCCGACGCGCTCGCGGACCTTCACGGCCGCGCGGCGATCAGTTCGGTGGCGGCGCGAGCCCTCGCAGCCGTGCATGGCCTGTCCTTGATCACCGAGACGCTGGCGATCCTGGCCGGCGAGCCGAGGCCCGTTCTGGATGATGAGGCTCGGCAGGCGCTTGCGACGCTAGGCGGGGAAGGGGGAGCACCGCGCTTTCCGCTGGCGGGAGCGGCGCTGGTGGCGGCGGGCCTGGCAGCCGGGCCGGCGATCGGCCGGGGCCTGGCCGCAGCTCGGGCTTTCTGGCTCGAGCGCGGATGCCCGACCGGCGCGGAGGCGCGGGCCGAGCTGCTCAGGCGCGCGCTGGACGGCGCTCGCCAGACGAAACCTTAAAGCTTGAGGAGCGCCTTGGTCTCTTGGAGCTGGACGATCTGACCGTTCAGATCTTCCCGCTTCTGCAGATCCTCGGTGGCGTCGCGCTGCAACTCGGCCGCTTCGATATCCCGGTCGAGGGATTCGTGGGTCAGCTCCTCGATCGGCGCGGCGCGCTCGGCGAGGACGGTGACGGCGGTCGGGCCGATATCAGCGAAGCCGCCACGGACGTAGATCCGCTTGCCGCTGCCCTGGCTCTCGGTGATCACGATGACACCGACCCGCAGGGAGGTCAGGACCGGGGCATGGCCCGGCATCACGGTCATCTCGCCCTCGGTTCCAGGCAGCTGAACGGCGGTCACTTCGCCGGAATACAGCGTCCGCTCAGGGCCGACGAAATCGAAGTGGAAGGTGGCCATCGGTCTCTAGCTTCCCGAACCCGCAACGTGCGCTCCTCCCCCTTGCGGGGAGAAGGTGGAGGTGGGGGTGGTGCAGACGGCACCGAAACGCTCAAGCCTGAACCACCCCCACCCCCGACCCCTCCCCGCAAGGGGGAGGGAAGGGAGCAGCTTACGCCGCCTTCAGCTTCTTGGCCTTCTCCTGGGCCTGCTCGATGGTGCCGACCATGTAGAAGGCGGCCTCCGGCAGGTCGTCGTAGTCGCCGTTCACCAGGCCTTTGAAGCCCTTGATGGTGTCTTCCAGCGGCACCTGCACGCCCGGCGAACCGGTGAACACCTCGGCCACCGTGAAGGGCTGTGAGAAGAAGCGCTCGATCTTGCGGGCACGGGCGACGGTGAGCTTATCCTCCTCGGACAGCTCGTCCATGCCCAGGATCGCGATGATGTCCTGGAGGGCCTTGTAGCGCTGCAGCGTCTGCTGGACGCGGCGGGCGACGTCGTAATGCTCCTCGCCGAGGATCGCCGGCGACAACATGCGCGAGGTCGAGTCCAGCGGATCCACCGCCGGGTAGATGCCCTTCTCGGCGATCGAGCGCGACAGCACGGTCGTGGCGTCGAGGTGGGCGAAGGACGCGGCGGGCGCCGGGTCGGTCAGATCGTCGGCCGGCACGTAGATGGCCTGGACGGAGGTGATCGAACCCTTGGTGGTGGTGGTGATGCGCTCCTGGAGGGCGCCCATGTCGGTGGCGAGCGTCGGCTGGTAGCCCACCGCCGACGGGATGCGACCGAGCAGAGCCGACACCTCGGAGCCCGCCTGGGTGAAGCGGAAGATGTTGTCCACGAAGAACAGCACGTCCTGGCCCTCGTCGCGGAACTGCTCCGCAATGGTCAAGCCGGTGAGCGCCACACGGGACCGGGCGCCGGGGGACTCGTTCATCTGGCCATAGACCAGGGCGCACTTGGAGCCCTCGGCCGAGCCGCCATGCTCCTTCGGGTCGACGTTCACCTTGGACTCGATCATCTCGTGATAGAGATCGTTGCCCTCGCGGGTGCGCTCGCCGACGCCGGCGAACACGGAATAGCCGGAGTGCACCTTGGCGATGTTGTTGATTAGCTCCATGATCAGAACGGTCTTGCCGACGCCGGGGCCGCCGAACAGGCCGACCTTACCGCCCTTGGAGTAGGGGGCCAGCAAATCAACGACCTTGATGCCGGTGACGAGGATCTGCGCCTCGGTCGACTGATCGGCATAGGACGGGGCCGGCTGGTGAATGGCGCGGTAGGTATCGCACACCACCGGGCCGAGCTCGTCGATCGGCTCGCCGATGACGTTCATGATCCGGCCCAGGGTGTTCATGCCCACCGGCACCTTGATCGGCTCACCGGTATCCGTGCATTCCTGACCGCGAGTCAGGCCCTCGGACGTGTCCATGGCGATGCAGCGCACGGTGCTTTCGCCGAGCTGCTGGGCGACCTCAAGAACGAGGCGGGCGCCGTTGTTCCTGGTCTCCAGGGCGTTGAGGATTTCGGGCAGATGCCCGTCGAACTGAACGTCGACCACGGGGCCGATGACCTGGGTGATCTTACCGACCTTGTTGGAGCCGGCGCCGGGGAGTGCGGTGTTCGCCATCGTAAACCTACCCTTCAAGCTGTGCGTTCAGGTCGCGGAGCCTCAGAGGGCTTCCGCGCCCGAGATGATCTCGATGAGTTCTTTGGTGATCATGGCCTGACGCGTCCGGTTGTAGATCAGCGTCTGCTTCTTGATCATCTCGCCCGCATTGCGGGTGGCCGAGTCCATGGCGCTCATGCGCGCACCCTGCTCGGACGCGGCGTTTTCCAAAAGCGCGCGATAGACCTGCACCGTGAGGTTCTTCGGAAGCAGCGTCTCGAGGATCGCCTCTTCGGAAGGCTCGAATTCCAGGGCCGCGTTGCCGAGCGTGGCCTTCGCGGAGGTATCCACCGCCGGAAGCTCCGCCGGGATCAAGCGCTGCGCAGTTGGGACCTGCGAGATCACTGATCGGAACTCCGAATAGAAGAGGGTCGCGACGTCGAACTCGCCGGCCTCGAAACGCACCAGGATCTTGTTGGCGATCTCTGCGGCGAACTCGTAATCGACCGGGCGGTTGCCACGAATATCCATGCTCTCGACGATCTGGTCGCGGTAGAGGCGGCGCAGCTGGTCGTTGCCCTTCTTGCCGACCGTCATGATCTTGACGGTCTTGCCCTCGGAAGTAAGCTTCAAGATGTATTCCCGGACCGCCAAGCGGACGATCGAGGAGTTGAAAGCGCCGCACAGGCCGCGATCGCCGGTGCAGACGACCAAGAGGTGGGTCTGCTCAGCACCCGTGCCTGACAGCAGCTTCGGGGCGCCGACGCCGCCGACCAGATTTCCGGCAAGGTTGCCGAGCACCTGAGCCATCTTCTCGGCGAACGGACGCCCGGCCTCGGCGGCCATCTGCGCCCGGCGCAGCTTGGCCGCAGCGACCATCTGCATGGCCTTGGTGATCTTCTGCGTCGCCTTCACCGAGGTGATGCGGTTGCGCAGGTCCTTCAAACTCGCCATCGGGCCGCGTCCAGATCCGTTCCAGGGCCTCTCCTCCCCCATGCGGGGAGGAGCCGAAGGTGGGGGTCGTGCCGGGTCTGGCCGCCGACGGTGCAATCAACGCCAGACCCACCCCAAACCCTCCCCACCGGCGGCAGGGAGGTCACTAGGGTACGCGTCCGATCAGTTGCCGATCGACTTGGCCACGCCCTCAACCACGCTCTTCAGCTTGCCGGCGCTCTCGTCCGACAGGTCCTTCGAGGTGGCGATGGCGTTGAGCAGGTCCTGATGCTTCGTGCGCAGCGTGCTGAGCAGGCTGTCCTCGAAGGCGCGGATCTTGCTGACCGGGAGCTTGTCCAAGTAGCCGTTCACGCCGGCGTAGATCACCGCAACCTGCTCTTCCATCTTCAGCGGCGAGAATTGCGGCTGCTTCAGGAGTTCGGTCAGCCGCGAGCCGCGGTTCAGGAGCTGTTGGGTCGAGGCGTCGAGGTCAGATCCGAACTGCGCGAAGGCCGCCATCTCGCGGTACTGCGCCAGCTCGCCCTTGATCTTGCCGGCGACCTTTTTCATCGCCTTGGTCTGGGCCGAGGAGCCCACCCGCGACACCGAGAGGCCGACGTTCACCGCCGGGCGGATGCCCTGGTAGAACAGGTCGGTCTCGAGGAAGATCTGGCCGTCGGTGATCGAGATCACGTTGGTCGGGATATAGGCCGACACGTCGTTGGCCTGGGTCTCGATGACCGGCAGGGCGGTCAGCGAGCCGTTGCCGGCGGCGTCGCCCATCTTGGCGGCGCGCTCCAGCAGGCGGCTGTGGAGGTAGAACACGTCACCCGGATAGGCCTCGCGGCCCGGCGGGCGGCGCAGCAGCAGCGACATCTGACGGTAAGCAACGGCCTGCTTGGACAGGTCGTCATACACGATCACGGCGTGCATGCCGTTATCGCGGAAATACTCGCCCATGGCGCAGCCGGCGAACGGCGCGATGAACTGCATCGGCGCGGCGTCCGAAGCGGTGGCCGCGATGACGATGGAGTATTCCAGGGCGCCCTGGTCCTCGAGCACCTTCACGAACTGGGCGACCGTGGAGCGCTTCTGACCGATGGCGACGTAGATGCAGTAAAGCTTCGACTTCTCGTCGCCGCCCGCGGCGTGGCCGGGCTTCTGGTTGAGGATGGTGTCGAGAGCGATGGCGGTCTTGCCGGTCTGGCGATCGCCGATGATCAGCTCGCGCTGGCCGCGGCCGACCGGGATCAGGGCATCGATCGCCTTCAGGCCCGTGGCCATCGGCTCGTGCACCGACTTGCGCGGGATGATGCCCGGCGCCTTCACGTCGACGCGGCGACGCTCGGTCGAGGCGATCGGGCCCTTGCCGTCGATCGGGTTGCCGAGGCCATCGACCACACGGCCGAGCAGACCCTTGCCGACCGGCACGTCCACGATGGCGCCGGTGCGCTTGACGGTCTGGCCTTCCTTGATCTCACGGTCAGAGCCGAAGATGACGATGCCGACGTTGTCCTGCTCGAGGTTGAGCGCCATGCCGCGCACCCCCGACTCGAACTCGACCATCTCGCCGGCCTGAACGTTGTCGAGACCATAGGCGCGGGCGATGCCGTCACCGACGGACAAGACCTGACCAACCTCGGAAACCTCGGCCTCTTCACCGAAGTTCTTGATCTGATCCTTCAGGATCGCGGAGATCTCGGCGGCGCGGATGTCCATACTCGGGCCTCTGTCGCTAAATCGTCAGTGCATGTTCGGATCGGATGCGGCGCGCTTACTGCGCGGTCCGCATCGCGAGGCGGATACCATTAAGCTTGGTCTTGAGGGACGCGTCGATCATGCGCGAGCCCATCCGAACGACGAGACCGCCGATCAGGCTCGGATCGACGACGAGGTCGAGATCGACATCCGCCTTTGCGATGTCGCGGAGCGACGCCTTGATCTCCTCGATCAACGCGTCGGACGGCCGTTCGGCCACTCGAACCTCGGCGCGCACGACGCCCTTCGAGTCCTGAACCAACGACCGGAAGGCCCTGATCATGCCCGGCAGGGCGAACAGACGCCGATTCGAGGCCGCAAGGCGGATGAAGTTGCCGGCCAGACCACCGATCCCAGCGCGCTCAAGGACAGCGCCGATGGCGGCTGTCTGCTCGACGGGGGTGAAAGCCGGGCTGCGGACGAGGCGGCGCAGGTCCGCACTCTCCTTCAGCAGGGCATCGAATTGATTGAGAGCCTCGGCGACCGCGTCGACCTGGCGCTCGTCACGCGCGAGCTCGAAAAGGGCGGAAGCGTACCGGCCCGCCACGCCTGCGATCAGGGGACCAGCCTCGGAACCGTTCTGCGCCACCCGTCGCTCTCTTCTCTGTTGCCCGCCCGATCCGCGCGCTCCGGCCGGGAACGCGGTGCGGATCTCGTTCGGGACGTGGGATCGCGCCAGCAACGGGAACGGTCGAGAACCAGCCCTTGTGGCGCGGCGACCGCCTAGCATGCCAGCATGGCCGCACGCAACACGGGCCGGCACGGCTCTGCGCGATACGGCGGCGGAAGTGTGACGCGATCGGCCTCAGCAGGCGAGCCGATCGCATCGCCGGGTGCTGGCGATCATCTTCGCCATGGCGTTGGCACCCGGATGGCCGAGGATGCCGCTGTTGCCAAGAACGTAGGACGGCGTTGCGTAAAGGCCGAGATCGGCCGCCATCCGCATCTGACCCTTGAGCGCCAGCCGGACCTCCTCGCTGTCGGCAATCTCCTCGACCTCCGCCTGCTGGATGCCGAGCGCGGCCGCGGCCGTCAGTGCGCCGGGCCCGTCGATGCGGCCAGGCTTGCTCAACAGGGTCCGGTAGAAATTCCAGGCGGCGGCCGAGCCGAGCTTGCGCTGGACGGCCAGCATCACCTTGGCCGCCTGAGCGGATTGCGGCGACAGGATCGGGTTGTTGACGAGGCCGATGCGCAGATCCGGATCGGAGTCTTGGAGGGCGACGACGTCGGCTGCGGCTTTACGGCAGTAGGGACAGTTGAAGTCGAAAAACTCGTAGAGCGTGGTCTGGCCCTCGCGCGGGCCGGCATAGGTGACGCCGCGCAGGCCCGGGATCTGCCCGGTGATCTCCCCCGGCAGGATCGAGTTCGCGACTGGCCTCCCATCGTCGCCGGTGACCGCGACGCGCTGGCCGTAGGATTGCGCGGCGGCACGCCCCGGTCCGGCAGCCAGGGAAGCGCCGGCGGCGATCGCGAGGAGGTGACGACGGGACAGCGTCATGAAAGTGTCCGGGATAAAAAATCGGTTTGGCCGAGACTGAGCCGGCCTGCGGGGTCGCGTCACGGTGATGGCGCAGGTCCGTGAACGCCGCCCTACCGGATCCCGGCCGGACGGTCGCCCACCGCCCAGGCCAAGGCCTGTTCCAGGCGGTCGTTGCCCCAGAACAGCTCGCCGTCATCGGCCAGGAAAGTCGGGGCGCCGTAGATGCCGCGGGAGCGCGCCTCCTCGACGCTGACCCGCAGCCGGGTCTTGTTAGCCTCGCCGGCGGCGGCGCGCACGGTCTGGGTCCCATCCAGACCCAGCGAATCGAGGATTTCGACCACGGCGGTCGGCTCGGCGATGGAGCGGCCCTCGGCGAAGCTCGCGGAAAAGACCGCCTTCGAGAACGGCACCAGCCAATCCTGGTCGTGGCCGTAGACCGCCGCCCGCACCGCGCTGAGGCTGTTCTGGGGAAACTGCGCCGGCCGGGTCAGCGGCGGCAGCCCGAGCCGGGCGGCCTCCCGCTCCACGTCGCGCCACATGTTCTTGCCCTTGGCCGGGTAGAGGTTGAAGGGCGAGGTGGTCCAGCCCTGCGACGCGAACAGCGGCCCGACCAGGAACGGCCGCCAGCGTACCGCGACCCCGGCCTCGGCCGCGGCGGCCTCGATCCGCATCGCCGCGAGGTACGAATACGAGGAGGCGAATTCGTACCAGAACTCCAGGGTTGGCTGGCGCGCCATGGACTTGGCTTCTCCGATGCTCTTCGTGCGGCCGGGATCAGGCAATGCCCGCGCCGCGCCGTGCCTGACACGGCCGCAAGGCCGTCATGAGGCGAAACGCTGTCGATCGTCCGGCAACAGGCTACGCGCGAAGCGGCACGCCGGTTGCAGGCCGATGACACCCGCGATAAGCCGCCGACACCCTGCACCAGTTCCGGAACCAGCATGTCCGATCCCGCGAAGAGCCCCGTGAAGAAGGTGGTGCTGGCCTATTCCGGCGGCCTGGACACCTCGATCATCCTGAAGTGGCTGCAGACCACCTACGGCTGCGAGGTCATCACCTTCACGGCCGATCTCGGCCAGGGTGAAGAGCTGGAGCCGGCCCGCCGCAAGGCCGAGCTGCTGGGGATCAAGCCCGAGAACATCTTCATCGAGGATCTGCGCGAGGAGTTCGTGCGGGACTACGTGTTCCCGATGTTCCGCGCCAACGCCGTCTACGAGGGCGTGTACCTGCTCGGCACCTCGATCGCGCGACCGCTGATCGCCAAGAAGCAGATCGAGATCGCCGAGCGGCTCGGGGCCGACGCGGTCTGCCACGGCGCCACAGGCAAGGGCAACGACCAGGTCCGGTTCGAGCTCGGCTATTACGCGCTCAAGCCCGACGTGACGGTGATCGCCCCCTGGCGCGAGTGGGACCTGCGCTCGCGCGAGCAGCTGATCGCCTTCGCCGAGCAGCACCAGATCCCGATCGCCAAGGACAAGCGCGGCGAGAGCCCGTTCTCGGTGGACGCCAACCTCCTGCACGCCTCCTCGGAGGGCAAGGTGCTGGAAGATCCGGCGGTGGAAGTGCCCGACTATGTCTTCTCCCGGACGATCTCGCCCGAGCAGGCGCCGGACACGCCGACCATCGTCACGATCGGCTTCGAGAAGGGCGACGCGGTCTCGATCGACGGCGAAAAGCTCTCGCCCGCGAGCCTTCTGGCCAAGCTCAACCAGCTCGGCCACGACAACGGCATTGGCCGGCTCGACCTCGTCGAGAACCGCTTCGTCGGCATGAAGAGCCGCGGCATGTACGAGACGCCGGGCGGTACGATCCTGCTGCCGGCCCACCGGGCGATCGAGTCGATCACGCTGGACCGGGGTGCGGCCCACCTCAAGGACCAGCTGATGCCGCAATACGCGGAGCTGATCTACAACGGCTTCTGGTTCTCGCCCGAGCGCGAGATGATCCAGGCGCTGATCGACAAGAGCCAGGAGAAGGTCACCGGCACGGTGCGGCTGAAGCTCTACAAGGGCGGCGTCCACGTGATCGGCCGCGAGAGCCCGCACTCGCTCTACGACCAGGACCTCGTGACCTTCGAGGAGGGCGCCGTCGCCTACGACCACCGCGACGCGGCGGGCTTCATCAAGCTCAACGCGCTCCGGCTGCGCACCCTGGCGCAGCGCAAGAAGCGGGACGCCTGAGCGTCCCCCGGGGGCCCGCGCTCAGGCGGGCTCCCACACCGACGCGGCGTTCCGGCGGTAGGTGCCGGGCCCGAGATCCGCGTAGCGCAGAAAGATCTGGAAGGCCGGCTGCATCTCGCGGTGAAGCCGGACCAGGCTGTCCGGATCAGCCGTCCCATCCAGATGGCGGCCCATGTCGAGGGTGTACGCTTCCGTCCCGCCATAGGGCCGCTCCGGGTCGATGCGCGGAACGCCGTGATCGTCGTCCCATATGTGGTTGAGCCGCGGGATCAGCGCGAGGTGATCCTCCGTCACCGCGAAGGTGATGTGCTCGGGCGTCTCGCCGGTGGCGGCATCCCGGAAGACGTCGGTGATCGCCGCGCAATCCAGCTTGGCGAGCGGGTTGTGGTACTGGTAGCGGCCGGGCTTGAGCTTGGCGTTCTGCGAAAAAACGGCGATCCCATCCTCCAGCGCCCGATGCTCCTCCTCGGCACCGTCATCGTCTCCCGTCACGTTCGCGATGTCGCCGTCCCGGTCCCGGCTGCCGTAGGGCGCCTCCGGGTGGATCATCGGCGCGCCGGGCTCGGCGCCGTTCCAGGCGACCACCATCCGGCGGATCAGGGCGATGCGCTCGAGGGTGAGGTCATAGACGGCGTCGTTCATAATCGGTGGGTCCCAGGTGTCGCGGATCTGGCGCCCCTCTTACAGAGCCGATTCGGCGGCTGCTACCGCCTGCAATCCGCTTGCATCCGTGTGCGGTCCGATCAACCTGTATCGGGTCCGGATGTCGCGAGTCGGGGACGCCCATGGCTGGTTCGGTTATATGACGGCGCGGGGCGATCGGCCCGAGCGGCGCAATCCCGCACTGCCGCAAACCGGCATGCGCCTCCTGGACCGATACCTGCCGACCTACCAGTTCAGCGAGACGCATGCCTGCCGGGTGGCCGCCGAACCGGCCTCGATCCTCGACAGCGTCGTCGCCTATCGCCCGGACCCGGACCGGTTCTTCCGGTTCATGATCGGCCTGCGGGAACTTCCGATGCGCCTCCTCCATGAGCCGGAGGCAACGTGGGCGCCGTTCGGCTTCCACGAGTTCACGGTGCTCGACCGAAGCGAGACCGAGATCGTCTACGGCTTGATCGGCCGGTTCTGGCGCCCGGATTTCGGCCTGGAGCCGATCAATGACGGCGACGCTTTCCTGGCGTTCGACGCGCCCCAAGCGGCCAAGCTCGCCCTGGCCTTCACGGCGCAGCGCGATCCCGACGGCCGGACCCGGCTCATCGCCGAGACGCGCGTGTCCTGCGCGAGCCGCGCCGCGTGCCTGAAATTCACGCCCTACTGGCTCCTGATCCGCCCGGTCAGCGGCCTCGTTCGCCGCCGTTCCCTCGCGTCAATCAAGAGCGCCAGCGAGCGGACAGCGCGCGGCCAAACGTAAAAGAATTACCGTCGCAGGCAGCCCGTGAGCCCCTCGATCTGACCCATCATCGCCTGGATCTGTGCGGCGCGGCGGCGGACGCCGGGGGAGGGACGGCCGGCGCTGCGGGTGATTGGGTTCGGCAGGACGGCGGCCAGCAGCGCCGCCTCGCTTCGGCTCAAGCGGCTGGCATCCTTTCCGAACCAGTGGCGGCTCGCCGCCTGCGCGCCGTAGATCCCATCGCCCCATTCGGCGACGTTGAGATAAATCTCCATCATCCGCCGCTTGCCCCAGAGAGCGTCGAGCGCAAGCGCGAGCGGAATCTCGAAGGCTTTCCGGATGTAGGACCGGCCCGGCCATAGGAAGACGTTCTTCACGGTCTGCATGGCGATGGTCGAAGCGCCCCGGCTCGGCGAATCCTCATCCTCCACGACTTCGCGGATCGCGCCGAAATCGACGCCGTAATCCAGGCAGAAGCGTTGGTCCTCCGAGGCGATCACCGCCTGCGGCAGCACCGGCGCGATCGACGCCAGCGGCACCGGATCCCGGCTCACAGGCTGAAGCGTCAACCACCGCCCAAGCATCAGGGTCGACGGCGGCGTCACCGCGCTATAGACGAGCGCCAGCGTGAGCGTGAAAACGAATCCGACGGCGGGGAGCAACAGCAGCGCTCCCACGATCCGGCGCACACGGCGGGAGCGCCTCGGGCGAGCGCGCGGCAGGTCGCGTGGGTGCACGCGAGACGCCGCGGTCCGCCTGGGTCCGGTTCGGTCGAACTTGATTTCGTCTCCGCGCAAAGCGACGCCCGATTGATTTCGCCAGGCCAAGACCGGACGCAGCGCCCGATGACCTCGACTTCCTCAACGCAGGCTCAGACCGGTTCGGTCAAGGCTGGCACACCCGCCTCCGAGTTTTCCCACAGGCTGGCGCAGGTCGCCGAGACGGTCGAGACCTTCCTGGTCGATCGTCTCGGACCGGAGGTCGGCCCCGGCGAGATCGCCCGACCGCCACGTCTGATGGAAGCGATGCGCCACGCCGTGCTGGGCGGCGGCAAGCGCCTGCGCCCGTTCCTCGCCATCGAGACCGCCCGGATGCTGGGCGGCTCCGAGGCCGCGGCACTGGCGGCCGGCGCCGGAGTCGAGCTCGTGCATTGCTACAGCCTCGTGCATGACGACCTGCCAGCCATGGACGACGACGACATGCGTCGCGGCAAGCCGACGGTGCACAAGGCCTATGACGAGGCGACCGCGATCCTGGTCGGCGACGCCCTTCAAACGCTGGCCTTCGAGATCGTGGCCGATCCGACCTGGCAGCCGGACGCGCGGATCCGGGCCGACCTGGTGCTCGGGCTGGCCCGCGCCTCCGGTCTCGGCGGCATGGTCGGTGGTCAGCTCCTCGACCTCACCGCCGAGGGGCGATTCGGTGCGGCCAACATGGATGTGGATGACACCCTGCGGATGCAGGCGATGAAGACCGGGGCCATCCTGGCCTTCTCGGTGGAAGCCGGCGCGATCGTCGGCGGCGCCGACGAGGGGCAGCGGGCGGCGCTGCTGCGCTACGGGCTGGCGCTCGGCCAGGCCTTCCAGATCGCCGACGACATCCTCGACCGGGAAGCCTCCCCGGAGGCGATGGGCAAGGCCACCGGCAAGGACAAGGATGCCGGCAAGGCCACGCTGGTCGACCGCCTCGGCCTCGACGGCGCCCGGGCCGAATGCGACCGCTTGGTCGGCGTCTGTGAGGACGCGGTGGCGCTCTGGGGCGAGAAGGCGCGCACCCTCCGGGATGCGGCCCGATTCACGGTCGCGCGCAAGACCTGAGCGACACGGGGCCGTCTCGGACCCATGCTCCTAGGGCAGGGCATGGCCGGATCGCGACAATTGAACGGGTCGGTTTGACCGACCCGCAAGGGCACAGCCTCGATTGTCGGGCATGCCCTCCTGTCCGTCCCTCTCCCGCATCCTGGCCGCCGGCTCGGGGCTCGGCGGGCTCGGTTACATGATGACCGATCCGGATCCGTCCGTGGAGAGCGTCATGACCGGCCTGTCGTGCCTGGTGCTGTGTGTTATACCAAGCCTCGTTGAGCGGGACTCACGCGGGGTAGCGGATCGGACAGGGGTGTGATTCTGTCCTCGGGTTTCGAGCCTGAGGAGGATGGGATGGCGGCTCCTATACCGCTGCGGCCAGACTTCGATGCCGCGGCCCTGCGTGCCCTGGCGAAGCGTTCGCTTGAGCCGGATCAGACCCGCCGCCTGCTGGCCCTGTCAGCGATCTACGCGGGCAGCCCGCGCTCTGAGGCGGCCGCTCTCGGCGGCGTCGGGCTCCAGACCGTGCGGGACTGGGTGCTCGCCTTCAACGCTGAGGGGCCAGATGGGCTGATCGGCGGCAAGGCTCTCGGCGCTCGCCCGCGCCTGAACGTCGAGCAGCGGGAGGCGCTGCGTGCCTTGGTCGAGCAGGGGCCGATGCCGGCCGCCCACGGGGTGGTGCGCTGGCGGTTGATCGATCTCGCCCAGATCCTGTTCGAAGATCACGGGGTCTCTGTCTCCGAGCAGACGCTGAGCCGGGTTCTGCGGAGCATGGGCTACCGCAAGCTCTCGGCTCGTCCGCGCCATCACGCGCAGGATCAGGACGCCATCCCGGTTTTTAAAAAGCCTTTCCCGCCCGCCTGGCAGAGATCGCGCAGGCCACGGGCGGCAAGCCGATAGAGATCTGGTTTTCCGACGAGGCTCGGATCGGGCAGAAAAACACGATCAGCCGCCGCTGGGCACGCCGTGGCACACGCCCAGTGGCCGCGAAGGACCAGCGCACCGCCTCCGCTTACCTCTTCGGCGCGATCTGCCCGGCTCGTGGCACGGGAGCCGGGCTCGTTATGCCCCACTGCACCAAAGAGGCGATGAACCTGCACCTGGCCGAGATCGCCAGGGCCGTCGCGTCGGGCGCGCACGCCGTGCTCCTGCTCGATCAGGCCGGCTGGCACATGACCCGGAAGCTCGTGATCCCGCCCAACATCACCTTGCTGCCGCTGCCAGCGCGCTCGCCCGAACTGAACCCCGTCGAGAACCTCTGGCAGTTCATCCGTGAGAACTGGCTCGGCAATCGGATCTTTGCTTCATACGAGGCCATCCTCGACCACTGCTGCGACGCCTGGAACAAACTCATCGACCAGCCCTGGCGCATCATGTCCATCGGCCTGCGCGCCTGGGCTCATGAGTTCTGATCAGTGAGAGTTAGTATTAGCTTCTCGGCGATGCCAACAGCGAAGCCGGCCAAGCATCGGGCACCCGTCCCGACCCCGCCACCGCCGGCACCCGAGCCGCAGACGATGCCGCTCCTGCCGGGACCGCAGCCGCATCAGCTGCTCATGACGACGATCGCGCCACCCGACCGCGAGCTCCCCGAGTTGGGTAGCCAACGGCAGCGCAGCGGCGACCGGCAGCTTCAACCGACCGCGTAGATCGGCGGCGGCGGACCGGCCGTCTTCTGGCGTCAGGCGCGGTTCTTCTTGTTGTAGACGTCGAGGCAGACCGCAGCGAGCAGCACGATCCCCTTGATCACCTGCTGGTAGTCGATGCCGATGCCGAGGATCGACATGCCGTTGTTCATCACGCCGATGATGAACGCCCCGATGACGACCCCTGAGACCTTTCCGATGCCGCCGGCCGCGGAGGCGCCCCCGATGAAGCAGGCGGCGATTACGTCGAGCTCGAAGCCGACGCCGGCCTTCGGGGTCGCGGTGTTGAGCCGCGCGGCGAAGATCATGCCGGCGAGCCCGGCCAGCGCGCCCATATTGGCGAAGGTCAGGAAGGTCAGCTGCTCGGTCTTGATGCCGGACAGGCGTGCAGCCTTGATGTTGCCGCCGAGCGCGTAGATCCGCCGCCCGATCGTCGTGCGCGTGGTGATGAACCGGTACAGCATCACCAGCACGAACATCACGATCAGCACGTTGGGCAGGCCGCGATACGCGCTCATCTGATACGCGAAGGCGAGGATCACGATGGTCGTGATGCCGTTGCGGGCCACGAACGCGGCCACGCTGTCGGGCTGGCTGCCATGGCGGACCTGCGCTGCGCGGCGCTGCCAGTTCATGCCGAACAGGGTGAGCGCGAGCACCGCCCCGATCAGCACCGAAGTCCAGGGCCCAGCGAAATTGGTCAGGAAACCCTTGGCGAGGAGCTGGAACACCTCCGGGAACGGCCCGATCGAGGCGCCCTGGAGTAGAACGAGGGTCAGGCCGCGGAACACCAGCATGCCGGCCAGGGTGACGATGAAGCTGGGAATACCGAGATAGGCGACGAAAGCCCCCTGCAGCCCGCCGATGGCGGCGCCGACCGCGAGGCAGATGATCGTCGCGGAGAGCGGATCGAGGCCGACGCGGACCATCAGAAGGGCCGCCAAGGGCCGACGAAGCCGACGATCGAGCCGATCGACAGGTCGATATGCCCGGCCACGATGACGAGCAGCATGCCCAGCGCCATCACGACGACGTAGCTGTTCTGCAGGATCAGGTTGGTGAGGTTGAGCGGCTGGAACAGCACGCCGTTGGTCGTGTACTCGAAGAACAGCGTGATCAGCAGCAGGGCGACCAGCAGCCCGTAATCCCGGACCTGCGAGGTCCCGAGGAAGCCGCGTTTCGCCCGCGCATCGGCGGCTGGCTTGGCTTCGGGAATGGAGGCGGCGCCAGAGGTCATCGACTTGCCCGCAGAGAGGTCGTTCATCCGTTCAGGTCCTTCGAGCGCATGATCGCGCGCATAATCGCCTCCTGGCTCGCCTCCGAGCGCTGGAACTCGCCCACGAAACGCCCTTCGTTCATCACGTAGATGCGGTCGCACATGCCGAGCAGTTCCGGCATGTCCGACGAGATCATCAGCACGCCCCGGCCGCCGTCAGCCAACTCGTTGATGATCGAATAGATTTCGTACTTGGCGCCGACATCGATGCCTCGGGTCGGTTCGTCTAGGATCAGCACCTTCGGGTGCGTGAACAGCCATTTGCTCAGCACGACCTTCTGCTGGTTGCCGCCCGAGAGATTCACGGTCTGCTGCGCCACGCCGAAGGAGCGGATCCGCATCTTGGTCCGGTAATCGGTGGCGACCTCGCGCTCCTTGTCCTCGTCGATCACCGTCGCCGTGGACACGCCCGGCAGGTTCGCCAAAGTGGTGTTCTTGGTGATGGTCTCGTCGAGCACGAGGCCGAGTTGCTTCCGGTCCTCGGTGACGTAGGCGATGCCCGCCGCGATCGCCTTGCCGATGGACGAGACATCGACATTTCGGCCCTCAATGCGGACTTGGCCCGAGATGCCCTGGCCGTACGAGCGGCCAAACAAGCTCATGGCGAGTTCGGTCCGGCCGGAGCCCATCAAGCCGGCAATGCCGACGATCTCGCCCTTGTTGACGGCGAGGTTGACGGTGCGCACCACCGGGCGATCTGCGTGGACGGCGTGGTGCACCGTCCAGTCACGCACTTCCAGCATCACGTCACCGATCCGCGGAGCGCGGGGCGGATAGCGATTCGCCATCTCCCGGCCAACCATGCCGCGGATGATGCGATCCTCGTCGATCGATCCGTCCCGGCAGTCGAGGGTCTCGACCGTGGTGCCGTCGCGCAGGACGGTGATCCGGTCAGCGACCTTCGCGATCTCGTTGAGCTTGTGCGAGATCAGGATCGAGGCGATGCCCTGCTCCCGGAAGCTGACGAGCAGGCGCAGGAGCGCATCGCTGTCCTTCTCGCTCAGGCTCGCGGTCGGCTCGTCGAGGATCAGCATGACTTTCTTCGAGAGCGCCTTGGCGATCTCGACGAGTTGCTGCTTGCCGACCCCGAGATGGGTAACCAGCGTATCGGGATACTCATCGAGCCCCACGGTCTTGAGGAGCTCGACGGCCCGGGTGAACATCCGGTCCCGGTCGATGATGCCGAACCGGGCCGGCTCGTTGCCGAGGAAGATGTTCTCGGCAATCGACAGGAACGGCACCAAGGCCAGTTCCTGGTGAATGATCACGATACCCACGCGCTCACTGTCCGAGATGTCCCGGAACTGGCTGAGTCGTCCCTCGTAGTGGATTTCGCCCTCATAGGTGCCGTGCGGATAGACTCCGCTCAGAACCTTCATCAGCGTCGATTTTCCGGCGCCGTTCTCGCCGACCAGGGCGTGGATCTCGGCGGGCTGGACCGTCAGGTTGACATCCGAAAGCGCCTTGACCCCGGGGAATGTCTTCGTAATTCCCTGCATTTCGAGGACGGACTGCATGCGACCACTTTCGGCTCGTCGTTTGTATCGGTCTTGCAAGGTTCGACCGCCGTTGCCGGACCTGCCGGCATCAGCCAGATCGGTCGGGGCCGGCATATCCGGCCCCGCTTGTCTCACTTGAGCTGATCGAGCGTGTAGTAGCCCGTATCCACCAGGGCCGGCTTCCAGTTGGCCTTGGTGACGACCACGGGCTTCAGCAGGTAGGCCGGAACGACCTTCTTGCCGTTGTTGTAGGTCTTGCTGTCGTTGACCTCCGGCTGCTTTCCGGTCTCGATGGCGTCGATCATCGCGACCGTCACCTTGGCCAGTTCGCGCGTATCCTTGAACACGGTGGAATACTGCTCGCCGGCGATGATCGACTTGATCGATTGCAGCTCGGCGTCCTGGCCGCTGACGACCGGCATTTTCAGGCTGCCGGAGCCGTAGCCGACACCCTTGAGCGACGAGATGATGCCGATCGAGATGCCGTCGTAGGGCGACAGAACCGCATCGAGCTTCGCGCTGCCGTAATAGGCCGAGAGCAGGTTATCCATGCGCGCCTGCGCGGTGGCCGGGTCCCAGCGCAGGGTCGAGACCTTGTCCATGCCGGTCTGGCCGGACCGCACCACCAGTTTCTTCGCGTCGATGTAGGGCTGCAGCACCGAGAGGGCACCGTCGTAGAAGAAGTAGGCGTTATTGTCGTCGGGCGAGCCGCCGAACAGCTCGATGTTGAACGGGCCCCTGCCCTCCTTCAGTCCCAGCGCCTCGACGATCGAACTGGCCTGCTGCACGCCGACCTGAAAGTTGTCGAACGTCGCGTAAAAGTCGACGTTGGGCGTACCCTTGATCAGGCGATCGTAGGCGATGACCTTGACGCCGGCATCCTTGGCTTTCGACAACACGTCGCTCAGCGTCGTGCCATCGATCGAGGCGACCACCAGAACCTTCGCCCCCTTGGTGAGCATATTCTCGATCTGGGCAAGCTGATTCGGGATGTCGTCGTCGGCGTATTGCAGGTCCGGCTTGTACCCCTTGGCCGCCAGCAGCTTCACGATGTTGTTGCCGTCGTCGATCCAGCGCTGGGACGACTTGGTCGGCATGGCGACGCCGATCAGGTCACCGGTGGCGGCGAGCGCTTCGGGCACGGCGAGGCCCGCCAGCAGCGAGGCGCCAAGTGCGAGCTTGAGGAATGTTTGCCTGGTGATCATCAAGTCCCCCCGGTCTCAATCATCCTGCGCGACGGATCTGCGCGCTTCGCGCTGGGCGAATGTTTTTGATTGGCAACACGCATCGATCGACCGGCGCAGTCCGGCCGGTTCGACGATGAATATACTTGCTTACACCGATTGCGGCGGCTCAAACCGATCAGAAGTCTCCAGCACCGGCGCGGCCTGGTCTTTGAACGACTTGCGGTCGCTCGGCGACGGAAGCAGCGATGGCGGCGCACAGGTCACGCGGGCCCTCGCCCCGTGCGCGACCGGGATTAGAACCCCAGCCATTCTTGTTGAACGATTTGTATGAGTTATAAATGCGGGCGTCAATCGGCGCCGCGCGGAGCGTACGGGAAAAGCGTGGCTGTTAATGGCGCGAAGGCGCCCCGCTTGTCCGGAGCGCCGAGTGGCTCTCCGTCAGATCGGCTGATTGGCGCCCGGAGCGCGCCGTGTCACGCCATCAACCGCGACCGATGAACGGCATCTTGGTCGCCATGACGGTCATGAACTGAACGTTGGCCTCCAGCGGCAGGTTCGCCATCATCAGCACCGCGTCGCCAACATGGGCCGGGTCCATCACCGCCTCGGCCCGCGTCGTCCCGTCGGCCTGCGCGACGCCGTCCTTCATCTTGCCGCCCATCGGCGTATCGGCGTTGCCGATATCGATCTGGCCGCAGGCGATGTCGTAGGCGCGCCCGTCGAGGGAGGTCGCCTTGGTGATGCCGGTCACGGCGTGCTTGGTCGCTGTGTAGGCGATCGAGTTCGGCCGCGGGGCATGGGCGGAAATCGAGCCGTTGTTGATGATCCGCCCGCCGCGGGGGGTCTGGTTGCGCATGATCCGGAAGGCGTGCTGGGTGCACAGGAACAGGGCCGTCAGGTTGGTGTCGACCACCTGGTGCCAGGTCTCGACTGGCAGATCCTCCAAGGGTACCGGCGGCGCGCCGATGCCGGCATTGTTGAACAGCAGGTCGAGGCGGCCGAAGCGGGACGTCGTCTGCGCGAACAGGTTGGCGATCGAATCCGGGTCGGTCACATCGGTCGGGACCACGAGGGCGCGCCCCGCCTCGATCTGCGCCGCGACCTCGTCCAGCGGCGCCGGACGCCGCCCGGACAGCACCACGCTCCACCCGGCTCCGGCGAGTGCCAGGGCCGAAGCCTTGCCGACTCCCGTCCCCGCTCCGGTCACGATCGCGATCCGATCAGCCCTCGACATCGCTGCCTCCCAACTTATGACGTTGTCCTGCCTGTACCGGACGGCCGTGGCGGCGCGAAGAGCGAACCGTTTCAGATGCGTACGAACCCTCGCAGACCGTCTCGGCCGCTGAACCGCTATCGTGACACACGGCGAATGCGCACCGAGAGGGTGCGATGCGGGCGTACCGGATGGCGGGCGTGACCGGGGCTAGGCGGGCGTGAGCCA
This sequence comes from Methylobacterium sp. GXS13, assembly GCF_001455965.1. Classification (GTDB taxonomy): domain Bacteria; phylum Pseudomonadota; class Alphaproteobacteria; order Rhizobiales; family Beijerinckiaceae; genus Methylobacterium. The sequence goes on from NZ_LKKO01000001.1 coordinate 590,479, forward strand.
TCCCGAGATCCCGTTCCTCGCCGATCTCGACGCCGCGGCGATCGAAGCAGTGCGCGCCCGCATGATCGCCATGACGGTGCCGGGGGGCCGGACCCTGTTCGAGCAGGGCGACGCCGGAGACGCGCTCTATACCCTGGTCTCCGGCGCAGTTGGCGTCTCGACCCGCGACCACCACGGGGTCCAGAGTCGGATTGCCCGGCTGCGCCCGCCCGCGATCTTCGGCGAGATGGCGTTGCTCTCCGATGCGCCGCGGGCGGCGACCGTGACGGCCCTGCGCGATTCACAGATCTTGTGCCTCACCCGCGCGGCCTTCGAGGCCGTGATCGCCGAGCATCCGCACACGCTCCTGTATTTCGCTCGGATGCTCGCCGAGCGCCTGCGTACGCTCTACGAGGGGCATTCGGTATTTCATGCACCGCGAACCTTCGTGATGATGGCCGTCACCGACGGCCCGGATCCCGAACCGTTCGCGCTAGCCTTCGCCTCCGCCCTCGACGCCATCCTGCCGGGAGTAACCGGTTGCCTGAGTCGGCTGCCGGAGGGTGCAGACGAGGACTGGGTCCATGCCTTCGAGGCCCGTCATGCGCGGACGGTGTTCGTGGCCCGGGACATCGAGGGGCCCTGGTCCCGGCTGAGCCAACGCCTGGGCGATCACGTCCTGCTGCTGGCCGAGCCCGGGGCACCGCCGCGTCCGGGAGCGACCGCCTATCTGGAGCGGGTGCGGTCGGACTGGATCCGTACGGACTTGGTCGTGCGTCAGGATCCTCAGGCGCTGCGGCCCAGGGCCCTGCATCCAGCCGTGGCGGACCTGCCCACGGCGATGCGGATCCAGCTTCGCCCCGGTCGGCCGGACGATATCGGTCGGCTGGCCCGGCTCACCAGCGGCCTGGGGCGCGGGCTCGTGCTGGGCGGAGGCGGGGCGCGAGCGCTCGCCCATCTCGGCGTGCTCCGGGCGCTGGATGACGTGGGCTGCGCGCCGGACTTCGTGGGCGGCACCAGCATGGGCGCGGTCATCGCCGCCAGCCTCGCCATGGGTTGGAGCGTTGCAGAGATTTGCGCACAGACCGAGGCGACCTTCACGGGCCGCAACCCGATTAACGATTACACGCTTCCGATCCACGCCCTGACCCGGGGCGCCAAGGTCGATGCCAGCCTCGCCGAGCGCTACGGCGGCGCACGCATCGAGGATCTGTGGCTGCCGTTCTTCTGCGTGTCGTCAAACCTGACGACCGGCCGGGCCATGATTCATCGGGCGGGTGACCTGCCGAAGGCGCTGCGGGCCAGCATCGCCATCCCGGGGCTGCTTCCCCCCGTCCTGTGCGACGAGGGCGTGCTGGTCGACGGCGGCATGATGAATAACGTCCCGGCGGATGTCGCAGCCGCGCTGGAGCGTGGCCCGGTCCTGGCCGTCGATGTCGGCAGCGACCGCGCGTTCCAGGATATGCCCACCCGCGGCTGGCGCGGCCGGCTTCTGCGTCGGCTCATCGGCTCTCCGGTGGCGATGCCGGGCCTGGCCCCGCTCCTGTTGCGCGCCGCCACCGTCTCAAGCGACGCGCAGACCATGGTGGCGGCCGCCCATGCCACGGCCCTCCTCAAGCCGCCGTTAGCCGGCATCGATCTGCGGGCTTGGTCGAGCTTCCGGGAATCCGCGGAACTCGGCTATCAGGACACCCGCGCGAAGATCGCAGCCGGCCATCTGTCACAGTGGCTGGAGCCGATGCGTTTGATCGCTGACGTGGCGCGCAGTCGGATAGACGTGTGCCAGCGCACTGCGGGGACCGGCGTTGGGTAACCGTATGCCCCAGGCAACGATCTTCACGGGAGAGACGACACGTCGAGCCTGAAGATCATGATGACTCACTCTCCAACACTGAATGCCGTGGCCGATACGAGCTCCACGCGAAGCCAACAGGACGGCGTAGGGTCGCCCCATGTCCCGGTGACCGGTACCCTGCTGCACGGTGCGGCCTTCGTCCTGCTCTGTCTCTGGACGCGGACCTCCCCAGACCGGCTCAGGGACCAGCTCGACGCCGAGGGTGGCGCCTGTGCGCTCCTCGGCTTCTGACGGCGAAGCGTAGCGACATTGCGTGACCCTCTCGGAATGACGGAGCACCGGACCTGATGACGGATGTGGCGGGCGTTGCGTTTCGCCGGGTCGGCCTACCGGAGGTGAGCCTGCATGTGGCCGAGGCCGGTCCGGAGGCGGGGCCGCCGACCATTCTGCTCCATGGCTTTCCGGAGTTCTGGTACGGCTGGCGCCATCAAATCGGATCGCTGTCCGAGGCGGGCCTGCGTCTCGTCATACCGGACCAACGTGGCTATGGCCTGAGCGACAAACCGCACGGCGTGGGCGCCTATCATTTGGACAAGCTGGCCGCCGACGTAATTGCTCTGGCCGACGCCCGCGGCTTCGCAACGATACGCCTTGTCGGCCACGATTGGGGCGGGCTCGTCGCGTGGTGGGTCGCAAGCCACTATCCCGACCGGATCGCGCGGCTCGCGATCCTCAACGCGCCACATCCGGGTGTCGTCGGGTCCTATATCCGCCGCCACCCCGGTCAGTGGCTGCGGAGTTCCTATATCGGATTGTTCCAGCTGCCCGTCTTGCCGGAGCAACTCCTCAAGATGGATCGGTGCCGGGGCCTGCGGCACGCACTGACAAGCACCAGCCGACCGGGCGCCTTCGCGCCGTCGGACCTCGACCGCTACGTTGCGGCGTGGCTGCAGCCAGGCGCGATGACGGCCATGCTGAACTGGTATCGCGCCCTGGCCCAGTTGCGACGGACCGAGCCGCCGCGGGTCCGCGCGCCGACCCTGATCCTGTGGGGCGAGCAGGATACCGCCTTGCAACCCGGACTCGCCGAAGCCAGCCTTGACCTGTGCGATGACGGGCGGATCGCTTGGTTCCCGCACGCCACCCATTGGCTCGCCCACGAGGAGCCGGCGGCCGTGAACACGGCACTGCAGGACTTCTTGGCCTAGCCGTCTTCTTCGGGGGACGCGCGACCCATTCCAAGGATCCGCCAATTTTAGCGGAACCGGTATCGGCATCGTAAGCGATTCCGAAGTGTGGGCTGTGTAATCAGGCAGCCCTCGACGCCCCAGAAGTTGTATCAGCACAGTTAAAATTTGGCTTATGTTCGACTAACGACTTCGATACGGCCCAGACGGCACCTTAATCCATACCCTTTGTCAGATTGCATCGAAGCATTTTTCAGCATGTCGCCGGAACATCCTGCCCCAGAAACCATTGAGCTGACACTTCTCGGACCAGACCGGAGCATTTTAAAAATGTCATTTCGTTCCCTCCTGACCGCCGGCCTGTTCTTCGGCGGTCTCCTTGCCGGAACAGCCGCGGTTCAGGCGACGCCTGCCATGCCACAGCCGGGCCTAGCTCCGGCAGACATGGTGGATACGGTCGCGATGCATCACCATCGGCATCATCGGATGCACCGTCACCATTCCACACGGCACGAGCGTCGGATGCGCCGCATGAACACGATGCGCCACGGCAACCCGAACGCGAAGAACCCCGCCCTGCGCGGCTACCAGCAGAACCTGGGCAACACCACCGGTGGCCCGCGCTACTGACCCGTCTCTCTTAAACCGAACGAAAGCCCGGCGCCCGCAGCGCCGGGTTTTCTGTTTCGCGGAAGCCTCATCCACCGGTGGTGGCGGCTTCTCCCCAGGCGCGTCGCCCCACACGGACTGATTCGCCTGCGGCACTCTGCTAAGAGGCGGCATGGCCCGAACCGCCGTCCGCACCGCCCCCGAAATGCCACCCGCCGCCGCCCTGGATCCGGCCGGCGCCACGCCCATGATGGCGCAGTATATCGAGATCAAGGCGGCCAATCCCGATTGCCTCCTGTTCTACCGGATGGGGGATTTCTACGAGCTGTTCTTCGGCGACGCGGAGATCGCCTCCCGGGCGCTCGGCATCGTGCTGACCAAGCGTGGCCGCCACGGCGGCGCCGAGATCCCGATGTGCGGCGTCCCGGTGGACCGGGCCGACGATTACCTCAGCCGCCTCATCGCCATGGGCAACCGGGTGGCTGTCTGCGAGCAGACTGAGGATCCCGCCGAAGCCAAGCGGCGCGGGCCGAAATCGGTTGTTCGGCGCGAGGTCGTGCGCCTCGTCACGCCGGGCACCATCACCGAGGACCGCCTGCTCGACCCGACGCGTGCCAACCTGCTGCTGGCGATCGGGCGACGCAAGACGGGAGAGGGCGCCACCGCCTATGGCTTGGCCGCGATCGACATCTCCACCGGCCGCTTTTCCCTGAGCGAGGTGCCCGCCGGTGATCTCGCAAGCGCAATCGCCCGGCACGATCCGCGCGAGATCGTCCTGTCCGAGGCAATTCATGCCGATCCGGCGCTGGCGCGGATCTGGCAGGAGAGCCGGGCCGCCATCGTCCCCCTGGCTCAGGCGGAGCTGGAGCCTGCGGCGGCCGAGCGGCGCGTGCGCGAACAATACGGCGTCTCGACGCTCGACGGCTTCGGCAGCTTTACCCGAGCCGAGATTCAGGCGGCCGGAACTGGGCTCCTGTACATCGCCCGGACGCAGCTCGCTGCCCGGGCGCCCCTGTCGGTACCGACCCGCGAAGAGGCCGGGTCGACGCTCGCCATCGACGCCGCGACCCGCGCCAACCTCGAGCTGACCCGCACGCTCTCAGGCGAGCGGACTGGCAGCCTGCTCGATACGATCGACCGGACGGTGACCGCCAACGGTGCCCGGCTGCTCGCCGAGCGCTTGGCTGGGCCGCTGACCGATCTGGCGGGGATCGCGCAACGGCACGAGACCGTTGCGTATCTGGCCGAGGATCACGCCCTGCGTCGGGCGATCCGCGAGACGCTGGCCCGGGCGCCAGACCTGGCCCGGGCGCTGTCCCGGGTGGGCCTGGGACGCGGCGGCCCGCGCGATTTGGCGGCGATCCGCGACGGGCTGATGGCGGCGGCGGGGCTCGGCGCGGTGCTGACGCAGGCGGGGGCAGCGACAGCCGAGCTCGCCGCGATCGCCGAGGCGTTGGGCGCGGCCGACCCGGACTTGGCGGACACGTTGCGGCGGGCGCTGGCCGACGAGCTGCCGTTGTCCCGGCGGGACGGCGGCTTCATCCGGACGGGTTACTCGGACGAGATCGATGAGGCCCGCCTGCTCGGCCAGGATTCGCGCAAGGTCGTGGCGGCGCTCCAGGCCCGCTACGCCGAGGAGACGGGCTGCCGGACCCTGCGGATCAAGCACAACAACCTGCTCGGGTTTTTCATCGAGGTACCGCAATCGGTGGGCGAGGCCTGCCTCAAGGGATTGCAGCGGGACTTCGTGCATCGGCAGACCATGGTCGACGCGATGCGCTTCACCAGCGTCGAATTGGGCGATCTCGAGCGAAGGATCTCCGGCGCTTCGGACCGCGCGCTCGCCCTTGAATCGAAGATCTTCGACGAATTGGCCGCGCGTATCGTCGAACAGTCTTCGCAGACTGCGCAGGTCGCCGAAGCCCTGGCGGCGGTCGATGTCGCGGCCAGCAACGCCGAGCTGGCGGTCGAACTCGATTGGCGCCGGCCGGAAGTGGACGATTCCCTGGCCTTCGCCATCACCGGCGGACGGCATCCTGTGGTTGAGGCGGCCCTGCGCCGGGCCGGCGAGCCGTTCATCGCCAACGATTGCGACCTGTCGGGTGAGACGCGGGGCCGGATCCGGCTGATCACCGGCCCGAACATGGGCGGCAAGTCGACCTTCCTCCGCCAGAACGCGCTGATCGCGGTGCTGGCCCAGATGGGCGCCTTCGTACCGGCCGCGTCGGCGCGGATCGGCCGGGTCGACCGGCTGTTCTCCCGAGTCGGCGCGGCGGACGACCTGGCGCGGGGGCAATCGACCTTCATGGTCGAGATGGTCGAGACCGCCGCGATCCTCAATCAGGCCACCCGCCGCTCCTTGGTGATCCTAGACGAGATCGGCCGTGGCACCGCGACCTTCGACGGGCTGTCGATCGCCTGGGCCTGTCTGGAGCATCTGCACGAGGCCAATGCCTGCCGGGCGCTGTTCGCCACGCATTTCCACGAGCTGACCGCTCTGGGCGATCGGCTGGCGCGGCTCGACAACGCCACCCTCAAGGTGGCCGAGCACCGGGACGGCGTGGTGTTCCTGCACGAGGTGGTGCCGGGGATCGCCGAGCGCAGCTACGGCCTGCAGGTGGCGCGGCTCGCCGGTTTGCCGGGCAGCGTCGTGGCGCGCGCCGGGACGATCCTCAAGAGCCTGGAAAAGGCCGAGCGGGGGCGCCCGGCCCGGGCCAAGATCGACGACCTGCCGCTGTTCGCGGCATTGGCCCCGCCGCCACCGCCGGAGCCCCCGGCGGAGGATCCCCTGGGGGCGCTCCTCGACACTATCGATCCGGATGCGCTGACGCCCCGGGAAGCGCTGGATGCACTTTACCGACTCAAGCGGGAGCGGGCGGAGAAGCGGTGATTTTGGGGGGCGTGGGGGGCTAATCCCACCCGGGCCCTTGTCCCGAGGCGGCCGGATCCACGGGCCTCGAAGGAGACTTTCAGAGATCGCGCGGTTGGCTGGAGGCCTCCTTCGAGGCCTCCGCTGCGCTCCGGCCCCTCTGGATGAGGTTTGATCGGAAAATCCGGTCTCGGAAAAAACTACGGCGCCGGTGCGAAGTGAAACCCATCCGGGGCGACGTGCTGCTGTGCCCGGCCGGCGCGCCGGTCGGCGACCCAGTCCAGGATGCTGGCGACCACGCGCTCGGAATAGGGTTTCGCGATCACCCCGATGGCCCCTGCAAAGTCCGCAGGGATGCGCTTGGAATTGGCGGTCATGAACACCACGGTGATCCGCGGGTCCGCGGCGAGCTCCCGGGCGACCTCCACGCCGGTGGGTCCGTCGACCAGGTGGATGTCCACGAAGGCGACGTCGGGTTCGGCCGAGCGTCCGAGCGCGATCGCCTCCGCTGAACTTCCAGCGATACCGACCGTGACATGCCCGAGTTCGTCGAGCAGGCATTCGAGTTCGAGCGCGATCAGCACCTCATCCTCGACCACGAGGATGCGGAGCGCAGCATCCGCGCCGGCGTTCCCACCCCTCATGCGATCTCCCTTTTGGTGTCTCGACCGCTGAGCTTGGCGCGAGCTTGAAGCGTTTGGCCCGAATTCTCAAGCCGGCAGTTGAAGCGGGATATCGATCTCGACATGGGTGCCGGGCCCGGCATCGGCCCAGGCGATGGTCCCGCGCAGCTGGCGGACCACCATTTCCACCAGATTCCGGCCGAAGCCCGCGGGGTTCGGCGCCGCAGCCGCCAAGCCGACGCCGTCGTCCCGGATCGTCAGTTGCATGCCGGCCTCGGTGCGGCGGGCCGTGATCGAGACGCGTCCCTCCCGCGCGTTCGGGAAGGCATGGCGCAGGGCGTTGGCGGTCAGCTCGTGAATCAGCAGGGCCAGCGGTGCCGCCATCGCGGCGGCCACCGCGATCGGCTCGACCTCGGCCTCGACCCGTTGCTTGTCGTGATCGAGCCCGGCATTCACGTGGGACAGGAACTCGGCCGCGAAATCGCCGAGGTTGAAATGGGTGCAGTCACCCTCCGAGTAGAGCATCCGGTGCGCGGTCGAGAGGGCGCCGATCCGCTCGGCCATGCCCTGGAGCGCGTCCCGCGCATCGCCCTCCGGAGTGCGACGGGCCTTGAGCAGCATCAGCGAGGAGATCACCTGAAGATTGTTCTTCACCCGGTGATCGACCTCGTGGAGCAGGGCCGTCTTCTGCTCCAGGGCGGCGCTCAGGTCGTGGGTGCGGGCCGCCACCAGGCGCTCGAGCTCGTCGTTGGTGACGCGCATCGTCACCTCGCGCTCGCGGGTGTGCGTCATGTCGGCCTGCGCCGCGTAGAAATACGCGAGACCGGCCGCGTCGTGGACCGGCGTGATCGTCATCGCGCTCCAATAGGTGGAGCCATCCTTGCGGTAGTTCAGCAGCTCGGCCGTGACGGGATTGCCGGCCTCGACGGCGGTCCGGATCCGAGCGATCTCGGCCGGATCGGTTCCCAGTCCCTGAAGCATGCGGCAGTTGCGCCCAAGAAGCTCGTCGGCGTCGAACCCGGTCAGTTCTAGGAACGCGTCGTTGGCCCAGGAGATCGGGTTGTCGGGCGCGCGCGCGTCCGTGATGACCATCGGGGATGGACTGCGCGCGAAGGCATCGACCAGCATCGCATGCGGCGGACTGGGCTCGAGAGGGGCACTCAACACATCATTCCACACTTGGTCGACACGATTTGAGCCAGCGGCGGCCCCCTGCGCGCTCCGCGGCTGCGGAACGTGGACACCGCGTTAAGCATGCTTCGACCATGATAAAGGCGCTCGGCCTCCCGATTCAGCCGAGACCCGAACGGCCCAAGGCTGCCACGATTTCGCGAGATCAAGGCCAATAGGGCTCAGGAGTTCCATACCATGGGCAACCCGCCACAGGCTTTGCGTCGCTTTCATCTGCGCGACATCGTCGAGGACCGGCGGATCATACTGATGCTGGCGCTCGGATTCTCCTCCGGGCTGCCGCTGCTGCTGGTGCTCGGGACCTTCACGCTCCGGCTCGCCTTCTCGGATATCGACGTGCGGGCGATCGGCCTGTTCAGCTACGTGGCCCTGCCGTACTCGCTGAAATTCCTCTGGGCGCCGGCGATCGACCGGCTGAACGTGCCGGTCCTGAGCGCGCGGCTCGGCCGGCGCCGCGCCTGGATGGTGACGACTCAGGCCGCCGTGGCCCTGTGCCTGGTCCTGATGGCCATCTCGGACCCGAACACCAATCTCGCGCTGCTGGGCCTCGGGGCCTTCCTGGTGGCGTTCTGCGCGGCCAGCCAGGACGTGGTGGTGGATGGCTGGCGCATCGACGCGGCCGGCAGCGACTTCCAGGGCATCCTGGCGGCGACCTCGAACCTCGGCTACCGGCTCGGGCTGATCGCGGCCGGGGCCGGGGCCCTGTTCAGGTCCTCGGCCGGAGGCTGGACGCTCGCCTACCTGATCATGGCCGCCCTGATGCTGGTGGGCATGATCGCCGCGCTTCTGGCGCCGGCCTTCGACGCGCCGCCGCGGGTCAAGGCGGATGCGACCGGCCATTCCCGGTTCTGGTCGATGCGCCGGGCCGTGCTCGAGCCGCTGACCGAGCTGCACGGCCGCTTCGGTGGCGCGCTCTGGGGTATCCTGCTGCTGGTGGCCCTCTACCGCCTGCCGGACTTTCTGTCGGGGGTGATGGCGAGCCCATTGTACCGGGCACTCGGCTTCGACCTGAAGGAGATTGCCACCGTCACCAAGCTCTATGGCATCTGGGTCGGGATCGCGGGCGGCTTCGCGGGGGGTTGGGCGCTGGCCCGGATGGGTCTATTCCTGACCCTGCTGCTCGGTGCCTTCCTGGCGGCCTCCTCGCATCTCGCCTTCGCCTGGCTCTCGGCCGGCGCCCCCGAGATCTGGCGCTTGACGATCGCGATCTCGATCGAGAACTTCTGCGGCTCCTTCGCGGGCATCGTCCTCATCGCCTACATGTCCAGCCTCACCAGCACGGCCTATGCGGCGACGCAGTACGCGCTGTTCTCCTCACTCTACGCCCTGCCGGGCAAGCTGGTCGCGGGCTCCTCGGGGTTCGTGGTCGCGGCGATCGGCTATCCGGCCTTCTTCGTCATGACCTCGCTGGTCGGGATCCCGGTGCTGATCCTGTGCCTCGCGGTCGGGCGACGCGGGCGGCGGCAGGACGAGGCTGCCGCGCGGGCGTCCGAGGAAGCGGGGAACCGCATCCCGGCGCCCGAGCTTCCTTCCACGGCGCGGGCCTCCGGCACCGCGTGATGCGACCAGATCCAGGAATTGACGGATGAGCACGAGCGACCTCACTCGCGCCGACGAAACGCTGCCGGCGACGATCCCCGAGACCGCCTTGAGCGAGGCGGACCTCGCCGCGCTGCGCCGGGCCGTGCAGGTGTTGGAGCGGCCGAGCCTCGCCGCCCGCCTGTCCTCGGCCGCCGGTGCCCCCCTCGACATCATCGGCCGCTCGTTGCCCGCTCCGGTCACCGAGGCGGTCGGCCGGTCCACCGAGGCGGCGATGCGCGGCGCGCTGCGGGTCGCCCTGGCGACGCTGCCGCGCACGAACGTGGTCCCCGCCGATGGCACCACGCTCGAGGAGGGCGTCGCCAGGACGGAGAGCCGGCTGACCCGGCTGTTGGGTTCGGGCGATACCAAACACAAGGCCTTCGCGGCTCTCTCCGGCGCCATCGGGGGGGCGTTCGGGCTCGCGACCCTGGCGGTGGAGCTTCCCGTCTCGACCACGCTGATGCTGCGCTCGATCGCCGAGATCGCCCGGGAGGAGGGCGAGGATCTCGAGACGCCGGAAGGCGCGCTGGCCTGTGTCCAGGTCTTCGCGCTGGGCGGTCGCACGGCGGCCGAGAGCGAGGCCGGCTCGGCGCTCACCGAGAGCGGTTACTTCGCCGTGCGCGCGGCCCTGGCCAAGACCCTGTCCGAGGCCGCCCGCTACGCCGGCAGTAAGACCCTGCTCGACCAGTCGGCCCCGGCGCTGATCCGGTTCACCGCGCAGATCGCGGCCCGGTTCGGTCTCGTCGTATCCCAGAAGGTCGCCGCCCAGGCGGTGCCGATCCTGGGCGCCTTCGGCGGCGCAGCGGTGAACACCGCCTTCATGAGCCACTTCCAATCGACCGCCCGCGCGCATTTCACCGTGCGGCGGCTGGAGCGGGCCTATGGTCCGGCCGCCGTCCGGGCGGCCTACGAGGTGGAGAAGGCGGCTCTCGGGGTGGCCTGAGCAGGGGGCTCTCGACGACGACGCCTCGCCGTCATTGCGAGCGCTGTCGAATCCCGAACCCGCCTTGATCCGCACTTCCGGTACCTCCAGAACCGATCCGCGTAACGCGGACAGACGGAGGCGATCCTGATCAGCAACGCGGAGATGGTGACCCGGCTCGCCCTGGCGGCTCTGGCGGGCAGCGTGATCGGGCTGGAGCGGGAGCGTCTGCTCTGGGCGGCGGGCCTGCGGACGCACATGCTCGTCTGCGTCGGCTCCTGCCTGATCATGATCGTCTCGGCCTTCGGCTTCAGCGACGTGCTCGGGACGAAGAACGTCGTGCTCGATCCCTCGCGCATCGCCGCGCAGGTGGTCTCGGGGATCGGGTTCCTCGGGGCCGGCACGATCCTGCTGCGCGGCGAGGTGGTGAAGGGCCTCACCACGGCGGCGAGCCTCTGGGGCGTCGCCGCCATCGGGCTCGCGGTGGGCAGCGGGCTCTACGTGCCGGCCCTGGCGACCACGGCGCTGGTGGTCGGCATCCTGGCCGGGATCAAGCCGTTCGAGGAGCGCTGGCGGGAGCGGATGCGGTCCCAGACCCTGCGGATGACCGTCCGCAAGGGCACCATGTCGATCGACACGCTCCACGACGTCACGGGCGAGCGCGCCTCGCGGGTCCGCCAGTTCACCACCCGCCCGGCCTCGGACCCGGAGCTCGACGAGGTGACCGTCACCTTCGTGCGGCTGTCGCGGACGAGCTTCGAGGCAATCGCCGCGAAGCTGCGTGAGACGGCCGACGTCATCTCGGTCGATACCGTCGGCAGCTGAGGCCTACGCGGCCGCCTCGCCGTCGAGGAACAGGCGATAGGCCGGGTTCTCGGTCTCGTCGGTGGCCGGGTAGCCCAGCGCCTCGATCGCCGAGTCGAACCGGGCGCGCTCAACCGGCGGCACCGCGATCCCGGCGAGCACCCGGCCGTAATCGGCGCCGTGATTGCGGTAGTGGAACAGGGTGATGTCGAAGTTCGGACCCAGGGCGTCCAGGAACTTCATCAGCGCGCCCGGCCGCTCCGGGAACTGGAAGCGGAACAGCCGCTCATGCGCGACGCCCACCGCCCGGCCGCCGACCATGTAGCGGACATGGACCTTGGCCATCTCGTTGTCGCTCATGTCGAGCACGCGGTAGCCGGCCTCACGCAAATCGCCGATCAGCCCCTGCTTCTCGCGCTTGCCGCCCGCGACGTTGATGCCCACGAAGATCTGCGCCTCGGCGCCCGGCGCGTGGCGGTAGTTGAACTCGGTGATCGCCCGCGGCCCGAGCGCCCGTATGAACGCCCGGTAGGCGCCGGGCTGCTCCGGGATGGTGACGCCGAGCAGGACCTCGCGCTGCTCGCCGATCTCCGCCCGCTCGGCGATATGGCGCAGCCGGTCGAAGTTGAGATTCGCCCCCGACGAGATGGCGATCAGGGTGCCGTCGCCGCCCTCGCGCTCGGCGTAGAGCTTGGCCCCGGCAAGGCTCAGCGCCCCGGAGGGCTCGGAGACGGCCCGCGTGTCGTCGAAGATGTCCTTGACCGCCGCGCACATGGCGTCGGTGTCCACCGTGATGACTTCGTCGAGGTGCTCGCGGCAGAGCCGAAACGTCTCCTCGCCGGCCTGGCGCACGGCGACGCCGTCGGCGAACAGCCCGACCGTGGGCAGGCTGACCCGCGTGTCGGCAGCCAGGGCCGCGGCCATGCAGGCGGCGTCCTCCGGCTCGACGCCGATCACCTTGGTGCCGGGCCGCAGGTACTTCACGAAGGTCGCGATCCCGGCCGCCAGCCCGCCGCCGCCTACCGGCACGAAGATCGCCTCGATCGGCCCGGTATGCTGCTCCAGGATCTCCTTGCCGATGGTCCCCTGGCCCGCGATCACCTCGGGATCGTCGAACGGGTGCAGGAAGGTCAGGCCCTGCTCGGCCTCCAGGATCTTCGCCTGGGCCAGGGCCTCGTCGAAGGCGTCGCCGTGCAGCAGCACCTCGGCACCGCGCGCCCGGCAGGCATCGACCTTGATCGACGGGGTCGTGCGCGGCATCACGATCACCGCCCGGGCCCCGAGCTTGGCCGCCGCCAGCGCCACGCCCTGCGCATGGTTGCCCGCCGAGGCGCAGACCACGCCGCGGGCGATCTGGTCCGGGCTCAGCCCCGACATCTTGTTGTAGGCGCCCCGCAGCTTGAACGAGAAGACCGGCTGCAGGTCCTCGCGCTTCAGGAGCACGGGCCGGCCGAGCCGCTTGGTCATCCGCGGCATCGGATCGAGCGGGCTCTCGATCGCCACGTCGTAGACGCGGGCGGTCAGGATCTTGCGGATGTAGTCGGTCATTGTTTTGGGACTTCGGCGCACGGCGCGGATGGGCCGAGATAGACCTTCAGAGCGCCAGATGCGAGCGGGGGCCGTCAGGTCAGATGCCGCGCCCAATCCTGGCCTCCGTGCAGGACGCGGACGATCAGGATGCCGTCTGCCTGTTCAACATATGCGACGACATGGGCGCGGTAGGGATACAGCCGCACCGGCGGCACGAAGTCATCCCGGAGGCGAGCCATCAGCGGGTTCTCGGCCAGCAGGGCGAACAGGGCCTTCAGCCCTCCATAGTACCGCTCGGCCTGATCGCGGCCGAAGGTGGCGGAACCTGACACATAAAGCTCGATGAGATCCCGGTCCGCTTGCCGCGTCGTCCGGATGGTCACGGATTCTGGGTAACCCGCACGCGCTCCCGGGCCTCGGTCAGGACATCATCCAGCGACCGCTCAGAGACGCCACTGTCGAACCCTTCGGCGATCAGCGTCTGAAGCTGCGCAAGGCCGTCAATCTTTTCCTGATCGCGGCGGATCAGATCGCGGACATAGTCGCTTGCGCTGCCAAAGTGCCCGGTCCCGGCCTGAGCCTCGACCCAGTCCTTCATCGCCTCAGGCAACGACACGTTCAGGGTCACCATGCCGAACGGCCTCCATCGCCGCGCAGCATGGCAAAGATTTTTACCGAATGCCATACCGACCCCGCTTGGCAGCCAGCGAGACGTCGAACCGATCAACCTTGCACCATGGTGCTTCGGATCATAAATCCATCCGTCCTCACGGATGAGTTTCGATGCCGCTGGCCCGCCACGCTCTCACGGTTCCGGAAGCCGCCTTCGTCACGCGGTCCAGCGTGCGTGGAGTGAACTGCGAGATCGACGCCGGGATCGTCGCAGGGCGCGGCCAAACCGCCCGCGAGATCGGCAGCGCCGATTTGCTCTATCTTGCCGCCGTGCGCGATCTGCGCGTCGACCTGGCCCCGGCCCTGCGGCAACGCTTGCGCGATGCGATCGCGGCGGCTCATGAAGCGCACGGGAACACCGCCCGCATCGGTCATCTCAGCGTCGCCCTCGACGTTGTGGAGGCCGAACTCGCCGATCGACTGCGGATCCTCGATCAGCTGCGCGATGAGGCGATCGAGCGGAACGCCGAAGTCCTGGGTGGAGAGCCGGTTCTGCGCGGAACGCGGATCCCAGCCCGGCACGTCGCCGACATGGTCCGGCAAGGGACCTCGCCGGAGACGCTGGCCGAGGAATTCGACCTGACGCCCGATCAGGTCTCCGCTGCCATCCTCTTCGACCGCGTCAGCCCGCGCCAGGGTCGCCCGCCCCGGAAGGCGCGCCGCGTTGTACCTGCTCCTTGACGAGTGCTGCCCGAAATCCCTGATCGGCATCGCGGACGGGGTGGGCCACACCGCGCAGCGGACCCTCGCCATTGCCGAACTCGGCCGCCAGGCGACGGATGCAGCGATCTTCGCCTTCGCATGCGAGGCCCGTGCGGTCGTTGTCACCGTGAACGCCGGCGATTTTCTGGCCCTGGCCGCGCGGGCGCCGGATCATCCGGGGCTGATCCTGCTGCCCTCGTTGCCGCCGGGCGAGACCGGCCAGCTGTTCCGAAAGGTCCTCAGGGCTGCGGACGAGGCGCTGCGGAAGCCGGGTGGCGTGATCCGGATCGACCGCGCCGGGCGCCTTCACCGCTCCGGAGCGTCATAGATCCGGGGGCACCTCACCCGACCCGCTCCACCAACGCCGCCACCCACACCAGCAGCGCCGCCATCTGCGCCATGAAGGTGCCGGCCGAGGCCAGGTCCTTCACCGTACCGATCATCGGGTGATGGCCCGGGTGGACGTGGTCGCAGAGCTTCTCCACGGCGGTGTTGAGGAACTCGGCGGCCAGCATCAGCAGCAGGCTGACCAGCAGGGCGATCCGGACCCAGAGGGTCGCGCCCAGCAGCAGGGCCACCGGCACGCCGAGCGCCAGCAGCACCAGCTCCTGCCGCACGGCCCGCTCGGTGCGGGCGCCGTGGCGCAGGCCGCGCCAGGAATTGAGGAAGGCGAGGACGAGGGCGTTCATCGCGCGGCACCCTCCGGCACCGACCGGCTGATCCACTTGGCGAGCAACGGCCCGGTCAGCAGAACGACGAACAGGCGCAGGGTCTGCACGGCCAGGACGAAGGAGACGTCCGCCTTCGAGCCGACCGCGATGATCGCCACGGAATCAAGCCCGCCCGGGCTGGTGGCCAGCACCGCGGTGAGCAGATCGATCGGCAGCAGGAAGGTCAGGCCCCAGCCCCAGGCAGCACACAGGGCGATCACGGAAAACGTGGCCGCCAGGATGCCGGGCAGCGCAGAGAAGGTGAGCCGCAGGGTTTCACGGGTGAAGCGCAGGCCGACATAGGCGCCGATACAGGCATAGGCGAGCTCGAGGATCGGCGCCGGCAGGGACATCCGCACAAGGCCGGTGGCGTGAAGGAGGCTGCCGAGCACCATCGGGCCGATCTGCGCGCCGGCCGGAACCCGCAGGGCCAGGGCAGCGCCGGCGCCGACCACCGCGACGGCCAGCGTCGCCAGCAGCGACAGCGGGCCCGTCACTTCGGCCGCCCCGGCGGCGGCGCCCGGGACTGGCGTCTCCATCAGAAACCGGGCAGCCAGCGAGGCCGAGAACACCACGGCGGCAACCCGGACATATTGCATGAAGGCGACGAGCCGCGGATCCGCGCCGAAATCCTCCGCCATCGCCACCATGGCCGAGGCGCCCCCGGGGGAGGACCCCCAGGCCGCCGTGGTCCCGGGCAGCACCCGCAGCCGGGTGAGGATCCAGCCGACGAGCCCGCTCGCCGCCACCGTCACCAGCACCACGGCTACGATCAGCGGCCCGTCCTCGAACAGGGTCTGGGCGATCTGCCCGGTGACCGCGTGGGCCACCAAGCAGCCGATCATCGCCTGCGCGGCGTTGAAGGCGACGCGCGGCACGTGCAGCCGGGAGCCGCCAACCCCGAAGGCAATCGCCGCGATCATCGGGCCGAGCAACAGGGCCGCCGGGAACTGCGCGAGAACGAGCCCGTACGAGACGGCAGCGGACACGGCGGCGAGGGCGGCCCAGAGGCCGAGTGTTCGAAAGGGGGGCAAGGCGACCGGCGGGGGATGCACCCGCACTGATTGCCGGGCGTGAGGGCCGCTACACCGCAATATGGGCTCTGTCACGGCAAAGATTTTTTGGGAATGCCGATCTCCGGGCCGGCGAGCTCTGGTGTTCAAACAGGCTTGCATGGGCCCGTTTCTCTAAAACCTGATCATTTCGGCCGCTCGCCGCCCGGCACATGGCTTATCCCACCCACCCCTCATCCTAAGGTGCTGCGCAGCAGCCTCGAAGGAGCCCTCGGGGGATCGCACGGTTGGCTGGAAGACACCTTCGAGGCCCGCTGACGCGGGCTCCTCAGGATGAGGGGATGGGGTTGGACCAGCGTCTCATCGGGCCGATGTCATGGCACCTGGGTGAGCGCCGCGAAGGCCGCCTCCAACTGGCCACTTGCCGCCGCGAGCGCCGTGCGGCGATCAGCCAGCCAGGTCCGGTCGGCCGCGAGGCGCGTCCGGGCGGCTTCGAGCATGCGCCGGACCTCCGCGGGCTGTGGGCCGCCGAGGCCCTTGGCGGCGTCGATCATGCCCCGCGCCGACAGGGCCGCCCGGAACCGCGCCTCGTCCAGGGGCAGGTCGGGCTTCAGCCCCGTGCCTGCGGCTGCCTCGGCATAGATCCGCTTCACCTCGGCGAAGGGCAGGTCGGCCGGGCGCAGATCGTGGCTGCGACCGTAGCCGACCAGCTCGGACGCGAAGTGATGCCCGAGCCGGAACGGCACGTCGGCCTCGCGCTGGAGGGTGTCGGCCAGTTCCGTGGTGGTGGAATAGTCGGCCGCGACCTCATCGGCGGCCCGGTCCCGGTCGATCACCAACCCGTCGAGGACGCGGGTCCAGCGCCGGCAGGTCTCGGCCGCCTCGGAGATGGTCCGGCCCGGAGGCTCGGCCTGATTGCGCTTGTAGTCCGGCATGCCGGACTCGACGTTGTGGGCCATGATGACGAAGGCCTGCGCGGCGCCGACCACGTCGCTCGCCTTCATGCGCAGACCGTAGAGGGCGACGGGATTGCGCTTCTGCGGCATGATGCTGCTCGGGCCCGTCAGCGCGCCCTCGCGCAGCAGGATCCACGGCCGGGTCTGGTGATACTGGGCGTAGAGGTCCTGCGCGAAGCTGCCGGCTGTCGTCGCCAGGTTTGCGGACAGGCCGGTCAGCTCCAGGCCCAGATCCATCGGGGCGAGCTGTCCGGCATCGTAGCTGTTCTCCACGGGTGCATCGAAGCCCAGGAGCCCGGCTAAACGAACGCGGTCGACGGGAAAGCTCGACGTGCCGAGCGCCGCGGCGCCGAGCGGCGACAGGTTCACCCGCGCCCAGCTCTCGCGCAGGCGGTCCGCATCGCGCGCCAGCACGGCAGCATAGCCCAGCAGGGAGTGGCCCAGCGTCGTCGGCTGGGCCTGCACGCCGTTGGTATAGGCCGGGATGATCGTATCGGCCTCCCGCTCGGCGACGGTCAGGAGGGCGGCCCGGGTCTTGTCCAGAGCCTCGGCAAGGTCGAGCAGCCGGTCGCGCTGGTCGAGCTTCAAAACCGTGGGGATGATGTCCTGTCGGCTGCGGCCGGAATGCATCCGCGTGGCGTCGGGGCCCGCAACGGCGGTGATCAGCGGCTCGATCCGCAGGTAGTCGTCCGGCCGCTCGGCTCCAGGCTTGGCGGCGTCCGCGGCAACCTGATCGAGGGCACGGGCGATCCGCGCGCCGAGGTCTCGCGGGACGATGCCGGCTTCCACGGTCATGACCAGGGAGGCGCGATCGATGGCGTCGATGCGGGCGAAGGTGTCGCGCGGCTCGGCGAGAGCCGCCGCGGGGGTGAGGAGGGCGACCAGGATCGCGATCAGTCTGCGCAGCATGTGCTTGCTCCTCGGCGCCGCCGTTGCGCGCCGGCCGGGGCATTCTCTGCGATCCGGCGCGTCTTCACACATCACATTCCGGATCGCGGGTAGGGGGGCTTACCAAGCGGTCACCAGCATGCCGGCAGTACGGTGCAACGCACGAGCCGGCTGCCGCGTGAATCACACCGTCATTCCGAAGCCGCACCGCGGAGCCCGGAATCCAGACACTCCATCGCGTCACAAACAGGCGCTGCCAGCGGCTCTGGATCCCGGGCTCGCCTGCGGCGCCCCGGGATGACGGGGCGTGCCGACGAACGTCCGCGCCCAAGCACTCCATTTTGAAACCCTACGCCGCCCCGTCCCGGCAGGCGGCCCCGCCCGCCGCGGCATGCGCGCGGAAGAACGCCGCGAGGTTGGCCAGCCCGGGCGCGCGCGGGTCGCTCGCCCGCCAGGCCAACGCGATGGTGCGGCCCGGGCCGTCGACATCGAAGGCTCGGGTGACGGTCAGGCCGGTCGGATCGGGACCTGGGGGCACGGCGAGCGCCGGTAGCAGGGTGTATCCGGACCCGGCCGCCACCATGGAGCGCAGGGTTTCGAGGCTGGTGGCATGGCGCCCCACGGAGGAACCTGCGCCGCAGGCCGCGATCGCCTGGTCGCGCAGGCAATTGCCTTCGTCGAGCAGCAGCAGATCCGGCCCGGCGATCTCGGTGGCCGATAAAGCGCCGCCGCGGGCCAGGGCGTGCTCGGCCGGGCAGGCGAGCCAAAACGGCTCGACGAAGAGCGGCGCCACCGCCAGCCCGACCGGGGGCAGCGGCAGGGAGACCAAAGCAGCGTCGATGCGCCCGTCGCGCAGGCCCTCGACGATCTCGGCAGTGCGTGATTCGGAGAGCGACAGGACCAGCAGCGGGTATTGCTGACGCAGGGGCCGGAGCACCAGCGGGAAGAAGTAGGGCCCCAACGTCTGGATCGCGGCCAGCACCAGCCGACCGGTGAGCGGCGAGCCCCGCCCCTCGGTGGCCAACGCCAGCAGGCGCTGGGCCTCGGCCAGGACGATGCGCGACTGCCGGACGATCCCCTGGCCGGCCTCCGTGAGCAGGACCCGGCGGTTCGAACGCTCGAAGAGGGTGAGCCCCAACGCCGCTTCGAGTTTGCGGACCTGAACGCTCAGGGTCGGCTGACTGACGTTGCAGCGCTCGGCCGCCCGACCGAAATGGCCCTCGTCCGCGACGGCCACGACATATTCAAGGTCGCGCAGGGATAGGCCCGAGAGGTTCATAGGCTGCATCTATCACGGCGTTTGCGACGATGCATTGGCCATCCGGCCCGCAAGGGTCCATAACCTCGTCGGAACGGTTCCAGTCTGGCGCGTCGGCCCCATATGCCGGTGACGGACTTCACGGAGATACGAGACGCATGAGCGATCAACGCCCGATTCTCACGACCCGCCAGGGCCACCCGGTCCGCGACAACCAGAGCACCCGCACGGTCGGCGAGCGCGGCCCCGCGACGCTTGAGAACTACCAGTTCATCGAGAAGATCACGCATTTCGACCGTGAGCGGATCCCGGAGCGTGTGGTCCACGCCGCCGGCGCCGGCGCCCACGGCTACTTCGAGGCGTACGGCAAGATCGGCAACGAGCCGGCTTCCAAGTACACCCGCGCCCGGGTGCTGACCGAGACCGGCGTGAAGACGCCAATGTTCGTGCGCTTCTCGACCGTGGCCGGCGCCAAGGAGAGCCCGGAGACCGAGCGCGACCCGCGCGGCTTCGCGGTGAAGTTCAAGACCGTCGACGGCAATTGGGACTTGGTTGGCAACAACCTCAAGGTGTTCTTCATCCGCGACGCGATCAAGTTCCCCGACATGATCCACGCGTTCAAGCCGGACCCGGTGACGAACCGCCAGGAGGCGTGGCGCTTCTTCGACTTCGTGTCGCAGCACCCCGAGTCGATCCACATGGTGACGCATCTCAAGTCGCCCTGGGGCATCCCGGCCAACTATCGCGAGATGGAAGGCTCGGGCGTCAACACCTACAAGCTGGTCAACGACCAGGGCGAAGCCGTGCTCTGCAAGTTCCACTGGGAGCCGAAGCAGGGCGTGCGCAACCTGACCTCGGCGCAGGCCGCGGAGATCCAGGGCAAGGACGTGGGCCACGCGACCCGAGACCTCTACGACAACATCAAGGCCGGCAATTTCCCCGAGTGGGAGTTCTGCGTGCAGATCATGCCGGACGGCCCGAACGATCATCTGTCGTTCGATCCGCTGGACGACACGAAGCTGTGGCCGGTCGATCAGTTCCCGCTGCTGCCCTGCGGCCGCATGGTGCTGGACCGGGTGCCGGACAACTTCTTCGCTGAGGTCGAGCAGTCGGCCTTCGGCACCGGCGTGCTGGTCGACGGCATCGACTTCTCGGATGATAAGATGCTGCAGGGCCGGACCCTGTCCTACTCGGACACGCAGCGCTACCGCGTCGGCGCGAACTACCTCCAGCTGCCGATCAACGCGCC
Organism: Methylobacterium sp. GXS13; assembly: GCF_001455965.1. GTDB lineage: Bacteria > Pseudomonadota > Alphaproteobacteria > Rhizobiales > Beijerinckiaceae > Methylobacterium. Next base: position 611,017 of record NZ_LKKO01000001.1, read on the forward strand.
GCAGCCCGGCGTGAAGGTCTACTCGAACCAGCGGGACGGCCAGATGACCTATTCGGTCGACGGCACCGGACCGAACAAGCACATCAACTACGAGCCCTCGACCCTGGCCGAGGGCCTGCGCGAGGCCCCGAAGCCGGCGAAGGACTACCACCAGCCGGTGCAGGGCCAGCTCGGCCGCTACCAGACCTCGCGCACCGAGGACGACTACACCCAGGCCGGCGTCCGGTACCGCTCGTTCCAGGATTGGGAGCGGGACGACCTGATCGCCAACCTGGTCGGCGACATGAAGCAGTGCCCGGAACCGATCCAGCTGCGGATGGTCTGGCACTTCTGGCACGCCGATGAGGATTACGGCCGCCGCGTCGCCGAGGGTGCGGGCATCGACCTCGAGAAGGCCAAGGCCCTGCCGCCGCTGCCGGGGCGCGCCGCTCCGCACAAGCGTCTGCAGGCCGAGACCTACACGGACGGCTCCCAGGCCCACCGGGTCGCCGCCGAGTAAGTTTCCTACGCGCCGCCGGACCGGCTTCTACTGAATGAAGGCCCCGTGGATGCGAATCCGCGGGGCCTTTCTTTTGTCCGACTCCCGACGCGTCGTCCCCGCTCAGGGGCAGTGCCGGCCTATATGGCCCCTGCCGAGATAGGTCTGCGTCACCGGATCGTAGGTCCTGAAACGGCGGGCGCAGTCCGCGATGGCGGCGTCGAGATCGGCCGGACCCTCCTCGATCACGGGCGGCACATCGGCCGGCGCCACGTAGACCGGGGGCCGGTAGATCCGCGGCGCGTAGACATACGCATCGTCGAAGAACGGATCACCGAAATCGCCCCAGAGGCTGCCCAGGCCGAAGCCGAGCCCGAGGCCGGCGAGACCGTAGCCGTAAGCGCCGCCATACCAGGGCCGGTAGGCGTCCGGGCGTCGGTAGGCGAATCCGGGCCGATACGGCGGCCGCCCGACAATCGCGGGGCCTGGTCGACGCCGCTCCGGCGGCCGCCCCCAGGCGCCGACGCGGGTCCCGAGCCCGCCGGGGATACCGGGCCCGAGACCGCGCGCCTCGGCACAAGTCATCGGCAACGTGAGCGCCAGGATTGCGGTGGAAGCCAAGCGGAGGGTCGATCGGTCGATTCGGATCATGGCGCTTACCCGGCACACAGCGCCGGTCGTGCCCGCAGGCGGACCCGGCGTAATACTCCGAGTTATCGTGATCCGGATGCAGCCTTCGTCAAGAGGCCGTCGCCCATGCTCCGGGTATCGCAGCTGCGCCTGTCGGGCCGCCGGCCCAGCGCTCAGCGGCCGCTGGCCGAAACCGGCTGCGGCGGGAGCTGCGTGCTGGCCGGCTCGGGTGCGGCAGCGCTGACCTTGCGGTCGCGGCCGGCGGCCTGACCGACCAGGATGGCGGTGACCGCGATGGTCACGAACAGGCCGCCCGCCAGGCCCCAGCCGCCCGTCGCCTCATGGGCGAGCTCGAAGGCCAAGGGCCCGAGGCAGGCGCCCGTATAGCCGATGCCCTGAGCCATGGCCGAAAGGCCGGCAGCGCTGGCGGCATCGGCCGCCCGCAGGACGATCAGCGTTAGTCCGAGGCCGAAGCAGCCGCCGATGCCGAAGCCGAGGGCGCAGGCCGCGGGGATGCGCAATCCCGCGGGCCCAAAGGCGAGAACCAGGAACGCGACCGCCGTCAGCCCCGGGATCGCGACGATCCAGGCCCGCTGGTCCCGATTGCGGGCCGCCAGCATGGCGGTGATCAGCGCGCCCGGCGCCTGGACCAGGGTCATCAGCGAAGCATAGAGGCCGGCGTCCAGCGCCGAGAGGCCCCGGGCCTGGAGCAGCAGCGGCAGCCAGCCGAACAACGTGTAGGCCAGGGAGGATTGCAGGCCCATGAAGCCCGTGACCCACCAGGCCAGCGGATCACGCAGCAGCCGCCCGGCCGAGGGGGCTCTGGTCGAGGCCGTGCGGCGGGCGAACGGGATCCACAGGAATGCCGCGACCAGCGCCGGGAGCGCCCAGATCGCGAGCGCCGAAGGCCAGCCGCCACCGAGCGCATGCTCCACCGGCACCGCGGCGCCCGCGCCCGCCGCCGCGCCGAGGCAGAGCGTCATGGTGTAGAGGCCGGTCATCAGGCCGCCGCTGCCCGAGAAGTCGCGCTTCACCAGGGCCGGCAGCAGCACGTTGTCGAGCCCGATCCCGATGGCGGCCAGCGCCGTTCCAGCAAAGAGCGGCCCGAGCCCGCCGAGACCGCGCAGGGCCAGGCCCGCGGCCAGAATCGTGGCGCCGACCAGCACCGCGAGATCGGGACCGATCCGGCGGATCAGCGGTGCCGCCAACGCGCAGGCGATCCCGAGGCACAGGACCGGCAGGGTGGTGAGGATCGCAGCCCCACCGGCGCTCAGTCCGGTGCTCTCCCGGATCGTCGCCAGCAGCGGGCCGATCGTGCTCAGCGCCGGGCGCAGGTTGAACGCCACCAGCATCAGGGCGAGCGCGAGCAGGATCCCGCCCGAGGCTGTCCGCTCCCGGCTCATGCCCGCCGCCGGGCGGTGAGGGCGCCGCCCAGGCAGGCGGCGAGCATCACCGCGAAGGCGGCGTCGCCGAACCGGCCGTACAGGGTACCGCCGACGATACGCGCCGGCAGGTCGGCATCGAGCCAGGTTTCTCGATCGAGATCGGTCTGTGCGATGATGCGGCCATGCGGGTCGATCACCGCGGAGATCCCGGTATTGGCGTCGCGGACCAACGGCAGGCCCTCCTCGACGGCGCGCAGCCGGGCCTGGGCCAGATGCTGGCGGGGGCCCGGCGTGTCGCCGAACCAGGCATCGTTGGTAACGTTCAGGATCAGGCCGGGCGGCCGCGGCGCCGAGGACGGGGCCGCCGGCAGGATCGCGTGCGGGAAGATCGCCTCGTAGCAGATCGTGGCCGCCACCGGGGGCAGGCCCGGTACGGTCAGGATCCGCTGCGCCGCCAGGGATCCGGCAGAAAAGCCGCCGGGGATCGCCACGAATTGGCGCAGACCCAGCGCCCGCAGCGCCGCGTCGAGGGGCGCCGGCAGGTACTCGCCGAACGGGACGAGGTGGACCTTGTCGTAGGTGTCGGAGATCACGCCGTCCGGCCCGATCACCATGACGGCGTTGAAGTAGCGGAGCCGCTCGCCGGGCAGGGGTTCTTCCGCCCGCGCCGCGCCGGTCATCAGGTGCTGCCCGGGCTTGAGGCCGGCGGCCACCTTGGCGAGTGCGTCGGGATCGCGCTGGATCAGGAACGGGAAGGCCGATTCGGGCCAGACGATATGGGTCGGCTCGGGCTCGCCGGCCTCGGTCGGGCGCTGGCTCAGCTCGATGTAGCGGTCGACGATGTCGGCGCGGTTCTCCGGCCGGAACTTGGCATCCTGCGGCAGGTTCGGTTGGACAAGGCGCAGCCGAACACCGGTGACCGCCGGGTCGGGCAGCCCGAGGCGTGCAGCGCCGTAGAGCGCCATCCCGACCAGGACGATCGCAGCGGCGGCACTCGGGCCGAATCGGCTGCGCGAATGCGAGCCGGTCGCCAAGGTCGCGGGCGCGGCGCAGATCAGGACCGCCAGCACGGTCAGGCCGTAGAGGCCGATGGCGGCAGCCCATTGCAGCAGCCAGAGATTCTGGGCGAGCGCCATCCCGAGCGTGTTCCAGGGAAAGCCCGTGAACACGTGGCCGCGCAGCCACTCGGCGGCACCGATCCCGAAGGCGAGGGCGGCGATCCGAGCCGGACCACGTGCCCAGAGCAGGCCGGCCGCGCCGAAGCCCGCTCCGTAGAACAGGCCCAACGCGAAGGGCAATCCCACGACGCCGAGCGGCAGGGCCCACAGAAACTCGTCGGCCTCCACCAGGAAGGCTTGGCCGAGCCACCACAGGCCGGCGGTGAGATAGCCGAAGCCCCAGGCCCAGCCGATCAGGAAGCACGGCCGGAGACGCCGCAAGGCAGTCCGATCCGCGGCAGCCCCGTCCATAAGCCAGACCGCCACCGACAGGGACACGGCCAGGGCCGGCAGGAACCCGTAGGGCGGCATCACCAGGGCCCCCAGCGCGCCGGCGAGCCAGGCAAGCCCGAGCCGCCGCCAGCCGGTCAGCCGTGTCATGATTCGCACGAAGCTCGGGGAGGGGCGGCCCGGGGGACCGCTCGGACCGGAAGCCGCCCGGGCTCGCTCCACGGTCAGGACCGCCACGCAGCACCCGTCACGCAAAGACCGTCATGGATGCGGCGTCTCGGGAACCGGAGGCGGGGAGGGCGGCGGCAGGGCGAGCGGCACGACGTTACCGATCCGCGCCGCGCCCTTGTGGAAGCGCAGGCGCTTCAGGCGACGGGGATCGGCATCGAGCACCTCGAATTCGAGGTTGCCCGGCCCGACGATCAGCTCGCCCCGGGACGGGACCCGGCCAGCCAGGGTGACGATCATGCCGCCGAGGGTATCGATCTCCTCGGCCATGTCGCCGACCGCCGCCACGAGGTCGACGCCGGTGGCCTCGCCGACCTCGGCCAGCGGCGTGCGGGCATCGGCCACGAACACCTCGTCCTCGCCGTCGACCCGCTGGACCTGCTTGGCCTCGGCGACGTCGTGCTCGTCCTCGATGTCGCCGACCACGACCTCGATCAGATCCTCGATCGAGATCAGCCCGTCGGTGCCACCATACTCGTCGATGACGAGGGCCATGTGGGTCCGCGTCGCCTGCATCCGCACCAGCAGGTCGATGGCTGGCATGGACGGGGGCACGAACAGGACCGGCCGCTGGATGCGGGCGGCGGCGAGCGTCGTGGTGAGGTCGACCTTGCCGAGATCGAGCGCCCGGGGCAGCCGCACGGGCGCCCGACGGGCAGGCCGCGGCGCGACGGTGGCGTCGGCCTCACCCTCGGCGGGGACGGCGGGCCGGACAGCCGCGGCGGTGCTGGGGCTGCGCCGGGTCGGCTCGGCCTTGGCGGCGATGTGATCGACGAGGTCGCGGATGTGGACCATGCCGCGAGGGTCATCCAGCGTCTCGCCATAGACCGGCAGGCGGGAATGACCGGCGTTGCGGAACAGCTTGAGCAAGTCGCCCAGATTGGTGTCGTTCGAGACCGCGACGATGTCGGCCCGGGGGACCATCACGTCGTCGACCCGCACCTTGTGCAGGCCGAGCACATTCTTGAGCATCACCCGCTCGAGGGGGGTGAGACCGCTCTCGCCGGCATCGGGCTCGGCGAGCGCCTCCTCGAGACCCTCACGCAGCGAATCGCGCGGCTTGAGGTGGAGCGCCTGCAGGAGGCGGTCGTACCAGGGCTCCCGGGACTGGGACTCGCCCTCAGTGGAACTGGGCGCGGCCAGGGCCGCGCCGCGACTTCGATCGTTGCTCATGTCTCTCGGATCTGGGGGCGGTTGGGTATCGGCCGCTCAGGCATAGGGATCCGGAATGCCCAGCGTCGCAAGGGCTGCGACTTCGAGCGATTCCATGGCCTCGGCCTCGGCCTCACCGATCTCGTGGTCCTGACCGAGACAATGCAGGGTGCCATGGACGAGGAGGTGCGCGAGGTGATTCTGGAGCGGCTTCGACTGCTCGGCACTCTCGCGCACAAGGGTCTCGTAGGCAAGGACCACATCGCCGAGGGGCAGCGCCACACCCGCATGCCGGGGCTGCGGGGCGGCCGGGAAGGACAAGACGTTGGTGGGCTTGTCCTTGCTGCGCCAGGTGCGGTTGAGTTCCTGGACGGCGGCGTCGTCGGTCAGCATGACACTGACCTCCACGGGTCCGTCCGGCGGCTCCGGTGCGGCCGCGAGCCCGGCCTCGACGGCCCGGACGACGAGCGATTCGAGGTTCGGAATCGCGGCTTCCCAGCGGTCGTCTTCGACGGCCAGATCAATGGCGTGGGACGTGCTCACGCCAAGGGCCGGCGCCGGGGGTTGGGATTGCGGTCGGCGTCACCGTCACCGTGGGAGGCGCGCTCGTAGGCCGTGACGATCCGGCGCACGAGGTCGTGGCGGACCACGTCCACGTCCTTGAACGTCACCCGGCCGATCCCCTCGACGCCGTCGAGCACGTTCACCGCCTCCACGAGGCCGGACTTCTGGCCCGGCGGCAGGTCGATCTGGCTCGGGTCGCCGGTGATGATCATGCGCGAGCCCTCGCCGAGGCGAGTCAGAAACATCTTCATCTGCATCGAGGTCGTGTTCTGCGCCTCGTCGAGGAGCACCACGGCGTTGGTGAGCGTCCGCCCGCGCATGAAGGCCAGCGGGGCGATCTCGATGATCCCGGTCTGCAGGCCGCGATCGACGTGGCGCGCCTCCATGAAGTCGTAGAGGGCGTCGTAGATCGGGCGCAGGTAGGGATCGACCTTGTCGCGCATGTCGCCGGGCAGGAAGCCCAGGCGCTCGCCGGCCTCCACCGCCGGGCGCGACAGGATCAGCCGCTCGGCATGGCCCTGCTCCAGCAGCGACACGGCGTGTCCGACCGCGAGCCAGGTCTTGCCGGTGCCGGCCGGGCCTTCCGCGAAGACCAGCTCGTTGGTCCGCAGCAGCTTAATGTACTGGTCCTGCGCGGAGTTACGCGCCCGCACGGCGCCACGCTTGCGGGTGGCGATCTGCTCGAAATGCGGCTTGTCGGCCTCGGCGGCGATGGCTTCGGCAGGGAACAGCGTCGCCTGGGCGGTGGATTCCCGAATCGCCCCGTCGACGTCGCCGAGGGTCAGGGTACTGCCGCCGGTGCGAACCCGGGCGTAGAGTTTCTGGAAAACCCGCCGGGCCTTCTCGGCGGCGTCAGGTGATCCCTTGATGACGAGGTGGTTGCCGAGCGCTGTCGCAGTGACGTCGAGACGGCGCTCGATATGGGCGACGTTCTGGTCGTACTGACCGAAGACGAGGCTCGCGAGGCGGTTGTCGTCGAAGGTGAGCGGCACCTCGACCGCCTCGTCCGCTCCCGCCGGCCTGGCCGCCGGCCCGCGGCCCCGGAGGGCGCCGCGCATGCCAGACCCGTCCGACGCGCTCAACCTGTGATCCTCACCGGCATCCCCATCACTCGATCCTCACGCCGCCACGGCTTCGGTCGCCAACTGGCCGAACAGGCTATTGGTGCCCGCCTCGACGATCCGGACCGGCACGATCATCCCGATATGGTGGGGCGCGGCGTCGAACTGCACGGCCAACAGGTGCGGCGTCTTGCCCGCAACCTGACCCGGGCGCCGGCCCGCCTTCTCGACCAGCACGTCGAAGACCTGGCCGACCGCCGCCCGCTGGTAGGCGTAGCGCTGGCCATCCAGCAGCCCCTGCAGCTCGGCGAGCCGTTCCGCCATCACCGGCTCGGGAACCATGTCGCCTCTATCGGCTGCGGGTGTGCCGGGGCGGGGGCTGTACTTGAACGAGAATGCGCTCTCGAACCCGATGTCGCGCACGAGTTGCAGGGTGTCGGTGAAATCGGAATCGGTCTCGCCGGGGAAGCCGACGATGAAATCCGAGGACAGGGCGGTGTCGGGCCGGGCGGCGCGCACCCGGTCGATCAGGCGGCGATACTGATCGCGGGTGTGCTTGCGGTTCATGGCGGCGAGGATCCGGTCCGAGCCCGACTGCACCGGCAGGTGCAGGTAGGGCATCAGGGCCGGCACCTCGGCATGGGCGCGGACCAGGGACTCGTCGAAATCGTTCGGATGGCTGGTGGTGTAGCGGATCCGGGCGAGGCCAGGGATCTTCGCGACCGCCCGGATCAGCTCGGCGAGCCCGACCGGGGCGCCGTCGGGGCCCAGGCCGTGATAGCCGTTGACGTTCTGGCCGATCAGCGTGACCTCGCGGGCCCCGCCCTCGGCGAGCCTCTGGGCCTCGGCCAGCACCGCCGCCACAGGACGCGAGACCTCGGCGCCGCGGGTATAGGGCACCACGCAGAAGGCGCAGAACTTGTCGCAGCCCTCCTGCACGGTGAGGAAGGCCGTCGGCCCAGAGGTCCGGCGTCGGGGCAGGTGCGTGAACTTGTCCTCGACCGGGAATTCGGTGTCGACCACCCGGCGCTCGCGGGAGCTAGCCAAGAGGTCCGGCAGGCGGTGGTAGCTCTGCGGACCGACCACCACGTCGACCGCGGGCTGGCGGACCTGGATCTCGGCCCCCTCGGCCTGCGCGACGCAGCCGGCCACCACGATGCGGGTGTCCAGGCCCCGGGCCTGCCGCTCGCCCTTGAGGACGCGCAGGCGGCCGAGTTCGGAATAGACCTTCTCGGCGGCCTTCTCGCGGATATGGCAGGTGTTGAGGACGACGACGTCGGCCTCCTCCACCGAATCGGTCGCCGTATACCCTTCAGCGCCCAGCACGTCGGCCATGCGGGCCGCGTCGTAGGCGTTCATCTGGCAACCGTAGGATTTGACGAAGGCCTTCTTCAACGCGTGCCGCCCTAAAACCGTCCGCTTCCCCATGGGCCCGCTCCGATCCTGCGCGGATCGGCGGGCGGGAGCCTGTAGCACGGATCGTTCGGGCCGTCGCGACGCCCGACGACAAACGCCGGACCGCCCGGGGGTTCGGGCGATCCGGCGTCGGGTGATGCAGGGAGGCGGCGGAGCGCGCACGCCGCCCCGTCGTCAGTGGGCTACGGCCGCAGCCGGGACGTCGATGACCATCTGCTGGAAGAACGGCACGTAGGCCTGGAGCATCACGAACATGCCGACCAAACAGGCCAGGGCGATCGAGTGCCAGAACACGAACCGCAGGATCGTGCCTTCCTGGCCGAAATAGCCGGTGGCCGTGGAGGCGACGACGATCGACTGGGCGTCGACCATCTTGCCCATCACGCCGCCCGACGAGTTCGCCGCCGCCATCAGCACGCCGGACAGCCCGAGCTGCTCGGCGGTGATGCGCTGGAGGCCGCCGAACAGGACGTTCGAGGCCGTGTCCGACCCGGTCAAGGCCACGCCGAGCCAACCGAGCAGCGTCCCGAAGAACGGGTACAGGATGCCGGTGCCCGCGAAGGCGAGACCGAGGGTGGCGTCGACGCCCGCGTAGCGGGTGAGCACGCCCAGCGCCAGCATCGCCGCGATGGTGATCAGCGAGTAGCGCAGGGCCCAGATGGTCTCGACATAGGCCGTCACCAGCCGCACCGGCGAGAAGCGCATGATGATGCCGGAGATGATCGCGGCGATCAGCACCCCGGTGCCGGTGTAGGACATGTAGGTGAACAGGAAGACCGCGCCCTCAGGGACCGGCTTGGCCACCACCGGCGGCACCTTCAGGATCACGTTATGCAGGCCCGGCACCTCGTATCGCCAGGTGAAGAGCGGGTTCACGATACCCTTGAACCAGCCGGTGCCCCAGATCGCCACGATCACCGAGAGGACGATCCACGGCACCCAAGCCATCAGGATCTCGCCCTGCGAGGCGGTGCGTGCGCCGGTATGGACCGGGGGGGTGCCGGGAACGCCGGCGCCGAGCGCCACGGGGCGCTGGGCGGCGAGCGCCAGGGACGGATCGTGGCCGCGCAGGGCCGGCGAGGTCCAGATCTCCCGGGGCTGCCAGACCTTGCGGAAGAGGACGAGGGCGAGCATCGAGGCCAGCGAAGCGCCGATATCGACGATCCACGGGTTGACGTAGTTCGAGATCAGGAACTGCGCGATCGCGAAGGATCCGCCGCAGATCAGGATCGGCGGCCACACCCGGATCATGCCGCGGAAGCCGGCGAACACCCAGATCAGCCAGAACGGCACGATCAGCGAGAACAGCGGCAGCTGCCGGCCGATCATCGCACCGAGGATCTCGGGCGGATAGCCGGTCACCGAGGCCAGCCCCTGGATCGGCGCTCCGAGCGCTCCGAAGGCCACCGGAGCGGTGTTGGCGATCAGCGACAGGCCCGAAGCGGCGAGCGGCGAGAAGCCCAGCCCGATCAGGATGGCGCCGGTAACGGCGACCGGGGTGCCGAAGCCGCCCGCGCCCTCGAAGAAGGCCCCGAACGCGAAGGCGACCAGGAGCAGCTGCAACCGCCGATCGGCGGTGATGTCGGCCACGGATTGCTGCAGGATGGCGAACCAGCCTTTCTCGACCGTCAGCCGGTAGAGGAAGATGACGTTGAGGATGATCCAGCCGATCGGGAAGAAGCCCGTGACCATTCCGAGGATCGCGGCCCGGGAGGCGAGTTCGGTCGGCATGCCGAAGCCGACGATCGCCACCAGCATGGCGAGGCCGAGGGCGATGACGGCGGCGATGTGCGCCTTGACGCGACCGCTCGCGATCATGGCGAGGAGGGCGATGACCGGCACGGAGGCGGCCAGGGTCGAGAGCCAGGGGCTCCCGAACGGATCATAGACCTGGTTCCAGGTTTGCAACGGTCGTCCTCCCACGATCCCGACTTCACGGGTTTCGGCCTAGCTAGCAGAGGGACAGCGCCCGCTCAACAGACATGAATCATGTATTCATGGGGTGTTTTACCGGGACATCCCCCTGGATGGACCGATCCGTCCAGGCTGTCATCGCGCGCTCAGACAAGCAACCCAGTGGACCGCCTCGTCCGGGGACCGCGCGCTGCCCGCGGTTGCTTCGTTGCGCCTACGATGACGCGACGTCTGTGGCGCGCTGGCCGCATCCGGCCATCCACAAAACCTCACACCGTCGCGATCCCGGAACCGCCCAAATCGACCCCGGGCGAGGCCGAACGGGTGCCGGCGGCGGGCGGGGCCGCACCGCGGCCGGTGGCGAGGCCCTGCAGGGCGGCCCGCACCTCGGCCTCGGCAGCGGCCGTCGCGACCTTCCGGTCGGTCGACGCTTCGAAAACGATCGGCTTGCCCCAGACCACTTGGACGTCGATCGGGCCACCATTCACGAAGGCGGAGAGGTGCGGCGCCAACTCCATGTCGCCGTACCACGCGATCTCGGAGCGCTCGGAGCGCACCACCGGCAGGCCATTGCGCCGGGGATAGGCGATCGCCAGCGGCTGAAGGCGGACGCGCCCCTGTCCAGCCTCGGCCTGCAGGGCGGCGCGCGCGGCGCCTACCAGCGCGGAGCGGAACGGCAGGAGCCGGTTGCCGTCACCGGTGGTCCCTTCCGCGAACAGCACCACCAGCTCGCCCCCGGCCAAGCGGTGGCCCATCGCGGCGCTGACCGTGGCGGTGGCACCCCGGCGCTGCCGGTCGATGTAGATCGTGCGCTGCAGGGCCGCCAACGCGCTGATCACCGGCCATCCGGCGATCTCCGACTTCGCCACGAAGGACAGGGGGCGCAGCGACCCGATCACCACGATGTCGAGCCACGATACGTGGTTGGCCAGCACCAGGGCCGCCTCTCCGAAGTCCGGCGGCGTGCCGGATTGCATCACCCGGATGGAGAACAGCCAGAGGAAGGTGCGGTGGAACAGAATCGGCGCCACGGTCGAGCGGCGGCCGAAGACCCGCAGGGCGACCCAGTGGGGCGGGGCCAGCACCAGGAAGGCGAGGACCAGGGCCGCGGCCCGCCAAAGGACGCCGAAGCGGCTCACGCCGTTACAGGTCGGCGCTCATGGTCAGCGCGGTCGCCCGGCTACCGTCGGCCTTGAGATAGTAGCCGGTGCGCTCGCCGACCTTTCGGAAGCCGTTGCGGGCATAGAGCTTGAGCGCAGGGGCGTTGCCCTCGTCGACCTCCAGATGGACCCGGGCGATCCCGGAATGCGCCAGGCTCGACAGGTGCTCGCGCAGCAGCCGACGGCTATGGCCGCCGCCGCGCAGCGCCGGGGACAGCACGACGGTCAGGATCTCGGCCTCGTCGGCGGCACGGCGCGACAGGACGAAGCCCTGGAGCGTCCCGGTCCGCCATAGGGCATGCGCCTGTGTCGAGCGTTCGCACAGCATGCGCTCGAATTCGTGGGCCTCCCAGGGCCGTGCGAACGCGGTGGCGTGCAGCCGAGCCAGAGCCGGCGCCTGCGCGGCGTCGGCAAGCGGCGTGACATAGGGCTCCGGCGTGAGGGCATCCCACCAGGCAGCCCACCAGTCGAGAGGCCAGAACGGAAGGGGACGCGTCATTGCCGCGCGATCCTGGCATGGTCCTGGGGCCGCGCATCGGGCCCGCGGAGGTAGAGCGGCCGGGGCAGGGCCTGGGCCGGATCGGCCACGAGACCGAGCGATGCTACGGCCGTGATCTCAGGCGCACCGAGGCCGGCGACGCGGGCGCTCACACCGCGCGCGACCAGGGCGGCGGCCTCCTGCGCGGCCCCCGAGCCGATCAGCACAACAGGCCCGGATCCCAGCCGTTCCGCAGCGGTTTCGACCGGGAGATGGGCCGGGGCGAGACCGTCGCTCGGGCCGAGCGCCTGGACGTAGACCGCACCATGCCGGGCATCGACCGCCGCGGCGATCACGCTTTCGCCGGACTCAGCCAGCAAGGGCGCCAGCAGTGCCGAAAGGGTGCCGACACCGACCACAGGCTTGCCGGTGGCGAGCCCGATGGCGCGGGCTGCCGAGAGGCCGACCCGAAGGCCGGTATAGCTGCCGGGACCGACCGTGACGGCGATCCGGTCGATCGCCTCGAAGCCGCCCTCGATCCGGGCGATCACCCGTTCGATCAGCGGCAGCAGCGCCTCGGCGTGGCCCCGCACCATGGGCAGCGACTCGGCCGCGAGCGGCGCGTCGGCATCGTCTGCGGCGACGCAGGCGGCGCAGACGTCCAGCGCTGTGTCGATGGCAAGGATACGCACGCCCACTCCCGCATGCCGGTCCGGACCGGCGACCGCTCCCATTCTGCCCCGAAGGACATGAAGACCCTAGCGTTAGAACAAAACCGCCGCCCCGTCAGCGCAGGGCTGCGGCGGAAACCGTGTTGTCGGTGAAGTGTTGCCGGCTTGCGCCGGTCGGCAGGCCTAAGTGCCCTCAGGCCGCCCGGACGACCGTGAGGAACGCGCGGACCTCCGCGTTCAGCTGCTCGGATTCCCGGGAAAGTTCGGAGGCCGAGGCCAGCACGAGATGGGCCACCGCACCGGTCGCCTCGGAGGCCTTCACCACCCGGACGATGTTGTGCGTCACCTCGCCGGTGCCGTGCGCTGCCTGCGCCACGTTACGGACGATCTCCTGGGCGGCGGCGCCATGCTCGTCGACCGCAGCGGCGATGCCGGTTGCCGCGCCGTTGATCTGACGGATCAACCTGTCGATCGTGGTGATCGCCGAGGCTGCCTGGCCGGTCGAACCCTGGACCCGGCCGGTCGTGCGGCGATCTCGTCGGTGACCCTGGCGGTCTGCTCGGCCAGTTCCATCACCTCGGCCGCCACCGCCGCGCAGCCGCGTCCCTCAGGCATCTAGTCGCAGTCGAAACCCGCGTCGAAGGGCCCAGGGTCGAGCGGGTCTCTTGAAAACAAAGCGCCGGCGGTCTTGAGACCGCCGGCGCCCTTCAGATCGGTGTCCAGTGGACAGCGCGAGCACTTAGACCGCCTGAACCTCACGGATCTCCGGCAGGAAGTGCCGGAAAAGGTTCTGTACGCCGTGCCGCAGGGTGGCGGTGGAGGAGGGGCAGCCCGAGCAGGCGCCCTTCATCTCGAGATAGACCACACCCTCCTTATAGCCGCGGAAGGTGATGTCACCGCCATCGCCGGCCACAGCAGGACGGACCCGGGTCTCGAGCAGATCTTTAATGGTCACGACGGTGTCGTGATCGGCTTCGTCGTAGAACTCGTCCTCACCGTCCTGGTCATCGAGGCCGCCTTCCGCCATCACCGGGGCGCCGGACTGGAAATGCTCCATGATCGCGCCGAGCACGGCGGGCTTCACCTGCGCCCATTCCGAGCCGTCCTCCGCCTTGGTGACGGAGACGAAATCGTGGCCGAAATAGACGCCGGCGACACCTGGGACAGCGAACAACGCGGAGGCGAGGGGGGAGCGGTTGGCCGTCTCGGCATCCCGCGCCTCGAAGGTGGCTTCGGGCAGGACGACGCGGCCGGGAAGGAACTTGAGGGTCGCCGGGTTCGGCGTGGCTTCGGTCTGGATGAACATGATCGGCGAACTCCGCTGCGCCGGTTCAAGGCCGGCCGGGACAGGCACCGTAGGGTGCTCTCTCCCATGTGGACCGGCGGGTGGATTTTCTCAACTGGGCCCGGGCGCCTGGAAGGTGGACATTCGCGCTACGCCCCTTCAGGACGAGCGAAACGGGAAGCTGACGGAGCCGGCGGTGGATGTAACCGGGGATGGGATGCTCGCTAAGGAGTTGCTGAACGATCTGCGGGCGGCACAGGCCAAGCTGGAGGCCGCGCGCGAGGACGCGGCGTCGCTCAAGGTGTTGCTCGCCCTGCGCACGCACCAGCATGACCTGGCCTGGCAGGACGTGCAGCGCTTGACGGCCGAGCTGGAGGCAACCCGCGCCCGGGCGGTCGCCCTGGAAGTGGAACTGGCCGAGGCGCGGACCAACGCCGCCTCCGCGGACGCCGCCGCCGAGGCCGACGAGCGCACCGAGGCGGTCCGGACCGTGCGCGGTGCCGTGCTCGACAGCATCGGCAGCCGCGCCCTCGACCGGCGCCGGTTCCAGGAGATCATCGCCCAGGCCGGGCGCGAGGCGCCGACCGGCGGTCCCGGTGCAGCCCGGCACGCGGTGTTGCTGACCGAGGCGCGGCGGGTTCTGGGCATCCCCGGATAGGGCGGAGATCCGACCGCGTCCGCGACGGCCGGCAGGGTTAACCGCGCTTTAACCCTCCGCTCGCATCGTCGATCCCAGGACGGACAGGAGATCGAACGCATGCAGATCAGCGAGCAGCACGTGCGCGAATGCGCCTATTACATCTGGGAGAAGGCAGGCCGGATTCACGGTCATGCCGTCGCTCATTGGATGCGCGCCGAAGCCGAGCTGCGCGCCGGCGTGGTGCTGGCCGACGGCCAGACCGTCGAGGCCAAGCCGGCCGCCGTGAAAGCTGCCCCGAAGGTTTCGGCGTCGAAGTCTGCGCCTGCCAAGACTGCCACCACGAAGACTGCCACCACGAAGACTGTCGCGGCCAAGACCGCGTCCCCCAAGGCCCCGGTTAAGGCCGCTGCCCCCAAGACCGTGACGCCCAAGGTCGCGCTGGCCAAGCCGGTCGCCGCGAAGACCGCCAAGGCCTCGAAGGCGGCGGTCACCGCCGGCCTCGCCGCCAAGGCCAAGCCGGCCCGCGCCCCGGCGTCGATGCACTGAGGCGAAGGCGCCTCCCGGCGCCATCACACCGCCGTTTCAGGAGCCCGCCCCTTCACCGAGGGGCGGGCTCCTGCCGTTTGTACTCCTTACGGCAAGCCGGAACAGGCCGCTCCGGCCATCGTTGTTCGGCCGGATGCGTACGCCGTGCGCCACAACAGGGGCCGATAATGCGCGCCGTGATCTTCGACATCGACGGGACGCTGCTCGACAGCGTCGATCTGCATGCCCGTGCCTGGGTCGAAGCCTTCGCGCATTTCGGCGTCGAGACCGACGAAGCCGAGGTCCGCAGCCAGATCGGCAAGGGCGGCGACGAGCTGATGCCGGTGTTCTTGCCGAAAGAGCGCATCGCGCGCGAGGGCACGGAGATCGAGACGTTCCGCTCCGACCTGTTCAAGGCGAAGTACCTGCCCGAGGTCCGGTCGTTCCCGGCGGTGCGCCCCCTGTTCGAGCGGATTCGCAAGGCCGGGCTGACGATCGCACTGGCCTCCTCGGGCAAGGGCCCCGAGGTCGAGCGCTATCAGGACATCCTGGGCATCGCCGATCTTGTCGACGTCGTCACCAGCTCGGACGACGCGGAGCGGTCCAAGCCGCATCCCGATATCTTCGAAGCCGCAGTGCGGAAGCTCGACGGTCTCGGCAAGGACGAGATGATCGTGATCGGCGACACGCCTTATGACGCCGAAGCAGCTTCGAAGGCTGGTTTGCGCACCATCGGCGTCCTCTGCGGTGGCTTTCCGGAGGCTGATCTATCGGCTGCGGGCTGCATCGCGATCTACCGCAATCCGCAGGATCTGCTGGACGGATTCGAGCGATCACCGCTGGCCATCGGCTGACGAAGCGTAAAAGCAAGCTCTTTCCGCAACCAAACTTGAATCCTCCACGGTTTCCCGCGGGCTGTGTTGCAGCGCGGTGACGGAGCCCGATGCCGGCTACGTAAAAACGCGAATGGGGCTGGCGCGGTGCGGCGGGAAGGCGTAGCCACCCGCCCGCCATCTGGAACGTCTCAAAGCACGAGCGCCGCGCATGCCCCAGACTCACCAGGCCAGCCTCACACCGCGCTTTGTGCCGGCGGCCAAGCCCCTTCCGGAACAGATCGCCGAGGCGATCGAATGTCGGTCGACCCCGCTCAGCCATCTGTTGCGGCTGATGGCTGCCTTGAATGCGGAGGGCGGCAACGAGGCGCTCCGTCACCAGCTGCGCGCCCGGATCGGAGCCCCGCTCGACTCCTGATTCAGGACAAGCGGCGGCGCATCAGCGCCGCCGATGCCGGCGATGCTTGCGCGTCGGCGGCTGCGCGGTCGCCTGGGTCGTCCGTGCCATACAGGCGAAATAGATCTGTCGTCCGATATCCTCGAGTTCCAGCCCCTTCGGATTGGGGGCCGAGAACACCTTCGCGCGGGCCTCGACGCGGCAGGCAGCATCCTCCGGGCTGCGGATCGGCGGCTCGGCCCGGGCCGGCACATGGCCGAGCAAGACGGTGATCAGGGCAACCGACAGGAATGCGGACGCCCGCGTCCAGGCCTGGATACTCAACATACCGGAGCGTATTCCTCGTGGGACCGAGCCGCCGAGATAGAGCGGATTGCCCTGCCGTGAAGCTTCGTCAGACTGCTGGATTCGGCTGAAAGTCAGCCCCCGATTCATGGAAGCGCGCCGAAGGCGATCGGCGGTCAGCCTCTTACGGTACGACCCAGAGGCAGTGGCCGGCCCCCGCCACGGTCAGGCACTCGTAGGGTGCCCCGCCGATCAGCGCCCGCTGCTCCACGGTGCCGATATCGGCCTTCGGGATCTGCCGGCATCCGGCCTCCGGTACCGCGCGGTCAGGCCCGGTCGCGGCGTCGATCCGGCGCGTGGCGATCAGCGTGTCACAGGCGGTCACGGTGGTGCGATCCTGTGCCGAAGCATGACCTTCACTCACCAGAACGAACGGTAGCGCCGCCAACAGGATTCGAGACCGCATCGCTTCCTCGCCCATCCGCGTCGTCTTCACGAGAAGACAATCGAGCACACCGCGCATCGTGCAAGACGGCGGCTCTCAACCCCCGTCGGTCGTGGAGGGTTGCAGGGGGCCGCATACCCTGGGTCGCGCACGTTGCCCGTCTTGGCAAGATCCGCCGTCGGACGCGGCCATGGCAAGGGCGGTGGCCCTCCTGAGAAACCATACGCGGTGCCGCCGGGTCGATCTCGGATCGGACGTATGGATGGCGGCTGTAGAGCCCTTCGCTTGTCGAGGACCGGCCGAGGGCTCCCAACAACAACGCCGCCCGCCTGGGGGGCGGACGGCGTTCGAGCGCTCGATGGATGCGCGCCGGGGCCGGCGCGGCGCCTCAGCGCTTGGCTTTGGCCTTGCGGGCGGCGTAGCGGGCGTCGCGCTGCGCCTTCTTCAATGCGAGTTCGGCAGACTTGCGCTCCTGCGCGGCAGCGAGTTCGGCGGCTTCGCGGGCGAGGCGCGCAGCCAGTTCGGCCTCCTCGCGCAGTCGCTTCTCCTCGGCGGCCTTCCGCTCGGCGGCGATGCGGGCGGCCTCGCGCTCGCGGGCACGCTCCTCACGAGCCTGGGCGATCTCGGCCCGGGCCTTGGCCTTGGCGATCACCTCGGGATCGTCGGCCGGCGGCCGGGCCTTGAATTTGGCCAGCAGAGCGGCCTTGGCGTTCTGCGAATGCTGACGGCGGTCGTCGAAATTCCGGTAGTCGAATGCGCTCATTTGACCTTTCTCGGTTGGGTACGTCACGCGCGTTGCGGGGACGACCGGCGACGCCGGCCACGTACTGGAGAATACGGGTTTCAGGACCGTCCCCGGGCCCTGGAACCGCACCGATCCATCGGCAATGCCGATGGTCCGACCCGAGCGCTCGGGTCACGCAAAAGCGTTCGGGTCGGACCATGTCTGATAAAAACGGGAGAGCCCTTAGACCCAGCCTGCCCCAACACGCAATCGGTTCCGCGTGCTGAGGCGGCCGCCAAAGCGACTATCCACCGCGACTCGGGAAAAGTTTGACGCGACGATGCCGAAATACCTCAAACCGACGATGGGACGCGGCAATCTCGAAACGC
This sequence comes from Methylobacterium sp. GXS13, assembly GCF_001455965.1. Lineage (GTDB taxonomy): Bacteria > Pseudomonadota > Alphaproteobacteria > Rhizobiales > Beijerinckiaceae > Methylobacterium. The sequence continues at coordinate 629,125 of NZ_LKKO01000001.1, forward strand.
GTTTGGCCGATCGCCGGGTGGGCCGAGCCGCAGGCTCGAAGGAATGCGCGAATCGTAGGTCGCGGCCTTCCGGACGGCAAGACCAGTCGCGTGGCATCGATGCCGCTTAATCCCGCGCCGGGATGCCGGCAGGCTATATCGATGAGGGATAGAGTGTTGATGCGCACGATCACGATCGCCGAGTTCACCGTGGACGCTTTCGCACCCTACGGTGATCTCCTGCTCACGCCGACGACACCGCCGCGCCAGGACCGGGCGGTGACGCTGCAGAACACGCGGCCGGCGGCGAGTGCCAACCTCGCTTTGATCCGAAGCGAGGTGATGGACGGCCTGATGCCCCTGCGCCGCCTGGAACGGCACCCGCATTCCAACCAGGCCTTCCTGCCGCTCTCGGTCGAGGCTTACGTGGTGGTGGTGGCGCCGGACCGCGACGGTCGGCCGGACGAACCCCGTATCCAGGCGTTCCGCGTCCCGGGCCATGCCGGTATCAACTACCGCGCGGGCGCCTGGCACGCGCACATGATGACCCTGCGCGCGCCCGGGACTTTCGCCATGCTCGTCCACGAGGACGGTTCGGAGTCCGACTGTGTTTTTGCTCCGATCGAGCCTCTCATCGTCGCACGTCCTGTTCATGCCTAGAATTTAGGCAATCCACGGCGGGGCCTCGGCTCATCCCAACTAGCCTCCAAATTTGCTCAACGAATGAGCAAGCCGGAACTCGTATCGCGCCGGGGCGAGAGGATGAGGCGGCACGATGCCTGCTACCCGGTAAGCAAGCCGGCCCTTCGGCATGCCGGCGCGAGGAACGCGATGCCTGAGACGCCCCCTCCCTTCGACCCGCATGCCTACGCGACCGTCACCGCGCCGCTTCTGGGCCTCGACCTCGATCCGACCTGGATGGCAGCGATCACCGCGAACCTGGGCGTTCTGGCGGCCGCAGCCGAACTGGTGGCGGGTTTCCCACTCCCTGACGCGGTCGAGGCGGCGCCGAGGTTCGAGGCATGAGCATCCCTCCTGTGTCCGATGCGACGACGATCGCAGCTGCCATCTCCCAGGGCCGGGCAAGTGGCCGAGAGGTCGTCGCGTCCGCCCTCGACCGGATCGCCCGAATCGATGGGCGGGTCGGCGCCTTCACGAATGTCCTGACCGAGCGCGCGCGCATGCGGGCCGAGACACTCGATGCCGCCATCGCCCGGGGCGAGGCCATCGGCCCCCTCGCCGGCGTTCCCTTCGCGGTCAAGAATCTGATCGACGTCGCCGGTCTGCCGACCCGGGCCGGCTCGAAAATCAATCGGGATTGCCCGCCTGCCGCACGCGACGGCACCGTGGTGCGGCGCCTGGAAGAGGCCGGTGCGATCCTGGTCGGCGCGCTCAACATGGGCGAGTACGCCTACGACTTCACCGGCGAGAACGTCCACGACGGCGACGCCCACAATCCCCACGCCCTCGACCACATGACCGGCGGCTCCTCCGGGGGCTCCGGCGCGGCGGTGGCGGCCGGGCTGGTGCCGCTGACGCTCGGCTCCGACACCAATGGCTCGATCCGGGTACCGGCCGCCTTCTGCGGCTGCTTCGGGATGAAGCCGACCTACGGACGGATCAGCCGGGCCGGAAGTTTTCCGTTCGTCGGCAGCCTCGACCATCTCGGGCCGATGGCGCGCAGCGTCGCCGACCTCGCCCTGGCCTACGACGCCCTGCAGGGCCCGGACCTAGAAGATGCCGTCCTCACCAGCCGGGTGCCCGAGCCCGCCAGTCCAAGCCTCGAATCCGGGATCGGCGGCCTGCGCATCGCGGTGGCGGGCGGCTATTTCGCGCGCGGCGGCGATCCGGAGGCGTTCGCGGCCTGCGCCCGCGTCGCCGAGGCGCTGGGGGCGAGCCGCGAAGTCGAACTTCCGGAAGCTCACCGCGCCCGGGCGGCAGCCTACCTGATCACCGCGGCCGAGGGCGCCACGCTCCATCTCGACCGGCTGCGAACCCGGCCGCGAGATTTCGACCCAGCGGTGCGGGATCGGTTGATCGCCGGGGCAATGATCCCGGCCCCCTTCGTCGAGCGGGCCCAGCGCTTCCGCCGCTGGTACCGGGACGCGGTGCTGACGGTGTTCGACAGCGTCGACGTGATCCTGGCCCCGGCGACGCCTTGCCGGGCGCCGAAGGGTGGCCAGACCCATTTCGTTCTCGACGGGGTGACGCTGCCGGTGCGGGCCAATATCGGCCTGTTCACGCAGCCGATCTCGTTCATCGGCCTGCCGGTCGTGGCCGTTCCGGTCCGACTCGATGCCGGGTTGCCGCTCGGCGTTCAGGTGATCGCCGCGCCCTGGCGCGAGGATCTGGCCCTGCGGGTCGCCCGCCAGCTCGAGCGGGACGGGATCTGCACGGCCCCCGTGGCGGAGATCGCCTGATGGTTATCGACGATCCCGCCGTGAAGGCCGAGGTCGAGGCCGCGTTCCGGGCCTACGAGGTCGCGCTCACCACCAATGACGTCCCCACCCTGGAGGCCCTGTTCCGGGACGACCCCCGGACCATCCGGTACGGCATCGGCGAGAACCTCTACGGCATGGACGCGATCCGGGCCTTCCGGCGCGCCCGCTCGACGGTGCGCCTGGAGCGGGTGCTCGCCCGGACGGTGATCACCACGTACGGGCGTGACTTCGCCACCGCCATGACCCTGTTCACCCGGGACAACGCCCCCGGCAGGACCGGTCGCCAGAGCCAGACCTGGGTGCGCTTTCCGGAGGGGTGGCGGGTGGTCGCCGCCCATGTGAGCGTCATCGCGACGGTCTAGCGATGGCCGGCCCGTGCATGGACCGGTGCCGGTTGGCCGCGAGCTTGCATACGGTCGAGCGTATTCCGGGCCCGCCCTCCCGGACCAACGCGAGTACCCGATCCGACATGCTGTCTCGTTTGAAAATCTTTGGTGCCCGTGCGGCGCTGGCCGGCGCCCTCACGCTTACCGCAAGCACCGCCGTCCTCGCGCAGGGGACACTGCGGATCGGCATGACCGCGTCCGACATCCCGCTGACCACCGGCCAGACCGACAATGGCGGCGAGGGCATGCGGTTTCTCGGCTATACGGTCTATGACGGCCTGATCAATTGGGATCTGTCGAGCGCCGAGCTGGCCTCCGACCTTGTGCCCGGCCTCGCCACCAGCTGGGCGGTCGATGCCACGGACAAGACCAAGTGGACCTTCAAGCTGCGGCCGGGGGTGAAATTCCACGACGGCTCCGATTTCACCGCAGATGCCGTAGTGTGGAACCTCGACAAGCTGTTGAAGTCCGATGCGCCGCAATACGATCCGCGCCAGTCGGCGCAAGGAAAGACCCGCATCCCGGCGGTCGCCTCCTACAAGGTGATCGACCCGCTGACGGTCGAGATCGTCACCAAGGCCCCCGACGCGACGCTGCCCTACCAGATCGCCTGGATCATGATGTCCTCCCCGGCGCAGTGGGAGAAGGTCGGCAAGTCCTGGGACGCCTTCGCCAAGCAGCCCTCCGGCACCGGCCCGTGGAAGCTGACCTTGTTCGCACCGCGCGAGCGCGCCGAGATGGTGCCGTTCAAGGAGTACTGGGACAAGGACCGGGTGCCCAAGCTCGACAAGCTCGTCCTGGTGCCGCTGCCCGAGGCCAATGCCCGGGTCGCCGCGCTCCGCTCCGGCCAGGTCGACTGGATCGAGGCTCCCGCGCCCGACGCCGTGGCCTCGCTGAAGGGCGCCGGCTTCACCATCGTGACCAACGCCTACCCGCATAACTGGACCTGGCATTTGTCCCGGGTCGAGGGCTCGCCGTGGAACGACATCCGGGTCCGCAAGGCCGCCAATCTCGCCATCGACCGCGACGGCCTGAAGGAGTTGCTCGGCGGTCTGGCCATCCCCGCAAAGGGCTTCATGCCGCCGGGCCATCAATGGTTTGGTCACCCGACCTTCGATGTGAAATACGACCCGGACGCCGCCAAGAAGCTGCTGGCCGAGGCAGGCTATAGCCCGGCCAAGCCCCTGAAGCTGAAGGTGGCGATCTCGGCCTCGGGCTCGGGCCAGATGCAGCCGCTGCCGATGAACGAGTTCGTGCAGCAGAACCTCGCCGACGTGGGCATCCAGGTCGATTACGAGGTGGTCGAGTGGAACACGCTGATCAACATCTGGCGGGCCGGCGCCAAGGCCGACATCTCGCGCGGCGTCTCGGCGATCAACTACTCGTACTTCATCCAGGACCCGTTCACCGGTTTCATCCGCCACCTCCAGAGCAACTTCGCCCCGCCGAACGGCACCAACTGGGGCTATTACAGCGACCCGGCGATGGACAAGCTGTTCGACCAGGTTCGGACGACGTTCGACAAGGCCGAGCAGACGCAGGTCCTAGAGAAGGTCCACGAGAAGTACGTGGACGATGCGCTGTTCATCATGATCACGCACGACGTGAACCCGCGCGCGATGAGCCCGAAGGTGAAGGGCTTCGTCCAGGCCCAGAACTGGTTCCAGGATTTTTCGAAGATCACCATCGCGCCGTCGGGGCGGTAGCACCACCGACTCCCTCCCCCCTCTGCGGGGGGAGGGTACCTCCGAAGCAGGGGGGAGAGGGGCAGCGCGACGATGCGGGTATCGTCGCCCGGCACGCCTTCTCCGGACGCGTCGCTCCCCTCTCCCGACCCCTGCTGACGCAGGGGCCACCCTCCCCCGCAGAGGGGGGAGGGGGATTCTTTAGGCCACGGCAAGGCACCCGATGCTGATCTACATCCTCAAACGCCTGGTCTACGTGACGCCCGTGGCGTTCGGCGTCAGTCTGGTCTGCTTCCTGCTGGTTCATCTCGCGCCGGGTGATGCCCTGAGCGCGGTGCTGCCGGCGGACGCGACGCAGGAGACCATCAACGAGATGAAGGCCGCCTACGGCTTCGATAAGCCGTTGCCGGTCCAGTACCTGATCTGGCTGTGGCACGTGCTGCACGGCGATCTCGGCACCTCCATCGCCACCGGCCGGCCGGTGCTGGGCGAGGTCACCCGCGCCGACATCAACTCGCTGATCCTGGCCTCGGTGGCGACCGTGATCGGCTTCACCTTCGGGACGCTGTTCGGCTTCGTCGCCGGCTACCACCGCAACTCCGTGGCCGACCGGGCTGCGTCCGCGCTCTCGGTCTTCGGCGTGAGCGTGCCGCATTACTGGCTCGGCATGGTGCTGGTGATCGTGTTCTCGGCGACGCTGGGCTGGCTGCCACCCACCGGCGCCGGGCCCGACGGCTCGGGCAATTGGCGGCCTGATTTCGACCATCTGCGCTACCTGATCCTGCCGGCGGTGACGATGTCGGTGATCCCCACCGGCATCATCGCCCGCACGGTGCGCGCCCTGGTGGCCGACATCCTGGCCCAGGACTTCGTGGAAGCCCTGCGCGCCAAGGGCATGGATGAGTTCGGCGTGTTCAAGCACGTCGTGCGCAACGCCGCCCCGACCGCGCTCGCGATCATGGGCCTGCAGCTCGGCTACCTGCTCGGCGGCTCGATCCTGGTGGAGACCGTGTTCGCCTGGCCGGGCACCGGCTTCCTCCTCAACGCCGCGATCTTCCAGCGCGACCTGCCCCTGCTCCAGGGCTCGATCCTGGTCCTGGCGATGTTCTTCGTCGTTCTGAACCTGCTGGTGGACGTGATGCAGACCGCCCTCGACCCGCGCATCGAACGCGCCTGACCCGGAGGCCGATGATGACCGCACCGATCACCGCAGCCTCGATGGCCCTCGACGGCGGCGTGCTCTCCGCCGGAGACACCGCCCCGGAGGCCGCCTTCGTCCCGTCCCGCGGCTTCTGGGGGCATGTCGGCCACCGCTTGGTGCGCGATCCCGTCGCCATGGGCGCAGGGGCCCTGATCCTTCTCGTCGTCCTGATCGCGATCCTGGCGCCCTGGATCACCCCGATGGACCCGTACAAGGGGTCGATGCTGCGCCGCCTCAAGCATGTCGGCGACGCCACCTACTGGCTCGGCTCGGACGAGCTCGGGCGCGACATGATCAGCCGGCTGATGCTGGGGGCGCGGCTGTCGCTGTTCATCGGGGTCACCCCGGTGCTGATCGCCTTCGTGATCGGCTCCGCCATCGGCATCCTGGCCGGCTATGTCGGCGGCTGGCTCAACACGATCCTGATGCGCACCATCGACGTGTTCTTCGCGTTCCCGTCGGTCCTGCTGGCGATCGCCCTGTCGGGCGCGCTCGGCGCCGGCATCTTCAACTCGATCGTGTCGCTGACCTGCGTGTTCGTACCCCAGATCGCCCGGGTCGCAGAGAGCGTCACGACCGGCATCCGCAAGCGCGACTACATCGACGCCGCCAAGCTGTCCGGCGCCTCGCCGCTGACGATCATGCGGGTGCAGGTGCTCGGCAATGTCGTCGGGCCGATCTTCGTCTACGCCACCAGCCTGATCTCGGTCTCGATGATCCTCGCTTCGGGCCTGTCCTTCCTGGGTCTGGGCGTTCGCCCGCCGGAGCCGGAATGGGGCCTGATGCTCAACACCCTCCGCACCGCGATCTACGCCAACCCGGTGGTCGCGGCCTTGCCGGGCGTGTGCATCTTCATCGTCTCGATCGCCTTCAACCTGTTCTCGGACGGCCTGCGCGCCGCGATGGAGATTCGCCAGTGAGCGTCATCCCGAGCGCCCCGGATCCGTTCGCCCGCGACCGCGGCGGACCGGCCCAGCCGCTCCTGTCGGTATCAGGGCTCTACAAGCATTTCCCGGTCCGCAAGGCCGGGGGGAAGAAGCAGGTGGTGCGGGCCGTCGACGGCGTCGATTTCGACGTGCTGAAGGGCGAGACCCTGGGCATCGTCGGCGAATCCGGCTGCGGCAAGTCCACCACCGCAAAGCTGCTCATGGGCCTGATCGAGCGCGATTCCGGCTCCCTGCTGTACGATGGGCAAGCCGTGGGTGAGCGGGTGATGCCGTGGCGGTCCTACCGCCGGCAGGTCCAGATGGTGTTCCAGGACAGCTACGCGTCCCTCAACCCGCGCATGACGGTCGAGCAGTCGATCGCCTTCGGCCCGAAGGTCAACGGCGTGTCCGGCCGGGAGGCGGTGGAGCGCGCCCGCGCCCTGCTCGCCCGGGTCGGACTGGAGCCCAAGCGCTTCGCCGGCCGGTATCCGCACGAGATCTCCGGCGGCCAGCGCCAGCGGGTCAACATCGCCCGCTCGCTCGCCCTGGAACCGCGGCTGGTGCTGCTGGACGAGGCGGTCTCGGCGCTGGACAAATCGGTGGAGGCGCAGGTGCTGAACCTGCTCCTCGACCTCAAGGCCGAGTTCGGCCTGACCTACATCTTCATCAGCCACGACCTGAACGTCGTCCGGTTCATCTCCGACCGGGTGATGGTTATGTATCTCGGGCGGGTCTCCGAGATCGGCCCGTCCGACACGGTGCTCGACGCGCCGGCCCATCCCTATACCGAGGCGTTGCTGGCCTCGATGCCATCCCTTGATCCCGACAACCGCACCCAGGCCGCGTTGCTGCAGGGCGACCCGCCGAACCCGATCGACCCGCCCTCCGGCTGCCGGTTCCATCCCCGCTGCACCCTTGCCGAACCGATCTGCAGCGAGAAGGAGCCGCCCCTCGACACGGTCGGGCCGCTGCACCGGGTCTCATGCCTCGCTCGCCAGCCGGGCTCCGGCCATTCCGCCGCCCCGGCCCGGGCGCTCGCGGCATGAGCGCCCCGATGTCGAACCCGGAACCCGCCGTCACCCTCGGAAACCTGCGCGTCGCCTTCGGCAAGGTGCAGGTCGTCGACGGCGTCGACCTCACCGTGGAGCGCGGGCAGGCGATGGCGCTCATCGGCGAGTCCGGCTCTGGCAAGAGCGTGACCCTGCGGGCGATCCTGCGGCTGTTCCACGAGGGGCGCAGCCGGATCGAGGGCACGATCCTGGCGGCCGGCCGGGACGTCCAGGCGCTGAGCAAGCGCCAGCTCGCCGATTTCCGCGGCGGCGACGTCTCGATGATCTTCCAGGAGCCGCTGCTGGCCTTCGACCCGGTCTACACGGTCGGCCAGCAGATCACCGAGGCGATCCACCGTCACGAGAAGATCTCGAAGGACGATGCCCGAAAGCGCGCGCTCGCCCTGTTCGAGCGGGTGCGGATCCCGAGCCCGGAGCGGCGGCTCGACAACTACCCGCACGAGATGTCGGGCGGCATGCGCCAGCGCGCGATGATCGCGCTCGCGCTCGCCTGCCGGCCGCAGGTGCTGCTGGCCGACGAGCCGACCACCGCCCTTGATGCGACCGTTCAGATTCAGGTTTTGCTGCTGCTGCGCGAGTTGCAGCGCGACCTCGGCCTGTCGATCATCATCGTGACTCACGATCTCGGCGCGGCGGTCGAGGTCGCCGACCGGATCGCCGTGATGTACGCGGGCAAGATCGTCGAGACCGGCACCGCGCATCAGGTCGTGCTCGACCCGCACCACCCCTACACGATCGGCCTGCTGCGCAGCCGGGCGGAAGGGGCCTTGGCGAAGGGCTCGCGGCTCCAGACCATCCCGGGCAGCCCGCCCGATCTCGCCAACCGGCCGCCCGGCTGCCCGTTCGCGCCGCGCTGCTTCCTGGCCGAGGAGCAGTGCCGCCGGGAGATGCCGCCGGTGGCCGAGATCGCCCCCGGCCACAAGGTCGCCTGCTGGCGGACCGACGAGGCCGCGGCCGCCTACCGGGCCGGACCGACCCCGGTGCGCGCGGCGGAGCTGGTTCCGGCCTGACCGGTATCGGGGATCGACGCATCCGCGCGAAGCCTTTATCCGGCTTCGCGCGGCTTTCAGGCGGACCACCGTGCGACCGGCCGCCCGAGCACCGCAATGAGCCAAACCTCCGCTGAGATCGTCCTGGTTCCCCGCGGGGAGGACGGCCATTTCCTGCCGGCGGCGCTGGGCTGGATGGGAAAGCCGGTCACCGTCACGGCCCATCCGGGAGCAGCCAACCACATCCTCTGCCTGCCGGTTCTCGACTTCGTCCGGCTCGGCTTTCCGGAGGCGAACGGACGGCTCGACCTGCTGGAGCCCGGGGACGTCGAGAACCTGCGCTCCGGGCGGGCGGCCCTGCTCCTCGACCTGTCGAACGAGGGGCCCGGCCTCCATGCCCCGACTTTCGAGGCGCTCCACCGCAACCTCGAAGGCCTGGGGATCCCGCGGGACCGGGTCACCCTGGTCACCCAGAACCGGCTGCTGCGGCTGGATTACGAGCGGCTCTACGGTGAGGGCCTGCGATTCTGGATCTTCGAGTTCTTCCCGCTCCAGGTCGCCCTCTGGCTCGACGAGGAAGCCGGCCCGCGGCTCTTTCCCGAACACTTCCTCGACCGGACGGGCTACGCGCCGCTCGCTCAAGACACAGGCCCGGCCCGATTCCTCTGCCAGAACGCGGCCCTGCGTTGGCACCGGGTGCTGCTCTACCGCTGGTTCCAGCTCAACGGCCTGGACCGCGACGGCCTGATCTCGTTCCACGGCATCGGCGCGGACAACCCGAAGGCGGGCGGCATCGACGTGTTCCACGCGCCGCCGGAGATCGAGACCGCCTTCGGGCCGCTGCTGGCGGATGTCGGCACCTGGATCCCAAGGCAGGCGCGGCGCATCGATACACCGGCGCCGGGCGGCGACATGGTCCTGACGGTCGATACCCAGGCCTATGCGGCGTCCGACCTGACCATCATTTCCGAGACTGACTTTTTCGAACTGGGCGTCGAGCGCATCACGGAAAAGTCGCTCAAGGCCGCGGCCATGGGGCTACCCTTCGTGACGATAGGCGCCCCCCGCGCCGTGGCGCTCCTGTCGGAACTGGGCTTCCACACCTTCGGCGGCCAGATCGACCATCAGTACGACCGGATCGCCGACCCGATCGCGCGCTTGCCGCTCGTGTTCCGGTCGATCGAGGCGGCCTGGGCCGATTGCAAGCGCGATCGCGCTGCCCGGCGTCGCCGGGCGCAGGCGCAGGCCGAGGCGAATGTGGCGCATGCCCGCCATGGGTTGCTCAAGCAACTCGACCGGGTGATGGTCGCGCCGCTGGTGGAGCGCCTGGCCCGATTCATGGAAACGGGCGCGCTCGTGCCCTGAGCCACGTTCCGCCGTGCCGCCTGTCATGCCCCGCGCGCCCTTCCGCTGCACCGCCTGCAACGGTGGCCACTATGTGCCAGTGCGGTTCTGCCCGTTCTGCGGCAGCGAGCAGGCGCGGCTGAAAGTCGAACCGCCGGCCCCGCCTCCACCAGCGCTGCCGACACCGCCTCCTCCTCCTCCGCCTCATCCACCGGTCGACATACCCTCGGAGCCTACGCCGCCAGCGGAAGCCGCACCCAAGGAGACGCCGCCGCTGCCGCCGGCCGAGCCGGATCCGGCGCCCCCGAGGCCGATCTGGACGAAGCGCCCGCCCGCCCGGCGGCGCGGACGGCTGGTCCGCCTCCGTCAGGCCGCTCTCGCGCTTGTGGCCATAATCGGCCTTGCGGCTCTCGCGCTGACGCGTCGCGACGTCGTGCCGGCTCCGACGCGGATCGCGGTCGGGCCGGAATGGACCGCGGTGGCACTGAGATCCTTCCGCACCGTCTCGCTTCTGCGGCTCACCGCAGACGGCGCGTTCAGCCTGCGCCTCGACGGTGAGCGGGTGCAGCGGGTCAGCCCGTCGAGCGGCGCGACCGTGCGCCCCAAGACCCTCAAGAGCCTGGAACTGCGTGCCGGACGCGGGCCTATCACCGTCACGCTGACGCCCCGGGGGGAATGACAGGGCGCGCGCGGCACCCGTTACGCGGCCGCCCGCAGGATTTCGGCCATCCGCCGCACCGCCGGTTCGATCGCCCGCTCCTGTACCGCCGCATAACCGAGCAACAACCCCGGCTCCGGAGCCCCGACGTGGTAGGCCGAGAGCGCAACGGCCGAGATGCCCGTCCGACCAAGCTGCGCGACCGCCTCGGCATCGCCGAGCGTGTCCGGCCAGGCCGAACCGGGTCGAGCGATCAGGTGCATCCCGCCATCCATCGGAGCGATCCTCACCACGTCGGCCGCGTGGCGGCGGGCCGCCTCGACCAGAGCCTTCTGGCGCAGGGCATAGAGGCGGCGGGTCCGGCGCAGATGGCCCGCCAGATGCCCATCCTCGATGAACCGGGCCAGCGCCCACTGGCCGATTCCCGGCGGGGACGAGCCGATCTCGGCGAGCGCCTGGTTCACCGGCGCCACGAGGCTCCGGGGCAGGACGAGGTAGCTGAGGCCGAGCGCGGGCAGCAGGAGCTTGGAGAAGCTGCCGACATAGATGACCCGCCCGCCGCGATCGAGCGTCCGCAGCGGCGCCAGCGGACGCCCGGCATACCGATAGGCGCCGTCGTAATCGTCCTCGACGATCCAGCCCGAGGCGGTTTCCGCCCAGGCCAGGAGGTCCAGCCGATTCTCGAGGCTCATGGCATGGCCCAGCGGGTAGTGGTGGGCCGGCGTGACGACGGCGAGCCGCGCCCCCTGCAGCAACGGCCCAGCCTCGGCCACCGCGAGGCCCCCAGGGCCGACCGGGATCGGGACCGGGCGCAGGCCCGCGCTCGCCAGCGCCTGGGCGATCCCGGGAAAACCCGGCTCCTCGACGAGCGCGATTTCGCCGGGATCGAGCAGCAATTCGGCCAGCAGGCGCAGGCTCTGACGGATACCCGCCGTGACGATCACGTCCTCAGCCTCGCAGGCGACGCCCCGGACCTGAGCCAGATAGGCGGCAATAGCGGACCGAAGCGCCGGCGAGCCGCGTGGATCAGGCCGTTCGGCTGGTCCGTGCCGCCACTCGGCCTGAAGCAGGCGTGCCCAGACGTCGTACGGGAAGGCGTCGAGCGCCGGGCGCCCGAGTGCGAAGGCGTCCGGCACGCCAGGCCCGGCCATGAACCGTCGGCCCGGAGCCGCTACGAAGCGGCCCCCCCGATGCGACAGGCTGGGAAGCGCCGTGCCGGTCGGTTGCGCCACCTGAATCTGGGGGAGGGTGTCGTCTGGAAGCATTGCGGCGACACGGGTCGCAGAACCGGACCGAGCCGTGAGGTAGCCCTCGGCGATGAGCTGCTCCAGGGCGAGGACGACCGTTCCCCGGGCACAGCCGAGATCGGCCGCCATCACCCGGGAGGACGGCAGCCGGGACCCGCGTGGAAGGCGTCGGTCGAGGATCGCAACACGCAGCCCTTCGCGCAGCTGGGCGTGCAGCGGCGTAGGCGCAGTCGGATCGAGGCTGACAGGCAGCGGCAGCGGGCCCCGGGCCATGATGAAAACTGGTCCAGACGGAATTCGAAAATCGGACCTTTCGCCTGGTCCGCCCTACGGTCAAGCAGGAGGGCGCCTCAAGGACGGGTTCGATGTATCAACCGCCGCACTTCCGGGATGACACGCGCACTGCGCAGCATGGGCTGATCCGTGCCTATCCGCTCGGCCTGCTGGTGACCGGCGGCCCGGAGGGCCTGATGGCCAACCCGGTGCCGTTCCTGCTGGACGAGGCCGGCTCGCAGGGCACCCTGCGTGCCCATCTCGCCCGCGCCAACCCGCAATGGCAGGCGCTGGCCGAAGCCGCCGAATGCCTCGTCGTGTTCCAGGGGCCGCAGGGCTATGTCACCCCCGCCTGGTACGCGAGCAAGCGCGAGCACGGTCGGGTGGTGCCGACCTGGAACTACGCCACGGTCCACGTCTGGGGCCGGCCGCGGGTGATCGAGGATACGGGTTGGCTGCGCCGCCAGATCGCCGACCTCACCAATCTGCGCGAGGCCCCGCGCGCCGCCCCCTGGGCGGTGGACGACGCGCCCGCGCCATTCGTAGCGGCGCAACTCCGGGCCATCGTCGGCATCGAGATCCCGATCACCAGAATCGAGGGGAAGTGGAAGATGAGCCAGAACAGGCCCGAGGCCGACCGCGCCGGCGTCATCGCCGGGATGCGGACGGAGGGTGAGACGATCCTCGCCGCGATGGTCGCCGACCGGAGCGGATCGTGAGCGTACGCGTCAACGAGTTCGGCCAGCCGATCGGACCGGCCCTGCCGGACTGGACTCCGCGCCCCCGACCGCCACGGACGCCCCTGGAGGGCCGCACCTGCCGGATCGTACCGCTCGATGCTGTGGCCCACGCGGCCGGCCTGTTCGCCACCTACAGCGCGGCGGTCGATCGGCGCAGCTGGACCTATCTGCCCGACGAGATGCCCGAGAGCGAGGCCGCGTTCCGCAACCGGCTTGAAGCCCGGGCGGAGAGCGAGGATCCGCTCTTCTATACGATCCTCGACCGGCGAAGCGGCTCGCCCCTGGGGGTCGCCTCCTACCTCCGGATCGACCCGGGCAACGGCGTCATCGAGGTCGGCCATCTGCATTTCGGCCCGAAGCTTCAGCGCTCGCCTGCATCGACCGAGGCGATGGCGCTGATGATGGCCCGCGCCTTCGATGAGCTCGGCTACCGCCGCTACGAGTGGAAATGCGACAGCCTCAACGCGCCGTCCCGGGCGGCGGCGCTCCGCCTGGGCTTCACCTTCGAGGGCGTCTTCCGGAACGCCGTCGTCGTGAAGGGCCGCTCCCGCGACACGGCATGGTTCTCGATCACCGACGCGGACTGGCCGCGGGCCAGAGCGGGCTTCGCGGCCTGGCTCGACCCGACGAATTTCGATGCGGAGGGGCGGCAGATCCGTGGGCTCGCGGATCTGCGCGCCGCGGTCGGCTGACGTCAGCGGCCGGCCAAGAAGGCCTCCGCGGTGCGCAAGCTCAGCGCCATGATGGTCAGGGCCGGATTGGCGGCGAGCGAGCTCGGGAAGGTCGAGCCGTCGCAGATCCAGAGATTGTCGATATCGAAGCTGCGGCCGACCGGATCGACCACGGCGCTCGATCCGTCGCGCCCCATCCGGCAGGTGCCGATCGTATGGGCGACCCGTTCCAGCACCCAGATATCCTCGGCGCCGGCCGCCTGCCACAGGTCGCGCATGACCTTGGTGGCGTGGGCGTTGAGGCGCTCCTCGTTGGTACTGTAGCCGAAGCTGATCTGCGCCTTCCGCATTCCGCGCGCGTCGGTCTCGTCGGACAGGGTCAGCACGTTCGCGTCGCAGGGCAGCGTCTCGCCGTTGATGCCGATACCGGCGAGGTGGTTGTAGCCGTCGAGATAATCGAGCAGCTTCTGGCCCCACAGGCCGCGTCCGCGCGCCACCGCGTTGCCGAAGGTCAGCGGGACCACGCCGAGGCTCTGAATCAGGTAGCCGCCGGCGAAGTCGGCGCCGGCTCGGATGAAGTCCTCGGTGATCAGCGACGAGGGATAGCCGCGGTTCATGCGCACCTCGTTGGCAAAGGTGCCCCAAACCTGCGTGGCGACATGGCCCATGTAGTTGCGACCGACCTGATCGCTGGAATTGGCCAGCCCCAGATGCAGCAGCAGCCGGGGCGTCTCGACGGCACCGGCACAGAGGAACACCGCCCCACAGCGCTGGCGCCGCTCATGCCCGTCCTGGGTATAGACGACGGCGGTGACCCGGCCATCGGTGCCCCGCTCCAGCCCGTGGACGAAGGCCCCGGGCCGGATCTCCGCCCCGTGCGTGACGGCCAGGGGCAGATAGGTGACGTCCATGCTGGTCTTGGCGCCGTTGCGGCAGCCCTGGTGGCAATAGCCGCAATTGATGCAGGCGTTGCGCCGCGATCCATCCTCGGCTTCGAAGTCTCGTGAGACCACGGCCGCCGGGGCGTCGGCCCAGCGGATGCCCAAAGCATCGCAGGCACCGGCCATGATCTGCGCCGGGCCATTGCGTGGCACCGGCGGCAGGGGGTAGCGACGGCCGGGATCCCAGGGATACGATTGCGGTCCCGACACGCCGATGAAGCGCTCGACCCGCTCGTAGAAGGGGGCCAACTCCTCGTAGCTCAGGGGCCAGTCGACACCTTCGCCGGTCTCGGTGTGGAGGCGCAGGTCGCGGGCATCGGCGCGGGGCACGAAGGCGCCCCAGTGGAGGGTCGAGCCACCGACTCCCGTGCCACTGTTGTTCGCGCCGAACGCCTCCGGGGTGGAGCCGCCGCTCAGGCGCTCCTCGGTCCAATAGATCTCGTCCGCCAGCGTCTCGTCGAAGGCGAAGCGTTCAGGGGTGAAGTTCGGCCCCGCCTCAAGGGCCACCACTTTCAGGCCGGCCGCGGCGAGCCGGGCGAGGAGCGGCGCGCCGCCCGCCCCTGTACCGACGATGACCGCGTCGACGGCCTCGTCCGTCCGATAGGTCCGCATCCCGTCGAGATTCATCGTACCGTCTCCCCGTGCGTCGGGCGCGGTTCCCAGGGTTCCGGCGCGTCGAGTCCAACCTGATGAAAGCCCGGCAAACCATCCGCGATCGGACCCGGCCGATCACCACCGGCGCCGATTCCGGAAAAACCGACCCGGGCCAGAGCTGCCGGATGGGCGAGCCAGAGACGCACGGCATCGGCCCGCAGATCCTCGAACCAGAACCGCATCCGGTCGCCATCGAGGCGACCACCGAGCGTTTCGGGCACAGACAAGTCTCCGCGTTGGGCGAGGGTCAGCAGGGCATCCTGATCCCGCCCATCGAGGACAACGAAGGGCCGGCCGTAAGCGGCACGGGCTCCCGCGTCGAGGGTGCGCAAAGCAGCCCGATACGCTTCCGGGTCCGGCGGCAGAGCCACGAAGCGCCAGCCGTCACCGGCGCCGGATGCCAGGCGCTTGTCGAGCCGTGCGGCGATGTCCACGCCGGGCGCCGGCAGGACGCGGGAACAGGCGGTACGGAGGATCGCGAACTCCACGGGATCGAGGGCTTCCGGGCGGTAGGCCGGATCGTCGGGCTCTGCGCGCTCGTCCAGGGCCGCCCGAAGGCGGCTGTTGACCCGCTCCGATGCGATCAACGCGGCATAGCTCGGCGATATCGCAGCAGCCCGCGACGTGTCTCCCCGTGGACGGTCGCGAACGTGATCGCGCAGCGATGCGGCCAAGGCCTCGGGACGCTCCAACGGCAGGAGATGGCCGACGCCGTCGATCGTGACGATCCGATGATGGGCGAGATGCGGCGCCATCAGGGCCGTCTGCGCATCGACGCCGAGATCGGCATCCTCGGACCCGGCCAGGATCAGGGCCGGAGTCTGCAGGATCCCGATCCGGCGGCACAAATCTTGGTGCGAACCTGCTTCCAGCCAAGCCTTCCAGGCAGCCGGTGCAGCCTGCAGCACGTCGGCAACCGCACGGGCTTCCGTCTCGGGATCGAGTGCATCGCCGACATTCGCACGCACAAAGGCTTTGGCCTCACGCAGGCGCGTGTCCGGATCCGCGTCGATCCAGGCGATCATCTTGCCGCGGCGATCCTCGGGGATTGGCTCCGGACTGGGCGGCGAGCCGGAGATCAGGATCAAGTCGGTGAGCCCTTCCAAGCCGGGCTCGCCGTCCTCGGAACGGCGGGCAAGCGCCAGCGCGACCTTGGCGCCCATGCTGTGGCCGGCAATGGCGAAGCGTGCCGGCGCCCGCGCTCGGATCGCAGCCGCCACGTGATCGGCCATCGCGTCGATCGAGAAACCCGTCACACCGGCTGCGTTGCCGAAGCCCGGCAAATCGATGGGCACGCAGACCGGCGTTTCGCCGAGGGCTTTGGAGAACGGCTCCCAGGTTCGGGCGCTACCGCCGAGAAAATGGAGGCTGAAGAGAAGGTCGGGCGCAAGCATGGCCCGGACATCGCGCGGACTTGGAATGCTTCAAGCGTACGCGACGCCGCACGGCCCTGCTGGCGTCGGGGTGGCGCGGTGCCCACCGGCATGGGATCAAACAGCCGGAGCGTATCATGACGTCCGACATCGATCTGGCTTGGCGCGTCGAAGAGGCCTGCCTCAACGCCTGGCCCAGCCCACGCCAGCTTCTGGTCCACGGCTATCTCCTGCGCGCCGCGGGCGGCGGCTCGAAGCGGCAGAACTCCGTGAACCCTCTGCGCGGCAGCGGCGCTCCGGAGAAGGCGATCGCGGCCGGCCAAGCGTTCTACGCGGCCCTCGGTCGGCGGGCGATCTTCCGAGTGCCGGACATCGCGCCGCAGATGAAGCCACTGCTGGCGGCGGGCGATTACACCGTCGTCGACGAGACCTGCACGCTGTTTCGCGACCTCGCCGACCTGTCAGGTTCGCCGGATCCCGTGGTGAGACTCACACCGGCGCCCGGTGCGGAATGGCTGGCGGTGCGCGACGCCGTGAACCGGGCCGACGCGGCCGCCGCGCAGGCGTTCCGCGACACGGTGGACACCCTGATCCTGCCGCGAGCCTTTTCGGCCGCGCCCGCGGAGGACCGGATCGGCGCCTTCGCGTTCGGGGTTCTCGACGACGATGTTTTGGTCATCGAATCGGTCGCCACGGTCGAACGTCTGCGCGGCCGCGGCCTTGGCAGACAGGCCGTGAGCGCCTTGCTCCACTGGGCCAAGAGCCAGGGTGCCCGGGCCGCTTGCCTGCAGGTGGTGGCGGCGAACAGACCGGCGCGTGCGCTCTACCGGGGGCTGGGGTTCGAGCGGGAACTGTACCGGTATCACTACCGCGTTGGCCCAGACCCTCAGGAGTGAGGTCGTGCGATCAGGCATCGAAGAGCGAACCCTGCCGCGTGGCTGCGGCGGCACTCGCGGGCTTAGGCTTCCCCATCTCTGCACCGGATGACGAACGCGTACGCGTCGTACGCGGGGCCAGCTTGGCGGACACGGATGGGTCAGGGGTCCCATCCGGCACCGCATTCACCGTTCCGTCGGCGAATTGCAGGCTGAGGCGGCTGGCTGCTGCGGCCTCGGCGGCGCGGCCGACCGGCAGGCCGGCAGCATCGCGGACCAGGACATAACCACGCTCCAACACGGCGTGATAGCTGAGCGAGCCGAGGAGATGCGCGAGGCCTTCGAGCCGGTCGCGGCGGCGCTCGATGCCGCGCAGTCCGGCCTGGGTCAGGCGATCCGTCAGGGCAACCAGGCGGTCGGACCGACGCGCCTGCAGCGCTCGTGCCCGCTCCAGGCTGGCATCCCGGGCGACGACGAGGCGGCGGCCGAGTTGGGACAGGGCCTCGCCCTTGCGCTGAACGTCGTTGCGCAAGGCGGTCAGCGGACGGTGATCGATTCGGGCGAAGCGCGCCCGCGCATTGGCCAGAGCCACGTCCGGCGAGCGGCGAGCCATGCGGTCGAGAAGGAGCTGCAGCCGGGCGCGGTGCCGGCTGGCGCCGGCCGCGAGCGCCGGGGCAAGGCGTGCTTCGGCGAGGTCGAGACGCTGGCGCTTGGCAGCGAGGATGGCGTCCGCGCTCGGCAGGGCGCGGGCCAGCGCACGCAGGTCGGACCGGTCGCGCTCGACCCGGCGCCCGATCGATCCGATCGCGCGGCCTGAGAGATCCGTCACCGTGGCGATCAGGTCGGCGCGCACCGGTACGGCCATCTCGGCCGCGCCAGTCGGCGTCGGGGCCCGCCGATCGGAGACGTAATCGATCAGCGTGGTGTCGGTCTCGTGCCCGACGGCCGAGATCAGTGGGATCACGCTCTCGAAGGCGGCGCGGACAACGCATTCCTCGTTGAAGGCCCACAGATCCTCGATGGAGCCGCCGCCCCGGGCAACGATCAGCACGTCCGGGCGCGGGATGACGCTGTTCGGCCCCAGCGCGTTGAAGCCCCGGATCGCGGCGGCGACCTCTTCAGCCGCGCCGTCGCCCTGGACACGCACCGGCCAGACCAGCACGGGACGCGGGAACCTGTCCTCCAGCCGGTGAAGGATGTCGCGGATCACCGCCCCGGTGGGCGAGGTGACGACACCGACAACGCGCGGCAGGTAGGGAATGGCGCGTTTGTGCTCCGGGGCGAACAGCCCTTCCGCGGCAAGCTGCTTCTTGCGCTCTTCCAGCAGGGCCATCCAGGCGCCGAGTCCCGCCGGCTCCAGGCTCTCGACCACGATCTGATACGAGGATTTGCCCGCGAAGGTGGTGATGCGGCCGGTAGCGACCACCTCCAGTCCCTCCTGCGGCTTCTGGCGCAAGCGCCCGAACACGCCCTTCCAGACCACGGCGTCGATCCGGGCCTGTCCGTCCTTCAGGGAGAAATAGGCGTGGCCTGAGCCGTGCTGCCCGCGATAGCCGGAGATCTCGCCGCGCAGGCGGACATGGCCGAACGCATCCTCCAAGGTCCGCTTGAGCGCGCCCGCCAGCTCGCCGACCGACCATTCCGGCTGGTTGGCGGTGAGCACGCTGGTCGGCGGGATATCCGCGGCGGGCGAGGCTGCGGGGCGCGGAGGCGGCACGAGGGGCATGGGCGGACGCTAGGCGGCCCGCGCCGCCAGGTCAAAGGTCCAGAGCTGTCCTATTCAACGGCCAATTCACGCGGTGCGTCCGAGATCGCGACCCGCGGCACGAACAGCGACAGCACCAAGGTCAGCAGGGCCACCGCGAAAACCGTCCAGAACGTGCCGTGCAGGGCGTGCTGGAGCCCGTCGCGGATCGCGTCGCCGCCGGCTCCGAGGCTCGCGGGATCCTCGAGGAGGCGCCGGAGCTGGCTGGAATCGACCGGCGGGCCGTCGACCGGGTTGACCAGGCGGTAATTCAGCACGGCACCCAAGGCGGTGGCGCCCAAGGTCGAGCCGAGGTTGCGCGCGAAGATATTCGAAGCCGTGGCGGCGCCCCGTTGCGCCCAGTCTACGCTGTCCTGGATAATCACGATGGCGGCAGTGGACAGAAAGCCCATGCCAAGCCCCATCACGATCGAGCCGCAGGCGGCCACGATTGGCGAGGTCGCCGACCCCAGGGCAACGAAGGCGGTGGCGCCCAGCGGCAGCAGGGTGGCGCCGACCAGCAGCGTCGGGCGCAGGCCGAAGCGCACGAAGTTGCGCGCCGCCGTGGTGGCGCCGATCGGCCAGCCGAGCACCATCAGCGTCAGGGTCAGGCCGGCGATCAGCGGCGATTGCCGGAGCACGCCCTGGACGTACATCGGCAGGAACGCGGTCAGCCCGATCACCGTCATGCCGGACAGCAGGGTGGCGGCGTTGGTGGTGGCGATTGGGCGCTGCATCCACAGGCGAATGTCGAGCATCGGGTCGGCGGCCCGCCGCTCCTGCAGCACGAACAGGATGGCGGCCACCACGAAGCCGAGGGCCGGCCACAGGGCCGCAGCCGCCGAGGTGCCGGCCTCAGTCAGCGCCATGATCAGCGCCGCGATGGCCGTGGTGAACAAGGCGGCGCCAAGCGCGTCGATCGGCCGGCTGCGGCGCTCGACGCTCTCCCGCAGGTAGAGCAGGAACAGACCGGCCGCGACGACGCCCACGGGCAGGTTGATCCAGAAGATCCAAGGCCAGCTCAGATGGCCGATGATCAAGCCGCCGACGAGCGGGCCTGCCACCGACGAGATACCCCAGACGCTGGCGAGATAGCCCTGGACCTTGCCGCGCTCGCGGGCCGGGTAGAGGTCGCCGATCACCGTGAGGCTCACCGGCTGGATCGCCCCAGCTCCAACGCCCTGTACAAGCCGGAACAGGATCAGAGAGGGCATCGACCAGGCGAGCCCGCACAGCAGCGAGCCGGCCAGGAACACCGCGATACCGAACAGCAGCACGGGGCGCCGGCCATAGAGATCGGACAGCTTGCCGAACACCACCGTGGTGGCCGTCTGGGTCAGCAGGAAGGAGCCGAAGACCCAGGCGTAGAGGTGGAGGTCGCCGAGCTGCCCGGCAATCTGCGGCATGGCAGTCGAGACGATCGTCGCCTCGATGGCGATCATGAACATCGCCGCCATCACCGCGGCGAGGACCAGCGGGCGGCGCGTCTCGGAGGGGCTCGGCATCCCTGCGGTCTAGGCCCGCAGCCGCCAGCGACCTAGCGTTGGAGATGTGCTCCCGCATAGCCCCGCTTCCGAGCCGTGCGGGAACGCACACGGGCGGCTACGCTTCGAGCTCCGCGTCGAGGTCGCGTCCGCGGGTCTCAGGCAGCAGGAACGCAGCGATGGTCCCGACCAGGCTGAAGGCAGCGAGGTAATAGGCCGGGGCCAGCCGGTCGCCGGTCGCGGCGATCAGCCAGTTGATCACGTAGTTGGTGCTGCCGCCGAAGATCGAGACCGAGAGCGCGTAGACGATCGATAGCCCTGCGCTGCGCACCGCCCTCGGCAACGCCTCCGGGATACCGACGATCACCGCGGCGGCGTTGATCGAGGACAGGGCCGAGAGCAGGAAGGTCACCGCATAGACGCTTGCGGCGCTCGGCGCGCTCACAACCCAGGCGAAAGCCGGCACAGCCAGGACCAGAATCAGGGCTCGCGGCCAGATCATCAGCGGGCGCCGGCCGAAGCGGTCCGCAAGCCAGCCACCCAGAAGCGGAAAGATCACCGAGGCGAGGCCCAGGGCGATCGGGACGGCGGTGGCGGCGGTCTCGCTCAGGCCCAGGGTCGCGCCGGCAAAAACCGGCATGTTGGTGCCTACGGCGTTCGACACGGTCGAGGCGGCAATGACCAGGAAGGTCAGACCCAGCAGGCGGCCGTGCTCGCGCAACAAGCGCTTGACCACAGCCAGCGTCGAGGGAGCCGCATGCGGGTCCTCTTCGGCGCCGGCGGTCTCCGGCAGATGGCTCCGGATCACGAGGCCCACCGGGACCACGCACAGGCCCAAGGCGAACATCACCCGCCAACCCCAGGCCGACATCGCCTGGTCGCCGACGATGAGCGCCAGGAGCGTTGCGACGATCCCGGCGACCAGGGCAGCGCAGCCCTGGCTGGCGATCTGCCAGCTGGTCACGAAGCCGCGCTTGGCCGGGGGCGCAGCCTCCAGAAGGTAAGCGGTCGACGGGCCGACCTCGCCGCCCAGCGCCAAACCCTGGATGAGGCGCCCGGCAATGACGATCACCTGCGCCCAGCCGCCGATGGCCGCGTAGGACGGGCAGGCGGCCAGCATCAGCATGCCCAGTGCCATCAGCGCGATGGTGATGAGCATCGCGGGCTTGCGTCCGGCCCGGTCCGCGAAGGCGCCGATCAACACGCCGCCGATCGGCCGCATCACGTAGCCGATGCCGAAAAGAGCCAACGACGCCAGGAGGCTGTGGGTCGGGTCGGTCGCCGGGAAGAACGCCTCGCCGATCGGCTTGGCGAAGAAGGCGTAGACCGTGAAATCGTAGAATTCGAGGGCGTTGCCTAGCACCACGGCACCGACCGCCTTGCGGTCGAGGGTGGGATGCGGCGTGGCGCCGGCGGGGATCGTCGTCCTGGCATCCATCAGCGCGTCGGCTCCCCGGCGGGCGGATGCTTGGCGAGTCCGCCGGTCACCGGCTCGGCCCCGTCAGCGATGGCTTCGTCATACCCTGCAAGCCAGTGCGTGCGCGCCTCCGTACCCTCGGCATAAGGACAGGCCTCGCGTGCAAGGCCCTTCCCGGGTGCGGCGCGTCCGAGAGCGTGCGTGTCGAGATCGTTCGGGGGCGAATCCATGCGGGCGCAGTTCCTCGTGTGTCGCGTCTGGCGCGATGTAGGGCACCCACGCGCGCCGGCGCCTCAATGAAGCGTGGGATCCGCGTCCGGCGGCAGAGAAACGGCCTCGCTGAACGGGAATTCCAGCACCACCTCGCCCGCGGCATCGGTGACGATCAGGCAGGCGGTCAACAGTCGGGCCTGGTTTTGCGGATTGGCCAGGGCCGCGCGGATCGTGTCCTGGGCTTTCTCCCAGGCCTGATCCGGATCGCGCAGTTCGCACCCGGTCGGATCGGTGATCGTGTCCGCGCCGATTTGCGTGTGGAAGAAGTAGCGCGGCATGGCCGTCGTCCCCGGGGTCGCGCGCTCCTGCGAGGAGCGCATTCTCCAAATGGGGATCGGGACGGCTCAGGTCAGCACCGCGCTGCCCACCGGACCGGTCAGGAAGATCCATCCGTTACGATGCCGTGCGCGGTGCTCAGCCGTTGGCGGCTTGCGCCATGGGGGCCGAAGGGACCGGTCGGAGGGTGTGAACGGTGGCGGAAGCCGTCCCCGTGCGATGCAGCTTCTCCATCGCCATCAGCGGACGCAACTCGGGCTCGGCGAAATCTAGCAGTCGGGCGTTGCGCCAGCGCGGCTTTCCGGCGCCGCGGCCGAACCAGCGCGGGCGTACCTCTTCGACCAGCAGCACGAGCCGGCCCGTCCAAGATTTGCGGAACCAGAAGCGCCCGGTCAGAGCCATCGTCCCATCCCCAGAAACGGACGCCGACCGGCGCGGTCGAACGCGCCGATACGACCCCGCGATCGGCACTTCCAATATCGGATTTGGCCGCAGAAGTACCGATACATCTCGCTGCCGCACCGCAGATCGACCGATATCCACCGGTCGAGTTAGGTCGTAGGCAGCACTCAGCGTGCGAGGTGACGGAGCACCAGACCGACCACGAGGAGCCAGACGAGGCCTGATGTGAGGTAGACAAAGCCACGCAGCAGCAGGGCTTCAAGGGCCCGGTGCGTGGAGCCCTGTTCGGCGGGTCCGATCCTGCGTTCGGCAGGCCGCGGCACCGGCTCGCTCACGTCGGCGGAAGATGCACCGAGGTAGCGCGTCAGGCTCTCCGGCAGGGGGCGTTCGTCAGTCTGCACGGGCACGCGATTTGTCGCCTCCCTCTGTGCGCGGCAAGAGAGCGCTTGCGGGTGAATCAAAGAAGGACGCGTGATACTGATCACCGGCTCCGGCGGCACCGCCCGCCCTCGGTGTCCGGTCATGTCCCTGCCTCCTGTCCTGATCACAGGCGTCGCCGGATTCATCGGTAACGCACTCGCGCTGCGCTACCTCGAGGCGGGCCGGAGAGTCGTGGGCCTCGACAATCTCAATGCCTATTACGATGTCGGCCTGAAGGAGGCGCGGCTTCGACGCCTCCAACCGTTCGAAGGTTTCGGCTTCGAGCTCCTCGATCTGACCGATGGGCCCGGGCTCGACGCACTGTTCCGCCGCCAGGGTTTCCACACCGTCATCCACCTCGCCGCACAGGCCGGTGTCCGTCACTCGTTGACGAATCCGCACGCCTACGCGTCGAGCAATCTCGTCGGCTTCCTCAACATCCTGGAAGCGTGCCGGCACGGCGGCATCGAGCACCTGCTCTACGCCTCCTCCAGCTCGGTCTACGGCGCAGTCACCGCCATGCCGTTCTCGATCCACCAGAACGTCGACCACCCGGTGAGCCTCTACGCGGCAACCAAGAAGGCCAACGAGCTGATGGCGCACAGCTACAGCCATCTCTACCGGCTGCCGACCACGGGCTTGCGCTTCTTCACCGTGTACGGACCCTGGGGTCGGCCCGACATGGCAATGTCTCTGTTCACGCGCGCCATCCTGGCCGGCGAGCCGATCCGGGTGTTCAACGAAGGCCGGATGCGCCGGGATTTCACCTATATCGACGACATCGTCGCAGGGATCGTCGCCCTCGCGGAGAAGCCGGCCGCGCCGAACCCTGCCTGGAGCGGCGCCGAACCTGATCCCGGCACCAGCGCGGCGCCCTACCGAGTCTACAACATCGGCAACAACGAGCCGGTGGAGCTAATGCGCATGATCGCGCTCCTCGAGGACTCGCTCGGACGGAAGGCCGAGACGATCCTGCTGCCGATGCAGCCGGGCGACGTGCCGGCGACCTACGCAGATATCGACGACCTGGCCCGCGACACCGGGTTCCGGCCGGCAACCCCGCTGACGCTCGGGATCGAGCGCTTCGTCGCGTGGTATCGAACCTATCACGGCCTTTGAGCGCGGCGCCGATAGCCGAGGACGGCCGCGATCCCGACGAAGACCGCGAGCCCGGTCCACATCCCGCCCGCGCCGAGTTTCTCGACGACAACCCCAAGACGCTCCGGCTCGTCGAGAACCGCGATCGCCAGAGCGACGAGGCCGCAGAGCGTGACGAAGATCGCCAGCGTGCGAAAGGTCATCGTGGGCGCTCCGCTCCCGACACCGCCATAGGCGCGATCCCCCAGCCAGCCGGTTCGGCCTGCTTATGGCGTCACCGGCGTGATCCGCAAACGGACGGCATCACAAGCTGGCTTCGCCTCCGAGCCTGCCCTCAACGCTCCAGCTTCCATCCGCCGCAGGCGGCTCAGCACGCGGCCACGTGTTGAGGGTCTGGTCGGCCCACGCAAACAGCGGGACGGCGGCTCTCGGGAGGCTAGGCCGTTGCACCATCTGCGTGTAATCATTTAGAGCTGTTCCAGGCAGGCAAGCTCTGCTCTAAACGCTGCCGCGCTAGCGGTCATAAGGAGGAAATCCATGCGTTCTTTCGTTCTCGGCGCCGTTCTTGCCGCCCTGATCCCGCTCTCGGCGCAGGCCCAGGAGGCTGGTGATGCGGCGGCAGGCGAGAAGGCGTTCGCCCCCTGCAAGGCGTGCCACAACTTCCAGAAGAACGGCGTGGGCCCGGACCTGAAGGGCGTCGTCGGGCGCAAGGCCGGCACCTACGAGGGCTACAACTACTCGGCCGCGCTGAAGAATTCCGGCCTCACCTGGGACGAGGCCACGCTTCACGAGTGGCTGAAGAACCCGAAGGCCAAGGTGCCCGGCACCAAGATGATCTTCCAGGGCTACCCGGACGACAAGAAGATCAACGACGTGATCGCCTACCTCAAGACGCAGTCCTAAGCGCGCGCGCCATCGCGCACTTGAAGCTGGGGGCATCCGCGCAGCCGCGCGGGTGCCCTTATGCGTTGTGAAACAGCGCGACGAAGCCGCGTTCGCACTACTCGGGGATCAGGCCGGCCTGCAGGCCGAGCCGCAGGGTGACGAGATCGTTCAGCAGGTCCTTACGGCCCTGCATGTCGAGCCCGGTCCGATCGCCGGCCTCGTCGGGCACGCAGGCGAGCACGTCGCGCAGCGATTGTCCTGCAGCCGTCAGGAAGATGCTGACCTGCCGCTCATCGGCTCGGTCGCGGGCTCGCCGCACGCGGCCCGAGGCTTCCAGACGCTTGAGCAGCGGAGTCAGGGTACCGGAATCGAGGAACAGGCGATTGCCGATCTCCTTGACCGACAGGCCATCCTCTTCCCACAAAACCAGCAGGACAAGATATTGTGGATAGGTCAGCTCGTAGCGGCCGAGAAGAGTTCGGTAGGCGCGGCCGAACGCGTGCGCGGCGGCGTAGACCGCGAAGCACAGCTGGTTGTCGAGGCGCTGCCGATCCCGTGGCGACGACTGGTCGACGCTCGCATGACCCGCCTGGTTCGGCTCAGCGCCGCTCTGCGAAGCAGTCGGGCCTGACATCGGATAAACTCTCTCTGGTAAAGGCGGCCTATCGTACCGGTATGCCGACGGGCCACTCTTAGTCAGTTCGTCAAACCTGTACAATTCGCGGGGACAGGCGGCGTGCCACAGATCGCGTGCGGCGTTCAGCCATCCATAAGCGGGTGCAGGTCTCGTACCATCGCCTTCAGGCGCTCATCGAGGACGTGCGTGTAGATCTGCGTCGTCGAGATGTCGGCGTGGCCGAGCAACTCCTGGACGATGCGCAGATCGGCCCCGTTCTGCAGGAGATGACTGGCGAAGGCATGGCGCAGCACGTGCGGGCTCACGTGGTCGGGGCGCAATCCGGCCGCGACGGCCGCAGCCTTCAGGTCACGGGCGAAAGCCTGCCGGGTCAGGTGGCCGCTGTCGCTGTCGGTTGGGAACAACCAGGGGGATTCCTCCGGCACGGCCGCCAAGTGGGCGGTCATCGCGGCCCGGGACGCCTCGGTCAGCGGGACGAGCCGTTCGCGGCCGCCCTTGCCCTTGATAAACAGGTAGCGCTCGCTCGTGGTGCCGGCGGCGCGCGGTAGGGCGACGAGTTCCGAGACGCGCAATCCCGTCGCGTAGAGAAGCTCGAGCAGGCAGACCATCCGGCGTGCGCGCCGCGCCGGCCCCGTCTCCTCGTCGGCCGCAGCCGCATGCGCAGTGGCCAGCAGCCCGTCGACCTCGGCGATCGACAACACCTTCGGCAGGGTCCGGCCCCGGCGCGGCCCGGAGACCGCGACGCTCGGATCGGCCTCGGCATAGCCCTCGGCGTAGAGAAACTTGTGGAAGCCGCGCACGCAGGACAGGCGCCGAGCGGCCGAAGACGCCATGAGCCCGCGGGTCTCCAGATCGGCCACGAACGCCCGAAGGCTGTGCGTATCGGCCTCTTCGAGCGGGATACCTGCGCGGTCCAGATAGGCCAGATAATCGTCGAGGTCGCGCCGGTAGGCGGCCAGCGTGTTGGCACCTGCCCCGCGCTCGGCCGCCAGCATGTCGAGATAGGCGGCGACCTCCTGAGAGGGGGGCTGGGCCGGACTCCCTGCCGCCGCCGCGCTCAACGGTTGCCCGGCTGGAGCTTCGAAGCCGGGATGGTCACGATCATCTCCCGAGGTGTCGGCACAACGAAATTCGCCAGCGCGAACATCGCAGCGAAGACAAGGCCGGCCAGGATCGCGAGGGTGGCGAAGAAACGGAACAGGGTCGGCACGTCGGTCGAACCTCGGGCAGACGAGCGCAGTCGGCGGGGAGGGGAGCGCGCGGAAAGCCACCCCCAGGATGTCGCGAGAGATCGGTTTCCACCACGCGATCGCGGCGCTGACAAGGCCCGCAAGGACACAGCGATGCGTTTCGCAGGCCGCTTGAATCGCGCTAAGAGCCTGGCACAGGATTGGAAGCCCCCGGCGAGGCGCGTACGGGGCGGCCGATAGGGAGCCGGAGACGCCGCGACCATGCGATGCTGCCGTCGATGAACGAAGAGGATGTCGGTGAACCGATCGAGGCGCGCCTGCGCCGGGCGCTGGGCCTGCGCTCGATCGTGCTCGTCGGCTTGATGGGAGCGGGCAAGAGCACGGTCGGCCGGCGCCTCGCCAGCCGGCTCGGGCTGATCTTCAAGGATGCCGACAGCGAGATCGAGGCGGCGGCCGGCCTGACCATCCCCGACATCTTCGCCATCTACGGCGAGCCGAGCTTCCGGGACGGCGAAGAACGGGTGATCTCGCGCCTGCTGCGGGCCGGCCCCCTCGTGCTGGCGACCGGCGGCGGTGCCTATCTGCGCGCGGCGACCCGGGATCGGATCAAGGAATCCGCCATCTCGGTCTGGCTCAAGGCCGATCTCGACGTCCTGATGCGGCGGGTACGCAAGCGCGGAAACCGCCCTCTGCTCCTGACCGAAGATCCCGAGGCGACGATGCGCGACCTCATGGCGATCCGTCACCCGGTCTACGCGGCGGCCGACGTGGTGGTGATCTCCCGGGAGGTGTCGCACGACCGGGTCGTTCAGGACGTGCTGGAGGCGCTGGACGTCCACCTGAATGGCGGAAGCCCGAACTCCATCGCCGCCCAGTGACCTTGCAGTGAGTCTGTCCGTGACCGAGCCCTCGCCCCATCCGGTTCCCCTGACGGTCCACGTCCCGCTCGATGCCGGCCGCGCCTACGACATCCTGATCGGCCGCGGCCTCATCGAAACCGCCGGTGGGCAGATGGTCGCCCTCGGTGCCAGGCGGGCGGCGATCGTCACCGACGAGAACGTCGCGGCGCTGTATGCCGATCGCCTGCGGGACAGCCTGGAGCGCGCCGGCCTCAATGCCGGCGTGGTGACGGTGGCGCCCGGCGAGGCCTCGAAATCTTATGCTGGCTACGCTCAGGTCTGCGATGGCCTGCTGGCGCTGAAAGTCGAGCGCGGCGACCTAGTGGTTGCATTGGGCGGTGGCGTGGTCGGGGACCTCGCGGGGTTCGCGGCTGCGACCCTGCGGCGGGGCGTGCGCTTCGTGCAGGTCCCGACCAGCCTGCTCGCACAGGTCGATTCCTCGGTGGGCGGCAAGACTGGGATCAACGCCCCACTCGGCAAGAACCTGATCGGCGCCTTCCATCAGCCCCGCCTCGCCGTGGCCGACACGGCGGCGCTCGACACGCTGTCCGAACGCGAGATGCGCGCGGGCTACGCCGAAGTCGCCAAATACGGACTGATTTCCGATGCCGGCTTCTTCGACTGGTGTGAGGCGAACTGGCGGGGGATCTTTTCCGGCGGGCCGGAGCGCGAGGAAGCAGTGGCGTCCTGCTGCCGCGCCAAAGCGGCCGTTGTCACCCGTGATGAGCGGGAAGACGGCGAGCGTGCCTTGCTCAACCTCGGCCACACCTTCGGGCATGCCCTGGAGCGACTGACCGGCTACGACTCGGCCCGGCTGGTACACGGGGAGGGGGTCGCGATCGGCACGGCCCTGGCCTTCCGGTTCTCGGCCCGGCTGGGTCTCTGTTCCGGACAGGATGCAGGCCGCGTCGCCAACCACCTCGCTCTCGCGGGACTTCCGACCCGGCTCCAGGCGGTTCCGGGCGGTTGCGGCGACGCCGACGCCCTCCTCGACGCGATGGCCCAGGACAAGAAAGTCCGCGACGGGGCCCTGACCTTCATCCTCGCCCGCGGCATCGGCCAAAGCTTCATCGCCCCCGGCATCGATCGGGGTCAGGTGCGGGCGTTCCTGCAGGACGAACTGGACGCCGATCCGCGCCCCTGATCGCGCCATCGGCCTTGCCTTGCGCCGGTCGGACCGCTATGAGCCTGCCACGTCCGGGACGGCGCGAACCGTCACGGAGGTCTGGCTCGGACCGTCCTTATCGACGCTCGGGACAGACGTTCAAGATCGGTACGCCGATCTTGCCGGTTGCCGGTGTAGCTCAGTGGTAGAGCAGCGCTTTCGTAAAGCGAAGGTCGGGGGTTCAAATCCCTCCTCCGGCACCATTTTCTCTAACGGACAGCGCTAGCGCGTCCGATCATTCCCGATTTCTGGTACTGGCGAGAGATCCCCGGGAGGCGTCCCGTTGGAACGCCGCCGTGCTTGGCACCTCCCACGGAACCGGACGGCCTGTCTTTATGTAGGTCGATCTGTGCCGCGCGTCGGCTCAGCAGACGGGAACACGCCATGAAACCCGAGATCCTGGGTGTCCGGTTTATCCACGAGGGCTGGAGCAAGTTCGGGATCGCAACGGTGCGCCTCGCCGACGGCGCCGTGGTCGAGCGCGAAATTGAGGATCACGGCAACTCGGTGAGCGTCCTGCCCTACGATCCCGAGCGGCGGGTCGCTACGCTGGTGCGGGAATTACGGGTGCCGCCTCTGTTCGCCGCTGGCGAGCACGTGCAATTGGAGGCGCCGGCCGGTCTGATCGACGCGGGCAGCCCGGAGGAGAACGGCCGCCGCGAGGTGCTGGAGGAGGTGGGCCTGCGCCTGCGCGATCTCGAATTCGTGGGCGCCACCTATTCCTGCGCCAGCCTGACAACGGAGAAGCTGCACCTTTATCTGGCGCCCTACGGGCGAGCTGACCGGACTGAGGATGGCGGCGGCGCAGACGGCGAGCACGAGAACATCCGGATCGTCGAGATCCCCCTCGCTGACCTCGCCGGGAGAGCGGACCGGGCCGAACTCACAGACCTGAAGACGCTGACGCTGATCCTGGCGCTTCGCGCACGGCACCCGGAGCTTTTCGCGGCGTGAGAATCCGCTATCGCGTATTCGTGCAATGGTTGATCACCGGCGCGGTGGTCTTCGCGGTCGCCTGGATCGCGTTCCACCTGCGCTGAGTAGAACCCCGTCTCAGGAATCGAAGCGATGAGCGAAGACGCCGGCACTGCCGAACCGCACGGCCTCGACCGGGGTCTGACCAATTACGGCGACCGTGATTTCGCGCGCTACCTGCGTCGCTCCTTCGCCCGATCGATGGGGATCTCGCGCACGCTCCTCGACAAGCCGGTGATCGGCATCGCCATGACGCCGTCCGGCTTCAACAACTGCCATCGCGGCATGCCGGAGTTGGTGGAGGCGGTCTCGCGCGGGGTGCTGGCGGCGGGAGCCCTGCCGATGCCGTTCCCGACCGTGTCGCTCGGCGAGGTTTTCCTTAACCCGACCAGCATGATGTACCGCAACCTCATGGCCATGGACACGGAGGAGATGATCCAGGCCCAGCCGATGGACGCGGTCGTGCTGATCGGCGGATGCGACAAGACCGTGCCGGCCCAGCTGATGGGCGCGGCCTCCGCGGGCCTGCCGGCGATCCAGGTGGTGACCGGCCCGATGTCGACCGGCCGCCATCGGGGCCAGCGTCTCGGCGCCTGCACGGATTGCCGGGGTTTCTGGGCGAAATACCGCGCCGGCACGGTGGATGCGGAGGAGATCGCCGAGGTCGAGGGAAGGCTCTCGGTCACGGCCGGCACCTGCGCGGTGATGGGCACGGCCTCGACCATGGCATGCATCGCCGAAGCGCTTGGCATGTCGCTGCCGGGGACCGCCGCGATCCCGGCGGTGCATTCGGACCGGCTGCCGGCCGCCGACGAGACCGGGCGCGCGGCCGTGCGGCTGATCCAGACCAAGATCACCCCGGCCCAGGTTATCACCCGGAAGTCGGTGGAGAACGCGATCCGGGTCCTGATGGCGGTGTCCGGCTCCACCAATGCCATCGTGCATCTGACGGCCATCGCAGGGCGCCTTGGCATCCGCATTCCATCCAGCCGTTTCAACGAGATCTCGGACGAGACGCCGGTGCTCGTCGATCTGAAGCCGGTGGGCGAGGGGTATATGGAGGATTTCCATGCCGCCGGCGGCATGGGCGCACTGCTGCGCGAGCTGCGCCCGCTCCTGCATCTCGACACCGTGGACGTGGAGGGCCGCACCCTCGCAGAGCGCCTTGACGAGCCGCCCGGCTGGGTCGACCGCGCGGTGATCCGCGCGTTCGACAACCCGGTCTCGCCGGTGGGCGGGCTGGTGGCGCTCAGCGGCAATCTCGCCCCCGACGGAGCGATTTTCAAGCGCGCCGCCGCGACGCCGGCGCTGTTCGAATCCGAGGGGCGGGCGGTGGTGTTCACCGGCCTCGAAGACCTGAGCCGCCGCATCGACGACCCGGATCTGGACGTGGCGCCGGGCGACGTGTTGGTGCTGCAGAATGCCGGGCCGCATGCCGCCGGCATGCCCGAGGCCGGCTATCTGCCCATTCCGAAAAAACTCGCCCGGGCGGGGGTCAAGGACATGGTGCGGATCTCCGACGCGCGGATGTCCGGCACCGCCTTTGGGTCGATCGTGCTGCACATCGCCCCGGAAGCGGCCATCGGCGGTCCGCTCGGCGCCGTACGCGACGGCGACCGGGTCCGCCTGTCGATCCGCGACAAGCGGATCGACCTGCTGGTGGACGAGGCCGAGATCGCCGGGCGCCTCGCGGACCATCAGCCGCCGCCGGCACCCAAGCGTGGCTACAAGGCGCTCTACCGACGTACCGTCACCCAGGCGCCGCAGGGTTGCGATTTCGACTTCCTGATCGGCGACGGCGAGCCCGGCTGAAACGTGGCTTGATCCTCGGCCGCCCCAGGGCCATCGTTCGACGAAGAATTGGGAGGAGTCGAGAGCATGACGCGCGCCTGCATCGTGGGCTGGGCCCACACCCCCTTCGGCAAGCTCGAGGAACCGGATGTCGAGGGCCTGATCGCACGGGTGTCGGGCGAGGCGCTGGAGCATGCCGGCGTCGATGAATCCCAGGTCGACGGAATCTATGTCGGCGTCATGAACACCGGCTTCTCGAAACAGGGCTTCGAGGGGTCTCAGGTCGCCTTGAACCGGCCAGGCCTCGCGCATGCGCCGGCGACGCACCTGGAGAATGCCTGCGCCACCGGATCGGCGGCGCTCTACGCAGCCCTCGATTTCGTCGATAGCGGCCGCGGCCGGATCGCCCTGGTGGTCGGCGCCGAGAAGATGACGGCGAAATCCGTGGCCGAGACCGGAGACATCCTGCTCGGCGCCTCCTACCGGAAAGAGGAGGCTGACATCGAGGGTGGCTTCGCCGGTGTGTTCGGGCGGATCGCAGCGGGCTACTTCCAGCGTTACGGCGACCGCAGCGCGGAACTTGCCCGCATCGCCGCCAAGAACCATCGAAACGGTGTGGCCAACCCGTACGCGCAGCTCCGCAAGGACCTCGGCTACGAATTCTGCAACACGGTCTCCGAGAAGAACCCCTACGTTGCAGCACCGCTTCGGCGCACCGATTGCTCGCTGATCTCGGACGGCGCTGCCGCCATCGTGGTGGCGGATGCCGAGACTGCCGAGGGGCTGACCCGTGCGATCGGCTTCCGCGCCCGAGCGCATGTCAACGACATCCTGCCCCTGTCGCGCCGGGATCCGACCGAATTCAAGGGCGCGCGGCTTGCCTGGGAGAAGGCCCGCGCGCAGGCCGGGATCGGCAACAGTGATCTGTCGTTCGTGGAGACGCACGATTGCTTCACCATCGCCGAGCTCATCGAGTACGAGGCGATGGGGCTGGCCGAACCCGGCCAGGGCTTCCGCGTCGTGCGCGAGGGCCTGACCGAGAAGGGCGGACGGCTGCCGATCAATCCGTCCGGCGGGCTGAAGTCCAAGGGCCACCCGGTCGGCGCCACCGGCGTCTCGATGCACGTGATGGCCTGCCTGCAGCTCATGGGCGAGGCCGGTGAGATGCAGGTTCCCGGCGCGAACCTGGCCGGGATCTTCAACATGGGCGGCGCGGCGGTGGCGAACTACGTGTCGATCCTGGAGCGGCGGCGATAGCGCGACCCAGCCTCGGATTGGTGGCGGAGAGGGGGGCGATCCCCCTCAGCCGAGTTTGTCCAGCGCCTGCGCAAGGTCTGCGATCAGGTCGGCCTCGTTCTCCAGCCCGATCGACAGCCGCACGGTCTCCGGGCCGACCTGAGCCGCGGACTTTTCACCCTCAGGCAGCTGCCGATGGGTGGTTGAGGACGGGTGGATCGCGAGCGATTTGATCTCGCCGATGTTGACGAGGTGCGAAATCAGCTCGAGCCCCGCGATGAATTTCAGCGCGGCCGGCTCGCCGCCCTTGAGCGCGACGGTAAAGATCGAGCCCGGCCCCTGCGGGGTGTAGCGCTGGGCCAATTCTTCCCCGGGCTGCCCCGGCAGGCCGGGATAGCTCACCCAGGCCACCGCCGGATGGTCCTTGAGGAAGGCCGCGACAGCCCGGGCATTGGCGCAGTGCCGCTCCATGCGCAGCGGCAGGGTCTCGATGCCCATCAGGGTCAGGAACGCGTTCATCGGCGACAGGCCGGGGCCGAGATCGCGCAGGCCGAAGAACCGGCAGGCCGCCGCAAAGGGCGTCTCCGGGAAGCTCTTGGTCAGGACGAGGCCGTCGTAGTCCGGCCAGGGCTCGGTGATCAGGTTGTAGCCGCTGGTCCGGGTCCAGTCGAAGGAGCCGGCATCGCAGATCATGCCGCCGATGGTCTGGCCCGAACCGCTCAGGAATTTCGAGGTCGAGTGCCAGACGATGTCCGCACCGTGCTCGATCGGCCGGATCAGGGCCGGCGAGGCCAGGGCGTTGTCGACGACGAGGGGCAGGCCGTGGCGCCGGGCCACCGCGGCGATCCCGTCGAGATCCACCACCGAGGCGCACGGGTTCACAATCGACTCGCAGAAGATGGCCCGGCATTCCGGCGTGATCGCCGCCTCGAAATCCTCCGGCCGCATGCCGCGGGCAAAGCGCGGCTTCAGATCGTAGCGGCCGTCGAGCCGGCGCATGACGCCCAGGGAGCCGCCGAACAAGCGCGGCGAGGCCACGTAGGCGTCGCCGCTCTTCATCAGAGTCATCAGCACGAGCATCATCGCCGACTGCCCGGACGACACCGCGACGCCCGCCTTGGCGCCTTCGAGATCGGCGACCCGCCGCTCAAGAGCGGCGACCGTGGGGTTCGAGCCCCGTGAATAGGAAAAACCGGAGCGGCGGCCGGCGAAGATGTCGGCCGCCTGCTCGGTGGAATCGAACACGAAACCGTTTGTGAAATAGATCGGCTGGACCCGCGCGCCGGTGGCGGGGTCCGGCGCCGCGCCGGCATGGATGGCCCGGGTCGCGAAACGATGCTTGCGGCTCAAATCCGTCATGGCTCTCGGTCGGCTGTTCGACGCCCGGATCGTGGATGCGCCCGAGCCGGAAAAGGCTTCACGCCGCGCGATGGATGAAGGCCTGCAGGGTTCGGACCAGAGTCGTCGGCTCGTAGGGCTTCGGGATGAAGCGAGCCCCGTCGGGCATGTCGTTGGGCCCGGGCGTGCCCATGCCGGAGACGACCAGCACGGGAATCCCAGGCCACCGATGCGCCACCAAGCGGGCCAGGGCAAACCCGTCCATCGAACCCTGCGGCATGTCGACATCCGTCATCAGGACGCCGACATCGTCGCGATTTTCCAGGACCTTGAGCGCCTTGTCGGCGTGACTGGCCTCCAACACGGTGAAGCCGGCATCGGCCAGGGTGTCCGACGCCTCCATCAGCAGAAGGCCGTCATCTTCCACGAGCAACACGACGGGTTGGTCGGATGGGCTCTCTGACATCAGACCTGCAAAGGTTAAAGCCGCGACGTTCGAAGCCCGCGCCGTATGCCCCGGGCCTGTCCCCGTCAAGGCGCCGGAGCTTCCGCCTCAGGCGGCCTCCTCGCGCTTGCCGAGGCGCTTATCGAGGTAGGTGTCGACCGTCTGGGTCAACTCGTCGACCTTGCCGTCGAAGAAGTGGTTGGCCCCCTCGACCATCTGGTGCTCGATGATGACGCCCTTCTGCACCTTCACCTTCTCGATCACCGGCATGACATCCCGGGCCGGCGCGACCCGGTCTTCGGAGCCGTGCACGAAGAGACCGGAGGAGGGGCAGGGGGCCAGGAAGGTGAAATCGAAGCGGTTGGCCATGGCGGCGATCGAGATGAAACCCTCGATCTCAGGACGGCGCATCAGCAGCTGCATCCCGATCCACGCGCCGAAGGAAACGCCGGCGATCCAGCACGACTTCGCCTCCGGATTGACCGACTGCACCCAATCGAGGGCTGCGGCAGCGTCGGACAGCTCGCCCGAGCCGTGATCGAACGCGCCCTGGCTGCGGCCGACCCCACGGAAATTGAAACGCAGGGATGCAAAGCCGCGATTGGCGAAGGTGTAAAAAAGGTTGTACACAATTTGATTGTTCATCGTACCCCCGAATTGGGGGTGCGGGTGCAGCACGATGGCGATCGGCGCGCCGCGCTTCTTGGGGGCCTGGTAACGGCCTTCCAGACGTCCGGCCGGGCCGGTGAAGATGACTTCAGGCATCGTTCGACTCTCGTTTCAGCGGTCGCCGGCCGCGCGATCGTGGGCAGTGGAGAGGCAGCCTTGACTCGCCGCACGCACACCATACAAACGCTCTTAGAATTGTTCTAGGCGATTAGAACTATTCTAAAGTAGCTTAGACGGCGTGCAATGCTTGCGCGCTGCACCAGCCTCACGGTTGGCGAGACCTCATTTGTCGGCGCGCCTTAGCACGGCGAGCCGGGGCGCGGGCAAGGAATTGTAACGCGCTGCAGCAGGGGACGACACGGAATCAGCATGAGCCGGGCCCGCGCCTATCTCGATCACAACGCGACCGCCCCCGTCCGCCCCGCCGTGGCGGAGGCGGTGGCACGCGCGCTGATGCTGCCCGGCAATCCCTCATCGATCCACCAGGAAGGCCGTGCGGCGCGTGCAGCCCTCGAAGCCGCCCGCGCCCAAGTCGCTGCCCTGATCGGCGCCCGTCCGGCACAGGTGGTCTTCACTAGTGGCGGGACCGAAGCCGCGAATGCGGTTCTGTCCGGGGCGCTCGGCCGACGCGGGCAGCCGAAGCCGACCCGCCTTCTCCATACGGCGACGGAACACCCCTGCGTAGCCGCCGGCCATCGCTTCCCCAAGGGCGCGGTCGAGTTGCTGCCAGTTACGTCGGCCGGCGTGATCAACCTCGCCGCCCTCGAAAGTCGTCTCACAGCGCTCGCGGGCGAGAATGTGCTCGTCTCAGTCCACGCCGCCAACAATGAGACCGGTGCCGTCCAGCCTCTGGCCGAGATCGTAGCCTTGGCCCACGCCCATGGCCGGGTGCTGGTGCACAGTGATGCCGTACAGGCGGTTGGCAAGATCGCCCTCGATATGCAGGCCCTCGGCCTCGATGCGCTGACCCTCTCGGGCCACAAATTCGCCGCCCCGAAGGGCGTCGGTGCGATGATCCTGGCCGACGACGTCGCCCTGGACGCGGCCTTCCTGCGCGGCGGCGGGCAGGAGCAGCGCCAACGCTGTGGCACCGAATGCCTGCCGGCCATCGTCGGCATGGGTGAGGCGGCGCGGATCGCCGGCGAGGCGCTCGTTCGGGAGGCCGCGCGCCTGTCGGGCCTGCGCAACCGGATCGAGGCCGGCGTGCTCGCCCGATCCCCCGATGCGGTGGTGTTCGCGGCCCATGCGCCGCGCCTGCCCAACACGCTCAGCTTCGCGGTCCCGGGCCTTGATGCTCCCGCGGCGCTGATCGCCCTCGACCTCGCCGGCGTGGCGGTGTCGTCGGGCTCGGCCTGCTCCTCGGGCAAGGTCGCGCGCTCGGCGACGCTGGCGGCGATGGGTGTCGATTCCGAGCTTGCCGGGGGTGCGCTGCGCGTCAGCCTCGGCTGGAACACGGTGGACGAGGATGCGTCACGCTTTCTCGACGCCTTCGAACGGGCCTTGCAGCCCCTATATAAACGGCGAGGGTACGCGGCCTGAGCGACCGCGTTCCACGCTTTCCGACAGACGCTTCCCGGTCCTTGAAACCGGGCTTGCCAGGAGATGCTGATGCCTGCCGTGCAGGAAACAATCGACCGGGTCCGCTCGATCGACCTCGACCAGTACAAGTACGGGTTCGAGACCACCATCGAGATGGAGAAGTCCGAGAAGGGCATCTCCGAGGATGTCGTGCGCTTCATCTCGGCCAAGAAGAACGAGCCGGCCTGGCTGCTGGAATGGCGCCTCGACGCCTATCGGCGCTGGCTGACCATGAAAGAGCCGGATTGGGCCCGCGTCTCGTACGACAAGGTCAATTATAACGACATCTACTACTACGCGGCGCCCAAGCGTCCGGCGGCGATGTCGCTCGACGAGATCGATCCGGAGATCCTGAAGACCTACGAGAAGCTCGGCATCCCGCTGCGTGAGGTCGAGGTGCTGGAAGGCATCGCGCCGGAGCGCCGCGTCGCGGTCGACGCCGTGTTCGACTCGGTCTCGGTGGCCACGACCTTCAAGAAGGAGCTCTCGAAAGCCGGCGTGATCTTCATGCCGATCTCCGAGGCGGTGCAGGAATATCCGGAGCTGGTGCAGAAGTACCTGGGCACGGTGGTGCCTTCGACCGACAACTTCTTCGCCACGCTGAACTCGGCGGTCTTCTCCGACGGCTCGTTCGTGTACATTCCGCCGGGCGTTCGCTGCCCGATGGAATTGTCGACCTATTTCCGCATCAACGAGCGCGACACCGGCCAGTTCGAGCGCACGCTGATCATCGCCGACAAGGGCTCCTACGTCTCGTATCTTGAGGGCTGCACCGCCCCGAAGCGCGACGACAACCAGCTCCACGCCGCGGTGGTCGAGCTGGTCGCGTTGGACGACGCCGAGATCAAGTACTCGACCGTTCAGAATTGGTACCCGGGCGATAACGACGGCAAAGGCGGCATCTACAACTTCGTCACCAAGCGCGGCGATTGCCGCGGCGCCCGCTCGAAGATCTCCTGGACCCAGGTCGAGACCGGCTCGGCAATCACCTGGAAGTACCCGTCCTGCATCCTGCGCGGTGACGAGTCTCGCGGGGAATTCTACTCGATCGCGGTGTCGAACGGCATGCAGCAGGTCGATTCCGGCACCAAGATGATCCACCTCGGCAAAAACACCACCAGCCGGATCATCTCGAAGGGTATCTCCGCGGGTCGTTCGCAGAACACCTACCGGGGCCTCGTCTCCGCCCACAAGAAGGCGACGAACGCCCGCAACTTCACCAACTGCGACTCGCTGCTGATCGGCGACCAGTGCGGGGCGCACACCGTGCCCTACATCGAGTCGAAGAATGCATCCGCGGTGTTCGAGCATGAGGCGACCACCTCGAAGATTTCCGAAGACCAGAAGTTCTACTGCCTGCAGCGCGGCCTCTCCGAGGAGGAGGCGACCGCCCTCATCGTCAACGGCTTTGTCCGTGACGTGCTGCAGCAACTGCCGATGGAGTTCGCCGTGGAGGCCCAGAAGCTGATCTCGATCAGCCTCGAAGGCTCGGTCGGCTAGGCCTTCAGCGGATCGAAGCAATAGAGCGATCACGGCACCTGCGCCGTGATCGCAAGCCGGATCGAGCGAAGGTTTCGACGCTCAATATCCGTGCGAAAAAGCTTTCAGAATGGCCGTCCCGGTGGCGGCACGACAGGAACTGACGGCGCGCAGTTGGCGTACGGGTCCGACCCGCCGTTCGATAGGACGCGAACTAACATGTTGGAAATCAAGAACCTCGTCGTACAGATCGAGGACAACCGCATCCTGAACGGTCTGAATCTCACCGTGAACGACGGCGAGGTCGCGGCGATCATGGGTCCGAACGGGTCCGGCAAGTCGACCCTGTCCTATGTCATCGCCGGCAAGGAGGACTACGAGGTCCTCGACGGCGAGATCCTGCTCGACGGGCAGAACGTGCTGGAGTTGGGCGCCGACGAGCGCGCCGCCGCCGGCGTTTTCCTGGCCTTCCAGTACCCGCTGGAGATCCCCGGCGTCGGCACGATGACGTTCCTGAAGGCCTGCCTCAACGCCCAGCGCCGGGCGCGCGGCGAGGGCGAGATCTCGACCCCGGACTTCATCCGCAAGGTCAACGCTGCGGCGGACAAGCTCGAGATCAACAAGGAAATGCTCAAGCGCGCCCTCAACGTCGGCTTCTCCGGCGGCGAGAAGAAGCGCATGGAGATCCTCCAGATGGCGCTGCTGGAGCCGAAGTTCTGCGTGCTCGACGAGACCGATTCCGGCCTCGACATCGACGCCTTGCGCATCGTCTCCGAGGGCGTGAACGCATTGCGGGCCCAGGGCCGCTCGTTCCTGGTGATCACCCACTACCAGCGGCTGCTCAACCACATCGTGCCCGACACCGTCCACGTCATGTCGAAGGGCCTGATCGTGAAGACCGGCGGCAAAGAGCTGGCGCTCGAGCTTGAAGCGTCGGGCTATGCCGAGTACCGCACCAACGAGGCCGCGTAAGCCCATGGCCGACATCCAGAACCTGCGCACCAGCGCCGAGACCGGGCTATCGAGCCTGTTCGAGTCCGCGCGCAAGAGCTTCGCCTCGGAAGAGGCGATCGCCCGCGAGGAGGCGTTCCGTTTCTTCGAGGCCACTGGCCTGCCGAGCCGGCGGGTGGAGGCGTTCAAGTACACCGATCTGCGCGCCGCCATGAAGGAGGCCGTGCCCCCGGCCGAGGCTCCGTCGCCGGAGGCCGCTCAGGCGGCCGTCGCCTCTGCGAAGGGCTTCGCCGGTCTCGACGCCGCGCGCCTGACCTTCGTCAACGGGCATCTCATCCGGCCGCTCTCGGACCTCGACGGATTGCCGGCCGGCTTTACGGTCACGCCGCTCAACGACGCAATGGGCAAGAGCGATGCTCGCCTCAGGCTCCTGGCTCCCGTCGAGCAAGCCCGTGAGAACCCGGTCTACCAGCTCAACACCGCCTTCCTGGCCGACGGCGCGCTGATCTCGGTGGCAGCCGGCACGAAGATCGAGCGCGCTGTGCACCTGCGCTTTATCGGCACCGGGACCGATGGCTTCTCAACCGCCACGCGGGTGCTGGTCGATCTCGGCGCGGGCGCGGAGATTACCGTGTTGGAGAGTCACGAGGGACCGGACGGTCTCACCTACCAGCCGAACGACGCCCTCGACGTGCGGGTCGGCAAGCAGGCGGTGTTCCGCCATGCCCGGCTCAACCGCGAGGGCGACGCCGCCATCGCGCTCTCGACGATCAGCGTGCGTCTCGATGACGAGTCACATCTGGAGACGGTCAACCTCGTCACCGGTGCCGTCCTCTCGCGCCACCAGATCTTCATGCATGTCGCGGGAGAGAACGTGAACGCCGTTGTCAACGGCGCCGCGATGCTCGGCAACGGCCAGCTGGCTGACTCGACTCTGCTGGCCGACCACGCAGCCGTGGGCGGCGTGGGCCGCGAGATGTTCAAGACGGTGATCGACGGGAACGCCACCGGCGTGTTCCAGGGCAAGATCATCGTCCGGCAGGCCGCGCAGCAGACCGACGGCAAGATGAAGTCGGATTGCCTGCTCCTCAGCGACGAGGGGCAGATGATGAACAAGCCGGAGCTGGAGATCTTCGCCGACGATGTCGCTTGCGGCCACGGTGCCACCTGCGGCGCGCCGGACGACGACCTCCTGTTCTACCTGATGGCCCGCGGCCTGCCCCGCGCGGTGGCCGAGAGCCTCCTGGTCCAGGCGTTCGTCGGCGAAGCGATCGAGTCGGTCACGCACGAGGGCGCTCGCGCAGCGCTGATCGGCGAGATCGAGGCCTGGCTGGCGGCACGCGCTTGAAGTCTCGGCCGGTCTCGTTTCGGGATCGGCCGACCTCGCGAACCTGAACTGCATCCGGCCCGACGGCGAAGCCGCCGCGATGGGATGAGATAGGATCCGCGAACTGCTGTCTGGAGGCTTCGTTCGAAGCCTCTGCTTCACTCCGGCGCCTCCGAGGAGGTGGCCCATGGGACGGACTTAGGTCTCAAAAGGTCGCGACGATGAACGCACCCGTCCTCACCACCGGCTACGACGTCGCGGCGATCCGCAAGGATTTCCCGATCCTGTCGCAGACGGTCTACGGCAAGCCACTGGTCTATCTCGACAATGCCGCTTCGGCGCAGAAGCCGCGCCAAGTGATCGACGCGATGGTGTCGTGCATGGAGACCGGCTATGCCAACGTCCATCGCGGCCTGCACTTCATGGCGAACGCCGCGACCGAAGGCTTCGAAGGCGCACGCGAGACCACGCGTCAGTTCCTGAACGCGGCCTCCACCGACGAGATCATCTTCACCCGCAACGCCACCGAGGCCTACAATCTCGTGGCCTCCAGCATGGGCTGGGCCGGGCTGATCGGCGAGGGTGACGAGATCATCCTGTCGATCATGGAGCATCACTCCAACATCGTGCCCTGGCACTTCCTGCGCGAGCGGCGCGGCGCCGTAATCAAGTGGGCGCCGGTCGACGAGGAGGGCAACTTCCTGGTCGAGGAATACGAGAAGCTGTTCACGCCGCGCACCAAGATGGTCGCGATCACCCAGATGTCGAACGTTCTCGGCACCGTGACGCCGGCTGAGGAGATCGTCCGCATCGCCCACGCCCACGGCGTGCCGGTCCTCCTCGACGGCGCCCAGAGCGCCGTCCACCAGCCGATCGACGTCCGGGCGCTGGACTGCGACTTCTTCATCTTCACCGGCCACAAGGTTTACGGTCCGACCGGCATCGGCGTTCTTTACGGCAAGAAGGAATGGTTGGAGCGGCTCCCTCCGTATCAGGGCGGCGGCGAGATGATCCGGACCGTCAGCCAGGATACGGTTACCTATAACGACCCGCCGCACCGGTTCGAGGCCGGCACACCGGCAATCATCGAGGCGGTCGGGCTCGGAGCGGCGCTCGAATACATGCTGGGGCTCGGCCGGGAGAACATCGCGGCGCACGAGGCGATGTTGACCCGCTACGCCCACGAGCGGCTCGGCGCCATGAACGCCCTGCGGATCATCGGGACCGCTAAGGGCAAGGGTGGCGTCGTCAGCTTCGAGATGAAGGGTGCCCACGCCCACGATATCGCCACGGTGATCGACCGTCAGGGCGTCGCGGTGCGCGCCGGCACCCATTGCGCCATGCCGTTGCTCACGCGCTTCGGTGTGACGTCCACCTGCCGGGCGTCGTTCGGCCTGTACACGACCACCGCCGAGATCGATGCTCTTGCCGAGGCACTCGGCAAAGCCGAGATGATGTTCGCCTGATCGGCGCAGCGTCCCAAACATGATCGTGCGGGCGATGCGTGAGCCGCGAGGAAACCGGTTCCGTCTGGGCGGTACCGGGGGAGAATGAAACCATGAGCACCGACGCTACAATCACCGGCGGCGCCAACGCCCCCGCGGTCGAAGCCGCCTCGGCAATCCCGCCTGCCGAATTGGATCGCCTGACCGACGACATCGTCGCCGCGCTGAAATCCGTCTACGATCCGGAGATCCCGGCCGACATTTACGAGCTCGGCCTGATCTACAAGGTCGATATCGGAGACGATCGGAAAGTCGCGATCGACATGACTCTCACGGCCCCGGGTTGCCCGGTGGCAGGCGAGATGCCGGGCTGGGTCGAGAATGCCGTCAGCGCCGTACCGGGTGTGCAATCCTGCGCCGTGACGATGGTGTTCGATCCGCCGTGGGATCAGAGCCGGATGTCCGACGAGGCCCGCGTCGCCCTGGACATGTGGTAGGGCCGCGCGAGCAGGCCATTGCTCAAAACCGAAGCGGCCTGTCGAACGCTGCCTGACACGCGGATCGGAAAGGCACACGCTCAATCGTGTGCTTATTCGGAAACCGTATCGTCGCCAATATGCATTCTATACCAGCAAACCCTGAGCAATTGCGGCAGAAGCAATTACTACTGGCCGTACCATCCGCCCCGAAAACGGAGTTTCACGCAGGCTTTCCCGACGTAACACTGGCCTTCATGGAAGCAAGAGTGGCTCGGTGGCAGAAATTTGATTCGGCCTCGACTGTCTAATAAGTCCAGCCAGCTTCGCAGCATGTATCAATCTACGTTGGCATTAAGTTCTCGTTAACCACGATTGCGCACAGGGGTCATGCGGCTGCTGGTTTGGGCGGTGCCGCTCGGTGCGAATGGTGGGGACGGATGGGTCCGGGTTACGTGGTCGCGGCACTCCTTGAAGGGGCCGGACTCAGCGGTCTCGTATTCGCCGCGGTGGTGATACGTACCGAGCGGAAGACGCGCGTGGCCGAGTTGCGCAATGTCCTTCGATC
This sequence comes from Methylobacterium sp. GXS13, assembly GCF_001455965.1. Lineage (GTDB taxonomy): Bacteria > Pseudomonadota > Alphaproteobacteria > Rhizobiales > Beijerinckiaceae > Methylobacterium. The sequence continues at coordinate 672,746 of NZ_LKKO01000001.1, forward strand.
AGGTCAGAGCGCGGTCGCGGCTGCCGGACCGGCTTTGCAGAACCGCTGGCGTGTGAGCGCGCCGCGTGTCGTCAACGTACCCGTGGTCACGGCAAACCGCGGTGCCGGGCGGCTCCGCGAATCCGCAGCCCGTTCGGCCTTAAGTCGCGCCTTTGCGCGGACCAATCCTCCGGCGGCGCGGGCCCTGTCGGTCTCGATCAGCGCAGAATGATGTCGAGGCCACTGCCGATCAGGGTGACGGCGCTGAGCAGGAACATGAACTTCAGGTCTTCGAAACGGGTGCTCATGACAGGTCCTTTATTTATCAAGGGGTTCGTGGGGCTCGGATGCTGGATTATCACCTGATTAACGACTCTTTCGCGAGTCGTTTCAGGAACTGTTAGGGATTGGTCCGCGCTTTCCATTTAGTAAGGTTGACGACCGGTTAAGATTGCCTCGTCCTGTTGAACCAGTCTTAACGGTTCCCCGACGGGCCGGCGGTGCGGCGACGCACGGTCGTGTGGCATCCAGAAAGGCGCAGGCCCATGACGCAGCGGCCGTCAAATTCCCTCGTGCGGGCGCGCGACTGGATGTTCCAGGATCGCCGAACCGGCGCCATCACGGTCGCGCAATGGCCCAATCTGCCACTGTGGTTATTCCTCGCGCTGACGTTGGCAACTTGGATCGCTCGCGGCGCTGAGCCCGCTGCGTCCTGGCTCGCCTTTGCGGCGGACCTCGCCCTCGGCTGGTGGGCGATCGATGAGCTTGTGCGCGGCGTAAATCCCTGGCGCAGGCTTCTCGGTCTCGCGACACTGATCGGCCTTGCGACGCTCTTCGTGCTGCGGCGGGCCGGCTGACGGTTCCACGGCGAACGCCGCCGATGAAGATTTTTATCCGGGGCTATCGCCAAGTATACAGCTTGGCCAAATTTGCCATACGACGATAAATTCAACCGCTGCTGAATTTGGCATCTGACGGGGAGTGTTACGACGCCTGCGAACACTAGAGGCTGTTATGAACCTGTGGCGAGTTGAGCGGCCTTTTTGAGCATGAGGCAGACGAAAGCGACGAGGTGCAGGTCTGCCAGGGTGCTTGCATAGCGCTCGTAATCTTTGACGAGCCTGCGAAAGC
>NZ_LKKO01000002.1 GCF_001455965.1 Methylobacterium sp. GXS13
GGCCCAGCCCGGCCACCCTCCCCCATTGGGCGCTGCTGATCGCGGTCGCGCTGTTCGGGACGATCGGGCACTGGCTGCTGGTGCTGGCCCATGCCCGGGCGCCGGCCAACATCCTGGCGCCGTTCATCTATCCCCAGCTGCTGTGGTCGGTGACTCTGGGCTTCCTGCTGTTCGGCGACGTGCCGAGCCGCTGGACGGTCGCCGGCGCCATGATCGTGGTCGGCTCCGGCCTCTATCTCCTGGCGCAGGAGACGATCCGCCGGGACAGACCGGCCGCCTGAGGCGACCGGCCCGATCTCAGGGCTGTATCAGCGGCCCATCCGCTCCTGGCGGTCCAGGCGCTCCTCGCGGCGGTTCTCGCGGGCGCGGCGGGCCGGGTCCGGATCGGTGCCGAGCACGCCGCCGACGGTGCCGGTGGCAGCACCCACCGCGCCGCCCACGACGCCGCCCACCGGGCCGGCCGCGGCCGAGCCGTCCTCGACGCCGCGCTGGGCGCCCCGGGCCGTGCCCTGGGCCTCGGCGCCGGTGGCGAAGGCCAGCGGGGCAAGGGCGAGGGCGGGGATCATCAGTTTTTTCATGGTCAGCTCCTGGTCGTCGTTCGGACTGTGCTCCGCGCCGTTGCGGGGCGCGGAGGTCGTACCGATCAACGGTTCAGGCCCCGAAAGGTCTCATCAGGCATCGCAGGGCCGCCCGCTGGCATCGGGAAGGGGCCGCTGCTAGAGAACGGGTCATGTTCGCTTCGCATGCTCTTCGCGGCCTGGGCCGCAGGCTTCGAATTATTGGCCCGGCCTCCGCGTAAATGAGCGCCCGCTTCGGCGAGGCCGCGCGGAAGTCCGGGATCCTGATGCCGCTCGCCCTGCCCAGATTCCTGTATCCGGCCGGCCCATTGCCGCCGGCCCGACCGCCGATGCGAGATCCGATGACCACCCCCGAGACCGCTTCTGCCCGCGACTATTCCAAGACCCTGTTCCTGCCGCGCACCGAATTCCCGATGCGCGCCGGCCTGCCGACCCGGGAGCCGCTGCTGCTGGAGCGCTGGGCCGCGATCGACCTCTACGGAAAGATCCGCGCCGCCGCTTCGGGCCGGCCGCGCTTCGTGCTGCATGACGGCCCGCCCTACGCCAACGGCAACATCCATATCGGCACGGCGCTCAACAAGATCCTGAAGGACGTGGTGGTGCGCTCGCAGGGTGCGCTCGGCCTCGACGCTAACTACGTCCCTGGCTGGGACTGCCACGGCCTGCCGATCGAGTGGAAGATCGAGGAGCAGTACCGCGCCAAGGGCCGCAACAAGGACGACGTGCCGGTGATCGAGTTCCGGCAGGAATGCCGGACCTTCGCGGCCCACTGGCTCGACGTGCAGCGGGAGGAATTCAAGCGCCTCGGCGTCACCGGCGACTGGGACCATCCCTACGCGACCATGGCCTACCCGGCTGAGGCGGTGATCGCCGACGAGCTGATGAAGTTCTCGATGTCGGGCCAGCTCTATCGCGGCTCCAAGCCGGTGATGTGGTCGGTGGTCGAGAAGACCGCGCTGGCCGAGGCCGAGGTCGAGTACGAGGAGCATGTCAGCGACACGGTTTTTGTCGCGTTCCCGATCCGCGAGGGTGCCGACGCGGCGCTGGCCGACGCCCGGGTGGTGATCTGGACGACCACCCCCTGGACCATGCCGGGCAACCGCGCCGTCGCGTATTCCAAGAAAATCGCCTACGGGCTCTACCGGGTGACGCAGGCCCCGGCCGAGAACTGGGCGACCCCGGGCCAGACCTATGTGCTCGCCGACAGCCTGGCCGCCACCGTGTTCAAGGCCGCCCGGGTCGAGGCGTTCGAGCGTGTCGGCGACGTGCGCCCCGAGACCCTGGCCGGCCTCACCCTGGCGCATCCGCTCAACGGCCGCGGCTACGACTTCGCGGTGCCGATGCTCGACGGCGACCACGTCACCGACGAATCCGGCACCGGCTTCGTCCACACGGCGCCGAGCCACGGCCGCGAGGATTTCGATCTCTGGATGTCCAGCGGCCGGCTGCTCCAGGAGCGCGGCATCGACACCGCGATTCCCTACACGGTGGACGCCGACGGCGCCCTGACCAAGGCCGCGCCGGGCTTCGAGGGCACCCGGGTGCTCACCGACAAGGGCGAGAAGGGCGACGCCAACAAGGCGGTCATCGCCGCCCTCACCGAGGCCGGGGCGCTGGTCGCCCGCGGGGTGCTGCGCCACCAGTACCCGCATTCCTGGCGCTCCAAGAAGCCGGTGATCTTCCGCAACACCCCGCAATGGTTCATCGCCATGGACCGGCCGGTGGATAGCCTGGGCAACCGGTCCCTGCGGGAGGTCGCGCTCCAGAGCATCGACGAAACCCAGTGGGTGCCGCCGCAGGGAAAGAACCGCATCAACGGCATGGTCGGCAACCGGCCGGACTGGGTGGTCTCGCGCCAGCGCGCCTGGGGCGTGCCGATCACCGTGTTCGTCCACCGGGAGAGCGGTGAGATCCTCAAGGATGCTTCCGTCAACGCCCGGATCCGCGACGCCTTCAAGGCGGAGGGCGCCGATGCCTGGTTCCGTGACGAGGCGGCGCAGCGCTTCCTGGCCCCGGACCACGACCCCGCCGCCTACGAGAAGGTGACCGACGTCCTCGATGTCTGGTTCGATTCCGGCTCCACCCACGCCTTCGTGCTGGACGATCCGGAGGCGTTCCCGGCGCTCGCCGGGGCGCGGCGCGTCCGCGACGGCGGCCAGGACCGGGTGATGTACCTGGAGGGCTCGGACCAGCACCGGGGCTGGTTCCAGTCCTCGCTGCTCGAATCCTCCGGCACCCGCGGCCGGGCGCCCTACGACATCGTCCTGACCCACGGCTTCGTGCTCGACGGCAAGGGCCTGAAGATGTCGAAGTCGAAGGGCAACGTCGTCGCGCCGCAGAGCATCATCAAGGATTCGGGCGCCGACATCCTGCGCCTCTGGGTCGCCGCCTCGGACTACACCGACGACCTGCGGATCGGCCCGGAGATCATCAAGACGTTTGCGGAAACCTACCGGAAGCTCCGGAACTCCCTGCGCTGGATGCTCGGCTCCCTGGCGCATCGCGTGCCGGGCGACGACGTCGAGTCCGAAAAAATGCCGGAGCTGGAGCGGTTGATCCTGCACCGGCTGGCCGAGCTCGACGGCGAGATCCGCGAGGCCTACGCGACCTACGACACCAAGCGGGTCGTGGCCCTGCTCAACGGCTTCATGACCGGCGACCTGTCGTCGTTCTACTTCGACGTGCGCAAGGACGCGCTCTACTGCGATCCGATCTCGTCGGTGACCCGCCGGGCGGCCCTGCAGGTGATCGACGAGACCTTCCGCCGGGTGGTGGTCTGGCTGGCGCCGGTGCTCGCCTTCACGGCGGAGGAAGCCTGGCTCGACCGCTACCCGTCCGCCGACGGCTCGGTCCACCTCCAGACCCTGCCGGAGACCCCGGCGGCCTGGCTCGACCCCACCCTCGCGGAGCGCTGGCAAAAGATCCGCAAGGTGCGTCGGGCCGTGACCGGCGCCCTGGAGATCGAGCGCGCGGCCAAGCGCATCGGCGCGAGCCTGGAGGCGGCCCCGACCGTCTACGTCGCGGATCCGGACCTGCTCGCCGCCCTGGAGGGCTGCGACTTCGCCGATACCTGCATCACCTCCGCGATCACGGTGGTGGCCGGAGATGGGCCGGCGGAGGCGTTCCGGATCGACGAGGTGCGCGGCGTCGCCGTGGTGCCGACACCGGCGGAAGGGCGCAAATGCGCCCGCTCCTGGCGCGTCAGCCCCGCGGTCGGCAGCGACCCGGAATACCCGGACGTGACGCCCCGCGACGCCCAGGCCCTGCGCGAGTGGGACGCGGCCCACCCCGAGGCCAGCGCGGCGTGATCGTACCCGCGACATCACCCTCCCCCCTCTGCGGGGGAGGGTGGCCCCCGAAGGGGGTCGGGAGAGGGGAGCGACGTTTCCGGACGAGGCGAGGCCGGCATGACGGGCACAGCCTCACTCTGCACCGCCGCTCCCCTCTCCCCCCCTGCTGCGCAGGATACCCTGCCCCGCAGAGGCTAGCGGATTCACGCATCAGGGTTGTTTTGAAACAAGGCTCTGAAACACAACACGTTTTCCCCTCCCCCTTGCGGGGAGGGGTAGGGGTGGGGGTGGTGCAGGATAGGGTGCAACGGTTCCTTCTGAGCCACCCCCACCTCCAACTTCTCCCCGCAAGGGGGAGGAGAGAGCGCCGCGCCTTTCGCTGTGCGATGTGTGAACGTCGTAGCTCGCAGCGGGGGAAGGTAAACGCGCGTGTGTCTGGTCTCCGCTCATGACCCCGACCCGCGCCGGCCTGCTGGCCCTGCTCGTCACCCTGGTCCTCGATCAGGCGTCCAAGCTCGGACTCTATTTCGGCACCGATCTCGTGCTGACCCAGCCGTGGCGGCTGGCGCCCTTCGCCGACTTCGTGGTGGTCTGGAATCGCGGCGTCTCCTACGGCCTGTTCCAGCAGGAGAGCGGGTTCGGGCGCTGGTTCCTGGTGGCCCTGTCGCTGGCCGCCGCCCTCGGCCTCGGCATCTGGATGACCCGGGCCGGCTCGCGGCTGCTGGCCGTGGCCCTCGGCCTGATCGTCGGCGGGGCGCTCGGCAACGCCATCGACCGGGCCGCCTACGGGGCGGTGTTCGACTTTGTCCACCTGCATGCCGGCGGCTGGTCCTGGTACGTGTTCAACGTGGCGGACGCGGCGATCGTCGCCGTGGTGATCGGGCTCATCCTCGACAGCCTGAGCCCAGCCGGCCGGGCTACGTCGGGGGATGCGGCCCGGAGCGGGCCGGCACCGGGCGATCCGGCGCCGCGCCCGTGATTCCCGCAACAGATCGGCCCTGCCCGCCCCAAGCCTCTGGTGCAATGCGGTCAAGGCGCCATACGATCGCCGGAAACCGGTCTCAGGCCGGAACTTGTCGGATCAGGCCGCGTGGCGGCCGTCCCCGTGCCGGATCCCCGGCCGGAACCCGTGAGGCAGCATGACCGAGCATCGCAGGCTTCGTCTCATCCTCCCCGCCGCGGTCGCCCTGGCGCCGCTGCTGACCTGCGGCGCGCAGGCGCAGGAGCGCGGCGAGTTCATGCGCGACGCGCTCTCGGGCATCGGCCTTTTGGAGAAGCGGCAGGATCCGATCGACTATCACGAGCGCCCGCCGCTGGTGATGCCGCCCAAGCTCGACGGCAAGGCCCTGCCCCAGCCCCGGGCCCGCTCCACCAGCACCGCCTGGCCGAAGGATCCCGAGATCGCCGAGCGCGAGCGCGCGGCCGACGAGCGGCGCCGCCCGGTGGGCAACCAGGCGCGTGGCCGCTACGACGACAACAACGCCACGCTCTCGGTGGACGAGATCCGCAACGGCCGTCGTGCCGGGGCGAGCGTCACCACCGAGGCCGAGCGCAAGCCCGGCGACACCAACCGCGACGACAGCCTGCTCAGCCCGTTCGACCTGCTCAAGGGCAAGAGCGCCAATGCCGAGCCCTCCGATGTGGAGCCGGCCCGGGACGTGCTGACCGATCCGCCGACCGGCTACCGCCAGTCGCCGAAGAAGCTGGCGCAGCCGCCGTCGCGGGATCCGATCAACAATGCCAGCCGCGAGCGTGACGAGGCCGATCCCCGGGCCTATCAGCGCCAGCGGGCCCAGCAGTAACCATCCGGCTGTGGCGCCGTTGCAACGGCAGCCCGGCATGGCAACATGACATCTCTGTCCCGGTACGGCTCTTGCCGGCCGGAGACGCGGACGGCCCCGATCCACCCGAGCGTCCCACGAGGGCGTCGACGGTTCCGGGGCCGGCAAAAGGAAAGCGGAATGCACCTGTTCAGGAAGGCGACGCCCACCCTCTTCCCCCTGCGTCCGGGCTCGCCCTACGGCGGTAGCGCCGGCCGGGGCGAGGCTGCGCCGTTCGGGCGCTCCGAGGCGGGCGGGCCCGAAGTCACGGCCTTCACCCTCGACAACGGCCTCGACGTCGTGGTGGTGCCCGATCACCGGGCGCCCGTGGCGACCCACATGATCTGGTATCGCAACGGCTCGGCCGATGATCCGTTGGGCCAGTCGGGCATCGCCCACTTCCTCGAGCACCTGATGTTCAAGGGCACGGAGAAGCACCCGGTGGGAGCCTTCTCCAAGGCCGTCTCGGGCCTCGGCGGCCAGGAGAACGCCTTCACCAGCTACGACTACACCGCCTATTTCCAGCGGGTCGCCCGGGACCATCTCGGCACCATGATGGCGTTCGAAGCCGACCGCATGGGCGGCCTCGTCCTCGACGACGCCGTGGTCGCGCCCGAGCGCGACGTGGTGCTGGAGGAGCGGCGCATGCGGGTCGAGACCGACCCCTCCGCCCAACTCTCCGAGGCGATGGCCGCCTCGCTGTTCGTGCATCATCCCTACGGCATCCCGATCATCGGCTGGATGCACGAGATCGAGGGCCTGAACCGCGAGCACGCGCTGGCCTATTACAAGCGCTTCTACACCCCCGAGAACGCGATCCTGGTGGTGGCCGGCGACGTGACGGCGGACGAGGTCCGGCGGCTCGCCGACGACACCTACGGCCGCGTCGCCCCCCAGGGCGCCCGGCCCGAGCGCCTGCGGGCGCGGGAGCCCGAGCCCAAGGCCCTGCGCCGGGTCGCGGTCGCCGACCCGAAGGTCGAGCAGCCGACCCTGCAGCGGCTCTATCTGACCCCGTCTTGCATCACCGCCCGCGATGGCGGCTGCCACGATCTCGAGCTGCTCGCCGAGGTGCTGGGCGGCGGCTCGACCTCCTACCTCTACCGCAAGTTGGTCATGGAGACCGGCCTCGCGGTGAATGCCGGCGCCTGGTACATGGGCTCGGCGATCGACGAGACCCGGTTCTCCGTCTACGCGGTGCCGGCCGAGGGCGTCTCCCTGGAGGCGCTGGAGGAGGCCGTGGACAAGATCCTGCGTCGCGCCCCCGCGGAGGCCTTGGGCGCCGAGGCGATCGAGCGGGCCAAGACCCGGCTGGTCGCCGAGACCGTCTACTCCTCCGACAGCCAGTCGTCGCTGGCCCGGATCTACGGCTCGGCGCTCGCGATCGGCGAGACCATCGAGGAGGTCCGCCGCTGGCCGACCGATATCGAGGCGGTCTCGCAGGAGCGCCTCAAGGCCGCCGCCGAGCGCTGGCTGACCCCGTCCCGCTCGGTCACCGGCTACCTGACCAAGGCTCAGGACCCCGACGCCCCGGTCGCGATGGCCGCGGAATAGTTTTTCGGGCGCGTCCCGGCGGGCGGTTTTTTGCTCCCGTCGGGACCTGCATCAGGCCGTGAGCTTCGACCGGCTCCGCCGCCCGTGACGAGAAAAAAAGAGGTTCCCATGAGCGTCGCCGAGACCCTGGTCGACACCGCAGCCCCCGCCAATTCCCCCACCACGGCGCTGCCGGTCGCCACCGCCGCCGGCATCGAGGCCTGGCACGTCGAATCCCCCGTGGTGCCGATGATCGCCCTGGCCTTCACCTTCGAGGGCGGCGCCGCCCAGGACCCGGACGGCAAGGCCGGCTGCGCGCAGATGCTGGCCCGTCTCCTCGACGAGGGGGCCGGCGACCTGACCTCCGATGCGTTCCAGGAGCGGCTCGCCGCCCGGGCGATCGAACTGTCCTTCCATGCCGGCCCCGACGCGATCGGCGGCTCGCTCAAGATGCTGGTTAAGCATGCCGACGAGGGTATCGCGCTCCTCGCCCTGGCGCTGGCCAAGCCCCGTCTCGACCCGGACGCGATCGAACGTGTCCGCGGCCAGGTGATCGCCGGACTGCGCTACCAGCAGAACGATCCGGGCGTGCTGGCCTCGCGCCGGTTCTTCAAGGAGGCGTTCGCCGGCCACGCCTATGCCCGGCCCTCCTCGGGCACCGTGGAGAGCGTCGCCACGATCACCCGGGACGACCTGCTGGCGATGCATGCCCGCATCATCGGCCGCGGCCGGGTGAAGGTCGCGGCGGTGGGCGCCATCGGCGCCGAGCAGCTGGCCGAGGGCCTGAACCGCGCCTTCGGGGCCCTGCCCGAGGCCGGGGCGCTGCAGGCGGTGCCGCGCACCGAGGTGCAGGAACTCGGCAAGCGCATCGTTGTGGACCTCGACGTGCCGCAATCGGTGATCCGCTTCGGCATGGCCGGCGTGGCCTGGCGCGACCCGGACTTCATCCCGGCCTACGTGCTGAACCACATCCTGGGCGGCGGCGCCTTCACGTCGCGGCTGTTCCAGGAGGTGCGGGAGAAGCGCGGCCTGGCCTATTCGGTCGGGACCTCGCTCGTCAGCCACCGCTCGGCCGCGATGACCTGGGGCTATACCGCCACCAAGAACGAGCGCGTCGGCGAGGCCCTGTCGGTGATCGGCGACGAGATCGGCCGCCTGATCACGGACGGCCCGGACGACGACGAGTTGCAGAAGGCCAAGGACTACCTCACCGGCTCCTACGCGCTGGGCTTCGACACCTCGACCAAGATCGCCCACCAGCTGGTGCAGATCGCCTTCGAGGAGCTGGGCATGGACTACATCGCCCGCCGCAACGCCCTGGTCTCGGCCGTCACCCAGGCCGACATCCGCCGCGCCGCAGCCCGGACCTTCGCGGACGGGAAGATGCTGGTGGTCGCCGCCGGCCGTCCGGTCGGGCTCTGAGGGTTCAGGCCCCCGCGGGGGCGAGCGGGGCGACCCGCTCGATCTCCGGCCCGAGGGTGCGGGTCAGCGTCTCCACCTCGTATTGGCGCTGGAGGTTGAGCCAGAACTCCGCACTCGTGCCGAAATAGCGGCCGAGACGCAGAGCTGTGTCGGTCGAGACCCCGATCTGCTCGGCGGCGATCCGCTCGATCCGGGTGCGCGGAACCCGGCAGGCCCGCGCCACCGTGCCGGCCGACAGGCCGAGGGGAATCAGGAAGTCCTCGCGCAGCACCTCGCCGGGATGCAGCGGCGGCAGGATTGTGTCGGTCTCATACGGGACGGCCATCAGGTGTCTCCCATGGGCGTGGGCCATGCAGTCTGCCCCCTCACGCCCACTGCATTCCAGCTGTGCGCTCGCAACGCCGGCGGCCAATCCCTACCTCAGGCGCATCGGAGCGGGGACCCACACGAAAAACCATGCAGCTCACCGGCATCCATCACCTCACCGCGGTGACCGCCCGCGCTGCGGAGAACGTGGCGTTCTACACCGGCACGCTCGGCCTGCGGCTGGTGAAGAAGACCGTGAACCAGGACGACGTCTCGGCCTACCACCTGTTCTACGCGGACGGGCTGGCGAGCCCGGGCACCGACATCACCTTCTTCGACTGGCCGGCGCCCCCGGAGCGCCGCGGATCGAACAGCATCACCCGCACGCATCTGCGGGTGCCCGGTGAAGGCGCTGTGATGTGGTGGCACACGCGCCTGCGCGAGGCCGGGTCCGTGGTGGCCGAGCCCGCCCTGCGCGACGGCCGCCTGACCGTCGACTTCGAGGATCCCGAGGGCCAGCGCCTGGCTTTGGTCGATGATGGCGGCACCGGCCCGGAGCATCCCTGGGACGCCTCCCCGGTCCCGGCGGCCTACCAGATCCGCGGCTTGGGCCCGATCCGTCTGTCCGTGCCGGCCCCGGCCCCCGCCGCGGCCGTCCTGACCGAGGTGCTCGGCATGCGCCGCGTTCGCACCTTCGAGGCCGGCGACGGCCCGGTCGAGGTCTACGCCATGGGGCCCGGCGGCCCCGCCGCCGAGGTCCAGCTCCTGGCCGATGCCTCGGCGCCGGCGCAGCAGGGTGCGGGCGCGGTCCACCATGTGGCCTTCCGCATCCCGGATGCGGAATACGGGGCCTGGGCCGACCGGTTGAAGGCGGCCCGGGTGCCCAGCAGTGGTCCGGTGGACCGCTACTACTTCCGCAGCCTGTATTTCCGCGAGCCCAACGGCATCCTGTTCGAGATCGCCACCGACGGGCCCGGCTTCACCGCCGACGAACCCCTGGAGAGCCTCGGCGCGCGGCTCGCCCTGCCGCCCTTCCTAGAGCCGCGCCGCCCCGCGGTCGAGGCGGGGCTGAAACCGCTTCGGCCGATCACCGCCGGTTAAAATATTCGAACGATTCCAGGCCATTCACTTCTTCCGCAGGTGTGATCCTGACGCGCCTTGACGGGCGTGCTGCAACTGCGAAAGAAGCACCCGATATGGGTTCGATATCCGGAGCCCGACGAGACCGCTCGTGGGGTCCGCCCCCGCAGCCGCGGGGCGGCGGTCGCCCGCCGAACCTCATGCGCCCCGAATCATCGGGGGCATGGGCCGAGCATCAGAGGATTCGAGGACTGATCCGTCGATGAGCAAGTTCTACGAGGAGCGCGTTCTGTCGGTGCATCACTGGACCGACAACCTGTTCTCGTTCCGCACCACGCGGGATCCGGCGTTCCGGTTCCGCAACGGCGAGTTCACCATGATCGGCCTCGAGGTCGAGGGACGGCCGCTGCTGCGCGCCTATTCGGTGGTCTCGGCCAATTACGAGGAGGAGCTCGAGTTCTTCTCGATCAAGGTCCAGGACGGCCCCCTGACCTCCAAGCTCCAGCATCTCAAGGTCGGCGACCCGATCATCGTCGGCAAGAAGCCCACCGGCACCCTGGTGCTCGACAACCTGCTGCCGGGCCGGAACCTCTACCTGCTCGGCACCGGCACGGGGCTCGCGCCGTTCCTGTCGATCATCAAGGACCCGGAGACCTACGACCGGTTCGAGAAGGTCGTGCTGGTCCATGGCTGCCGCCAGGTCCAGGAACTGGCCTACGGCGAGACCATCACCGAGTCCCTGCCCAAGCACGAGTTCCTGGGCGAGATGATCTCGAACCAGCTGATCTACTACCCGACCGTGACCCGCGAGCCGTTCCGCAACCGCGGCCGGATCACCGACCTGATGGTCTCGGGTAAGCTGTTCGCGGATATCGGCCTGCCGGCGATGACGGTCGAGGCAGACCGCTTCATGCTCTGCGGCAGCCCCGACATGATCCGCGACACCCGCGAGCTGCTCAGCACCGGCGGCTACGAGGAAGGCAACCACGGCGAGGGCGGCCACTACGTGATCGAGAAGGCCTTCGTCGAGAAGTAGTTTTTTTGGACGTCGCGTTCAGCCCGGTGCGGTCCGCCGCGCCGGGCTTTTTCGTGCCTCAGCGACAGCACTCGTCTTCGTCCGTTCTTCATTGCGAGCGCAGCGAAGCAACCCAGGGATCCGCCACGTTCGGGGAACGCGCGCTGCGCTGGGTTGCTTCGCTGCGCTCGCAATGACGGTGCGGCACACGAAAACGTGCCGCCGGACGGGATGAAGCTCAGCGTTCGCCCTGCGGCACCGCCGGCACGCCGTCCGCGAAGGGGCCGCCGCCGGCGCTGAACAGCTTGCGCAGGAAGCCCGGGGCGATGGCCGAGAGCGGGTTCACGCTCACGTCCGGGGAGGCGAGCTTGCCGGAGACGCGGAAATTGACCGCGAACAGGCCCTCGTTGTGCCCACCGCCCAGCAGCGGCCCGAGCAGCGGCAATTGCGAGGCGACGTTGTTGAGCCCGTAGAGCGGCACGAAGGTGCCGGTCATGTCGGTGCGTTCCCGGCCGGTATCGAGCCAGCCCGACAGGGTGAAGCCCATCGCGGCGTTCGAGATCGCGGCGTCGCTGAAATCGACCCGGCTGCCGCTGCGCACGAAATTGGCGCGCATCCGGTCGAAGGTCACGTCCCCGGCTGCCCGACCCGGGGCGATGCGGCGGCCACGAGCCGTCTCGGCCTCGGAGGGTTCCGGCCCCTGCGCCATGATGCTCGACAGGGCCGGCTCGTTGCGGAGCGAGAAGTCGCGGATCTGGACCACGCCCGCCTGGGGACCGTCGTTGAGGCCGATCCCGGCGGTGAGGCGCCCGCCATACATCCGCCGGTAGACGTCGACGAAGCGCAGGGTCGCGCCGGCATCGGCGGATTCCACGGCCAGCGTCGGCACGCCGCGCTCGCCCCTTGTGACCGTGGCGGCGAAGGGCGCCGCCCGGAACCGCCCGGTGATGTTGGCGGCCCGCAGGGTCCGGCCGTGCAGCGACAGCCGCAGGTTGGCGTTGGTCAGCGCCTCGTCGTTGAAGCCCGCCACGATCGGCACCTGGATATCGGCGTCGATGTCCTTCGGGTTGGTTTCCTTCGTCTCCTTGCCGCCCTTGGCGTCCGGGCCGCCGAGCGACTTGAGGAACGGCCGCGCATCGACCACCGCGCCCCGGACCAAGACCTTGTAGCCGCTGCCGGTGCGGTCGAGGCTCACCCGCAGATCGTCCCCCGGGGACAGCTTGACGCTCGTCAGGTCGGCACGCTCCAGGCCGCCTTCCGGGCTGATCGTGAGGCTGCCGCGGGCGGTGGCCGGAGCGGCGTCGAGAGCGAAGTCGCGCAGATCGTAGCTCTGGCCGTTCTCCACCAGGGTGAAGCTGACGCGGCCCGGCTTGCCCGCCAGCTTCGTCAGCCCGGGCACCAGCCCGTCGATGCCGGCCTTGGCGAGATCCGCCTCGACCTTGATCGGCGGCTTCCCGGATCCCGGCCGGCCGATCGGCACCACGGCGCGGACCGGGATCGTGCCCGAGAGCTGCGGCGCGGTCGGCAGGCCCTTCTTGGCCCGCAGGGCATCGTCGAGGGCGAGGGTGACCACCGCCTCGCCGGGCTGGCCGACCTTGGGCTGGCGCATGTCCACCGAGATGGGGGCGCCCGCGACCCGGCCGTCGCCCTTCAGCGTGAAGGCGCCGCGATCGTACAGCAGGGAGAACTTGCCCGAATCCAGGCGGTCCTTGCCCATCACCTTGTCGACCGAGAGGTCGGAGAGCGTCCCCGACAGGGTCACGGGCAGGCTCGGCAGGTCGGGCACGTGCTTGAGATCGAGGGGGAAGTCGACCCGCAGGTCGGCATTGCCCTTGATCGTGGCCGGGTCGAGATCCACGCTCATCAGGCTCTTGAACAGCTTGGCCTGGAGCACGGAGGCCATGCCGTCTGCGCCGCCGGTGAGCCGCATGCCGATCTGCGCCACCACCCGGTCCGGCGTGATCTGCGGGATCACGAAGCTGCCGTCCGAGATCGCCAGCCCGCGGCCGTCCGGGCCGCGGACCTCGGCGGTCACGTTGCGCACGGTGGTCGAGCGCCCGGTGATCGTCCCGGAGACGTTGCCCTTCACCACGGGCGGCGCGTCGGCGGTCACATCGAGGGCCGCGTCGGAGACCCGGAAATCGATATGCACCGCGTCGTCGGGGGCCGGCTCGGCCTGGGCGGCGGCGGCCAGCACCGTTCCGGACATCTTCACGCGGATATCGACCGCATCGATCCGGCCGCGGCGCAGCTGGTCCACCAGGTAGGTGCGGGCCGGCGGCGCGATATGTTCCGGCCACAGGCGCAGCCCGGTCCGGACCTCGCCGTCATGGCCCAGGATGCGCAGCGTCAGGCCGCCCTCGTCGGCCGTGGTGCCGATCGTGCCGGTGATCACCCCCTGCACGCCCGGGGCCGAAACGTTGAGGGCGTCGATGGCGATGCCGCCGTCGCGGCCGGTCAGCTGCGCGTCGAGCGCGTCGATCTTCACCGGCGCGTCCTTTGGGGTCGCCCCGCGCAAGACGGCGTCGCGCCCCGCCAGCGTCGCGGTCCAAGCCGTGGCGGCGTCCGGCGGGCTTTCCGTCCAGGCGCCGGTCAGGTGAACCGCGTTGCCGGCTCCCCGGTAGTCCAGCCCGGTCAGCGACATGACCCGGCCGGCCTCGTCCCAGTTCAGGGTCGCGTCCAGGCTCTCGACCGTGACGGGGTTGAAGTCCTTTTCCTCAATCAGGAAGGTGCCGTCTCCGGTATGGACCTTGGCGTTCATGGTCGTGATCCGCCCCGCCACCAGGCTCACGTCGGCGCGGGCCGAGAGCTTGAGATCGGTGGTCAGCGGCAGGCTCGATTGGCCGGAGAGCAGCAACAGGTCGGGGACCGGCAGGTCGTCCAGGGTAATGACCCCCGAGCGCGCCAGTCCCTTGCCGTCTTGCCCCTTGCCCTCCTGCCCCTCGCCGGCCCCGCGCAGGGCGCCGCCGAAACGCCACTCCCCGTGGGGGCCATCGAGCCGCAACTCAAAGTTGCGAGTGCCGTTTACGGGATCGCGCCCGAACAGGCCGTTGACCCGGGCGAACACCGCGCGCTCGCGGCCGTCGTCGTCGATCAGCCGCAGGCGCGCATCGGTGATGCGGGCGGCATCGAGGGCGCCGACGACGCCGCTGGAATCCAGCACGACGCCGAAGATCGAGGCCAGGGTCGCCGAGAGCGGTGAGACCTTGCCCCGGGCATCGTCCACGCTCGGCGGCGTGTGCGGCTCGATATCCACCGGGTGATTGGCCTCGGAGGCCGCGAACGCGATCGATCCGTCCCGGTGCACGAGGGCGGTGGTCTGCGTCTCGCGGAACTCGATCGACCGCGGCTGCAGGTTGAGGTGCAGGAGGCCCCAGGGGTCGAGGCTGACCACGGCCAGCGGCGCCCGCACCACCAGGTCGCCCTGCGGATTGCGGATGTCGAGGCCGGAGAAGCGCAGGCTCAGGGCGTTCTCGCGGTCGAGCTCAAGGCTGCTGCCGCGGATCCCGATGCTCCAGCCCGGGCCGATCCGCTCGGTCCCCGCGGCCGCGACCCGGCGCGACAGGGCGTCGATCTGCAGCGGGCCGTTGGACAGGCGCAGCACGGCCAGCCCGATGCCGCCGCCGACGAGCAGCACCAGGGTGAGCGCGCCGACGAGGCAGAACCCGCCCCAGCGTCGCGCCCTCCCCCGAGGCTTGCTTGCCAAGGTCGTCTCGTCCGCCATCGGGACCCTTGTTCCGCGGGCTTCGCACGCGGAACTCCGCGGCCGGTGGATCGAAGCGCGGCCCCGCTTTACAGCGGGCCTGACTCCGAGTTCTGGTCGGGCGGCGCGGCGCAACCTCATGGTGCTGCCGCGCACGGCGGGACTGCACACCATCAATCGGCCGAAAGGAAGGCACGATGCCATTGTCAGAGGGCGATCCGGCCCCCGATTTCGACCTCCCCGCCTCGGGCGGCGGGCGGATCGCGCTGTCCGCGCTCCGTGGTCACAAGATCGTGCTCTACTTCTACCCGAAGGACGACACGAGCGGCTGCACCCTGGAGGCGCAGGACTTCAACGGCCTGCTGCCGGCCTTCGGCGACACCGCTGCGAAAGTGATCGGCCTGTCGCCGGATCCGGTGAAGAGCCACGACAAGTTCTGCGGCAAGTATGGCCTCGCCTTCCCGCTCGCCTCCGACGAGGACAAGGGCGTGCTCGAGGCCTACGGGGTCTGGGTCGAGAAGAGCATGTACGGGCGCAAGTACATGGGCGTGGAGCGCACCACCGTGCTGGTCGACCGGGAGGGGCGCATCGCCAGGATCTGGCCGAAGGTGAAGGTGCCCGGCCATGCCGAGGCGGTGCTGGAGGCTGCCCGGGCGCTGCCCTGATCGGGCGGGCCGCGACGGATCCTTAACCCTAATCGGGTCTGAATGGCGGCTCCCACGGGGCCGTCTTGATGCATCGCCCGCCGCTCTCCAAGATCCCCGCCGCCGGGCTCGCCCTTGCCCTCGTGTGGGCGCTCGGGGCCTCCTACCTGATCGTGTTCCACGACGACGTGCTCGCCGGCTTCGTCGCCCGCCAGACGGCGATGCGCGACGCCTACGAGGCCCGGCTCGCCGACCTGCAGGACCGGCTCGACCGGACGGGCCGCGACCGGGCCGGTGCCGAATCGGGCCTGGCCGAGCGGGTCGCGGCGGCTTTGGAGCGCCAGGCCGAGCTGGAGCGGCGCCAGGCGGCGCTGGCCGGACTCGGAACCCGGATCAACGATCCGCTCACCACCGGGGCGCTGCCGCACCCGGACGAGCCCCCGGACGGGTTCGGCCTGCGCGGGGGGGGGGCGGGCGGGGTGCCCCGGTTCCCCGCCCTTCCCCGCCGCAGCGCCATCGACGCCGAGACCGGGCTGATCCGGCTGGAGGCGCGCCTCGACGGCCTGCGGGCCGCGCAGGGTGAGCGCCTCGCCCGGGTGGTCGAGCGGGCCGGCGACACGGTCCGGCGCCTGCGCGGGCTGATCGGCCGCACCGGCCTCGACCCCGACCGCCTCGATCCCACGACGGCCGGAACTGGCGGCCCGCTGGTCCCCCTCGACGCCCGCGCCCTGGACGGGACCGGCATCGCGAACGGCTTCGCGAGCACCCTGGACTTGGCCCGCCGGACGCTGGGCGACGGCGAGCGCCTGCACCGGCTCGCCGCAGCACTGCCGCTGCGCCGGCCGATCCGCGGCGAGCCGGTCGTGTCGAGCCCGTTCGGCACACGGCTCGACCCGTTCACCCGGGGGCTGGCGATTCATACCGGCCTCGATCTGAAGGCCGAGTTCGGCGAGCCCGCCCGCGCCACCGCCCCCGGCCGGGTGAGTGCCGCGGACTATGCCGGCGGCTACGGCAATATGGTCGAGATCGACCACGGCCACGGCGTCGTCACCCGGTTCGGCCACCTCGCCCGCATCTCCGTCCGCCCCGGCCAGCGCGTCGCCGCGGGGGACATGATCGGCGCCGTCGGTTCGACCGGGCGCTCCACCGGGGCGCACCTGCATTACGAGACCCGGATCGACGGCGAGCCGATCGACCCCCAGCGCTTCCTCGAGGCCGGCGGCGACCTCGCGGCGGCGCTCGCCATCGATTGAGCCGTCGCCGGAATCAAGGACTGATGATAGCGTGGCGCCTCCGATCGGAGGCCGCCATGGCATCGGCCGTGAGGCGCGCCGCCCGCATGAGCGTCGCCGAATATTGGCGCTGGGTCGAGCCGCGCTGGGATCTGCTCGACGGCGGGGCCGGACGAGGTCGTCGACCTGCCGGAGTTCGGCGGCGCCCTGCCGGTGGGCGAGGCCTACGCCCGCGCGGCCGTCTGAACCGACGCTGTTGCGGGCGCCATCGCGGGTGCTACCATCGCGCTGGGATAGGAGGGCGGCGATGGCTTTGGCCGCAAGGCGCGACGCGCGCATGGGATTTGCCGAGTTCAGGCGCTGGGTGGAGGACCGCCCGGATGCGGAGCGCTGGGAACTCCTCGACGGCGAGCCCGTGCTCATGTCGCCGCCGCGGGAGCGCCATCAGGCGATCGTCGCTAATCTGATCCGCCGGATCGGTGATCTCGCGGATGGACAGGGCTGCCGCGCCATGCCGGGCCTTGGGATCGTCAGCGCGGAGCAGGACCACTTCGTGCCGATTCCGGACGTGGTGGTGCGCTGCGGGCCGCCGCTGCCCGACGGCTATGCCGACGACCCGTTGCTGGTGGCCGAGGTGCTGTCGCCCTCGACCATGAGCCTGGACCGGGGGCGCAAGATCGACTTCTACCGCACGGTGCCGAGCCTCAAGGTCCTGCTGATCGTCTATTCCGACGAGGCCCGCGTCGAGGTGTGGCGCCGGGAGGCCGACGACTGGACCGTGCAGGCGCTCGGCCTCGACGGCAGCCTTGCGCTGCCGGAACTCGACGGCATCGTGCCGGTAAGCGACATCTACCGCGGACTCGCCGTCTGAGCCCCCGCACCCGATCTCCACGCGCCGGTCTCCCCGGCCCAGCAGAGCGTCAAGGCACCGACTTGCCCCACTTCGAAGATTTCTACGCGGCCAAGCTGCGCGGCGCCCTCGGCGTGACGGACGCGGAATCCGTGCTCGACCTGCGCGGCGCCAACCGGGCGACCGCGGAGGCGTCCCTCAAGGACATGCTGGAGCGCAGCCGCTTCGCCAAGGGCAAGACCGTGGCGATCCGCCTGGACCCGCCACCAGAGGGCGGCGGCGAGACCCTGTTCCAGCCGGCCGGCCGCCTGCTCCTCGACGCGAAGCGTCGCGGCCTGATCGAGCGCCTGCACACCCTGCCGGCCCAGGACGGACTAGGGTTCTACGTCGCTCTGTCCGGCCGCGCGGAGCGGACGCCCATGTGAACCGGTGTGATCCGGCCCCCGGTGTAGAGCTGGCAACGGATCGGGTCCGGACGTCCGGGCGTTAATCGGTCCCACCCCACCGGAGGCCGCTCGTGCCGAACCCAGAACTCCGCCCCGCCCGGTGCCGCGCATGAGGCCCCTCCCCGGCGGGCGCAACACCATCGAGCGCATCGCCCGCTTCGGATACGGCGCCCGCGGAATCGTCTACATCGTGGTCGGTGCCCTGGCGCTGCTTGCCGCCATCGGCCAGGGCGGCCGGGCCGGCGACAGCAAGGATGCCCTGCGCGCCGTCCTGAGCGGCCCGTTCGGCGCGGTCCTGGTCGGGGTGATCGCCCTGGGGCTTGCCGGCTTCGCGCTCTGGCGCCTGGTCGAGGGCGTGACCGACGCCGACCGGCGGGGGACCTCGGCCAAGGGGCTGGCGGTGCGCGGCGCCCACCTGATCAGCGCCGCGATCTATCTCGGTCTGGCCGTCAGCGCCGCCTCGCTCAGCCTCGGCCTCGGGATGAGCGGCGGCGACGGCATGCATGACGGCACCGCGTGGCTCCTGGCGAAACCCTACGGCCGCTGGCTCGTGGCGCTCGGCGGGCTCGGGGTGATCGGCGGCGGCTTCGGGTTCCTGGGCAAGGCCTGGCGGGGCGACGTCACCGACCGGCTCGCCCTCGACACCCAGGCCCGCGACCGCTGGGCCGGGCCGGTCGGCCGCTCCGGCTACGCGGCCCGGGGCATCGCCTTCCTGATCATCGGCGGATTCCTGGTGGCGGCGGCCTGGCACCAGCGCTCGTCGGACGCGAAGGGGCTGACCGAAGCCTTCGCGCTGCTGCGCGCTCAGCCCTACGGCTGGATCCTGCTTGGCCTGGTCGCGGCCGGGCACGCCGCCTTCGGAGCCTTCGGGCTGATCCAGGCCCGGTACCGACACATCGACGCCCCCGACATCGACCGGGTCGATGACGCGGCCGGGGCGGCGGTCCGGGCGCTCACCTGAAAGATAAGTCTTTGTAAATCGTCGCCCATGCCCCATGTAGAGTTCACCCTCCGCGCAATCCCGTGCCCTGGGCGACGATGCGGAGGCGACAATGGCCCGGACTTTGATTACTGGTCGAGCACAGACGGTTACGACCGAGGATTTCAACGAGCGCGTCAAGACCCTGCTCGTCGACAAAATCTACCCGCTCAAGGGTCGGACCTACCAGAAGAACTTCAAGACCGGCTTCTCCGGCGCGATCGTCAAGTAGGACGATCGACCGGCCGGGCGCACTCCTGAGGCGTCCGGCCCCGCGTTGACAGGGCGGATGCCGCGGCGGATACCGCGCGGCACCCCATCCGGCCCCCGATGCAGCAGCGCTTCTACAAGATCGCGGTGATGGTGGCCCACGACCTCGCGGCGACCGCCGCCGCCGTGGTGCTCACCTTCCTGTTCCGCTTCCAGGGCGGCATGCTGGACGAGCGGCTGCACGCCCTGCCGCTGCTGCTGCCGCCGTTCCTGCTCTTTGCCGGCCTCGTCTACGGCCGGTTCCGGCTGTACCGGACCAAGTGGCGCTTCGCCTCGCTGCAGGACCTCGCCGGGATCGTCCGGGCCGCCAGCGTCCTGGCGCTCGCCCTGTTGGTGATCGATTGGGTCCTTGTCTCGGCCGACCTCTACGGCTTCTACTTCTTCGGCAAGATCGCGATTTTTCTGTACTGGGTCCTGCAGATCTTTCTGCTCGGGGGCGCACGCCTCGCGTTCCGGTACCTGAAGGACACCCGCTCCCGGCAATCGAGCGCCCGGGCCGCGACCGTGCCGACCCTGCTGCTCGGGCGCGGGGCCGATCTCGACGTGCTGATCCGCGCCATCGAGGCGGGCTCTGTCAAGAAACTGGCGCCCCGCGGGATCCTGTCGCCCCGGGCGGACGAGACCGGGCAGTTCATGCGCGGCGTGCCCGTGCTCGGTGGTTTCCGGGATCTCGAACGAGTGGTGGCGGAACTGGCGGCGAGCGGCGAGCCGGTGCGGCGGCTGGTGGCCGCCCCCAGCGCCCTGGTCCCGGAGGCCGCCCCCGACGACCTGATCGCCCGCGCCCGGCGCCTCGGCCTGCCGCTGGCCCGCGTGGTCGGGCTCGGCGAGGGTGCGCAGGGCCCCGAATTGGCGCCCCTCGAGATCGAGGACCTGCTCCTGCGCCCCACCGTGGCGATCGACCGCCCGCGCCTCGAGGCGTTTTTGGCCGGCCGCCGGGTGGTGGTGACCGGCGGCGGCGGCTCGATCGGGTCGGAGATCTGCCTGCGGGCCGTGGCCTTCGGGGCCGCCGCGGTGCTGGTGCTCGACTCCTCGGAGCCGGCTTTGCACGGCATCCTCAGCCATCCGGCGATCCTGTCCGCGAAGGCCGTGGTGACCGGCGTGCTCGCCGATATCCGCGACCGGGAGCGGGTCCATCAGGTCATCGCGGCGTTCCGGCCCGATTGCGTGGTCCATGCCGCCGCGCTCAAGCAGGTGCCCTACCTGGAACGTGACTGGCAGGAGGGCATCAAGACCAACGTCTTCGGCTCGATCAACGTCGCCGAGGCCGCGGTGGCGGCGGGCGCGCGGGCGCTGGTGATGGTCTTGACCGACAAGGCGATCGAGCCGGTTTCGCAGCTCGGCGTGACCAAGCGCTTCGCCGAGATGGTCGCCCAGGCGCTGGACGCCGAGCAGTCGGCCAGGCCGGACCATCCGACCCGGCTGATCGCGGTGCGCTTCGGCAACGTGCTCGGCTCGGTCGGCTCGGTGGTCCCTGTATTCAAGGGGCAGATCGCCCGGGGCGGCCCGGTCACGGTCACCGATCCCGACATGGTCCGCTATTTCATGACCGTGCGCGAGGCCTGCGACCTCGTGCTGACCGCGGCCTCCCACGCCGACGGCGAGGGCCGGACCGCCCCGGAGGCGGAGCGCGCCGCGGTCTACGTGCTCAAGATGGGCCAGCCGGTGCGGATCGCCGAGCTCGCCGAGCGGATGATCCGGCTGGCCGGGTTCGAGCCGGGGGCCGAGATCGAGATTGCGTATACCGGCGCCCGGCCCGGCGAGCGGCTCAACGAGATCCTGTTCGCCCGCGAGGAGCCCCGGGTCACCCTGCCGGGCATCGACGGGGTGATGGCGGCTCGCCCGGTCTTCGCCGACCGCGCCCGGCTCGACGCCTGGGTGGCGCAGCTGCGGGCGGCCGTCGCGGCGGGTGACCGGGCGGCCGCGGAGGCCGTGTTCGAGGCGGCGGTGCCGCATTTCCGCGAGCGCCACGCGCAAAGGCCGGCCGGGCGGGACCTGGCTTCCGCCGAGGCGATGGTCGAGGCCGAGCCGCCGGTCGGTGCGGCGAGCCCCGCGGTCGGTTGATCGAACCGGCGGGTTCGGCACGGCGAGAAGTCCCGGCAGGCCACCGCGCGATCAGCGTCCCGCCTCGGTAAGGACTTGGGGCAGCTCGGCGATCATCGCCGCGCGTGCTCGGATCCCGGCCGGGCCGGTCTCGCGTCGGTCGTCCTGAATGAGGCGCGCGAAAACCACGGTCGCGGCGCCGCGGCGTGCCCAGCCGACGAACCATCCGTAGCCATGCGTCTCGTCGAGGGAGCCATCCGGATTGCGCGGGAAGCCGGTGCCGGTCTTGCCGTGGATCTCCCAGCCATCCGAGGTGGGGCCGATCTGCGTAAGGGTTTCGGTCATCGCCAGAGCCGCGTCCGAAACGGGCAGGTCATACCGGACGAGCCGGCTCAGGAAAGCGACCTGTTCCAACGGGCTGATCGCCAGGGATGAACTCAGCCACGCGCGCGTCAGGCCATCCGCTTTGCCGGCATCGCCCGACACGTCCGCATTGCCGTAACTGAACCGGGTTACGTAGGCACGGAACCGATCCGCACCTAGCGCGCGCGTGACACGCTGGGAGTACCAGACCACGGAGTCGCGGATCCAGCTCTCGGGATCGACGGTCCTCCGCCAGGACGGATTCCAGGCCGCGTCGCCCTCGCGGAACGGGAGGGCCGGGTTGTGCACGTCCATGAGGAATCCGGCATCGAAGCCCATCAGGCTGATGGCGATCTTGAACGTCGAGGCCGGCGTGACCTGCCGATCGCAATCGCCGCGCTGGAGCAGGATGCGGCCGTCTGTGGCGTCGGCAATCGCGGTGCATACAACCTCGCTCGCATGCGCTGGACCGGCGAACGCGATGAAGCCGAAGAAGATTGCTGATATCCGCATGACGATCGCGACCATCATTGAGGCGTTGTGCTCGGGTCCGGGTGCGTCGGCGCGGCACTCAGTCGCCCTCTCGCGCCAGCCGGGCCAGCCCGTCCCGTGTCGGCGCGGCCGGGCGCCATCCGAGCGCCGCGAGGCCGTCGGCGCGAGCTTCCAGGCCCTCGGCCACCCGGGCGAACAGCGCCTCGCGGCCAGTCAGCCGGCAGGTGAGCCCGAGGAGGCCGACCGGCACCGGGACCAGCCCGGGCTTGCGGCCGAGGCCGGCGCGCAGCGCCGTGAGCATCTCGGCGAGGCTGAGCGGATCCGGATCGGCGGCGATCAGGGCGGTGCGGATCGGGTCCGGCGCCCGCAGGACCGCGTCCACGGCCCCCGACAGGCTCTCCAGGGAGATCAGCGACCGCCGCGCCGCGAGGCCGCCCAGCGGGAGGGGATAAGGGCTGCGGGCGAGCCGCAGCAGCGCGGCCATGTTGCCCTTCACGCCCGCGCCGTAGACCAGCACCGGGCGGAGCGCGACCCAGTCGAGGCCGGTCTCGGCCAGCGCCCGCTCGGCCTCCAGCTTGGAGCGGCCGTAGGCGTCGGTGGGCCGGGGCTCATCGCCCTCCCCGACCGCGCCCGGCGCGCTGGCCCCGACCTGCGCGCGGATCGAGGACAGGAACACGAACCGGCGCACCCGCGCGCGGGCGGCCGCCTCGGCGAGCTTGCGCGTCGCCTCGGTGTTGAGGGTGCGGTAATCGTCCTCGGGCGCCCCCTACATGGCGTGGGCGAGACCCGCCGAGTGCACCACGGCGTCGACGCCGCTGAGCGCCGCCGCCATGTTGATCGGACGGGTCAGGTCGCCCACCACCGCGCTCGCGGCGCCGTCCGGCAGGGACGTCGGCCGGCGCAGCAGGACCCGGACCTTGTAGCCGCGGGCGGTGAGGTCGGCGAGCAGATGGCGGCCGATGAACCCGGTGGCCCCGGTGAGCGCGATCAATCCGGTCACGAGTGGGCAACCCCTTCGGCGGGCGCGCGGGCGAAGCGGCGGAGCAGGGCGGCGACCAGGGCGAGCCCGGCCGCGAGCGCCCCGAGCGTGACCGGCCAGGACGGCCAAAACAAGGTCGCGGCGGCGAGCCCGGCCAGCACGAGGTTGACCGCGAACACCCGCGCCACGACGCCCGAGACGGTCAGGCCGTTATCGGTGGCGCGCTGGTAGTAATGGCCGCGATGCGCCTCCCAGACCCGCTCGCCCCGGGCGGCCCGGGCGGCCAGCGTCAGGCTGGCATCGGCGAGGTAGACGAGCGGCAGCAGCAGGGCGGCGGCAAGTCCGCCCGCCAGGGCCAGCTGGCACAGCAGCCAGGCGGTGACGAGCCCGATCGGCAGCGAGCCGACATCCCCGAGGAAGAGGTTCGCCACCGGCCGGTTGAACGGCGCGAAGCCCAGCATCGCCCCGAGCAGGCAGGAAGCCACCAGGGCGGGCAGCGGCGGCAGGTATCCCGCGAGCCCGAGCCCCAAAAGCGCCCCGGAGACCGGGACGATCTCGGCCACCGTCAGCCAGTCGAGCCCGTCCATGAAGTTCGTCAGGTTGACGAACCAGACCCCCGCCAGCAGCGCGAGCCCGCGCTCGAGCCAGAGGGGCGCCCCGGGCAGCAGCCGGCCGTCGAGCTGCCAGACCAGCACGCCGACGACGCCCACCGCCACGGCGAGCCGCAGGGCGGCCGGCAGCGGGCGCAGATCGTCCACGGCGCCGAGCAGCGCGAGCACCAGGGTGCCGCTCGCGAGCCGCACCCAATCCGGTCGGCCGCCGATCTCGGGTGCCGCGATCAGGAGGCCGGATATGGTCACGAGCGCCGTCACCACGGCGATCCCGCCGCCCTGGGGCGTCGGCACCGTGTGGCTCGACCGGGCATTCGGCCGGGCCAGGGCGTAGCGCTGCAGGGCCGGGCGCAGCCGCAGGATCAGCCCGGCCGACAGGGCGGCGGTGAGCAGGACGGCGAGGAGGAGGATCGTTGCGAGGGCGGACGGCATGGCGCCGTCCTACGCGATCCGCGGCGCGATCGGGAAGCCGCGCACGCCCGGATCCCGGCCTGCGCTGCCTCAGTAGACCTGCGCACCCTCCCGCGCCGGCTCCGGCGGGCTGCCCTGCCGGTCCAGGCTCTTCTCCACGACCTTGGCGAGGCCGATCATGATCGCGTCGATGGCGTAGTCCTTGGGTGTGTAGACCGCGCGCACGCCCATGTTCTTGAGGACCAGCTCGTCCTCAGGGGAAATGATGCCGCCGACCACCACGGGGATGTGGTCGAGCCCCGCCTCGCGCATCTGGGCGCGGACCTCGCGGACCAGCGGCACGTGGCTGCCCGACAGGATCGACAGGCCGACCACGTGGGCGCCGGTCTCCTTCGCCTTGGCGACGATCTCCGCCGGCGTCTGGCGGATGCCGTCATAGGTGACGTCGAAGCCGACATCCCGGGCGCGCAGCGCGATCTGCTCGGCGCCGTTCGAGTGGCCGTCGAGGCCCGGCTTGCCGACCACGAGCCGCGGGGTCTCGCCGAGCCGCTCGCCGAGATCGGCGATTAGGAGCTTGGCCTCCTCGGCCGCCCCGGAGGAGACGGTTTCGAGGCTGACCCCGGTGGGGGCCCGGTACTCGCCGAACACCTGCCGCAGGCGCTCGCCCCACTCGCCGGTGGTGACGCCGGCCTTCGCGGCCGCGATCGAGACCGGCATGATGTTGGCGCCCGAGCGCGCCGCCTGCTCGAGGGCCTCGAGCGCCTGGCCGACCGCTTGGTCGTCGCGCTTGCTGCGCCAGTCCCGGATGCGCCCCTGCGCCTCCATCTCCACCGTCTCGGACACGGAGAAGATCGCCCCCTCCCCGGCGGTGAGCGGCGAGGGCTCGCCCTGCTGCCACTTGTTGACGCCGACCACGATCTGCTCGCCGGCCTCGATCGCCGAGATCCGCTTGGCGTTCGACTCCACCAGGGCGCGCTTGAGGGCGCCGGTCTCCACCGCGGCGACCGCGCCGCCGATGCCGCCGATCCGCTCCAGCTCGGCCCGGGTCTCGGCCTTCAGAGCCTCGACCTTGGCCTCGATGACCTTCGAGCCGTCGAAGATGTCGTCGTATTCCAGAAGATCGGTCTCGAAAGCCAGGATCTGCTGCATGCGCATCGACCATTGCTGGTCCCAGGGCCGCGGCAGGCCGAGCGCCTCGTTCCAGGCCGGCAGCTGCACCGCCCGGGCGCGGGCGCGCTTGGAGAGCGTGACGGCCAGCATCTCGATCAGGATGCGGTGGACGTTGTTCTCGGGCTGCTGTTCCGTCAGGCCGAGCGAATTGACCTGCACGCCATACCGAAAGATGCGCTTCTTCGGGTCGTCGATGCCGTAGCGCTCCTGGGCGATCTCGTCCCAGAGCTCGGCGAAGGCCCGCATCTTGCAGATCTCCGTGACGAACCGCAGCCCGGCATTCACGAAGAACGAGATCCGCCCGAACACGTCGGAGAAGCTCTTCTCGTCGAATTCGGGGTCGTCGCGCACGGTGTCGAGCACCGCGATGGCGATGGCCAGCGCGTAGGACAGCTCCTGGACCGGCGTCGCCCCCGCCTCCTGCAGGTGGTAGGAGCAGACATTCATCGGGTTCCATTTCGGCACGTTCTGGGTCGTGAACAGGATCACGTCCTTGGTGAGCCGGAGCGAGGGCGCGGGCGGGAACACGTAGGTCCCGCGCGACAGGTATTCCTTGATGATGTCGTTCTGGGTCGTGCCCTGGAGGGCCTCGAAGGGTGCGCCCTGCTCCTCGGCCACCGCCAGGTAGAGCGCCAGCAGCCACGGGGCCGTGGCGTTGATGGTCATCGAAGTGTTCATCTGGGCGAGCGGGATGTCCTGGAACAGGGTCCGCATGTCGCCGAGATGCGCGATCGAGACGCCGACCTTGCCGACCTCGCCGCGTGCCAGCTCGTGATCGGGGTCGTAGCCGGTCTGGGTCGGTAGGTCGAAGGCCACCGACAGGCCGGTCTGGCCCTTGGCAAGGTTGCCCCGGTAGAGGGCGTTGGACTCCGCGGCGTTGGAATGGCCCGCATAGGTGCGGATGATCCAGGGTTTATCGCGGGGCGTCTTGTCGCCCGTGGTCTCCGCGACGCGCACGCCCATCCTGGCCTCCGTGTGGTCTTCTTCACTATCCGCGCTCGGGGCGCAGTCTTGGCCGCACCGTAGCGAAGGCCGTTGGGCGCGTCATCCGCGACAGAAGTGCAAGACGGCCCAGGAGGGCCCGGAAAGACTTTAAAAAAGTTGTGCGGGCCGACAGCCGGATTTGAAGGCGACGGCCGATCAGCGCGGCAGCACGACCGCGCGCGGGGCGCCTTCCTTCGGGCCGTCGAAGAATACCAGCACCCGCTGCCCGTCCGCATTCTCGTCGAGAGGCAGCAGCGCCTCCGGCTTCTCCTTCCTCGGGTAGCCGGCCAGATCGCGGCGCTTGCGCGGCGCGCCCGTGCCGTCCCACGCGAACACCGTGTAGTCGCCGGCCGCGACCGCCCCGTCCTCCGGGTCGAGCATCGGCCCCGCCAGGATCAGGAAGCCGTCCGGCACGGCCACCAGGTCGCGCACGCCCCGCTTCTGCCCGTGACTATCGGGGCCGAGCGCCACCGTGCCGGGGCTGGCGGCGCCGGGCTTGCCGTCGAACAGGCCGGCGAGGGGAACCGACACGATCGCGGCGCTGCCATCTGCGAGCACCGGACCGCGCAGACCGACATGGAGCCGGCCGCCGCGCACCGCGACGCCCTCGACGGTGACGCCGCCCTCCTCCAGGGCCCTGTCGTGGAAGGGGGCCAGCGCCGGGATGTCGGCGATGATCCGCGCCAGCGCTGCCGTACCGGTGATCTCGGGCTCGGCGCGGAGCTGGCCGGTCTCCGGGTCCACGGCCTTGGGATCGAGGCGGATCCGGAACAGGTGCCGGGTCGCTTCGGCCCGCGCGTCGCCCTCGGCACCCTGACCGTGCTCGCGCCGGGGGCGGCCGTGCGAGCCGACGACGTAGAAGGCCCCGTCCGCGTAGGCCACGCCCTCGGCGTCGAGCTCCAGCGGCTTGCCCTTTTGGGTGGCGTCGATCAGCCGGATGAAGCGTCCGGCGACGAGGCTGCCGTCCCGGAGGATCGCCACCTGCGCGCCCTGGGACTCGTCGTCGGCCACGAGGCAGATCCGCGGAAAGCCGGTCTCGGTGGCGCAGGCGATCCCGCTCACGTCCTTGGCCTTGTCGCTCCGCCCGGCCTTGGCGGGATGTTTTGGGTCGGGCTCGCCGAGGAGTTTGCCGCTGACCGCCCAGGGCTTGGACGGGTCCTGTGCCGAGACAGTCACGGGCAGGGCCGCCGCGAGCCCGCAGGCGAGCGCGACCCGGAGCAGAGCGGTCGTGGCCGGACGCCCGACGGTGGCCGTGAGGTTGAGCATGGCGCAGCGCATCCCCGCGCGGGCTATCGATGCGACCGCGATACTCCAAAGCGGCTTGCGGCGCACCCGAACAGACGCCGGTCGATGAAAGCCCCGATCGTCATCGCACCCAGCCGGACCCCGCCGTCTCGTGGTATAACGTCGACCGGAATGGTCGGCGCTGCATCCTGAAAGGTCTCGGGATCGACACCCGGCAGGCCGCCGCCGAATAATACTTGGTCTGCCGGAAAGGCGAATTTGAATACGCAGGTGCCGGCCTTGAGCCTGCGCCTTTTTCACATCTGAAACCCTTGGGTTTCGACTTTCGGCCCACTTGGACGCTTCGGATATCGCCGCTATAGCGCGGATGAGAACCGCGGCCTTTGAGAACCACGCGGGACGAGAGGAGAGCGAGATGGCGGCGAGCGCTGCGGTCAGTCCGGCGGGCGGCGAGGTCAAGGACCTCTACGAGATGGGCGAGATCCCGCCGCTGGGTCACGTGCCGGCCAAGATGTACGCCTGGGCGATCCGGCGCGAGCGCCACGGGCCCCCGGAGCAGTCGCACCAGCTCGAAGTGCTGCCGGTCTGGGAGATCGGCGACGACGAGGTGCTGGTCTACGTCATGGCCGCGGGCGTGAACTACAACGGCGTCTGGGCCGGGCTGGGCGAGCCGATCTCGCCCTTCGACGTGCACAAGGGCGAATACCACATCGCCGGCTCGGACGCGTCGGGCATCGTCTGGAAGGTCGGCGCCAAGGTGAAGCGCTGGAAGGTCGGCGACGAGGTCATCGTCCACTGCAACCAGGACGACGGCGACGACGAGGAGTGCAACGGCGGCGACCCGATGTTCTCGCCGACCCAGCGCATCTGGGGCTACGAGACCGGGGACGGCTCGTTCGCACAGTACTGCCGGGTCCAGTCGCGCCAGCTGATGCACCGGCCCAAGCACCTCACCTGGGAGGAGGCGGCCTGCTACACGCTGACCCTCGCCACCGCCTACCGCATGCTGTTCGGCCACGCGCCGCACACGGTCCGGCCGGGCCAGAACGTGCTGATCTGGGGCGCCTCCGGGGGCCTGGGCGTGTTCGGCGTGCAGCTCTGCGCGGCCTCGGGCGCCAATGCGATCGCCGTGATCTCGGACGATTCGAAGCGCGACTACGTGATGAGCCTCGGGGCCAAGGGCGTCATCAACCGCAAGGACTTCAACTGCTGGGGGCAGCTGCCCACGGTGAACTCGCCCGAGTTCCATGCCTGGACGAAGGAAGCCCGGAAGTTCGGCAAGGCGATCTGGGACATCACCGGCAAGCAGGATGTCGACATCGTGTTCGAGCATCCGGGTGAGGCGACCTTCCCGGTCTCGGCGCTGGTGGTGAAGCGCGGCGGCATGGTGGTGTTCTGCGCCGGCACCACCGGCTTCAACATCACCTTCGATGCCCGCTACGTCTGGATGCGCCAGAAGCGGATCCAGGGCTCGCACTTCGCCCATCTCAAGCAGGCCTCGGCGGCCAACCAGTTCGTGATGGACCGTCGGGTCGACCCGTGCATGAGCGAGGTGTTCCCCTGGGACAAGATCCCCCAGGCCCACACCAAGATGTGGAAGAACCAGCACCCGCCCGGCAACATGGCCTGTCTGGTCAACTCCCCCCGTGCCGGCCTGCGCACGGTGGAGGACGTGATCGAGGCCGGCCCGCTCAAGCGCTGACGCCGCCCCCGGCCTCCGCATCCGAGCGGGGGCCGGGCAGCCGGCCCACATCCCGATCGTCGTCGCACCCCTTGTCCCCGGCCCGGCCGGGAGCGAGAACGGCCGCGCGCGTTCCAGCACCCGAGCCGGGTCGATGACCGATTCGGCGTGAGGCGTGCGGACGAGCGGGGTGTCGGGCGCGGCCCGGCCCCGGTACTGGGGGTTCTGGACTTGGCCGGCGACGACGATTCTTACGTGTACGACGAGGCGACGGGTGAGTGGCTCCCGCCCGGTCAGGCGAGTGCTGCGGCGGCGCCCGGACCGGCGGAGGTGCGCGATTCGGCCGGCAACGTCCTGGCCGACGGCGACTCGGTCACGCTGATCAAGGACCTGAAGGTCAAGGGCGCGAACCAGACCCTGAAGCAGGGCACCGTCATCCGGTCCATCCGCCTCACGGACGATCCCGAAGAGATCGATTGCCGCCACGACACCATCAAGGGGCTCGTCCTGCGCACCGAGTTCGTGCGCAAGCGCTAGGGTCGTCAGGGTTTCAAAAGGTCCGGGACCTTTTGCGGGTCCAGGGCGGAGCCCTGGGTCGAGCGAAGCGCGATGCCATCGGGGCTCTGCCCCGATACCCCGCCAAAGGGCTGAGCCCTTCGGAAGCCCGGCCTCTCACCGGCGCTTGGACTCCTCCTGCGGGAGGTGCCGCCCGTAGGCTTCCTGCTTCTCGGCGCGTTCCTGGATCAGGTCGGCATAGGCCTGCCGCATCTCGGGGGAGACGCTGACGCTCTTGCCCTTGGTCGGCTTGCGCTTGGGCGCTTTCTTGAAGGTGTTGTTGGTCTCGCTCATGCCGGGCTCCACGTCGGACCATGGCGGCGGCGCGCGGCCGGCTGGAGGTCCGAGTCGAGTCCCGATTCGGAGTCCGGGCCGGCCCGCGAGGCCGGACTCCTGCCCTCTAGCGCATCGCGCGGCCACGTGCACGGGACCGTGGCGCGTGGTCAGGTCGATTTCCGCCCCGCATGGGGGCTGACATCTTCGATCTGGCGCGCTGCGGAGCCCTCTGCCAAGGTTGCCGCGTCGAGCGTCGGGGGCGGCGATGGATTCGCGTGAGGCGGGGCACGGATCGGGTCGGTCGATGGCGTCGCGGGACCGGCGGACGGCCCCGCTCCTGACAGCCGCCCTCCTGCTGGGCTGCCTGACGGCGCCGGGACTCGCCCAGGACCATCCGGCCCCGATCCGGCCCGCCCTGAAAGCCGCGTCCCCTGCCCGGCCCGCCGCGCCCGACCCGGCCTTCGAGGCGGCCAGGGCCGCCTTCGAGGCGCTGCCCGAGGCGGAGCGCAAGGCGATCCAGGACGCGCTGGTCTGGACCGGCGATTTCAACGCCGTGGTTTCGGGGGCGTTCGGGCGCCGGACCTACGACGCGCTGACGGCCTACCGGACCCGGGCCGGCGGACCCGATCCCCTCGATCCGCGCGAACGGGCCGCATTGCTCGCGGCGGGCCATGCGGCCAAGGCCGCGGCGCGCTTCCGGATCGCAACCGATCCCGCCAGCGGCGCGGTGATGGGCGTGCCCGAGCGGCTGCTGTCGAAGCGCTCTGCCCTGCAAGCCGGCACCCGCTGGCAGAGCGCGGACGGGCGCATGACCCTCGAGACCCGGGCCTTCCCGCCCGGGACCGAAACCCTGGACCACCTGTTCGACGAGGCCACGGCGCCGCGTCCCAACCGCAAGGTGACCTACAGGCTGCGGCGTCCGGATTCCCTGGTGGTCACCGCCGAGACCGGACCCGGCCTGTCCTACATCCGCTACGATGCCGGGTCGCAGGGCGTGCGCGGCTTCCTGATCGGCTACGACCGCGCCCTGGCGCCGGAGGTCGGCCGAATGGTGATCGCGGTGGCCAACGCCTTCGAGCCGTTTCCGGCGGCGGTCGCGGCGGCGCCCACCGCGCGCGCTGCGGGCGTCCCATCCGCGACGGCTGCCCCACTGCCCCTGAGGGGACCCGCTGAACCTGCCGAGGGGGCGGGAACCGGGCTCGTGGTCGCGCCGGGGCGCGTGCTCACCGCATCCGCTGTCCTGGAAGGCTGCGCCGCGCCGCGCATCGGGCAGACGCCCGTCCGGGTGCTCGCCACCGATCCGTCCGGCCTCGCGCTGCTCGAGGCGTCGGGCGCCCCGGCTCCGGCCCGGGTGGTGGTGCGGCCGGATCCGCTCGCGGCCGAAGAGACCTTGATCGCCCTTGCCCCTGGAGCGGACAGGGTTCAGGCGGCACCGGCGACGGCCGTCACGGGCGGCGTGATCGTACCGCTGCAGCCGGGCGGGGCCGGGGCGCCGGTGCTCGATCGGTCGGGCCGTCTCGTCGGGCTCGTCGCCCGCTATCCGGCGGCGCCGCGCCGGGTCGCCGGCATCGTGCCGCCCGGGCGCCTGGCCCTGGTGCCGGCGAAGGCCGTCGCGGCCTTCCTGGCCGGCCAGGGCATCGCCGAGGCGAAGCCGCGTCCGGATGGCGGGCCCGGCGCTCTGGCCCCCGCGCTCGTCGCGATCGCCTGCCGGTAGGCTCGGCCGCCGCGGTTGGTCGTGGACGATCCCGCCGGACCGAGATCCGGTCCGGCGGGCCCTGCGTCCGAGAGGGTGTGCGGGGCTTAGAGCCGGCCGGTGACCAGCAGGACGATCAGCACGATCAGCAGGATGCCGCCGAGGCCGAAGCCGGGGCCGCGATAGGCGCCGCCGCCCAGGAAGCCGCCGCCGCCGAAGGCCAGGATGATCAGGATGATGAGGAGAATGGTAACGAGGGACATAGAACGGGCTCTCCGGACGGTCGCGCTGTTGCGAGCGTGACCGTTCAAACGCTGCGACAATCCGTTCCGTTCAACGCAGGGCCACGCTTTTGTGAGGATATTGTCTGGATGAGGCTGTAGTTCTCAAGCGTGCCAATCCGGCAACACATCCTGCGGCGCCTCGAGCCAGCCCGGCACCGGCAGGTTCCGTTCGGTCAGGAAGGCCGGGTTGAACAGCTTCGAGGCATAGCGCGCCGCCCCGTCGCACAGGATCGTCACCACCGTGTGGCCGGGGCCGAGTTCCCGCGCCAGCCGGATCGCCCCGGCGACGTTGATGCCGGACGAGCCGCCGAGCGATAGGCCTTCTTCCCGCATCAGCCCGAAGACGATGTCGAGGGCCTCCCGGTCGGGGATCCGGAAGGCGTGGTCCGGGGTGAAGCCGTCGAGGTTCCGGGTGATGCGGCCCTGCCCGATCCCCTCGGTGATCGAGGAGCCCTCCGCCTTCAGGGTGCCGGTCGTGTAATGCGCGTAGAGGGCGGAGCCCTCCGGGTCGGCGAGCGCGATGCGCACGCCCGGGTTCCGGGCCCGCACCGCCGCCGCGGTGCCGGCCAGCGTCCCGCCGGTCCCGGCGGCGCAGACGAAGCCGTCGACCCGGCCATCGGTCTGGTCCCAGATCTCCGGGCCGGTGCCGTCCACATGCGCCTGCCGGTTGGCCACGTTGTCGAACTGGTCGGCGAAGAACGCCCCGTTGGCTTCCGTGGCGGCGAGCTTCTCGGCCAGCCGCCGGGCGACGTGGACGTAGTTGTTCGGGTTGGCGAACGGCACCGCCGGCACCTCGACGAGGCGGGCGCCGGCGAGCCGCAGGGTCTGCTTCTTCTCCTCGGACTGGGTGACCGGGATGACGATCAGCGTCCGGTAGCCGCGCACGGAGGCGACCAGGGCGAGGCCGATGCCGGTATTGCCGGCGGTACCCTCCACGATGGTGCCGCCCGGCCGGATCAGGCCCCTCGCCTCGGCATCCTGCACGATGGCGAGCGCCGCCCGGTCCTTCACCGACAGGCCCGGATTGAGGAACTCGGCCTTCCCGAAGATCTCGCAGCCGGTCGCCTCGGAGGCGCGGCGCAGCCGGATCAGCGGCGTATCGCCGATCGCGGCGAGGACGTCGGGACGGGCGGTGCGATTTGGCGTCGTCATGCGTAGGAGCCTAGGCGGATGTGCGGTGTCTGACGAGGTTCACCCGAACACATGCCCCCCGTTGATCCGCAGGCCGACCGGGTGGCCGGCCGGATGGCGGACGCCGTCGAAATCCTCAACCGCCAGCACGCGTCCCTCGGTATCCACCACCTCGATCCGCTGGCGGCCCTGGGTGCGGTAGGAGCTGCGCACGGTGCCGGAGAGATGCGCCGCCTCGGGCTCGGCGAGCTGCAATTGCCAGGGGCGGACGTAGAGCTTGACCGGGCCGATGATCCCGGCCGGCGCCGCCACCGGCGTCTCCCGGCCCCGCACCAGCACCCGGCCGCCCTCGGCCAGCGCTTCCACCTCGACGTGGTCGCCCAGGAACTTCATCACGGTTGCGGAGGCCGGGTGCTCCTGGACCTCGTCCGGGGTGCCGACCTGCTCCAGGCGGCCGCGGTCGAGCACCGCGACCCGGTCCGACAGCTCCAAAGCCTCGTCCTGGTCGTGAGTGACGAAGATCGTGGTCTGGCCGGTGCGGTCGTGGATCTCGCGCAGCCAGCGGCGCAGGTCCTTGCGGACCTGGGCGTCCAGGGCGCCGAACGGCTCGTCCAAGAGCAAGACGCGGGGCTCGACGGCGAGCGCCCGGGCCAGCGCCACCCGCTGGCGCTGGCCGCCGGAGAGCTGCGACGGGTAGCGGTCGCCGAAGCCCGAGAGGCGGATCAGGTCGAGCAGGTCGCCGACCCGACGCTTGATCTCGGCCTTGGCCGGGCGATCGGCCCGGCGCCGCGCGTTCAGCCCGTAAGCGATGTTGTCGGCCACGCTCATGTGCTTGAACAGGGCGTAGTGCTGGAACACGAAGCCCACGGCCCGCTCCTGCACGGCCAACCCCGTGGCGTCGTCGTTGCCGAACAGGATCCGGCCCCGGTCCGGCGCGTCGAGCCCGGCGATGATCCGCAGCAGCGTCGTCTTGCCCGAGCCCGAGGGGCCGAGCAGGCCGAGCAGCTCCCCCGCCCGCACGTCGAGCGACAGGTCGTGCAGCACCGCGGCCGTGTCGAAGGTCTTCGAGATGTCCTCGACCCGGATCGCCGTCGAGGGACGATCAGTGAGCCCGGCCGGCCGCGAGCTCGCCCGCGAAGCGCCATTCGAGGATGGATTTGAGGATGAGGGTGAGGAGGGCAAGGACAGCGAGGAGCGTAGCGACGGCGAAGGCGGCGACGAAGTTGTACTCATTATAGAGGATCTCCACGTGGAGTGGGATGGTGTTGGTCAGGCCGCGGATGTGGCCGGACACCACCGACACCGCCCCGAATTCGCCCATCGCCCGGGCATTGCAGAGGAGCACGCTGTAGAGCAGGCCCCAGCGGATGTTCGGCAGCGTCACCGTGCGGAACGCGTGCAGGCCCGAGGCGCCGAGCGTCAGGGCGGCCTCCTCCTCCGCGGAGCCCTGCTCCTGCATGAGCGGGATCAGCTCGCGGGCGACGAACGGGAAGGTCACGAACACGGTCGCCAGCACGATCCCTGGCAGGGCGAACAGAACCTGGATCCCGTGGTCCAGCAGCCAGGAGCCGAACAGGCCCTGCGAGCCGAACAGCAGCACATAGATCAGACCCGAAACCACCGGCGAGACCGAGAACGGCAGGTCGATGAGGGTGATCAGCAGCGACTTGCCGGGGAACTCGAACTTGGCGATCGCCCAGGAGGCCGTCAGGCCGAACACCACGTTGAACGGCACCGCGATCGCCGCCACCGTCAGCGTCAGGCGGATCGCGCTCCAGGCATCCGGCTCCCGGAACGCGGCCAGGAACGCCTCGATCCCCTTGGAGAAGGCCTGGGTGAAGACCGCGATCAGCGGCAGGACCAGGAACAGCGCCAGGAACGTGATCGCGATCCCGATCAGCACGATTCGGGTTCCGGTGCCCTCCGAGGCGACCGGCTCCGCGTGCGCGGTGGGCGGAAGGGTCGGGGAGAAGATCTCAGACATAGCCGAAGCGCCTCCGGCTCCAGGCCTGGATCAAGTTGATGGCGAGCAGGGTCAGGAACGAGATGCCCAGCATGATCGTGGCGATCGCGGCCGCGCCGCCGTAGTCGAACTCGGACAGCTTGATCACGATCAGGAGCGGCGCGATCTCCGACACGTAGGGCAGGTTGCCGGCGATGAAGATGATCGAGCCGTATTCGCCGACCCCCCGGGCGAAGGCCATGGCGAAGCCGGTCAGCACCGCCGGGATCAGCGGCGGCAGCACCACCCGGGTCAGGGTGGCGAACCGGTTGGCCCCGAGGGTGGCGGAGGCCTCCTCGATCTCCTTGTCGATCTCGGCGATCAGCGGCTGCACGGTCCGCACCGCGAAGGGCAGCCCGATGAACACCATGGCGATGAAGATCCCCACCGGCGTGTAGGCCGCCTGGATACCGAGCCGGGCGAGCGGCGCGCCGAGCAGACCGTCCGGCGCATAGAGCGAGGCCAGCGCGATGCCGGCCACCGCGGTCGGCAGCGCGAAGGGCAGATCCACGGCCGCATCCACGAGCTTGCGGCCCGGGAAGCGGTAGCGGGTCAGAACCCAGGCGACCAGGAAGCCGAAGACCGAGGCGGTGAGCGCCGCGACCGCCGACACGCCGAAGCTCAACCGCAGGGCGCTGGAAACCCGCGGATCGGTGGCGACGTACCAGATCCCCGAGATCCCGAGGCCGGACGCCTTGGCGACAAGCCCGGCGAGCGGCAGCAGCACGACGAGCCCGAGGCAGGTCAGCGTGTAGCCGAAGCTGAGCCCGAAGCCCGGGATCACGCTCGGACGGCGGAAGGTGCGTTTGCGACGCGGCGTCTCGACCATGATTCCCGCCTCAGCGGCCGGCCCGGCTCAACCGGTCGAACAGGCCGCCGGCGTCGAAGTTCCGCTTCTGGATCTCGTCCCAGGAGCCCTGCATGTCCTCGATCTTGAACAGCTTGATCTCGGGGAGCTGGGCCAGGTCGGCCGGGGCCGCCGCCTCACGGCGGATCGGGCGGTAATGGTGCTTGGCGAAGATCGCCTGAGCGCGGTCGCTGTAGAGGAAGTCGAGATAGGCCTGGGCGGCCTTGGTGGTGCCCTTGCGCTCGGCGTTGACGGCCACGAGGGCCACCGGCGGCTCGGCGTAGATCGAGGTCGGCGGCGACACGATGTCGAACTTGTCGGCGCCGAATTCCTGCAGCACCAGATAGGCCTCGTTCTCCCAGGTCGGGAGCACGTCGCCCAGCCCGCGCTGGGCGAAGGTGACGGTGGAGCCGCGGGCGCCGGTGTCGAGCACCGGCACGTTCTTGTAGATCTGCCCCACGAAGGCGTCGGCCTTGGCGGCGTCCTTGTCCTGGCCGTAGGCGTAGCCCCAGGCCGCCAGAAAGTTCCAGCGGCCGCCAGCCGAGGTCTTGGGGTTCGGGGTGATCACCTTCACGTCGGGCTTGGTCAGGTCGGCCCAGTCCTTCACGCCCTTCGGATTGCCCTTTCGGACCAGGAAGACCACCGTCGAGGTGTAGGGGGTGGCCTCGTTGGGAAGCTTGGTCCGCCAATCGTCGGGAATCTTGTGCGTGAGCTTGGCGATGGCGTCGATGTCCGACGGGATGCCCAGCGTGACCACGTCGGCATCGACCCCGTCGATCACCGTGCGCGCCTGGGCGCCCGAGCCGCCATGCGAGGCGCGTACCGTGATCGCCTCGCCGGTCTTGGCCTTCCATTCCTCGGCGAACACCGCGTTGATGTCGCGGTAGAGCTCCCGGGTCGGGTCGTACGAGACGTTCAGCAGGGCGGTCTCGGCGGCAGCCGGCAGGAGGCCGCTGAACAGGCTGGCACCGACCAGCATCGACAGCCCGAAGGCCCGGTTCCTGACCGACCCGTTCTTCATCACGCCCGCTCTCCCAGCCGCCGACGGTCGCGCCGCCGAGGGGCGCACCCAGTTGACCCTGGATCGTTCGTTTTATCGAACGAAGTCAAGTCTTGGGCGCAGGATCGCGCAGCCGTATGCACGTCGTAGGATCGGTGGATCTCCGGGGAACACAAGCCGCCTCAAGATTGGTCAGGCGAGAAGGCATGGATCTTCTCCCGCGCGGAACGCTGAGAGAAGAATGTCTGCGCGCTGTAGGGTTTCATAGAAAGAACGAACTGATGTGCGCTGGCGCACATTTCGTTCGCTGCCGTTCAGTGCCCGCCGCGCGTGACGCACGGTCTACGGCTTGGGCTTGGCGAGCTGCTGGACCAGCGCTTCGAGGCGCTGATTGAACGGCGCCGCGAGGGTGTCGGCATAGGCTGCGCGCAGGTTCTGGCCGAGATGGCGGCGCACGCTCGGGCTGAGTGGGGCGGCGGTCGACGCGGGTGTCGCCTCGGGCGGACGGTCCGGATGCGTCTTCGTCATGATCCCGACTCCCCCGCACGTCCCCGCCCTCAAAGTGGCAAAGCTTGGTTAAGAAGCCGTCACGGCCGCTGGATCCAGGTGCCGGAACTGGCCGCCCCGGGGGCACGTTGCCCGGCATGACCTCTCGCGCAGATCGGATCCGCCCCTTGTCCCGCTCGATTTCCCTGACCCTGATGGCCTTCCTGGCGGTGGCGGCGGCGAGCCCCTGCCTGGCGCAGACCAAGCCCGGCGAAATCAAAGGCGTCGACGCCATGGGCGACAAGTCCCGCAGTGCCCAGGACGGCTGGAGCCAGGCGCCGGTTCCCCGGGAGCAATCGGCCGCCAAGGATGCGCCGAATCCGGGGGGCGACTCGATCGGCGAGAATGCCAATCGGCCGGTCCCCAAGGCGGATACGGGTGGATCCTCCGCGACGGAGCCGCAGGCGCCCCTGGACCACCGCACCGGCGGCCCCTCCGGCAGCAACCCGGCTGCCCCCAGAAAGTAAATCCGTCTGACAGTCCGCTCCGTAAAAAGATCTGGTTCTGCAGGACGATAATCCACGGTTGAACGTGCCGGCTCACGCAAGACAGAGCCGCATGCTGTGTCACCCAATCGCACTTGCCTCGTGCACGCTTTTTTGGGACACCCTGGAATTATACCAGATCGCTTTAAGGAGCGGAGATGACGGTCCAGGTCTCTAGGCGTGGCCTGCTCAAAGGGGCCGGCGCCGGCCTCGCGGGCGGCTCGCTCGGCGCACTCGGCTTCGGCGGCCTCCAGCCGGCCATGGCCGCCGCAGTGCGGCCGTTCAAGCTCGCGCAGATGCGCGAAACCCGCAACACGTGCCCGTACTGCTCGGTCGCGTGCGGCGTCATCCTGTACAGCCTGGGCGACCGTTCGAAGAACGCGCGCTCCTCGGTGATGCATATCGAGGGCGATCCCGATCACCCGGTCAACCGCGGCACGCTCTGCCCGAAGGGCTCGGCGCTGCTCGACTTCGTGCATTCCGAGACCCGCACGAAGTACCCGCTCTACCGCGCCCCCGGCACCTCCGAGTTCAAGCGCGTCTCCTGGGACTTCGCGCTCGACCGGATCTCGACGCTCCTCAAGGAGGATCGGGACAAGAACTTCAAGGCCAAGAACGAAGAGCTCACGGTCAACCGCTGGACCACGACGGGCTTCCTCGGCGCCTCGGCCACCACCAACGAGACGGCCTGGCTGACCTACAAGACAGTCCGAAGCATGGGGGCCCTGGTCTTCGATAACCAGGCCAGGGTTTGACACGGTCCGTCGGTCGCCAGTTTGGCGCCCTCCTTCGGACGCGGTGCGATGACCAACCTCTGGATGGACATCAAGCACGCGGACGTGATTACCGTGATGGGCGGCAATGCCGCCGAAGCGCATCCGTGCGGATTCAAGTGGGTCGTCGAGGCGAAGGCCCATAACAACGCCAAGCTCATCGTCGTCGACCCGCGCTTCACCCGCACGGCGTCGGTGGCCGATCTGTACTGCCCGATCCGGCAGGGGACCGATATCGCGTTCCTGTCGGGTGTCGCGAAGTACCTGATCGACAACGACAAGCTGCAGCACCGCTACGTCGCAGCCTATTCCAACGCGGGCTACGTGGTCCGTGAGGGCTACGATTTCAGCGAGGGTCTGTTCGCCGGCTACGACGCCGACAAGCGCGACTACGACAAGACCACCTGGGACTACGAGATCGGTCCCGATGGCTACGCCGTGGTCGACGAGACGATGCAGCACCCGCGCTGCGTCATGCAGCTCTTGAAGAAGCACATCGCCATCTACACGCCGGAGATGGTGGAGCGGATCTGCGGCTCGCCGAAGGAGACCTTCCTGAAGGTCTGCGAGTTGATGGCGACCACGTCCTCCCCGGAGCGGACGATGGCCTCGCTCTACGCGCTCGGCTGGACGCACCACTCCAAGGGCTCGCAGAACATCCGCTCGATGTGCATCGTCCAGACGCTTCTGGGCAATATCGGCATGCTGGGCGGCGGCATGCAGGCCCTGCGCGGCCACTCCAACATCCAGGGGCTGACCGATCTCGGGCTGATGAGCAACCTCATCCCGGGCTATCTCAACCTGCCCGTGGAGAAGGAGCCGGACTACGCGAGCTACATCGCCAAGCGGCAGTTCAAGCCGCTGCGCCCGGGCCAGACCAGCTACTGGCAGAACTACAACAAGTTCTTCGTCTCGTTCCAGAAGATGATGTGGGGCGATCACGCGACGAAGGAGAACGACTGGGCCTACGATTACCTGCCCAAGCTCGACGTGCCGACCTACGACGTGCTCCGTGGGTTCGAGCTCGCCAAGCAGGGCAAGATGTCGGGCTACATCATCCAGGGCTTCAACCCCCTGCTGTCGTTCCCGAACCGCGCCAAGATGACGGAAGCCTTCTCCAAGATGAAGTTCATCGTGGTGATGGATCCGCTCAAGACGGAGACCGCCCGGTTCTGGGAGAATCACGGCGAGTACAACGACGTCGATCCGACCAAGATCCAGACCGAGGTGTTCGAGCTGCCGACCACCCTCTTCGTGGAAGAGGAAGGCTCGCTGTCGAACTCCAGCCGCTGGCTGCAGTGGCACTGGCAGGCGCAGGAAGCGCCGGGCGAGTGCCGTTCGGACATCGAGATCATGTCGGAGATCTTCCTCCGCGTGAAAGCGGCCTACAAGAAGGATGGCGGCGCGTTCCCGGACGCGATCCTCAACCTGAAATGGGACTACGCCATCGCCGAGTCGCCGACGCCCACCGAGCTCGCCCGCGAGCTCAACGGCTACACGGTGGCGCCGACGCCTGACCTCAACGGGACGATCATCCCGGCGGGCAAGCAGGTCGACGGCTTCGCCCAGCTCAAGGACGACGGCACCACCGCGTGCGCGTGCTGGATCTACTCGGGCTGCTACACCGAGAAGGGCAACACCATGGCCCGCCGGGACAACAACGATCCCGGCGACCGCGGCATCGCTCCGAACTGGGCCTTCGCGTGGCCGGCCAACCGGCGCGTGCTCTACAACCGGGCGTCCTGCGACCCGGAGGGCAAGCCCTGGTCGGAGAAGAAGAAGCTCATCGAGTGGAACGGCAAGCAGTGGATCGGCTTCGACGTGCCGGATTACGGCGTCACCGTCGCCCCCGATAAGGGCGTCGGGCCGTTCATCCTGAACCAGGAGGGCGTCGCCCGCCTGTGGACCCGGGGGCTCATGCGCGACGGGCCGTTCCCGACGCACTACGAGCCGTTCGAGTCGCCGATGGCCAACATCCCGTTCCCGAAGATCAAGGGCGCCCCGGCGGCCCGCATCTTTAAGGACGACCTGGCCGATCTCGGCGACGCGACGGAGTTCCCCTACGCGGCGACGAGCTACCGTCTGACCGAGCACTTCCACGGCTGGACCAAGCACGCCCGGATCAACGCGATCCTCCAGCCGGAGGCTTTCGTGGAGATCTCGGAGGAGTTGGCCAAGGAGAAGGGCATCACCAAGGGCGGCTGGGTCCGCGTCTGGTCGAAGCGCGGCTCGCTCAAGGCCAAGGCGGTGGTGACGAAGCGGATCAAGCCGCTGATCTGCGACGGCAAGCCCGTCCACGTCGTCGGCATCCCGCAGCACTGGGGCTTCATGGGCCTGACGAAGAAAGGATGGCACCCGAACTCGCTGACGCCCGTGGTGGGTGACGCGAACACCGAGACGCCGGAGTTCAAGGCCTGGCTCGTGAATATCGAGCCGACCACGCCGCCGTCCGACGCGGTCGCCTGAGGGGAGCTGAGATCATGGCCGATTACAGCTCCCTCGATATCCGCCAGCGCTCCGCCTCCACGGAGACGCCGCCGGAGATCCGCCGCCAGGTGGAGGTCGCCAAGCTCATCGACGTGTCGAAGTGCATCGGCTGCAAAGCCTGCCAGTCGGCCTGCGAAGAGTGGAACGACCTGCGCGACGACATCGGCATCAATCGCGGTGTCTACGACAACCCCCACGACCTCACCCCGAAGTCGTGGACCCTCATGCGGTTCACCGAGTACGAGAACCCGGAGACCCAGAACCTCGAATGGCTGATCCGCAAGGACGGCTGCATGCATTGCACCGAGCCGGGCTGCCTCAAGGCGTGCCCGTCCCCCGGCGCGATCGTGCAGTACTCCAACGGCATCGTCGACTTCATCGAGGAGAACTGCATCGGCTGCGGCTATTGCGTGAAGGGGTGCCCGTTCAACATCCCGCGCATCAGCCAGACCGACCACAAGGCGTACAAGTGCACCCTGTGCTCGGACCGGGTCGCGGTGGGTCAGGCTCCGGCCTGCGCCAAGGCGTGCCCGACCGGCTCGATCATGTTCGGCACCAAGCAGGCGATGATCGAGCAGGCCGAGACCCGCGTCGAGGATCTGAAGTCGCGCGGCTTCCAGCATGCCGGTCTCTACGACCCGGCCGGCGTCGGCGGCACGCACGTCATGTACGTCCTGCACCATGCCGATCAGCCGAGCCTCTATGCCGGCTTGCCGAACGACCCGAAGATCTCGCCGCTCGTCGCCTTCTGGAAGGGGGGCGCCAAGGTGTTCGGGCTCGCCGCAATGGGCTTTGCCGCGGTCGCGGGCTTCTTCCACTACGTGACGGCCGGCCCGAACGAGGTCGTGCCCGAGGAAGAGGAAGAGGCGGTCGAGTTCGACGAGGCCAAGCGCCGCGGCGAAACCGGCGGCGGCGAAGCACGGCCGCACTAGACGCGACGGTCTCCCTCCCCCTCTGTGGGGGGAGGGAGAGCCGCGCGGATCCGGAATCGACAGGGTGGGACCGTCGAGGTCATGCCGCCCTACATCAAGTTTTCGGGTCGATCCGTGTCGCGGAGCCGGCCCCGTCAGGCGCGAGAAGGCCGATGACGAGCCAGAACGATATCCGGGACGGTGATTCCCGCCCCCTGCATCACGCCAAGGCTGAGACGCCGGAGGTGCTGTACGTCCCGCGCTACACCGGGGTTCAACGCGTGAACCACTGGATCACCGCGATCCTGTTCACCCTGCTGACCCTCTCGGGGCTGGCGATGTTCACGCCCTACCTGTTCTCGCTGACCGGCCTGTTCGGCGGCGGGCAGGCGACGCGTGCGATCCATCCGTGGTTCGGCGTCGCCCTGGCGGTGAGCTTCTTCTTCCTGTTCGTGCGCTTCTGGAAGCTCAACATCCCGAACAAGGACGATGTCGCGTGGTCCATGAAGATCGGCGACGTGGTCACCAACCGGGAGGACCGCCTGCCGGAGCTCGGCAAGTACAATGCCGGCCAGAAGGGCGTGTTCTGGGGCCAGACCGCGCTGATCGGGGTGATGTTCGTCACCGGCCTGGTGATCTGGAACACCTATTTCGGCGGCCTGACCACCATCGAGACCCAGCGCTGGGCGCTCCTCGCCCACTCGCTGGCCGC
The DNA here is from genome assembly GCF_001455965.1 of Methylobacterium sp. GXS13. GTDB lineage: Bacteria > Pseudomonadota > Alphaproteobacteria > Rhizobiales > Beijerinckiaceae > Methylobacterium. Next base: position 42,844 of record NZ_LKKO01000002.1, read on the forward strand.
CGTGATCGCCATCGCGATCATCGTGGTCCACATCTATGCCGGCATCTGGGTGCGCGGGACCAGCCGGGCGATGGTGCGCGGCACGGTGACGGGCGGCTGGGCCTATCGGCATCACCGCAAGTGGTTCCGGCAGATCGCCGGCGCCAAGGCGCGCCGGGGCTCGGTCGACAAGCGCGGATCCTGAGGGGTGGCCAATTTCTTCAGGCGGAAGCCCGCGGTCCCGGCCGAGACGAAGCCCGCCGCGGCTGAGGCGAAGCCCCGGCGGCGGGATTTCAGCGAGCTGAAGCCCGATCCCGACAAAATCGGGATCTCAGGCTCGGTCCCGTTCGTGCGGCTGCCGAACCCGGAGACGCTGTTCGCCGATCGGGCCGCGCGCCTGACGGCTGCCGCCCCCGGGCATCCCCTCGAAGCCTATCTCCGGTTCGTGGCCGAGGTCGCCCGGGCGCAGGCATCGGTCCAGGCGAGCGTTCCGCCGGCCGAGGCGCCGTTGGCCTCTGACACGGCTTTACGCGCCGAGCATGGCATGCCGCCCCTGTCGCGGCACCGGCTTGAGGTGGATGCGGGCTTCGACGGTTGCCTCATCGCCCTGCTGGACCAGCTCGACCTGTCGGTGTCCCCGGAGGCGTCCCAGGCAGCGCGTGCGAGCCTGCTGGCGGCATCCCCGGCCGACCGGCTCGACTTGGCCGTGCAGGTCGTCGAGGGCGCGCTCCCGATGGAGCGGATCGCCGAATGCGTGTTCGTCGCCGCCGCCCTGCAGGTCCGGTTCGCCCAGGATGCGTCGCGCCTCGACGCCTCAGCCCTGAAGCCCGTGGCCAACGGCGTCTGCCCGTGCTGCGGCGGCGCACCGGTGGCGAGCGTCGTGGTGAGCTGGACCCCGGCCGACAAGGCCCGGTACCTGAGCTGCTCGGTCTGCAGCACCCTGTGGAACCACGTCCGGATCCGCTGCACCGCCTGCGGCTCCGGCGAGGGCATCAGCTATTACGGGCTCGACGAGGTGTCCAAGGACGTCCAGGTCGAGACCTGCACGACCTGTCGCAGCTACATCAAGCACCTGCACCAGCACCGGGCGCCGGCACTCGACCCGGTTGCCGATGACATCGCCTCCTACGGCCTCGACCTGAAGATCGCCGAGGACGGATTTCGCCGCGCAGGCCTGAACTTACTGTTCATCGTTTAAGTCCCGGATTAACACAGTCCGGGACCCAGTGCGCGGGCAGGGCGGAGCCCCGCCGAATCCCCGCGCTCAGAGTGCGGCCGGCATCACCGTGTTCCGGACGCCGGCAGCACCTTTCGGGATGATGCGCTAGCGATACCCGTACCGGCTCTTGGCGGCGGCCAGGAGGTGGAGCGCTTCGCCGGACTTGCCGGCGGCGCATTCCCCGGCGGCCTGGCTGAGGTCGGCGTTGAAACGGTCGCCCACCGGCTTGTTGAGGTTGCCGGTCGCCACGTCGCTGTCGACGATGGCCTTGGTGCGGGCGATCTCCGGACCGCAGCCGCTGCCCGTGGGCAGGGCCAGAGGTGCCGGAACGATGGGCGAGGGCTCGGAGACCTTGGGCGCGGAGCGTTGCTGGCAGGCGCCCAGCGCCGCGGCGGCGAGAACGACGAGACTGAGGCGCATCGGGAGACGGGACGCGGGCACGGCGAACATCCTGTTGCGGCGCACGGGCTGCGCCGCCCGGGTTTTGGGCCGAGCTTGGCAGTGGGTCAATCGCCCCGGCGGCATGCCTGCGCACTGCGATGATCACACATGTGTTCCGGATCGTCCGAGGCTCAGTAAGGTGCCCAATCCAGAACAGAGACGCACCTCCCTCACAAAGGGCGCGGGTCTCTCCTCCGGCGCGGACTTGCAGTTCCACACATCGAGGTCGGCAGAAGACATGGGAGACGCCACGGCTCTCCCTCCCCCCTTTGCGGGGGAGGGTGGCCCCCGAAGGGGGTCGGGAGAGGGGAGCGACGGTGCAGAACGGGACTTCGCCCGTCACGGCAGTCGCACCCTGTCCTGAGCCCGGGCTCCCCTCTTGCGGGACTTCGTCCCGGCCCGACCCGGCCTGACGGCCGGCCCACCCTCCCCCGCAAAGGGGGGAGGGAAACGCGCATAGGTCCGGCCTTAGCCCTCATCCGGCAGCGATGTGTGAACATCCAAGCTCGTGCGGGAGAGGGGGGCGCGTCGAGCCCTGCACCGGCGCGTGAGCGCGCCCTACTTGGTCTTGTCGGACAGCGCCTTCAGGCCGGATTCGTAGATGCCCTGGATGGCGTCGACCGCCACGGTGTCGGGGGCGCCTTTGGCGTTGAAGGTGCCGCTCCAGGTCACCTTGGAGCCCGTGCCCTCAGGAGCCACGGCCAGGGTCGACTTGTAGTCGGAGACCGGCAGCGGGCCTTCCAGGATCGTGTAGGTGTAGCTCATCACCTTGTCGTCGCGGGAGACCTGCTCCTCCTTGAGGGTACCGCCGCCCTTCAGGCTGAGCGTGCGGACCTTCATGCCGTCCTTGTCGGACAGGACGCATTTCTCGATGGCCGGGTGCCAGTCGCCGATGCCGCAGAACTCGCCGATCGTCTGCCAGACCTTGGCCGGGGGGGCGGCGATGTCGGCCGAGCGCGTCACCTCCAGGGCATGGCCCGCCACGGTGGAGGCGGCCAGCGCAAGGCCGGCAAGCGGCAGGGGCCGGCTGAAAGCGAAGGGCATCGGGGGGTCTCCATCCAAGTCGATCGCGGCGGGCGCCGCGCAGGCTCTGGGGCCGCGGTTGAGCTAGGCCGGGATGCCCGCCGGGGCAATGGGCGGGTCGGACGAGGCGGGTGGCCGCGCTCAGACGACGCGGCGGGTGGGGGTGGTATCGCCTCGCGCCGCATCGACGGCTCGCTCGTCTCTCCTCATCGCCAGCACCGCGACGCGTCCCCGTGAGACGCTACGATCTGAGATCGCGCGCCGCCCTCTGTTGCTTCGCGACGCTCGTGACGACGAGGCGGGCCGCTACCACCCCTCCCCGACATCCACCTCGACCGGATACCCATACCCCGTCACGGGCGCGTAGGCCGGCCGGACGGCGGTGCGGGTATAGGCCGGGAGCGGGCGGCGGCCCATCTGGTCGAGATCGGCGTAGCTGTCGTCCGGCGCATAGGGATCGCGGCTCCGGGCGACCCGGCGGGTGCGCGTGCTGCGCTCGGCCACCAGGGGGTCGGCGCCCTCGATCTGGACGCGGGTCCGGTTCATCCCCTGGGTCTTCACGAGGTTGAACAGGGTCGCGGCGTTGCGCACCGACAGGCGCACGCAGCCATGCGAGGCTGCGCGCCCAAGATTGCGGACGTGGTTGGTGCCGTGGATCGCGTGGCCCTGATTGGTGAAGAACATCGCGAACGGCATGGGCGCGTCGTCCCACTCCTTCGAGAAGTGGGTGCGCTCCATCCGGAACGGCCGATAGGAGCCGGACGGGGTGTCGTGGGCCTCGACCCCGGTGGAGACCGGCCAGGCGTAGCGGGGCTGCCCGTCGACCGAGACCTCCATCCGCTGGGCGGACTTGTCGACGTTGATGAGCACATCCGCCCGCGCCGCCGACGGCGCGGCGCCCCACAGGAGCAATCCCGACAGGACCGAGACCAGACCGATACGCATGAACGACCTCGATGGATGGGCAAAGACGGATTTCAGATAGGCTAAGCTATTGGCAACGCCAAGGTTCCTGGGCGGGGGCCCGCGGAGCTGGGGTTCGACTGCGCAGGCGGATCGGCGCTCGCAGGGGCGGCGCGGGTCGGCTTCGGCACGGAAGATGCGGCCCGTTGACAGGCGCACCAGGCCGGGCGCCTCCTGCCCATCCCTGATCCGGAGATTCCATGGCTCTCGACCCCGCCCTCGCCGCCGAGATCGAAGCCTCCGTGGCGGAGGGGTTTGCCGACCAGGTGGCGCACACGCAGGCCCTGGTCCGGTTCGCCTCCCTGCGCGGCGCCGAGCATGCCTGCCAGGATTACGTGTTCGGGGCGTTCCGGGCCCGGGGCTACGCCACCGAGCGCTTCGCCATGGACCGGGCCGCGATCGCGTCTCATCCGGGCGGCTCGAAGATCGACGCGCGCCACTCCGACGCCCCGATCGTCGTCTGCCACCACCGTCCGCAGACCGAGACCGGCCGCTCACTGATCCTGCAGGCTCATGTCGACGTGGTGCCGGTGGGCCCCCTCGACCTGTGGACCCATCCGCCCTTCGACCCGGTGATCGAGGGGGACTGGCTCTACGGCCGCGGCGGCGGCGACATGAAGGCCGGCCACGCCGCCAACCTGTTCGCCCTCGACGCGCTCGCCCGCCTCGGCCTCCAGCCCGCAGCCGCGGTGACGATCCAGTCGGTGGTCGAGGAAGAATCCACCGGCAACGGCGCGCTCGCCACCCATCTGCGCGGCTACCGGGCCGACGCCGTGCTGATCCCGGAGCCCGAGGACGAGAAGCTCGTGCGCGCCAATACCGGCGTGCTGTGGTTCACCGTCGAGGTGCGGGGCGTACCGGTCCATGTCCGCGAGATGGGGGCCGGCGCCAACGCCATCGACGCCACCTACCGGGTGATCGGCGCCCTGCGTGAACTCGAGGCGCGCTGGAACGCCGAGAAATCCGAGCACCGCCATTTCGAGGCGGAGGACCACCCGATCAACCTCAATATCGGCCGGATCGAGGGTGGCGACTGGGCCTCCTCGGTGCCGGCCTGGTGCCGGATCGACTGTCGCGTCGCGCTCTACCCGGGCGTCCCGGCGTCCCGGGCCGCCGCCGAGATCGAGGCCGCGGTCTCGAACTTCGCCCGCACCGACCCGTTCCTCGGCAACAGCCCGCCGCGGGTGGCCTTCAACGGCTTCTTCGCCGAGGGCTACGTGCTGGAGGAAGGCTCCGAGGCGGAGGCCGTGCTCGGCCGGGCGCACGAGCGGGCGATGGGCACCCAGCTGCAGAGCTTCATGTCGCCGAGCTACCTCGATACCCGGGTTCACGCCCTCTACGACCGGGTGCCGGCCCTGTGCTACGGGCCGAGCGCCCAGAACATCCACGGTTTCGACGAGCGCGTGAGCCTCGCCTCGGTGCAGCGCTGCACCACCGCGATGGCGCTGTTCGTGGCCGAATGGTGCGGGACGGAGCGGCGGCCGGGCTGAGGGTTCCGGCGTCCGTACGCGGTGCGGGTCCCCCTCTCCCGTGCGGGCGAGCGGATTCACATATCGGTTTCGTTCTTCGACGAGCTCTCTCACAAGCTTCTGAAACGCAACACGTTTCCCCTCCCCCTTGTGGGGAGAGGTCAGGGGTGGGGGTGGTGCAGGATGGGGCGTAGCGGTTTTTTCTGAGCCACCCCCACCTCCAGCTCCTCCCCACAAGGGGGAGGAGAGCGAGTCGTGCCACACCGAGGACGCTGTGCGAACATCATAACCCGTGCGGGAGAGGGATCCGCGTCTCATCCGGCGATGAGTGCCCCCCGATCAGGGGATCAGGCGGTCCGCCCGGAGCCGGGCGAACAGGTCGTAGAACGCGTCGTCCGTGGGCTGGTAGGCCGTAAAGCCCAGGCGGCGGCTCTTGCTCATGTCGGTGACGACCTCGATCGGCCGGCCGAGATCGGCGTCGGTGTGCCAGGGCGAGGCGAGCTTCGCGAGGTCCGGCTCGGCCAGGCCGTGGCGCTTGGCGATCTCGGCCCAGGCCGGCCCGTCCTGCGCCATCCGCTCCTCCAGCGGCCGGATTGTCCCGTCGAACGGCACCGCCTCGATCCCGAACCACTCGGCGATCCGGCCCCACATCCAGCTCCAGCGGAAGACGTCGCCGTCGACCACGTTGAACGCCTCGTTGGCGGCCTTGGGCTCGGTGGAGGCCCAGAGCAGCTGGCGGGCGAGGAGCCTGGCGTCGGTCATGTCGGTCAGCCCGTTCCACTGGACGGCCGAGCCCGGGAAGGTGAAGGGGCGCTTCAGCTCGCGGCACAGGGTGGCGTAGCAGGCCAGCGTCGTGCCCATGTTCATGGCGTTGCCCACCGCCTTGCCGATGATCGTGTGCGGGCGGTGCACGCTCCAGGTGAAGCCGTCGCGGGCACTGGCCGCGAAGACGGCATCCTCCTGGGCGTAGTAGAAATTCTCGATGTCGAGCCGGCCCTGGTCCTCGCGGAACGGCGTCTGCGGCAGGGTGCCCTTCCCGTAGGCCTCGAACGGGCCGAGATAGTGCTTCAGCCCGGTCACGAGAGCGACGTGGCGGACGCTCTTCTGCGGCCGGAGGGCGTCGAGCAGGTTCTCGATCATGGCCCGGTTGACCTGGATCATCTCGGCCTCGGTCGGGCGCCGCTGCCAAGTCGCCGGGAAGACGTGGCTCGGGGCGAGGCCGGCCAGCGCCGTCTCCAGGGAGGCCGGATCCTGCAGGTCGGCCACCACCGGCTCGACCCCGGCCAGATCCACCGGCTTGCGGGCGAGCCCCGCTTCCCGCCAGCCTTCCTCAACGAGCAGCGCGCCGGTGGCGCTCCCGACGATCCCGCTGGCGCCGACGATCAGGGCGGTGTTCGACATGCATATCCTCTCGACCTGGCTCACATCCAGGTTGAGCGGCAGATGCGGCCGTCGCCCACAGGCTTCAAGGCCGCACGGCGCCGCCCTCCCCCGCGTCGCGGGTATTGGCTGAGTGTCGAGAGGTCAGCGACCAGGCACAGCTGATGTCATCCCTCTGCGGGAGACGGCACTGACGACTCTTCGGGCGTGGCGCGGGTTCCCCCTCTCCCCGCACGCAGGGCTACGATGTTCACGCATCGGCGGATGAAAGGCGCGATGCGCTCTCCTCCCCCTTGCGGGGAGGCGTTGGAGGTGGGGGTGGTGCAGAAGGCACCGTCACGTTCGATCCTGCACCACCCCCACCCCTGACCCCTCCCCGCAAGGGGGAGGGGAAAAGCGCGGTGCTTCAAACGCTTGCGACCGGAACGATGTGTGAATCCCCAAGCCCCACAAGCGGGGCGAGGGGATCCCGCCGAAAGCCTCGAACCCGATCTGTCGACTGCCCCCGCCCCTCACGCCACCCGGTCGATCGCCGCGCCCAGGACCTCGACGATCTCGCCGATCTGGCCGCGCTCCAGGATCAGCGGCGGCGACAGGGCGATGATGTCGCCGGTGACCCGGGTGAGCAGGCCGCGCGCGAAGCAATCGACGAACAGCTCGTAGGCGCGCTTGCCGGGGGCGTCGGGCCGGGGCGCCAGCTCGATGCCGGCGATCAGCCCGATGGTGCGGATGTCGATGACGTTCTTGCGCCCGCGCAGGTCGTGCATCGCCGCGGCCCAGTCCTCGGCGAGATCGGCGGCGCGGGTGAGCAGCCCCTCCTCCCGGTAGATGTCCAGCGTGGCGAGGCCGGCCGCGCAGGCCACCGGATGGCCGGAATAGGTGTAGCCGTGGAACAGCTCGATCCCGTCCGGGCCGTTCATCAGCGCGTCGTGCACCGGGCGGCTCGCGAACACCGCGCCCATCGGCACCGTGCCGTTGGTCAGGCCCTTGGCGCTGGTGACGAGGTCGGGCACCACGCCAAAGTAATCGGTCGCGAACGGGCTGCCGAGGCGGCCAAATCCCGAAATAACCTCGTCGAAGATCAGCAGGATGCCGTGCTTGGTGCAGATGTCGCGCAGGCGCTCGAGATAGCCCTTCGGCGGGATCAGCACGCCGGTGGAGCCCGCCACCGGCTCGACGATGCAGGCCGCGATGGTCTCGGCCCCGTGGAGCGCCACCAGCCGCTCGAGATCCTCGGCCAGCTCCACCCCGTGCTCGGGCTGGCCCTTCACGAAGGCGTTGCGGGCGGGGTCGTGGGTGTGGCGCAGGTGGTCGGTGCCGTTGAGCTGCGGGAAGACCCGGCGGTTCGACACGATGCCGCCCACCGACAGGCCGCCGAAGCCGACCCCGTGATAGCCGCGCTCCCGGCCGATCAGCCGGGTCCGGGTCCCCTGCCCGATCGCCCGCTGGTAGGCGAGCGCGATCTTGAGGGCGGTGTCGACCGATTCGGAGCCGGAATTGGTGAAGAACACCCGGTCGAGGCGGTTGTCGGGGCCGCCCGGGGCGATCTCGGCGAGACGCTCGGCGAACTCGAAGGCGATCGGGTGGCCCATCTGGAAGGTCGGGGCGAAATCGAGCGTGGCGAGCTGGCGCTCCACCGCCGCCGCGATCCCCCGGCGCCCGTGCCCGGCATTGACGCACCAGAGCCCGGCCGTGCCGTCCAGCACCGTGCGGCCGTCATCGGCCGTGTAGTGCATGCCCTGCGCGGCCACGAGCATCCGCGGGGCCGCCTTGAACTGGCGGTTGGCGGTGAACGGCATCCAGAAGGCGTCGAGGGACGGCGTGTTGCGCAGCGGGTGGTCGGTCATCGGGCGGCTCTCCGGGGCGGCGATCGGTCCAGGGGACACCCTGGCGGATCGGGCAACAAGTCCTTTTCTGATCGCCGCCAAGCCCTTGCAGAATCGGGGCCGCGGGCGCCACCGTTGCGGGATCCTCAACACCTGAAACGGGGCCCGGACGGATGAGCATCGATGTCGGCGAGCGCCTGCGCTTCGTGCGGGCCCGCCACGGCCTGTCGCAGCGAGCGCTGGCCAAGCGCGCCGGGGTGACGAACTCGGCGATCTCGCTGATCGAGGCCAACCGGGTGAATCCCTCGGTGGGTGCCTTGAAGCGCATCCTCGACGGGGTGCCGATCGGCATGGCCGAATTCTTCGCCCTCGAACCGGAGCCGGAGCGCAAGGCGTTCTTCGCCGCCAACGAGCTGACCGAGATCGGCCGCAAGGCGGCCAAGGGGGCGATCTCGTTCCTGCAGGTCGGCGACAGCCTGTTCGGGCGCAAGCTGCAGATCCTGAAGGAGCGCTACGAGCCCGGGGCCGATACCGGCCGGGTGCCCCTCTCCCACGAGGGCGAGGAGGGCGGCATCGTGCTGTCCGGGCGCCTGGAGGTCACGGTCGGCGAGGAGCGGCGCATCCTCGGCCCCGGCGACGCCTACAGCTTCGACAGCCGCCGCCCGCACCGCTTCCGCTGCGTCGGCCCCAACCCGTGCGAGCTGGTCAGCGCCTGCACGCCGCCGAGTTTCTGACGCAGCGCGGCTTTCAGGGGCTCTGCCCCCGAACCCCGCCAAAGGGCTGAGCCCTTTGGGAACCCGGTCTGGGCGTGCATTCGCTCAAAGGCGACGGATCCGGCTAACGCCGGGTTCAGGCGCGGGCTGCTAAACGTACGCCATGACGACTCTTGCCGCCACCGCCACGCATCTGCTGGCGACGTCCCAGAACCAGTCGATCGGCATCGCGGCGGCGCGCCAGCAGATCGCCTCCGAGAAGGCTGTCGCCGGGCTCGTGGCGGAGAGCGCGACCAAGGGGGCCTCCGGTCCCCCGGCCCCTCCCGGCCAGGGCCAGCGGGTCGACCTGCGGGTCTAAAGGCCCCTACGCGAAGCCGTAGAGGCGGCGCGGGTTGTCCACGAAGAGCCGGCGGCGCCGGTCCTCGTCCGGCACCCAGTCCGCCATCAGGTCGAGGAGGTCGGGAAGGCGCGGCGGCCCGTCCCATGCGGCCACGTGCGGCCAGTCCGAGCCCCAGACGCAGCGCTCCGGGGCGGCGTCGTTGAGGGCGCGGGCGAAGGGGATCGTGTCGGAATAGGGCGGCCCGGCCACCGAATCCCGGAAGGCGCCGGAGAGCTTGACCCAGTTGCCGTCGCGCACGAGGCCGAGCAGGGCCTGGAAGCCCGGATGCTCCACCCCCGCCGAGGCCGGCATGTGGCCCATATGGTCGAAGACCAGGGGCACCGGCAGCCGCGACAGGCGGCCGGCGATCGGCGGCAGGTCCCGGGCGTCGAGCAGGAACTGGAGGTGCCAGCCCATCTCCCGGGCGAGCGCGCCGTAGCGCTCCACCGCGTCGAGCCCGACCCCGCCGCCGAACAGCACGTTGAGGCGCAGGCCCACCACCCCGGCCTCCTTGAGGGCCGCGAGCTCCGCATCGGGGAGGCCGAGCGGGATCACCGCGATGCCGCGCAGGCGCTGCCGGTTGGCCCGGAGCGTCTCCACCATCAGGCGGTTGTCGGTGCCGTGGACGCTGACCTGGACCAGCACGCCGTTGGCCATGCCGGTGGCGTCGAGCATCGCGAGGTAGCGGTCCGCCGGGGCGGCCGGGGGCGTGTAGCTGCGATCGGCCACCAGCGGGTAGGCCGGTGGCAGGCCGATCACGTGGGCATGGGTGTCGACCGCGCCGGCGGGCACCTGGTAGCGGGTCGGGCCGCCAGGATGCGGATCCGGGGCGGGGCAGTCGCGAATCTCGGCCATGCTCAGGTATCCGCGTGCAGGACCCGGCCGCGGGTCTCGGGCAGCGCGAAAGCCGCCAGGAAGAAGATCCCGTAGGCGATGGCCGCGAAGATCGCGATGGCGGAGGCGAGGCCGGCACGCTCGGCGAGATAACCGACCAGCGCCGGGAACAGGGCGCCGACGCCCCGGCCGAAATTGTAGCAGAATCCCTGCCCCGAGCCGCGCAGGCGGGTCGGGTAGAGTTCGGTCAGGAATGCGCCCATCCCGGAGAAGTAGCCGGAGGCGAAGAACCCGAGCGGGAAGCCCAGCACCCAGAGCACGCTGTTGGACAGCGGGATCTGGGTGTAGGCGACGATCACCGCGATGGCGCCGAGCGAGAAGATCAGGAAGAGCGGCCGCCGCCCGAGCCGGTCTGCGAGCCAGGCGCCGACCAGGTAGCCGGCGAACGAGCCGATGATCAGCGCGGCGAGGTAGCCCGTGGAGGACACCACCGACAGGCCGCGCTCGGTGGTGAGAAAGCGCGGCACCCAGGTGGTGATCGCGTAATAGCCGCCCTGGCAGCCCGCCGCCGCCAGCGAGGCGAGCAGAGTGGTCTTCAGGATCGGCCCGGAAAAGATCTCCCAGATCTTCGGCCGGTCGCCGGTGGCGATGGCCCGGGCGCGGGTCTCGGCGGCCACCTGCGGCTCCTGCACGTAGCGGCGCAGGTAGAAGATCAACAGGGCCGGAAGGGCGCCGATCGCGAACATCCAGCGCCACGCGATCTCAGGCGGCAGCAGCGAGAAGGTCACCGCCTGGGCGAGCACCGCCATGCCCCAGCCGATCGCCCAGCCGGACTGGACCGAGCCGACGGCGCGGCCGCGATACTCGGCCCGGATGGTCTCGCCGATCAGCACCGCGCCGGCCGCCCACTCACCGCCGAAGCCGAGCCCCAGGATCGCCCGGGCGATGAGCAACTGCTCGAAATTCTGCACGAAGGCGCAGAGCAGCGAGAAGACCGAGAACCACAGGATGGTGATCTGGAGGGTGAGCACCCGGCCGATCCGATCGGCGACGAAGCCGGCGAGCCAGCCGCCGAGCGCCGAGGCCAGCAGGGTCACCGTCGCAGCGAGGCCGGCGGTGCCGGAATCGACGTGCCACAGGGCCATGATCGTCCCGATCACCAGCGGGTAGATCATGAAGTCCATGCCGTCGAGGCACCACCCGGCGGCGCAGGCCCAGAAGGTGTGCCGCTCCGTCGCGTTCATGGAACGGTAGAAGGCCATCAGGCTGGCATCGCGGATTTCCACCGCCTCCACGCCCGTATTCCCCGCCCCGGCTTTCGTACGCATCACACTCTCCCACAACGGGAAAGCAGTATCGGCGCCAATGGCCGAGCTTTGCAACCGTCGGGTGGTGCCACGCAAGGGAAAGGCCGCCCGGAGGCGGCCTTTCCCAACGATCGTGCCCAAGGATTCGGGTTCGGTCGATGCCGCTCAGTAGCAGCGCTCGACCAGCACCCGGCGGTAGCCGTAGGGCGTCCAGCGGGTCCGCGGGACCGTGTAGCAGCCGCCGCCGTACCCGTAATCGCCAGCGTAGCCGTAGCCGCCGCCATAGCCGACCGGGGCGTAGCCGCCGCCGTAGCCGTAACCGTAGCCCGGATAGCCGTAGCCACCGCCGTAGCCGCCATAGAGGCCGCCGGCCGCCAAGCCGAGCCCGACGCCAAGACCCAGGCCGCCGAGACCGTAGCCATAGCCACCGCGATAGCCGTAACCGCGGCCGTAGAAGCCCCGGCCGTAGCCGCCTCGGAACCCGCCATAGCCGCCGCGGTACCCGCCGAAGCCGGCGCCGCGGAAGCCGCCGAACCCACCACCCCGGAATCCGCCGCCGCCGAAGCCATGGCCGAAGCCGCCACCGTGGAACCCGCCACCGAAGCCACCGCCATGGAATCCGCCACCGCCGAAGCCGCGCGCATCCGCGCCGGCCGGCATCAGGACCAGGGCACCCGCGGCCAGCATGGCCGAGCCAAGCATTGCACCCTTCATCATGTATCTCCGTCGATCAAAACCGCCCTCGTGAGCCAGAAACGCCCGAATATGGAAAACAGTTCAGCTGCCGCCCGCGGCGCGCCGCCGCTGGCCCGGGGCACAAGCCCGGCGCCATCTCGCGGGCCGATGGTGCGGTTCCGGACACCAAAATCGCCGTTTTCAGGGGCGAGAGGCGCTGCGCCCGCCCTCGGCTCCGCCTGGGGCATCACGGAACCACCGATGACGACGCGCCCGGTTCACGCTCTGTTGATCGCGCTGCTGGCGCTCACCGTCCTCGCCCGGGGCGCCCTGGCGGCGCCGGCCGCGCCGGATCTGTGCCGCGCCGTCCAGGCGCAGGGCGAAAGCTTCACGGTCTGCACCATCGATCTGCGGCGCCAGCGGCTGCGACTGTTCTGGCTCCAGGAGGACGGTCGCCCCTACGGCGCGCTGGGAACCCTGGCCGAGAAGCAGGGCGGGCGCCTCGGCTTCGCGATGAATGCCGGCATGTACGACAAGGATCAGGCGCCGGTGGGCCTCTATGTCGAGGACGGGCGCGAGATGAAGCGCGTCTCCACCGCGGACGGCCCGGGCAATTTCCATCTCAAGCCCAACGGGATCTTCTGGGTGAAGGGCGACAAGGCCGGGGTGCTCGACACCGGCCATTACCTGCGGGCGAAGATCCGGCCGGACTTCGCCACGCAATCGGGCCCGATGCTGGTGATCGATGGGCAGATCCACCCCAAGATTTCCGCCGACGGTCCGAGCCAGAAGATCCGCAACGGCGTCGGGGTGCAGGAGGACGGGCGCGTGGCGGTGTTCGCCATCTCCGAGCGCCCGGTGACCTTCGGCGCCTTCGCCCGCCTGTTCCGGGACGACCTCGGCTGCCGCAACGCCCTGTTCCTCGACGGGACGGTCTCGAGCCTCTACGCGCCGAATCTCAGCCGCTCGGACATCAGCCGGCCGCTGGGGCCCCTGGTCGGGGCGATGGCGCGCTGAAGGCGCGCTCGGCATCCCGCGCGACGGCGTATCTGATCCTGAATCGCGACGCGGAATGACCGCGCGGCCCTGAACGGCTCGCCACCGATCGACGTCCGATCCGAGGCCGTAAGGTCGAAGGCCCGGCTGTCCGGAACCACCGTTCGCGCTTGGACACGCGACCCGCCCCCAATATACTCAGACAAAATAAAGGGGGGAATCATGGGTCGGTTGCGGCTTTTCGGTAGCGTCGTAGCGATGGCGATCGCGACGAGCTCGGCGGGGGCGCAAGTCCCGCAGACGATCCTGTACGGCGCGGCCTATTACGACGAGTATACGCCGGTCGATCGGGTCGACGAGGACGCCCGGATGATGAAGGCGGCGGGCATCACCGTCGTCCGTATCGCCGAATCCACTTGGGGCACGCTGGAGCCTCAGCCAAACGTCTTCGCGTTCGACCATATCGACCGGACCCTCGCGGCGATGAACCGTGAGGGCATCAAGGTCATCATCGGCACGCCGACCTATGCCGTGCCGACGTGGTTGGCGCGCCAGCACCCCGACATCCTGCTGCAGCCGGGCGCCTACGGTCCGCGGCAGAATATGGACATCACCAATCCCCATTATCGCGCGGCCGCCGAGCGCGTCATCGTCGCCCTGGTCGACCACGTGAAGGACGATCCCGCGGTCATCGGGTATCAGGTCGACAACGAGACCAAATCGTTCGGAACCAGCGGACCCAACGTCCAGGCAGCCTTCGTTGCGGCCATGAAGAAGAAATGGTCGAGCCTTGACGATCTCAACAAGGCTTGGGGGCTCGACTATTGGAGCAACCGGATCAACAGCTGGGACGATTTCCCGTCGGCCAACGCGTCGATCAACGCCAGTATGACGAACGCCTTCCAGGCCTTCCAGCGGGGGCTCGTGACCGACTTCCTCGCGTGGCAGGCGGATCTGGTCCGTCGGCACGCCCGCCCCGGCCAGTTCGTCACCCAGAACTTCGACCTCGACTGGCGCGGCTATTCCTACGGCATCCAGCCCGACGTGAACCATTGGGAGGCCGCCAAGGCGCTCGATGTGGCCGGCATCGACATCTACCATCCCAGCCAGGAGAAGCTGACCGGGACCGAGATCGCCTTCGGCGGCGACGTGGCCCGCTCGATGCGCGGCGGCGCGAATTACCTGGTGATCGAGACGCAGGCGCAGGGGTTCCCGGAATGGACGCCCTTCCCCGGACAGCTGCGCCTGCAGGCCTTCAGCCACCTCGCCTCGGGTGCGAAGATGGTCGAATACTGGCATTGGGCCACGACCACGAACGCGTTCGAGACCTACTGGCGCGGATTGCTCACGCAGGACTACAAGCCCAACCCGGTCTACGACGAGGCGAAGACGATCGGCGCCGACCTCAAGCGGCTCGGGCCGAAGCTCGCTGGCATGAAGAAGACGAACCGCGTCGCCCTCTACGTCAGCAACGCCGCGTTGAGTGCCTTCGATTCGTTCAAGATCAACACGCACGACTTCAAGGGCAATGCCGATCGGACGCCGGTGACCTACAACGAGGTGGTGCGCGGATTCTACGATGCGCTCTACCGGCAGAACATCGAGGTGGATCTGATCTCTCCGTCCTCCACGGTGCCGCTCGATCAATACAAGCTGATCGTGGTGCCGGCGCTCTACGCGGCGAGCGACGCGGAGATCGCCAAGCTCAATGACTGCGCCAAGGCCGGCACCCACCTGCTCTACACGTTCAAAAGCGGCTTCTCCGACGAGAACACGAAGGTGCGCTTCGCGGCGCAGCCGGGCGGGATCGCGCAGGCGGCGGGGGTGACCTATCAGCTGTTCACGGTCCCCGAGGGCGTATCCCTCGCGGGCGACCCGTTCGGCGTCGGCGCGGCCGACAACAAGGCCCGCTGGTGGATGGAGATGTTGAGCCCGACCACCGCGACGGTGGTGGCGCGCTACCAGAGCCCGTCCTGGCCCGCCGCCGCCGCGGTGACGCGCAACAGCTGGGGCTCGGGCGAGGTGAGCTATGTCGGCTTCATGCCGACCGATGCCCTGGCGGAGAAGATCCTGGCGGATGCGGCCAAGCGTGCTGGGATCGAGGTCCCCGCGGTGCACTGGCCGATCATCGTGCGCGGGGGCACGCTGACGAACGGGCATCCGGTCCGCTACGTGCTGAACTACTCCGCAACGGCCCAGGCCACGCCCGCGATGGTGAGCGGCACCGAGCTCCTCAGTGGTCGGGCGGTCACGCGCGGCAAGCCGATCGACCTGCCGGCTTGGGGCGTCGCGATCCTCGAAGGCGAGTCCGCGACGCCCTGATCGGGTCGCGCTCGGCTTGGGGGCCGAGCGCGACCAGAAGGCGCTCTAGCGCTGCCCGAACGCCGTGTCCTTGAACAGGTCCTTGTACTCCCGCGGCTGCGAGCGCCAGTACTGCTTGGGCGCCCGGACCTGGGCGCCGAGCTCGGCCGCCGCGTGCCAGGGCCAGCGGGGATCGTACAGCATGGCCCGGGCGAGCGAGATCGCGTCGGCCTTGCCCTCGGCCAGGATCGCCTCGGCCTGCTGCGCCTCGGTGATCAGGCCGACTGCGATGGTGGTGAGCCCGGTCTCGGCCTTGATCCGCTCGGCATAGGGCACCTGGTAGCCCGGCCCGAGCTTGATCGCCTGCTTGGGCGAGACGCCGCCGGTGGAGACGTGGAGCGCGGGCGAGCCGGCCCGCTTGAGCGCCTGGCCCAGGGCCACGGTCTCGTCGAGATCCCAGCCGTCCTCGACCCAGTCGGTGGCGGAGACCCGCAGCCAGACCGGGCTGCCCGCCGGCACGACCGCGCGCACGGCGTCGTAGACTTCGAGGGGAAAGCGCATCCGGTTCTCGAGGCTGCCGCCATACTGGTCGGTGCGCTTGTTGGCGATCGGCGACAGGAACTGGTGCAGCAGGTAGCCGTGGGCACCGTGCAGCTCCACGGCCTCGATCCCGAGGCGCACGGCGCGCTTGGCCGTGGCGACGAACTGGTCGCGGACGCGCTTCAGGTCGGCGGCGTCGAGGGCGTGGGGGGGCACCTCGGTCTCGCCGTGCGGGACCGCGGAGGGCGCCTCCGTGCGCCAGCCATAGGGATGCTCGGGCGGGATCTGCTGGCCGCCGGCCCAGGGCGCGTCGCTCGACGCCTTGCGGCCGGCATGGGCGATCTGGATGCAGACCGGGACCGGGGCGTATTCGCGCACCGCCTCCAGCACCCGGCCGAGCGCCCGCTCGCTTCCGTCCGAGTACAGGCCGAGATCCCAGGCTGTGATCCGCGCCTCCGGCGAGACCGCGGTGGCCTCCAGGGTCAGCAGGCCGGCGCCCGATTGGGCGAGCTGGCCGAGATGGATCATGTGCCAGTCGGTAGCCTCGCCGTCCCGGGCCGAATACTGGCACATCGGCGCGATCAGGATGCGGTTCTCAAGGGTGAGGGCATCCAGGGTGAGCGGTTCGAACAGACGGGCGGTCATGGGGCGGCTCCGTTACGGGCCGGACCTATGTGGCGCAAGGGCGCGGCCGGGGCCAGCGCCAGCCTGTGCGGACGCTCACGCGCCATGCAGGCGGCGCAAGACCCGGCGGGAACCGACCGCCCATTCGTTAACTTTTGGCAGGACGACGGCCTGAAGCCGGCGATGCGAACCGCCTGAGGGGGCGAGATCGCGCGAGGTCCTCTCCATGTTGCTCCCGAACCGTTCCACCCGCATCGCCGCCCTGGCCGCGGCCCCGTTCGCCCTGGCGGCGTTCCTTGCCGTCCCGGCCGATGCCCAGCCGGCCGCGTTCGGCGGTCCGAAGATCCTGATCCACGGCAATTACTGCGGCCCGGGCAACAACGCCCCGCTGCCGCCGATCGATGCCCTCGACGCGGCCTGCGCCCGCCACGATGCCTGCACGCCGAACGGCGGCCTGCCGTCCCAGGCCTGCAACCTGCGCCTCCAGCGGGACGCGGCCCTGATCTCGCGCGATCCGCGCCAGTCCGAGGATCTGCGGGCCATGGCGGGCCTGGTCGCCGCGAGCGCGACGCTGATGCCGACCGAGTCGGGCCCGCAGCGCCTGCCGGCTTCGGTGTCGACCGGCGCCATGCCGGACGCCTACGCGCCGGGCCTGTCGCAGCCGGCCCCGGCGGCCGATGTGCCCGACGAGGATTCGGACGGCGCCGACGTCGAGTGAGGCCGCGCCTCGCCGCCCTGCCCCGGCTCCGTTCGGTCACTCAGGGGCGGGCGGCGGCGCCCCGCGCATGCCCCAGGAAGAACCGGACCATCGCGCGGCTCGCATCCGGGCCGCGGGGCTCGGTGAACGACCCGTCCGGGCTGCCGCCCGACCAGGCATGCCCGGCCCCGTGCAGGACCCAATATTCCAGCCGCGCCTGGCCGGTGCCGTCGCTGCGGACGGTGCGGGTATAGGCGACGCCCCCCGGGCTCGTGCCCCGCTCGACCGTCTCGGCGAGGCCGGTGACCGCCATGGCCTGGGCGACCACCTGATCGCCGTTGGCCGGGTGGACGGTGCGGTCGACGTCGCCGTGAAACACGATGGTCGGGACCGCCTGCCGGTTGCGCCCCGGTGCGCCCCCCTGCCCCTTCATGGCGGCGAAGGCCGAGGCGACGTCCCGGGCCGAGCCGCAGGCCAGGCCGGAATGGACGCCCACCGCCGCGAACAGGTCCGGATAGGTCGCCGCCAGGATCGCCGCGGCGGCGCCCCCGGCCGAGAGCCCGGCGGCGTAGACCCGGTCCGGATCGGCGGAGAATTCCGCGACCACCGCCCGGGCGATCCCGGCGAGCAGAGCCGGCTCGCCGCCGTCGCGGGCCTGGTCGCCGGCGGCGTACCAGTTCCAGCAGCGCTGCATGTTCGCCGACTGGGGCTGCTCCGGATAGGCGACCAGGAAGGTCTGCTCCTCAGCGAGGCGGTTCATCTGCGTGCCAGCGGCGAAGTCGTCCGGGTTCTGGGTGCAGCCGTGCAGCATCAGGAGCACCGGCAGGGCCTGGCCGGTGTAGCCGCTCGGCACGAACACCTTGTAGCGGCGGCTGCCCGCGGCGGCGGTGAAGACCCGGTCCTCGAACCGGGCGCCCTCCGGCACGGTGGCGGCGGCCTTGCCCGGCTGAACGGAGCCGCCGGCGAACCCCTCCGCGAAGCCGCCGATGGGAATGCCGCCGATTGGAATGCCGCCTTGGGCGAGGCTGTCGCGCACGGTGCGCACCACCGCCGCAGCGATGTCGGCCCCGCCGGGGGCGGCCTGTTCCGGGGCGGCAGCCGGGCTGGGCGCGGTCCAGGCGCCGTCCGGGGATGTCGGCGCCTCCATGTCGATGGTGGTGGATCCGGCGGCCTCGGCCGGGCGGTCGCGTGCCTCGGCCCAGCGGGCGAAGGCGTCGGCCTGCCGGCGCTGGAACCGCCCCAGGGCGGCGGTCATCCGGGCCGCCCGGGCGGCGCGCTTGCCCTCGGCCTCGGCCGAGCCGGAGGCGCCGAAGCCGCCGAGCTTCATCTTCGACATGTCGAAGTTCAGAAAATCCATCTTGGGAAAGTGTTTCATCGGGCCGTTCCTTGCGGGTGGGGACGGACACGGCCGGCTGCTTGGCCCGACTGTGCGGTAGGGATGGTCGGATGGGGTCAGGCGATCCGGTCGGCCAGGGCGGCCTTGACGGCGGGGCTCGCCTGGAACGCGCCCAGCACTTCCACGGAGGCGATGGCGGCGCGCGCCAGTTCGGGGGTGACATCCAGCGCCACGGTGGCGAGGCCGAGGACCTGGATGTGCAGGGGCACGCCGGCGTCGCGGGCGGCTTCCAGGGCGGCGCGCGAATAGTGCGAGACGCCCAGGCGCAGCTGGCGTCGGGCCACGGATTGGCGCACCGCCTCCTCCTGCCGGTCCAGCTGGTTGCGCACCGCGGTGCGGATGAAGTCGGCCCGGTTGGCGTAGAACCCGTCGCGGACCATCAGGTCGACCCGGCCGAGATCGACGAAGCCGAGATTGATCGTGATCTTCTCGCTGTCCGGCACCTTGGGCCGGAATTCCTGCACGGTGTCTGTCATCGCCTCGCCCTCCCTGGGCCATCCGGTTGGATGGTCTAGAGATGGTAAGCGCATGCTGTGGTGCAAGAGGCGGTTGCCGCGCGGCCCGAAACCAGCGTGGTTTCAAAAGGTCCGGGACCTTTTGCGGGTCCAGGGCAGAGCCCTGGTGTCGGGCTTCGCCCGAGATCGGGGCTGTGCGCCCCGAACCCTACCAAAGGGCTTCGCGCCCTTTGGAAACCCCTAAGTCCCCGCGCTCAGTCCGCGCCGATCCCCCGCCCCTTCAGGCTGGCGTCGATCTCGTCGAGCACAGCGGCGTCGTCGATGGTCGCCGGCATGGTCCAGGGCTCGTGGTCGGCGATGCGCTTCATGGTGGCGCGCAGGATCTTGCCGGAGCGGGTTTTCGGCAGCCGCTGGACGGTCAGCGCGAGCTTGAACGCCGCCACCGGGCCGATCTCGTCACGGACCTTGGCGACGAGCTCGCGCTCGATGTCCGCGGGGGCGCGGTCGACCCGGGCTTTGAGTACCACGAAGCCGCAGGGCACCTCGCCCTTGAGCGCGTCCCGGATGCCGATCACCGCGCATTCCGCGACATCCGGATGGCCGGCCAGCACCGCCTCCATGCCGCCGGTGGACAGGCGATGGCCCGCGACGTTGATGATGTCGTCGGTCCGCCCCAGCACGGTGATGTAGCCGTCGGCGTCGATCACCCCGGCATCCGAGGTGTCGTAATAGCCCGGGAAGGTGGCGAGGTAGCTCGAGTGCATCCGCGCGTCCGAGCCCCAGAGGGTCGGCAGGCAGCCGGGCGGCAGGGGCAGGCGGATCGCGATGGTGCCCATCGTGCCGGGCGGAACCGGCTTGCCGCCCTCGTCCAGGACCGCGACCGTGTAGCCCGGCATCGGCACGCAGGTGCTGCCGTGCTTGACCGCCAGGAGGCCGAGGCCCAGCGGATTGCCGGCGATCGGCCAGCCGGTCTCGGTCTGCCACCAATGGTCGATCACCGGCCGGCCGAGCACCCGCTCGGCCCAGGCGACCGAATCCGGGTCCGCCCGCTCCCCGGCCAGGAACAGGCTGCGGAACACCGAGAGGTCGTAGTCGCCGATCAGCGACCCGGACGGATCCTCCTTCTTGATCGCGCGCAGGGCCGTCGGCGCCGTGAACAGGCAGACGACGCCGTGCTCGGCGACCACCCGCCAGAACGCCCCGGCATCCGGCGTGCCCACCGGCTTGCCCTCGTACAGGACCGTGGTGCAGCCGTGCAGCAGCGGCGCGTAGACGATGTAGGAATGGCCGACCACCCAGCCGATATCGGAGGCGCAGAAATAGGTCTCGCCGGGCTGGACGCCGTAGAGGTTGGGCATCGACCAGGCCAGCGCCACGAGGTAGCCGCCGGTATCCCGGACCACGCCCTTGGGCTTGCCGGTCGTGCCGGAGGTGTAGAGGACGTAGAGCGGGTCGGTGGCGGCCATGGCCACGCAGGCGGCCTGCTTGCCCGCCGCCTCGGCGGCCGCGACGGTTTCCGCCCAGTCGTGGTCGCGCCCGGCGACCAGGCTCGCGGCGCATTGGGGCCGCTGCAGGATCAGGCAGGCCTCCGGCTTGTGCCGGGAGGTGGCGATCGCGAGGTCCAGCAGCGGCTTGTAGGCGACCACCCGGTTCGGCTCGAGGCCGCAGGAGGCGGCCAGCACCACCTTCGGGGCGGCATCCTCGATCCGCACCGCCAGCTCGTTGGCCGCGAAGCCGCCGAACACCACCGAGTGCACGGCCCCGAGCCGGGCGCAGGCCAGCATGCCGAACAGGGCCTCGGGCACCATCGGCATGTACAGCACGACCCGGTCGCCCTTGCCGACACCGAGCTCGGCCAGCACGGCGGCGAGCGCCGTCACCGAATCGCGCAACTCCCGGTAGCCGCTGCTGCGCTTCGTCCCGGTGACGGGGGAATCGTACAGGATCGCCGCCTGCTCGGCCCGCGCCCCCTCGGCGTGCCGGTCCACCGCGTTGTGGCAGGCGTTGAGCGTCCCATCCGGGAACCAGCGGCCATAGGGGCCGGATTTGGGGGCGAAGGCCTGCGCCGGCTCCTGCGCCCAGTCGAGCGCCCCGGCCGCCTCCAGCCAGAACGCCTCCGGGTCGCGGCGCGCCGCGTCGTAGATCTCGGGATAGCGGCCCGGCAGGCTGGCGGTGGTCATCGGCGCGGCGAGTCCTCGGGGGCCGCTCTTCGGCGGCATCCCGGGGAGATTAGCCGATTCTGGTTTCTTGCGCGCGAGCGGACGGTGAGGATGATGTGAGCAGACGGATCGTTTGAGACACGGCCTGACCAAGAAACCGCCTCTCCCACCAACCCCCCTCATCCTAAGGTGCCGCGCAGCGGCCTCGAAGGAGGGCTCCAGGGATCGCAGGGGCCTCTGGAGGACTCCTTCGAGGCCCGCTGACGCGGGCGCCTTAGGATGAGGGGCAGGGTCGGGAGAGCACGGTCGTCACCCGGAAAAAACCGCCGCACCGGGCGGACCGGTGCGGCGGTTCTCGTCGTGCACTTACGTCCGGGAGGGACAGTCAGGCGCGGCTCAGTGCAACGTATCGTTGCCGGCCTGCAGCCGTTTGATTTCGTCCTTGAGGAGAAGTTTCCGTCGCTTCAATTCGGCAATGTGGAGGTCGTTTGCAGAAGGCCTGTGGATCGCCTCGTGAATCTCACGCTCGAGGGCTTCGTGCTTCCGGGCGAGTTGGCTCAAATGCGTCTGCAGCGACATGAGTCGAATCTCCTGTCATTGTTCCGACACATGGAGACTGGCACAGGATGCCACACCTGTCGAAGCCTTTTCTCCGGCCAAGCCTGACGAATGCTTACCGGGCCGGCTTGTCCCGCGGCGGGGTGTAACGCATGCTCTTCGACACGGAACGGTCTTCGATACCGCGGGTGACGATGGCGGACGAGTCGAACGAAAACGTGCAGCCGGCGGATCTCGAAGCCGAGCTGAATCGGCTGCGCGAGGAGCACCGGGGGCTCGACGGTGCCATCGAGGCGCTGGAGCGCAGCGTCGCCGGGGACCAGCTCCAGATCCAGCGCCTGAAGAAGCGCAAGCTGACCCTGCGCGACCGGATCTACCATATCGAGGACGCGCTCACCCCGGACATCATCGCGTAAGCGGATCGTCCCGAAAGCCGGAAACCATCTTTCGGGACTATCCGTCGATGCCGGTGGACGCTCCGGCGCGACGCCTTGCCGCCGGCCCGCCCCGCCTGTAAGCGGCCTCTTTTGCCGGGATCAACGATGGCGTCGCCTCCGGTTGCGATCATCATGGGCAGTCAGTCCGACTGGGCGACCATGCGGCACGCCGCAGAGACGCTCGACGCGCTCGGCGTGCCGTACGACGCGCGCATCGTCTCGGCCCACCGCACCCCCGACCGGCTCGTGGCCTTCGCCAAAGGCGCGGTCGCGGCCGGGTTCAAGGTCGTGATCGCCGGCGCCGGCGGGGCCGCGCACCTGCCCGGCATGGCCGCCGCGATGACCCGCCTGCCGGTCTTCGGCGTGCCGGTGGAATCCAAGGCCCTGTCCGGCCAGGACAGCCTGCTCTCGATCGTCCAGATGCCGGCCGGCATCCCGGTGGGGACCCTGGCGATCGGCCGGGCCGGGGCGGTCAACGCGGCCCTGCTCGCCGCCGCGGTGCTGGCGCTCGCCGACGCGGGCCTGGCGGAACGCCTGGAGGCCTGGCGCGCGGCCCAGACCGCATCGGTGGCCGAACGGCCGGAGACGGACACACCTTCGTGACGGACACAGCTTTGAAGCCCGGCTCCACCCTCGGCATCGTCGGCGGTGGCCAGCTCGGGCGCATGATCGCGCTCGCTGCGGCCAATTACGGGCTGAAGGTGCATGTCTATGCGCCCGACCGGGACAGCCCGGCCTTCGACGTCGCCGCCCGCACCACCTGCGCGGCCTACGACGATGCCGAGGCGCTGGCCGCCTTCGCGCAGAGCGTCGACGCGGTGACCTACGAGTTCGAGAACATCCCCCGCGCCACCGCCGACATCCTCGCCCGGCACGCCGCCCTGCATCCGAACGCCGAGGCGCTCGCCACCACCCAGGACCGCCTGACGGAAAAAGAATTCATCAACCGGCTCGGCATCCCGACCGCGCCGTTCCAGGCGGTGGACACGCCCGACGACCTCGACCCGGCGATCGCGGCGCTCGGCTTGCCGGCGGTGCTCAAGACCCGCCGGTTCGGCTACGACGGCAAGGGCCAGCGCATCCTGCGCGAGCGCGCCGAGGGCGACCGCAACGCGCTGTTTGCCGAGTTCGGCGGCGCGCCGCTGATCCTGGAGGGCTTCGTGCCGTTCGAGCGCGAGGTCTCGGTGGTGGCCGCCCGCGGCCGCGACGGCGGCTTCGCGGCCTTCGACCTGTGCGAGAACGAGCACCGCGACCACATCCTGGCCCTGACCCGGGTGCCGGCCCCCGGCCTCACCCCCGAGACCGCCCGCGCCGCCCTCGACATCGCCCGGCGGATCGCCGATGCGCTGGACTATGTCGGCGTGCTGGCCGTCGAGATGTTCCTGGTGCGCGAGGACGGTGCCGAGCGCCTCGTCGTCAACGAGATCGCGCCGCGGGTCCACAATTCCGGGCATTGGACCATCGAGGGGGCGACGACCTCGCAATTCGCCCAGCATGTCCGGGCGGTGTGCGGCTGGCCGCTCGGCGATTCGGCCCGGGTCGGCGGGCTGCCGGTGGAGATGCGCAACCTGATCGGCGCCCAGGCGGACGACTGGTCCGCCCTGCTGGCCGAGCCCGGCGCCCACCTGCACCTCTACGGCAAGGGCGAGGCCCGGCCCGGCCGCAAGATGGGCCACGTCACCCGGCTGGGGCGCGTGCCGGAGGCCTGACCGGGCCCGGTTCTGCGGCTTCGGGAACACACCGGACCGGCCGCACGCGCGCCGGAGGCCGCGACACGGCCTGCGCGCGTCCGCGAGCCATACCTTCGCCACATCCCGAAGCTTCCACCACGGCGTGACCGGTCGCGGGACCGCGTATCCTTAAGCCGGCATTCACCGCGATGCGCGACGGTGCCCCGGAGACGAGGGGGCGCGGCGTAAGCCGGGCGACAGACAAGATTCGGGGGCGGGGTGGGCACGCGGGATGCGGGTCGCGCCCCGGGGAGAGTGGGGCGATGATCGTACGCAACGGGCTGGCACACAAGATCGCGCTGATCGGCGCGGCCACGCTCTCGGCCGCGGCGCTTGCGGGCTGCGAGACCGTCGGAAGCGCCGCCGGCCCGCGGCAATACGCGGTGGTGGAGACCGACACCACGGGCGCCACCACCGTCAACATCGCCTCGCTGACCGAGGTGATCCAGCGCAACCCGAACGACGCCGCCGCCTACAACACCCGCGGCGCCGCCTATGCCCGGGCCGGCCAGTTCAACGACGCCATCGCGGACTTCACCAAGGCGATCCAGATCGACCCGAATTCGGGCTCGGCCTACAACAACCGCGCGCTCGCCGAGCGCCAGGTCGGCCGCGACGCCGCCGCCCTGCAGGACTTCACCAAGGCGATCGGCATCGATCCGAATTACGGCCCGGCCTATATCGGCCGCGCCAATGTCGAGCGCGCCCAGGGCAATCTCGACCAGGCGCTCGCCGACCTCAACGTCGCGATCCGGCTGATGCCCGAATCGGCCGAGGCCTACCACGCCCGTGGCCTGGTGCGGCAGAAGCAGGGTCAGGACACCCAGGCGATCGCCGATTTCGACGCCGCCATCGACCGCAACCCGTTCGTGTCCGCGCCCTACGCGGCCCGCGGCCAGAGCCTGATCGCCACCAACCAGTACCCGAAGGCGATCGAGGACTACAACGCGGCGCTCAACGTCAACAACAAGGACGCCACCTCCTGGGCCTATCGGGGCCTGGCCTACGAGAAGTCGGGCCAGCGCAAGGAGGCGCTCGAGAACTACCAGCGCGCCGCCGTGATCGAACCCAACAACGCCGTCGCCCGCGCCGGCCTCGGCCGCGTGCAGGGCGGCGTGGGTTCGCTGTTCAACTGATTTTTTGCTCCCTTCATCCAACCCATTCTGACAGGCTCTGGTCTTTCGATTGACAGACGGGCTTGCAACGCCAGGACGAGGCGCGGGTCCCCTCTCCCGCACGGGCTGAGATGTTCACACATCGGCTGGTGGAAGGCGCGACGCGCTCTCCTCCCCCTTGCGGGGAGGCGTTGGAGGTGGGGGTGGTGCAGAAGGCACCGTGCCGTTCGATCCTGCACCACCCCCACCCCTGACCCCTCCCCGCAAGGGGGAGGGGAAATGCGTGGTGTTTCAGAGGCTTGCGACAGGGCAATCTCGATCTGTGAATCCGCTAGCCCGCACGGGAGAGGGGGCTTGTCGCGCTCCATCCTCGAAGGAGGGCTCTAGCCAGCTGCACGATCCCTGGAAGGCTCCTTCGAGGCTCGCTGCGCGCGCACCACAGGATGATGGGTTGGGCGGGATGGGGTAAGGCCAAAAAAGCCCCTCACGCCGCCAGCAGGCCGTTCTCCCCTTGTGTGATCCGGCGCAGGTGGTGGGCGGTGTCGCCGAGCTGGTATTCGATCATGGCGAGCCGCTTGAAGTGGTGGGCGCCGAGATATTCGAGCGTCATGCCGATGCCGCCGTGGAGCTGCACCGCCTCCTGGCCGACGAACCGGCAGGCCTTGTTGATCTGCACCTTCACAGCCGCCAGCGCCGCCGCGCGCGCCCCGGAATCCTCCGCCTCCACCATCATGGCGGCGTAGAGCGCCATCGAGCGCGCCTGCTCCAGCTGGATCAGCATGTCCACGGCCCGGTGCTGCAGCGCCTGGAACGAGCCGACGCTGACCCCGAACTGCGTGCGGGTCTTGAGATATTCCACCGTCAGCTTGTGAAGCGCGTCCATGGAGCCCACCGCCTCGGCGGCCAGCGCCGCGATCCCGTGCTCGATTATCCGCTCAAGCAGGGGCAGGCCCCCCTCGGGGTCGCCCAGCGCCGCGTCGGCCGGCAGCGTGACCTCCGAGAACGACACCTCCGCGGCCCGGCCGCCATCCTGGGTCGGGTAGGCCTCGATCGCCACCCCCGCGGCGTCGGCCGGCACCAGGAACAGCCCGATCCCGTGCGGGTCGCGCCGCTCCCCGGAGACCCGAGCCGAGACCACCATCAGCCCGGCCGCGTCGGCATTGGGCACGACGCTCTTGGCCCCGCTCAGCACGAACTTTTCGCCGGAGCGCCGGGCCACCGTGGCGACATCCTCCAAGTCGTAGCGCGATTGGCGCTCGGTATGGGCCAGGGTGAGCCGCAGGCTGCCGTCGATGACACCGGGCAGGAGCGTCTCTTTCTGCGCCGGGCTCCCGCCGAGCCGGAGCGCCGTCGCGCCGAGCACCAGGCTCGCGAACAGCGGCTCGACCACGAGGTTGCGCCCCACCGCCTCCATGACCAGCATGGTCTCCACCGGGCCGCCGGCGAGCCCGCCCTCGGCTTCCGAGAAGGGCAGGCCGGTGACGCCGAGCTCGGCGAACGCCGCCCAGCCCGCCTCGGGGAAGCCCAGCGGCGCTGTCAGCCGCGCCTGCCGGCCCTCCAGCGACGGGTACAGGTCCGCCGCCAGCCGCTCGACGCTGTCGCGCAGGAGCGACTGGTCCTCGTTCAGGTCGAAATCCATGTCTGGCTCCTCGATCGTCCCCTCCCCTCTGCGGGCCACGATGTTCCCACATCGATTCATGTGAGGCGCGACGCGCTCTCCTCCCCCTTGTGGGGAGGAGTGGGAGGTGGGGGTGGTGCAGGACCGGGCGTGACGGTGCCTTCTGCACCACCCCCACCCTGACCCCTCCCCACAAGGGGGAGGGGAAATGCGTTGTGTTTTAAAGACTTGCGACCGAGAAGCCCCGATCTGGGAATACGATAGCCTCAAAGCGGTGGGTGGGATCGGCTGGGGCGGCTGGCGGCCCGCCCCGACTCACAGCCCCAAAATCCCCTTGGCGATGACGTTGTGCTGGATCTCGTTGGAGCCGCCGTAGATCGAGACCTTGCGGTTGTTGAAGTAGCTCGGCGCCGCCGCATCGACCCAGTCGAAGCCGCCGGGCAGGTTGTTGGCTCCGGCCCCGCGGGCCGGCGCCGCCCGGGCGAACGGGCCGGCGAGCGCGACCAGCAACTCGGTCGCCGCCTGCTGGAGCTGCGAGCCGCGGATCTTGAGGAGCGAGGAGGCGGGGTCGGGCTCCACCGAATCCGCCCGGCCCTGCTTGGCCGCCACCCGCATCTGGGTGATCTCCAGGGCCTTCAATTCGACCTCGACCTCCGCCACCCGGCCGCGAAAGTCGCGATCGTCCCACATGGTCCCGGAGCCCGCCGGCATCTCCTTGGCGAGGCGCTTGATCCGGGCGATCCGCTCCTTGGTGAGGCCGATCCGGGCGATGCCGGTGCGCTCGTTGGCGAGCAGGAATTTTGCGTAGTCCCAGCCCCGGTTCTCCTCGCCCACGAGGTTCTCGACCGGCACCCGCACGGCGTCGAAAAACACCTCGTTGACCTCGTGGCGGCCCTCCAGGGTGAGGATCGGCCGCACGGTGATGCCCGGGGTCTTCATGTCGATCAGCAGGAAGGAGATGCCCCGCTGCTTCTTCACCTCGAAGTCGGTGCGCACGAGACAAAAAATCCAGTCGGCGTGCTGGCCCAGCGTCGTCCAGGTCTTCTGGCCGTCCACGATGAAGTGGTCGCCGTCGCGCACGGCCTTGGTCTTCAGGGAGGCCAGATCCGAGCCGGCGCCGGGCTCGGAGAAGCCCTGGCACCACCAATCGTCGAGATTGGCCGCACGCGGCAGGAAGCGTTCCTTCTGGTCCTGCCGGCCGAAGGTCGCGAGCACGGGGCCGAACATGTAGCAGTTGAATTGCTGCGGCAGCGGCACCGCCGCCTGGAACAGCTCCTCGGTGTAGATGTAGCGCTGGATCGGCGTCCAATCCCGGCCGCCCCATTCCTGCGGCCAGTGCGGCACCGCCCAGCCCTTGGCGTTGAGGATCCGCTGGCTGGCGACGATGTCCTCCTTGGCGAGGCTGCGCCCCTCCGACACCTTCTTTCGTATGTCAGCCGGGATCTCCGTCCGGCAGAAGCTGCGGACTTCGTCGCGGAACGCGATCTCGTCCGGCGTAAAGCGCAGATCCATCGTCAGCCTCCGATCTCGAACAGGCCGGCGCAGCCCTGGCCGCCGGCCACGCACATGGTCACCACGGCGTAGCGCGCCCCGCGGCGGCGGCCTTCCAGCAGGGCGTGGCCCACGAGCCGCGCCCCCGACATGCCGAACGGATGGCCGACCGCGATGGCGCCGCCGTTGACGTTGACCTTCTCCGGATCGATCCCGAGCCTGTCCCGGCAATAGACCGACTGGGACGCAAAGGCCTCGTTCAGCTCCCAGAGGTCGATGTCGGCGACCGTGAGCCCCTGCCGCTCCAGCAGGCGCGGCACCGCGAAGACCGGGCCGATGCCCATCTCGTCCGGCCCGCAGCCAGCGGAGGCGAAGCCCCGGAAGGTGCCCAGCGGCGTCAGGCCTCTCCGGGCGGCCTCGGTAGCCGACATCAGCACGCTGGCGGCGGCGCCGTCCGAGAGCTGGCTGGCATTGCCGGCGGTGATGAAGGCGCCCTCCCCGCGCACGGGCTTGAGCTTCGCCAAGCCTTCGAGCGTCGTGTCGGGCCGGTTGCCCTCGTCCTTGGCGAGCCGGGTCTCGACCTCCCGGGTCGCGCCGGTGGCCTTGTCGGTCACCGCCATCACGGCGCTCATCGGGACGATCTCGTCGTCGAACAGGCCCCGCGCCTGCGCGGCGGCGGTGAGGCGCTGGCTCTCCAGCGCGAAGGCGTCCTGCGCCTCCCGGGAAATCCGATAGCGCTCGGCGACGATGTCGGCGGTCTCGATCATCGGCATGTAGATCGCCGGCAGGTGCGCCTCCAACCAGACGTTGCGGGTCAGCTCCCGCTGCACCTTCGGCTGAACCAGGCTGATCGACTCGACCCCGCCCGCCACCGCAACCGGCACGCCGTCGAGGATGATCCGCCGGGCCGCGCTGGCGATCGCCTCAAGCCCCGAGGCGCAGAAGCGCGAGACCGTGACGCCGGCCGACTCCACCGGGATCCCCGCCACCAGGGCGGCGTGGCGGGCGACGTTGCCGCCGGTGGCGTTCTCCGGATAGCCGCAGCCGAGCACTACCTCTTCCACGGCTTCCGGCTCGAGCCCGGCCCGGTCCAGGGCGCCCCGGATCGCCTCGCCCGCGAGGTCGGCGCCGCCTGTGCGGTTCAGCGCGCCGCGATGGGCCTTGCCGATCGGCGTGCGGGCGGTCGAGACGATCACCGCGTCGGTCATGCCGGGCTCCTCCGGGGATTCAAAACGGCGTTGCGGTCGGTCGATGTGATGGTTCTGCTCGGGTAAGCTGCGCAAAGCGTGATCCAAAAACCGCTCTTCGCCATGAGCTTGTCAGCCGTGGGCGGATGAACCGCGCTCCTTTCCCGACGCCTGAAACGCAGTGGAAGGTGATCCGGGACCAAGCAAGACGAGCGCCGCGGAGCGGCACAGATCTCTTTGTAAGGACGCTTCGCGTGGTCTTGTGCTGGGTCCCGGGTCGCATTCCGCTGACGCTCCATGCGCCTGGGAAAGGGGCGGCGCACGAACGACCCCGCGACGGCGCCCTCATCGGTCGAGGGGCCATTAGGCCGTCGCCTTCCAGGCGGCGAAGGTGCCGCCCGATTCCGCCAGCTTGCGCAGCAGCGGCGCTGGCTCCTGACTGTCGTCGCCGGTCTCCCGGGCGAAGCGCGTCAGCGCCTCCGCGACATGCTTGAGCCCGACCGTGTCGGCCCAGTGCATCGGGCCGCCGCGCCAGGCCGGCCAGTTGTAGCCGTTGATCCAGATCGTATCGATGTCGCCGGGCCGGGCGGCGATCCCCTCCTCGAGGATCCGCGCGCCCTCGTTGACCATCGGGTACATCAGCCGCGCCACGATCTCATCGGGGCTGAACGTGCGGCGCGCGATGCCGTGCTCGGCGGCGGTCTTCTCGATCAGCGCGTCCACCTCGGGATCGCGCGTGCCGGTCCGGGCGCCGTCCGGATACACAAAAAAGCCGCGGCCGGTCTTCTGGCCGAACCGGCCCATCTCGGCCAGCGCGTCGGCGACCGGCGCCCGGCCGCCGAAATCCTTGCGGGAGCGCCAGCCGATATCGAGGCCGGCGAGGTCGCTCATGGCGAAGGGGCCCATCCGGAAGCCGAAGCCGGTCACGGCGGCGTCGACTTCGTGCGGCAGGGCGCCTTCGAGCAGCAGGCGTTCGGCGGCGCGGCTGCGGCGCTCCAGGATGCGGTTGCCGACGAAGCCGAAGCAGACGCCCACGGTCACCGGCAGCTTGTTGAGGCGCTTGGCCAGATCCAGTGCGGTGGCGAGCACGTCGGGCGCGGTCTTGCCGGCGCGGACCACCTCGACGAGGCGCATGACGTTGGCCGGGCTGAAGAAATGCAGGCCGAGCACGTCCTGCGGCCGGCCGGTCACCGCCGCGATGGCGTCGACATCGAGATAGGAGGTGTTGCTTGCCAGGATCGCGCCTTCCTTGGCGATGCCGTCGAGCTTGGAAAAAATCTCGCGCTTGACCGCCATGTCCTCGAAGGCCGCCTCGATGACGATGTCGGCCTCTCCGGCGTTCTCCAGGCCGATCGCCCCGGTGATCCGGCCGATCCGTTCGTCGCGCTGGGCCTCGGTGATCGAGCCGCGCTTGGCCGAGCCGGCATAGAGGCCCTTCACCCGGTTGAGGCCGCGTTCCAGGGCGCCGGCCTCGGTCTCGATCACGGTGGCCGGGATGCCGGCATTGGCGAAGCACATGGCGATGCCACCGCCCATCGTGCCGGCGCCGATCACCGCGGCCGTCTGGATGGAACGGCGGGGCGTGTCCTTCGACAGGCCCGGCACCCGGGCGGCCTCGCGCTCGGCGAAGAAGGCGTAGCGCAGGGCCTTGGAGCGTGGATCCTCCACCAGCGTGTGGAACTCGGCCCGCTCGACGGCGACCGCCGCGTCGAACGCGTCGGGGTCCAGGCTGGCACGCACCGCCCGGGCCAGGGCGTGGACGTTGGTCGCCTCAGGATCGCGTTTCACCGCCTCCGCGGCCTTGGCCTCGAAGGCCTGGCGGGCCTCCGGGGTCAGCCGGTCCGCCCGGTCGCGCACCCGCGGCAGGGCGCCGGAATCGGCGAGTTCCAGGGCGCGGGTGCGGGCCGCCGGCACGAGGTCGCCGAGCACCACGGCGTCGACGATCCCGAGCCTGGCGGCCGTCTCGGCCGTCACCGGCTCGCCGGTGAGCATCATCGTGAAGGCGGCGTCCGGCCCGATCAGCCGCGGCAGGCGCTGGGTGCCCCCGGCCCCCGGGATGATCCCGAGCTTGATCTCCGGCAGGCCGAGCTTGGCCGTGGGCCCCGCGATCCGGCCATGGCAGGCCATCGCCAGCTCCAGGCCACCACCCAGCGCCGCGCCGCCGATCGCCGCCACCACCGGCTTCCGCCCGGCATCAAGCCGCTCCAGCACGTCGGGCAGGCTCGGGGCCTGGGGCGGCTTGCCGAATTCCGAGATGTCGGCCCCGCCGACGAACACCTTGCCCTCGGCCGCCAGCACGACGGCGCGCACCGATTCGTCCGCCTCCGCCCGGGCCAGGGCGGCGTCGAGGGCACCCCGCAGCGCGGCGCCCAGCGCGTTAACCGGCGGGTTGGCGAGCGTGAGCACGGCCACGCCGCCATCGACCTCGTAACGAACCAAAGCGTTGCTCTCCCTATTCTGCACTGCAGAATTATCGTTTGCAATTCGGTGGGATGTTGATCCGCGAGGGTTGGGACGTCAAGGATACGCCCGTTTCAAAGACCGGCTTCGTCGCGTCGTTCCGCATCGCAGACGCATCCCGGCGGGGCCGTTTGACCGGTGCCGGGCGCCATGCCATTCAGACTCGCCCCGGGCGCGATTCCGGCTCGGATCCGCCCCGGCGGGTTCCAACGGCCGGGCCGCCCGACCCATCAGGGAGGATCGCTGTGCGCGGTATCGGCCAACAATCCGGCAGCCTCCGATGAGCGACGGCCCCGAGCGGAATCCGGCGGGACGCCGCTCCCCAAATCGCCTCCCCGAAATCCTGCGCGGCCGGCTCGCCCTGCCTGTGATCTGTGCGCCGATGTTCCTCGTCTCGGGACCGGAGCTCGTGATCGCGCAATGCTTGGCCGGAGTGGTCGGCGCGTTCCCGGCGCTCAACGCGCGGCCCGCTGAGCTTCTCGACGAATGGCTTGCGACGATTACGCGGACGCTCGCTGAAGAGCGCGCGAAGGATCCGGCCCGAAAGATCGCGCCCTTCGCCGTCAATCAGATCGTCCACGCCTCGAACGACCGTCTGGCGCAGGATGTCGAAGCCTGCGTCCGGCACCGGGTGCCGATCATCATCACCTCGCTGCGGGCCCCGGACGCGGTCATCCGCCCGGTCCACGCCTATGGCGGCGTGGTGTTCCACGACGTCACCACGGTCCGCCACGCCGAGAAGGCCCTGGAGGCCGGAGTCGACGGGCTGATCCTGGTCTGCGCCGGCGCCGGGGGCCATGCCGGCACCCTCAGCCCCTTCGCCCTGGTCGGCGAGATCCGGCGCTTCTACGACGGTCCCCTGATCCTGTCGGGGGCGATCACCACCGGATCGGCGATCTTGGCCGCCCAGGCCATGGGCGCCGACCTCGCCTATATGGGCACCCGGTTCATCGCGACCCGGGAGGCGAACGCCGCGTCCGGCTACAAGGACATGATCGCCGGCAGCGCCGCCGCCGACGTCCTGTACACCCCGTATTTCACAGGCGTGCCAGGCAATTACCTGACGCCGAGCATCCGTGCCGCCGGGCTCGATCCCGAGGCGCTGCCGGTGCGCGACAAGACCGCGATGAATTTCGGCAGCGCCAGCGTGAAGGCGTGGCGGGACGGCTGGGGCGCCGGCCAGGGGGTCGGCACCATCGCGGACGCCCCACCCACCGCCGACCTCGTGGCCCGGCTCGCCCGGGAATACGCCGCCGCCCGGTCGGGGCTCGCGGGCGTTTCCGCGGATTATGCCGGTGAGGCCGTCTCTTGAGCGTCCGCATCGCCGATCCGGAGCCCGGGATCCGGCTGGTCACCATCGACCGGCCGGAGCGGCGCAACGCCCTCGACCGGGCGACCTATGCGGATCTCGCCGCCGCCTTCGACGCGGCCGGCGCCGACGCGACCGTGCGCGCCGTGGTGCTCACCGGGGCGGGCGGCTGCTTCACCGCCGGCAACGATCTCAAGGACTTCCAGGATGTCGAGGCCGGCGGCGACAGTCCGGGCCTGACCTTCCTGAAGGCCTTGCGCGGCTGCCCGAAGCCCGTCGTCGCGGCTGTCGAAGGGCATGCCGTCGGCATCGGCACGACGCTGCTGCTGCATTGCGACCTCGCCTATGCCGGGGACGGCGCCCGCTTCCGCCTGCCGTTCACGGCGCTCGGCCTCAGTCCCGAAGGTGCGTCGAGCTACCTCCTGCCGCTCGTCGCCGGCACCAAGCGGGCCGCGGAGCTGCTGATGCTGGGCGAGCCCTTCGGCGCCCCGGAGGCGGTGGCGGCCGGCCTCGTGAACGCCGCGGTCCGGGCGGGAAAGGCCCTGGAGACCGCCCTCGGGCGGGCCAGCGCTCTGGCGGCCCTGCCCCCGGCCTCGATCGCGGCGACCAAGCAGGCCCTGCGCCGGGGCCAGGACGATACCGGCGCCCGCACCCTCGCCGAGGAGGCGGAGGTGTTCCACGCGCTGCGCCGGGGCCCGGAGGCCCAGGCGGCCTTCGCGGCGTTCCTGCGCCGATGAGGGCCGCGGATCAGGACCTGCTGGCCGATCCCGATGCGGCGCCGGGTGACGGCGCCAAGGAGGACGGCGCCAAGGAGGATCGCCACTTCGTCACGGCTTTGGCCCGGGGCCTCGCGGTGCTGGCCTGTTTCGGCCCGGGCCGGACCAGCCTCGCCAACCACGACCTCGCGGCGGCCTGTGGCCTGCCGCGCTCCACCGTGTCGCGGCTGACCTACACGCTGACCAAGCTCGGCTACCTGCACCACGCCGCCGAGACCGGCCGCTACCGTCTCGGGACGGCGACCATCGCCCTCAGCGCCGCGGCGCTCGGCGGGCTCGACGTGCGCGGCATCGCCCGGCCGGCCCTGCGGGCGGTGGCCGAGGCGGCCAACGCCTCGGTGGGGCTTGGCGTGCGCGACCGGCTCAGCATGCGCTACGTCGATTGCCAGCGCGGGCCGGCTGCGATCTCGCTGAACCTCGATACCGGCTCGCGGATCTCGCTCGCCCGCAGCGCCATGGGCCGCGCCTACGTGGCGGTCTGCCCCGAGCGCGAGCGCGAGAGCATCTACGAGGACCTGAAGGCCCTCGACCCGGTGGCCTGGCCCGCCCTGCGCGCCGACCTCGACCGGGCGGTGGCCGAGCATCGCGAGATCGGCTGCTGCACCTCCTTCGGCGAGTGGCAGGAGACGGTCTGCGCCATCGGCGTGGGCTTCA
The DNA here is from genome assembly GCF_001455965.1 of Methylobacterium sp. GXS13. Taxonomy (GTDB): domain Bacteria; phylum Pseudomonadota; class Alphaproteobacteria; order Rhizobiales; family Beijerinckiaceae; genus Methylobacterium. The sequence continues at coordinate 77,555 of NZ_LKKO01000002.1, forward strand.
ATCCCGGCGGCGGTCTGCCGCCGATGTCGGTCAATTGCGGCGGCCCGACCGTCATCACCGACGCCCGGTTCCTGATGGACGTGGTGCGGCCGAAGCTCGTCGCGGCGGTGCGCAGCCTCGACGGCGTGATGGGCGCTTGAAGGCCCATAGGATCGGGTTTCCAAAGGGCGTGCCCTTTGGCGGGTTGTCAGGGCAGAGCCCTGATGAACCAGGACTTTTCACGAGGCGACGCGCGCTCTGAGGATCTTTGCGATGGAATCTGAGCCGTCATCGGACCTTCCCCTCGCCGGGATCCGCGTCCTCGACCTGTCCCGGGTCCTGGCCGGTCCGTGGTGCGCGCAGGTGCTGGGCGACCTCGGCGCCGACGTGATCAAGGTCGAGCATCCGGAGCGCGGCGACGACACGCGCGACTGGGGCGTGGCGACCAGCCCCGGCAACACCTCGTATTTCGATAGCGTCAACCGCAACAAGCGCTCGATCGGGGTCGACCTCGCCACGCCGGAGGGGCTGGCGATCGTCAAGGCGCTGGCCCGCGAGAGCGACGTGCTGGTCCAGAACTTCAAGACCGGCGGTGCCGAGAAGCTCGGCCTGGGCTACGCGGCGCTCTCCGCTGAGAATTCCGGGCTGATCTACTGCTCGATTGCCGGCTACAGCTCGGACGGCTCGGAGGCCGGAAGGCCCGGCTACGACTTGGTGGTGCAGGGCGAATCCGGGGTGATGGCGCTCAACGGCGAGGCCGGCGGGCCGCCGTTGAAGTTCGGGGTCGCGGCCGTGGACCTGTTCACCGGGCAATACGCCGCCCAGGCCGTGCTCGCAGCCCTGTTCCAGCGCGAGCGCACCGGGCGCGGCCGGACCATCGATCTCGCCCTGTTCGATTGCGGCGTGGCGCTGACCTCCTATTATGGCCTGGAGGCTTTGGCCCGGGGTATCGACCCCCCGCGTTACGGCAACGCCCACCCGTCGATCGTGCCCTACGGGGTGTTCGAGGCCGGCGACGGGCCGGTGGTGATCACGGTGGGCAACAATGCCCAGTACCGCCGCTTCTGCGAGCAGGTGCTGGAGCGGCCGGACCTGTGTGCCGACCCGCGCTTTTCCACCAACCTCGACCGCTCGAAGAATCGCGCCGCCTTCATTCCGATCCTAGAGGCCGAGCTTGCCAAATGGGAGCGCGCGGCGCTGATCACGCGCCTGCGCGCGGCGGGCATCCCCTGCGGCGAGGTGATGGGCCTGCGCGAGGCGTTGACCTGCGAGCGTGCCCGGGAGGCCGGGCTCGTGGTCGAGGGGGCCGGCAACGCTCACGTGATCGCCCCGCCCTACCGCCTGGACGGGCGCCGCCTCCCCGTCCGCCGCATGCCGCCGGGCCTCGGGGATTCGAGCCGGGACATCCTGGCCGAGCGGTTGGAGGTTTCGGCGGAGGTGCGGGACGCGCTGGTGGCGCAGGGGGTGGTCCGGTAGGGCGCGCTCAGCCCTCGGCCGGCGCCAGCCGGGTGCGGGCATCGTCCAGCACCCGGGTGAGGGCGTCGTCCCAGGCGACCCGGGGCTGCCAGCCGGTGGCTTCGCGCAGGCGGGTGGCATCGCCCGCGGCCAGCGGGATCTCGCTCGGGCGCACCCGCTCGGGGGCGATGCGGATCTCGAACGGTACCCGGGCGCGCATGCGCAGGCCGTCGAGGACGCTGGCAATCGTGCGGGGCACGCCGGAACTGATGTTGAACACGCTCCCGTCCGGCAGGGACTCCGCCCGGCCGATCAGCTCGACATAGGCGCCCGCCACGTCGGCGACGTCGAGGAAGTCGCGGTAGGAGGACAGATTGCCGACTTCGAGGAGGGGTGGCGCGCAGTTGGCCTCGATCCGGGCGATCTGCCCGGCGAAGGAGGCGACGACGAAGCGCTCGTCCTGGCCCGGGCCGATATGATTGAACGGCCGCAGCACCACGAGCTTCACGCCGATCCGGGGCAGCAGGTCGCGCAGCAGCTGCTCGCCGACCCATTTCGAGCGGGCGTAGGTGTTGCGCGGCAGGGGCTCGGCCTCTTCGGAAAGGGCGTGGCCCGCCAGGAACGCGCCGCCGTAGACTTCGCCCGAGCTGACGAAGAACAGCGTGCAGCCCGGCACCGACTCCACGGCCGCCACGAGGTTCATCAGGCCGTTGACGTTCACCCGCCAGGTCTGCCCCGGCCCGGTGGCAGACTCGCCCACGGAGGCGAGACCGGCCAAGTGGAGGATCTCAGTCGGCTGAAATCGCGCTACGAGTCCGGTCAGCGCGGCTTCGTCGAGGAGATCGATGCGCTCGTAATCCACATCCGCAGGCAGGGTCCCGGGGGCACCGCGGCCGATCCCGACTACGGGGGCGCCCGACGCGGCCAGGAGCGGCAGGACGTGGCCGCCGACGAAGCCCGCCGCGCCGGTGACGAGAATGCGTTTCACGCCAAGCCTGCCGATCCGTTCCACGGGTTGGCGATCATCGTGTGGTCCCGAATGGTCAGGCGCCGGCTCCTCGTTCCACACACTTCAAAAGAAGACAGCGATATAAACCCGCGCACCGGCAAGGAAACGGGTTCCCCAAGGGCCCGAGGCCCCTTGGCGGGGTATCGGGGCGGAGCCCCGATCCTTCAGCTCATCGTCCGGGTGCCCCAGCGGGTGCCCATGCGGCTTTGGGCGCTGCCCGGGGAGCTGCCGGCATCGGCGCCGATCGCCGGACCGGACGCGGTCTGCGGCCGGTGCTGGGATTCCGGGGCCATGGGCGTCGATGCGATCGAGTCGGGTACCTCCGCCAGGTATTCCTCATCCCGGTCGGTGGCGAACTGGCCGGCCTTGCGGAACGGCCAGAGATAGCCCGGTACCACCGCCTCGGCGGCGGTCGGGGTGATCCCGATTGCCTCGATGGTCCGGCCCTCAGCCTTGGCGGCCTCGGATACGACGTTGTCGTTCTGGAGCAGGATCACCTGATCGCGGGTGAGCTTCAGGCTGTCGGGCAGCAGGCCGAAGGTCAGGGTATCGGCGACCTCCAGGAGCCGGGCCTGCAGCTTGGCCACCGGCAGCGGCAGGTCGACCACGGCGCGCTTGCGCTGGATCGTCTTCAGCATGTAGCGCACGAGGTGCTCGAGGGTGGCCACTTCGGGACCGCCGAGCTCGTAGACCTTGCCGCCCGGCACGGCGCCATCGACGGCCCGGGCGATCGCCTCGGCGACATCGCCGACGAAGACCGGCTGGAAGCGCGACTGGCCGCCCGCGAGGGGCAGCACGGGCAGCGCCCGGGCGAGGCCGGCGAAGCGGTTGAAGAAGCTGTCGCCCGGCCCGAAGACCAGCGACGGCCGGAACACCACGGCATCCGGGCAGGCGGCGAAGACCCGGGCCTCGCCCTCGGCCTTGGTGCGGGCGTAGAGCGAGGGCGAGGCCGGATCCGCCCCGATCGCCGAGACGTGGATCATCCGGGCGCCCTGCCGTGCGGCGGCGCGGGCGATCTCCGCAGCGCCGTCGACCTGCAGGCGCGCGAAGCTCTGCGAACCGGTCTCCTGCAGGATGCCGACGAGGTTGATCACCACGTCCGAGCGCTCTGCCGCGCGGGCCACCGAGTCGGGGTAACGCAGGTTGGCCTGGACGGCCACGATCTGGTTGACCTTGCCGAGCGGCTGCAGGAACAGCGCCAGGTCCGGCCGGCGCACCGCGACGCGGATCCGGTAACCGCGCTTGGCGAGCGCCCGCACCACGTGGCGGCCCAGGAAGCCGGAGCCACCGAAGATCGTCACGAGCTGGGATTGCGGGCGCAGCGGGCCCGTGGGGGCGGTGGATGCGGGCATGCTGTCCTGAGGCGTGTTCTGTGGGCCGGTCATCGCCGTGGTCTCGGGCTCTTCGCGCGCGCCGGGGCGCCGTCGTGCGCGCCTACTTAGCCTAAGTTCGGCCCCTTGGGAGCCGCCCATGCGCGCGATGGCGTGATTAGCGCCTGACGGCGCCGGACGCGACCGGGAACGGGCACCGCCCCCATGCATTTCCACGGACGAATTCGCCGGGCGGCTGCGCCGGCCGGGGCGCGCCGGGGACTGCGATGATTCTAGGGATGCTCATCTCGGCGGTGATTGCCGTCTTCGGCCTGCTCGTCGCGCTGGGCCTGATCGGCCACCCGATCGATGCACAGCTGATCAGCAACTACGGCTGGAGTATCCTGATCATCGGCGTCGCACTGTTCGTGCTGTTCGCCTATCGCCGGTTCAGCCGGCCCCGGAGCGGGCGCTCCATCTGATCGCCTGCGTCAGGCGACCTTGATCCGGCGGCGGACCTCGCGCGCCACCGTCGGGCGGTTGCCGGCCCGACGGCTCACCGAACGGGGGGCGCCGACCGTGATGCTCTGGCTCTCGCGGGCGATGAAGGCGGTGGGCATCTCCGCCTGGAGGTCGGCCTCCATGTCGCGGAGCGCCGTGTCGGAATGGGCCGGATGCAGGTGGATGATCGCCAGGGCCTTGACGCCGGCGGTGCGCGCCAGCTCGACGCCCTTCTGCCAGGTCGAGTGCCCCCAGCCACGGCAGGTCGGATATTCGCCGTCGGTGAACATGCCGTCATAGACCATCAGGTCGGCCCCTGCGACGAACCGGGCCAGCTCGGCGTCGGGCCAGGGATCGCTGTGCTCGATATCGCTGATCAGGCACAGGCGTCGGCCGCCATGCTCGAACCGGTAGCCCACCGAGCCCTGCGGGTGATTCAGCAGGATCGTGTCGACCCGCGAGCCGTCCGGGAAGGTCAGGGTCTGGCCGGCCTCGAAGCCGTGATGGTTGAAGGTGCAGCACAGCTTGTCGAGGGTAACCGGGAAGAGCGGCGGCGCGAACAGGCGATCGAGGGTCGGACCGGCCGATTCGCCGCCGAGATTTCCGCAATAGGTGTTGATCACCCGGTCGGAGTCGAGGACCGCCGGCTTGAAGAACGGAAGTCCCGCCGTGTGGTCGAGATGCAGGTGGGTGAACAGCAGATCGACGTCCCGCGGGAGATCGGTGCGATGGCCCTGGCCGAGGTTGTAGATGCCCGAGCCGGCGTCGACCACGAACATCCGCTCGCCGCACCGCACCTCGATGCAGGGCGTGCTGCCGCCGAATTCGGCGTATTGCGGGCCGCTGACCGGCGTTGAGCCGCGCACGCCCCAGAATCGGAGGACGAGGCCCTGATCGGCCGCGCAGATGGTCGGCTCGGAACACTTGGACATGGCGATCACGAATCTGCGGACAGTCGGTCCCGATCCGTTACGATCGAAACCCCGTCGCCGTTCCGGGAAGGTAGCGCTGAATACGGCAGGCCGACGGGACAGGAGTACCGCTCATCCCCTGCCTTACAATGAATTGGGGGCCCGCACGCCGTCGTGATGTGCGGCCGCGCACACGGATGGGCCGCTTTCCGGGGCCGGTGCATGCCTAAAGACGCTCGGCGGAGGCGATCAGGCCCGCCCCCGAGCCTGCGAGAATCGGACGTCCGGCACCCGGGCCGGGAGATTCGCTCAAAGTCGCCGCGAGCAGGGAGGGCAGGCCGTCGCCGTAGCGGGCCGGAAGGCGGGAGGCCAGCACCCCGAACGGATCGGGTGCCCGCTCGTAGATCGGCACGAAACCCGCCATCTGCCGCAGCGCGAGCCCGGAATCCGGCCCGCCCCAGGCGGCCCAGACGCTTTCCGGCACCGGGCGCGGTGCCCGATGGCCCGGCACGACCACCACCTCCTGGCCGGCATAGGCCAGAGCTTCCGGCCGGCTGATGTCGCCCACCGCCCCGCCCCGGGCCGTGTAGGCCGCCCAGAACGCGTGCTGGCCGCCGTCGGAATAGGTGGTGCGCACGGCGGGTTCCCCGGATTCGGCAAGCGCCGCCATGCGCGCCTCCTCGATCGCCCGGTAGGTGGCCACCGCTGCTTCCCGGGCGGGATCCCGGGACGGTGCGAAGGCGTAGCGGCCGGCGATCACCGAGACCTGAAGCTCCTCCCGGCTCGCCTCGAACCGGTCGGACCCGGCCTTGAGCTCGCGCCAGAACCCGATGTTCGGGTCGGTCCGGTGGCGGGCCATGTTCTCGGCACTCATCCGGAACGGATAGGACTGGAACTGGAAGGCCGCCTGGCCGCCGTTCAAGGCCTCCCGGGCGATGGCGTAGATCTCGCCGACCGTGTTGTCGGTCATGGCGAAGCAGCCCATCGACGAGCAGATGCCGTGGACCATCACGGCCGAGCCGGTGCCGCCATGGGCGCGGTCGTAGGCGTTGGGATAGCCGACGTCGAAGGACAGGTAATAGTGCGAGTTCGGGTTCATCTGGCGCCGGGGCACCGTGTAGAACCCCTCCGGGGTTTGCCGGTCGCCGCTCTTGCGCTTGGGCCCGAGCTGGCCGGACCAGCGGCAGATCGGGAAGGTCTTGATATGGACGTACCCGGACGGGCCCTTCTTCCAGACCTCGATCTCGGATTCCTTCTTGTAGGCCCGGAACAGCACCGGGGCGGCGGCCGTGGTACCCTTCTGCGCCATGAGGGCGAGCGTCGCGGCCGGGATCGGCGCGTCGGCTTTCCCAGCCTGCGCTGCACTCGAACCGCAGACGGTGAGGAGCACGAGGCCGGCGGTGAGGGATCTCGGTATCGGGAGAGGCATGAACCGTCCGTGCTGGATCGCCCGGGCGAGGGGGAACCGGGGCCGGGCAGGCACGGCATCTCGACCTGCCCGGCCATTGCGGCCGTCGTGAGGCCGTAGCCCTCAGGTCAAGGCCGGCTCCGGCTCGGCGGCCTGGGCGGCCTGAGGCGCGACGACGGCGCTGTTCTCCACGGCGATCACCGCGTCGAACGGCTCGATCCCGTCGGGCACGCCCGATTCGGGCAGGCAGACAATGACGCCGCGTCCGGCCCGGGCCTGGCGGAGCCGGGCCAGGCGCTCGCGCACACCCTCGACCGTACGGTCTTCGAGCGTCACCGCGACCACCAGGATGTCGGGTTCCCGGGCGAGGCAGCGGGTCAGCTCGATCGCCACACGCTCCCGGGCGTTGATGGCGCCGTCCGCCAGCGCGCCGGTGCTCGGCTGGATCTCGACCTTGCTGTCGAGGCCGAGGCTGTAGACCGAGGCTTCGAGCCCCTCGTCGGCCAGCACCCGCTGCACCAGTGCCCGGACGCGCGGCTCGGCATTGGCCTCGCCGAGGCTGATCCGGCCGAACAGCAGGTTCTCCTCGAGGCTGGCTGCCGGATTGACGCGGCCCGGATCGTGGAACTCCACCGCGCCGGCGAGGTGGGGCGGCAGCATCCGGGCGAAGGAGCGGCGGGCCTGGACGAGCCGCTGCTCGAACGCGTCGTCGATCAGGCCGAAGCGGTGCCGGGACTCGCTGTAGCGCAGGGCCAGGCCGATCAGCCGCGTGCGGTCGCGCTGGCCCGCCGCTCCCCGGCGCAAACTCGCGGCATTGGGCAGGCGGACAACGAGGTCTTCGAAATATCCCCGCTCAGACGCCTGAAACAACGAATAGGCGTCGAAGAGCGGATGGTCGTTGGGCAGATCGGCGAAGATTTCTACCGTGCTGCGGGCAACCGCCAGGCCGATCTCGGTGAGCGGCCGCACCAGCTCCTCGGCCTCCAGCACCGCGCGCAGGTAGGGGTGCCGGGCGAACCGCAGGGGCGCGAAGGCGCCGCCCACCGGCTCGCCGAACAGGATGTTCTCGCCGATGCTCGCCTGATGGTTGTAGCGCTCCGGGTCGAACGGCTCGACCAGGCGCTCGGCGCCCTTGGCCGCGAGCGCTGCCCGCATGGTCCGCCGGGGCGGCCCGATCGCCGCCGCCAGCCGGGGCTGGGTCGTAGGGTCGAGACGACCGGTCAGGCCGCGGGCGTAGACGAAGCCCTCGAGGCCGGCGAGACGGCAGATCCCGATCAGCGCGATGTCGTCGGGGGCGTTGGCCGGCTCGGTGCCGTAGAGCAGGTTCTGCCGGAGCGAACCCTCCATCAGGATCGCCTCCCCGGCCGCGAAGGCGATGCGGCGGGCGCGCTCTGCGGCGTCGAAGCCGCGCAGGTCGGAGCCGGCATAGGTGACGGCGCCCGCAGTCGGCTCGATCTGTCCCGCCAGCACCGCCGCGAGCACCCGGGCGCCGCTGCCCCGGCCGCCGGTGATCGCCACGTGGCCCGGCATAACAACGGCGACATCGACGCCGGTCAGCCGCTCGCCGCTGGCCGGGTCGAAGGCGCCGACCCCCTGGGTCGCCAGGATCCCGGACCGGGGGAGCGGCGGGGCGAGTCCCGTCCGGGCCGCCTTCGCCTGGCGCCCCTGGAGGATGGCGATGAGACGCGCCAGGTCGCGGAAGCGCGGCCGGACGGATCTGCGCACCGTCCAGAGCCGGGCACAGATCGCGGCCAGCCAGCCGGCCAGACCGAAGGCCCCGGTGGCCGCGAGCAGCGCGGCCGGATCGACCGGTGGGGCCGACGGGGCACCCGGCGTCGCGGACCGCCACAGGGCCGTGCCGATGGCGATGGCCGGGAGGATCACCGCCAGGGCCAGCGCCGGCGCCCGTGCATAGGCCAGCCGGGCCTCGGCACGGGCGACGTTGGTGCGCATCGCCGCGACCCGGGCCGCGATCCGCGTCCGCTCCAGGGCGGCGGCCCCGTGGACGCGCACGGCCGGCAAGCGTCGCACCAGGTCGTTCAGGTTGGTCTCGGCCCGGGTGCTGGAGCGCAGGCGCAGGTCCTGACGGTCTCGGGCGCGCTGCAGGACCAGCCCGTAGGCGAGGCCGATCGCCGCCAAGCCGATCGCTGCGGTCGGGATCAGGCGCGGTGCGGCGAGCCCCGCGAAGCCGAGCGCCAGGAACAGCGCAGCCAGGGTCATCGCCGGCACCACGATCCCGGCGGCCAGCAGCCGATCGCCCCGGCCGAGAACCTCGCCGACCAGGCGGGCCAGGCTGCGCGCCTCGTCCCGGGCCCCGGCGGGCGCGTCGAGGATCGCTCGCAGGACGCTCTCCCGGACGGCATCCGCCGCCTGGTTCTGCGCCTTGAAGCACAGGCGCGCCACGACCCAGCCGACACCCGCCAGGGCCAGCGCGCAGGCGGCGATGCACAGAAAGGCGGCGAGCTCCAGCTCGGCGGGGCGCATCGGGAAGCCGTGAACCAGCACGATTTCGCGACCCGGCAGCGACAGGGCAAGCCGCAGGAACGGCAGCATCGGCGCCTCGTCGCGCGGCAGCACCGCGACCAGATCGCGCAGGCACAGCAGGGAGAGGGCACAGAGCGGCGCGCCGATCCCGACCACGAGGGTGACCGCGGTTGCGTGCAGGCGTCGGGCGGCGCGCCACGTCAGGACGAGGGGATCGGAATCCATAGGGCTCCGGGGCGAGTCCGGGGTGGGTCGGCGACGGAATCGGGCCGCCGTGCCCTGGTTGATCAGCGCATAGGCTCTCGCGCCGCCGGCGGGAAGTGTCTGCGAGGGCGGTGTCAGAAGCGCCGGGTTTGATGATCCATGTTCTAGCTCTCGTCTGGAAAAGCTCTAGGTTCCGACCTCGGGCGGTCGCGGCTGCCTCCCGGCGCCGGGCCGCTTTGGTCGCATTGCGCGGGCGCTCCGCTGCGCTGCACAGTCAATTCGGGACCAACGGTGGGGCGACGCTTGCGGCGCGAGGCTGAGCAGATCGAATTCGTCGACCGGACCGCGCCGTCCTGTGGGGCCGCCTGATGGCGCAGCTGTTCACGCCCGGTGCGGATGCGATCTACCGGCTCGCCTTGATGACCGGTGTGGCCTGCCTGGTCGGCCTGCCGGTTCTGGCGGCCGGGATCGTGCGCTCGAACTACGTCACCGGGGTCGGCATCGCGCCGGCCCAGCCGGTGCCGTTCAGCCACAAGCACCATTCGGGCGAGCTCGGCATCGATTGCCGCTACTGCCACACCACCGTCGACAAGGTGGCATCGGCCGGCATCCCGCCGACCCATACCTGCATGACCTGCCACTCGCAGATCTGGACCGGCTCGGACATGCTCAAGCCGGTGCGCGACAGCTACGCGCAGGACAAGCCGCTGGAATGGGTGCGGCTGAACAAGCTGCCGCAATACGTCTACTACAACCACTCCGTGCATGTGACCAAGGGCATCGGCTGCTCGACCTGCCACGGCGACGTGACCTCGATGCAGCTGACCTACCGGGCGAATGCCTTCGAGATGCAGTTCTGCCTGGATTGCCATCGGGCGCCGGAGAAGTACGTGCGGACGCCCGATCAAGTCTGGAACATGAACTGGAAGCCGCCGGCTGACCAAGAGACCCTGGGGCCGAAGCTCGTGGCCCAGTACCATATCCGCGGTGGCGCGCGGCTCACCGAATGCGGGATCTGCCACCGATGACCGGCAATCCCGACCTCGCCCTCCTGCGCCAGAAACTCGCCAGTGGCGACGGCCCGCGCTTCTGGCGCAGCCTCGACGCCGTCGCCGACAGTTCGGAATTCCGCGATTACCTCGCGGCCGAGTTCCCCTCCGCGGCGCGGCTCGCCGCCGCCCCGGAGCGGCGCGGCTTCCTCAAGCTGATGGCCGCATCCTTCGCGCTTGGAGGCCTCACCGCCTGCGGGTCGGAGGGCGGACGCAACTTCGAGGTGCCTTACGTCAACCAGCCCGAGCGGATCGTACCGGGCACGGACCTGTCCTACGCCTCCTCGGCGGTGTTCGACGGGTTCGGCAATGGCATCCTGGTCACCACCCGCAACGGCCGGCCGCTGAAGATCGAGGGCAATCCCGAGCATCCCTGGAGCCTCGGCGGCACCGACGTGCTGGCGCAGGCCTCCGTGCTCGGCCTCTACGACCCGTTCCGCTCGCAGGCGGTTCAGCATCTCGGCAAGCCGAGTTCCTGGGCGGCGTTCCGGGCGGCCCTGCAGGCGCAGATGCCGGCTTGGCACGAGACCGGAGGCGAAGGTGTCGCTCTGCTGACCGGCCCGGTGACCTCGCCCACCGTCGCGGCGCAGGTCGCCCGGATGCGCGCCGCCTATCCGGCCTTACGCTGGTTCGTCGGCGCCGGCGTGGGCCGCGAGGCGATCTACGAGGGCGCGCGCCGCGCCTATGGACGGCCGCTGGAGACCCTCCCGGACTTCGGTCGGGCGCGGACCATCGTGTCCCTGGACGGGGACTTCCTCGACCTGGGTCCCGGACAGGTCGGCCTGTCGGGGCGCTGGAGCGCGGCTCGCCGCGGGGCCTACGCGAAGGGGGGCCTGCTCTCCCTGCATGCGGCTGCGCCGACCCCGACCCTGACCAGCGCCAAGGCCGATTACGGCGTCCCCGTCCCGGCTGGGCGCCTCGAAGCCCTCGCGCGGGATTTTTTAGCTTTGGCCGGCGGCGGCGCGGCGCCTGCGGGCGACGATCCTGTATCCCGCTGGGCCCGGGGCGCCGGCAAGGCCCTGATCGAGGCCCGGGGCGCCGGCCTGGTCACGGCCGGCCTGACCACGAGCCCGGATCTGCACGCCCTGGTCCACCGCCTCAACGGCGCGCTCGGCAATACCGGCGCGACCCTGCGGCACACGGCACCCGTGGCCGAGCAAGGCACGGGCTCGCTGGCGGATCTGGCGGACGCCATGGAGCGCGGCGCCGTCAAGGTGCTGATCGTGCTCGGCGCCAACCCGGTCTACGACGCACCGGCCGCCCTCGACTTCGCTGCCCGGATGGAGCGCGTGCCGCTCAAGATCCATGCCGGGCTCTATTACGACGAGACCGGCGCACATGCCGACTGGCATCTGCCCACCGCCCATCCGCTGGAATCGTGGGGCGACGTCCGTGCCGTCGACGGCACGGTCGGGCTGATCCAGCCGACGGTTGCGCCGCTCTACAACGGCCGCACCCTTCAGGACATGCTGGCCTTCCTGACCGACGGTCGCGGGAGCGAAGGCGGCGAGGACGCGCTCGGCTTGCTCAAGGCGCGCTGGCGGAACGAAGGCGAGGATGCGGCCGCGTTCGAGGCCCGCTTCGGCGACGCCCTGCGCCGGGGGTATTGGCCCGACAGCGCGAGCGCGACGGAAGCGGTCGCCCTCACCCAGGCCGTGCCCCCCTCCCCGGTGCCTGCCACAGATGGGATTGAGGTGGTGTTCCGCCCCGATGCCACGATCTGGGACGGGACCCATGCCGACCTCGCCTGGCTGCAGGAACTGCCGAAGCCCCTGACCAAGATCGTCTGGGAGAACGTCATCGCCCTCAGCCCCCATCTCGCCGAGCGCGAAAAGATCGCCACGGGCGACATCGTGCGGGTCGAGGCGGCGGGGCGCGCCGTCGAGGGCGCGGCCTGGATCCTGCCCGGGCAGGATGCCGACACCGTGACCCTGAGCCTCGGCTACGGCCGCAACGTACCGGACCACCTGTCGAGCGGCCTGGGCTATGACGCCGCCACCCTGCGCCCCGTCGAGACGCCCTGGCGGCTGACCGGGGCGCGGCTCACCAAGACCGGCCGCCGCCGCATGCAGGCGACCACCCAGAACCTCGGCACGATGGAGGGCCAGGACATCGTCCGCGTCCAGGCGGTCGGCGCCGCGCCGGTGGGCGATCCCAAGACTGCGCCGGCACCCGCCTCGTTCTATCCGCCGCCCGAGAGCCAGGACCGCTGGGTCGCCGCGCAATGGGGCATGGCGATCGATCTCGATGCCTGCACCGGCTGCAATGCCTGCGTCACCGCCTGCCAGGCGGAGAACAACATCCCGGTGGTCGGGCGCGCGGAGGTCGAACTCGGCCGCTGGATGGGTTGGCTGCGGATCGACCGCTACTACGCGGGCGAACTCGACGCGCCGACGACGCATTTTCAGCCGGTGCCGTGCATGCATTGCGAGCAGGCGCCCTGCGAGGTCGGCTGCCCTGTCGAGGCGACCCTGCACGACAGCGAGGGCCTGAACCTGCAGGTCTACAACCGCTGCGTCGGCACCCGGACCTGCCAGAGCTACTGCCCCTACAAGGTCCGCCGCTTCAACTACCTGGACTATACCGGCGGCATGACCCCGGTGCAGCAGCAGCAGCGCAATCCCGAGGTCACGGTCCGCGCCCGCGGCGTGATGGAGAAATGCACCTACTGCATCCAGCGCATCACGGCGGCCCGGATCACCTCGGCCAAGGACGCGCATGCGCCGATCCCGGACGGCGCCGTCGAGACCGCCTGCCAAGGTGCCTGCCCGACCCGGGCGATCACCTTCGGCAACGTCGCCGACCCGACGAGCCGGGTCTCGGACGCCCGCAAGGACCCGCGGGAATATGCGCTGCTCGGCCACCTGAACACGCGCCCGCGCACCACCTACCTCGCCGGGCTCGCGCCCGCCGCCGGACCGGCCGGACGGGAGGGCTGAGCATGTCCGGCGCCCTGCTCGGCGGCCCGTCGGCCGGCCCCCTGATCGGCCCGGAGGAGACCCTCCAGGGCATCGGCGGCGCGGTGGCGGCGATCCCGCTGACCCATCCGCGCAACCGCCGCTGGTGGATCGCCTTCGCGGGGGCGGTGGCTTTGCTCGGCGTCTTCGGCTTCACCCTCGGCTACCTGCTCTATGCCGGGCCGGGGGTCTGGGCGAACAACAACGCCGTCGTCTGGGCGCTCGACATCGCGAGCTACGATTGGTGGATCGGTGTGGCGTCGGGCAGCCTGCTGGTCTCGGCGGTGCTGCTGTTGCTCGGGGCGGAGTGGCGCGGGGCGGTGAACCGCATCGCCGAGACCCTGGCGCTGCTCGCAACGGCCTCGGCCGGGCTCTACCCGATCATCCATCTCGGGCGGCCGTGGTTCTTCTTCTGGAACCTGCCCTACCCCAACACCTACGACCTCTGGCCGCAATTCCGCTCGCCGCTCCTGTGGGACGCGATCGACATTGTCGCCTTCCTGGTGATCTGCGTGAGCCTCTGGTTCATCGGGATGCTGCCGGACCTCGCCACCCTGCGCGACCGCGCCTTCGTGGAGGCGATGCGCCAGAGCGACGCCAAGGACCGCACCCGCAAGCTCGCTTTGTTGCGCGCGCAGATCTACGGCATCGTCGCCTCGGGCTGGCGCGGCTCGGCGGCCCATTGGCAGATCTGGGTCCAGGCCTACCGGACGGTGGCGTTGCTCGGCGTGCTGCTGGTGGTCTCGGTCCAGACCGGCGCCTCGGTGATGCTGGCCGGCTCGCTGATGCCGGGCTGGCACAGCACCTTGCTGCCGGTGAGCTTCCTGGTGAACGCAGTCTATTCCGGCGTCGGCGTCACCGCGGCGATCGTCGTGCTGATCCGCGTCGTCTACGGCCTGGACAGCCTGGTGACCGCGCGCCACCTCGACGTGCTCGGCCGCCTGCTGCTCTGCCTCGGCTGCGCCAGCGCCTATTGCTACGCCGCCGAGTATTTCGACACGTTCCTCAACGGCGACGCGCAAGCGCGGGCCGTGCTGGTGCGGCGCATGACCGGCGATCATGCCCTGGTCTCCTGGACGGCGATCCTCGGCCTGGTCCTGCCGGCGCAGGTGCTCTGGTCGGCCCGCGCCCGGACGACGCCCCTTGCGATCGCGATGGTCGGCCTGCTGGTCGCGGCCGGGGCCTATGCCGACCACGTCATGGTGCTGGTCGTCACCTTGACCCAGGATTTCCTGCCCTCCTCGCGGCTGCCCTACGGGCCGGATCCTTGGGGTATCGCTACCTTCGCGGGCTCCATCGGCCTGTTCCTGACCCTGCTGCTGCTGTTCCTGCGCTACCTGCCGGCGGTCTCGATCATCGAGAGCCGCCGCCTCGCCCTCGCCCGGGCTCCGGGCACCGCGGCCGCCGCCCGGGAGGCCGCGTCCCGGGCCACCCTCCGCCCGGAGGAGAATCCCGGGCCGGCCCCGCTCTGGGGCGTGTCCGCCACCTTCGCCAGCCACGCCGACCTCGCCGCCGCCCTGCAGGCGGTGTCGGGGATCAGCCCGGACCAGGTCCATCTCGACGGGCACGGGCCGGTGCCGATGCCCCGGACCCTGCGGGCGCTCGGCCTGGAGGGCCGTTCGATCCTGCCCTACGCGCTCGCCGGCGCGCTGCTCGGCGGCGCGGGCTTCTACGCGATGTGCATCTACGCGACCGCCTACGATTACGTGTTCCTGATCGGCGGGCGCCCGCGCCTGTCGTGGCCGTCCTTCGTGGTGCCGAGCATCTCCTTCGCGATGACGACCGGCTGCATCGCGATCCACCTCGCGCTCCTGGTGCTCAACCGCCTGCCGCGACTCAACCACCCGGCTTTCAACATCCCGGGTTTCCTGCGCGCCTCGGACGACCGGTTCTTCCTCTCCGCGGAGGCGCGCAGCGACCGCTTCGACGCGGCCCGGTTCGAGCGCCGGCTCACCAGCCTGCCGGTCGAGGCCGGGCGCCCCCTCGAGATCCGCAGGATCCCGCGATGAGGTGCGCCGTCCCCCTCACCCTGTTGGCGTCCCTCTCCGCTCTCACCGCCTGCGGCGAGGCCAACATGGACGACCAGGCCCGGGCCAAGACCTGGGACCGGAACGCGTTCTTCCCCCGCCAGATCACCATGCGTCAGCCCGTGGCCGGGACCGTTCCGCGGACCGACCCGGCCCGCGAGGCGCCGCAGCCGCAGGCGATCAGCGAGGACTTGGTCGAGCGTGGCCGGCAGCGCTACGCGGTGTTCTGCACGCCCTGCCATGGCCAGGACGGACGCGGTCAGGGGATCGTCGTGCAGCGCGGCTTCCCGCATGCCGGCGACCTCACTGCCGAGCCACTGCGCCAGGCCTCGGCCGCCGAGATCTACGACGCCATCGGCAATGGCCGGCGCGCGATGTTCGGCATGGCACAGATGATCCCGTCGGCCGACCGCTGGGCGATCGTCGCCTATGTCCGGGCGCTCCAGCTCAGCCAGGACGCCCCGGTGGCGAGCCTGTCGCCGGACGACCGGACCCGCCTGGAGGCGACCCAGTGAGCCGCCCCATCCTGCTCGGGCTTGTCGGGCTCGGCCTGTTGGCCTGCTGCTTTCTCGCGGGCGGCTGGCGCGGCGCGGCGTGCGCGTATCTCGCGGCCTGGCTCGTCCTCCTGGCGCTGCCGGTGGGCGCCCTGCCGGTGACGATCGTGGCCGAGCGCTTCGGCAAGCGCGTGCGCGAGCGCGGCGGCGTCGAGATTCTGGCGGGCCTGCACCGGCTGATGGCGCTGATGCCGGTGGCCGCGCTGCTGGGGCTGCCCCTCCTCGCGGCGGTGCCGGTGCTCTACCCCTGGGTCGAGGCGGCGCCCCGCACCCCGCTGGCGGGGCTCTGGTTCACCGCGCCGTTCTTCGCGGCCCGGGTGATCGCGTATCTCGCGGCTTGGACCTGGCTGGCGTTCCGCTTCGCGCGGCCCTTCGACGAGCCGGGCGAGGGCCGCACCGTGCCGGCGGTGGGCCTGCACGCGGTGGTCGGCACCCTGTTCACCACCGACGTGATCGCCTCCCTCGATCCGCGGCTCGATTCCACCCTGCTCGGCCTGCTGGTGATGACCGCGTGGAGTGGGCTGGCCTTCGCAGCGGCGATCCTGCTTGCCTGGGAGGAACCCGAGCCGGTGGGCCGCGGACGCACCCCGCCCGGGCGGGGCCGGCTGGTTCCCCTCGTGGTGCTGCTCGGCCTCTGGGCGTTCCTGCACTTCGTGCAATTCCTGATCGTCTGGTCGGCCAACCTGCCGCCGGAGGTGGCCTGGTACTTCGCCCGCGGCGGCGGGCTCGGACGCGGCCTGTCGATCGCGGCCGGGATCGTCGTCGTGCTGGCCGGGCTCGCGACCCTCCGGCCAGGCCGCCCGACCACCCGGATCCTGGCCGGCGCGGCGTTGGCCGTGCATGCCCTCGAGATGTTCTGGCTGGTCACGCCGGCTCTGCGCGACCGGTTCGTGATCCGCCCGGTCGACGGGCTCGCTGCCCTCGGAGTCGCGTGCCTGGCCGCCGCGCTCCAGCCCTTGCTGCGTGGCCGCGCAGCACCGAATGCCCGGTCTTCCGGGAGGATCGCATGAGCGCGGGCGGCACCCCCGGCCCCGGCCTGATCCCGGCGATCCTGGCCGGGCTGACCCTGCGCGGGAGCGGCCTGCTAAGCGGCCGGCCCGCCCGCGGCATGCCGGCCAATCGCCCACGCGATCCCGACGGTCCCGGCTACGAGACGCGCGATGTCAGCGTCCGCAACACCGCGCTGGTGATGGCGGGCCTGGCGCTCGCCGTGCTGACGGTCATCGGCACCATGGTCTGGCTGATGGGCGCCTTCAGCGCGAGCCAGCGCCGGAGCCTGCCGACCCTGACGCGCCAGCAGACCGCCCCGCTGACGCCGCCGCCCCCGAATCTGCAGGCCGATCCCTATGCCGACCTCGACCGCCAGAGGGCCGCGGCCGCGGCACTGCTCGCCGGCTACGGCTACAGCGATCCGGCCCATACCCGGGCCCGCATCCCGATCGACCGGGCCATGAACCTGATCGTCGGCCGCCCCCTCGACGCGCCGGAACGGTAGCATGACGCCGAACCACGCCGCCCTCGAACTCTGGCCCGCCGCCGTCTCGGCCACCGCGTCCGAGACCGACCTGCTGATCCTGGCCTTCACGATCCTGACCCTGCTGCTGACCGTCCCGGTCTTCGTGGCGATCACCTACTTCGCCCTGCGCTACCGGGAGGGTTCAGAGGCGGACCGGCAGCCATCGGGCATCCGCTCCAACCTGATCGAGATCAGCTGGATGCTGATCCCGTTCCTGCTGACGCTGATCTTCTTCGTCTGGGGGGCGCGGCTATACGTGGCCTCGCGGAACCCGCCGCCCGACGCGATGGTGATCGAGGCGATCGGCCGGCAATGGATGTGGAAGTTCCAGCATCCCACCGGCCAGGCCGAGATCAACAACCTGCACCTGCCGATCGGGCAGCCGATCCGCCTGCGGATCATCAGCCAGGACGTGATCCACGCCCTCTACCTGCCGGCGGTGCGCCTGCAGGTCGCCGCCCTGCCGGACCGCTACACCGACCTGTGGTTCAAGGCCGACAAGATCGGCACCTATCACCTCTACTGCTCGGAATATTGCGGCACCGACCATTCCGTGATGGGCGGCGAGGTCACCTTCATGAACCCCGGCGACTACCAGGACTGGCTGACCCATGCCGGCGCGCAGCAGAGCAAGGTCGCGGCCGGCCGCACCCTCTACGAGGCCTATGGCTGCGCCGGCTGCCACGATCCCGGCTCGGCCGTGAAGGCCCCGAGCCTCGTCGGGCTCTACGGCAGCCCGGTGAAGCTCGCCGACGGCCGCACGGTGACGGCCGACGAGACCTGGCTGCGCGAAAAGATCCTGAACCCGAACGGCGACCGGCTCGCCGAGGGCTACAAGCAGGTCATGCCGAGCTTCGCCGGGCGGATCCCGGCGGACGAGCTCGGCCGCCTCATCGATTTCCTGAAATCCTACACGGCGCCGGCCTCCGGCAAGGCCGCGCAGGCCAATCCATGAGGGCGACACCATGAGCGCAACGGGCAGCGTCGGCGGCACGGCCCGCCGCGAGCCGCACGCGCCGGAGGCCACCCTCGGGCGCAAGGCGGACTATCTCCACGCGGATTCGACCCTGCGCTCGTGGTTCCTGACCACCGACCACAAGCGCATCGCGATCCTGTACCTGACCTCGATCACCGGCTTCTTCATGATCGGAGCGGTGGCCGCCGGCGTGGTCCGGCTGGCCCTCATCGTGCCGAACGGCGCGATCATGACCAACGACACCTACAACAAGGCCTTCACCATCCACGGCGTGGTGATGGTGTGGTTCTTCCTGATCCCGTCGATCCCGGCGACCTTCGGCAACTTTTTGATCCCGCTGATGATCGGCGCCAAGGATCTGGCGTTTCCCAAGCTCAACCTGACGAGCTGGTACATCTTCATGACCGGGGCGTTCTTCACCCTGGTCTCTCTGGTGCTGGGCGGCGTCGACACCGGCTGGACCTTCTACGCGCCGCTCTCCACCGCCTTCTCGAACACCTGGGTCCTGCCGGCTCTGATCGGCGTGACCATCGTGGGCTTCTCGTCGATTCTCACCGGTCTCAACTTCGTGGTCACGATCCACACCATGCGGGCGCCCGGCATGACGTGGTTCAAGCTGCCGATCTTCGTCTGGACCCACTACGCCACCAGCCTGATCTTCCTGCTCGCTACGCCGGTGATCACGACGGCGCTGATCCTGCTGATCATGGAGCGCGGCTTCCATATCGGCGTGTTCGATCCGGCCTATGGCGGCGACCCGGTGCTGTTCCAGCACCTGTTCTGGTTCTACTCGCACCCGGCCGTGTACATCATGGTCCTGCCCGGCATGGGGGTGATCTCGGAGATCGTCCCGGCCTTCGCGCAGAAGAAGCTGTTCGGCTACCGGTTCGTCGCCTACGCGTCGATCGGGCTCGCTTCGGTGACCTTCTTCGTCTGGGGCCACCACATGTTCGTCAACGGCCAGAGCGACCTGGCCTCCCTGGTGTTCTCCGCCCTGTCCTTCGCGGTGGCGGTGCCGTCCGCGGTCAAGGTCTACAACTGGACCGCCACGATCCATAAGGGCAGCTTACGGCTCGACACGCCGATGCTCTACGCGATGGGCTATATCGGGCTGTTCGTGCTCGGCGGGCTCACGGGCCTCTATCTCGCGACCTTGGCCATCAACCAGCACATCCACGCGACCTACTTCGTGGTCGCGCATTTCCACTACATCATGGTCGGGGGCACGGTGCTGGCCTTCCTGGGCGGCCTGCACTTCTGGTGGCCGAAATTCACCGGCCGGATGTACAGCGAGCCGTGGGGCCGGGTCTCGGCGGTGCTGATCTTCATCGGCTTCAACGTCACCTTCTTCCCGCAGTTCATCCTGGGCTATCTCGGGATGCCCCGGCGCTACGCGACCTACCCGGCCGAGTTCCAGCTGCTCAACGTGCTGTCCTCGGCCGGCGCCACGATCCTGGCCGCGGGCTACATCTTCCCGATGCTCTATCTGGTCTATTCCCTGTGGTTCGGCCGCAAGGCGCCCGCCAACCCGTGGAACGCCAAGGGGCTCGAATGGGAGACCGGCTCGCCGCCGCCCAAGCACAATTTCCTGTCGCCCCCGGCGGTGCCGCGCATCCCGTACGACTACCCGATCCAGGCGCAGGAAGCCCAGGACCAGCACGGATGAGCGAGGGGCTTGCAGACGGCGTCGGGGTCGCCCGCGTCGGGCATTTCGAGACCGTGGACCAGCAGCGCGCCGCCGCAACGCTGGGCATCTGGGCCTGGCTGATCACCGAGCTGCTGCTGTTCTCCGCGCTGTTTCTAGTGGCGCTGATCACCCGGATCCTGCACCCCGAAGCCACGATCGCGGCGGCAAAGCACCTCAAGTTCTGGATCGGCGCCACCAACACCGTGGTGCTGATCTGCTCCAGCTTGACCATGTCGATGGCGATCGAGTTCTCGCGCATCGGCTGGCAGCGCGCCATGGTGCGGGCGATGCTGGCGACCGCGGCGCTCGGCGGCCTGTTCCTGGTGCTCAAGGGCTACGAATACTACGCCGACTGGGCCGAGCACATGATGCCGTTCCTGAGCAGCCGGCCCTTCGTGCTCGTCGAGACCCCGCCGGCACGGCTGTTCGTGAACCTCTACTACGTCGCCACGATTCTGCACGCGGTCCACCTGTTCACCGGCATCGCGCTCCTGCTTGGCATGACCTGGCTGGCCGCCAAGGCCGGCTTCCTGTCCCGGCACCAGAACTGGATCGAGGTCTACGGCCTGTATTGGCACTTCATCGACTTGGTCTGGATCCTGGCCTTCCCGATTCTCTACGTGGTGAACCGGTAGGATGCGCAATCCCCTCGCGACCCTGAGCGCCGACGACCGCGCCCTGCTCCGGCGGCGGCTGCGCACGCCGGTGCTGACCTTCCTGGCTTTGCTGGCGCTGCTCGCCGTCAATGTCACCCTGGGGGCCACCCTGCCCTTCGCGCAGGTGTGGATCGTCGAACTCCTGGTCGTCGCCGTGATGGTGGCGCTGATCCTTCTCGTGTCCATGGAGGTGATCCACGAGCCGCCGCTGGTGCGGCTGTTCTCCGGGCTCGGCTTCTTCTGGGTCGCCATCATGTTCGGGATGACGCTGACCGATTATCTGGCGCGGTGAAGGTTGGACGCTCCATCTTGCTTCTCGACGGCTGATCCTTACCGTCGAGACTCATGCACACAGTGGTCCTGACGCCGAAATTTCTCGCTGACGCGAAAGTTGCTGGCGTCTCGGACGGCGAGATGGAGGCGATCATCGATGTGATCGCAGCGGATCCGAGTGCTGGTGATCTCATCCCAGAGACCGGCGGGGCCCGAAAGGTCAGGATCGGCGGCCGGGGCAAGGGCAAGTCCGGAGGCTATCGGGTCATTACGTTCTACGTTGTTGATGACCTGCCTGTGTTCCTGCTTCGTCTGGTTTCGAAGGGGCAGCGCGTCGACATCAGCCATGCCGAGCGGCATGCCGTCAGAGCGGCGCTGATGGATCTGGTCGAAGTTTATCGCGCGGGTTTGCGCAGGCACGGGTGATCCACACATGGTGGATGCGATTCGTATAGAGAGGCGAGAGATGACCGCGTTCGGGGAAGGGCTGGTCGAGGCCGCGCAGCAGGCCCTTGCCATCGCCCGCGGCGAAGCCCAGCCGGGGACGTATCGCGTCCATAGCTCCCAGACGCTCGACGTGAAGGTCGTGCGTCGGGAACTCGGGTTCACGCAGGCCGAATTCGCGGCCCGCTTCGGCTTTCCGATCGCGACCCTTCGCGACCTTGAACAGGGCCGCGCTCGGCCGGATGCCGCGACACTGGCCTATCTGACCGTGATCCGCCATGACTCCGCCGCGGTGCTGCGGGCTCTGGAGCATGCGCAGAAGAGCGACTGAAACGTCAGTTGTCGCAAAGGTCGAACGTCTCTAAATCCGCTGACCCGCGGATGCGGTTCGGGTGGAAAGTCGGAGACCATGTGCGAACTGCTCGGCATGAGCGCCAACGTGCCGACCGACATCCGCTTCTCGTTCGCCGGACTCGCCCGGCGCGGCGGCGATACCGGGCCCCATGCCGATGGCTGGGGCATCAGCTTCTATGACGGGCGGACCTGCCGCAGCTTCCACGAGCCCGAGCCGAGCTCGCGCTCGCAGCTGGCCCGGCTGTTGCGCGACATGCCGATCAAGAGCCGCATCGTCGTCGCGCATGTGCGCAAGGCCAATCGCGGCCGTGTCAGCCTGGAGAACACCCACCCGTTCGCGCGGGAATTGTGGGGCCGCCGCTGGACCTTCGCGCATAACGGCCAGCTCAAGGGCGTGAAGCGGCTGCCGCTCGGCAGCTTCATGCCGATCGGCTCCACGGACAGCGAGCACGCCTTCTGCTGGATGCTGGGGCGCCTCCAGGCGCGGTTCCAGGCCCTGCCCCGGCCTGCGACCCTCGACCGGGCGGTGGCCGACCTCGCGGGCGAATTGCACACGCTGGGTGTGTTCAACATGCTGCTGACGGATAGCCGCACCCTCTACGCCCATTGCGGCAAGCGCCTCTGCTACCTCACCCGCCGGGCCCCCCCCGGCACCGCCACCCTGATCGATGAGGACTGGCAGGTCGATTTCGCGCGGGAAACGACCGAGAACGACGTGGTCACGGTGGTCGCCACCCAGGCGCTGACCCGGGACGAGCGCTGGACCGATCTCGCGCGCGGCGATGTCCTGACCCTGCGGGACGGGGCGATCCGCCTGTTGAGACCGGCCGGGGCTTCTTAAGTCGGGTCTGGGCGAGGGTGCATGCACGCCCCCAATGCGCTAGAACGCCTGCAATAGGAGAGCATCGACCGGACTTGAGGGGGAGTTCGGCCGGCAAGCGATCCGCCTCGACCGGTCCGGACCGCAGGTCGAGCCACGATGAGCTGACGAGCACGATACGCATGAGCCGCGACGAGACCGACACCGTCCTGTCCCAAGAGGACTCCCAAGAGGACGGGCTTCGGGATGGCCGCCCGAACCTCGCCCCGAACATCCGCACGCATCTCGGCGAGCACCTGCGCACCGTCTACGAGCGGATCGGCGAGGAGATCCTGCCGTCCCGCTTCGCTGACCTGCTGGAGAAGCTTGAGGCGGCCCTGCGCGCCCGGGGCGAGGCGATCGAGCCTGAGTTCCGCAACGGCCTGCTCGCCGCGGTGCCGTCTCTGCGCGCTTTCGCGCTGTCGCTGACGTCGAACCCCGCTCGCTCGGACGATCTCGTCCAGGACACCCTGCTCAAGGGCTGGCAGCACCGCGCCCGGTTCCAGCCGGGCACGAACCTCAACGCGTGGCTGTTCACGATCCTGCGCAACATCTTCTACTCGGATCACCGCAAGCGGGTCCGCGAGGTCGAGGACCAGGACGGCTCCTACGCGGCCCGGCTGGCCACGGCACCGCACCAGGGGGACCGGCTCGACGTCGAGGATTTGCAATCGGCCCTGGCCAAGCTGCCGCCGGATCAGCGCGAGGCGCTCGTGCTGGTCGGCGCCGAGGGCGTCTCCTACGAGGAGGCCGCCACGATCATGGGCTGCAAGGTCGGCACCGTGAAGAGCCGGGTCAGCCGCGCCCGCGGCCGGCTGGCCGAGCTCCTGGGCTACGACGAGGAGGATCTCGGCTCCGACCGGTTCATCCAGTCGGCGATGCCCAAGGACGCTTAGTAAACTCTGGGCTGCGTTGTCTTCGGCGCGTCGCGCTGAAAAAAGGATGCATCCGATTCCGGGGATCGGGCGTTACCGGCCCGAGCTTCGCTGCCTTTGCTGCGGCGGAACGCCACGGAACGGAGATGTCCCGCATGACCTTCAAGACCCTGATCGCCGCCTCGGTCCTCGCCTTGTCCTTGCCGCTCGCGGCCCAGGCCCAGGGCACCATCCCGGGCGCCGAGCGCGGCGCGGCCGCCGGTAACGACGCGGCGGGCCCGATCGGCGGCATCGTTGGCGGCGCGGTCGGCGCGGCCACCGGCACGGTGGGCGGCATCCTCGGCGTCGACATGGCGCCGCGCTTCCGCAGCTACGTCCGCGAGCGCAACGTCCGCTCGTACGATTACGACGGCCGCGTCGCCGTCGGCTCCACCCTGCCGGCCTCCGGCGTCACCTATTACGACGTCCCGACCGAGTACCGCGTGCAGCCGGGCTACCGCTATACCGTGGTGAACGACCGCCCGGTGCTGGTCGATCGCGGCCACCGGATCGTCGAGGTCATCGACTGATCGCGCGGGCCGGTCCCGCACCGGCCCATCGGGCCCCGGAGCACCCGCTCCGGGGCCCGTCCGTTGTGCGCCGCCAGCGGCTGCGCAACGGTTCTGCGGCGAAGCCGTTGATCCGCCAACAGACCTGTGAGGCGACCATGAGCCAGGATTCGAGCGACCCCGGCGCGACCCTGCCGGAACCGGTGCGCGATCACCTCGGCCAGCAGCTGCGCGGCGTATTGCCCGTCGGCACCGACAAGCCCCGCTTCCTCGGGGACGATCCGGTGCCGGATGCGTTCGAGCCGCAGATCCGCCGGCTCGAGACCCGGCTGAAGACCCACGAGGAGGGCACCGGCGCGGTGGGGCAAGCCCTCGACCAGATCCTGGACGCCCTCGGGGTAAAGCCGGATGGCGACGACAAGCCCAAGCGCTGAGCCCTAAACCCGCGGCTTCACCGCCAGCAGATCGCGGATTTCTACCAGGAGCTTCACGTCCGCCGGGATCTCGGCCACCGCCTCGGGCTTCTTCGCCTCGGCGTGCTGCAGCTTGTTCATGGCCCGGATCACCAGGAACAGCACGAAAGCGACGATCAGGAAATTGAGGGTCAGGGTCAGGAACTGGCCATAGCCCAGGACGGCGCCCTGCTTCTTGGCATCCGCGTAGGGCAGCCCAGCCTGTACCTTGGACGAGAGCGGGATGTAGTAGTTCGAGAAATCGAGCCCGCCGGTGAGCGCGCCGATCGCCGGCATGAACAGATCCTGCACGGCGGAATTGACGATCGCCCCGAAGGCGGCACCGATGATCACGCCGACCGCGAGATCGACGACATTGCCGCGCAGCGCGAATTTCTTGAACTCTTCGAGCATACGCCGTCCCCCGCTAAGATCGTAAGGCGAACCTAGGCGAAGCGCCGGCGAAGGCCAGCGCCCCGGCCCGGTCTATCCCCCGCTGATCGCCGGCCCTGGCGGCTCCTCGATCAGGGTGGCCGCCTCGGCCTTGGCCCGGCGGCGATACTGGGCCGCGACCACCGGGATGGTCAGCAGGTAGCCACCGCTCACCGCCACCAGGGCCTCGAACGGGTAGCTGATCAGGATGCCGAAGGCCGCGACCCCGAACAGGAAGATCGGTAGGACGAGGCTGCGCGGCACGCGCTTGCCCATGGTCTTGCCCGAGAAGGTCGGGACCGTGGAGACGACCAGCAGGGCGATGGCGAGCACGTAGATCAGGATCGCGGGGGCGGCCCAGCCCTCGGCGCCGAAGCCGAGGAAGTGCAGGTAGAGCGGCAGCATCGCGGTCAGCGCGCCGGCCGGCGCCGGCATGCCGACGAAGAAGTCCTTCTTCCAGTCCGGCCGGTTCGGGTCGTCCAGCATGGCGTTGAAGCGGGCGAGCCGCAGGGCCATGGCGATGGCGAAGATCAGCGCCACGATCCAGCCGGCGGATTTCAGGTGGAACAGCGCGAAGCCGTAGAGGATCAGCGCCGGGGCGCAGCCGAAATTCACGAAGTCGGCCAGCGAATCGAGCTCGGCCCCGAACCGGGACGTGCCCTTGAGCAGCCGCGCCACCCGGCCGTCGATGCCGTCGAGCACGCCGGCTGCCACCACGGCGATGACGGCGGGCTCGAACTTGCCCTCGAAGGCCAGCCGAATCGCCGTCAGCCCGAGGCAGAGCGCCATCAGGGTGATCATGTTGGGCGCGATCATCCGGAACGGCACCGGCTTGAAGCGGCGCGGGCGCGGCTCGTTCGGATCGGGCGCGAAGGGCGGGAACAGATCGTCCATGACTGTCTAGATCCGCTTGCTAGATCCGCTTGAACTGCCGCCCCGGGCCGCCGGCGAGGTCGGCCAGCACCGTCTCGCCGGCCACCGCCTTCTGGCCGAGCCCGACCAGCACGGTGGCGCCGGCCGGCAGGTAGACGTCGACCCGCGAGCCGAACCGGATCAGTCCGAACCGCTCGCCCACCGCCAGCGTGTCGCCGGCCGAGACGAACCCGACGATCCGCCGCGCCACCAGCCCGGCGATCTGCACGACGCCGACGCGCTTGGCCTGTCCGGCATGGCTGGTCTCGATGACCATGCCGTTGCGCTCGTTGTCGTCGCTGGCCTTATCGAGCTCGGCGTTGAGGAACAGGCCGGGCGTGTAGTGGATCTGGCCGATCCGACCGGAGACCGGCACCCGGTTCACGTGACAGTCGAACACGTTCATGAAAACCGAGACGCGTAAGGTGGGCACCTGCGGCAGGTCCAGCTCCGGGGGCGGCAGCACGGTGGCGATCAGGTTGACGCGCCCGTCCGCGGGCGAGACCACCAGCCCCTCGGCCACCGGGGTGATCCGCTCCGGGTCGCGGAAGAAGTAGCAGACCCAGAGGGTGAGGATCAGGAAGATCCAGCCGAAGAACTGCGAGAAGTAGCCGGCCAGCACCGTCAGCACGATGCCGATCAGGATGAAGGGATAGCCCTCCTTGTGGATCGGCACGAGCGTCCGGCGGATCGTCTCGATCAGGTCTGTCATTGTGTTCAGAACTCAGCGGTGCCGCGGGCGGACATGTCGGACGGGCGGATGGCAGCCCGCCGGGCGAACGTCAATGTTTCGGGTCTGCCGCGGTCTCTATCAGAGATGCGTCATCGTCCCCACCCGCCGTAAGGCGCCGGGGGCATGGCCCAAGAGACCCAGCACGAGGGACGCGGGACGCCGCGGGAACCCAGGTGTCGGCCAAGTACGCGCGGGATCCGATCCCCGCGGCGACCCGCGGCACCGACCGGGCATCGCCCCCGGCCGCTGCCGTCTTTCTCGTCGCGATGTCTTGTCAGCGCCCCGATCCTGCGACTCCAATGCCAGCGGTCACTGCCCATGGCGCCCAAGCCGCACGGCCAAGCCGCTTCGCAGCCGAGACGCCCCCGGAACCCGCATTCACCGCCGTGGTCTTCCACCCGACCTCCGCCTCGTAGTGGGCGGGTCCGCAAGTTGCTCAGGGTCAGCCCAGACCCGGGTCGCCGCGGGAGCATTTTTCCGCCCCCGCCGGGCAAACTGCCGCCCGACCTCACGCCCGCATCCGAGACACGCCCCGCATCGGTTCGCCGCCCGGGGCGATGGCGGCTGAGAGCCACCGACGCGGGCACCGCCCCATCCCCCGAGCCCGCCGGTCAGCCCCCGGACGGACCCCCGAAGCGTGCCGCGGGATCGCGCCCGAAGCACCGAGGGACAGGTGACGGCTAATAAGCACAAAATAGGAACATTGTCAAGGGATGGGGGCGTGATATCTGCGATTGCGGCGCCTCCTGATACGTCCGATACCGGTCCCCTCGAAGGGCTGGCTGCGGCCTTCACCGTCATTGCGAGCGTAGCGAAGCAACCCAGTTCAGCGCGCGATATCCGGAGGTCGCGTGTCCCTAGGTTGCTTCGCTGCGCTCGCAATGACGGCAGGGGGCGGGGCCGTCCCAAATCGTGCCGCCGGCTCGATCGGTGGCCGCAAGGGGGGAGCCGTCTGGTGCAGAAACTCGCCATCCTTGGCCTCGGGGCCATGGGGCTGCCCATCGCCCGCAACCTGGCGGCCAAGCGCCTTTCCGAAGCGGAGACCCTCGTGGCGGTGGATGCCGACCCGGCCCGCCTTGCCGGGCTCGAGGGGCCGGGTCTCGTCGCGACGGCGGATCCGGCCGCCCTCGACGGGGCCGAGGTCCTGTTCCTGTGCCTGCCGAATGGCGACGTGGTCGAGGCGGCCCTGTTCGGCGGGGATCGCCTGGCCGAGCGGCTGGCGCCGGGGGCGATCGTGGTGGATCTCAGCACCATCGCGCATGCGAAGGCACTCGCCCTCGGCCGCGCCCTCGCGACGGTCGGGCGGCGTTTCGTCGATGCCCCGGTCTCCGGGGCGCCGGCCGGCGCCGAGGCCGGGACGCTCACGGTGATGTGCGGCGGCGACCCGGACCCCCCGGCGCCGGTCCGGCCGCTGCTGGAGCGGATCGGCACCAGCGTCCTGCATATGGGGCCGGCGGGCTCCGGCCAGCTCACCAAGACGATCAACAACGTGCTCTACGACATCAATATCGCGGCGCTCGCCGAGGTGCTGCCGATGGCGGTGGCGATGGGGCTCGATCCCGAGCAGATCGCGCAGGTGGTCACCACCGGCACGAGCCGGAGCTACGCGTCGCAATACTT
Source organism: Methylobacterium sp. GXS13 (assembly GCF_001455965.1). Classification (GTDB taxonomy): domain Bacteria; phylum Pseudomonadota; class Alphaproteobacteria; order Rhizobiales; family Beijerinckiaceae; genus Methylobacterium. The sequence goes on from NZ_LKKO01000002.1 coordinate 105,740, forward strand.
CGTGCCGCGCATCCTCCAGGGCCGCTTCGACGAGGGCTACCCGATGGGTGCGGCCTACAAGGACCTCGTCGCCGCGGCGGCGATCTCGGCCGAGGGCAACTATCCGATGCCGGTCACGGCCGCCGCCACCGCGACCTACCAGACCGCCCTGCGCCAGGGCCACGGCGACCGGGACAAGGGCGCGATGGTGCTGCCGTTCGAGGGCCTGCTCGGGGTGACGGTCCGCTCCGGCGGGTGAGCGAAGCGGCCGGGCTCCGAAAGGCCCGTCAATCCACCGCCGGGGCGTGCAATTCCGCGTCGGTGAAGCGGGCCTGCTCCTCCATGACGAGCTGGCCGAGCTCGCGCTTGATCGCGTTGAACTCGGCGCTGGCCGGGTCGCGGGGCCGGGGGATCGGCACGGTGACGTCGCGCTTGATGCGCCCGGGGCGGTAGGTCATCACCAGGATACGGTCGGCGAGGTAGATCGCCTCCTCGATCGAGTGGGTCACGAACACGATCGTCTTGCGGGAATCCGCCCAGATCCGGAGCAACTCGTCCTGCAGCGTGCGCCGCGTCAGGGCATCGAGCGCCCCGAACGGCTCGTCCATCAGCATCACCGGCGGGTCAAGGGCGAGGATGCGGGCGATGGCCACGCGCTGGCGCATCCCGCCCGACAGGTCCTTCGGGTAGCGTGTGCGGAAATCCGAGAGGCCGAGCGTCGCGGTGATGCGGTCGACCGTCTCGTTGGCTTTCGCGCGCGGCACGCCCTTGATGTCGAGGCCGAAGCGGACGTTGTCCTCGACGCTCATCCACGGGAACAGGGCGTATTCCTGGAACACCATGCCCCGGTCCGGCCCGGGATCGACCACCGGCTTGCCGCCCACCGTGATCGTGCCCGAGGTCAGCGGGCTGAAGCCCGCCATCGCGTTGAGCAGGGTGGACTTGCCGCAGCCCGAGGGGCCCAGCAGGCACAGGAACTGGCCCTCCGGCACCGTCGCCGAGATGTCCTGAAGGGCGGCGACGCCCGAGGCGCCGCTGCCGAACACCTTGACGGCGTTCACGACCACGATCTCTGCCGACATCGTCCGGGTTACCGCTCCAGGCCGCGATGCCAGCGCAGCAGGTGATCGTTGAGGCGGCTCATCGCCCCGTCGATGATCAGGCCGAGGATGCCGATCGTCAGCATGCCGCCGATGATCTTGTCCGACCACATGTATTCCCGGGCCTCGAGGATCCGGTAGCCGAGCCCGTCCGAGACCGCGATCATCTCGGCGACGATCACCACGATGAAGGCGGTGCCGATGCCGATGCGCATGCCGGCGAGCACGAACGGGCTCGCGGCCGGCAGGATCACCCGGCGGAACATCGTCCAGGAGCCGGCGCCGAGGTTGCGGGCGGCGCGGATGTAGATCGAATCGACCTGGCGCACCCCCGCGATGGTGTTCACCAGGACCGGGAAGAAGGTGCCCAGCGCGATCAGGAACAGGGCCGGCGGGTTGCCGAGCCCGAACCACACGATCGCCAGCGGGATGTAGGCGATCGGCGGGATCGGCCGCAGCACCTGGAGGAGCGGGTTGAACAGGGCGTAGAGCGCGTCGTTGGTGCCGAGCACCAGGCCGATCGGCACGGCGAGCCCGGCGCCGATCAGGAAGCCGGAGACCACCCGGGACAGGCTGGAGACCGCGTCGTGCGGCATCTCGCCGGAGAACAGCCAGGACAGGTAGCTCTCCTGGCCCGGATCGTATGGCAGGGCCGGCAGCAGGCCGGACCACCACTTCACCGCCACCGCGCTCGGCGGCGGCAGCACCACGGCCGAGACCAGGCCGGTGCGGCTCGCCAGCTCCCACAGGATCAGCAGCGCGACCGGGATCAGGACGCCGCGAAGGTCGCGCAGGGCCATCGGATCACTCGACCTTCAGGTCGGCCTTGGCCTTCTCGAGCAGGTCGAGCTTGACCCACTCGGCATCGCTCTTGGGCGGGTTCTGCATCTTCCCCAGCCCGTACTTCACCATGTAGTCGGTGGTGACCTGCATATGGCCCGCCGGCATGGCGTAAGTGTAGCTCGCGTTGGCCATGCCATCGCGAAAATCCTGGCTCGTGAGCTGGCCCTTGAAGACCTGCTCGCGGACGTATTTCTCGGCGAGCGCCGGGTCGTCGATGAAGGCCTTGGTGGCGGCCACGAACAGGCGCAGCACCTTGGCGGCCACCTCCGGCCGCTCGGTGTACATCTTCTCGGTCATCACCAGCGGCCGCACCGGCTTGCCGATCGGGGTGTCGTAGGGCTTGACCAGCTCGACGCCCCAGCCGGCGCTGATCGCCTGGGTCGATTGCGGCTCCGACTGGCAGATCACGTCGACGTATTTCTGCCCCAGCGCCTGGTTCAGGTCGGCGTAGTTGTTGAAGTAGGTCAGCTGCACGTCCTTGCCGGGACGCTCGGACCAGGTGAGGCCGTGCTTGTCGAGCTCGGCCAGCAGCATCAGGTCCTGCGTGCCGCCGCGGACGGTGGCGACCTTGAGGCCCTTCAGGTCGGCCGCGCTCTTGGCCGGCAGGTCCGGCCGCTTGAGGATGCGCACGCCGCCATCGGCGAAGCCCGCGACCACCACCAGCTTCACGCCGTTGCCGCGCGCAGCGACCGCGCCGTCGCCCCCCGAGGCCGCGATGTCGATCTGGTCCACGGCCATCGCCGGGTAGATGTCGGCGCCCTTGGCGAACTGGCGCTCGTCGATCTTCAGGCCGTATTTCGGGGCGATCTCCTTCATGTAGGAGATGGCGCCGTAATGGGCGAATTTCAGGTTGCCGAGCCGGACGACGTCCTCGGCCCGGACGGTCCCGCCGAGGGCGACCAGCATGGCGCCGGCCGCGATCAGGCCCTTCAACATCGATGTCTCCCCCGACCGGACGGCGTGAGCCGATTCGCAGCGCGGCCTTCGTGATGGGCCGTTCAGCGCAGTATAACGAATACAGCCGCAGAAGTAATCCGCCTCCCTGTGCACTACTCCGCCGGTTCCGTCGCCGGCAGTACCGCCGGGCCGACCCGGATCGGCAGGACCGGGGCGTCGGCGCGCTGGAGCACTTCGAGCGCCGCGTCGGCCTCGCGCTGGCGGTCCCAGAGCGCCGCGTAGATGCCGCCCGCCTCCAGCAGCTCGGCATGGGTGCCGCGCTCGGCGATGCGGCGGTGGTCGAGCACCAGGATCGCGTCGGCATTGACCACCGTGGACAACCGGTGGGCGATCACCAGGGTGGTGCGGCCGCGGCTGACCCGATCCAGCGCCGACTGGATTTCGGCCTCGGTGAAGGAATCGAGCGCCGAGGTCGCCTCGTCGAGCACCAGGATCGGCGGCGCCTTGAGAATGGTCCGCGCGATGGCGACCCGCTGCTTCTCGCCGCCCGAGAGCTTCAGGCCGCGCTCGCCCACCGGGGTATCGTAGCCCTCCGGCAGGCCGGAGACGAAGCGGTCGATCTGGGCGAGCTGGGCCGCCTCGCGCAACTCCGCGTCGGTGGCGTCGGCCCGGCCGTAGCGGATGTTGTAACCGATCGTGTCGTTGAACAGCACCGTGTCCTGCGGGACCATGCCGATCGCGGCGCGCAGCGATTCCTGGGTCACCGCGGCGATATCCTGGCCGTCGATGCTGATCCGGCCGGCCGACGGCTCGTAGAACCGGAACAGCAGCCGCGACAGGGTCGACTTGCCCGCCCCCGAGGGGCCGACCACCGCCACCGTCTGGCCGGCCTGGATCTCGAACGAGACGCCGCGCAGGATCGGACGCTCCGGGGTGTAGGCGAAGCGCACGTCCTCGAACCGCACCGTGCCGCCCGCGACATTCAGCGGCGCCGCGTTCGGCCGGTCGGCGATCTCAGGGTTCTGCCCGAGGATGCGGAACATGTCGTCGATGTCGATCAGCGCCTGTTTGATCTCGCGGTAGATCATGCCCATGAAGTTCAGGGGCATCGACAGCTGCACCAGCAGGGTGTTGGCCAGCACGAAGCCGCCGATCGTCGTGCGCCCGGCCAGGATGTCCCGGGCGGCGAGCCACATCACGATCGTCATGCCGATGGTGAAGATCACCGCCTGGCCGGCATTGAGCACGGCCAGCGACACGTAGGTCTGCGTCGAGGCTTTTTCGTACTTCGCCATCGACACGTCGTAGCGGGCGGCCTCGCGGGCCTCCGCGCCGAAATACTTCACCGTCTCGTAGTTGAGCAGCGAATCGACCGCCTTGGTGTTGGCGTCCGTGTCCGACGCGTTCATCCGGCGGCGGATGGCGATCCGCCACTCGGTCGCCTTGTAAGTGAAGGCGAGATAGGCCCCGACCGTGAGGAACGCCACCAGCGCGTAGCGCCAGTCGAACTCGTAGGCGAGCACGCCGAGCACCAGGGCGAACTCGACGATGGTCGGCACCAGGGTCAGCACCATCAGGCGCGACAATTCCTCGATGCCGGCGCGGCCGCGCTCCAGCACCCGGGTCAGGCCGCCGGTCTTGCGCTCCAGATGGAAGCGCAGGGACAGGCGGTGCATGTGCTCGAAGGTCTTGAGCGCCAGGCGGCGCACCGCGTGCATCGCGACCTTGGCGAACAGCCCGTCGCGCACCTGGGTCAGCGCCGACATCGCGATCCGCGACACGCCGTAGAGCGCGATCAGCAGCATCGGGGCCGCGAACAGGCCGGTCGGCAGCGGCGCGTCCTTCCCACCGATCGCAGCGACCAAAGCGTCGGTGATCCACTTGAAGGTGAACGGCGTCACCATGGTCACGAGCTTGGCCGCGAGCAGCAGCCCGAAGGCCAGGAACACCCGGCTCTGCAGGTCGGGCCGGTCGTGCGGCCAGAGATGCGGCCAGAGGCGTCGATAGGTGGCGAGCAGCCCGGGGCGCTCAGCCGGAGGTTTGGACCCGGCCGGGGGCGCGGTGTCGTCGGTCATGCGAAATTCTTGCGGGAGGAACGATCGTCCACCCGCATATAGGTCCGTCCGACGATCGGGGCACCCGCGGCGGCCGCAGGGCCGGTCATCCTCTCCAGAACGGCTTCCGGATCTCGTGGCGCAGGCGCCAGGGTTCGATTCCGGCATCCCGCAGCTGGTCCGGATCGAGGGCGGCGAGCGACCTCCGGGTGCGGATGCGCTGCAGCCAGAGACGCAACAGGGATGGCCGGGCAAGCCGGTTCGTCGAGCGCGTGGACGTGGTGGTGGACGGGAGGGTGAGGATCGACATGGCGGAGGTTCCGGTGACGGGAGCAGTCCGGCCGGGATTGCGGCGCCAGGATTGAACCGATAAATATCTCGGATCAATCGAAACATTGCACTCGGAGCAATGATGCGGGCTACGGATTACCGGGGCGTCGCCGACGCGGCGGCCGCCCAGATCGCCGCGGGCACGCTGCGCCCGGGCGACCGGCTGCCACCCCAGCGGGACTTCGCCTATGCCCGAGGCATCGCGGTCTCGACCGCGAGCCGGGTCTATGCCGAGCTGGGCCGGCGCGGGCTCGTGACCGGCGAGGTCGGCCGCGGCACCTTCGTCCGCTCCGAGCCCGGCGGAGCCGTGGATCTCCAGCCGGAGCCGCCGCCTGCGGCCCTCGACCTGCAGCGGACCCATTCCCGGCTGCCGGAGCAGGAGGCCGTGCTGGCCGAGACCCTGGCGGCCCTGGCACGCAGTGGCACCGAGATCGGCTTCAGCCAGTACGGCCCGGACGGCACCCCGCGGGCGCGGGCGGTGGCGGCCGGGTTCCTCGCCCGGGACGGCTACGCACCGAAATCCGCCGACATCCTGTTCGCCGGCAATGGCCGGCAGGCGCTCGCCGCCGCGCTCGCGGCGCTGGCGCCGCCGGGCGGGCGGATCGGCTGCGAGCCGCTGACCTATCCGGTGGTGAAGGGCATCGCGTCCCGGCTCGGCATCACCCTGGTGCCGCTGGCCATGGACGCCGAGGGCGTGTGCCCCGACGCGATCCTCCAGGCCCACCGGGCCACGCCGCTGAGCGGGCTCTATCTCCAGCCGACCCTGCAGAATCCCCTCGGCGCGACCATGAGCGCCACGCGGCGCGCCGACCTCGCCCGGGTGCTCGAGCGGACCGGGCTCACGGCGATCGAGGATGCCGTCTACAGCTTCCTGGCCGACGCACGGCCGCTGGCGAGCCTGGCACCGGACCGGACGATCCTGATCGACAGCCTGTCGAAGCGGGTGATGCCGGCCCTCACGATCGGGATGATTGCCGGGCCGCCGCACCTGACTGACCGGCTCGCCGCCTCCGTGCGCCAGGGCGCCTGGACCGCGCTCGGCCTGTCGCTCGCGGCCGGCCTGCACTGGATGTCCGGCGGCTCGGCGGCGACGCTCGCCGACGCCAAGCGCCGGGATGCGGCCTCCCGCCAGGCCCTCGCCCGGGAGATTCTTACCGGACTTACGGTGGTCGGCGATCCCCGGGCCTACCACCTCTGGCTCGAATTGCCTGAGACCTGGCGGGCGGAAGCGTTCGCGGCCGCATCCTTACGCCGGGGGATCGCCCTGCTGCCGGCCCCGGCCTTCGCGGTCGTTCCGGGCCACGCGCCGAACGCCGTCCGCCTCGCCTTGGCGACGCCATCGCGGGAGGACCTTGCCGGGGCGCTCCGGACCCTGCGGCGGCTGGCCGTCTCGGAGGATGATCAGGTCGTCGAGTGAGGGGGCTCGCCATCCGCGATGCACGGCGCCCGCGAACGCCGAACCGGCCTCCACGCCGGCCACGCGCCTAGCCGCGCTTGTCGGTCGGCAGAATGAAGATCTGGCCCGGGTAGATCCGGTCCGGGTCGCGGATCTGGCCCTGGTTGGCGTCGTAGATCACCGTGTAGCGCTCGCCCCTTCCGTAGGTGCGCTGGCTGATCCGCCAGAGGTTGTCGCCCCGGGTGATCTTCGCCGTGGTGATCTCGGGCACGAACACCGCGCCGGCCCGGGCCGGGCCGCTCGCCCCCGGGGAATTTTGGCTGAGGGCGGAGGGCGTCTCCGCCGCGCCGGGGTTGTCCGCCCGGGGACGGGGTGTCCCCGGCCCGCCGCCAAGGGTGGACTTGGTGACCGGCTCGCGCCCGCCCCCCTCGCCGGCGGCGACGCGGGTCGGCTCGGGCACCGCGAGCGGCACCTCGGCCCTTGCCGCGACCTTGCCGGTCCGGGGGTCGATCTGGTCGATCCGCACCTGGTACTGGCCCGGCTTGATCCCGCGCCCGATCGTGAAGCTCGCCCGGCCGTCCGGCCCGACGCTGCCCGGGGCGATCAACGTGTCGTTGAGGTAGAGCTGGAGCTTCGCACCCGGAATCCCCGTTGCGGTGACGAACAGCCGGCCATTGTCCTGCACATCCACGCTGGCGATCTGGGCGGCCTGCCCCTTCTCGTCGGAGGCAGCCGTCCCAGGTGCCTTCCCGGCCTGGGCCACTGCTCGGTTCGCCGGCTCGGCGGCACCCGGATGCGACAGCACGACGGTCGCGGCATCCGGGGCGGTCAGCGCCACCAGGGGCTGGCGGTCCCGGCCCGGGGCCACGTCGACCGCCACGCTCTGCCGTGAATCGGCGGCGCGGCCGTCCTTGGTGGTCATGCGCAGCCGGAGGGCGCTGGAGCCGGCCGGCAGTGCCGGCGGGACCAGGGCGAACTGGCCGTTCGCGTCAGCTTTGGCCCGGGCCACGGCTTTGCCGTCGACCAGCATCTCGATCACGGCCTCCGGCGCTCCGCGACCGGCCACCACCGCGTCGCCGTTGGGCTCGACCCGCACGATGTCGAAGCGCGGCACCTGGGCCGCGTCCGGTTCTGCCGGCTTGGCGCCCGGGCCTCCGGTGGCGGCCGACTTGCTGTCGCCCGATGCCGTGCCTTCCGAGGGGCGCGCGGCGGACCGATCCTCGCCGGGCTGGGTTGCGTCCGGCTTGGCCTGCCCCTGTCTGTCGTCGCGGAAATCGATCGGCGGCCCGCTCGATTGCGCCGTCGCCCCGGGATCCGACAGGCTGCGCAGGCCGCCCTGCGGCGCCGGGGACGTGGCGGCCGGGGGCTCCGGCTCGTGCCGTCCGATCATCCGCCGGAGGGAGTCGCCCCCGAACAGGGCCAGCACGAGGCCGATGCCGCCGACGAGGCCGGCGAGCGCCAGGGCGAGACTGCGCCGCACCTGTCTCGACATCGCCACGGAGGCCTCCCTGATCTGTGCCGGCCGCCCGGTGAATGGGCAACCTGCCCGCTCAAAAACCGTCGACTGCGCAGCCCATAATACCGTACATGGTCGCGACACCAAGCCGTCCCGCCGCTTCGGCGGGTGAATCCCACGCGAATTCAGCAGTTTGGCGCGTGGAGCGCCGGGCGCGGGGCTCTTTTTCGACGGCTCGCAACGGTTGCGTGATGGAGGGTGCCGGATGGCCCCGGTGAGGACAGTCTGCGTCTATTGCGGCTCCGGCTTCGGCGGAGACCCGGCGTTTCGCGATGCCGCGGAGACCCTTGGGACGGCGATCGCGCAAGCCGGGATGGGCTTGGTCTACGGTGGCGGCGACGTCGGCCTGATGGGCGCCGTGGCGCGCGCCGCCCTGGAGGCCGGCGGCCATGTCACCGGCATCATTCCGGACTTCCTGCAGGCGCGCGAGCACATGCTCGACGCCGTGCAGGAGACCGTGGTGGTGCCCGACATGCACACCCGCAAGCGCCTGATGTTCGAGCGTTCGGACGCCTTCGTGACCCTGCCGGGAGGCATCGGCACCCTGGAGGAGCTGGTCGAGCAGCTGACCTGGGCGCAGCTCGGGCAGCACCGCAAGCCGGTGGTGCTGGTCTCGGTGGCCGACTTCTGGGCGCCGCTGCTCGCCCTGTTCGAGCACATGCGCGGCCACGGCTTCATCCGCGAGGGGCTGGACCTCAGCTACAGCGTCGCCCCGGACGCCGCGGCGGTGGTGCCGCTGCTGCACGCGGCCGGCCACGAGCCGGACCTCCAGGCCGAGGAGATCGTCAAAGAGCGGATGTGACGCCGGGCCCGGACGCTTGGCCGCGGTGGCGATCCGGGCGGCGGGTGCAGACAGGCGGTGTATGAGGCCGGCGCCGCCGCGCTGGGCAGCGCGCGGTGGAGTCCGAGCATGCGCGTTCCGATCCTGGCGACCCTGGTGCTTGCCGGCCTGATTGGCGCCGCGTGCGCGCAGGATCCGCCCGTCCTCCAGACCCTGGATTTCGCCAACACCCGCTATTCCGACCTCGCCCAGATCGATGCCGGCAATGTCGGGCGCCTCAAGGTCGCCTGGACCTTCTCGACCGGCGTGCTGCGCGGGCACGAGGGCGCGCCGATCGTGGTCGGGCACCGGATGTTCGTGCACACCCCGTTCCCGAACCTGGTCTACGCCCTCGATCTCGACCAGGACGGCAAGATCCTCTGGCGCTACGCCCCGCGCCAGGATGCGGGCGTGATCGCGGTCATGTGCTGCGACACGGTCTCCCGCGGCCTCGCCTACGCGGAGGGACGGCTGTTCCTGCAGCTGGCCGACACCACCGTCGTGGCCCTGGATCCCGAGACCGGCCGGGTCCTGTGGTCCGTGCGGAACGGCGACCCGGCCAAGGGCGAGACCAACACCGCCACGGTCCTGCCGGTGCACGGCAAGCTCATCGTCGGCATTGCCGGGGGCGAGTACGGCGCCCGCTGCCACGTCACCGCCTACGACCAGGCGAGCGGCAAGCGCCTCTGGCGCGCCTACGCCACCGGACCGGATGCCGACATGCTGGTCGATCCGGAGAAGACCACCGAGCTCGGGCGCCCGATCGGCCGGGATTCCTCGCTCAGGAGCTGGGAGGGCGACCAGTGGACGATCGGCGGCGGCTGCAGCTGGGGCTGGTTCTCCTACGACCCGGATCTGAACCTCGTCTATTACGGCACCGGCAACCCGGCGACCTGGAACCCGGCCCAGCGGCCCGGCGACAACCGCTGGACGATGGCGATCATCGCCCGCGACCCCGAGACCGGGATCGCCCGCTGGGTCTACCAGATGACCCCCCACGACCAGTGGGACTATGACGGGGTCAACGAGATGATCCTGACCGAGCAGGTGATCGACGGGCGCCCGCGCCGGGTGCTGACCCATTTCGACCGCAACGGTTTCGGCTACACCCTCGACCGCGCCACCGGCGCGGTGCTGGTGGCCGAAAAATTCGATCCCAGCGTCAACTGGGCGAGCCGGATCGACCTGGACCGCGCCTCGCCGGGCTACGGCAGGCCGGTGGTCGATAAGCGCTACGCGCCGGGCGAGGCCGACGAGGAGGAGGTCACCAAGAACATCTGCCCCGGGGCGCTCGGCGCCAAGAACCAGCAGCCGGCCGCCTACTCGCCGGTGACCCGTCTGTTCTACGTGCCGACCAACCACATGTGCATGGATTACGAGGCATTCCGGGTGCGCTACACGCCGGGCCAGCCCTATGTCGGCGCGACGCTGACCCTGCACCCGCCCGAGGGCTCCGACCGGACCGGCGCGTTCATCGCCTGGGACGGGGCGAAGGGCAAAATCGCCTGGACGATCCCGGAGCCGTTCTCGGTCTGGTCCGGGGCGCTGGCGACGGCCGGCAACGTCGTGTTCTACGGCACGCTCGAAGGGTATCTGAAGGCCGTGGACGCCCGGGACGGGCACGAGCTCTACCGCTTCAAGACGCCGTCCGGCATCGTCGGCAACGTCACCACCTACGCGCATAACGGCCGGCAATACGTGGCGGTGCTCTCCGGGATCGGCGGCTGGGCGGGCATCGGGCTGGCCGCCGGCCTGACCGACCCGGCCGACGGCTCGGGCGCGGTCGGCGGCTACGCGGCTTTGTCGCAGTACACCGCGCCCGGCGGCCAGCTCACGGTGTTCGCGCTGCCGGACTGAGCCCGGATGGGCGTGCCGCGATGAAATCGACGAAGGGCCGCAGCGGCGCCGGGAGGTGCCGGCAGCCGGGGAAGTAGAGGAACGGGCCGGAGAAGACCTGCCACCAGGGTTCGAGCACAGGCTCCAGGACGCCGCTGTCGAGGTACGGGCGCAGCCAGTCCTCGAAGAGATGGACGATCCCGGTCCCCGCGACGGCCGCCGCGACGACGAGATCGCTGGCCCCGACGCGCACGATCAACGGGCCGGACGGGTCCACGCGGACGATCTCCCCGGCGCGCTCGAACTCCCACGGCGCCGTCAGGCTGCCGCTCGGGAACCGGCCCAGCAGGCACTCATGGGCCAGGAGGTCGCGCGGATGCTCGGGGCGGCCGCGCCGGTCGAGATAGGACGGGGCCGCCGCGGTGGCGAAACGCTGCCGCCGCGGGCCGATCGGCACGGCGATCATGTCCTGCTCCAGGCGCTCGTCGTAGCGGATGCCGGCGTCGCAGCCTGCCGCCAGCACGTCGACGAAGCCGTCCTCGACCACGATTTCGAGCCGGATCTCGGGATAGGCCGAAAGGAACGGCGGCACGATTGCGGGAAGGACGAGGCGCGCCGCGCTCAGCGGCACGTTGAGCCGGAGCGGTCCGGCCGGCCGGTCGCGGAACCCGTTCACCACGTCGAGGGCGGCCTCGACCTCGCCCAGCGCCGGCCCGAGCCGCTCGAGCAGGCCGGCGCCGGCCTCGGTCGGCGCGACGCTGCGGGTGGTGCGGTTCAGGAGACGCACGCCGAGGCGCGTTTCCAGCCGGCGCACCGCCTCGCTGAGGCTCGACGCGCTGGCGCCGCTGCCGCGGGCGCCCTCGCGAAACCCGCCGGCCCGCGCCACGGTCACGAAGGCCGCCAGGTCCGCGAGATCCGCCGCCATCGTTCGCCATCCCGAACAGCCCGTGCCGATTATCCCTGCTTATCCGATCAGTCGGGCGGGTCTACATCCGGAGCGAACAACGGAGACGAACCATGATCGACCTTGCTACAGCCGGCACCGTCTCACTCGGCGACCGCACCGTGAAGCGGCTGGGATACGGTGCCATGCAGCTCGCCGGGCCCGGCGTCTTCGGGCCGCCGAAGGACCGGGATGCGGCCCTCGCCGTGCTGCGCGCGGCGGTGGCCGAGGGCGTCGACCACATCGATACCAGCGATTTCTACGGGCCGCACGTCACCAACCAGATCATCCGCGCGGCGCTCCATCCCTATCCGGACCATCTCACGATCGTCACGAAGGTCGGCGCCAAGCGTGGGGCCGACGCCTCGTGGAACCCGGCCTTCTCGGCCGAGGCGCTGACCCAGGCGGTGCACGACAACCTGCGCAATCTCGGCGTCGACGTCCTCGACGTGGTCAACCTGCGCCTGATGTTCGACGTCCATGGCCCGGCGGAAGGCTCGATCGAGGCGCCGCTGACCGTGCTGGCCGACTTGCAGCGCCGGGGCCTGATCCGGCGGATCGGTCTGAGCAACGCGACCCGGCGGCAGGTCGCCGAGGGCCGGCGCATCACCGAGATCGTCTGCGTGCAGAACCAGTACAACCTCGCGCACCGGGCCGACGACGCCCTGATCGACGAGTTGGCCGAGGCCGGGACCGCCTACGTGCCGTTCTTCCCGCTCGGCGGCTTCAGCCCGCTGCAATCCAGCGTCCTGTCGGAGGTCGCCGCCCGTCTCGGGGCGACGCCCATGCAGGTGGCGCTGGCCTGGCTTCTGCGCCGGGCGCCCAACATCCTGCTGATCCCGGGCACGTCCTCGCTCGGCCACCTGCGCGAGAACCTCGCGGCGGCCGCGCTCAACCTGCCCACCGAAGCCATGGCGGCCCTCGACGGGATCGGGGCGGCCTGAGCGCCTACTTCGCCGACAGGCCGGCCACCATCGGGCAGCCGCCCTCGCTCATCGGCCGAAACGCCTGCTCGCCGGGGATGGTCTCCAGGAGCTTGTAGAGGTCCCAGCCGCCCTTCGACTCGCCGGGCGCCTTGGCCTCGAACAGGTACATCGGGTGGATCTTGCGCCCGTCGGGGCGGATGTAGCCCTTGCCGAACAGCGGATCGTCGGTGGGGAGCTCCTTCATCTTGGCGACCACCGCGGCGCCGTCCTTGGCGGATTTCAGGGCCTCCACCCCCTTGAGGTAGTGGAGCAACCCGGCATACACGCCGGCCTGGTAGGCGGTCGGTTTCTTGCCCGGCATGCGCTGCTCGAACCGGGCCGCGAAGGCGCGGGTGCCGTCGTTCATGTCCCAGTAGAACGGCGCGGTGAATTCCAGCCCCTGCGCCACCTCCAGGCCGAGCGCGTGGATGTCGGTGTCGGCGATGAGCAGGGCCGCGATCTTCTGGCCGCCCTGGCGGATGCCGAATTCGTGGGCCTGCTTGATCGCGGTGGCGGCGTCGAGCCCGGCATCGGCCAAGCCGATCACCTGCGCCCCCGAGCCCTGCGCCTGGAGCAGGAACGAGGAGAAATCCGGGTTCGGGAACGGCGTGCGGACGCCGCCCACGATCGTGCCGCCGTTCTTCTCCACCACCGCCTTGGTGTCGCGCTCCAGGGCGAGGCCGAAGGCGTAGTCGGCGGTGATGAAGTACCAGGTCTTGCCGCCGCGCTTGAGCATGGCCTTGCCGGTGCCGTTGGCGAGCGCAGCGGTGTCGTAGGTCCAGTGCACGGTGTTGGGGGTGCAGGCCGGTCCGGTCAGGTCGGCGGTGCCGCCGCCGGAATTCACGAAGGCCTTGTTCTTCTCCTTGGTGATCTGCGCGATGGCGAGCGCCACCGAGGAGGTCGGCACGTCGAACACCGCATCGACGCCGTCGCGGTCGTACCATTGCCGGGCGACCGAGGCGCCGACATCGGGCTTGTTCTGGTGGTCGGCGGCTACGACCTCGACCTTCAGCCCGTGCGTCTCCGGCTTGAAATCCTCCACGGCCATGCGGGCAGCCACCACCGCGCCCTCCCCGGTGGAATCGAAGTAGACGCCGGAGCGGTCGTTCAGCACGCCGATCTTCACCGGCACGAGGTCGGCCGCCAGGGCCGCCCCGGCCCCGAGCGCGCAGAGAAGCCCCGTCAGTGCCGCGGCGCAGTGGCGGACCGTCATGTCTCACTCCCTGTCTTTTTGTACGCGGCGACGTTGTTCGTCGCTCGCGTGGCGTCCCAATACAGCTTATCTGGCCTCTCCCGAGGCCGATACGGGCGGGTGAGAGGATGCGGGCGATCCGTCAGGGCCAGGTGGCCGCCGATACGCCTGGACAGTCCTCGGATGTTCGCGGACCGGTCCGTGCGAAACACGACAGGCCCGTCACCCGTCCGGGCTAGCGGATTGACACATCGCTGCCGGATGAGGGCCAAGGCTAACCCAAGCGCGTCTCCCTCCCCCCTCTGCGGGGGAGGGTGGCCCCTGCGTGAGCAGGGGTCGGGAGAGGGGAACCCGGGTTCAGGAAAGGGCGCGGAGCAAGCGTGCGCGCCGGAGCTTCATTCTGCACCGTCGCTCCCCTCTCCCGACCCCCTTTCGGGGGCCACCCTCCCCCGCAGAGGGGGGGAGGGAAAGCCGCAGTGCTTCCTGTGTCTTCTGCAGACCCGATATGTGAATCCCCGAGCCCGCACTGGAACGGCGACCCGCCCTCAACTTCGGCCTGCGGCGCTACCCGCGAAGCGTGGACCCCTCACTCACGCGGCGCCAGCCCAAAAATCGCCCGCGCCTCGTCCGGCGTGGCCGGCTCGCGGTCGAGATGGGCCAGCAGGCTCACGGCCTTCTCCACCAGGGCGGCGTTGCTGGGCGCGAGCACGCCCCGGGACAGGTACAGGTTGTCCTCCAGCCCAACCCGGACATTGCCGCCCATGCCGGCGGCCACCGCCAGCATCGGGTATTCCTCCCGGCCGATGCCGAAGGCCGACCAGATCGCGTCCTCGGGCAGCCGGGCGCGCATCGCCACCAGGGCCTCCGGCGTCGCGGGCGCCCCCCAGGGGATGCCGAGGCAGATCTGGAACAGGGGTGGCCGCGCCAGATGCCCCTCCGCGATCATGTGCCGGGCCAGCTCGATCTGGCCGAGATCGAACACCTCGATCTCCGGCCTCACCCCGACCGCGCGGATCTGGCCCGCCATGGCCCGCAGGTGCGCGGGGGTGTTGAGGAACAGGTGCTCGCCGAAATTCATCGTGGCGACGTCGAGGGTGCAGATCTCGGGGCGCAGCGCCGACACGTGCCGGGTGCGGGTCTCGGGCGACATGAAGGTGGTGCCGGGGCCGGCCACCGACGGGTCGGGGTCGCCGGGCACGAACCGGCCCCCGGCCCCGGTGGTGAGATTGAGGATCACGGACGCGTTCCGCTCGCGGATCCGCTCGACCACCTCGCGGTAATGGGCGAGCGCCATGCTGGGCGCGGCGGTCTCGGGATCGCGGACATGGATGTGGACCACCGCGGCCCCGGCGGCGGCGGCTTCCAGGGCCGATTGCGCGATGGCTTCGGGGCTCACCGGCACCGCCGGGTTCTTCTTTGGCGTGTCGAACGAGCCCGTGAGGGCGCAGGTGATGACGGTCGTCCGGGACATGCTTTTCTCCCTGGCCCTGTTCCTGATGCTGCAGGGTTTTCCCCTCCCCCTTGCGGGGAGGGGTTAGGGGTGGGGGTCGTGCAGACGGCACCGGGCCGCTCGATCCTGAACCACCCCCACCTCCGGCTCTTCCCCGCAAGGGGGACGAGAGCGTGCCTCGATCCACGATGGGCGAAACCGGGTGGCCGCCTGGGCGGAGGCGAGCCGCGCTATAGCGCCCCGCCATCCACCGTGATGGTCTCGCCGGTGATGTAGGCGGCCCCCGCGGCCAGGAAGAAAATCGTCTCGGCGATGTCCTCGGGCCGGGCCATGCGGCGCAGCATCGTGTGCTGCACGGTGGCGGCCTTGCGCGCCTCCGGCCAGGGCTCGGTCCAGGACGTGGCGACGAGGCCGGGGGCGACGGCGTTGACCCGCACGTCCGGGGCCAGCGCCCGGGCGAGGCTGCGGGTCAGGTTGATCAGGCCGGCCTTGCTGGCCGAATAGGCGATCGAGGAGCCCCGCCGCCCGAGCCCCGCCACCGAGGCGGTGTTGACGATCGCCCCGCGGTTTTCTTTCAGGCTGGCCGCCGCGGCCCGCGAACAGCGGTACGGGCCGATCAGGTTCGTCGCCAGGATCGTCTGCCAAAACTCTTCGGTCATCGCGTCGAGGTCCTCGAAGGCGATCGGCGCGGTGGTGCCGGAGGTCCCAGCATTGTTGACCAGCACGTCGAGGCCGCCGAGCGCCGCGATCCCGGCCGTCACCATCGCCTCGGCCGCGCCGGGCTGGGACACGTCCCCGGGGAGCGCCATCACGGCCAGGCCCTCGCCAGCGAGATGCTCAGCCTCCGCGGGGCCGCGGGGATCGTCGGGCAGGTGGTTCAGCGCCACGCTGGCGCCGTTGCGGGCGAACAGCGTCGCCGTCGCCAGCCCGATGCCCGAGGAGGCGCCGGTGACGAGGATGCGCCGTCCGGACAGGTCCGCGCCGATCATGTGCCCTCCATCCGGCCGATCCCGGCCATCGCCGTCTTGAGCGCCAGGAGCTTGCGGTCGCACGCGCGGAACAGCTCCGCCGGCTCGCGCCCGCCCCAATCGAAATAGCCGCGCCCCGCCATCACCCCGGTCCGGCCCTCGGCGCAGAGCGCGTCCAGGGTCTCCGACCGGGTCCGGGCCGGCGGCGGCGCGTAGCTGCCGTTCGCCAGGGCCCGCCGGGTCAGGTCCAGCCCGGTAAAATCCGCCTTGGCGAGGTGGCCGAGGATCGGGATGCGTAAGCTGAGCCCGTGGATGATCGCGTCGTCGATGTCCCGCGGCTCGGCGATGCCCTCGTCCAGCAGCCGGAACACCTCCGCGCTGATCGCCGATTGGATCCGGTTGGCGACGTAGCCGGGGATGAAGCGCTTGAGCACGATCGGCACCTGGCCGAGGCCGAGCACGAGGTCGCGCATCGCCGCGACCACCGCCGGATCCGTGCCGGGGCCTGGGACCACGTCGACGAGATCGACGATGTAGGGCGGCGTATACCAGTGCATGACCAGCGCCCGGGCCTGCCGGGCCTGCGGGATCTGCGGGAAGACGTCGAGGTAGCTGGTGTTGCTGGCCAGGATCGCGTCACGTGCGCAGAGCCGGTCGAGATCGGAAAACAGCGCCCGCTTGGCCTCCGGGTTCTCGGTGATCGCCTCGATGACCAGGCCGGCGCCCGCCACCACCGGTTCGAGGTCCGCCTCGACCCGGACGGCCTGGGCGAGCCGGGGGGCGTCCCAGCCGTCCGGTGCGGCGCCCGCCTCCTGCAGGGTTGCCAGCGCCGATTCCATGAGCGTCGGCACCCGGGCGCGGGTCTGCGCATCCGTGTCGGTGATCCGCACGCCGTGCCCGTGGAGCGCCAGCACCAGGGCGATGCCGTGCCCCATCAGGCCGCCGCCGACGATCGCGATCTCCATGATGCCGTCCCTTCAGACCGTCGCGATCGGCGTCGTCGGCGAGCCGACCGCGCCCGGCAGGCGCAGCGGCGGCGCGGTGAGCAGGAACCGGTAGCGGTCATGGGCGCGCAGCCAGTCGGCCAGCGGCGTCAGGTGCCACAGCTCGCCGAGATTGACCCCGAGCTTGAACAGGCAGTGCTCGTGGAGCGGCAGGGTCGCGCAGCAGGCCGGCCCCGCCCCGGCCGGATAGGCCTCGACGGCGTAGTTGTCGGCGATCAGCGCGCAGAGGCCCGAGCGGGTGATCCAATCGAGGAGCCGCGGGTCCCGGCCGTCGAGGCCGGCGCAGAGGTTGTGGACCTGCTTCGGATCGGGCGTGCCGCCCATGGCGATCAGCCGCTCGGCGAAGCCGGTATGCAGGCAGACCATGTCGCCGGGCTCGATCACGACGCCGTCGGCCTCGAGGATCCGGGCGAGCTGGTCGTAGCCGACCTTGACCTTGGCGTCGCCGAGATGGGCGCGCAGGTCGATCATCACGGTGCGGCCCTGCATGCCGACTTCGGCCAGGCGCTCGATCCCGAGTTTTTTCGCCCGGGACGGCTGGTCGGCCGCCTCGGGCGTGCTCGGCCCGACAATGTCCCGGCCGCCGCGAAAACCGTTGTAGAAGGTCGGTGCCGCGCCCGCGCCGTCGGCATCGAACAGCGCGCCGACATGGGCGAGCGAATCCCACTGCGTCGAGTATTGCAGATGGATCAGCGCGCGGTCGTCGCAGATCACGTCGGTGGCGCCGTCGACCTCCTCGCAGACCGGGAAGTTCATGTTCGGCCGGCCGTTGGCCCGCCGGGTCGGGGTGATCTGCGGCGGATGGCGGCGCGGGTTGAGGACGTTGCCGCCCGGCAGGTCGAGGGGCAGGCTGAGGCAGAAGGTCAGGCCCTCGCGCACCTCGGCGACACCCTGGCGCACCTTCTCGGGGGTCAGGAGGTTCAGCCGCCCGAGCTCGTCGTCGGGGCCGAAATCCCCCCAGGTCGAGCCCTCGGGGCGCCGGGTCCAGCGCAGGCTCATTCGCGCCGTCCCCGCGACCGATGCCGCTGGGCGGGTCGCGTTGCGGGAATCCGGGGCCGCGGTCCGGGGCGAACCCCGGCCGCGGCCGAGTGTGCGTTCCTCACCTGTGCGTCGCCCTTCTTCGAGGCCGTCGAGCCCGCGTTTCGCGAAGCCGCTCCGAGCCTAGGACGGCGCTGCGTGAGTCGATACCCCCGGCGGAAAACGACTCGGCCGAAACGTCACCGGCCAATCCCGACGCAGGTCTTGTGATCTGGCTTGGCACGGATACAGTTCATCCCAAGCCCGCGAATAAAAAATTCGGGCACTGGGATGAGGAATCGCCGATGTCCGAGACCGTGCGCGTCGTCGCTCGGCATGCCCCGATTCGGCGCACGCTGCCCGTGCTGCTCGCGGCGGGCTTGATGCTCTCGGGACCGGCCCGCGCTGCCGACCCGATCAAGATCGGTGTGATCGCCGAGGCGCAATCGGTGGCCGGTTCCGCGATCCCGAAGGCGGTCCAGCTCGCTGCCGACGAGATCAACGCCCAGGGCGGCGTCGACGGGCGCCAGATCCAGGTCGTGACCTACGACGACAAGAGTTCGGCCTCCGACGCGGTCCGTGCCTTCCAGAGGGCGGTCAGCGAGGACAAGGTCAACCTCGTCATCGCCAGCTACATCTCCGAGGTCGTGCTGGCGCTGATGCCGTGGTCGGCCCGCCTCAAGACCCCGATGATCACGCCCGGGGCGGCCTCCAACGAGATCAGCGTCGCGGTGCACAAGGACTATGCGCGCAACCGCTACACCTTCCACGGCTACCTGACCTCGCACGCCCTGGCGCAATCGGTCTGCGACTCGGCCAAGGACGCCCTGGTCGGGCTGCTGAAGGCGAAATCCGCGGCGATCATGAGCGAGGACGCGGCCTGGACCCGCCCGCTCGACGCGGCCTATGAGGAATGCCTGCCCAAGGCGGGGCTCAAGGTGGTGGAGCATGTCCGGTTCTCGCCGGATACGGGCGATTTCACGCCGATCTACAACAAGATCGAGGCGGCCAAGCCCGACCTGATCGTCACCGGCATCGCCCATGTCGGCGTGCAGCCGACGGTGCAGTGGCAGAACCAGCAGGTGCCGATCGCCATGACCGGCATCAGCGGCCAGGCGACCTCCTCGGCCTTCTGGGCCAACACCAACGGCGGCACCCAGGGCGTGCTGTTCGACGCCATCGCGGTCCCCGGTGTGGCGATGACCGAGAAGACGAACGCCTTCACCGACGCCTACATCAAGCGCTTCGGCGGCGCCCCGTCCTACGCGGGCTACATGGCCTACGACGCCATGCATTACGCCGCGGATGCGGTGAAGCGCGCCGGTAGCACCGATGCCGACAAGCTAGTGGACGCCCTGGAGAAGACCGACTGGCTCGGCACGGTCGGGCGCATCCAGTTCTACGGCAAGGACGAGACCTTCACCCACTCGATCAAGTACGGGCAGGGCTTCGTCACCGGGCTGCTGGCGCAATGGCAGGCGGGCAAGCAGGTCGCGATCTGGCCGGCGGCGGTGGCCAACGGGACATTGATCCTGCCACCCGCTGTGAAGCCGGCGGTCCAGTAATCGCGACGCGAGAGTCCCAAAACCATGATCGGGCTCCAGATCCTCGTCGACGGCTTCGCGATCTCGGCGCTCTACGCGCTCGGCGCGATGGGCTTCACCCTGATCTTCGGCGTCTCCGGCGTGCTCAACCTCTCGCACGGCGCGCTGATGGTGATGGCCGCGGTCGCCGCCTGGGCGGCCTCGTCCCAGTTCGGCCTCGGCTCCTACGCGGGCGCCGGCATCGGCATCCTGTGCGGGCTGGCTGCCGCTTTGGTCACCTACTTCGCCATCGTCGCCCCGATCGAGCGCAGCAAGGCGATCCCCCGGGAGGAGAAAGAGATCTTCGTGCTCACCGGCACCCTGCTCTGGGGCATCATGATCCAAGAGCTGGTCGCCTACTTCTTCACCGACAACCCGAAGACGGTGCTGCCGATCGTCGAGGGGGTGATCGAGATCGCCGGAGTCCGCACGCCGAAGAACGAGATCTTCACCGCGGTGATCTGCTGGATCGTGATCGGTCTGCTCTGGGTGTTCGTGAACAAGGCGCGGGCCGGCAAGGTCCTGCTCGCCGCCTCCATGAACCCCCGCGGGGTCACGCTGCTCGGCCACGACATGTCCCGGATCTACGTCGCGGTCTGGGCGATCTACGGGCTGCTCGCCGGCATCGCCGGGGTGCTGCTCGGGATGTTCCTGGGGGTCTCGTCCTACTCGGTGGGGCCGCTCACCGCGAGCGCCTTCTCGATCGTGGTGCTGGGGGGCCTCGGCAGCGTCACCGGCTCGCTGATCGCGGCCTATGTGGTCGGCTATCTCGAGACCGCCACCGCCTACCTGATCTCCCCGGCCTACCGGGTGATCCCGGCGCTGCTGCTGCTCGTGGCCGTGATGTACCTGCGCCCGCAGGGCCTGCTGGGGCGGCGGTGATGGTTTTTTGGGGACTTGTCCGCCCGTGGTCCGAATGGGAGGCGCGCGACCTCCGTGGCACGCCCTCCCCCCTCTGCGGGGGAGGGTGGCCCCCGAAGGGGGTCGGGAGAGGGGCAGCGCGACGATGCAGGATGGATCGGGCGTCACGCCTTCTTCGGACACCGCGCTCCCCTCTCCCGACCCGGCCTCACGGCCGGCCCACCCTCCCCCGCAAAGGGGGAGGGCAACGCGCGGAGGATGGACCCGCTCATGAAGCTCCTCACCACCCCGGGCTTCTGGGTCGCGCTCCTGGCGCTCGCCCTGGCCGCGTTCCTGCCCTGGTGGGTCTCGGGCTACATCCTCGGGCTCCTGACCATCGCGTATTATTTCGGCGTCTTCGCCATGGCCTGGGACCTGCTGTTCGGCTTCGCCGGCGAGGTCAATTTCGGACCGACCTTCCTGATCGGACTCGGGGCCTACGGGGCCGGCATCCTCAACAACCGCTACGAAGTGCCGATCCCCTACTGCCTGGCGGCCGGGACGGTGCTGGCGGTGGTCGGTGGGCTGGCCCTGGCGCTGCCGACCCTGAAGGTGCGGGGGCCGTATTTCGGGCTGATCACGCTGGTCGCGGTGCTGCTCCTGCAGAACATGATCGTGGTGTTCTCCGGCATCACCGGCGGCGAGATCGGGCTCACCGTGCCCGACGTGATCTCCATCGACGCCGACACCAATTACTGGATCGCACTCGGCTTCATGGCGTTTGCCGGTCTGGTGCTCACCGCCATCGCCCGCTCGCCCGTGGGGCTGATCCTCCAGGCCGCCGGCCAGGACCCGATCGTGACCGGCGCGCTCGGCTTCAACGTCGCCAAGCACAAGCTCGCGGCCTTCGCGGTCAGCGCCGCCTTCTCGGGCCTCGCGGGCGGATTGGTGGTCTTCTACATGGGCACCGCCTCGGTCGGCACGCTGATCGACACCGCGGTGGGCGTGCAGGTGATCATCGCCGCGGTGCTCGGCGGACGCCGGACCATCGTGGGCGCTGCGCTGGGGGCGGTGTTCCTGATCGCCGCGGGCGAGCTGCTCCGGCCGCTCGGCGCGCTCTCGACCTTCGTGGTCTCGGCGGTGGCGCTGCTCGTCATCCTGTTCGTGCCCTCGGGACTGCTCGGCCTCGCATCCGTCCGGAGAGCACGATGACCGTCGCCGTCCGCCCGACGCCCCCGCGGACCGCGTCCCTCGCCCAGCCCTGCCTCACGGTGCGCGGCCTGACCAAGCGCTTCGGCGGCCTCGTCGCCGTCAAGGACATCGACCTCGACCTGCGGCCCGGCGAGATCCTGGGGCTGATCGGGCCGAACGGCTCGGGCAAGTCCACCGTGATGAAGCTGATCATGGGGCTGGAGCGGCCGAGCGCCGGCTCGATCCGCCTCGACGGCGCCGAGATCGGCGGGCTGCCGGCCCACCGGGTCGCCCGCTCTGGCGTCGGCCTCGTGTTCCAGCACGCCCGCCCGCTCCAGCGGCAGACCGTGCTGGAGAACATCAGCCTCGCGCTCCTGCCCGACAGCCTGCTCCGCCTGGCCGCGGATCCCCACGTCGCGCGCCGCGCAAGAGACATCGCCGAGCGCGTCGGCCTCGGCGCCGTGGCGGATCGGCGCCCCGGCACCCTGCCCTTCGCGGATCTGCGCCGGCTGGAGCTCGCCAAGGCGATCGCCCGCGACCCGAAAGTGGTGCTGGTGGACGAGCCGTTCGCGGGCCTGACCGGGGGCGAGGTCGCGGCCTTCTCCGAGCTGATCCGGGGTTTTCGCGACGAGGGCAAGGCGGTGCTCCTCGTCGACCACAACGTGAAGAGCGTCGCGGCCCTCGTGGACCGAGTCTTCGCCATGTATCTCGGCGAGCGCATCGCCGAGGGCTCGGCCGACTCCGTGATGGCCGACCCGACCGTGCGCCGGGTCTATCTCGGCGGCAGCATCGAGACCGCGGCCCGGCCCGAGGCCGCCTTCAAGCTGGAATCGCTGCTCACGGTCGAGAATGTCGACGTGCTCTACGGCAAGGCGCAGGCGCTGCGCAGCGCCGCGATCCACGTCCACGAGGGCGAGTTCGTCTCGGTGGTCGGCCTCAACGGCGCCGGCAAGACCACCCTGTTCAACGCCATCTCGGGGCTGGTCCCGCATACCGGCACGATCCGGTTCGACGGCCGGGATCTCGCCCGTTTAAGCCCCGCCGCGATCGCCCGGGCCGGCATCGTCCAGGTGCCCGAGACCCGCGAGCTGTTCGGCGACCTCAATGTTCGCGAGAACCTCGATCTCGGCGGCCAGCACTTCCCGAAGGCCGAGAGCGCCAAGCAGCGCGACTGGCTCTACGAGCTGTTCCCGATCCTCAAGGCCCGGGAGACCCAGACCGCCCGGACGCTGTCCGGCGGCGAGCAGCAGATGCTGACCATCGCCCGCGCCGGGATGATGCGCCCGCGCCTCCTGATCCTCGACGAGCCGACGCTCGGCCTCGCCCCGGTGATCCTGGAGCTGCTGTCGAAGGCCCTGGAGCGCCTGCGCCAGACCACGCCGATCACCGTCCTGCTCGGCGAGCAGAACGTCACCTTCGCGCTCCCCCATGCCGACCGGGTCTACGTGCTGGAACAGGCCCGCATCGTCTGGGAAGGCCCGCCGGACCGGTTCGCCGGCGAGATGGGGGCGAAGTATTTGTGAGGAATGTGGTCGCACGCGCCGCTCTCCCTCCCCCCTCTGCGGGGGAGGGTGGGCCCCGAAGAGGTTCGGGAGAGGGGAGCGACGGTGCAGGATGGGGCAGCCGCGTTCGAAACACTCCATCCGGAAACCGCGCTCCCTTCTCCCGACCCCTGCTGACGCAGGGGCCACCCTCCCCCGCAGAGGGGGGAGGGAGATGCGCGGATCCCATCAGAACAACATCGGGGAGCGGATAGCGTGGATTTCGACCTCTCCCCATCCCAGACGCACTGGCTGACCCGGGTCCGCGCCTTCATCGCCGACGCGATCCTGCCGGCCGCCGCTGCGGTCGCGGCCGAGCGGGCGGCGAGCCACGAACCCGCGCCCACGATGGAGCGCCTCAAGGACAAGGCCCGCGGCGAGGGCCTGTGGAACCTGTTCCTGCCGCCCTCCCCCGAGCACGACACCGATGAATACCGCGGCGCCGGCCTGACGAACCTTGATTACGCGCTCTGCGCCGAGGAAATGGGCAAGGTCGGGATCGCGTCGGAATGCTTCAACTGCGCGGCGCCCGACACCGGCAACATGGAGGTGCTGCACCGCTACGGCAGCCCGGAGCAGAAGGCACGCTGGCTGCGGCCGCTGATGGACGGAAAAATCCGCTCGGCCTTCCTGATGACCGAGCCCGACGTCGCTTCCTCGGACGCCACCAACATCGAGACCGTGATCCGCCGCGACGGCGACCAGTACGTCATCGACGGGCGCAAATGGTGGTCCACCGGCGTCGGCGATCCGCGCTGCAGGATCGCGATCCTGATGGGCAAGACCGATCCGGACGCGCCCCGGCACCGGCAGCAATCGCAGATTCTGGTGCCGATGGATGCGCCTGGCCTGCGGGTCGAGCGTCTGCTGCCGGTCTTCGGCTACGAGGACGCGCCCAAGGGCCACGGCGAGGTGGTGCTGGAGACCGTGCGCGTCCCGGCCGAGAACCTGATCCTCGGCGAGGGGCGCGGCTTCGAGATTGCGCAGGGGCGGCTCGGGCCGGGGCGCATCCACCATTGCATGCGCACCATCGGGGTCGCCGAGGCGGCGCTCGAGGCCATGGCCCGGCGCCTCGTTTCGCGGGTCGCCTTCGGCAAGCGCATCAGCGAGCAATCGGTCTGGGAGCAGCGGGTCGCAGAGGCGCGGATCGACATCGAGATGACCCGGCTGCTCTGTCTCAAGGCCGCCGACATGATGGACAAGGTCGGCGCCAAGGGCGCCAAGCTCGAGATCGCCATGATCAAGGTCGCCGCCCCGCGGATCGCCCTCAAGGTGATCGACGACGCGATCCAGGCCCATGGCGGCGCCGGCGTGTCCGAGGATTTCGGACTGGCCAGGATGTACGCCCATATCCGCACCCTGCGGCTGGCCGACGGGCCGGACGAGGTGCACAACCGCTCCATCGCCCGCCTCGAATTCGCGCGTTACACCAATGCCCGGGAGGGTACATGAGCGGCCCCGACGCCTTCTCCGGCGTGAAGCCGGTCGAGCCCCGCCATTGGATCGACGAGGCCCGGCTGGCCGCCTGGCTGGCCGAGCACGTCCGCGACTATGCCGGTCCCCTCACCGTGCAGCAGTTCCGCGGCGGCCAGTCGAACCCGACCTATCGGCTGGAGACGCCGGGCCAGGCCTATGTGCTACGGCGCAAGCCGTTCGGGCCGCTCCTGCCCTCCGCGCACGCGGTGGACCGCGAGTTCCGGGTGATCGGCGCGCTCTACGGCGAGGGGTTTCCCGTCCCGCGCGCCTTCGCGCTCTGCGAAGACGAAACCATCATCGGCGCGGCCTTCTACGTGATGGAGGCGGTGGGCGGCACCGTGCATTGGGACGGCACCCTGCCCGGCCTCGACCCGCATGCCCGGCACCGCCACTACGCCATGATGATCGCGACGCTGGCCCGCCTCCACGCGATCGACCCGGAGGCGGCCGGACTCGCCGATTACGGCAAGCCCGGCAACTACTTCGCCCGGCAGGTCGACCGCTGGACCCGCCAGTACCGCGCCGCCGAGGATGGTCGGCTGGAGGATGTCGAGCGCCTGATCGCCTGGCTGCCCCGCACCGTGCCCGAGCAGCAGGGCGCGGCCATCGTCCACGGCGATTACCGCCTCGACAACCTGATCTTTTCCCCCGACGGCGGCGTCGGCGCGGTGCTCGATTGGGAGCTGTCGACGCTGGGCGATCCGCTCGCCGATTTCAGCTACCTGCTGATGCATTGGGAACTGCCCGCCGACGGGCGCAGCAGCCTCGGCGGCCTCGAACTGCCAACCCTCGGCATCCCGACCCGGGACGAGGCGGTGGCGCTCTACTGCCGGGCCGCGGATCGCGTCGCCCTGCCCGACCTCGACTGGTACTTCGCCTACAACCTGTTCCGGCTGGTCGGCATCCTCCAGGGCGTGGCCGCCCGCGCCAAGGCCGGCAACGCCGCGAGCGAGCACGCCGCCGCCATGGCGGCGCGGGCGCCGACGCCCGCCGCCCCGGCCCGGGCCCTCGCCGCGCGCGCGGGGGCCCGAGAGGGGTCCCGCGGGGCGCGGCCGCCCCCTCCGCGGGGCCCCCCGGGGCCCGCGCCGGGGGGGCGCGGG
>NZ_LKKO01000003.1 GCF_001455965.1 Methylobacterium sp. GXS13
TGGTCTGGGTGACCAGCGCCTGGTCGGCGACGTCGCCGACCACGAGCTTGACCCCCTCGGGCACGGCCCAGTCGAAGCCGGTGGAGAGATCGTCGAGCACCACGATCTCCTCGTGGCCGGCATCCAGCAGCGCCAGAACCATGTGGCTGCCGATATACCCGGCCCCGCCCGTCACCAGAACCGCCATGTCACTTCTCCCTTGTACCCGCGACCAGCCCTGTTTGATCGTCCGGACCGAGCCGTCACGTCGCTTGGGCCGCCAGCCTTGCTTCCGGTTGATGGCGCTCACGCCGATTTCATCCGCCACCCGAAAAAGGGCTCGGCTCATCCCTGCTCTGCTCCGCGCGAGCACCCATCCCGTCATCGGGATGCGTAGTCTTCACCGATGCCGCCGATCGGCCGCTCCGTCCGGCCCCCGTCCCCCTTGTAAGCTGAGCGCCAGCCTGGGCCGAGGTCTGCGACGGCACAAGCCGGTAACCGAGGCTGCCGATATCGGTCTTGCGTGCGCCGCACCAAAGGAAACGGAGCCATCTCGCGGCCGACGCCTATACCGACACTATACCGTCTCACCCCCAAACCGGGGTTTCTACAGCCTGATCTTTTCTCAAGTTGCCCCAAGGCCGCGCCTTATTTAAGTCGAAACATTGCATAACCGCATAATATGAACCCGGTTTAGACTATCCTCATCGGTATAGCCCAGCTTGTAACAGCGCGAATAATTTGTTAGAAAGACACTATTAACGAGTTGTTAACCAACTCACCGACACCGTCCGTCAGGAAGCGAGTCCATGTTGCGTGAGGCCGGCCCCCCTATCTCCCACCTCGCTTCTGCGCCGCACCATAGGGTTGAGATGTCCGACGTGGCCGATCAGATTGCCGGTCAGGTGAGCGGGGTGGCGGAGGCGATGCTGCCGGAGACGCCGTTTGTCGCGCGGGGGCTGCGGCTCGACTGGGCGGCCAAGCGCGGTCTCGACATCGGGGTGGCTT
>NZ_LKKO01000004.1 GCF_001455965.1 Methylobacterium sp. GXS13
CTTAGAATGCGTTCGAGAAGCAGGGTGATCGGGCGAGGCGTCTGACGAGGATCATGACGGCTGCGGCGTAGAGGAAGGCTCTGGCGGAGGCGAGGGTCGCTTCCGCATCTCTCCAGAGGCGCCGGTTGCGGCTGATCCAGCCGAAGAACCGTTCAACGACCCACCGGCGTGGATGGACAGCGAAGCCGACCTGATCCGGAGGCTTGCGCACGATCTCGACGGCAATGATCGTCGCGCTCGCTGGCTTGTCGCCGGCATAGCCGGCGTCGGCGAAGGCCTTGACGATGAACGGGAAGCTTCGGCGTGACAGGCGCAGGACCGGAATGGCTCCGTCCCGGTCTTGCACGTCGGCAGGCTGCGGATCGAGGACGAGCGCACGCCCGTCCGTGTCGACCAGCGCTTGGCGTTTGCGGCCTTTGACCTTCTTACCGGCGTCGTAGCCGCGTGGCCCGCCGCTCTCCATGGTTTTGACGGTCTTGCTGTCGAGCACGGCGGCGGACGGCGAGGCTTCGCGTCCGACACGCTCGCGATCAGCCAGGACGAGGTGGTGATTGATCCGGCCGAACAGCCCTGTGTCGCGCCAGCGGCTGAAGTAGCCGAACGTGGTCGATCGCGGCGGCAGATCCTTGGGGATCAGCCGCCATGCGATGCCGCCGCGCAGAACGTAGAAGATCGCGTTCAAGATCTCTCGGGGCGTCCAGACCGGAGGCCGACCGCGCGGCTCCGGCCTCGGCATCAGCAGCTCGATCACCGCCCACTCGGCATCCGTCAGATCGGTTTCATAGCGAAGGCCCGCGCGGCTATGCTGCCGCCGGGTGGTCGGGGTCCACATGGCGCTTCCAGGTCAGGCTTCAGCACCCTCCTGGAAGCATCGTCATCCCGGCCACTCAACCCCGCCTCAGACCATTTTCGGACGGGCTCTTAGTACTACTGTGTCATAAAGTT
>NZ_LKKO01000005.1 GCF_001455965.1 Methylobacterium sp. GXS13
GCAAGGAGGCAGGCGACCACGGTAGGGTCAGCGACTGGGGTGAAGTCGTAACAAGGTAGCCGTAGGGGAACCTGCGGCTGGATCACCTCCTTTCTAAGGATTCTTTCTTGGACATGGGCGCCGGCTCCGCCGGCACCCAGCGGGCTTTGGCTCATCCATCGAAGATCATTTAGATACAGGGTTCAGTCAGAACCCATTTGGCGGGACAGGCGCCGTCCTCGTTTCTCTTCCTCACCAGATAGCGCGATCGGCGCTCTGCTTCGGTTCTGCCGGGCGGTGCGCCTCAATCGCTCTGGGCCTGTAGCTCAGGTGGTTAGAGCGCACCCCTGATAAGGGTGAGGTCGGACGTTCGAGTCGTCCCAGGCCCACCACGACACGGGACGCTCGATCATCGGCGCTGACCCCTTGGGGCCATAGCTCAGTTGGGAGAGCGCGTGCTTTGCAAGCATGAGGTCGTCGGTTCGATCCCGTCTGGCTCCACCATTCTTTTGGGACTTGGCGCCGCTGTAGCGGCTGCCGCCTGAGAGAGGGTGTCGAGCCTGGCTATCTGGAACACAGTTTGCCGCGGCAGACGATCGATGAGGACCGTAGGGTCCGGTCGATCGTGTCGTTTGGCGAAGACATCAGTGACATCGTGAAGAGGGAATGTGGCCGTTGGGGGCGCGAAAGCGTCTACCCTGGCGGTCATGTTCGGCAAGCATACGGTGATTGGATCGGAAACGATCCGATCACTGGTCTTTTTGTGACCGTGTCGCGATCGACAGCCGAATGGCTGCCGATCGGCGGACATCGATCACGAGAGCGATCAAGTGTCTTAAGAGCATTCGGTGGATGCCTTGGCGCTGAGAGGCGATGAAGGACGTGGTACGCTGCGATAAGCCTTGGGGAGCTGCGAACGAGCTTTGATCCA
>NZ_LKKO01000006.1 GCF_001455965.1 Methylobacterium sp. GXS13
AAGCAGTCGCCGGTTCGAGTGGCGCTCACTCAAACGACATTTGGAATTGTTCGCATTTAAGTGCATCCTGACAGTACGCTGGGCCGGCTCGCTAGAATAATAAAGCGAGACGCTCGGCGGCGGAGGAAACATGAACGAGATCGTCAAGCCCGGCGCGCTGCTCGTCGCCCAGGCAGAGAGCCTGACCGAGACCTTCTTCGGTGGCTGCCCGCACGACTGCCCCGACACCTGCTCGATGCTGTTCGAGGTCAAGGACGGGGAGCTGCTCAGCGTGCGCGGCAACCCGGACCACCCGATGACCCGCGGCGGTCTGTGCGTGAAGCTGAAGGATTACGAGAAGCGCCACTACCATCCCGACCGGCTGCTCTACCCGATGAAGCGCGTCGGGCCGAAGGGCTCAAAGAAGTTCGAGCGCATCACCTGGGACGAGGCGCTCGACACCATCGTGACGCGCTGGAAGGCGATCATCGACCAGTACGGACCGCAGGCCATCGCGCCCTACAGCTACCTCGGCAACCAGGGCCTCGTGCACGGGCTGAACGGCGGCGATGCCTTCTTCAACCGCATGGGCGCGACCGTCACCGAGCGCACCTTCTGTGGCGAGGGCTCGTGCACGGCATGGCTGCTGACAGTCGGCCCGACCGCTGGCCTAGATCCGGACAGCTACATCCATTCCAAGTACATCGTGATCTGGGCGTGCAACTCGGTCAGCACGAACCTGCACCATTGGGCCATCGTGAAGGACGCCCAGAAGAAGGGTGCCAAGGTCGTCGTCATCGACACCTACGCCTCGCGCACGGCGAAGGCCGCCGACTGGCACATCGCGCCGAAGCCCGGAACGGACGGTGCGTTAGCCATGGCGCTGATCAATTCAATCATCGAACAGGACCTCGTCGATCAGGA
>NZ_LKKO01000007.1 GCF_001455965.1 Methylobacterium sp. GXS13
AGAGGCTGTTATGAACCTGTGGCGAGTTGAGCGGCCTTTTTGAGCATGAGGCAGACGAAAGCGACGAGGTGCAGGTCTGCCAGGGTGCTTGCATAGCGCTCGTAATCTTTGACGAGCCTGCGAAAGCGTGTGGCCCAGGCAAAGGAGCGTTCGACGACCCAGCGGCGGGGCAGGAGTACGAAGCCCCGCTTGGCCTCGGGCAACTTTACCACCTTCAGTTCGATGCCGTGCGCGCGGGCTGCCGCGGCCGGCTTCTCGCCCGTGTAGCCCTGATCGACGAAGGCGACCTCGACGCTCTCGCCCGTGGCTGCCTGCACGGCCTTGGCCAGCCGGCCAACCTGAGCCCGATCATCAGCATCGGCGGGTGTGACATGCAGCGCCAGAAGGTGGCCGAGGGTATCCACCGCCATGTGCAGCTTCGAGCCCTTCTTGCGCTTAGCCCCGTCGTAGCCGGCCCGCTCGCCGCTCTCGGGTGAGGAGCGCAAGGTCCGGCTGTCGAGCACGGCCGCGCTCGGCTCCGGTGGGCGACCGGCCGCCATGCGCAGCACCGCACGCAGGTCCTCGGCCAGCTGCTCGAAACAGCCGGCCGCCAGCCAGCGCTGGGCCTGCTGATACACGGCAAACCAGGGCGGCAGGTCGTGGGGCATCAGCCGCCACGGGCAGCCGCTCCTGACCACGTAGCGCAGGCCGTTGAACACCTCGCGCAACGCATGCTCACGCTGACCGGCATCCTCACGCAGCAGCGTCAGGTAGGGCGCAACCAGCGCCCACTCCTCATCGGAAACATCGGACGGATACAGCTTGCGGGTCGCGCTCATCCCCGCTCATCTGAGCATCAGCCCGACCCAGGTCCATAACAGCCTCTA
>NZ_LKKO01000008.1 GCF_001455965.1 Methylobacterium sp. GXS13
GGATGCCATGCCTCGCAAACGCTTCACGAACGAACAGATCGCCTTTGCCCTTCGGCAGGCGGAGAACGGCGCGACGGTGGACGAGGTCTGCCGGAAGATGGGTGTGTCCGAGCCGACGTTCTACCGCTGGAAGAAGCAGTTCGTCGGCATGGGCGTGCCGGAGATCCGGCGGCTGAAGCAGCTGGAGGACGAGAACAGCAAGCTCAAACGATTGGTGGCCGACCTGACGCTGGACCGCTCGATGTTGCAGGATGTCCTGAAGCGAAAGTGGTAAGGCCCGGCGCTCGCCGTGAAGTCGCCGGCCACCTGCAGGTGGCCTACGGCATCAGCGAGCGTCGGGCCTGCCAGGCCACCGGTTTTGGCCGCTCGTCCCAGCGTTACAGGAAGCGCTCTGACCCGCAGGTTGCGCTGCGGATGCGGCTGAAGGAACTCGCTGCCGCGCGGGTGCGCTACGGCTACCGACGGCTGCATATCCTACTGCGACGGGAGGGCTGGGAGGTGAACCACAAGCGCACCTACCGGATCTATCGCGACGAGGGGCTGTCGATCCGGCCCAAGCTGCCCAAACGCAAACGGGCTTGGCGCTACCGGCAAGGGCGGCCGGCGATCGGCGGACCCAACGAGGTCTGGGCCATGGACTTCATGTCTGATCGCATCTTCGACGGACGTCCGTTCCGGATCCTGACGGTCGTCGATTGCCATACGCGAGAGGCGCTCTCGCTCACACCGAGAGCCAACTTCCGCGCCTTCCAGGTGACCGAGGCCCTGGACGCACTGGTGAAGCTCCGCGGTCGTCCAAAGAGCCTACGGGTGGACAATGGACCGGAGTTCGCCGGGCGCATGCTCGACCAGTGG
>NZ_LKKO01000009.1 GCF_001455965.1 Methylobacterium sp. GXS13
GAGCCGGTGATCGGCATCGGCGACATGGTCTCGGTCTCGGTCTGGGAAGCCGGATCCGGTGGCCTGTTCTCCGGGCCGCTGGTCGCCGACCGGTTCTCCGCCGGCTCCAAATCCGCCCTCATCCCCGAGCAGCCGGTCGGCCGCGACGGCGCGATCTCGGTGCCCTATGCCGGGCGCATCAAGGTCGCCGGACGCCGGCCCCAGGACGTCCAGGGCCTGATCGAGAACGAGCTCGCCGGCAAGGCCATCCAACCGCAGGTGCTGGTCTCGGTCACCCGGCCGATCTCCCAGGCGGTGACCGTCACCGGCGAGGGCGCCGCCGGCGCCCGCCTGCCGCTCTCGGGCCACGGCGACCGCATCCTCGACGTGATCGCGGCTGCCGGCGGCAACCGCTCGCCGGTCTCGGAGACCTTCGTGCGCCTGTCGCGGGGGCCGCTCACCGCGACCGTGCCGCTGACCACGGTGGTGTCGAACCCGAAGGAGAACATCTACCTGCGGCCCAACGACGTGCTCACCCTGGTGCGCGATCCCCAGACCTTCCTGGCGGTGGGCGCGCTCGGCCAGGCGACCGAGTTGCCGTTCCAGGCCGACGGCATCACGCTCGCCCAGGCTCTCGCCAAGGCGCGCGGCCTCTCGGACTTCGCCGCCGATCCGGCCGGAACGTTCATCTTCCGGTTCGAGCCCGCCAGCGTGGTGCGCCGCCTGAACCCGGC
>NZ_LKKO01000010.1 GCF_001455965.1 Methylobacterium sp. GXS13
ACATCTGTTCTGCGAAATGTACATGCGCCAGCGCGCCGTGGAGCTGGCGGGCGACCTTTCCTGTCCGCTGCCGCCGACGCAGGCGGATCTGGCCGATGCAGTCGGCGTCACGGCGGTGCATTTCAACTGGTCGGTTCGGACCCTGCGGGCACAGCGCAAGATCGTCCTCCAGGGCGGCCACATCACCATCGGCGACTGGCTAGGCCTCGTCGCCACGGCCAAGTTCGACCCCGTCTACCTGCATTTCGACGAGGATCGGCGCCGCTCTAAGTGAAAAAGCTTTGGCTTAGAGTGGTCTCCGCCGAAGTGGATGCCGGTTCGGCGCGAGAGGAAGCTACCTCGAGGCCGCCCTCGACCGGGGCGAGCTGTACACGACCGCGACCGAGGCCGATCTCGATCGCCGCTTGCTCGACCTCTATCGTCTCGCGCGCAATGATTTCGAGGAAGGCGGGGCCAATATCCTCTTTCTCGCGATCGGCTTCCTGTCGTGGACGAAGAAGGAGGGCGAGGCCCCCTACCGAGCCCCCCTCCTCCTCATCCCGGTCTCACTGAAGCGATCCAGCGTGCGCGCCGGCTTCCGGTTGGCGCGGCACGACGACGAGGTCCGGATCAATCCGACCCTCCTGGAGATGCTG
>NZ_LKKO01000011.1 GCF_001455965.1 Methylobacterium sp. GXS13
GGCCCCCAACCGATGCCATCCCGGCACCGGATCAGCACCGATCCGATCGGTGCCAGCACAGCCAGATTGATGGCGTCGGTCGTCGCGCCCTGGGCCAGCCGCACGACGGGGTGGCCGGACGCTTCCATGGCGCGTTCGAACAGGCGGACGATGCCGGGATCACAGCGGGTGGCATCGGGATCGACGCTGTGTTCGATGCCGATCTCCAGCTGACGACGTCGCGCGACGTCCCGGAACGCCGTATCGAGCTCGTCGACGGCCGCACGCCGCGCGGCATCGTCGGAGGAATGGACGAGAACCCCGAAGGTCGTGGAGCCTGTGACTACGAAGGCCGGAGCCGGCTCGACGTCGAGGCGTACGACCGTCACCGTGACGTTCTCGCGGGCGAGCCCGATGCCTTCGGCAGCGAGGATGCACGCGGCTGTCCCGGCGAGCGTGTCCCGTCGGCCCGACATCGGGACCGTCGCGGCGCTGGCGGCCTGTCCCGTCAGCGTGACCCGCAGGATCGCGGACGCCGACAAAGCCTGGACGACGCCGACCGGTGATCCCGACTGTTCCAGTACG
>NZ_LKKO01000012.1 GCF_001455965.1 Methylobacterium sp. GXS13
TGGATCAAAGCTCGTTCGCAGCTCCCCAAGGCTTATCGCAGCGTACCACGTCCTTCATCGCCTCTCAGCGCCAAGGCATCCACCGAATGCTCTTAAGACACTTGATCGCTCTCGTGATCGATGTCCGTTTTCTTGCAACTGGGTCCAGAGGATCCAGAGCAAAAATCTGACACGGTCACAAAAAGACCAGTGATCGGATCGTTTCCGATCCAATCACCGTATGCTTGCCGAACATGACCGCCGGGGCTGACGCTCTCGCGCCCCCAACGGTCACATTCCCTCTTCACGATGTCACTGATGTCTTCGCCAGACGGCGCAACCAACCGGACCCTGCGGTCCTCATCGATCGTCTGCCGCGGCAAACTGTGTTCCAGATAGCCAGGCTCGACACCCTCTCTCAGGCGGCAGCCGCTACAGCAGCGCCAAGTCCCAAAAGAATGGTGGAGCCAGACGGGATCGAACCGACGACCTCATGCTTGCAAAGCACGCGCTCTCCCAACTGAGCTATGGCCCCAAGGGGTCAGCGCCGATGATCGAGCGTCCCGT
>NZ_LKKO01000013.1 GCF_001455965.1 Methylobacterium sp. GXS13
CGGCAGGCGAACCGGGCCGCCGCCCAGGCCGCGGGGGCGATCGCCCTGGCGCTGACCGGGCCTGCGGTGGAACGCCAGGACACCGCGACCTTCCGCAACCTCGACGAGACCGTGATCGTCTTGGACCTGTCCCGCTCGGTCACCGAGGGCGGCAACTTCCAGGGCGTCCGTCAGGCCGCCGCTGCGATCGCCGACGCCGCGGGCACCCGGGCCGTGTCCCTGGTCGTCTATGCCGGCGACGCCTACCTCGCCGCCTCGCCGACCACCGACCGGGACAGCTTCGGCACGACCCTGTTCGCCCTCGACGCCGACACCGTGCCGGATCGCGGCAGCCATCCCGAACGCGGGCTGGCGCTGGCCCGCCGGACGCTGGCGGAGGCCGACGTGGTCGCGGCCGACGTGGTGCTGATCACCGACGGCGACGGCATCGGCGCGGCGGCCAACCGGGAGGCCCGGGCGCTCGCCGACCGCGGCTGGCGCCTCCAGGCCCTGTTCGTCCCCGCCGACAAGCCGCTGCCGCCCGGCGCGCCGAAGCCCGACCGGGCCGCCCTCGACGCCCTGGTACGGGCCGGCGGCGGAAAAGTCGCCGACATCGCCGAGCCCGGCCCGGTGCTCGACGCGGTCGGGGCCGGCACCGCCCAGCATCTCGCGGCCGGCGGCTACGGCGTGCTGGCCTACGCGGATCTCGGGCGCTGGCTGCTGCTGCTCGCAGCCCTGCCGGCGCTCGCCCTGTTCCGCAGGAGCGCGTGATGGAGCGGTTTTTTCCGAAAACCGGCCTCGCCTTTCCGATCCGCGCCGGCCTGCCCCCCGGCTGGCGGCGGTTCGCCCGGATGGCCGGGCTGGCGCTCGCCGGCCTCGGCCTCGTGGCCCTGTTGGCCGTCTCGCAGCCCCGCACCGGGCTCGGGCGCCTGCTGATGGCGCTGGGCCTGCCCGGGCTCGCCGCCGACCTGATCGTCGATCCGGCCTGGCGCGCCGCCGCCCTGTACGAGGCCGGCCGCTACGACGCGGCGATCGCGCTGTTCCGCACCGGCGGGCGGCGGGCGAGCTACAATCTCGGCAACGCGCTGGCCCGCGCGGGCGATCTCGACGGCGCGCTCGCCGCCTACGACGAGGCCCTGCGCTTCGACCCGCGCGACGCCGACGCGCAGGCCAACCGCTCGCTGGTCGCCCGGATGCAGGCCGAGGTGATCGACCGCGGCCCCGGCGGCGGCATCGCCAACGGCACCGCGCAATACGGCGCCCGCTACAACAACACCGCCAACCAGGACCCGAACAACGACATCAACGCCGCCTCGAGCGGCGAGGGCCTAGCCGGCAACAAGGAATCCAACGCCAGCGCCTCGCTGCCCGGCAACAGCAAGGTCGCCCGCCGGGGCAAGGCCGAGCAGCAATCGATCGATGCCGGCAAGGGCCAGGCCCGGGGCTCGGCCGGCGACGCGGCCGGGCGGGGGCGCACCGGGGGCGGTTCGGCCATGGTCGCGGAGGCGCCGGAGCGCGAGGTCCGCCGGGTGACCAAGAGCTTCGAGGCCCACGAGATCCGCCCCGACCGGCTCTGGCTCCAGACCCTGCCGGACGATCCGGGCCGCTTCCTCAAGCTGCGCCTGCGCGCCGAGCAGACCCGCCGGGTCGAGGCCGGCACCGCCATCCCGGCCGGGAGCAACCCGTGGTAGTTTTTTTTGGGATTTGGGCCTTTGGCTCCGCAGGCACGGCGGGTGTTCTCCCTCCCCCCTCTGCGGGGGAGGGTGGCCCTCGCGTCAGCGAGGGTCGGGAGAGGGGAACGCCACTTCTAAAAAGGTCTCTTCGGGAGCCGAAGCCCGTAGCGTTGCGCTGCCCCTCTCCCCCCCTGCTGCGCCGGCCGCCCGCCCCCGCAGAGGGGGGAGGGCGGGTGCGCGCATGGTCTCTGGCCGTCATCCTCCTCCTCGCCCCGCTCCCGGCCCGGGCCGAGGTCGAGCCCGGCGACCTGACCCTCACGGTCACCGCGGAGTTCAACGGCAACAGCGCGCCCTTCGCCCGCGAGATGGTGCTGCTGAAGATCCGGGGGGTCTACAAGCAGCCGATCCTGCTGGAGGAGGTCGTCCAGCCCTCGCTCGCCAACTTCTCTTGGACCCAGCTCGGCCGCGACCACTGGAGCAAGACCAAGCTGCCCGACGGGCAGAGCGCCATCGCGTTCGAGCGCACCGTGGCGGTGTTCCCGCACCATGCGGGCGACTTCGTCATCGAGCCCTTCACCCACAAGCTCACGGTCAACGATGTCGGCGAGCGGCGGATGGTCGAGGTGCGCTCGAAGCCGATCCCGTTCCCGGTAGCGGCCTGGAAAGAGGCGACGGGCGGCCCGGACGTGAAGGAGCCCTGGTGGCTGCCGGCCCGGGACGTGGCGGTGACCGATTCCTGGAGCCCCGACCCCGAGACCGTGAAGCTCGGTGAGACCACGCGGCGGATCGTGACCCTTGAGGTCCAGGGCATGGTCGCCGAGGGCCTGCCGCCCCGGCCGGTGATGCGCACCCGCGGCATCCTCACCTTCGCCGGCCCGGTCACCCGCGAGACCCTGCTGACGCCCTCCGGCCCCGTGGCGCGGGCGACCTACCAGTGGGACGTGAAGCCCGGCGTGCCCGAGGTCATCCCCCTCGACGCCATCGCGATCCCGTGGTTCGACACCAACAGCCGCACCATGCGGGAGGCCGAGATCCCGGCCCGCCAGATCGGCGGCGGCCTGCCCGACCGGGAGGGCGACCGGGCGCCCCCGCCCGTCCCTTCGCCGCTGGTGGCCGCTGCCGCGGCGCTCGCCGCCTTCGGCCTCGGCCTGGCCCTGATCGGTTACGGCACGGGCCGCCCGCGCCTGCGCCTCTCCGCCGCCACCCGCCGGGCCCTGAACCGGGCCGCCCGCACGGGCGATCCGGGCGGGTTCCGCGCCGCCCTGGAGGCCGCCCGCCGGGAGACACCGGAGCTTGCCCGGACCTGGCAGGCGCGGCCCGATCTGGCCGCGCCGCTCGCGGCCCTCGACCGGGCGGTGTTCGGAAAAGCGGGCACCCCCGCCCCGGACCTGCCGGCGCTCGCCCGCGCCCTGTCGCGGCCCGAAATCCTGCCGACCGCCTCCGAACCGGACCGGTTGGCGCCCCTCGACGGGCCGGCGGCCTGAAACCTTTGCACAGGACTTGGGCACGGACTATTCCTGGGCAACAGCCCAAGTTCTGATCAGGCATCAATATTTTGCACGGTCTTGCGTCACCTGATGTCGCTTCGTAGCCTTCGTTGCCTCAACACTGAAGACTTGCAACGAACATCAGGGAGAAGCGCCATGGCCCGCGCCAACGACGTCAAGGACCGGTTCCGCGCCCGGCTGCAGGATGCCGATGCCCGCAGCACCGATTTCCGCCGGAAGCTGCTGGCGGAGGGCACCCGCGCCCTCGAGCCGGTGGTCGATGTCCTGAGCCTGATGGCCGAGGTGCTGAACGAGGCGGACAACGTCCACGGCAGCATCACCGGCCTCGAGGCCCAGATCGACCAGGACAACTTCATCAGCCTCTGCGCCAAGCTGCGCGGGACCGAGACCGAGCAGAAGATCAAGATCAAGTACGGTCCCGAGCTCGGCGGCAGCAACACCATCTCGGTCTCGGGCCTGAACCAGCGCTACAACGAGCGCCTGGTCCCGGGCGCGGCCGGGGCCGCCCTCGGCCGGAGCGTCGGCAGCGACATCCATCTGGACGAGAACCGCGGCACCGAGCTCGCCGAGGTGGTCCGCGAGGTGGTCGAGGATTTCTACGCCGCCCAGATCGAGCAGCGCAGCCACTTCGCCGCCGTGCAGTAGCGCAGGGGTGGATCCGGATTTCCCTCGGGCCCATCCTGCGCTAGATCTGGCCGGGATGGGGATGGAGCTCCCCGATAACCGCCCGGCATCGCCATGCTGGGCTGATGGCTCCTACCGAACGGGCGCTCCGGTCGTCCGCGGTGGGGCATGTGCCGACGCCGCCCGACCGAACAGGAAGGGCAGGCATGGTCAACACCCTCATCGTCATCCTCGGGGCCGGGCTCGGCGGCGGGGTCCGTCACGGCATCAACGTCGCGGTGGCCCGGTTGCTGCCGGGCTTCGGGTTTCCCCTCGCGACCCTGGTGATCAACGTGCTCGGCTCGTTCCTGATGGGCGTGCTGGCCGAGGGCTTCGCCCTGCGCGGCGCGGCCGGCCATCCGGCGCGGCTGTTCCTGACCACCGGGATCCTGGGCGGCTTCACCACCTTCTCGACCTTCTCGCTCGACGCGATCAGCCTGTACGAGCGCGGCGAGCCGGCCCTCGCCGCCCTCTACGTGGGCGTCTCCGTGGCGGGCGGCCTGCTCGGCCTCCTCGCCGGCATGGCCCTGATCCGCGCGCTCTGAAAAAAGATGGTTTCAAAAGGTCTCCGACCTTTTGCGGGTGCAGGGCAGAGCCCTGCAAAGCTCAGGGGCTCCGCCCCTGAACCACGCCAAAGGGCTTGCCCTTTGGGATCCCAGACCTTCCTCAGTCCGCGATGAACTTCAGACGGTGGTCGCGGTAGAGGTCGACGATCGCCGCGGCGGTCTCCTCGATCGAGCGGCGGGTCACGTCGATGGTCGGCCAGCGGTTCTTGGTGAACAGCCGGCGCGACATGGTGATCTCGTCGGCCACCGCCGAGCGGTCGACATACATCGAGGATTCGTCGGCGTTGAGGCTCGACAGCCGGTTCTGCCGGATCTGCACGATCCGCTCCGGCGAGGCGAACAGGCCGACCACCAGGGGTTTCCGGGCCCGCTCGATCGCCGGCGGCAGCGGCATGCCCGGCACCAGAGGCAGGTTCGTGGTCTTGAGCCCGCGATTGGCCAGGTAGATCGAGGTCGGCGTCTTCGAGGTCCGGCTGACCCCGAGCAGGATCACGTCGGCATCCTCCAGGTCCTCGGGCAGGTTGCCGTCGTCATGCGCCAGCGTGAAGTTCATCGCGTCGATGCGCTTGAAATACTCCGCGTTCAGCATGTGCTGGGCGCCCGGCCGGGCCGTGGTCTCGGCGCCGAGATAGGCGCGCAGCAGGTCGTGGACCGGCCGCAGCACCGACAGGCAGGGCGAGCCTGTCTCCCGGGCGACCTCTTCAAGCCGCTCGCCGAGGTCGCCGCCCACCAGGGTGTACAGCACGAGGCCCGGGGCCGCCCGGATCTCCGAGATCACCCGGTCGAGCTGCGCCGCCGAGCGCACCAGCGGATAGACGTGCTCGATCGCCGAGACGCCCTCGTACTGCGCGGCCGCCGCCCGGCCGACATTGATCAGCGTCTCGCCGGTGGAGTCTGAGACGAGGTGGAGGTGGAAGTAGCTGCGGCCCATCCGGTCGCCTTCGTCTCGCCGGGCGCGTTATCCACAACCGGCCGCCAGGGGAGTCGATGAGTGTGGATAGGATGCGGCTTCGGGCAGGTCCAGGGCGCAGGGGCTGCGCTTTATCGACTCCGCCGTTCACAGGTCCGCCAGATGGGCACGCGGAATCCGGGCGCCTGGGAGAATCCGGGACGCAACAGGGGCGCGTACCGGACTCGGCGTTCGCAAGCCGCTGTTGGACCTGGCCGTTCTCGCAACATGGAGCGAATCCTTTAAAGCCTCGTTAACGGCGCGGCGGCGGGGACGGCCTGTGGACCCGCTTGCACCACCGTGTTGAGCCCCCCCAATAGAAAAAACAGAGTCCTAGAATCTCTCTTTTCTTTTCGAGAGGGGCCTGTGTGGGGATCCGGCGCGCCTCGACTCGACAGGAGGCGCGCCGACGGGCATGCGGGATGACGAAGACGGGATGGGAGCGACGATGACGGGGACGGAGCGCATGTCCGAAGGCAAGTCCGAGCGGACGGTGCTGCGCGTCCTCGAGGGCGAGGCGATCGGACCGCCCCCCGCCTGGATGATGCGCCAGGCCGGCCGCTACCTCCCGGAATACCGGGCGAGCCGGGCCGAGGCCGGCTCCTTCCTCGACCTCTGCTACAGCCCGGACTTCGCCGTCGAGGTGACCCTCCAGCCGATCCGCCGCTTCGGCTTCGACGCGGCGATCCTGTTCTCGGACATCCTAGTCGTCCCCCATGCGCTGGGCCAGGACGTGCGCTTCGTCGAGGGCGAGGGGCCCCGCCTCGATCCGCTCGACGGCCGCGACGCCTTCGGGCGGCTGCGCGAGGCCGGCGATCCGGCCATCTTCACGCATCTGGCCCCGGTCTTCGAGACGGTGAAGCGGCTGCGGTCCGAATTGCCAAACGCGACCACCCTGCTGGGCTTCTGCGGCGCGCCCTGGACGGCGACGAGCTACATGATCGGCGGCCGCGGCACCCCGGACCTCGCCCCCGCCCGGGCGCTCGCCGAGGGCGACACGGCCCTGGTCGACAGCCTGATCGACCGCCTCGTCACGGTGCAGACCGCGTATCTCGTCCGCCAGCTCGAGGCCGGCGCCGACGCGGTGCAGATCTTCGAATCCCATGCCGGCACCCTGCCGCGGGCCGTGCCGGCCTCCGGGGATATCGTCGAGCCCGTGGGCGACGTGACCGAGAGCGCCCTGCCGGACGATGCGGCGATGGACGCCCTGACCCGCTGGTCGCTCCGCCCGATCGCCCGGATGATCGCGGGCGTCCGCGAAAAGGTGCCGGGCGCAAAAATCATCGTGTTCGCCCGCGGCTCGGGCCTCGACGGCCATGGCCGGGTGGTGCCGGAGACCGGGGCCGATGCCGTCGGCGTCGACTGGGCGGTGGACCTGAAGGCCCTGCGCGCGCAGGTGCCGGCCTCGATGGTGACCCAGGGCAACCTGCATCCCGACACGCTGATCGAAGGCGGCGACGCCCTCGACGCCGCGGTCGACACCGTGCTGGAGGCGACCGCGGGCCTGCCGCACATCTTCAACCTCGGCCACGGCATCACCCCGCAGACGCCGGTCGCCCATGTCGAGCGCATGCTCGCGCGGCTGCGCAGGTAGGCCGTGCTCTACGATTGGCTCAAGGCCGGGCACGTCATCAGCCTGATCGCCTGGATGGCGGGCATGCTCTACCTGCCCAGATTGTTCGTCTACCACGCCAGCCTGCCCCCGGGCTCGGAGGCGCAATCGGCGACCTTCAAGGTGATGGAGCGCCGCCTGCTCAAGGCGATCATGAACCCCGCCCTGATCGCCACCTGGGCGTTCGGGCTGACGCTCGCCTGGATGAGCGGCTTCTACGCGAGCCCCTGGCTCCAGGCGAAGGTCGTGCTGGTGCTGGCCATGTCGGGCATCCACGGCTGGCTCGCCCGGATGGTCAAGGATTTCGCCGCCGACCGGAACACCCGCGGGCACAAGTTCTACCGGGTGCTCAACGAGGTGCCGACGCTCCTGATGATCGGCATCGTCATCCTGGCGATCGTCAAGCCGGGCCTCTGATCCGGGGATCCTGTGATCCGGTTCCGATACCAATTCCCTGGGCCGACGGCATCCCCGGAGCCTTTCGCCGGCCGGGCCGTTGGGGGGCCATGACCAAGCTGTTCGCCCTCGTCCCGCCGCTGGTTCTCCTGACGCTGTCGGCCGCCGACCCCGCCCGGGCCGCGAGCTTCGCCTGCGACAAGGCCGGGACCCCCGACGAGACGGCGATCTGCGCCCATCTCCCCCTCAACGACATGGATGTCGAGATGGCGACCCGCTTCGCCATCCTGAAGGACGTCCTGCCGATGGGCGGCCAGACCAAGCTGCGCGACGACCAGGAGACCTGGCTCAAGGAGCGCCACGCCTGCGGCGCCGACCTCGCCTGCCTGCGCGGCCTCTACGAGACCCGGCTCAAGGTGCTGCGCGGGGTGCTGGCGGAATTCGCCAAGCAGGGGCCGCAGTGATGGAAGGTCAGGCGACCGGTCTCTTCCGCCGATCGCCTCACCGTCATTGCGAGCGCAGCGAAGCAACCCAGGGATACGCCACGAACTGAGAGCGCGCGCTGCCCTCGGTTGCTGCGCCCCGCTCGCAAAGACGGCTTCCCAGGAAACGCATCACAATCCGAGAAACACCGCGGCCGGAAAGGAGAACCGCTCGCTCAGCGCTTTGGCCTGACGGACATTGATCTGCCGTTTCCCGCTCAGGATCTCTGAGAGGACGGATTGGGTGCCCACCTCCGGCAGGTCACCCTGGCCGAGACCACGCTCGGTCATGATGGCGCGGAGCGCCGCCGCACCCGTGACCTGCGGCATGGGTCGATGGGCCTCGTCATAGGCTTCGACCAAGTCGCCGATCCGGGACGCCAGGAGCGCCAGAGGATGATCCTCATCCTCGCCGACGAGGGCCAGGATCTGATCTATCGCCTGAACCAGCCGGTCGTAATCCTTCTGGTCGGTCGGCATGGTGAGCAACGGCGCGACATGAGGCCAATGCTCGACGGCTTCCTTGATGAGGGGACGCATCGTCCTACGCCTTCCATCTGCCGGTGTCGTATTCGCCGTGATCCATGATGGCTTGGATATAAACTTTCTTGAACTTGTATTGCACCACGGCGATGAGCCGTATCTTGTTGCCGCCGATGTCGAACACGTGAAAGTGGCCGACCTTGTCGGTTGCCGGAAACAGCGCTTTCATGCCGGCGAAATCGCTCGGCTCGGACACCTTCATCAACCGGTACCAGGCGTCGAGCGCGTTCGCGGCTTGCGGCCACCGCTTCTTTGCCGCCCAGATCCGGGCCCGGGTGATGATGTGCATGAGGCAGCATCGCGCGAGGCGCCACCGCGATCGTAGAGACATGCCGCACGTATCGCAATGCGCGATATCAACCGCCCATCACGCCACGAGCGGCAGTGCCGCCGCATCGGCCCGCCAGCCGGCGACGCAGGCCCGCGCCAGGGACGCGGTCGCATCCACCATCACGCCCGCGAGACCGTCGTCGAGGCCGGACAGCGCCACCGGGATCTCCGTGCAGGCCATCACCACCCGGCGGCAGCCGGCGGCCGCCAGGGCCCGGGCCTGGGCTTCGAGGATCACGGCGGCCTCCGCGATCCGGCCGGCCTTCACCTGGTCGATCGCCGCGACCACCGCATCCTGTCCCTCCGGACCGGGGCTCAGGCAGGTGAAGCCGTGCCGGGCCAGCCGCTCCGGGTAGAGGCCGGCCCGCAGGGTCCCGTTGGTGGCCAGGAGGCCGACCGGGCCACCGGTCAGACCGCTTCGGGCGAGGTCGTCGGCCACGGCGTCGACGATGTGCAGGATCGGCAGCGCCGTGCCGGCCTGGAGCGCCGCGTGCCAGTGATGGGCGGTGTTGCAGGGGATCGCGATCCGGGTGGCGCCCGCCGCCTCCAGGCGGGCCAGGGCCGCGCGCATCGCCGGCAGCGGGTCCGGGCCCCGGCCCAGGATGGCGGCGGCCCGGTCGGGGATGTCGGAGGCCGAGCAGATCAGGGTCGGGATGTGGTCCTGGTCGCGCCGGGCCGGCGTCGCCCGCACCAGCTTGGCCAAAAAGTCCGCCGTCGCCAGCGGACCCATCCCCCCGAGAACACCCAGCATCATCGCCTCCGAACGTTGCGGAGACCGTCATGCGGAGCGGAGGCAGGTGGGTCCAATGCCGTGTCGGCACGAGTCATGCCGGTCCGGCATCGTCGGGGCGCCGCCCCGCCCCCCCGCCAAAGGGCTGGCCCTTTGGGAACCCGGTTTCAGCGGCCCTCGGACGCCAGGGCGCCGGCGGCCTGCCAGACCGCGTCGAGGGCGGGGTGGCGGCGGCCGGCATTGCGGTAGAGGCGGATCTCCAGGGCGGCCCCGGGCCCGGACGCCACGAGGCTACCCTCGGCGAGTTCGCGGGTGATCAGGCTCTCGGGCAGCCAGGCGAGGCCATGGCCCGCCAGCGCCATGAACTTCAGGGCCTCCGCCATGGCGTTCTCGTTGACATGGGCCGCCTTCATCGGCTCGGCGGTCAGCGCCACCACCCGGCCCAGGAAGGAATCCGCCGGGTAGCCGAGGCCGGGCAGGTCGGAGGTTTCCGGGCCCGGCCGGTGCACCGGCACGAGGCTGTCCCGGCCGATGACGCGGTGCGGGAACGCCGCGGGATCGAGGGGGATCGGCACGCCGGGATGGTGGTAGGTCAGCAGCAGGTCGTGGCTGCCCTCGGCCAGCGCCTGCACGCAGGCGTGGAAATCCCCCGGCAGCAGCCGGCTGCCGAGCGGCCCGGTCCGG
This sequence comes from Methylobacterium sp. GXS13, assembly GCF_001455965.1. GTDB lineage: Bacteria > Pseudomonadota > Alphaproteobacteria > Rhizobiales > Beijerinckiaceae > Methylobacterium. The sequence goes on from NZ_LKKO01000013.1 coordinate 10,116, forward strand.
ACCTCGATGGCCCGGTACCAGTTCGGGAAGACGGTCAGCGCCAGGGTGTGGAGCGCGGCCACCGACACGGCCCGGGCGGGCGGCCGGGTCCGGGCCCGCAGCGCGTCGCGACCCTCGGACAGGAGCCGGACGGTCTCCTGCGCGGTCTCGCGGAACAGCTGGCCCTCGGGCGTCAGGGCGGTCGGGTAGGTGCTGCGGTCGATCAGCGGGACGCCGAGCCAGCCCTCGAGGGCCCGGATCCGCCGCCCGAAGGCCGGCTGGGTGACGTGGCGCTCCACCGCCGAGCGGGAGAAGCTGCCGGTGCGCGCGAGGCTCAGGAAGTCCTCGAGCCATTTCAGCTCCATGGCCGGGCGCTTAGAGCCGGGCCAGCAGCCGCTCCGCCAGCGGGTTCTCGGCCGCGAAGGCGTAGTCGACCCGCAGGGCCGTCACGGCCCGGGCCCCGGCCTCCACCAGGGCGCCGGCGAGCTCGAACACGGCCGCCTCGGGGCAGCGCATCACGATCTCGCCGTCGGTCCCCCGCGGGGCGCCGTAGGGCAATTCGGCCTCGTGCAGGCCCGCGAGCGTGGCGAGGTCGATGGCGCCGCTCTCCGGCAGGGCGGCGCGGACCTCCCGGGTGGTGCGGGCGCGCTCCTCGGCGGCGATCCGGCCGAGCACGGTGCGCAAGGCCGCCCGCTGGCCCTCGCCCCAGGGGGCCTTCAGCGAGGCGACCAGGTTGGCCTCGGAGCGCAGGATGATGCCGTCGTCCAGCACCTTGAGGGCGTTGGCGCTGAGCGTCGCCCCCGTGGTGGTGATGTCGACCACGATCTCGGCCGAGCCCGCCGCCGGTGCGCCCTCGGTGGCGCCCAGGCTCTCGACGATCCGGTAATCGGCGACGCCCGTCTCGGCGAAGAACCGGCGGGTCAGGTTCACGTACTTGGTCGCCACCCGCAGGCGGCGGCCGTGGCGGGTGCGCATCAGCGCCGCGACCTCGTCGAGGTCGGCCATCGCCCGCACGTCGATCCAGGCCTGGGGCACCGCCACCACCACGGTGGCGTTGCCGAAGCCGAGCGGGGTCAAGAGCTCCACCTGGCCGCGCACGTCCGGCAGGGTCTCGCGGATCAGGTCCTCGCCCGTGATGCCGAGATGGGCGGCCCCGGAGGCGAGCTGCGCGGCGATCTCCGAGGCCGAGAGGTAGCGCACCTCGACCCCCGGCACGCCGACGAGCTTGCCGCGATAGTCGCGCGCGCCCGCGCCCTGGGCGAGCCGCAGGCCGGCCCGGCCGAAGAACGCGCTGGCATTCTCCTGGAGGCGGCCCTTGGACGGGACGGCGAGGATCAGCGGCATGGCGCCCGAATCCGAGGAGGTCATCGACCGGCTCCCGCCACGCGCTCGACCCAGAAGGTGCAGCCCACCGCGGGCAGGGGCGTCGGGCTGCCGAGATGCCCGAGCAGGCCGTCGTAGCGGCCGCCGCCGACCAGCATCGGGCCGTCGCCCTCGTTCACCTCGAAGATGAAGCCGGTGTAGTAATCGAGGTTGCGGGCGAAGCCGCCCTGGAAGCGGAAGCGGTCGATCGGCAGGCCGCGCGCCGCGATGAAGCCGGTGCGCTCCTCGAACAGGTCGAGGGCGGCCGACAAGGCGTCGTGGCGCAGGCCCGCCTCGGCCACCAGCCCCCGCAGGTCGCGGGCCGCGGCGTCCGGATGGCCGGCGATCGCCCGGTAGCGGTCGAGCACGGCGCGGTTCTCGGCGTTGAGCCCGGCCCCGCCATTGGCCTGCGCGGCCGCCTTGCCGAGGAAGCGCTCGGCGATCTCGCCGGCGCTGCGGCCGCCCACCGCCGAGATGCCGGCGATGGCCAGCACATCCTCCACGAAGGCGCGCACGCCCTGCGGGTCCTGGCCCTGGATCGCCGCCAGCAGGCCCGCATGCGGATCCTCGGGCCGGGCATCCGCGCCGCCATTGGTGACCGCGTCGAGGGAGCGCCCGGCCGCGAGCGCCCGCAGGGTCCGGCGCTTGGCCGCGGGCGGCACCGCCAGCCCGTCCAGCAGCGCCACGGTCAGGCCCATATCGCCGAGCCGCACCGCCGGGTCGGTCCGGCCGAACAGGGCGAGGCCCTCCAGCGCCAGCCCCAGCACCTCGGCATCGGCGGCCGGCGTGTCGGTGCGCCCGATCGATTCGATGCCGGCCTGGAAGAACTCGTCGGGCTCGTCGGCGGCGAGCCGGAAGACCGGGCCGCAATAGCTGTAATCGGCCGCCTGCCCGTCGGCCTGGGCCCGGTGCAGGCGGCAGACCGGAATTGTGAATTCCGGCCGCAGGCACAGCTCGGCCCCGGACGCGTCCTGGGTGACGAAGATCCGCCGGCGGATATCCTCGCCGGACAGTTCCAGGAACGGCTCCACCGGCTGCAGCACCGGGGGCAGCACCGGCCGGTAGCCGGCCGCGCTCAGATGCGCGAGCAGCCGCGCCCGCGCCGCGTCCCCCGCTCCCGTCTCACCGGCCTCCGGTCGTGTCATCGCATGTCCCTCGCGGGCGCTCTCTAGCAATCGCGGCGGCGCTTGGCGACACGCGAACATCATGAGATCCCAAAGGGCTCAGCCCTTTGGCGGGGTATCGGGGCAGAGCCCCGATGGACCAGGGCTCTGCCCTGGACCCGCAAAAGGTCGAAGACCTTTTGAAACCGGGATTCAGCCCGCGGTGGCCGGGAAGTGGCGGGCCAGGACGGCGCGGACCTGGGCGACCATGTCGGCCTCCGGGCAGGAGAACTGGGCGGGGCGGGCGGCCTTCCACTCGGCGTTGCTGCCGATGGATTCGGCGGCGCGGGCGCCCTCGATCAGGTCCTTGATCTGGATCTCGCCGGCCAGGCGCTCGTTCGAACCCTGGATGATCGCCACCGGGGCGCGGCGGCGGTCGGCGTATTTCATCTGCGCCTTCATGCCGGCGGCGCCGAGATAGAGCTCGGCCCGGATCCCGTCCGCCCGCAGCAGGGCGACCAGCCGCTGGTAATCGGCCATGTTCTCGCGGTCGAGGACCAGCACCACCACCGGGCCGGGGGTCTCGGTGCCGGCGAGCAGCGGGCTCTTCACCAGTTGGAGCGCCGAGAACAGCCGCGAGACGCCGATCGAGAAGCCGGTGGCCGGCACCGGCTCGGCCCGAGGCCGCCCGACCAGGCCGTCGTAGCGCCCGCCGCCGGCCACGGAGCCGAAGCGCACGGTCTGGCCGTCCTCGTTGGTGACCGGGAAGGTCAGCTCGGCCTCGTAGACCGGACCGGTATAGTATTCGAGCCCGCGCACCACGCTGGGATCGGCCCGGATCACGTCGTGGCCGTAGCCGGCCGCCGCGCAGAGCCGCATGATCGCGTGCAATTCGGCGATGCCCTCGCGGCCGGTCTCGGAGGAGCCCACCGCCTCGTGCCAGCCGGCGAAGAACTGTTCCCAGAACGCCATCCGGTCGGCGCCGTCCCCGGCATCGGCCTGGAACGACACGTAGGCCAGGATCCGGGAGACCGCGGTGGCATCGAGGCCGGCGCCCTTGGTGAAGTCGCCGCTCTCGTCCTTGCGGCCGGGGCCGAGCAGGTCGCGCACGCCGTCGACGCCCAGGCGGTCGAGCTTGTCGATCGCCCGCAGGACGGTCAGCCGCTGGCCGGCCTTGTCGGGGCCGGCGAGACCGATCGCCTCCATGACTCCGTCGAGCACCTTGCGGTTGTTGACCTTGACCACGTATTGGCCGCCGAGCCCGAGCCGGTCCAGCGTATCGGCCATCAGCATGCAGGTCTCGGCATCGGCCGCGACGCTGCCGGCGCCGACGATGTCGGCGTCGAACTGCATGAACTGCCGGAACCGGCCCGGCCCCGGCTTCTCGTTGCGGAACACGTAGCCGGCCCGGTAGCTGCGATAGGGCTTGGGCAGGGAATCATAATTCTCGGCCACGAACCGGGCCAGCGGCGCGGTCAGGTCGTAGCGCAAGGAGAGCCAGGCCTCGTCGTCGTCCTGGAACGAGAACACGCCGGCGTTCGGACGGTCGAGGTCGGGCAGGAACTTGCCGAGCGCCTCGGTATATTCGACGAACGGTGTCTCCAGGGCCTCGAAGCCGTAGAGCTCGAAGCTCTTGCGGATCGTCTCCAGCATCCGACCCTGCGCGGCGATCTCGTCGGCGCGGCGGTCGACGAAGCCGCGGGGCAGGCGGGGTTTCAGGGTTTCGGCCCGGCTTTCGGCCTTCGCGGTTTCCGGCTTGGACATGTGAGCGCGTTCGCTTCTCGCGGACCCGGAGCCCGGATCCGGTGTGAGTCGTCCCCGGCACGGCGGGGATCCTGGGGCCGGGCTCTAGAGCATGACGACCGAAAGGGGAATTCGGTTTCCGGTGGGCTTACTTGGGTGTCCATCCTGCGCCGTCATCGCGAGCGCAGCGAAGCGACCCAGGGAAACGCCACGTTCGGGGGCCTCGCGCTACGCTGGGTTGCTTCGCTGCGCTCGCAATGACGGTGATATGCTGGCAACCTCACGGAAATCCCAAGACCAATCCTCATCCTGAGGTGCGGCGAAGCCGCCTCGAAGGAGCCCTCCAGCGGCCGCTGTGACCCCTGGAGCCCTCCTTCGAAGCCTCCACTTCGCTGCGTCGCCTCAGGATGAGGGGGCGGGCGGGAGGTCGGGTTTGGGAAAATCTATCAGTAGGGCGCCGTCAGCTTGAGCCAGAGCAGGACCGCGAGGCTCACCACGGCGATGGGCATCTGCAGGGGGCGCAGGCGGGCATGGGCCAGCGGCACCTCGCCGGCGCGGGCCGCGATCGGATCGAGGATGCCGATGGCCGCGTAGCCGAGGATCAGCATGGCGAGTGCCGGCACCGCCTTGCCCATCACCGCCGAGAACAGGCTGAACAGGCCGAGCGCGTACAGGATCAGCATCGTGACGATCTGGGCGAGCCGCGGGCCGCCCTCGGTGCGGAAGCTGACGCCCCGGTGGACGCCGGCCAGGAACAGCAGGATCGAGGCGGCGTAGAGCAGGGTGAACAGGGCGATGAGATAATCGAGGGGCTGGCCGTTCAGCCACCAGGCCGCGGCAGCGCCGACGGCGATCGGCATCATCGGGCCGAAGCCGAACACGAGGTCGAGCCACGGGATCCGGCGCGGCTCGTGTGCGGTGATGGTGCGTCCGGTGGCGTCGTCGCGCATGTCGGTGGGGCCGGGCTCTCGGGTGGACGGTTTGCTGCGCTGCGGCGCCGGGACGGGGAACGGTCCCGCGGGACCCCGGTTCCGCGCCGAGGGCTTTAGCCCCGCGAAAGCGAAACCGCGAGATCCGGCGTGTGCGGGGGGGATTCAATTGATCGTGGCGGCTGGGTTAGCCCATCGGATCCGGGTCTCTCCGCACGCGGGGATGAGGGGATCTCGCGCTTTATTCTCGCATGCGTGAGGACTTGTAGCCCACCGCGGCGTGTGTCCGGGACATGCGTCCCTGCCCTCATCCGGCGACGATGCGGGCCCGTCGTCACCGATCCCGCGGCCTCCCGGGCCCCCCCGATCCATGAGCCCCTTGAGTGCGGTGGAGAAACGCGTTATTTCTCACGTGCCCTCTTCACAAGGTCAGCGCCGCAGCGCGCCCGTGAGCCACGAGGGTCCTGCCGAAAACGGTCCAGCCAAGACGATCTTTCGGGCCCCTCGCTGTTCCAGCGCGGCCCGCTCTCCGGCACCCGTCCCCCGGGTTGCTTGGCGCAGAACCGGCCCTCCCACCTTCTCCGTCGGTTGCAAGACACCCCATGACGCCACATCCCGACGCCTTCGCCGATCCCCTGGCCGATCCCGAGACCGCGGATCCGGCCGACGCCCCGGCGACCGGTACCATCGCCGTCCTCGAGGGCGTGCGCGAGGTCAAGCTGTTCGACCTCAAGGCCAAGACGCCGACCGACCTGATCGCTTTCGCGGAGGAGGTCGAGGTCGAGAACGCCTCGACCATGCGCAAGCAGGAGCTGATGTTCGCGATCCTGAAGCAGCTCGCTGCCAAGGAGGTCGAGATCATCGGCGCCGGCACCGTCGAGGTGCTGCAGGACGGCTTCGGCTTCCTGCGCTCGAACGACTCGAACTACCTGCCCGGCCCGGACGACATCTACATCTCGCCGACCCAGATCCGGCGCTTCGGCCTGCGCACCGGCGACACCGTCGAGGGCCCGATCCGCGGCCCCAAGGACGGCGAGCGCTACTTCGCGCTGCTCAAGGTCAACACGATCAATTTCGAGAACCCCGAGAAGATCAAGCACAAGGTCCATTTCGACAACCTGACGCCGCTGTTCCCGACCCAGCGCTTCAAGCTCGAACTGGACAATCCGCCCAAGAAGGATTTCAGCCCGCGGATCATCGACATCGTCGCCCCGATCGGCAAGGGCCAGCGCGCCCTGATCGTGGCGCCGCCGCGCACCGGCAAGACCGTGCTGATGCAGAACATCGCGCAGTCGATCACCATCAACCACCCGGAATGCTACCTCATCGTGCTGCTCATCGACGAGCGCCCCGAGGAGGTCACCGACATGATCCGCTCGGTGAAGGGCGAGGTCATCGCCTCGACCTTCGACGAGCCGGCCACCCGCCACGTGCAGGTCGCCGAGATGGTCATCGAGAAGGCCAAGCGCCTGGTGGAGCACGGCCGCGACGTCGTCATCCTCCTCGACTCGATCACGCGCCTCGGCCGTGCCTACAACACCGTGGTGCCGTCCTCCGGCAAGGTGCTGACCGGTGGTGTCGACGCCAACGCCCTGCAGCGGCCCAAGCGCTTCTTCGGTGCCGCCCGCAACATCGAGGAGGGCGGCTCGCTCTCGATCATCGCCACCGCGCTCATCGACACCGGCTCGCGCATGGACGAGGTGATCTTCGAGGAGTTCAAGGGCACCGGCAACTCGGAGATCATCCTGGACCGCAAGGTCTCGGACAAGCGCATCTTCCCGGCGATCGACATCACCCGCTCCGGCACCCGCAAGGAGGAGCTGCTGGTCCCGCCGGACGCCCTCAAGAAGACCTACGTGCTGCGCCGCATCCTCAACCCGATGGGCGTCACCGACGCGATCGAGTTCCTGATGGACAAGCTGCGCCAGACCAAGAGCAACGGCGACTTCTTCGACTCGATGAACACCTGATCGGGGCGATCTCAGGGGCTCCGCCCCCGAACCCCGCCAAAGGGCTCGGCCCTTTGGAAACCAGAGACTGCGTTGACCTTCTCCTAACCCGTGCCTGCCATGGTCGGCCTTGGGAGCCAGGTTGCGTATCGGCTCCGCGACAGCCCCGCCGACCGGTTCATCCCGGCGGCGGGGCTCGTCGCAGCCAAGTCCCTGTACGGCGTCTTGCCTCCCGCGCCCGATCCGTGACACTGGCGCGATGCCCCGCTCGCCCTGGCTCCGTCCAGATCCGCTCCTCCTCGCCTCCACCAGCCCGACCCGGCGCCTCCTGCTGGAGAGCGCGGCGCTTCCGGTGGAGACCGCCTCCCCCGACATCGACGAGCGCGCCCTGGAGGCCTCGAGCCAGGGGCTGTCGCCGCCCGCGCTCGCCCTGCGCCTCGACCAGGCCAAGGCCGACGCGGTGGCATCCCGCCATCCGGGACGGGTCGTGATCGGCGCCGATCAGGTGCTGGAGCTCGACGGCACGATCTTCCACAAGCCCCGGGATCCGGACGAGGCGCGGGCCCAGCTCGCCCGCCTCGCCGGCCGCACCCACGCCCTGCATGCCGCGGTGGCGCTCGCCGGGACCCTGAACGACGGCTTCGTGGAAACCGCCCGGCTGACGATCCGCCCCCTCGATACCCGGGCGATCGCCGCCTATGTGGACTGTGCCGGCGCGGACAAGGTGTGCGCCAGCGTCGGCGGCTACCAGCTGGAAGGGCCGGGCATCCACCTGTTCGAATCGGTCGCCGGCGACCATTCGACCGTGCTCGGCCTGCCGCTGCTGCCGCTGCTCGCCCGCCTGCGTGCAGCCGGCTATCTGGATTTCTAGGGAGCATCGCGTGGCCGGGCACGATCATTCGCATGGAGGCGCTGCCTGCGAAGGCGCTTCGCAGACTGGCCCCGGCAATTCTTCGACGGCTGGCCGATCCGGGGGGCATGCCCATGGCGGTCACGCGCATGGAGGCCATGGCGGCCACGTCCACGCGCCGAAGAATTTCGGGCCGGCCTTCGCGATCGGCATCGTGCTCAACACCGGTTTCGTGGTGGTCGAGGCCGCCTACGGCTACCTCAGCAACTCGATGTCGCTGGTGGCCGATGCCGGCCACAACCTCTCCGACGTGCTGGGCCTCGCCGCCGCCTGGATCGCCGCCATCCTGGTGCGCCGCCAAGCCAGCGCCCGCTTCACCTACGGCTATCGCGGCTCCTCGATCCTGGCGGCGCTGTTCAACGCCGTCTTCCTGCTGATCGCCATGGGCGCAGTGATCTGGGAGACCCTGGTCCGGCTCGTCCACCCGGAGCCGGTGGTCGGCACCATCGTGATGGTGGTCGCCGCCATCGGCATCCTGGTCAACGGCGTCACCGCCTGGCTGTTCGCCAGCGGGGCCAAGGGCGACATCAACATCCGCGGCGCCTTCCTGCACATGATGGCCGATGCCGCGGTCTCGGCCGGGGTCGTGGTCGCCGGCCTGGTGATCCAGCTCACCGGTCTCGCCTGGCTGGACCCCGCGGTCAGCCTCGCCATCGCGGGGCTGGTGGTCTGGGCGACCTGGGGGCTGCTGCGCGACAGCGTGGCGATGTCCCTCGACGCGGTGCCGCCGGAGATCTCCCCGGAGGCGGTGACCGGCTTCCTGCGCGACCGGCCCGGGGTGATCGATCTCCACGACCTGCACATCTGGCCGATGAGCACCACCAGCGTCGCCCTCACGGTCCATCTGGTGATCGCCGAGGACCACCCGGGCAACGGCTTCCTGGCGGAGACCGCCGAAGGCCTGCGCACCCGCTTCGGCATCGGCCACGCCACCCTGCAGATCGAGGCGGCCGGCGGCCCGGCCTGCCGGCTCGCCGAGGCGTGCGCCGCGTGAGCGCGGCCTCGATCCCCCGGGCCTTCGTGGTCGGCCACCCGATCGCGCATTCGCGCTCGCCGCTCATTCACGGCTATTGGCTTAGCCAGCACGGCATCCCGGGCTCCTACGAGCGCCTGGACGTCGCCCCGGCGGCGTTTCCCGACTTCCTCCGGGCGCTGCCGAATTCCGGCTTCCGGGGCGGCAACGTCACGATCCCCCACAAGGAGGCGGCCTTCGCGCTGGCCGACACCCTGACGCCACGGGCGAGAAAGATCGGGGCGGTGAACACCCTGGTGGTCGAGCCCGACGGCCGGATCCGCGGCGACAACACCGATGCGCCGGGCTTCTGTGCCCATCTCGACCACAGCCTCGGCGCCGGTTGGCCCGAGCGGGCCGGCGGCACCGCATTGGTGCTGGGGGCCGGCGGGGGGGCGCGGGCGATCGTGGTCGGGCTGGCCGAAAACGGCCTGCGCCGGATCCTGATCGCCAACCGGACCCGCGCCCGGGCCGAGACCCTGGCGGCCCTGGCACCGGGGATCGCTGCGGCGCTTGCCTGGGACGACCTGCCTGAGGCGCTCGCAGGGGCGGGGCTGTTGGTCAACACCACCGCGCTCGGCATGAAGGGCCAGCCGCCCCTCGCTATCGATCTCACTCCGCTGCCGGCCTCTGCCGCGGTGGCCGACATCGTCTACGCCCCCCTGGAGACGGACCTGCTCGCGGCGGCGCGCCGCCGGGGACTCGCGGCGGTGGACGGTCTCGGAATGCTGCTACACCAGGCGGTGCCGGGTTTTGAGGCCTGGTTCGGCCTGCGCCCCGCCGTCACCCCGGGCCTGCGGGACCGGATCGTGGCGGATCTCGCCGGATGACCAAGGGGCCTCCCGTCAGCCGCCCCGTCATTCTCGGCCTGACTGGCTCGATCGGCATGGGCAAGTCGGCCACCGCCAAGATGTTTTCAGCGCTCGGCGTCCCGGTCCACGATGCCGACGCGGCCGTCCACGCCCTCTACGGGCCAGGGGGCGAGGCCGCCGCGGCGATCGGAAAGGCCTTTCCCGGCGTGCTCGACCCGCAGGGCGGCGTCGACCGCGCCCGCCTGCGCGCGGCGGTGCTCGGCGATTCCGGCCGGATGGCGGCGCTCGAAGCCATTGTCCATCCGCTGGTCCGGGCGGCCAGCACGGCGTTCCTGGCCCGGCACGCGGACGCGCCCCTGGTCGTCCTCGACATCCCGCTCCTCTACGAGACCGGGGGCGAAAGCCGCTGCGACGCAGTCGCCGTGGTCAGCGCCCCGCCGGACGTCCAGCGCGCACGGGTGCTGGCGCGCCCTGGCATGACCGAGGCGGCCTTCGCGTCGATCCTGGCCAAGCAGATGCCGGATGCCGAGAAGCGGGCCCGGGCGGATTTCGTGATCGATACCAGCCGGGGCTTTCCCGCCGCCGAGGCCGAGGTGGCGCGGATCGTGGCCGCGCTGGCGGAGCGTCGTGCGCCGGAACACCCCGCCGCCGGGTGACGCGGCCGCGGGACGGCATATCTCCCGGTCACCGATCCGGCTGCGGGATGGACGACGACGATGCGGTGTCTCGAAGGGATCGGCCGGACCTCGGCGAACCTCGCGATCATGGCCAAGGTCTTGATCGCGCTGCTGATCCTGCCGCTGCTCGCGGCCGTGCCGGCCGAGGCGCAAGTTGCCGGCGCCTGCCCGCCCCCGAAGAAGCTCGCGGCCGGCGCCTGCGTCACCGCCTGCCCGGGCGGGTACGAGGATCGCGGGCGCGACTGCGTCTACCGCAACCAATCCCGCTGACGCTTTCAGACCCACCCGATCCGCCCGAAGAACCCCGCGATCTCGGCTGCAGCCCGGTCGGGATCCTCCCGGTGTGGGAAGTGGCCGACGCCCGGGAACAGCGCGAGGTCGAGATTCGAAAACGTCTCGCCCAGGCGGTCGGTCCAGGCATAGGGGAAGATCGGGTCGTGCTCGGCCCAGCGCACGCAGGTCGGCACGGCGATCGGCGGCAGGGGCGGGACCTCGCCCTTCAGCATCGCGATCCGGCCGGCATGGGCTGCCCGGTAATGCGCGAAACCGCCCGCGAGGTTTCCCGGCTTCCAGAAGGTGTCCGCGAAGGCGTCCATCACGGGATCGAACGCGTCCTTGCGGTGCGACCAGTGCCGCAGGAAGTGGCCGATATAGGCGGCGCAGCTCTCCCGGCTGGCGCCCACCAGCGTCAGCGCCAGGTCCATCTGGTTGAAGGACTGGTACCAGATCTCGCTGAGCCGGTCGGGCGCCCCGAGGCGGGGACCGATCCCGGGATAGACGAAGTCGAACAGAAACAGGCCGGCGCAAAGCTCCGGATGGGCGCGCGCCAGTGCCTGGATCACCGCGCCGCCGATATCGTGGCCGACGATGCCGGCGTGTTCGATGCCGAGCGCATCAAGCAGCGCCGCCATGTCGGCGGCCTGGTCGGCCGCCCCGAACGGACCGGCGGGCTTGTCGCTGTCGCCGAAGCCGCGCAGATCCGGGGCAATCAGGGTGTGGCGGGCGGCGAGCCGTTCCATCACCGGCTCCCAGGTCAGCCAGAATTCCGGCCAGCCGTGGAGCAGCAGCAGCGGCGTACCCGTGCCGCAGCGCGCGACATGCAGGTCCGCGCCGTTCACGCGGATCGTCAGGTGCTCGAGGCCGTCCATTTCCCCTCCATCTCGGCCCGCCGGGCTAGCATCTTCGCCTGCAGCCGGCTGCGGCGGGCGGCGATCACCGTGCCGTTGATCTCGCCGCCAAACAAGCACACGGCGCCGCGCCGACAGAGGAACACCAGGAACACTATCGCGATGGCCAGACCCCCGGCGTTTGACGCGAGCGAGGGGCTGGCACCGGCCGCGTGAGGCCGGGCTGGCGCTGAGCGCACTCGGAGGCGCGCAGGTCCGTCTCTTCGCCTGGAGGCATAAGCCGGCGCGCGGGAAGATCCCGGTGAGCGGTATGACCCGCCCCGAAGAGTCTCCTCCCTCACGCCAGCCCGCTCCCGGCAGGCGTGAGGGGGATCCATCGCTGAAAGACGGATGCGGAGCCCGGGCCGAGTGCCCGGACCCCGGATCTCGGTTTCGAAGGGCGTATGACCGAACCCGCTTACCGGATCGGCTGAGATGCAATCGGCTTGGCGTTCGGCGCGTTCGGGGCGATCGGGTAAATCACGAGGGCCACGTCATCGTACAGATGGACCGTGTAGACCGTAAGCCCTGGGTTTTTCCGCTCGAAGTCTTCGACGAATGCCTTGTCGTTTTCGACTCGTTTCGGGTTGGTTTCTGACCAGGTTGTGGTGCCTATGTCTTCGACGATCCCCGTGACCGGATCGCGGCCATAGATCGTCCGATTGTGCGAAATGTCTCTCGCCTTAAGCAGTTCAGGACCGCGAACGATCCGAGCCGTTCCATTCAAGACGGCCTGAGCCTTGGCGTCATTCGGGTCGTAGGGACCGGAATGGGACATGTGGCGTGCGACCCAATCTCGTGCTTTCTGGTCTGTCGTGGCGATTTCGTAGATGCCGAGCACGTTATTCCGCGCCAATCTTACCAAACTTTCATCGTCAAGGTAAATTTTTGGTTGGGTCGCAAAATCCGACGCCTTGTGAGATTCAATTTGTCTTGCCAAATATTTCGGAAGATCGGATGATAGCGCTTTGATATCGGAATCCGGATGTCTGGAGAAGGATTGTAGCTTCAATTGCAGGATATCTGCGTCGCTGGAATGAACGTTTCGAAAAACCACTGCGCTCGAATTCGCGTTTTGAGATGGGGTATCGGTTTTATAATCGGTCGGTGACGGGTCCAGCGTTCGTTCGCCCGTTTTGTCGGAGAAAGACATGAGAACATTCGCGACGGACACTGAGATCGTATAGGCGCTGCGCGGATCCGGCGACCGAAGGAGGGGATGTCCTTCTCCGTGGGCGCCTTTCGTCTGCGTCGCCGCATCGTTCTGAAGGGTGTTCAGGGCGATGATCGAGGACGATAATGCTCTGACGGTCGAACTCATCGTGGAAGTCCATATCTACATGAATCGGAATATGTACTATAATTTAGTATCCAGTACAAACGAATCAACTGCATAAGTCTTATCCGATGACACATGAAAGGCGCCCAAGGCCGCCGCGTCAAGATTAAACCTTCCGGGTTCGCGACAGTCCTCTTTGCGCGCGCGTACAGGCAGCGGCCCGCGACGCAGGCGGTAGCTCAAGGGAAGGCGGAACGGCCCGTTCGACGGCGCAACGGCCGTAGGTCGGGGCAGGGCCTCGTCGGTGCGCAGTGTCATGAGCAGCATCACCTGCCCGGCCGACGCCGACCCACGTCTCCGCCGGACCCATCGGGTTGCAGGACGGGTCCCGGATCTCGTTCAGCCGGTCGGGTGCCCCGCGGCGGGGGCCGCGACCCGGATGGACGAGCTCGAAACCGGCCGATCCGCCCGATCCGCGCCAATCCTTAGGTGCTCGATCCCGTCCATCTTCCTTCCATCTCGGCTCGGCGCGCCAGCATCTTCGCCTGCAGGCGGCTGCGGCGGGCGGCGATCACCGTGCCGTTGATCTCGCCCCCGAACAGGAACATGGCGGCCAGCCAGTAGAGGAACACCAGGAACACCATCGCGGTGGCCAGCCCCCCGTAGGTCGACGCGTAGGCGTTCGAGAAGCGGTCGAGATAATAGCCGAAGCCGAGGCCGGCGAAGAACCACAGGATCAGCGTCACCCCGATCCCCGGCAGCACCGACAGGATCGAGCGCCGGCCGGCGGCGACGAACTTGTGGGCGATCACCAGCACGACGGTGAGCAGCAGCGCCGTGACGGCGATCCGCCCGATCGCCACCGTGAGGCTCAAGGGCTCCAGCCCGGGCGCGACCAGCACGACGTTGCGCCAGATCAGCGGTCCCAACACCACGAGCAGCGCGAAGGCCAGCATCGCGAAGGCGCCGCAGATCACGTAGCCGATCGATTCGAGCCGGGTCAGCCACCACGGCCGGCTCTCCCGCAGCCCATAGGCCCGATTCAGGCCGACCCTCAGGCTCTCGACCCCCGAGGAGGAGAAGTAGAGGGCGAACAGTGCGCCGAGCGTCAGCACGCCGCTGCGCTGCTCGGTCAGCACCCGATGGACCTCGCCGACGATCGGCTTGGCGATCTCCCGGGGCCAGGCGTCGAAGATCAGCACCCCGGCCTCGTCGGCGAGCGACTGCGTGCCGAACAGGCCGGCGAGCGCGGCCAGCAGGATCAGGAATGGGAACAGGGAGGTCAGGGTCGAGAGCGCGATGTGGCTGGCAATCGCCCAGCCGTCATGGGCGACGAAGCGCTGCGCCGCGAGGCCCGCGACCTGGAATCCGTTGCGGAGAGAGTTCACGGGTGTCCAACGATCCTCGTGCCGGCCCGCCGATGAAGGGCGCCCGGGCCGGCCCGTCAACGCCGCTGAGCCGGTCCGGTCCCGTTCGCTGACCGGTGACGCGCCACGGCCACGCCGAATCGACCGGATCCTGGTACGGAATCGCCGTTGCCATTTGCCCCCCGGCATGCTCCGTCCGCGCCGTCATGCCCACCCTCTCAGGCAATTCCCCCCGCACCGCCAGCGCCCTGCCGGTGCTGTTCGTCCCGATCTGGGCGACCGGCTTCATCTCCGCCCGGGCCGTGATCCCGCACGCCGATCCGCTGGGCTTCACGGCGGTCCGGTTCACCGGGGTCGCCGTGCTGCTGGCTTTGATCGCGGCGGCCTCCCGGGTGCGTTGGCCCGGGACCCGGGCGGGCTGGCGCGATCCCATGGTGGCGGGCTTCCTGATGCAGGGGATCTACCTGTCGGGGGTGTTCTGGGCTGTGAGCCGGGGGCTCCCGGCCGGGATCGCCGCCCTGGTCGGCAGCCTCCAGCCGCTGCTGACGGCGCTCCTGGCGGGGCCGCTGCTCGGCGAGCGCGTCAGCGGCCGGCGGGCGCTGGGGATCCTGCTGGGTTTTGCCGGGGCCGGTCTGGTGCTCGCCCCCAAGCTCGGCGCCGCCGACCCGTCCGGGATCCCGCCGGTGGCCCTGGCGGTCAGCCTGGTGGCGGTCCTGGCCCTGACGCTCGGCACCCTCTGGCAGAAGCGCACCGGCGGCGGCGGCGACCTCCTGGTCAACGCGACGCTGCAATTCGTGGGCGGGATGGCCTGCGCGATCCCGCTGGCGCTGGCCTTCGGCCATGCGACGATCGACCCGGTGGCGCCGCTCTGGCTCGGGCTCGCCTGGGCGATCCTGGTGAACTCGGTGGCCGGGATCCTGCTGCTGCTGGCGCTCACCCGGCGGGGCGCGGTGGCGGGCGTCGCCGCCCTGTTCTTCCTGGTCCCGCCGGTCGCGGCCCTGTTGGGCTACCTGCTGTTCGGCGAGGTGCTGACCCTGGCCCAGGGTGCCGGGATGGCGGTGGCGGCGCTCGGCGTGGCGGTGGCGAGCCGCGCCTGAGCCGCCGGCCCTGCGACTGAAGGCCCGGAAACTCTTCCTCGATTCGCGGTTTGGTGCGCGGGCCACGATGGCTCGGGCCGCCACCGGGAGACGCGAGGATGGATCAGGACAAGCCTCGCGAGATCCGCCTCGCCCTCGAAGCGATCCCCCTCGGCGACAAGGCCGAGGGCAAGGCCGGCGAGGACGCGGTGCTGTTCGTGCGCGATGCCGACGGCGTGCGCGCCTTTCAGGCCAAGTGCCCGCATCTCGGAGCGCCGCTGGCCAAGGGCGAGATCTGCGGCGGCCGGCTTTACTGCCCGTGGCACAAGGCGGCCTTCGCGCTCGCCGACGGCAGCCTGGAGGAGCCGCCGGCCCTGGCGGCACTGACCCGCTATCCTGTTCGGATCGAGGGCGGCGAGGCGGTGGCGACGCTGACCCCCGAGCCTGCCCCGACCAAGCGGGCCGGGACGGCCGTCGGGAAAGTCCTGATCGTCGGCACCGGCGCGGCGGCGGCCGCCTGCGTGACCACGCTCCGGCGCGAGGGTTTTTCGGGCGCGATCACCATGGTTGGTCGCGAGCTCCCGCCACCTTACGACCGGACCAAGCTGTCCAAGCAGTTCCTGGCCAAGCCGACGCCCCCCGAGAAGACCCTGCTGGAGCCGGATTTCACCGCTGCGCACCATGTCGAGCGGATCGAGGCCGAGGCGACCCGGATCGAGCCGGCTGCCCGCAGCGTCACCCTTGCAGACGGGCGCGTGCTCACCGGCGACGCGCTGCTGATCGCCACGGGCAGCCGCGCGGTGGTGCCGGATTTCGAGGGGACGGACCTCGCGGGTGTCATGACGTTGCGCAGCCTCGACGACGCAGTGCGGTTGAGCGACGCGGCGGAGCACGGCAAGCGCGTGGTGGTGATCGGGGCCGGCTTCATCGGCCTGGAGGCGGCGGCCTTCCTGACCAAGCGCGGCCTGTCCGTGACGGTACTGTCCCGCGAGGCCGTGCCCTTCGCCAAGCGCTTCGGCGAGGCGGTGGGGACGGCGCTGAAGCGCTACCATGCTGGCAACGGCGTGACCTTCGTAACGGGACAGGTCGCGCGGATCGCCGGCAACGGATCCGTTGAGGCGGTCGAGACGGAGGACGGCGCGCGGCTGCCAGCCGACATCGTGCTGATCGGCGCCGGCGCCGCGCCGGAGACCGCGGTCGTCGCCGGGGTGGAGCCGGACGAGCACGGCGGCCTGCCGGTCGGTGCCGATCTGAAGCTCGCCGACGGCGTGTGGATCGCGGGCGACATCGCGGCCTTCCCGGAGCGCGGCAGCGGGCTCACCGCCCGGATCGAGCACTGGCGGCTGGCCCAGCAGCATGGGACCCACGCGGCCCAGGCGATCCTGGGTGCGACGGAGGCGTTCTCCGGCGTGCCGTTCTTCTGGAGCAACCAGGGCGACAAGCGCCTGGATTACGGCGGCTACGCGCCAGATTTCGACCGGCTCATCCTGCAGGGCGATCCGGAGGCCCTGGACTTCATCGCCTACTACGTCCGTGAGAACCGGGCCGTGGCCGCCTGCAGCATTGGGCGCAACCCGGCCTTCACCGCCTTCCTGCACCTGTTGGGCGAGGACAGGGTGCCGAGCCCGGAGGCGATCGAAGCCGGCGCGGATCTCCCCGCGCTGGTGTGACCCCCGGCTTCGCTGCGTGCCGTCTTCGCGCGCGGCGATGAGCCCCAGGACAGTACGCGGCCGATTGACGTAGCGGTACTGAGTCAAATCGTCGGGACGGGCGCCTTCATGTCGAAGGAACCAGTTCTGGCGGTCGATCCTTCAGTAAAACGCTGCCCGCCGTCAGAGAAGCTGGGCCATCCTGGGAGGCATCATGAATTCGATTGTCGTCGTCGCGCTGATCTGTGCCGCCTCCGTCCAGGCCCCGGATTGCTCGCGCGACACCGCTTTGGACGTGATCACCGGCCCGGCCCACACGCTTCAGGAATGCCTGATCCAGGGACCGGTGCTGGCTGCCAATTCCGGTTTCACGGGTGAGGGCGGCGCCTACGTGAAGACCCGCTGCGAGCAGAAGCGCTGAGCCGGACGCGTTCCAGACGAACAAGCCTACGGCTGATCAGTCTCCGGCGCGAGGCGCGGTCTGGGGCCAGACCGGCCTCGACTGCGAAGGACCGTACGTCGTTCCCTTCAACTTGAGTTCAAGACGCGACAAATGAAATCTGCTTCGGCCTTGGCGTCGGACGGGTTAGAAGTCACGATCCAATAAAACGCCACGCGAGCAAAAAATCATGTCCGCATCCCCCGCCATCCAGACCGAGCCGCAGGACGTCGTCAGCCTCACCAAGGCTGCTGGCGAGAGCGCGAAGGCCCTCGTGGCCGAGGCCACGCGCCGGGTGCGGACCCGCATCCTCGGCACGGATGGGCGGATCGATGCGGGCAAGCTTGAGGCTCAGCAGCATGCCGCCCACGGGCTGGCCTGGCTCGCGACCTACGCGGAGGCGGTGGCCGAACTCGGCGGCTATGCCGAGCGCCTGCAGGCGGAGGGACGGTTCGGCGAGACCGAGACGCTGCTCGTGCGGATCGGCGCCGGCGAGTATCTCGACCAGCTGTTCTCCGGCATCCCGATGAGCCAGGGCGAGATGGTCCGTCCGATCGGATCGCTCGGTCTCTCGGCCAAGGAGGTGGCGCAGTACCGCACCGACGCAATCGAGACGCTGATTGCCGAGGGCAACACCCCGGAGCACCGCGCCGCCCTGGTGGCGCTGATGCGCGAGGGCGGCGGCTCGGCCACCGTCGGTGCCTCAGGCCTCGACGAGGACATGGAGGCGATCCGGTCCGAGATGCGCCGCTTCGGCAAGGCCGAGGTGGTCGAGCAGGCGCATGAGTGGCACCTGAAGAACGAATACATCCCCATGGAGGTCGTCACCAAGATGGCCGAGCTGGGCGTGTTCGGCCTCACCATCCCGGAGGAATACGGCGGCATGGGTCTGCCCAAGACCGCCATGTGCGTGGTCTCGGAGGAGCTGTCCCGGGCCTATATCGGCGTCGGCTCGCTCGGCACCCGCTCGGAGATCGCCGCGGAGCTGATCCTGTGCGGCGGTACCGAGGAGCAGAAGCACCGCTTCCTGCCGAAGATCGCCAGCGGCGACATCCTGCCGACCGCCGTCTTCACCGAGCCGAACACGGGTTCGGACCTGGCCAGCCTGCGCACCAAAGCGGTGAAGGAGGGCGAGGTCTGGAAGATAACGGGCAACAAGACTTGGATCACCCATCCGGTCCGGGCCGACATCATGACCGTGCTGGTGCGGACCAAGCCCGAGGAGAAGGGCCATCGCGGCCTCTCGATGCTGATCGCCGAGAAGCCCCGGGGCACGGACGAAGAGCCGTTCCCAGTCCAGGGCCTGTCGGGCGGCGAGATCGAGGTGCTCGGCTACCGGGGCATGAAGGAGTACGAGCTGGCCTTCGAGGGGTTCGAGGTGCCCGGCGGCAACCTGCTCGGCGAGGTCGAGGGCAAGGGCTTCGCCCAGCTGATGCAGACCTTCGAGTCGGCCCGGATCCAGACCGCGGCCCGGGCCATCGGCGTCGCCCAGTCGGCCCTCGACGTGGGGCTGCGCTACGCCGAGGAGCGGGTCCAGTTCGGCAAGGCGCTGGTCAGCTTCCCGCGGGTGGCCGACAAGCTCGCCATGATGGCGGTGGAGATCAACATCGCCCGCCAGCTGACCTACTTCTCGGCCCGCGAGAAGGATGCCGGCAAGCGCTGCGACCTGGAGGCCGGAATGGCCAAGCTGCTGGGTGCCCGGGTCGCTTGGGCGGCTGCCGACAACGCGCTCCAGATCCACGGCGGCAACGGCTTCGCGCTGGAATACCCGGTCAGCCGGATCCTGTGCGATGCTCGCATCCTGTCGATCTTCGAGGGCGCCGCGGAGATCCAGGCTCAGGTCATTGCCCGGCGGCTGCTCGAAGCCGCCTGACGGATCAGGAACTGAAAGGCTCGGGGGCTCTGCCCCCGAACCCCGCCAAAGGGCTGAGCCCTTTGGGAACCCGCTACTTCGTGATCTTGACCGAGACCGGGTCGCTCGAAGGGAACGTCTCCTCAAGGGCGTCGTCGAGGCGCTCGTCCATCTTCTCCTGCTTGTTGGCGGGATTAGCCTTGTCGTCCGGCTTGGCGCTGCCCTGCTGGAAGCCGGGCTTGGTCTCGTTCTTCAGCTTGTGGTCGTCGGCCATGTCTGTCGCTCGTCCGTGACGGGTGCACGCTCGGTGCCTGTGCGCGTCAACGCGACGGAGCCCGGGTGTTTCCGGTTCTTTCGATCGCAAAGGGTGTCAATCGGGCTGTCGCGTCAGGCCGTCACCACCGCCCGGCCGGCCGATAGCCGCGCCGCCCGGCCTGGCGCAGACGCCTCACGCATCACGGTGTCGTAGACGCTGGTCAGCCGATCGAGATGGACCTCCGGGGTCAGGGGCGCGGTCCAGTAGCGGGCATGCGCTGCCCGAGCCATCCGGCCGGCGAGGGAGTCGTCGGACAGGCGGCGGAGATGGGCGGCGAGCGCATCGGGATCGCCCGAGCGGAACCAGAAGCCGGTTTCGCCGTCGACCACCGCTTCCCGGCCCGCGCAGGCATCGCTGACGACCACCGGGGTGCCGCAGGCGAGCGCCTCGTAGACGGTAAGCGGCTGACCCTCGTACCAGACGCTCGGGAACACCAGCGCCCGGGCTTCTCGCATCAACGCCTGCACGGTGGCGGGAGAGGGCCAGCCCAGCATCACCGCCTCGGGATACCGGGCGGCGAGGTCGGCCCGCTCCGAGCCATCGCCGACGAACACCGCCCGCACCCCGGCCCGCCGAGCCGCCTCGGCGAAGATCGGCGCGCCCTTCTCGGTGGAGATCCGGCCGACGAACAAAAAGTCGCCCGGCGGGCCTTCGTGGACGGGCGCCTGCGTGACAGCGATCGGGTTGTCGACCCGATGGAATATGGTGCCGCCGGGCATCAGCGGCCGGACCACGCTCTCCTGCAGGTCGCTGATCGTGACGACGTGGGAGAACAAGTCCGGCAGCCGGGCGACATGCGTGAGCCCGGCATGGCGGATCATCCGGGCGACCTTGCGCGGGTAGCTGCGCGCGTCGCACTTCGCCAGGATGCAGGACGCCGACATCGGCACCCGGTGGCAGATCTTCTGTTCGGGATAGGCGTAGAATCCCCCGGTCGGGCAGACCAGGAAGAACTCGTGCATCGTGTAGAGGCACGGCAGGCCGGAGGCCCGCAGGGCGGGGCCGATGGCGGGCGACAGCGCCTTGGCGAAGGCGTGGACGTGGACCAGCGTGTCGCGCGGATCGCAGGCCGCGAGTTCGGCCGCCAGCGCGCGGGCTGCCGACCCGTTCCAGATCGCCTGCGCCGCGAAAGCCAGTTTGCTCCGCGCCGTCGTGACATCGTCCTGATCCAGGCACACCACCCGGACGCCGGCGGCCTCCAGCCGGGGATCGACCGGACCCACCGCGGCGAACAGGCTGACGCGGAACCCGCGGGCGGCAAGCCCGAGGGCGGATTCGATCGCGACCTTGGCTTGGCCACCGTTGATCGCGGCGTGATCCGCGACGAGGACGACGTGCACGTCAGAAATTCCGCCGCTCAAATCCGGGACGAAAACCTGTAACGGCTGCCGGTTGATCCTCCGTAAACCCGCCTTGACTTACCGTCGCAGCAGTTCCAGCCGGTATGGTCCATGCACGTCGTGATCCTCGCCGAATTTGCGACCGCCAGCGGCGGGGCCGAGAAGGTCGCCCTGGAATCGGCCCGGCTGCTGGCCGAGGCCGGCCTGGCGATCACCTATGTCCAGGCGATCCCGAGCCCGGTCGATCCCCTGCTGGACCACCCAAACATCCGGCGGATCGAACTCGGGCTGCCCGACATCTGGACCCTGGGCCGTATCAAGGCGGCGGCCACCGGGATCTGGCACGCGGCTGCGGCGCGTGCCCTCGAGGGAGTGCTACGCGAGTTGCCGGCGGCGCCGGACTGCCTCCACCTGCACCAGTGGACCCGCGCTCTGTCGCCGGCGATCTTCCCGGTCCTGTCCCGGCTCGGCGTGCCGGTGGTCGTCACCCTGCATGATTACGCCATGGCCTGTCCGAACGGGGTCTATTACCGGTTCGACCGGGGTGAGCCCTGCGGGCTGGCACCGCTAGGGCCCGCCTGCCTGGCCGCCCCCTGCGATCCTCACAGCCGGGTTCACAAGCTCGTGCGCGTCGCCCGCGCGGGGGCGCTCCGGCAAGCGCTTCATCGGCGCCCGCTCCATGTCGTCCATGTCTGCGACGCCAGCCGGCGGCGGCTCGGCGACCTGCTCGGCGGCTACGCCCTGACTCATCACCGCGTCGACAATCCGGTTCGGGTCGCGGACGGCCCGCCGGCCGATCCCGCCCGGGGCGATGCCATCGCGTATGTCGGGCGCCTGACCCGGGAGAAGGGGGCCGATCTCGTGGCTGACGCCGCCCGGGCTGCCGGGCTCCCCGCCTTGTTCATCGGCGCCGGACCCCTGGAGGCGGAGCTGCGCGCCCGGCCCGGCGTCGAGGTGATCGGCTGGCAGGCACCCGATACCGTCTCGACGCTGTTACGCAGCCGTGCCCGAGCCCTCACTGCCCCGTCGCGTTGGTACGAGACCGGGCCCCTCACCGTCTACGAGGCCCTGGCGGCCGGCATCCCTGTGGTCGTCTCCGAACGGTCCGGGGCCGCCGAGAAAGTCCGGGACGGGCGGACCGGCTTCGTGGTCACCCCTGACATCGAAGCGCTGACGGCCGCCTTCTCGGCCCTGCGGGACGATGTTCGCGTCGGAACCCTCGGAGCGAATGCCCGAGCCCGGTTCCGCGCGGCACCGATGACGCTCGCCACGCATGCCGCCGCGCTTCGGTCCCTCTATGCCGGACTGGCCGGCACAGCCCCTGGTGCGATGCACCATAGACGGGCCGACGCCAGACCGGCCTGAGGTCGGATTAGCAAGACTTCAGGACGCCCGCAGGCCTATAGACAGACGATCGGATTGATATAGAGAGGCGTTCGATCGGTGCGACCACGCCACGACGGGACGTGCAATGGTCGAGCTTTATCATCAGCGATTGCGTTGGTGTTGATGCGACGTGACGACTGAGCGTATACCGAAATCCGGCATTTTATCGGGCCTTTCATGGCCCTGCTCCTCGCCCGATTATGCACTTGACTTCTTGTTGCACTGCAACATATACGGACGCGTCACCGCGGACGCAGATCGGCGTCCCACCCGAGACAGCGTGCTGGAGACCCCGATGCAGACCCCGAACTTCGAGATCCCGAACGAGATGCGCGACTTCGCCGAGAAGAGCGTCGACCAGGCGCGCAACGCTGTCGGCACCATGATGGCGAACGCCATGAAGGCCGCCGAGCAGGCCCAGGTTTCGGGCCAGACCTTCCAGTCCACCATGACGGCGGCGGTCTCGAAGGGCTTCGAGCACGCACAGAACAACGCGAACGCGACCTTCGACTTCGCTCAGAAGCTGGCGCGCACCAAGGACCTGCGCGAGGCGTTCGAGCTGCAGTCCGAGTTCGTCCGCAGCCAGTTCGCTGCCCTCCAGGCCCAGGCCAAGGATTTCGGCGCCCTCGCCCAGCAGAACATCGCCCGCTGAAGACCGACCGGTCCGCCGCCGGCGGATCGATTGAGGCGGCGCTCGGCCCGGAGGGCCGGGCGTCGTTGAACACAACAAACTGAAGACGGTCTCTCCCTCCGGCCGCTGCTCCGTCAGGGAGCCCGACGCGGATGAGGAGGAGATCGCGCCATGAGCAAGCCGCGTCGACCGAAGGCGCCCCGTCCCCAATGGGATCCGAAGCCGGCTCCGGGTGCTGCGGATGGCATTGCGCTCCGCGCCGTCCCACCGCTCACCGACACGGCCATCCCGGACGCCGCCGTTTACAGGGCCCGCGAGGCGGTCGCGAGCCGGAATCCGGACGCCGCCAAGCCGGAAGCTCCCCCGGAGGCCCAGGTCCCGGTGGCCGCCCTGGTCCCACCCGTTACGATCCCACCCGTTACGATCCCGCCCGTCGCGCTTCCGTCCGACGCGCCGGTCGCGAAAGACGCCGGCCCCGCAGGCGTCGCCTCACCCAGCCGAGCCGGATTCGTGCCGGATCGCTCCGACAGCCTAGGCATCGGCTCGACGATCGCCCACTACATGCGTGGGGAGGGTGAAGCAGCCCTTGCACATCTGCGCGCCCTGTCGGACGCCGGCTCGCCCAGCGAACTGATGCGTCTGCAGATGGGCGAGGTCCAGCGCGCGGCCGATGCCTCGCTGACCTGCTGGAGCGACGTCATCCGCAAGGCGAGCCGCATCGTTGCGTTCCGCTGACGTACGATCGCCATGTTCAGGCTGTCGCATAGGGACGACACGCACGGCCGCATCGAACCGCACCGGGCAACCAACGATTAACCCTGTCGCTCCTATGCCTCATCGGAGGGCGCGGGAGATGAATCCGGACCGATGCCGAGCCGCGCGCACCTGATCCGTTCTGCCGTTCACGGCCTCTGCCTCGCTCTGACGTTGGCAGGTGCCCCGGTCGTCGCACAGAACGGCGACAAGCCGTCCGGACCTGCGCCCGCGATCGCCATCGGGGCGGATCTCGCGAGCCAGGCCGGCACCACGCGGCTCACCCTGACCCTGTCCCGGGCTGTCGATGCCCGCGGTTTCGTGATGGAGCGGCCCGACCGGGCGGTGATCGACCTGCCGGAGGTCAATTTCCAGCTCGATTCCGGGTCCGGGCGCCGCCGCGACGGCCTGGTCCAATCCTTCCGCTACGGCCTGTTCGCCCCCGGCCGCTCCCGGGTCGTGATCGACCTCGCCGCCCCGGCTACGATCGGGCGGATCGAGACCGTCACCCGAGCCCGGGACGGTGCCGTGCTGCTGACGATCCCGCTCCAGCGCGTCGAGCGCGAGGCGTTCCGCAAGGCGGCCGCCGCCAGCGATCCGGCCCCCGCCCAGGCCCGCAGCGCTGGCTCCGAACGCGCCGACCAGCGGCCGCTGATCATGGTCGATGCCGGGCATGGCGGGACCGATCCCGGGGCGATCGCGGTGGGCGGCGTGTTCGAGAAGGACATCGTGTTCGGCTACGCGCAGGCGCTGGTCGAGAAGCTGGAAGCGAGCGGCCGCTACCGGGTCCGGATGACCCGCGACCGGGACGTGTTCGTGCCGCTGGCCGACCGGGTACGCCTCGCCCGCGAGGCCAAGGCCGACCTGTTCGTGTCGATCCATGCCGATTCGATCTCGGCGGCGCCCCAGGTGCGCGGCGCCACGATCTACACCAACGCCGAGAAGGCCACCGACATCGAATCCGCCCGGCTCGCCGAGCGCGAGAACAAGGCCGATGCCGCGGCGGGGACCGATGCCGCCGAGGCGCCCCCGGACATCGCCGACATCCTGCAGGAGCTGACGCTGCGCGAGACCCGCGGCTTCTCGTCGGGCTTTGCCCGCACCCTGATGGGCCAGCTCGCCCCGGTCATGGAGATGAGCTCCAAGCCCCACCGGGAGGCGCGCTTCATGGTGCTGCGCTCCCCCGACGTGCCGAGCGTGCTGGTGGAACTCGGCTATCTCTCGAGCAAGCGCGACCTGGAGATGCTGCAATCGCCGGAGTGGCGCGCGGGTGTCACCGGCTCCATGGCCAAGGCGATCGATCTGTTCTTCGGCAACCGCGCGACGCTCAAGGTGCCGACGATCACCCGTCGATCGGCCGCCGTCGCCCCAGTTTTACCATAGAGTAAGTGTCGATACGGGACGTCCGACGCCCCGTCGCACCGCCGCTGAACCGGCAATCCGAGGGGGCCTCACGGGAGCGTCCGGGAGCCGACCGCGTCGAATACGGACGCCCGTGCCGGATGAGCCGAACCCGGCATGCGGCCGGGCCAGCGACGAGCGGAACACCGGATGCGTCTGATCCTTCGTTTCTTCGGGATCCTGTTCAGCGCCGGCGCGGTGCTGTTCGTGGTCGGCGCCGCGGCCGGCGGCTACTTCTACTGGAAGTACAGCCAGGACCTGCCCGATCATGCCGCGCTCGCCAATTACGAGCCGCCGGTGATGACCCGCATCCACGCGTCGGACGGCTCGCTCCTGGCCGAATATGCCCGCGAGCGGCGGCTGTACCTGCCGATCCAGGCGATGCCGAAGATCGTGGTCGCGGCCTTCCTGTCGGCCGAGGACAAGAATTTTTACAAGCACGGCGGCATCGATCCCGAGGGGATCGTGCGCGCCTTCCTGACCAATGCCAAGTCGGGTAAGCGCCAGGGCGCCTCGACCATCACCCAGCAGGTCGCCAAGAACTTTTTGCTGTCCTCCGAGCAGACCTATGATCGCAAGATCAAGGAGGCGCTCGTGGCCCTGCGCATCGAGGCGGCCTATTCGAAGGACAAGATTCTCGAACTCTACCTCAACGAGATTTTTTTGGGGACGATCGTTCCCGGCCGGAACCTGCACGGCGTGGCGGCGGCCGCGCTGGATTACTTTGGAAAATCGGTCCACGAGTTGACCATCAACGAGGCCGCGTATCTCGCCGCGCTGCCCAAGGGGCCGAACAACTACCACCCTTACCGCAAGACCCAGGCGGCTTTGGACCGCCGCAACGAGATCATCCGCCTGATGGCGGAAAACGGCTACATCACCAAGGACGAGGCGGATGCCGCCAAGAAGATGCCGCTCGGGGTCAACCCCCGGGTGGCCTTCCCGAACGCCGCCAACGCCAACTACTTCACCGAGGAGGTCCGCCGCGAGATCTCCGAGCGCTACGGCGAGAAGAAGCTCTACGAGGGCGGCCTCTCGGTGCGCTCGACGCTGGATCCGAAGATGCAGGGCTGGGCCCGCAAGGCCCTGGTCGACGGCCTCGTGCGCTACGACCAGGCCCATGGCTGGCGCGGCGCGGTCACCAAGGTGGACCTGACCGGGCGCGACTGGGGCATGGCGGCGGCCGAGGTTCCGGCGCTCGGCGACGTCGCACCCTGGCGGCTCGCCGTGGTGCTGGGCAATGGCGGCGGTGGCGTGCAGGTCGGCCTCCAACCCCGGCGCGAGGCGTCGGGCCAGGTCGGCAAGGACCGTGAGACCGGCGTGATCCCCCCGGACGGCATGCGCTGGGCAGGCCGGCCGAACCTCCAGCCCGGCGACATGGTCTATGTCGAGGCAATGGAGGGCGGCCGTGGCCAGTTCCGCCTGCGCCAGAAGCCCGAGGTCTCCGGCGCCATCGTGGCGATGGACCCGAACACAGGCCGCGTCCACGCGATGGTGGGCGGCTTCTCGTACGACGAATCCGAGTTCAACCGCGCCACCCAGGCGATGCGCCAGCCCGGCTCGTCGTTCAAGCCGATCGTCTACTCGGCGGCGCTCGACAACGGTTACACGCCGTCGTCGATCGTGCAGGACACGCCGATCACCATCGAGGCCGGCCCGGGCCAGGAAGCCTGGACGCCCTCGAACTACGACGGCAAGTCCGGCGGCCCGCACACCCTGCGGTACGGGATCGAGCATTCGAAGAACTTGATGACGGTCCGGCTCGCCAAGGATGTCGGCATGCCGCTGATCGCCGAATACGCCCGCCGCTTCGGCGTCTACGACGACCTGCTGCCGGTGCTGCCGATGTCGCTCGGCGCCGGCGAGACCACGGTCATGCGCATGGTCACCGCCTACTCGATGCTCGCCAATGGCGGGCGCCGCATCCGGCCGACCCTGATCGACCGCATCCAGGACCGGATCGGTGAGACGATCTATCGGCACGACAACCGCAAGTGCATCGGCTGCGACGCGGAAAAGTGGTCCGGCCAGGATGAGCCGAAGCTGGTGGACGATTCCGAGCAGGTGCTCGACCCGCTCACCGCCTACCAGATGGTGTCGATCATGGAGGGCGTCGTCCAGCGCGGCACCGCGACGTTGCTGAAGCAGATCGGCAAGCCGCTGGCCGGCAAGACCGGCACCACCAACGACGCCAAGGATGCGTGGTTCGTCGGCTTCTCGCCGGATCTCGCGGTCGGCATCTATATCGGCTTCGACAAGCCGCGCTCGCTCGGCGACCGTGCCACCGGGGGCGGCTTGGCGGCGCCCATCGCCCTCGAATTCCTGAAGACGGCCCTCAAGGACAAGCCGCCGACACCGTTCCGGGTGCCGCCCGGGATCAAGCTGATCCGTGTGAACCTCGCCTCCGGCACCCGGGCCGGATCGGGGGAAGGTGCCGGCACGATCCTGGAAGCGTTCAAGCCGGGTACCGCGCCGCCCGATTCCTACGTCGCCCCAGCCTCCAGCCAGAGCGCTGCCCCCGCGGCGGTCCCGGCGGACCCAGACCGGGCCGCGCAGGCGGGTGGGCTTTACTAAGGGACGGCCGCAGGACGAACCAGCGTTGGATTTCGGGGCCGCCAAGCAGAGCCCGGAGTCTGGAAGTACCCTGCGATCAAAACCTTGCACCGTTGACGGCTCTCGCGTGCCGCCATCGGCAGTCCCTTCGGATCTGGACTGTCTGCCGCGCCTCTGAATGACGGGATCGGTTGTTCGGCAGTCCAGGAAGCGCCAAAAATCCCTGTCTGCGAACGCGCGTCCCAGGATTTTGGGGAGGCGACATTGTACCGATGCGGCTGCGCGGTTCACCCACCGGACAGAAAAAAGCCGCCCGGTTGGGGGCGGCTTCGCGAGTCGTCAGGGAGGCATCAAACAGAGCGGACGGAACCGTCCAACTCGATATCCAGATCTCTGGATGCCTTTCTATGCATCATGAGCGTTAACGGCTGATTAAAAATCAGTTTTGAAACCAAAACTCATGCGGCGAGACTGTCGAAGAGTCCTCGGCCGTCGGTGCCGCCGATCAGGCCTTCCACGAAGTTCTCCGGGTGCGGCATCATCCCGAGGACGTTGCCGCCCTCCGAATAGACCCCCGCGATGGCGTTGAGGGAGCCGTTGCGGTTGGCCTCGACCGTGATGGTCCCGGTGGCGTCGCAATACCGGAAGGCCACGCGGCCCTCGCCCTCGATCCGTGCCAGCGTCTCGGGATCAGCGAAGTAGTTGCCCTCGCCGTGCGCGACGCAGACGTCGATGACCTGTCCCCGGGTGTAGGCGCTGGTGAAACGCGTGTCGGTGCGCTCGACCCGAAGCGTCTGCCGGTGACAGATGAAGCGGCGGTTGACGTTGCGCATCAGGACGCCCGGCAGGAGGCCGGATTCGCACAGGATCTGGAAGCCGTTGCAGATGCCCAGTACGAGACCGCCCCGGGCCGCATGCGCCCGCACCGCATCCATGGCAGCCGCGCGCCCGGCGATGGCGCCGCAGCGCAGGTAGTCGCCGTAGGAGAAGCCGCCCGGCAGGACGGCGAGGTCGGTGCCGGCTGGCAGGTCCTGATCCGCGTGCCAGACCATGCTGACCCGCGCCCCCGAGCGGCGCAGAGCCCGGGCGACATCGCTCTCGCGATTCGAGCCCGGAAAGACGACGACCGCAGCGTGCATCAGAGGATCTCGATCGCGTAGTTCTCGACGACGGTGTTGGCGAGCAGCTTCTCGCAGGCCGTCCGCAGGGTGGACTCGGCCGATGGGCCGTCGGCAGCCGAGATTTCGAGATCGAACACCTTGCCCTGACGGACGCTGTCGACGCCTTCGATGCCGAGGGACCGGAGCGCGGCCTCGATCGCCTTACCCTGCGGGTCCAGCACACCGGTCTTCAGGGTGACGATGATACGGGCTTTCATGGATCTTCAGGTCTCACGCGTAGCCGGAAACGAGGGCGCGACACGCGGCGTCGTCACACCGGCGGCCGTTGCGCGTTCCTAGCAGGAAGGCTGCCGGCCTGTCGAACGCCGTCTCGGACAGGCGGCCCGGCTAGCGCGGCGTGGCTCGCGTCCGGATCGGCTCGATGCTGGTCGCCCGGCGCCAGAGCTGGAGCATGATCCAGACAGCGAACAGGCTGAAGACACCCATCAGAACGTGGCCCACCCGGTCGCCCAGATCGAACAGGCCGGCCAGGGCCCAGCCGGCGGCGATGGCCACGGCGAACACCTCGGTGCCGACGAGGACCATCATGCTCACGATGGTGATGGCGTTGCGCCCGTTCACGAGACTCGTCCCCCCGGTCGATTGCGAGGTCCCGGACGTGGTAACCCCGGGACCTGCGCAGCTAGCCCACCGGAGAGGGGGGATGCAACCGCGGGACCCGGGATCGGTGGTTTTGCGCCTCAGCGCGGCGCGCGCTTGGCCAGGATCCGCTGCAGCGTCCGGCGGTGCATGTTGAGGCGCCGGGCAGTCTCACTGACGTTGCGGCTGCACAGCTCGTAGACCCGCTGAATGTGCTCCCAGCGGACCCGGTCCGCCGACATCGGGTTCTCCGGCGGATCGGCCCGCTCGCCAGGCTGCGCCATCAGCGTACCGTGGATCTCGTCCGCGTCGCCGGGCTTGGCGAGATAGTCGAAGGCACCGAGCTTCACCGCCGTGACGGCGGTCGCGATGTTGCCGTAGCCGGTCAGGATCACGCCCCGCGCCTCGGGGCGGCGCTCCTTCAGGCGGGCGATCACGTCGAGGCCGTTGCCATCGCCGAGCCGCATGTCGATCACCGCGAAGGCGGGCGGCCGGGCTTCGACCGCCGAGACTCCGTCGGCGACACTGTCTGCCACCTGAACGTGGTAGCCACGGCTTTCCATGGCGCGGGCGAGCCGCGTCGAGAAGGGCTTGTCGTCATCCACGATCAGCAAGCTGCGGTCGGTGAAGGCGGCGAGCGGATCGGCTTCGTTGATCACGGCGGGATCGATCGCTGCCGTGGTCCCGGGCTGCGTCAGCATCCGGCACTCCTTTCAGGTTTTCGTAAGGGAATTACTAAGTCAGTTCTTGGTCTGATCCTCATATAGGGACGACATCGCCCGGGGGCAGGGGCGTGTGGATATTGAGTTCCGGCGAATGGCGCGGGGCTGCCCCCCGCTCGAAGATGTGGCGGGCCCAGGACACGCGCACGATCGCCCCGTGAGCCTCCGGCGCCGAGACGTTCATCAGCGCGATCTGGGCGCCCGAGCGCTCGATCAGGGTCTTGGCGATGAACAGGCCGAGGCCGAGGCCGGCACCCACGGTCCCGCCGGTCTGCGAGCGATCGGCACTGCGGGTGGTTACGTAGGGCTCACCGGCCCGCAGCAGGACCTCGCTGGAGAAGCCTGGCCCGTCGTCGCGAATCTCGATCCAGACGCGCTCCTGGGTCCAGCGCCCCTCCACGGCGACGCGCGAATCGGCGAAGTCGACGGCGTTGTCGAGGATGTTGGCCAGCCCGAACATCACCCCGGGGTTGCGGCGGCAGGCGGGCTCCGGGCCGTCACCCAGGCTGGAAATGTCTAGGACCGCGCCGAGGGCGCGCTGGGGTGCCACAAGCTCTTCGACCAGATGGCTGAACGTGACCGTTTCCAGGAAGCCGACGCCGTCGCCGTCGAGGGAGGTGAGCTTGCCGAGGATGCCGCGGCAGCGGTCGACCTGCTCGCGCAGCAGGTTCAGATCCTCCGCCACCGCCGGCGATGCGGTCGGCCCGAGCTGCCGGATCAGCTCCTTGGTCACCACCATGATGGTCCCGAGCGGCGTGCCTAATTCGTGGGCAGCCGCCGCCGCGAGACCGTCGAGCTGAGACAGGTGCTGCTCGCGCGCCAGCACCAGCTCGGTGGCCGCCAACGCCTGGGCGAGGAGCCGCGTCTCCTCGGCGACCCGCCAGGCGTAGACGCCGGTGAACGCGGTCCCGAGCAGGATCGCGGTCCAGACTCCGGAGACGTAGAGGAACGGCAATTCGATCCGCCCGTCCGAGAACCAGGGGAGCGGCCGGTGCACCAGGGCAAGCAGGGTCGCCAGTCCCACGGCCAGCAGGCCGAGCGCCAGGGTTCGCTCGGGCGGCAGCGCGGTGGCGGAGATCAGCACGGGGGCGAGGAAGAGTAGCGAGAACGGATTCTGAAGGCCGCCTGTGAGGAACAGGAGGGCGGCGAGCTGCACGATGTCGAAGGCGAGCAGCAGGGCCGCGGAATCGTCGCTCAGCCGGTAGCTCGCCGGGAAGCGGATCCGCAGCGCGAGGTTCAGCCAGGACGAGGTGGCGATCACCAGGAAGCACCAGCCGAAGGGCAGCGCCAAGCCGAGGCCGAACTGCGCCCCGACCACGGCGGCGCTCTGGCCGGTGATGGCGAGCCAGCGCAGGCGGACGAAGGTGTCGAGCCGGAGATGGCGCGAGTTGCGGACGAGGCCGTGGAGGTTGCTGTCGGGCATGCAGGCATCGGTGAAGCGCCGGTGAGGCCTCGCCGGCGCAGGGTGTTTCGACGGAGGCCGCAGCGCAGCGTCCGGGCGAAGGGCCGGATCCGTTGTGCCCACGGCGTGTCACGAGCAAGTCGCTCGGGGCCGGGGATGTTCCGCGATCGTTCAGGGTGGAACCTTATCCCGCGAGCCAGGTTGCAAAAGGCTCCGCGTGCAGGCCGGATGTCGGCCGCCCGGGTGGCGTGCCGTCCCGTGGCGGACCGGTCTCGGTCGGCCCCGGACGGCATCCGAGACTGCGAGGGTGCGATGCTTCTGGCTTATGGGATGTTCGAAGGTGCGCGTGCCCTGATGGCGCCAGCCCGGCTCGCCGCGGATCTCACCCGCCACGCCCTTCAGATGCCCGGCAATCCGCTCGCCTACGGGCCCTACGCTCGGGCGATCAGTGCCGGCTGCGAGATGTTCGAGCGGGCGACCCGCCGCTATGGCAAGCCCGCCTTCGGCTTCACCGAGACGATCGTCGACGGGACGGCGGTCCCGGTCAGCGAGCGCGTGGTCTGGGAGCGGCCGTTCTGCCGCTTGGTCGCGTTCGAGCGCGCCTTCATCACGCCCCCGGTTGAGCCGCAGCCGAAGCTGCTCATCGTCGCGCCGATGTCCGGGCACTACGCGACGCTCTTGCGCGGCACCGTGGAGGCGATGCTGCCCAACCACCGGGTCTACGTCACCGACTGGACCGATGCCCGGATGGTGCCCCTGGCGGAGGGGCGCTTCGATCTCGACAGCTATATCGACTATCTGCAGGAAATCTTCGCCGTCCTCGGGCCGGATCTGCACATCATGGCCGTGTGCCAGCCGGCTGTGCCAGTGCTGGCTGCGGTGGCGCTTTTGGAGGCCAAGGGTGATCCGGCGGTGCCGGCCTCGATGACCCTGATGGGCGGCCCGATTGACACCCGCCGCTCGCCCACCGCGGTGAACTGCCTCGCCCAGGAGCGCGGCCAGACCTGGTTCGAGCGTAACACGATCAGCCTCGTGCCGCCGATTTACCCAGGCGTCTGGCGCCGGGTCTATCCCGGCTTCCTGCAGCTATCGGGCTTCATGGCGATGAACCTCGACCGCCACGTCACCGCCCATTCGGACATGTTCGACCATCTGGTGAAGGGCGACGGCGACTCGGCCGAGAAGCACCGGGAGTTCTACGACGAGTACCTGGCGGTGATGGACCTCACCGCGGAATACTACCTCCAGACCGTGCAGACCGTCTTCGTCGATCATGATCTGCCCAAGGGCCGGATGCGCCACCGCGGTACCCCGGTCGATCTGGAGGCCATCCGCCGCTGCGCCATCCTGGCCGTCGAGGGCGAGAACGACGACATCTCCGGGGTCGGCCAGACCAAGGCCGCCCTCGACCTAACGCCGAACCTGCCTGAGTCCCGCAAGGCCTATCATCTCCAGGCGGGCGTCGGGCATTACGGCGTGTTTAACGGCTCCCGCTATCGCACGGTGATCGCTCCGCGGATCGCCGCCTTTATCCGTGCCCAGCAGGCTGATTCCGGCGTGCAAGGCTCGCACTTGCGCCAAGTGGGCTGACGAACGTCCTGGTTTCGACCGGTCCGAGACCTATCGCCGGGACTGGGTTGAGCCCTGGTGTCTGGGCCTCAACCAAAGGGCTGCATGCCCTGCGGAACTCCGTGTCTCGACCTGCAATCCGCCGCGCCTGGCCGGGCGGCCGCGTTGCATTTTGAATTCTCTTCCGCTCCTGGTGGCGCGAGGCTTGCGTGGCCGTGTCCGTGAGCACGATGACCGCTGATCTCCTGTCGCCCCTCCGTATCCCCTGCCGGCCGGCATCCGGCCGGATGATGTCGCACGCGGACAGGATGCGGATAACTAGAATTCAACTCCCTAGAACCGTCTTGCGATAGCGGGGAACTGGCGCATGCTGCAGATCGCGTGAAAATCCAGCCCGCTCCGGCCCGATACACCGCCGGAGCCTTCCGTCGACCGAGTCACAGACGCATCCGAGATGCGGGCCGGTAGCCGGGATCGAGATCCCGCCGGCCAGGGAGATCACGATGGACCGCAGGACGTTCCTCAAGGGCTCGGCCGCACTCGGGCTCGCCGCCCCGCAGGTCGCGATGCCGGCCGTGGCGCAGGGCTCCAAGGTGCTGCGCTTCGTGCCCCAGGCGAACCTCGCCAATTTCGATCCGATCTGGGGCACGCAATACGTGGTGCGCAATGCCGGCACCCTCGTCTGGGACATGCTCTACGGGGTCGACGCGCAGCTGAAGCCGCAGCGCCAGATGGTCGAATCCGAGGAGGTCTCGGGCGACCAGCTGACCTGGACCTTCCGGCTGCGGTCCGGACAGAGATTCCACGACGGCGAGCCGGTTCTCGCCAAGGATGTCGTGGCGAGCCTGACCCGCTGGATGGCCCGCGATCCGATCGGCCTGATGATCCGCGGGATCCAGGACGACCTCGCCGCCACCGACGATCGGACCTTCCGATGGCGCCTGAAGAAGCCGTTCCCGAAGCTCCTCTACGCACTCGGCAAGACCAACGCCCCGATGGCCCTGATCATGCCGGAGCGGATCGCCAAGACCGACCCGTTCACGCAGATCACCGACTATGTCGGCTCCGGCCCGATGACCTTCGTGCGCAACGAGTGGGTGCCGGGCGCCCGCGCCGTGTTCCAGAAGTTCGCCGACTACAAGCCCCGCGAGGAGCCGAATTCGTGGCTGGCCGGGGGCAAGCACATCCTGGTCGACCGGGTCGAGTGGGTGATCATGCCGGATGCCGCCACCGCTTCGGCGGCGTTGCAGAACGGCGAGGTCGATTGGTGGGAGAACCCGATCTCCGACCTCGTGCCGCTCCTGCGCAAGAACGCCAACCTCAACGTCGATATCGCCGACCCATTGGGCAATATCGGGTCGTTCCGAATGAACCACCTGTATCCGCCCTTCGACAACCCGAAGATCCGCCAAGCCGTGCTCACCGCCATGAGCCAGGAGGATTACATGCGGGCGATCGTCGGAGACGACGACAGCCTGTGGAAGAAGCTGCCGGGCTTCTTTACGCCGGGCACACCCCTCTACACCGAGGCGGGGGGAAGCCGCGTCGGCACCGGCGACATCAAGCTCGGCCAGAAGCTGCTCAAGGAAGCCGGCTACAAGGGCGAGCCGGTGGTCTGCGTCGTGGCCCAGGACCAGGGGATCACCAAGGCGCAGGGCGACATCACCGCCGACCTGCTGAAGCAGATGGGCTTCAACGTCGATTTCGTCGCCACCGACTGGGGCACCACCGGCACCCGACGGGCCTCCAAGGCGCCGCCGAGCCAGGGCGGCTGGAACATGTTCCACACCTGGCATGCCGGCGCCGACGCCATCAACCCGGCGGGCTACCCCGCGGTGCGGGCCGGCGGCGACAAGGCCTGGTTCGGCTGGCCGAACATACCCCCCGTGGAGGCGGCCATCGCCGAGTGGTTCGACGCCGCCGACCCGGCCGCGGAAAAGGCCGCGATCGACAAGGTCAACGCCGCCGCCTGCGAGGGCGTGGTCTACGTCCCGACCGGGTTCTTCCTCGGCTACCAGGCCTGGCGCAAATCGGTCTCGGGCATCGTGAAGGGGCCGATCCCGTTCACCTGGGGCGTGTCGAAGGCGTGATGGGGCGGGTGGTTGTCATGTCGGCATCCGTGCCGCGCGCTCCCTCCCCCCTCTGCGGGGGAGGGTGGCCCCTGCGTCAGCAGGGGTCGGGGGAGGGGAACCCGGCTGTTGGGAAGGGCGCAGCCTTCATGAAAGCCACCACTTCGTTCTGCGCCGTCGCTCCCCTCTCCCGATCCCCTTCGGGGGCCACCCTCCCCCGCAAAGGGGGGAGGGGACTGCGTTGCGCCCTCCGCCACATCCAGCTCACGCCATAGCGGAGGACCCATGCTCGGCTATATCGGCAGGCGCATCCTGGCCACTATCCCGGTGATGGCGGTGGTCGGCTTGTTCGTCTTCAGCCTCCTCTACTTCGCCCCCGGCGATCCGGCCGCGATCATCGCGGGCGATCAGGCGACGCCGGATGACGTGGCGCGCATCCGTGCCTCGCTCGGCCTCGACCGGCCGTTCCTGGTGCGGTTCGGCGAGTGGTCCTGGCAGATCCTCCACGGGGATCTCGGCACCTCGATCTTCACCAACCTGCCGGTCACCACGATGATCGGCCAGCGGATTCAGCCGACCGTGTCGCTGATGCTCGTAACCCTGATCCTGGCCATCGTGGTGGCGGTGCCGCTGGGCGTCGTGGCGGCCTGGAAGGCCGGCAGCCTGATCGACCGCCTGGTCATGGGGCTCGCCGTGATGGGCTTCTCCGTCCCGGTGTTCGTGGTCGGTTACGTGCTCGCCTACGTGTTCGCCCTCGAGCTCGGCTGGCTGCCGGTGCAGGGCTACACGCCGATCGAGCAGGGCCTGTGGCCGTGGTTCGCGAACCTGATCCTGCCGGCGGTGACGCTCGGCCTCGTCTACATCGCGCTGATCGCCCGGGTGACGCGGGCGACCATGCTGGACGTGCTGCAGCAGGATTACGTGCGCACCGCCCGGGCCAAGGGCCTGGCGCAGGGACCGGTGCTGTTCATCCACGCCCTCAAGAACGCCGCGGTGCCGATCGTCACCGTGATCGGCATCGGCATCGCGCTCCTGATCGGCGGCGCCGTGGTCACCGAGACGGTGTTCGCGATCCCCGGCCTCGGGCGCCTCACCGTCGATGCGATCCTGCGCCGTGATTACCCGGTCATCCAGGGCGTCGTCCTGCTGTTCAGCTTCGTCTACGTGCTGGTGAACCTCGCCATCGACCTGTTCTACACCGTGCTCGACCCGAGGATCCGCTATTGACCGCGACCGTCGCGCCACTCTCCGGTCCGTCCCGCGCCAGGGACCCGTCGCCCCAGGACGCGCCGCATAAGGGGTCGCCCCCAGCGGGCCTCGCCGTCGCAACGCCGATGCCGGACGTGATCCCGGCGCGCAAACGCCGGGGGCCGGTCTGGGGCTACGTCCGCCGCAACCCGACCATCGTGGTCGGCGGGATCCTGCTGCTGATCGTGTTCCTGATGGCTCTGCTCGCGCCCTATCTCGGCACCGTCGATCCCACGGCGCTCGCCCCGGCCAAGCGCACCCGCGTGCCTTCGGCCCAATACTGGTTCGGCACCGACATGCTCGGCAGGGACATCTATTCGCGCGTGGTCTACGGCGCCCGCGTCTCGCTGCTGGTCGGCTTCTCGGTGGCGCTCCTCGCCTCGGTGGCAGGGCTCGCGGTCGGGCTGATCTCGGGGATGGTGCGCTGGCTCGACGGCATCGTCATGCGGATCGTCGACGGCATGATGTCGATCCCGCCGATCCTGCTGGCCATCACCCTGATGGCGCTGACCCGCGGCTCGGTCCAGAACGTGATCGTTGCGATCACCATCGCGGAGATTCCCCGGGTCGCCCGGCTGGTCCGGGGCGTCGTGCTGTCTCTGCGCGAGCAGCCCTATGTCGAGGCCGCCGTGACTACGGGCACGCGCATGCCGGCGATCATCTGGCGACACATCCTGCCCAATACCCTGGCGCCCATGACCGTGCAGGCGACCTATATCTGCGCCTCCGCGATGATCACCGAGGCGATCCGCGGGTTCATCGGCGCGGGCGTGCCGCCCTCGACGCCCTCCTGGGGCAACATCATGGCCGAGGGCCGGGCCCTCTGGCAGGTCAAGTTCTACATCGTCCTGTTCCCGGCGATCTTCCTGTCCATGACGGTGCTCGCGGTGAACCTCGTCGGCGACGGCCTGCGCGACGCCCTCGACCCCCGCATGGCCAAAGACGCATGAGGAACCCCGGCGTGAGCGGCGTACCCCTCCTCTCCATCGAGAATCTGCAGGTCCATTTCCGCACCTCCGACGGGGCCAACCGGGCGGTGGACGGCGTGTCCTTCGCGATCCAGGCCGGCGAGACCCTGGCGATCGTCGGCGAATCCGGCTGCGGCAAGTCGGTGACCGCGATGTCGATTCTACGGCTCTTGCCCGAGCCGCCGGCCGCCATCGCCGGCGCCATCCGGTTCGAGGGGCAGAATCTCCTCGACCTGCCCATGAAGGCGATGCGCAGGATCCGCGGCAACGACATCAGCGTCATCTTTCAGGAGCCGATGACCAGCCTGAACCCGGTTCTGACCGTCGGCCACCAGATCGGCGAGACCCTGCGGCTGCACCAGGGCCTGAGCCGGCGCGAGGCCGAGGCGCGGGCGGTGGAGATGCTGACGCTGGTCGGCATCCCCGAGCCCGGGCGCCGGGTGCGGGAATACCCGCACCAGCTCTCCGGCGGCATGCGCCAGCGGGTGATGATCGCCATCGCGCTCGCCTGCTCGCCCAAGCTCCTCATCGCCGACGAGCCGACCACGGCGCTCGACGTGACCATCCAGGCCCAGATCCTCGACCTGATGCGTGACCTGAAGCGCCGGGTCGGCGCCGCGATCATGCTGATCACCCACGACCTCGGCGTGGTCGCCGAGGTCGCCGACCGGGTGGTGGTGATGTATGCCGGCCGAAAGGTCGAGGAGGCCTCGGTCCGCGACCTGTTCCGGGCGCCGCGCCATCCCTACACCCGCGGCCTGATGGGGGCGGTGCCGAAGCTCGGCGCGGTCGAGCACGGCGCCACCGAGCGCCTCGCCGAGATCCCCGGCATGGTCCCGAGCCTGAAGCAGCGGATCGAGGGCTGCGTCTTCGCCGGCCGCTGCCCGGACGTGACCGACCTGTGCCGCAGCTACGCCCCGGCCCTCGAGCCGAAGGCCCCCGCCCACCTCGCCGCCTGCCACTACGCGCCGAAGGACGCCCTCGCGGCATGATTTTTTGTGACTTGGCGCAACGCGCGGCGCGTCTTCCCTCCCCCCTCTGTGGGGGAGGGTGGCCCCTGCGTCAGCAGGGGTCGGGAGAGGGGAACCCGGCTTCAGGACAAGGCCGAGCCGGTATGAAGGCCACCGCCTCATCCTGCACCGTCGCTCCCCTCTCCCGACCCCCTTTGGGGGCCACCCTCCCCCGCAGAGGGGGGAGGGGACGCGCTGCGCGCGCCTTTCCTCGTCTCGTCACGGAGACCCGCCCGTGACCACGACCGCCCGCACCCTCCTGCAGGTCAACGACCTGAAAAAACACTTCCCGCTCGGCGGCGGTCTGTTCGGCCGATCGACCCGGGTGCTCAAGGCGGTGGACGGCCTGTCCTTCACGGTGGACCGGGGCGAGACCCTTTCGCTGGTCGGGGAATCCGGCTGCGGCAAGTCCACGGTCGCCAAGGCGCTGATGCGCCTCTACGCCCCCACGGCCGGGCAGGTGGTGCTGGCTGGCCGGCGCATCGACGATCTCTCGGCCGGCACTTTGCGGCCCCTGCGGCGGCGGATGCAGATGGTGTTCCAAGACCCGTTCTCGTCGCTCAACCCGCGGATGCGGGTGCGGGCGATCCTGGCCGAGCCGATCCGCAATTTCGGGCTGGCCAAGGGCTCGGCCGACCTCGAGGCGAAGATCGCCGCCCTGGTGGTGCGGGTCGGCCTGCCGCGGGAGGCGCTGGGGCGCTGGCCCCACGAATTCTCCGGCGGTCAGCGCCAGCGCATCGGCATCGCCCGGGCGCTCGCCGCCGAGCCGGACCTGATCATCTGCGACGAGGCGGTCTCGGCGCTGGACGTGTCGGTGAAGGCTCAGATCGTCAACCTGCTGCGCGACCTGCAGCGCGAGCTCGACCTCGCCATGCTGTTCATCTCGCACGACCTCGCCATCGTCGAGCACATGACCCACCGGGTGGCGGTGATGTATCTCGGCAAGATCGTTGAGATCGGCCCCCGCCGGGAGCTGTTCCTGGCCCCCAAGCACCCCTACACCCAGGCGCTGCTCTCGGCGGTGCCGATCCCGGAGCCCGGGGCCGGGCGCACCCGCATCGTGCTCAAGGGCGACGTGCCGAGCCCGATCAACCCGCCTAGCGGCTGCCGCTTTCACACCCGCTGTCCGCAGGCCTTCGACCGCTGCCGGGTCGAGGAGCCCCGCCTCGACACCGTGGGCACCGGCCATCTTGCCGCGTGCCACCTCAATGATGCGGCCGCGCCGGCGGTCGCGGCCTGACGCCCCTACCGGAGACAGCCGTGCAGCACGATCTCATCCTCAAGGGGGCCCGGGTGATCGACCCGTCGCAGAACCACGATGGGCTTTGCGATGTCGCCTTCGCGGAGGGCCGGGTCTCCGGCTTCGGCCGCGACCTGGTTGCGGGTCCGGGCACGCAGGTGCGGGAGATGGCCGGGGCGATCGTCACCCCGGGGCTGATCGACCTGCACACCCATGTCTACTGGGGCGGCACCTCGATCGGCATCGACGCCGACGATTTCTGCCGCACCTCCGGGGTGACCACCTCGGTCGATACCGGCAGCGCCGGGCCGGGCAACTTTGCCGGCTTTCGCAAGCACGTGATCGACCGGTCGGAGGCGCGCATCCTCGCCTATCTCCACGTGTCGTTTGCCGGCATCTACGCCTTCTCGAAGACGATCATGGTCGGCGAGAGCCAGGATCCGCGGCTCATGGCGCCGCGCGAGGCCGTGGAGGTGGCCGAGGCCAACCGGGACGTGATCGTCGGCATCAAGGTCCGGGTCGGGCGCAATTCCTCCGGGGACCAGGGTACCGCGCCGCTCAACATCGCCCTCCAGGTTGCCGAGGAGACCGGGCTGCCGCTGATGGCCCATATCGACGAGCCGCCGCCGAGCTACGAGGAGGTGCTCGCCATGCTGCGCCCCGGCGATGTGCTGACCCACGCCTTTCGGCCGTTCCCGAACGCGCCCGTGACCGCGCAGGGGGCGGTCAAGCCGGCGCTGCGCGAGGCCCGGGCCCGGGGCGTGCTGTTCGATATCGGCCACGGCAAGGGCTCGTTCGCGTTCAAGACCGCCCGGGCCATGCTGGCCGGCGGCTTTATGCCGGACACGATCTCGTCCGACGTGCACCAGCTCTGCATCGACGGGCCGGCCTTCGACCAGGTCACCACCATGTCCAAAATGCTCTGCCTCGGCATGGACCTGCACGAGGTCATCGCCGCCTCCACGGTCAATGCCGCGGTGGCGCTGAAGCGCATGGAATACGGCACCCTGAAGGTCGGCGCGCTCGGCGACGCCACCGTGCTGTCGGTGCGGGACGGCGCGTTCGACTACGTGGACACAAGGGGCGAGCACATGACCGGCGCCCAGCGGATCATTTCCGAGGGCGTGGTGCTGCGGGGCCATTGGTGGCACCCGGTGTAAGATGGGGAGGGTGAGGTTTCCCTTCGGAGGGTTCA
This sequence comes from Methylobacterium sp. GXS13, assembly GCF_001455965.1. Classification (GTDB taxonomy): domain Bacteria; phylum Pseudomonadota; class Alphaproteobacteria; order Rhizobiales; family Beijerinckiaceae; genus Methylobacterium. The sequence goes on from NZ_LKKO01000013.1 coordinate 50,983, forward strand.
CGCTCCACCGTCATTGCGAGCGCAGCGAAGCAACCTAGGGAAACGCCACCTCCCGGGATCGCGCGCTGCCCTGGGTTGCTTCGCTGCGCTCGCAATGACGGTGCGGGACCATCGAACGCGCGCTTCGACCCGGAGGCGTACCAAATACGCCCCTTCGGCTGACCGCTGGGAACAGCCTTGTAGGATATTCCCGAACCTGCGCGGCAGCCCAGGATGACGAAATCATCGTCTCAATCCGGACAGCAATCCGAGTTTATCAAGAATACGCCGCTTTACAGTCTCTCCTCGCCGACCCTACACTTTCCCGTGAGGCCTGGACCATCTCCGGGCCATCAGCGACACGCGGCTCAAGCTGCGGCGCCAGGGAGGATGGATGGGTACGGGTCAACCTCTGCTGGAGGTCGACGGCGTCACGCTCCGCTACAAGACGCCCGACCACCTCGTCACGGCCACCTATCGGGTGAGCTTCAAGGTCTGGCCCGGGGACCGGTTCGTCCTGTTGGGGCCGTCCGGCTGCGGGAAGTCGACCCTGCTCAAGGCGGTGGGCGGCTACATGGCCCCCACCGAGGGGGAGATCCGGCTGAAAGGCCGCCCGGTGACCGAGCCCGGATCCGACCGGATGATGGTGTTCCAGGAATTCGACCAGCTTCTGCCGTGGAAGACGGTCCGGCAGAACGTGGTCTTCGCCCTCGAAGCCTCGGGCCGGCTCAAAGGCCGGCATGCGCTGGAGCGGGCGAACCTCTACATCGACAAGGTCAACCTCACGAAGTTCGCCGACAGCTACCCGCACACCCTGTCGGGGGGCATGAAGCAGCGCGTCGCTATCGCCCGCGGCATGGCGATGGAGCCCGACATCCTGTTGATGGACGAGCCGTTTGCGGCGCTGGACGCGCTCACCCGGCGGCGCATGCAGGACGAGCTGCTGATGCTCTGGGAGGAGACCCGGTTCACGGTCCTGTTCGTGACGCACTCGATCCCCGAGGCGATCAAGGTCGGCTCCCGCATCCTGCTGCTCTCGCCCCATCCCGGTGAGGTCAAGGCCGAGCTCAACAGCGCCGCCACCCCGGAAGCGGCGTTGCGGCTCGAGAACCGCATTCAAGAGATGCTGTTCTCCGAGGAGATCGAGGAAGCCGAGAATGTCTAACGCGCGCGTCCTGACCGGCGCTCCCCTGACGGTACCGCCACGCCCGGCCGCCGCGGAGCCGGTCCGCCCCGAGATCGTCCGGGAGACCGGCCACGCCCACGGCGCCCCGGTGGTGGAGAAGCCGCTCTCGGCCTTCGAGCGGCTCTACAACCAGGCCTGGCTGCGCAAGATCCTGATCCTCGTCCTGCTCGCGGGGATCTGGGAGGCCTACGGGCGCTACCTCGACAACGACCTGCTGTTCCCGACTTTCTCGGCCACCATGGAGGCGTTCTTCCGGGCGGTCGCCGACGGGACGCTGCCGGCCCGGGCCTGGAGCTCGCTGAAGGTGCTGCTGATGGGTTACGCCGCCGGCATCGTTCTGGCGACCCTGCTCACCGGCATCGCCATCGCGTCGCGGATCGGCACCGATTTCCTCGAGACCCTGACGTCGATGTTCAACCCGCTGCCGGCGATCGCGCTGCTGCCGCTGGCGCTGATCTGGTTCGGGCTTGGCAACGGCAGCCTGATCTTCGTCCTGGTCCACTCGGTGACCTGGGCGATCGCGCTCAATACCCATTCCGGCTTCCTGTCGGTGAGCCGGACCCTGCGAATGGTCGGGCGCAACTATGGTCTGTCGGGACCGCGGCTGATCGCCAAGATCCTGATCCCGGCAGCGTTTCCCTCGATTCTCACCGGATTGAAGGTGGGCTGGGCTTTCGCCTGGCGCACCCTGATCGCGGCCGAGCTGGTGTTCGGCGTCAGCTCCGGGGCGGGCGGGCTCGGCTGGTTCATCTTCGAGAACAAGAACATGCTCGACATCCCGAACGTGTTCGCCGGGCTGCTCACCGTGATCCTGATCGGCCTCGTGGTGGAGAACCTGATCTTCCAGACGATCGAGCGGCGGACCATCCAGCGCTGGGGGATGCAGGCCTGATCGAACTCCGGCATGGCATCGGGTGACGTCGTGCAGCCATCCGGAGCCCTGACCATGCCGATCCTGTCCCTCGCGGAGGCGCACACCCTCGTGGCCGGCGCCTTCCGCCGGTGCGGAGCCTCACCCGCCGCGGCCGACAGCACTGCCCGGGCCCTGGTGGCCGCCGAGGCGGACGGCCTGACGGGCCACGGGCTGTCGCGGGTGCCGAGCTATGCGGCGCAGCTGCGGACCGGCAAGGTCGTGGGCGATGCCGAGATCGTCGTGACCCATCCGCGGCCGGGGCTTCTGGCGATCGATGCCGGGCACGGCTTCGCCTATCCGGCCCTCGATGCTGCGCTGGCCACGCTGCCGGATCTCGCGCGCCACCAGGGCATCGCGGCGGCCGGGATCCGCCGCTCGCATCATTGCGGTGCGGCTGGACTGCCTGTGGAGAAGCTGGCCGAGGCCGGGTGCATCGCGATCCTGTTCGCCAACACCCCCGCCGCCATGGCCCCCTGGGGCGGCAGCCGCGCCGTGTTCGGCACCAACCCGCTGGCCTTCGGCTGCCCGCTGCCCGGCCGGGCGCCCATCGTGATCGACCTCGCCCTGTCGAAGGTCGCGCGGGCCACCATCGTGGGCGCGAAGCAGCGCGGCGAGGCGATCCCGGAGGGCTGGGCCCTCGATGCCGAGGGTCATCCGACCACCGATCCCGCCGCCGCCCTCGACGGCACGATGGCACCGCTCGGCGACGCCAAGGGGACGGCGCTGGCTCTGATGGTAGAGCTTCTGGCGGCCGGGCTCACGGGCGCACGCTTCGCCGCGGAAGCCAGCTCGTTCCTCGACGCCGCGGGCGACCCGCCCGGGACCGGTCAGCTGGTTCTGGCAATCGATGCGTCCGCCTTGAGCCCGGGGGCGCCGGAGCGCTTTGCCGTCCTCGCCGCCGCGATCGAAGATCAGGACGGCACCCGCCTGCCGGGAAGCCGGCGCCTCGCTCTGCGCGCCCGCGCCGTGGTGGATGGGCTGATGCTACCGGACGCTCTTTTCTCCGAGATCGCGAAGCTGGGATGACGAGGCCGGATGGTTCCCGGGAGCCAGCCAGGCTGCGGGCCAAGCCGGTTCGACCAGAAGAAATTCTGATACACCGCCAGAGTAAGAGCCTTCCCGGGGATCGCCGCCTCACAAGGCGTCCGCACAGGATCGCTCGGCTCCCCCGGGGTCGCTAAACAGGGACGCGACGATGGCTCATCTCGACAGGCGCCGGGTGCTGCGGGGCGGCCTCGGCGCGCTCGCGGCCGCCGCGGCACCGTTGCGTGCCCGGGCCGAGGAGGTCGCACTTCCATTCGGCAACGGCGTGCGTCCGTTGGTGACCTATCCGGGCAAGCGCCCGCTCCTGCAGACCACGGCCCGGCCCCCTCAGCTCGAGACGCCGTTCGCGGTGTTCGACGAGGGCGCCATCACCCCCAACGATGCCTTCTTCGTCCGTTACCATCTGGCCGACATCCCGCTGGAGATCGACCCGGAGACGTTCCGGCTCGGCGTGACCGGCCATGTCGAGCGGCCGGTCTCGCTGGCTTTGGCCGAGATCAAGGCGCTGCCCGGGCGGACCGAGATCGTGGCCGTCAATCAATGCTCCGGCAATTCCCGGGGCTTCTTCGAGCCGCGCATGGCCGGTGGCCAGCTCGGCAACGGCGCCATGGGCTGCGCCCGCTGGACCGGCGTGCCGCTCAAGAGCGTGCTGGACCGGGCCGGCGTGAAGGCCGGTGCCGAGCAGGTCACATTCGATGGGCTGGACGGGCCGGTCCTGCCCGAGACCCCGGATTTCGTGAAGGCGCTCCGCCTCGACCACGCCCGCGACGGGCAGGTGATGCTGGCCTGGGCCATGAACGGCGCGGATCTGCCCTGGCTCAACGGCTTCCCGCTGCGCCTCGTGGTGCCGGGCTTCTACGGCACCTACTGGGTCAAGCACCTGACCGCCATCACGGTTCGCGACACGCCGTTCGACGGCTTCTTCATGAAGAGCGCCTACCGCATCCCGGACAATGCGTGCGCCTGCACGGAACCCGGCCAAGCCGCTGCCGCCACGGTGCCGATCGGACGCCTCAACGTCCGCTCGTTTCTGACCAACCTCGCCGACGGGGCGGACATCAAGGCCGGCCCGGTGCAACTGCGCGGCATCGCGTTCGACGGCGGCTCCGGGATCCGGACGGTGGAGGTGTCCGCCGATGATGGCCGGACCTGGACGAATGCGGAGCTCGGCCAGGATCTCGGCGCTTACGCGTTCCGGCCCTGGTCGCTCGGTCTCGATCTGACTCCCGGGGCATACGTGCTCCGGGTCCGGGCCACCGCCAACGACGGGAGCACGCAGCCGATAGGCGCGCGCTGGAACCCGTCCGGCTACATGCGCAACGTGGTGGAGACCACCCGTGTCCGGGTGGCGTGAGGAGAACGGGATGCGCGCGCTTCTGCTCGGATCGCTGGCTGCCGGTCTGGTCGCCGGCTCCGCTCTGTCGGCGCCGCGAAGCTACGCGGTACCGGACCCCACGGCGCAGCTGAAGGCGCCCAAGGATGGGGAGGGGGGCAGCCAGGGTCAGGGATTTGCCGCGGCGCAGGCCAATTGCCAGACCTGCCACTCGGTCGATTACCTCACCACCCAGCCGCCGGGCCGGGGCAAGGCGTTCTGGGACGCGGAGGTGACCAAGATGATCAAAGTCTACCACGCCCCGATCGATGAGGCGGATGGCCACGCGATCGCAGCCTATTTGGCAGATACCTATTGAACGGTGCCCGCGCCTCAGCGCAGGGCCACGACCTGCGCTGCGTAGCTGGCGACGCTCTGCACCGCCGGCATGTCGTAGGCGTAGATCCGACCGGCCAGGATCACCAGAGTCAGCGTCCAGAACACGGCACCCCCGACCCGACGGGCCGTCCGATCGCCAGAAGCAGTCGGGCATGCCTCGACGACGCCCTGGGCGACGGGCTCGCCAAAGGGGTCGAACGCCATCGTCGTCGACCGGCTGTCAGGGGTGGTGCGCATAATCGTGAATGTCGCGCTCCGAACCCCGCGCTGCAATGGACAGGTCTTCCGAAGTTTTCTCGCGTCGTAGAGTGTCCTTCTCTCTTGCGCACCTGCGGCAAACGTTTTCTTCCCTTTGCTCGGATGTCGATCGCGGAGCGACCCCTGTGAACCCCAGAACACCGTCCCGGACGGGCGAAACCGGCGCGGCCGTGCGGGCCGGGGCTTCCGCCTCCGTGCTGCCGGGCATCGGTCTGTGTGCGGCGATCACCGCCGTATCCATGGCGGCGCAGGCGTTCGAGGAGCGCGTCGCCGGCCACCCCTATGTCGAGTCCCTGGTGCTGGCGATCCTGATCGGCATCGCGGTGCGCACCGCCTGGACGCCGGATGCCCGCTTCCGCACCGGCATCGCATTCTCGGCCAAGCAACTTCTGGAGGTCGCGGTGGTCCTGCTTGGCGCCTCGCTGAGTCTGGGGGCGATCCTGGCTTCCGGCCCGGCCCTGCGCGAGGCCGCCGTCGGCACCGTGGTGATCGGCATCGGTGCCAGCGTCGGCATCTGCCGAGCGCTCGGCCTGCCGCCCCGGATGGCGATCCTGGTGGCCTGCGGCAACGCGATCTGCGGCAACTCGGCCATCGCCGCGGTGGCGCCGGTGATCGGGGCTCAGCCGAAGGACATTGCGGCCGCCATCGCGTTCACCGCGGTGCTCGGCGTGCTGATGGTGCTCGGGCTGCCGTTGTTCGTGCCGATCGCGGGCTTGAGCGACAATCAGTACGGCGTGCTGGCCGGTCTCACCGTCTACGCGGTGCCGCAGGTGCTGGCCGCGACCGTACCGGTGAGCCTGCTCGCGACCCAGGTCGGCACCCTGGTCAAGCTCGTGCGCGTGCTGATGCTCGGACCCGTGGTCGTGGCCTTCTCGCTGATCGCCCCGCGCCTGCCGCAGGAAGCCGGAATGGAATTGACGGGCACGAAGAGCCGTCCCGGCCTGACCAAGCTGGTGCCATGGTTCATCCTGGGCTTCCTGGCGCTCGCCACATCCCGCTCCCTCGGGCTGATCCCGGACGCAGCGGTGAAGCCTCTGACGCAACTGGCGGGCGTGCTCACGGTGCTGTCCATGGCAGCCCTGGGTCTCGGTGTCGACGTACGCGTGCTCGCCCGGGTCGGGGGGCGCGTTACCCTGGCGGTGACCGCGTCGCTGGCTGTCCTAGTGGCCGTCAGCCTCAGTCTCATCCGCTTCCTCGGGATCGGGTGAGGATCTCGTTCGGCGCGGACTGCGTTCTGAGTTTCGTATTTAGAATTTTCTGTAAATTTCACCTCATCTGGCCGAGCAGAACGATCGATACGCTGGGCCAAGACAGACCGATAGAAAACTGGTTTCCTCGGAGATGCATTAAAGTGCTGACCATCGGACTAGGAGGATCTAGAAAACATCTTGACACTGGGATGATTTTTGCTTTGGAAACGTAGTGTCTTCAACGAAAGCTTAGACTGGATCTTGCGTCGTGTCCGAAACGATTCCTGAGAGCAGCACCGAATTGGCCGTGCTGGTCGGCGACGTCGTCGCGGCCTATGTCTCGAACAATCCCGTTCCGCCGGCCGCCCTGCCAGCACTGATCGCCAGCGTGCATGGTGCGCTGGTCAATCTCGACCGGAAGATGCCCGTCGAGGCCGAGCCCGTGATCGAGCCGCCGACCGCGGCGCAGATCCGCAAGTCGGTCCAGCAGGACGGCATCATCAGCTTCATCGATGGCCGGTCGTACAAGACGCTGAAGCGCCACCTGACCGCCCACGGCCTGACGCCGGAGCGGTACCGCGAGCGCTACAGCCTGCCGGCCGACTATCCGATGACGGCCCCCGGCTATGCCGCACAGCGTTCGGCTCTCGCCAAGGCGATTGGCCTGGGCGTGCCCGGGGCTCGCGCCGAAGAGCGCAGGACCGGCACGAACGGCTGATCAGCCGGCAGACGCTGGGCGCGGGCGGAATGGCAGCACGCTCGCGGTCATTCCGGGCCACCCAGCACGGGGCGGGCGGCCGAAGGTGTCGGCCCAGCTCAGATAGATGATCTGAGCCCCGACAACCTCAGTGACGACCCGCGGTTTCGGTAAGGGGCGGGTGTCGGCGCTCGGCCTACGCGTAGCCCGGTGCGCCGATCCTTGGCGCTGGGACGGCTGCCCGGCCGGCAGAGACCGCTTGCCCGGAGACTGGGGATCATCGGGCTTGGCTGAGAACGACACGTCAAGAGTCCCCGTTCGCATTCGAGGCGCGAGCGGGGACGGACGTTTCGCTCGGCCGTAGATCCGCCGGGGCGCTCGGCCCTCGACATGGCGGACATTCTAACGGGTGGCCCGAAGCGGAACAGATCGAGTTCGTCCAAAAAACTTGTCTCTGTGTCCCACGGCGTTCCCTGGTGTCCCAGAGAGGGGACAAGACGTTCCAGCCCGCCCACTACGAGGCTCGCGCACCGGGCACCGCGGCCAGCAGGCTGCGCGTGTAGGCGTGCTCCGGGGCGGCGAACAGGTTCGCCGTGTCGCGCATCTCCACGATGGCGCCGCGATGCATCACGGCGATCCGGTCGCAGATCGTGGCCGCCACCCGCAGGTCATGCGTGATGAACAGCATCGCCAGGGACAGCCGCTGCTTCAGGTCCTCGAGCAGGTCCAGCACCTGACGCTGCACCGAGACGTCGAGCGCCGAGACCGCCTCATCGGCCACCAGCACGTCCGGCTCCATGGCGAGCGCCCGGGCGATGCCGATGCGCTGGCGCTGGCCACCCGAGAAGGCGTTCGGGTAGCGGGCAGCCGCTTTCGGGTCGAGGCCGACCAGATCGAGCAGGCTCCGGGCACGCTCTCGCGCCTCCGCGGGCGGCACGCCGTGGGCGATCGGGCCGGCGATGATGATCTGCTCCACGGTGCGCCGTGGATTCAGGGACGCGAACGGATCCTGGAAGATCATCTGGATGCGGCTGCGCTGCTGCCGCAGCTCGGCACTTCGGAGGGCGGTGTAGTCCAGGCTGCCGAGGCGGACGGTGCCGCCGTCGGGCTCGATCAGCCGGATCGCCAGCCGTGCCGTGGTCGATTTGCCGGAGCCCGATTCGCCGACGAGCCCCAGGGTCTCGCCGCGCCGCACGTCGAAGGCGACCTCCTTCACCGCCGCGACCACCCGCGGCTTGCCGAACAGGCCCGCCTTCGTGGTGTAGGTCTTGGACAGCCCGATCACCGACAGGGCCACCGGGGCCGCCTGCACGGGAGCCCGCGGCGGCGGAGTCAGGCTCGGCACCGCGGCGAGCAGCGCCCGCGTGTAGGGCGCCTGCGGGTTGCCCAGCACCGCTTCGGCGCTGCCCGATTCCACAAGCCGGCCGCGCTGGAGCACCGCCACATGGTCGGCGATCTCGGCGACCACGCCGAAATCGTGGGTGATGAACAGGACGCTCATCCCGCGCTTGCGCTGCAGGTCGCGGATGAGCTTCAGGATCTGGGCCTGGGTCGTGACGTCCAGCGCCGTCGTCGGCTCATCGGCGACCAGGACCGAAGGCTCCAGGGCCAGCGCCATGGCGATCATTGCCCGCTGGCGCTGGCCACCGGAGAGCTGGTGTGGATAGGCCCGCACCGCCTCCTCGGGATTGGGCAGCCCGACCTCGGTGGCCAGAGCCACTGCCCGGGTGCGTCGCTCGGCCCGTGTGAGCAGGTTATGCGCCTCGAACATCTCGGCGATCTGGTCACCGATGCGCATCACGGGATTGAGCGCGGTCATCGGCTCTTGGAACACCATGGCGATGCGCCGGCCACGCAGGGTGCGCCAGGCCGGCTCGTCCAGGCTCAGCAGGTTCCGTCCTTCGAACAGGATCGAACCGCTCTCGGGCTTGAGCGCTCGGGGCAGCAGGCCGGTGAGCGCGTAGGCGCTCATCGACTTGCCCGAGCCTGATTCGCCGACCACGCAGAGGATCTTGCCGGGCTCCAAGTCGAGGTTCAGGCCTTCGACGGCATGCGGACGGTCGGCGCCCTTCGGGAGCGCGATCGTCAGGTCACGGATGCGGACGACCGGCGCGCTCATGATTCAAACCCTCGCTGCACGGCGGCGCAGGATGTCTGGGCCGGACTCGCCGAGATCCCAGAACAGCCCCGCCATGATCGCCATGCCTTCGCGGGTGCTGGAGGCGAGCATGTGCTCGTCCGGGCCGTGCTGGCGGCAGGCCGGGTAGGAATGCGGCACCCAGAGGGTCGGCAGGCCCAGGATCTCCGAGAAGGCATCGTTCGGCAGCGAACCGCCGAGATTGGGCAGCAGGGCCGGTTTTTTTCCGGCGCTCGCCTCGATCGACAGAAGCGCCCATTCCACCCAGGGATCTTCCACCGGCAGGCGGGTCGCCTGGAACACCTCCGCGGCCCGCGCCGGCCGGACCTCGATCATCGGAAAGCCGTTCGCGTCCAGATGGGCGCGCACGTTCTGGATCAGATTCTCCCAATCGGTACCGACCACGAAGCGCAGCTGCAGGGTCGCCTTGGCGTGGGGCGGCACGGCATTGAGCGGCCCGTCCGGATCGCCGGTCTTGAAGGCCAGGACCTCCAGGGTGTTCCAGGCAAACACCCGCTCGGCCGGGGTCAGCCCGGGCTCGCCCCAATCCGCGTCGATCGTGGGCGCGGTCGGGTCCTCGCCGACCCGGATGTCACGGAGCGCCGCGCGCACGCCCTCGGGGATGGGCGGCGGCCGCAGGGCCTCGACCAGGATGCTGCCGCGGGCATCGACCATCGAGGCGATCGCCGAGGCCAGCACGGTGCCGGGGTTGCGCAGCAGACCGCCCCAATTGCCCGAATGGTGTGGCCCCTCGCGTAGGGTGAGGCTCAGCTCGAAATTGTAGGCACCGCGAGAGCCCAGGAACATCGTCGGGCGTTCGGCGCTGAGCCGTGGCCCGTCCGAGGCGATCAGCACGTCGGCGCGCAGAGTCTCGCGCTGCGCCCGGCAGAACGGGCGCAGGCCCGGCGAACCCGATTCCTCGCCCATCTCGATCAGCAGCTTCACGTTGAAGCCGAGACGGCCATCTCGGGCAGCGATCACCTGCTCCAGGGCCGCGAGGTTGAGGACGTGCTGGCCTTTGTTGTCGGCGGTGCCGCGCCCGTACCAGCGGTCGCCTTCGACCACGATTTCCCAGGGGCCGAGCCCCTCGCGCCACTGCTCGGGATAGCCCCGCACCGTGTCGCCATGGCCGTAGATCAGCACGGTGGGCAAATTCGGCCCCTCGTGCCGCTCGGCGATCAGGAACGGACCGTGCACCCCGTCGGGGTTGGGGAAAATCTGGGGCGCCGCGAAGCGGTGGCGGGCGACCAGGGGCGTGATGAAGGCGTCGAGATAGGCGTGCAGGGCCGCCTCCTGCCCGGGGGCCTGGCTCTCGGTTGGGTAGGCGACGGCGTCCCGCAGGAGCGCGAGGAAGGCGCCGGAGTCGAACGTCTCGGTTGCGCGCGCGATAGCGTCGTCTCGCGTCATGGTGTGTTTCCCGTGAAACATTGCGGTTCTGCACCGGAAAAGTTCAGGCGCTGCCTGGTGCACGTCAGCCGGTGGGGGCGCTCCCGGGCGCTTCATCAATGCCGACCCTCGGGGGCTGTGATGTCCCGCAGGCCATCGCCCAGAAGGTTGATCGCCAGCACGAGGAAGAGGAGTGCCACGCCCGGGATGGTGATCACCCAGGGCTGGAAGAACATGTACTGCTTGCCCTCGGCGATCATCAGGCCCCAGGACGGCAGCGGCGGCTGCACCCCGAGGCCCAGGAACGACAGGGCGGCCTCCAGCAGGATCGCGTGTGCCATCTCCAGCGTCGCCACGACGATCAACGCGTTGAGGATGTTGGGCAGGATCTCCTGGAGGACGATGCGCAGGTCGGTGAGACCCGAGGCGCGGGCGGCCGAGACGAAATCCTGGTTGCGGATCTGCTGCGTGGCGGCCCGGGTCACCACGGCGAAGCGGTCCCAGAGCAGGAAGCCCAGCACCAGCACCACGACCTTGAGCGAGCCGCCGACCAGCGACGCCATGGCCAACGCCACCAGCACCACCGGCATCGCCAGCCGGGTGGTCACGATGTAGCTCACCACCGAATCGACCCAGCCGCCGAAATAGCCGGCGCAGAGGCCGAGTACCGTTCCGATCAGCCCGGAGATCAAAGCCGCCGAGATCCCGATCAACAGGGAGATCTGGCCGCCGTAGAGCAGGCGGCTGAGATAGTCGCGCCCGAGCTTGTCGGTGCCGAGCACGTGGTCCCAGGTGCCTTTGGCCTGCCAGATCGGTGGGATCAGGCGGCGCGAGACGTCCTGCGCGTAGGGGTCGTGCGGGGCGATGAACGGGGCGGCGAGCGCAGCCAGCACGATCAGCCCGAGGATGCCGGCCCCGATCAGGAAGCCGCCATGGCGCAGACCGCGCCGGAGCATAAGGCTGGTAGGCGAGCGCACCCCCGCCAGGGCGGCCGAGACCGCGATGTCCGGAGGGAGGACGGGCGCGGCGAGGGCCGCCGTGTCGGGGGGCGGGCTCATGGGGCGAGCGTCCTCACGATTGGCGCAGGCGCGGATCGAGGAAGGCGTTCAGCAGGTCGGCCGCGAGCGTCAGGGCGATGTAGATCATCGCCAGAACCAGCACGATCGCCTGGACCACCGGGAAGTCATTGCGGGCGATGGACTCCCAGGCGAGCTGGCCGAGCCCCTGGAGCGAGAACACCGCCTCGATCACGATCGAGCCGCCGAGCATGAAGCCGAACTGCACCGCCGCCAGGGCAATCACCGGGATCACGGCGTTGCGGAGCGCATGTCGCACCAGGATTTTTCGCGGCGGCAGTCCCTTGGCCCGGGCGGTGCGGACGTAATCGGAGGCCAGCACCTCGAGCATGCCGTTGCGGGTGAGCCGCATCACCGCCGGCATGGCGTAGTAGCCGAGCGCCACCGCGGGCAGGACGAAGTTCTTCCAGCTCGCGTTGCCGGAGACCGGCAGCCAGCGGAGGTTGACGGAGAAAATCAGGATCAGGGTCAGCCCGAACCAGAAGCTCGGCATCGCCTGGCCGAGTACCGAGATCGACAGGGCGAGCCGGTCGATCCAGGTATCGCGCTTGACCGCGGCGATCACCCCAAGCGGCACCGCCACGAACAGAGCCACCGCAAGGGCGATCACACCGAGATAGAGGGTGATCGGCAAGCGGGCCGCCAGTAGGTCGATCACCCGCTCGCGGAAGTAGAAAGAATTGCCGAAATCGAGGTGCAGCGCCTTCCAGGCCCAGGCGAGGAACTGGGCCAGCAGCGGCTGGTCCAGGCCGTAATCCTTGCGGATCTGCACGATCTGGGGCCCCGTGGCCTCCGGCCCGGCGATGGCCGTGGCGAGGTCCCCCGAGAGGTGGAGCAGCATGAAGCTCGCCACCGAGACCGTGAACGCCACCGCAAGGGCGACCAGGATGCGCCGGAGCGTGAAGGCCAGCACGGTGCCGCCCCCTTACTTCCAGGACGCCGCGTAGAAGCGCGGCACCTCGTCCGGCTGGGCGGTGAAGCTCAGGTCCGACGTGAAGGCGTAGTTGGTCGCATAGGAGAACATCGGCAGGGCGTAGGCCTCTCCGGCGATCCGCTGGAGCGCCTTGGCGTAGGCAGCCTTGCGCTTCTCCGGGTCGGTGGAGCCGTCGCCTGCCTGCAGGTCGGCGATCACCTGGGGATCCTTGGTCAGGTCTTCCTCGCCGCCGCGGAAATAGACCCCGTCGAAGGCCGAGACGTCGTTGACCGAGAACGAGCCCCAGGTCTGGTAGCCGATCGAGATCTTGCCGGCCCGCAGGGAATCCCGGAACGCCGCATAGCGCAGGTAGTTGAGCCGCACCTTGATGCCGACCGCCCCGAGATAGCCGATTACCGCCTCGGCATAGTCCCGCTCGCGATAGGCGCCGAGATCGATCTCGAACCCGTTCGCGTAGCCGGCTTCTTTCAGCAGCGCCTTCGCCTTGGCCGGATCGTAGGGATAGCGCATCACCCCCTGGTCGGTGCAGCCGAACTGGTCGACGAAGCAGAGCGCGTTCATCACCCGCGAGGCGCCGCGCACGAGGTTGTCGACCATCGCCTTGCGATCGATGGCGTAGGAGATCGCCTGCCGGACCCGCACGTCCTTGAGCGGCGAGTTCTCCTTGGCGCGGCCAAGCGTGTCGAACTGCAGGAAGCCGACCCGCATCGTCTCGGAATTCAGCACGGTGATGTTGGGCGCCGCGCGCAACTGCTCGGCCTGATCGCTCGGCACCCGCCAGATCCAGTCGACGCCGCCGGTCATCAGCTCGGCCATCCGGCTCTCGCCGTCCGGGATGACCCGGAACTGCAGCTTGCCGATCTTCGGCTTCCCGAGCGGGCTGCCGGCCCAGTACTGGGCGAAGCGCTCCATGGTGACGCCGCGGCCGCTATCGACCTTGGTGATCTTGTACGGGCCGCTGCCCACCGGCGCCTTAGCGAAGCCGTCGAGGCCGACTTTCTTAAAATAGGAAGCCGGGAAGATCGGGGTCGGGCCGGCGAGGTATTCGAGCGCCGCCGGGAATGGCGCCTTGAGATGGATCCGCACGCTGTGCGGGCCGGTGACCTCCACCGACTTCATCCAGTCGATGTTCTGGCGGGTGACGGTGCGGGCCTCGGGCGTCAGCACGTAGTTGAACGTGAAGGCGACGTCCTCCGGCCCGAGCGGGTCGCCGTTGTGGAAGGTCACGCCCTCGCGGATCGTCAGGTCGAGGGTGGTGTCGTCGGTCCAAGTCCAGGCAGTGGCCAGCATCGGCTTGTAGGTGCCGTCCGCCGGATCCCGCCACAGCAGCGTATCCCAGCAGTTGCGGGCCAGCACGACGCCCTCGCGGGCGCTGTTGTGATAGGGGCTGACGTTCTCGGGTTCACTGTCGGACGCGTAGACCAGGGTGTCGTCGGCCTTGCTGGCGAGGGCCGGGCTCGCTGCGACCAGGGCGGTCAGGCACGCTGCCAGGGAAGCGGCACAGGTGATCGTCCGTATCGGCATGTCGACTCCGTCTCCGACGGCGGAGCGGCAGGGTGCCCGGAGTAATTCCGCGACTGCCGCCTTTTTCACCCTGCCATGATGTTGTGCATCTGGGATCGCAACAAGTAGAATTTAGCGAGCGATGCCTTGCCGTTTCGGCAACGGAGATGCGCGATAAGTCGTCTTGAGGCGGAATAATGCAGATTACGGGGCTGCGCTACTTCCTGACGGTCGCCCGAACCGGCTCGATCGCGGCGGCCTCGGCCCAGCTCAACGTCGCCGCCTCAGCGATCAGCCGGCAGGTCGCCAACCTGGAGGCCGAGCTCGATTGCGTTCTGTTCGAGCGGCGCCCGCGCGGCATGGTGCCGAGCCCGGCCGGTGAGCTCCTGGCTCAGCACGCGCATCAGATGCTGATTCGGTCCGAGCAGGTCGTTGCGGAGATCGGCGAGTTGCAGGGCTTGGCCCGGGGCCTGATCCGGGTGGCGAGTTCCGAGGGGTTCGCCCTCGACATCGTGCCGAACGCCGTGGCGTCCTTCCACGCGGCCCATCCCGGACTTCGCTTCGAGGTGACGGTGCTGCCCCCCGCCCAGGTGACGCAGATGGTGGCGGCGGGCGAGGCCGATCTCGGCATCACCTTCGCGCTCGCACCGACCACCCAGGTCGAGGTGCTGTATGACGGGGAGGTCGACATGCGGGCGCTGGCGGCGCCCGACCATCCCCTGGCACGGGCGAAGCTCGTGCAGCTCTCCGATCTGCCGAACTATCCGGTCGCCCTGTCGACCCGGGATACGACCCTGCGGCAGGTGTTCGACGCGGCCTGCCTGCACGAGGGGATCGTGGTCGAGCCGGTGCTGACCGCCAACAACCTGGCCTCCCTGCTGCCGTTCGTGCGCAATTCCCGCGGTCTCGCGCTGATGTCGGCTTTGTCGGTGCGGACGCCGGTGGACCTGAACGCGCTGGTCAGCCTGCCGATCCGCGCCCGGGCGAGCCTGGCCCGGGGTATCCAGGTCCAGGCCATGCGCGACCGGCGGCTGCCCCGGGCGGTGCGGGGCTTCTTGCGCCAGCTCACCGACGCGCTGCCGCCGCCGAAGGGGGCCGGTTAGGGCCTTGCCTCAGGCGCCGCCGCGGACCGAGGCGATGGCGCAGCCATGGTCCATCACGTCCTCGGCGCTGGCGCTCGGCGCCCGGTAGGCCAGCAGCAGGAAACCCGGCTCTGGATCGCCCGGCGGCGTGGCGAGAGCCGCAAAGCTCGTCCGGTGCAGGTCCGGCCGGGGACCCGGGAGGGTGCGCAGAGCCGCGAACGGGTTGAAGCGTTCGGCCTCGGCGGCCGGCACCCGCATCGCGTGGTAGCGATCCCCGGCGAGCGGCACCGGGAAGCGGGTCCAGGTCCCGCGGATCTGGCGGCCATGCGCCTTCACGGCGGCCAGCACGCTCGGCTTCAGGCAGTCGAGATGGATGTGGAGCTGGTCCTGGCTCCGCCCCCGGGCGGAGTTGACTGCGAGCCCCACCGCCTCGGGCGGCAGCTTGCCCTTCAAGGCGTCCGACACGAACGGGCGTGCCGCCAGCGCCGCCCGCCAATAGGCGGCCCCGCGCGGCCCGCGCAGAACCGGAGCTTCGAGCCCGGCCACAGTGTCGGTGGGCATCACCACGATGTGGGTCGGCTCGCCGGGCGCGCGCAGAACCGCCGAGCCGGGATGGTCCTTGTCGCCGAGATCGACCGACAGGCACGGAAACGTCCGGTCGGCGATCCGCTTGGCGAGCACGCAGGTCTTCAGCGCGGCCCACAGCACGTCCCGGCTGGGGTCCGGCGCCGCCGCGGCCGGCATCGCGAGCGTAACGACAAGGGCGGCGATCAGCGCACGGCGCATGGAAAGTCCCGATGAGGCCGGGCCGGCGGACTGCCCGGCCGGCCGGGCTTGCGATAACCGTCTCGGACTGCGCCGGCAAAGCGTCCGGTGCCGCGTTGGGAGCGGCCCGTAATCTGGAGACCTCGATGCCGAACGTGCTCACCCCCGACATCGGCGCCCAGTTCGCGGCGGTCGCCCTCAGCCACGTCACCCGGGAATATCCCAACAAGCCCGGCCACGTCCTGGCCGGACCCGAGGATGCGCGGACCCCCGCGGCCCTGCACCCGGTCTTCCACGGCAGCTACGATTGGCATTCCTGCGTCCACGGATACTGGCTGCTGGCGCGGGTGCTGCGGCGCTTCCCCGGTGGCCCACAGGCCGGGGCGATCCGCGCGCATCTCGATGCGCAGTTGGTGCCCGACAAGGTGGCGGGGGAATGCGCCTATTTCGCCGCTCCGACCGCCCGGGGTTACGAGCGGCCCTATGGCTGGGCCTGGCTCTTGAAGCTCGCCGATGAACTGTCGCGCCTGCCCGAGCGTCGCTGGGCCGAGGCCCTCGCGCCGCTCACCGGGATGATCGTGCAGCGGGTCCGGGATTTCCTCCCGGTCGCACCGTATCCGGTGCGGGTCGGCACGCATTTCAACACCGCCTTCGCGCTTCGGCTGGCGGCCGATTACGCCGAGGGGGCGCCGGACGCGGCGCTGTCCGACCTGCTGCTGGGCACCGCCGAGCGCTGGTACGGGGCGGATACGGATTGCCCCGCCTGGGGCGAGCCCGGGGGCGACGATTTCCTGTCCTCCGCGCTGATCGAGGCCGAATGCCTCCGCCGGCTCCTGCCGGCGGACCGGTTCCGGCCCTGGTTCGACCGGTTCCTGCCGGATCTCACGGTGGGGCGGCCCACGACCCTGTTCCGGCCCGCCACCGTGACCGACCGCAGCGACGGCAAGATCGCCCATCTCGACGGGCTGAACCTCAGCCGGGCCTGGTGCTTCCGGGCCCTCGCCGCCGCCCTGGATCCGGACGATCCCCGTCGCCAGTCGCTCGCGACCGCGGCCGAGGCGCATCTGGAGGCCGCTCTCCCGCATGTGACCGGCGATTACATGGGCGAGCATTGGCTCGCGACCTTCGCCCTGCTGGCGCTGGAGGCCGGATCGGATTCCGGCCCGTGAGGCCGACCACTATGAGAGATTCTTGAGAACCTTTCGCCGCAGCCTGCGTTGTTTTCCGTCAGGGCTACGAAAGGCCTGGAACAAAAAAAGGACCGCCCCCGAAAGAGCGGCCCGAAGTCTTGGGAGGAAACGCCCACGAGGGGCAGCAGCACGGCAACGCCGTCGCCGTGCTGCATCGCGTCAACCGGAGAGGGGAGACCTTGTTCCCAGCCCGATCCGGCGCTGCGTCGCCTCGTAGAGCACCTGGGCGAGCTGCTCGGCCGAATACGGCTTGCGCACCAGCGCGAAACCATGTGCGTCGTCGGTCGCCAGGACGTGGCTGTAGCCCGAGGTCAGGACCACCGGCAGGTCGGGACGGCTGCGCTGGAGCTGCCGGGCGAGGGCGACGCCGCCCATCCCCGGCATGACCACGTCCGAAAAGACCGCGTCGAAGCGATCCGGGGTCCGCTGCAACTCGGCAAGCGCCTCTTCGGCGGATTTCGCCCAGATCGGCGCATGGCCAAGATCCTCCAGGATCTGGGTGCAGAAGCGCCCGACCCCGAGATTGTCTTCCACGACCAGGATGCACAGGCTCCGCTGCGGCTCCGCCTCCCGACGGTCGTCGCGACCGGGATCGGCGGCCGTCGTGGGGGCCTCGACCTGCGGCAGGTAGAGGGTGAAGCGGGTGCCCCGGCCGGGCTCGCTCGCCACGTCGATATCGCCGCCCGATTGCTTGGCGAAGCCGATGACCTGGCTGAGCCCGAGCCCGGTGCCCTTGCCGATCTCCTTGGTCGTGAAGAACGGCTCGAAGATCCGCCCGAGATCCGGGGCGGGGATGCCGGCGCCGGTATCGACCACCATCACCGCCACGAACGGCCCCGGGGCGCCGGCATGCCCGCGAATCGGTGGCATCGGGCGGCCGCTCTCGAGATGCAGGGTCAGGCTGCCTTCCCCGTCCATCGCGTCGCGGGCGTTCACCGCCATGTTGATCAGCGCCGTCTCGAACTGGCTCTCGTCGGCTCGCACGAAGCAGGCTCGGCCGGGCAGGTCGGTCTCGACGTGGATGCGGGCGCCGGTGACCGAATCGATCATGTCGGCGATGCCGCGCAGGCGCTCGCAGATGTCGAAGACCTGGGGCTTGAGCGCTTGGCGCCGGGCGAAGGCGAGGAGCTGGCCAGTGAGCTTGGCGGCGCGGTCCACCGTGTCGGAGACCGCGTCGAGGTAGCGGCGCCTGCGCTCCTCGGCCAGCTCCGGCCGGCGCAGGAACTCGACCGACGAGCGGATGATGGTCAGCAGGTTGTTGAAATCGTGGGCCACGCCACCCGTGAGCTGGCCGATCGCTTCCAGCTTCTGCGATTGCCGCAGCGCCTCCTCGGCGTGGCGCTGCTCGGTGATGTCGCGCCCGAAGCCGTAGAACAACCCATCCTCCGGCACGACGGTCCAGAGCACCCGCCGGCGGTCGCCGTCCCGGGTCGTGCACGACAGCTCGACATCCTCGGCCTGGCGGCCCTCGCAGAGGGGATTGAGAGCGGCCCGCGCCGCCTCGCGCTCCGAAGCGACGACGAAGTCGATGGCGGTCCGGCCCAGAGTCTCCTCCTCGGACCAGCCGAGCGCCCGGCTCCAGGAGGGGTTCACGGACTGGATCTGCCCGTCCCGGGCTGTGACGAGCTTCAGCACCGGCGACAGGTTCCAGACCCGGTCGCGGTCGCGGGTCTGGGCGGCGACCTGCGCCTCCAGGTGGTCCGCCCGAGACTGGAGCAGCGCCTCGTCCCGGTGCCGGGCCGCCGCGGCACGCCGGCTCTCCAGCAGGCTCATGAGGGTCCGGCCAAGCGCCTCCAGAATGAAGACCTGCTGCTCGGTCAGGATGCGCGGTTCCCGGTCGAGGACGCTGAGCGTGCCAATGGACCAGCCCTCCGGGGTGGCGAGCCGCACGCCGGCATAGAAGCGCAGGTCCGGCTCGCCCGCGCCGTCCAGGCAATCCGGCAGCACCAGGGTGCTCGCCTGGCCCAGGGTCTGGGTGCAGAAGCCGGTCTCGAGGGGCCGGTCCGGCGCCGCATGGCCGAAGGCGGCCTTGGTCCATTGCCGGTCGCCGTCGGCAAAGCTGATCCGCGCCATCGCGGTACCGCAGGATGCGGCCGCCATCTGGGCGATCTCGTCGAAGGTGCGTTCGGGTGCGGTGTCGAGGATGGCGTAGCTGCGCAGAGCCGCTAGGCGCTGGGGATGGTGGCGTTCGAAGCCCGACGGGCAGGACATGGTCTCGTTCCGCGACACGGCTGCGTCAAATCCCACGGCACCGACCCGCCAAGTCAATCGACCCCTCAGGCGAGTCGATCAACGGCGGTCTGACGGCTTGTTAAGCCGGTTCTTCCTACAACGCGCGAGCATCGCTTTGCGCCGGCTCATCCGGTGCAGATCGACGCGCCGCAGGGTGTTGGGCACAACCGCCAATCCGTCACGATGTGCAGTATGGTCGCACGGCGTATCGAACAGAGTGGCCGCGGGTTCCTCGTTGAGACGCAATTTGACCGGAGTGGGCGTGGACCTCAGACTCGACGACCTCGTCCGGCATACCCGTGGCGATCCGGTTGCGGCGGCTCGCGAGGTCGCGGCCGGCGCGGCGCGTCGAGCCGGCCACCACGATCACGACGGCGGATTTCCGGCCGAGGATGTGGCGGAGCTGGCCCGGGTCGGCCTGCTGGCCGCGCCGGTCCCGAGGCGCGCCGGTGGCGCGGGCCTCGGTGAGGAGCCGGACGGAGCCATCCTGCGCGCCGTGCTGACGCAGATCGGCGCCGGCAGTCTCGCGCTGGGGCGCGTCTACGAGGGGCATATCAACGCCGTTCAGCTCGTCGCCCGGTATGCCAGCGGCGAGGCGCGCAACAACCTGCTTGCCGATGCCGCGCAAGGCCACCTGTTCGGGGTCTGGAACACCGAGCCGCCGGGCAACGGCCTCAAGATCGCCGGCACCGAAGGCACCCGGGTCCTGCACGGCGTGAAAACCTTCGCGTCGGGGGCCGGGTTCGTGACCCGCGCCCTCGTGACCGCGCAACCCGAGACCGGCGGCTCGCAGATGATCGTCGTCGCCCTCGAACCCGGCGAGCGGGCGGACCTCTCCGCCTGGCGGGCGCAGGGGATGCGGGCTTCGGCCACCGGAACTGTGGATTTCACCGGGCTGGGCCCCGAAAGCTTCACGCCGGTCGGTGCCCCCGACGATTATCAGGTGCAGCCGCATTTCTCGGGCGGCGCTTGGCGCTTCCTCGCAGTCCAGCTGGGCGGCCTGCAGGCTGTGCTCGACGCCTGGCGCAGCCATCTCGTCGCCACCGGTCGCGGCGAGGACCCGCATCAGCTCGCACGCCTCGGCGAGGGCGTGATCGCCGCCGAGACCGCGCGCCTCTGGGTGGCGCGGGCAGCCGCGATCGTGGGCGAGGAGGGCGATCCGGACGGGATCATTGCCTACGTGAATCTCGCGCGCCTCGCGGTCGAGCGCGCCGGGCTGGACCTTTTGGAATTAGCCCAGCGCTCGGTCGGCCTGCAGGGATTCCTGCGCGACCACCCGCTGGAGCGCCTGACCCGGGATCTCGCTACCTACCTGCGCCAGCCCGGTCCCGACCGGGCGCTGACCGAGGGCGCCCGCCACGTGTTGCGTGCCCCGCAGGCGAGCGGCGATCTCTGGCTGGACGAGGCCTGAGCCGAAGGGATGGGATTCGGAACGCAAGCCTTTTCGAATGCGGCATCGCGTCTGTGAATCGGAGGGTGGCGGGCGGGAGCCCTGACCGTCGACCGGCGTTTGCAGCATCCGGGACAGGTTCGGATCAGCATGGCCAAGCGCAGGACGAAGACGGTCGCCCACCAGGAGACCGAGGACGCGCCGCTGATGCCGACCGGCGCGCTGGCGGTGGCGCTGCTGGGCCTGGCGGAGGATGCGGCGCCGCTGGTCCACGTCGCCCGGGATGCCAGGCGGCTGGAGGAACTGGCCGCGACGCTCAAGGCCCTCGACCCCGAGGCCCGCGTCGCCGTCTACCCGGAATGGGATTGCCTGCCCCTGGACCATGCCTCGCCGTCGCGGGCCATGATGGGTGCCCGGGCCGCCACGATGCGCTGGCTGACCGACCGGGACGCCCTGCCGGGCTTCCTCCTGACGACGGCCCCGGCGCTGATTCAGCGGGTGCCCCCGCCCGAGACCTGGGCCTCGGCCCGGGTGACCCTGCGGGTCGGCGCCCCCCTCGACGTGGCCGCCGTGACCGCCGACCGCCAGCGCCTCGGCTACATCCTCGACGAGCGGGTCGACGAGCCCGGCGAAATCGCCGTCCGGGGCCGCACCATCGAGGTGTTTCCCGCTGCAGCCCCGCGCCCTTGCCGGATCGAGCACGCCGAGGGCCGGGTCACCGCCATCCGCTCCTACGACCCGATCTCGCAGCGCTCCGTCGCCGAGGTCGAGGATCTGGTAATCGATCCGGCCACGGAGGTTATCCTGGCGCCGGATTCCGGCCAGAGCTTCGAGCCCTTCACCGGGCAGGAGCATCGGCTGGACCGCTATTATCCCCGCCTCGTCACCCTGCTGGATTACGTGCCTGAGGCCCGTCTCGTGGTCGAGGACGGCACCCAGGCCCGGGTCGATGCCTTCTACGAGCAGATGGACGAGGCCGGAGCCCGGCGTGCGCCCCGCGGCGGCCGGCCGGATGGCGGCGCCGGCCTCTACCTCGCGCCCAAGGCGTGGCGGGACCTCGTGACGGCGCGCACCCGGGCCATGGCCACGGACGCCGCGGCCGAGCCGGTCGAGATTCCGGTGTTCGCCCGAGAGCGCCGGCCGGAAACCGCCTTCGCCAAGTCGATGCGGGAGCGGCTGAAGGCCGGCGACGTGATCGTGCTGGCCGGCTCGCGCCAGCCGCTCCGGCGCCTGGTACGCCAGGCCGGCAAGATCGCCGAGCGCCCCGTCCGGCTGATCGACGCCTGGTCCGACGTGGCCGAGGCGTTACAGGGCGACATCGTCGCCCTGGAGGCGCCGATCGGAGCCGGCTTCCGGGTCCCGGCCGGAGGCGCGACCGTGTTCGCGGCGGCCGACCTGTTCGGGCCGGACGCCGCGGTGGCCGGCACCGCCCGGGCGATCCTGCCAATGGGCGAGGTCGACCTGCGTCCCGGCGACGTCGCGGTCGACCGCGACCACGGCCTGTGCGTGTTCGAAGGGCTGGAGCCCGTGGCGAGCCCCCAGGGCGTCGGCACGGACGACGAACCCTCCGAGGCCCTGCGGTTGCGCTTTGCCGGCGACGCGATCCTGATGGTGCCGGTAACCCAGGCCGATCGGATCTGGCGCTACGGGCCGGAGCCGGATGCCGTCACCCTCGACAAGCTCGACGGCGGCACCTGGGCCCGCCGCCGCCTGCAGGCCGAGGCCACCATGGCGCGGACCGCCCGCGTGATGCTGGACGCCGCCCGCGCCCGCCGAGACACCGACGCCCCGATCCTGGCCCCGCCAGCCCGCGAGATGGAGCGGTTCGCCGCCGGTTTCGGCTTCGCCCCAACCCCCGATCAGGCCGCCGCGGTCGATGCGCTGATGGCCGATCTCGCCTCCGGCCGGCCGATGGATCGGCTCGTCTGCGGCGATGTCGGGTTCGGCAACCCCGCGGTGGCGCTGCGGGCACTCGCGGCGACGGTCTTTGCCGGCAAGCAGGCCGCGCTGATCGCCCCGACCACGGTCCTGGCCCGCCAGCACGTCGAGACCCTGCGCCGCCGGTTCGGTCGCTTCGGCATCGAGGTCGCGCAACTCTCGCGCCTGGTCTCCCCGGCCGAGGCCAAGCGCGTGAAGGCTGGTCTCGCCGATGGTACGATCCGGCTCGTGGTCGGCACCCAGGCGCTGGCCGCCCGCGGCGTGCGCTTTTCCGACCTCGGCCTGACGGTGATCGACGAGGAGCAGCGCTTCGGCGCCAAGATGAAGGCGGACCTGCGCCGCCTGGCCGAGGGCGGGCACGTGCTGACGCTCACCGCCACCCCGATCCCGCGCACGCTCCAGGCCGCGCTCGTCGGTCTCCAGAGCCTCAGCGTGATCGCCACGCCGCCGGTGATGCGCCAGCCGGTCCGGACCGTGGTGGCGCCGCTCGACGCCGACGCGGTGCGCGAGGCCCTGATCCGCGAGCATCGCCGCGGCGGCCAGAGCTTCGTCGTCTGCCCGCGCATCGAAGACATCGCCCCCATGGCCGAGCGCCTGCGTGGCCTCGTGCCCGGCCTCGACGTGCTGGTGGCGCATGGCGACCTGAAGCCGTCGGCCATGGACGAGGTCATGGTCCGCTTCGCCGACGGGGACGGCGACGTGCTGCTCGCCACCGCCATCGTGGAGAGCGGGCTCGACGTGCCACGGGCCAACACCATGCTGGTCTGGGAGGCCGCCCGGTTCGGGCTGGCGCAGCTCCACCAGCTGCGCGGTCGGGTCGGCCGTGGCCAGCGGCGTGGTGTCGTCCATCTGCTCAGCGATCCGGCCGCGCCGCCACCGCCCGCTTCCCTGCAGCGCCTACGTGCGCTGGAGGCGCTGGACCGGCTCGGCGCCGGCTTCGCGGTCAGCGCCCGCGACCTCGACCTGCGTGGCGCCGGCGACCTCGTCGGCGAGGATCAGGCCGGTCACGCCAAGCTGGTCGGGCTCGGCCTCTACCAGCACCTGCTGCCGCTGTCCCTCCCCGCCGCCAAGGGCGAGCCGGCGGAGGATTGGAGCCCGGAGATCGAGATCGGCCTGCCGAGCCGGATCCCGGAGGATTACGTCCCGGAGCCGGAGATCCGCTTGAGCCTCTACACGCGTCTGCTGCGCCTGCGCGACGGGGAGGCGATCGAGGCCCTGGCCGGCGAGGTCGAGGACCGCTTCGGCGCAGCCCCGGCACCGGTCCTGGCCCTGTTCACCCTGGCGCGGCTGCGTGCCGCCTGCTGTGGACTGGGTGTGGCCCGGCTCAGCGGCGGTCCCCAGGGTGTCGCGGCCGATATCCGAGCCGACCGGCCCCTGCCGCCGATGCCGGCCGAGGATGGGATCATCCTGCGCCAGGGCCGCGTGGTTTGGCGGAACGCGTGCGCCAACGCGGAGGCCCGGGCCAGCTTGGCGGCCGATCTCCTTGACCGCATCCGGGCTGCCCGGGAGCGCACGGCGTGAGGCGGATCCGACTCCAGGCGAACCATCCTCACGCGCTTGTGAGGTTCGCCCAGGCTGCACCGGTACAATCGTATCAGTGACAGCGCAGCCGTCGCAGCCCATCTGCGGCGGGCCATACCCCGATCGAGTCTCCCCGCACCCCGCCGTGGTGTGGGGGGCAGTCGGGTCCCGCCGTTGTACCGGGGTCTCTTGCCCTTTCGGCTTCGGTACGACCGCATGGCCGGGTGCCCATGACCCCGTGCAAGGCGGGTACCCGGCCTGTCGTTCGTCCACGTCGAACCCATGACGGGCCTGCGCCCGGAGTTGACCGGAGTCGTCCGCTCGGGCCTTCTCGATGGGAACGGGGTCATGCCCGGGTCTGCTGGAACCGTCCCGCAACCCTGTGCATTTCCGGGGCCAACCAAGGGAGGCATCATGCACGTCACGATTGAGCAGGCCGAGCGCGCGATCGCCGCGGCACGGGCGAAGGCCAAGGAGCTCGACACCCAGATGTGCATCGCGGTCGTCGATTCCGGCGGCAACCTGAAGGCGTTCCACCGCATGGACGATGCCTGGGTCGGCTCGATCGACATCGCTCAGAAGAAGGCCAAGACCTCGGTGTTCTTCGGGATGATGACCGGCCAGATCGGTCAGCTGTCCCAGCCCGGCGGCCCGCTCTATGGCATCGAGCATTCCAACGATGGGCTGATCACATTCCCGGGCGGAATCCCGATCGTCGACGCCGACGGGGTCATGTCGGGCGCGATCGGCGTCAGTGGCTCCACAGTCGAGAACGATCACATCGTGGCGGAGGCCGGGGCCAGGGCCATTGGCCAGACCGAACTCCCGGCTCATCCCTGGCGGACCTGAGCGAAGACGGACGGCCAGCGCGTCACACCACAATCCCTGGAGCCGTCACCAGAGGGGGACGGCTCTAAGGATCCCGCCCCGCCAGCGCCCGGCCGATCCCGAGCAGCAGCATGCTCGAGATCAGTTGGAGGTTCGCGTTGCCGTAGCGCTCAAGCGCGGAATGGACGCGGATGCACTGGTCGGCCGCGGCTTCCAGGTGCTTGCCCTGGGCCGCATCGTCCCCGTTCGCGGCCGGTGATGCGCCGGCATAGAGATCGGTGACGTCGATATAGGCGCCGCGCCCTCGCAATGCGCCTACGGAGTCGGGCGCCAAGCGGCCGCGATTGAGGATCCAGCGAACGTGGCCGGCCTCGCTCAGGACGCGGAACTCCATCGAGACCAGGCCGCCCGTCCGGCGCACCGTGCGGATCCGGTCGAACACCCAGCCGCGATCTTCGGGATGGATGCGCCCGAGGGCAACATCCAGCGGTAATGGCTTGCCGGCAAAGCTCGAATCCCCGGACAACAAGGTGGCCGCACCCGCGTCGAGCACGGATCGGCCGGCCAGGACATCGGTGTCCCAAGTCCCGACGAATCCGGCATCCTGCAGGGCGGAGGCCGCCGTAGACGCCAACGCCATTCAATCCCCCAACCCCGGCTGCAGCCTCTTCATCGTCGGGCAGCCCGATAGCCCGCAGCGACACATGTTGCGGTGACGCGCCGTGTCCAGAGATTGTCCGGATCAATGACAGTTCTGCACCCGGACATGTCGTCACGGGTCTCCGCCGCCCAGGCCGGGCCGGGTACTGCTTTTCGCCGGTTTGGTGGACTCATTCGTGCCGAGCAAACGCAGCGTAAAGCTTTTCATGCTCCGCTCCTTGCGCCGCTGAACTCATATCCACTTCAGCGGTGAATGCTTTACAGGCTCGGATACGGTACCGTTTCAGGTCTCTTGATGCGTACATACATCTTCCGGGCGATCCGCCGGGAACCGAACGGGATGCTCGGCCCCGACCTGTATCGGCACGCCTTCGCGGCGAAGGATGACTCGGACGCGGTGGCGGCGGCCAAGCGGATCGATCTCGATCTGACGCAGCTCGGCGCCAATGCGGTCTACGTCTCGGCGGAGGACGGGCGGGCGATCTGGAGCCTGCACGCGCAGGATTTTCCCGACCCGAGCCTCTGAATCCGCCCCCGCCCTGGTGCCGGATGGGATCACGGCCTAACGTCGCCGCCTTCGGTATACGGTCGGCCGAGGCGCGGGATCACATCAGCATGGATCGCACCAACCTCCCGCTCTCGTCGAATCGCCTCTGGGACAGCCTGATGGAACTCGCCCGGATCGGCGCGCTCCCCAACGGCGGCAACGACCGGCAGACCCTGACCGACCGGGACGCCGAGGGGCGTGCCCTGTTCCAGCGCTGGGGCGAGGCGATCGGGCTGACGCTCACCGTGGACCGGATCGGCAACATGGTCTTCCACCGGCCGGGACGGGATCCGGACCGGAAGCCCGTCGCGATCGGCAGCCACCTCGACACCCAGCCCACCGGCGGCAAGTTCGACGGTCCGCTCGGCGTGCTCGCCGGCCTGGAAATCCTGCGCGCCCTGCACGAGGCCGGGATCGAGACCGAGGCGCCGCTCCTGCTGATCAACTGGTGCAACGAGGAGGGCTCGCGCTTCGCACCGCCGATGAGCGGCAGCGGCGTCGCCATGGGGATCGTCCCGGAGGCCGACGTGATGGAAACCCGCGACCTTGCCGGCCACGTCTTCGGCGAAGAGCTTCGACGGATCGGCTGGCAGGGGGAGGCGGATCCGGCGGCTCTTCGCGGGATCGGCGCCTATTTCGAATTGCACATCGAGCAGGGCAAGCGCCTGGAGGATGCCGGACTGACCATCGGGGTGGTCGACCGGGCGCTCGCCCAGATCTGGTACGAGATCACCGTGCTGGGCGAGGAGGCCCATGCCGGCAGCCCCATGGCCGGCCGGCGCGACGCCATGATGGCCGCTGCGGCGCTGATCGGGTCCCTGGAGGACATCGCCCGGGAAGCGGCCGGCCCCGAGGGCGAGCGCGGCCGCGCCACCGTGGGCGTGCTGAAGGCCGAGCCGGCGAGCCGCAACATCACGCCGGGCCGGGTCTGGTTCAGCCTCGACACCCGCCACGGCGATCCCACGCAGCTGGAGGCGATGCGCGGGCGGATCCTGGCCCGGGCGGACGCGCTCGCGGCCGAGCGCGGCGTCACGATCCGGGTGGAGGAGTTCTGGCGCGCGCCGCTCACCCCGTTCGACCCGGATCTGGTCGACCGCGTTCAGGCCGCCGCCGAGGCCCGGGGCCATGCCTGGACCCGGATGCCCACCGCGATCTATCACGATGCCGTCTATTGCGCCCGTCGGGTTCCGGCGGCCCTGGTGTTCTGCCCGTGCCACGGCGGCATCAGCCACAACGAGGCCGAGAGCATCACGCCGGACTGGGCCCGGGCCGGCATGGAGGTGCTGGCCGACGCGGTCCTGGCCACCGCCGGAATCGTGCGGTCCTGAGGAGGCTGGTTCGGCATGTCAGACGACAACGTCATCCGTCCGACCTTCGGCACGCCCCGCAATGCCGCGCCGCCCGAGCGAACCGATCCTGATGCCGATGCCGAGCTTCCGCCGCTGCGCCTGTTCGGCGCGGCCGCCGGCCACCGGGTCGGACTGATCCGCGACACGGCGGCCCAGGAAGGCGACGTGTTCCGGATCGTGGTCGGTCCGGAGGACGAGCAGGCGGTGGAGACCGTGGCGCTGCTACCAGCCGGTGCAGACACCGAGGGGGAGGCGGAGCGGATCGGCTTCGCGATCCTGAGGGCGCTGGAGGTGATCGAAGGCGCGGTCTGACCCGGCTGCCCGCCCAATGGACCTGTCAGACGACCGGCTTCGGTTTGATGATCGGCGAGCGCGTCAGGCTCTGGATCTCGCGGCCCGGCCGCCCGGCCTTGAGGGCGATCTCCTCCTCCTGCTCGGCGATGACCTGCCGGGCCGGCTCATCGCCGTCGAGGCCGCCGAGGATCTCGGCGGGCACGCGGCGGTTCGAGGCCCGGGAGCCGTCCTCGAAGACGACGTCGAACAGAATGAAGCCCCGTTCCTGGGGTCTGGACTTGATGCGCTTAGCCATAGGTGCTGATACGCCACCGCGATCCCGCGCGGCAGGGGGCACTGTCGCGCAGGGGGTTGCACCGCGCGCAGCGCCGAACCAGCTCGCGGCCCCTCTATCGCCGTGATCTTTCGTGCCGCCGGTCCAGGACCAGCTGCACCGCCAATCGAGGAAACGTCTGTGATACCCTGGGTTCATCTCGACACCGGATCCGTCCCGGGGGGCGGCACCGACCTGCGCCTGATGCAACGCGGCGACGAATTCTCGATCCTGGCCGACACGATCGAGCTGATGAACAACCGCCGCAGCGGCTCCGAGGCGGCGCTCGACGCGGTGACCTGCGAGCGGCTCAAGGACCGGCCCCGGGCCCGGATGCTGATCGGCGGCCTCGGCATGGGCTTCACCCTGCGGGCGGCGCTCGAAGGCCTCGGCCCGGAGGCGCGGGTCGTCGTGGCCGAGCTGGTCCCGGCCGTGATCGCCTGGGCCCGCGGCCCGCTCGCCCATGTCTTCGGCGATTGCCTGGACGACCCCCGGGTCGAGGTGCGGGAATCCGACGTGAACCGCCTGATCCAGGCGGGGCCGGGCCAGTACGACGCCATCCTGCTCGACGTGGACAACGGCCCGGAAGGCCTGATGCGCCGCTCCAACGACCGGCTCTACGACAATTGGGGCCTCAAGCGCGCCCGCTGGGCCCTGCGGCCGGGCGGCATCCTGGCGGTCTGGTCGGGCGCCCCGGACCGGAAGTTCAAGTCCCGCCTGCAGCGGTCCGGCTTCGCGGTCGAGGAGGCCCGGGTCCACGCGAGCGGGCGCGGCAGCGGCCCCAAGCACGTGGTCTGGCTCGGCACCCGGACCGAGGGGCCCGTCGCGCCGGATCGGCCCGAGGCCGGCCGCTCCAAAGCGACCCGATAGGCGCCGGCCTGCCGCCCACGGTCGCACCCCCTGGGCCGGCGGCCGGGACTCCGCACATGCGGGGCATGGGTGCGAATGGCGGGCATCTCTACACGGTCGAGGTCAGGCCGAGCCGGCATGATCCGGGGCGTTTCACGTGGGCGATCCGCGACCGCGGCAAGCTGGTCCGGGGATCGTACCGTCCGCACGCCTCCGAGGGCGTCGCCCGGGCCGTCGCGCTGGCCGAGGTCGAGCGGCTGATCGGGCATGACGAGCCGCAAAACGGCGTCTGATCGGGTCGTACGGGACCCGAGCCATGGTCTGGACGCGCATCTAGACGACCACAGCGTGTCACGTATGCATGCAGAAACAACCCCCGATCGGTTGCATGCCGCACTGCGGTAGCTTATCTCTGCACTGCGGGATGGCGATGGCGTCGCGATCCCGCTGCCCTTCTTGGGCGTTTCCTCCCTAGACTTCGGGCCGCTCCTTCGGGAGTGGCCTTTTTTCTGTTCTGTATCCGCCGCTGCCGGCGGCCTGAAATCCGCATCCGTGGCCCGAGGCTTCGGCCAAGCGGAACCATGACCTTGGCTGTTCGTTCTGCCGTCATGGAACACTACAAATCCACCCTCGCGACGACCGCGATAGCCGTATTCGGCTTGGTAGTGGCTGCCCATACTCTGCATCCGGGCAACTACGAGGTGCAGCCGCGCGCTGCCCGGGGCGTCGCAGCGCAGGCCGCGCCGTCGAGCTGGATGGATCCGCCAGCCCGGATCGCCGTCACGAGCAAGACGGATGCTGCCGTCTCCGAGAGCGTCCGCGCGTCCGCGTCCGACCTGCTGGCACCGCAGATGGCTGGCCTGTTCCCGCCGGGCGCCGTCACGGCGCCGGCGCTGCCGAGCGAGATGATCGCCCCGGCCGAGAAGGCGCGCAAGACGCTGGCGGCGCATCGGTCCAAGGTGTCCGACCGCGGTCTGCGCCGGACGGCACGCCTGCGCCACGCCAGCCTAGCCCGCACGGCGGCCGTGGACCCGGCGATCACGCCGTCCGAGCCCGCGCCCGCACAAGACTCCAAGAAAATCGATCCGATCGGCGACCTTATTCGCGGCCTCGGCCTCGGTCACGACAGCGAGGGCTGACCGGCCCACACGCTACTGCACGTGGATGGTCAGCTTCATCTTCGGATGGATGCCGCACTGGATGACGAAATCCCCGGGCTCATTCAGAACCAGCCGCGTCTCCGTGCCGGGCTCCTGATCGCCGGCATCGAACGAGAAGCGGTCAGCCTCGATGAAGGCGTGGTGGGTTTGGCTGGAATCCTCGTTGCGCAGGGTGATCGTGTCGCCGAGCCTTAGGAACAGGTCGGTCGGCACGTAGTGGCGCCCCTTCTGCAGGACGACGCGGGTCGTGCTTGCCAGCGTCGCCCGCGCTGAGTCCGCCGCCGCGCACAGACCCGCCAGGGCCATCGTCCCGACGAGAAGCAGGGGGCGCAGGCGCCGGTTGCGAGAGGGCATGTCTGGATGTCCGCTGGGAATTGGAGTCGCCCGGGCAAGGGCGTGAGAGGGGATCAATCACCGAGCGGCCCGGGATGCCGCTCAGCGCCATGGTGCGCCGAGTTCCTGAACACACCGCTACGTCAACCCGTAAGATTGTCTTGACCGCGCAGTCAATAAGACTTCGATATTTAGACTCTACAAGTCTTGATTGTATTCGTCGCTGGAATGCGTGTCCCCGTCACGCGGGGCGCACAGTGTCAGAGCGCTCCGCACATGGTCCCGGAAGACCTGAACCCGTGCCGGCAAGTCGCGCCCGGCCAGCGTCACGGCGCGCAGCACCGCCCCGCGGCTCGCCCAGGGGGCCAGCACGCGCACGAGCTGGCCCCCTGAGACCGCCCTGGCAGCCACGAGGCTCGGGATATGGCCGATCCCGGCCCCCGCCAGGGTCAAGCGATGGACGGTCGCGAAGTCGCTGACCCGGATGGCTGGGCTCAGCACGATCTGCTCGGACCGGCCGAGTCCGTCGGTCAGCGGCAGGGCACCCGAGCCGAGCCGCTCCCGGGACAGGATCAGGTCGTGATCGTGCAGCCCCGCCAGATCGGCGGGAGCCGGGCGGCGCAACAGATAGGCGGGCGCGGCGTAGAGGCCCACCGACAGCGTCGCCAGGATGACGGCCCGGTAGCCGGTCTCCTCCGCGCCGCCGAGCCGCAGGGCAAGATCGATCCGGTTGGCCGCAAGGTCGAGGCGGGCATCGGTGTTGAGCATTTCAACCGTGATCTGCGGATAGGCCTCCCGGAAGCTCGCAACGATCTCCGGCATCACCTCGATTCCGAAATCGATCGAGGTGGTGAGGCGCAGGTGCCCAGCCGGCACCGTCCGCGCGTCGCGGGCGGTCTCGGCGGCCTTATCGAGGAGCGCCAGGCTCTCCTGAGCCTTGGCGTAGAAGGCCAGTCCCTCCGCGGTGGGCGAGACCGCCCGCGAGGTGCGCGCCATCAGCCGGGTTCCGAGCGCCCGCTCCAGCCGGGAGAGGCGCCGGCTGACGCTGCCCTTGGTTTCCCGCAGGTTCGCGGCCGCGGCCGTGACGGTACCAAGATCGACGACCGTGCAGAAGGCCCGCACGTCATCGAGACCGCCCTGGAAGGTTTCCGTTCTCGCAACCATGGGGTTCCGGATAGCAGGCTCATAAGCAGTCGTGAACAGGGCTACAGGGCTGCTGCGGCGCACCGAATCGCGCACGATCGTCTGCAGTGTAGGAGACACCCTTGAAGTCGATTCTCGCCTCGAGCCTTCTGGCCCTCCTGGTCGCCACCCCCGTCCTGGCCCAGACCCCGCCGACCCGCGACCCGGCCCAGATCCAAGCCGGCACCTACGTGGTCGATCCCAACCACACCCAGGTCGGCTGGCGGGTCTCCCATATGGGCTTCTCGAACTATGCCGGCGGCTTCTCGGACGTGTCCGGGACCCTCGATCTGCAGCCGAAAAACCCTTCGGCTGCGAAGCTCACGATCAAGATCCCGGTCGCCTCGGTCACCACGACCAGCGCCAAGCTCACCGACGAGCTGAAGGGCGACCAGTGGCTCGACGCGGCCAAGTTCCCCGAGATGACCTTCGTGTCCACCAAGGTCACCCCCGAGGGCAAGGACAAGGCGAAGGTCACCGGCAACCTCACGCTCCACGGCGTGACCAAGCCGGTGACGCTGGACGTCACCCTGGTCGGGGCCGGCGTGAACCCCCTGAGCAAGAAGGTCACGGTCGGCTTCGACGCCACCGGTACGCTCAAGCGCTCCGAGTTCGGGGTGAAGACCTACGTGCCGCTGATCGGCGACGACCTGCACCTGACCATCGCGGGCGCCTTCGAGCGCCAGGACTGAACGGATTGGGCGGAAGCGGATCACTCGATCCGCCCCCGCGCAAAACCGGGTTTCCGACGGGCCTGATGCCCTTCGGCGGGGTTCGGGACAGTGTCCCGAGACTGAGCGGAGCCGTTCGATCGGGCAAGCCCTGATCGGAGGGCTTCGCCCTACGTCGCCGGCTGGTCGTCGGACCCGGTGCCCAGAGCCCGCTGCACCATCACGCTGTCCGACCAGCGGCCGTACTTGAAGCCCACCGCCTTCAGGTAGCCGACACGGACGAAGCCGCAGGTCTCGTGCAGGCGCAAGGACGCCTCGTTCTGCGCGTCGATGTAGCCGATCATCTGCCGGTAGCCCCCCGCCGCGCAGGCCTCGATCAGCGCCGGCAGGAGGCGGCGCCCGATCCCCGCATGGAGATGGTCGGGATGCACGTAGATCGAGTGCTTGAGGGTGTAGCGATAGGCCGGGCGCTTCCGGAACGGCACCGCGTAGGCGTAGCCCGCCACCTGGCCGCCGATCTCGGCGACGAGGTGGGGCAGGCGCTTCTTGCGCATGGTCTTGCGCCGCCGCTTCAGGTCGTCGGGGAGCAGGCGCGCCTCGTCGTCGAAATCGGCGACGTTGCCGACGCCCTTGCCGATATGGTGCTCGTAGATCGCCACCATGGCCTCGACATCCGCGTCCGAGGACGGCCGGATGATGATGTCCGGGCTCGGCCGCGCCGGGATCGGGGCGCCTTCCTCGGGCTCGATCTCCATCAGGCGCCGTCCCGCACGACGTATGTGTGGAAGCGGATCCGCCCGTCCGGCTCGACCTCGCGATAGACCCCCTGGATCTCGGCCTCGAAGCCGGGGAACAGGTTGGCGGAGGCCTCGAACATCTTGAAATAGTCGAGCATCGGCCTGGCGCGATCGTCCAGGCGCTCGCCCGGCAGGACGGTGCCGATGCCCGGCGGGTAGACCAGCATCAGCGTGGTGGCGATGCGCCCCTCGGCCTCGGCGATCGGCACATAGTCGACCTTGTTGCGGGTCAGCATCTGGGCGGCCTTCTTGGGCGGCATCACCATTTCGGGCAGATGCTCGGGGGCGAATTGCCGGCGCTGGAGCGCAGAGGTGCCGGCCTCCCGGTGGAAGGCGTGGAACTCGGCGCAGAGGTCGCGCAGCCGCACCCCGCGGTAGCGGTTGGGCCGGCGGCCGACGAATTCCGGCATGGCCTCCTCCAGCGGCACGTTGTCGTCGTGGAACCGTTTGAACGCGACGAGGCCCGAGATCAGGGTGCCGGCCTTGGAGGATTCGACGCCGGGCGTCAGCAGGAAGAGCAGCGAGTTCAGATCGTTCTTCTCCGCCACGATCCGGTTCTCGCGCAGGTACTGCGCGACGATCGGGGCCGGCACGCCGTGATCGGCATAGGCACCCGTCTGCCGGTCGAAGCCCGGAGTGAGCACCGTGAGCTTGTTGGGATCGGTGATGGCGTAGCCCGGCGCGACATGGGTGAACCCATGCCAGCGGGCGCCGGGTTTCAGCTCCCAGTGCCGCGGGTCGGCGGCGAGCTCGTCGGTGGGCACCTTCTCCCAGGGCACCTCGGCCCCGTCGGCATTGCTGGTCACGTCCGGCACGAAGGGGTCGAAGAACCAGCGCCGCAGCGGGTCGGCCTCGTTCTCCTCGAATTCCCGCCGGATCGCCCGGACCTTCTTGCGCCACTCGATCCCGAGCCGGATCGTGTCGTCCCACAGGATCATGCCCGAGCGGCCCTTCATCATCTGGGCGCCGACATCGAGGGAGGCGAAGAGCGGGTAGAACGGCGAGGTCGAGGCGTGGACCAGGAAGCTCTCGTTCAGGCGCTTGTGCTCGACCCGCCGGGTCTGGCCGCGGATATGGCCGTCGCGGGTGTGGATCTGCGAGGCCTGGGAGAAGCTCGCGAGCTGCTTGTGGGTCGATTGCGTGGCGACGATGCCCGGCGAGGTCTCGTCGAGCCCGGTGAGCCCCATGGCGAAGCGGCGGGCGAAGAGCGGGTGGAACTTCATGAAGCCCGCCCAGGCCTCGTCGAACAGGATGTAGTCGCAGAGGTGGCCGATCTTCTCCAGGATCTCCTGGGCGTCGTAGATCGTGCCGTCGTAGGTGCATTGCTCGATCACCGCGACCCGGAACGGCCGCTCCCGGCGCCAGGCCTCGGGGTCGGTCACCAGCGGGTTGGCGCGGATTTTTTCCCGGATCCGGGTCTCGTCCAGCGCCTCGTGATAGATCGGGCCGATCAGCCCGAAAGCATTGCGGTTCGTTTCCAAAAAGATCGGGATGCCGCCGCCCAGGAACAGAGCGCCGTGATGGGCCGCCTTGTGATTGTTGCGGTCGAACAGCACGAGGTCGTCCTCGGCCACCAGCGAGGACAGCACGATCTTGTTGGAGGCCGAGGTGCCGTTGAGCACGAAGTAGGTCTTCTCCGCTCCGAAGATCTTGGCGGCCTCCTTCTGCGCCTTGAGCGCGGGACCCTCGTGGGTCAGCAGGTCGCCGAGGTCGAGGACCGAATTGTCGAGGTCGTCGCGGAAGATCGCCTCGCCCAGATGCTCCACGAAAATTCGGCCGATCGGCGAGCGGTTGTAGAAGATGCCGCCGTTATGGCCCGGGCAGGTCCAGAGCTGGTTGCCCTTCTCGGCATAGTCGACCAGTGCGCCGAAGAACGGCGTCTTCAGCGTCTGGGCATATTGCGTCACCCGGCTGACCAGGCCGCGGGCGATGAATTCGGGAGTCTCTTCCGCCAGGAAGATGTAGCCGTCGATGAAGTCGAGCAACTCGACCGGGATGTCCTCCAGCCGCTTGCGGCGGACCATGATGACGATCGGCATCTCCAGGCCGCGCTTGCGCATCATGTCGATGAGCGCGGCGGCCTTGCCGTCGAGGCCGCGCTTGCCCCAGTCGACCACCATGCAGCCGATGGCAGCATCGGTCTGCACGGCGATGGCCGCGTCCTCGACGCGCCGGGCCCGCACCACCTCGAAGCCGCGATTCTCCACCGCGGCCACGATCTGGGCGACCCGCGCACCCTCCAGGTCGTCCGGATCGAAGGCGGGGGTGCACATCAGAACCGTGAAGCGACGGTGGAAATCCATGGAGCCCCTCTCAGCCTTGCAAGCAGCGAGTGGCTTTCTGGCCCATCTGCGACGTTTGCATGACGGAGCCGCAGATGGCGGCCAAATCCGGCGCTTCAGGTGCCGATCACCTCAGCCATTGGCCTCATCGTGATCCCTCTTTCGGCGAGGTCGGCGCGCACCTGCGCAGCCATCGCGACGGACCCCGGCGTATCGCCGTGGACGCAGATACTGTCGATCCGGGCCGGGATGCGCCGCCCGGACAGGCAGAGGATCGCGCGATCCTCCAGCATCCGCGCCACGCGCCCGGCCGCCTCCACCGGATCGTGCAGCACGGCCCCCGGCAGCTTGCGCGAGACCAGGTTGCCGTTATCGGCGTAGGCCCGATCGGCGTAGATCTCCCGGGCCAGGGGCAGGCCGAGCCGCTCGCCTGCACGCTCGGTCTCGAGGCCCGGCATGACCACGAAGATCAGGTCGCGGTCGAGGGCCCGGATCGCGCGGGCCACCGCCAGGGCGAGATCGGCGTCCTCGTTGGCGATGTTGCCCAGCGCCCCGTGGGTCTTCACGTGCCGCACGGGGCAGCCGGCATCCTGGGCGAGCGCCAGCAGGGCGCCGACCTGATAGAGCACCGCCTTCTCGACATCGGCCGGGCGCTCGCCGTGGATCGGGCGCCGCCCGAAACCCCAGAGATCGAGGAAGCCCGGATGCGCCCCAGCCTGCACGCCGGCGCGGGCGGCAAGGGTCAGGGTCTCGTGCATCACCAGCGGGTCGCCGGCGTGGAACCCGCAGGCGATGTTGGCCGAGGTAGCGATCGCCAGCATGCCGGCATCGTCCCCCAGGCGGTAGACGCCGAACCCCTCGCCCATGTCGCAGTTCAGATCGACGATCATCGGGGTCCTTCGAAAGCGCGGCATCCCTGCGCATTCAAGGGTTGGACCAGCCGTACCGCCCATCGGCGCCGGAGATGGAAACGGTCCTCTACGGAAGTGGGTACCGGCTCAGAATATCGTCGGTCCGCTGGACGGTCTTGTCGTATCGGCAGGCATACAGCGCGCCGGTGGTGCCGCTGCCGTTGTTCCACTCGCTGAAGGTGAGGTCGCCGCAATCGGCGTCCCGAAAGGCGATCCAGGCACGCTGGGCCGCCGTGAACTGAGTCTTCCAGACCGCCTTGGCGTCCGGTGGGCGGTCGTCCTGATCGATGACCGACAGCGCCTTCTTGTAGGCCGCATTGAGCTTCGCGTCGGCCGCATCGAGGGCCTTTTGCAGGCAGGCCTGGGTCTCGGGCGTCGAGGTCACGGCCTGGCACAGCTTGGCCGAGGGTTGGTCCGCCCGTGCTTCCGTCGAGGGGATTGCGCAGACCCAGAGGCCAGCGAGTGCGAGGATGCCGGCCGAGCGGGACACCAGGAAGAGATTTGGACGCATCATGGGCTCCCCGGGGACGAATCGGCCCGGCTCGGGTGAGCGGCGGGACGAGGATACGTTGGCTTAAAAGGCATGAACACTTCTCCGGCATGCCGGGTGATCCCCGTTCACCGCGCTCATCAAGAGCAGGTCCGTTCCAACAATTGCGCGGGCGCATTCAGCTGAAGGAGCGTCGTATTACATGTCACGAGTGCATAAAATAAGATCTTCTCTTAATTTTGAAAATAGATCGCGCTGGCATGGCAAATGATGCGGCCGTTAAATGAAGCTATTCTATATAAAAACTGAATGGTGTCATCAAATATATCGTTGACAACATAGTCTCATCATGAAACGGCGGCTTTGACCTTTTCCCCACCGGGATACCGAGCCGTCCCAGATGTCCATGATGCGTTCAGGCCGTTGCCCGCCGCTGTTTTTGGGCTCCACCGCAGTTCTGGGCATTGGTGTCCTGCTCGTTGCCCATCCCGATCCGGCATGGGCAGACGATGTCCGTCCTGGATCGACGGTGCAGCTTGAGGAACTCTCGGTGGAGAGCACCGGCGCCCCGCGCGGGGTCGTGCCGGCCTATGCCGGCGGGCAGGTCGCGCAGGGCGGACGTCTCGGCCTGCTCGGCAACACTGAGGCGAAAAAGTCGCCGTTCAGCATCACCAGCTACACCGACACGTTCGTGCGCGACCAGCAGGCCCGAACCGTGTCCGAGGCGCTCAGCCGTGACCCATCGGTGCGCGCCACCCAGACGACCGGAGCGCCGTTCGACTCGTTCTCGATCCGTGGCTTCCCGGCGGGCGAGGGCACAAGCGGCGAGATTGCGTTCGACGGCGTCTACGGCGTCGCGCCGAGCTTTCGCGTCTTCACCGACTATGCCGAGCGGATCGAGGTGCTGAAGGGGCCCTCGGCGGCCCTGTCCGGCGTCTCGCCGAACGGCGCGGTCGGCGGTGTCGTCAACGTCGTTCCCAAGCGCGCCGGCGGAGACCTGACCCGCGTCACCCTGGATTACGGCTCGGTCGCCCGGGGCGGCGGCCAACTCGACGTCGCGCGCCGCTTCGGTCCCAGCCGGGAATGGGGCGCGCGTGTCGTCGGCAGCCTGCATGAGGGCGACACGCCGTTCGCGCGCCAATCCGAGACGACCGGCGTCGGGGCGCTCGCCCTCGACTATCAGGGCGAGCGTTTCCGCGGCTGGCTCTACCTGCTGGCGCAGACCGATCGCTTCGACGCGCCTCTGCGCCCGTTTCTGCTCAAGGCCGGCGTGCCGGTCCCGCGGGCGCCGGATGGCCGCCTGAACCTGACCCAACGCTGGGAATATTCCGACATCGACGACCGCGGCGCCCTGATGCGCCTGGAATACGACCTCACCGACGCGGTCACGCTGTTCGCCGATGCCGGCGGCGCGCAGACGGAGGTCCAGCGCTACTTCCAGTCCGCCCCGACGATCCTCAATGCCCGCGGGGACACGACCAGCACGCCGCAATTCTACGCGATGGGCATCGACCGCTCGACCGTCGATGGCGGCGCCCGGGCGCGGTTCGACACCGGCTTCCTCCACCACGCCCTCGTGGTGCAGGCCTCGGCCTACAACGAGGACACGGCACGCCAATTCCCCGCCGGCCGCGGCGCCTATCTGTCGAACATCTACGCGCCGCGTCTGGCCGCCTACATCCCCCCGCCGATCACCGCCGGGCGACCCCGCCTCTCCGACAGCACGCTGTCCGGGGTCTCGGTGGCCGACACGCTCTCGGCCCTCGACGAGCATATTCTGCTGACGCTGGGCGTCCGTCGGCAGCGGGTCGAGGCGCACAATTACCTGGCCAATGTCGGAACGCTGAGCTCCGCCTACGACAAGAGCGCGACCACCCCGGTGGTCGGCCTCGTGGTGCGGCCGTGGGACGCCGTCTCGTTCTATGCCAATTCCATCGAGGGCCTGAGCCGCGGCGACGTCGCCCCGCTGGCGGCGAGCAATGCCGGCACGATCCTGGCCCCCTATGTCGCGCATCAGGTCGAGGCGGGGGTGAAGCTCGATCTCGGCCGGATCGGTGGCACGTTCAGCGCCTTCCGGATCACCAAGCCGAATGGCGAGGCGAACCCCGTCACCCGGAGCTTCGCCCAGACCGGCGAGCAGCGCATCAGCGGGCTGGAGTTCAGCGTCTACGGCGAGATCACCCCGGAGCTGCGGGTGTTGGGCGGCTTCAGCCTGCTCGACGGCGTTCTCACCCGAACCGCTGTCGCCGCCAATCTCGGTCACGTGCCGATCGGGGTGCCGGACGTGCAGCTCAATCTCGGCGCTGAGTGCGACCTGCCCGGGCTGCCGGGCCTGACCGTCGACGGGGCGGTGATCTATACCGGGCGGCAATTCATCGACCTCGCCAACACCCAGGCCCTGCCGGACTGGGCACGCCTGGATCTCGGCCTGCGCTACGCCACCGTGATCGACGGGCACCCGACCACGTTCTGGGCCAACGTGCTGAACGTCACGGGGACCCGCTACTGGACCGGGGTCGCCTCGTTCGGCACCTTCTTCCAGGGTGCCCCCCGCACCTACCTGCTGTCGATGACGGTCGATCTGTAGGCGACCGCCGAGACCGATGTTTCACGGGAAACATTGTCTTAACCCGACAGCCCGAACCTGTGGCCCGAATGCCGTCGCCTTCCCGCGCGTCGCGCGCTAGCACGGCCCGGCATGACGGTCTCGATCACGACATCCAGCTGGCGCGACCTGAAGAACGCCAAGGCCCAGGCCCGGCTGGAGCGGGCCCTGCCGACGATCTTCCCGGCCCCGGTCCTGCACCATGCCCTGTCGCGGCCGCTGATCCCGCCGACCCCGCGGCTGGCGGTGGAAAGTTACTGGCGTAACCACATTCTTCGGGCCGACCGGCTGGCCCGTGCCCTCGCGGCGCGCTCGGGGACGCCGGAGGGCTGGACCTGGCAGCTCTGCGAGGGCGGTGCGGGTGGCCGGCCGGCGAGCTTCCGGGTACCGCCGGCTCCGTTCCGCGAGACGGCCTTCGCCCGCGGGCGCGGCGCCTGCTGCATCTGCGGCCAGCCGGTCTACCGGTTCGGCTGGCACCGGGACCTCTGGGGGCAGGGCGTACCGAACGGCAAGGCCGTCTGGCACGCCGCCTGTGTCATCGCCTGGAAGTTCTGGAGCGCGCCACACGAGCAGGTCAAAGTGCTGAAGCGCCACCAGGGGCATCGCTGCAAGGCCTCCGGCAAGCGGCTCCTGCGCACCGCCGAGGTCGACCACGCGCTGCCGCTCTACCGGGTCTGGCGCGAGCACCGGGACGCGCCCTGGCCGGAGCTGCTCGGCTATTGGGGGGCCCCGAACCTGCAGGTGGTCAACCGGACCGCTCACGTCCTGAAATGCCGGGACGAGGCGGCCGAGCGCTCACAGACTCTACGCCTCTCCCGATATCGGGTGGTCGAGGACGAGTCCGGGTTCAGCGTCGTCGAGGAGGAGTGAGCCGCCGGCTCAGCCGCGCGTGACCGCCTCCAGGCCGTGGGACAGGTCGGCCAGAAGATCGTCCACCGCTTCGAGCCCGATCGACAGACGCAGCAGCCCGTCGGTGATGCCCGCAATTGCGCGGGCTTCGGGATCCATCGCGGCATGCGTCATGGTCGGCGGGTGCGCGATCAGGCTCTCCACGCCGCCCAGCGACTCGGCCAACGTGAACACCCGTAGCGTCTCCACCAGGGTCTTCACGGCGGCGCGGCCGCCGGCGAGCTCGAAGCTCAGCATGGCCCCGAACCCGGCCTGCTGCGCCTTGGCGATGGCATGGCCCGGATGGGACGGCAGGCCCGGGTAATGGACCTGGCTGACAGCCGGATGTGCGTCCAGGAAGCTCGCGAGCTGCGCGGCATTCTGCTGCTGGCGCTCCACCCGGACGAACAGGGTGCGGATGCCCCTCAGCGTTAGATAGGCGTCGAGCGGTGACCCGGTGACCCCGATCGTGTTCGCCCAGGCGGCGAGCTCGTCACCGACCGAAGCTTCGGCGGCGATCACCGCCCCGCCGATCACGTCCGAATGGCCGTTGAGGAACTTCGTCGTGGAGTGGACGACGAGATCCGCCCCGAGGGCGATCGGCTGCTGCAACGCCGGCGACAGGAAGGTGTTGTCGACAACAGCCAGCGCGCCGACCGCCTTGGCTTGGTCGGTGACGCGCCGGACATCCACCACCCGCATCAGCGGATTGCTCGGGGTCTCGACCAGCACGACCTTGGGCTCTTGGGCGAGAGCCGAGGCCAGGGCCGCTGCGTCGGTCTGATCGACGAAGACCACGCGGTACTGCCCGCGGGCGGCGCGCAGGCTCAGCAGCCGGTGCGTCCCGCCGTAACAGTCGTGCGGCGCCACTAGCAGGTCGCCGGGACACAGGCTCGACAGGGCGAGATCGAGGGCCGCCATGCCGCTCGACACCATGACGGCGCGGGCGCCACCCTCGAGCTTCGCGATGGTGTCGGCGAGCTGGTCGCGGGTCGGATTGCCGAGCCGCGAGTAATCGTACGCGCCGGGCTGCTCGAAGGCGGGAAACTTGAAGGTCGTCGACAGGTGGATCGGCGCGATCACGGCCCCGAAGGCGGTATCCTGGGCCACCCCGTTGGTCGCCGCGATGGTGCGGGCATCGAGTCCCTCGGGCATCGGCTGTTCCTTCCTGCGCCGGAATCGGGCCGGCACGCATGACCGGCCGGCTTGCAAGCGCGTTCTTTATGGAGAACGGAACAGACTTTCAAGAGAACGATGGCCGCAAGCGGAGGGCAGATCATACACTTGCATGATCCCGCCGCAGCCGATCCTCGGCAGGTCTACCCTGCTGAATGACCCATGATGCGGAGCCCAGAGATCGTCACTGCAGGAAACTCAGACGGGAGAGCAGCCGGCCTCCGGCAGCCGCTTCGCCGACGGCCACGCTGCATGTCATGCCCGCTGCGAGCATCACGCCCGGCGGCACCGCGTCGATGTGGATCCGGACGGGAATGCGCTGCGCCAGCCGCACCCAGGTGAAGACCGGATTGACGCTCGGCAGGCCGAGATGGTCCGGGTTCTCGTTGGCGTCGGCAATGCCGTGCCCGAGGCTTTCCACATGCCCCGAGACCAGCTGCTCGAACCCCATCAGGCGGATCTCGGCGTGGGCACCGACCGCGATCCGGGACAGCTTGGTCTCCTCGAAATAGGCGGTGATCCAGAATCCCTCGGCCTCGACGATCGAGATGCGGGTCACACCGGCGGTCGCATAGTCGCCCGGACGCAGCCGGAGGTTGGTGACGTAGCCGTCC
Source organism: Methylobacterium sp. GXS13 (assembly GCF_001455965.1). Classification (GTDB taxonomy): domain Bacteria; phylum Pseudomonadota; class Alphaproteobacteria; order Rhizobiales; family Beijerinckiaceae; genus Methylobacterium. The sequence goes on from NZ_LKKO01000013.1 coordinate 93,064, forward strand.
AAGGGTGCCCTGACCGTGGCACGGTCGAGGTTGATCTCGGCGACACGGGCGGCGGCGATGGCCGCGTCGTAATCCGCACGCGCGATCGCCGCCGTACCGTTGGCCCGCTCGACCGTTTCCGGGGCGACGACACCCGGGCTCAACTGATTGCGCCGGCGCGCCGCCGCGGTTTTCAGGGCCGCATCCTCACGCCTAGCGAGGACCGCGGCCTGCGCGCCGTCGAGGGCCAGCTGGAAACGGTGCGGATCGATGACGTAGAGAATATCGCCGCGCCGGACGAACTGGTTGTCGACGACCCGCATGTCGACGACCGTACCCGAGACCTCGGGGGTGACCCGCACGACCTCGACGCTGACCCGCCCGTCGCGTGTCCAGGGCGCCAGCATGTAGGCTTGCCACAGGGCCGGGAGCAGCGCCGCCGTCGCGGCGACGGTGGCCAAGGTCAGCAAGGGGCGGAGCAGGCGCTTCAGGACCGTCATGGCGGCACTCAGACGAACAGGATGAGGAGTGCCACCGTCGCGAGCAGCACCGCGCTTTCCAGGAGCGCGGGATGCCAGGCGCAGCGCAGCACTCCGGCACGGTCCAGGACGGCGCGAAGCCCCGCGAAGACCGGAATGGCTGCCACGAGGTAGATGAGGATGGGCGGCAGGTAGACGCCCCCGATCGCGACCTCGCTCAGCATGGGGCGCTCCGGTGCCGGTCGAAGGATCCGTCCGTATGGGCTTCGAGCAGCACCGCCATGTCGGTCAGGCAGGCGGCGATCCGATGGGCCGCCGGCCAGGCGCCAGGATCCTCGATCGATCGCGCGGCGATCTCGGCTGCCGCCTCAGCGAGGATGTCACGGGCCTGTCGCGGCGTCCGGGCGGCTTCGGCCAGGGCCCGCAGGGTCGTCGTGTGGAGGAACGCCGGTGTGGTGGCATGTCGGGCTGCGCCGCGTGCCCGAATCGCGGCACGGCCGAGGCGCAGCCCGGCGATCCCCTCCGCCATAATCGCGGCCGCCTCCGGATCGGCCCTCAGGCTCAGCGCGAGGCGGGCCAGCCGGTGGTGCTGAAGATGCTCCCAGACGTGCCGATGCTCCGGTGGGTCCGAATGCAGGAGCGCCAGGGCGTCGCGGCGCAGAGCCGCCCGGATGCGGCGGGCTTGCCGGCGCGGATCGTGCGGAAGGAGGAGTCGAAAGGCCAGAAGCGTGACGAAGACTGCTGCGATCCAGCCGAAGGCCTGGTTCAGGAAGGTCGGCAGGCTGAACACCATCGGGTTGGTGGCTCCGACGAGCGTGTTGAACGCAACCAGGTAGGCGAGCCCGGACGGCCCGTGCCGGGGCAGGGTGGTGGCGTAGAGGCCCGCCATCCAGAACGGCGCGATCACCGCGATCAGCAGCGGGAAGCCTTGTACCTGCGGCATCAGGCCGAAAGCGCAGACGAAAGCCGCCGGCACGGCCGCGAGCGTCCCGGTGATGAACGCGACGGCGCCCGCGGCCGGATTGCCCGTCATGGCGAGCAGGGCGAGATAGGGGGCGAGGATGAGCAGCAGGAGCGACCAGTCGCTCCAGCCGGTCGCGATCCCGAAGGCGCCGGCGAGCAGGATCGCCAGCGCGGAGCGCAGCCCGTTCTCCGTCGCCGCCCCCCAGTCCCGATGGAACCGGAATGACCGCGCAGGCGCCGGGCGGCCACCCTGGAGCCGTGCCATTCCGGACAGCGCCGACCTGTAATCCTCGATGAACGCGACGAGGCGGTCGAGGGCGATCAGCGGGGCGGGTGTTCCGGTATCCGCGGCTTCGGCGCGCCTGGCGCGCGCCTGCACCGCGCCGCTCAACGCGGTGATCCGTTCGAGCGCCTCCTCGAAGCGCCGAGCCTCCAGAGCGCACAGGATCCGCGGCAGTTCGGTGACGACGCCTTCGTGCGCCGCGACGCAATCCTGGCCTGCTTGCGGAGCGGCGTCACACAGGTCCGAGCTGCCCAGCAGCGCGCTGAACAGGGCAGCGATGGTGTCGCGAATTGCGCCCTCGTGCCTTGCCAGGTCCGGGGACTCGGCTCGGCTCAGCTCCAGCAGATCATCGACCGCGAAGAGGCCGGCAATCTGTGTCGGGGTTGGCAGGCTATGCGCCGGCTCTTGGCTTCGCAGCCGCTCCAAGGCGACGCCCGCAATCGTGCCGAACTGCCCGATCAGAGCGTTGTCCAGCGCGACGCGCGTGGCACGTTTGCTGAACAGGGCCGTCACCACCCCGAGGCAGACCACCCCGACCGCGACGGTGGCTGTACGGCCGAGCACGGCATCCAGCGCCCGCTCGGGCATCTCCAACGCGCCATACGTGGCGAGGCCGACCGTATAGCCGGCCACGGCCGCGCCGGACGCTCGGAAGTGCCGGAGCAGCGTCGCTCCACCGGTACAGAGGCCGAGCCAGAGGGCGAAGCCGAAGATGAACAGAATGGGAGCCTGGATGAAGAGGCCCATCAGGACGAGGGCGGCGCCTGCGCCGATCACCGTGCCGACAAGGCGCCATCCGCCCTTGGCGAGAACAGCGCCCTGGTTCGCGTTGGCGACCAGCAGGACCGTTGAGGCCGCAGAATAGGGCGTCTCGAGCTGCAGGCAGAAGGCGACACCGAGGGCTAGCGTCGCAGCGCTGGTCGATCGCGCGACATGGGCAGTGCGGGGCGTCAGGATGTCGATCGCGAGAAAGCGATCCCGGGCACTCCGCAAGGTGGCGGACGCACGCAGCGATGGAGAGGGAGCTGGGCGGGTCATGCGGGTGTGGTCAGCGCTTCAGCCGCGACGCTCGAGCCGGCGATCCCGGGTTGAATAGGTGAGGGTCCCATAGCTGTTCCGTCGCTAAATTACATAGGATCATCCTATCTTTCTGCGGGGCATGTCAATCCGTGTGACCAGAGCTGGGATGATCCCTCTTTGCTCGCTATAAGAACGCTATGGTGCTCGCCGCGTCCCTTCCACAGGTCCCCCGCCGCTCCCTGGTCGATTCGACCATCGACCTCATCCGCGCGGAGATCGAGACCGGCCGCTGGAAGGTCGGGGCACGCATACCGAAAGAGGCGGAACTCGCCGAGATGCTGCAGGTCGGGCGGAACACGGTGCGGGAAGCCGTGCGGGTCCTGTCCCATGCCGCGGTTCTGGAGGTCCGGCAGGGCGACGGAACCTATGTGCGCCTGAACATCGACCCGGCTGAGGTCATGCGCCGAGTGACGCATGCGAGCCTGCGAGACCATTTCGAGCTGCGCGCGCTCCTCGAAACCGAGGCCGCGCGCCAGGCTGCGGCCCGGCGGAACGAGCATGACGTGCGGCGGCTCGAAGCCCTGCTGAACGAGCGGGGGGAACGCCCCCCGGGCGGCGATCTCGCCGACTTCATCGCGCGCGACATCGCGTTCCATGTCGCGGTCGCACAATGCGGCGACAACGCCGCCCTCGCGGAACTCTACCGCTACTTCGCTCTGTCGTTGCACGGCAGCACGAGCACGGCGCTCGCGGACATCACCCTGCCCGAGCCCGATCTCGCCGCCCATCGCCGGGTGTTCGACGCGATCCGGGACCGAGACGAATCAGGCGCGGCAGAGGCCGCCCGGGCGATCGTCGGCCCGATCCTCGACGCGCTCGCGAATGTCGAGACGCCTGCTACCTCCAGCGTCTGATCGGCCCCCCGGCTCCGTTCAGCCCTCCGCCCCCAGAGCTTGCCTGGCGAGCGAGACGGCGTCCTGATCGGTGGCGCAGGCGACCTGAGGCGTGCCGAACGCACGGACGAGGCCGGGAAAGGCCGCCTCCAACGCGCGGCGCCGATCCGAATCGGGCTCCACGATGATCAAGGCCCGGCAGCGCCCCGCCAGGACCTCCTTGTTCCGCTTCAGCCAGAGACCCCGGGCGACGCGGTCGTCATGCAACTCGTCATCGCGGCGGCCCGGATAGACGAGCACGAAAGGTTTTTCGCTGGCCAGAAGCCGGTCCATCTCCTGGCACCAGGCGGTGGCGTCCCCCGGCGGGGGCGCTTCCTCAGCGCGCAGCCGCACGATGGGAAACGTCGAGACATCGTGGAGGGTGAACGGCTCGCGATCCATCGACAGACCTCCCTGGAATCGTGCTAAAAGATCGTTTGATCCAATCATCCTACCTTTATTGACCGACTCGGGCAATCGCCGTAGCGCTGGGCTTCCTCGATCGGAGCCCGCCGATGCCGCCACGCCCGCCATCTCGCCTTGCCAATGGTACGTTCGATCGGCCGCGGCCTTCGGGCCTGCGCCTGCGGACGGCCGGCGGCTTGCTGACGGTGATCCTGTGTCTCTCCCCGGCGGCCCTTCGCGCCGAACCACGGCCGGCCAGGGCCGGGTCAGCGAGCGACGAACCACGCCCGCCCTCGACGCCTCGGCATCACGCGGCGACGGCCCGGATGCCAGCCGAATTCGTGGGCGCCGCCCTCGGCCAGCGCGGCAGCAACGCGACCGAGATCGCGCTGCCGGCTCTCACGGTCAGCGGCCGCGGGATGACCGGGACCGATCCGGTCCCCGGTCTCGTGGCGCGCGTCTCGGCCACGGCTACGAAGACCGACACGCCGGTCATCGCAGTGCCGCAGGCGGTGTCGGTGATTCCCCGAGAACAGATCGACCAGCAGGCGGCCCGGAGCGTCGGCGACAGCTTGCGCTACACGCCGGGCGTGTTCGCCGACACGCGGATCGGCGGCGTGCTGGAAAGCGTGTTCCTGCGCGGCTTCGGCGGCCTCGCGGCGGGCGCGACCAACCCGCAGGTTCTCGACGGCCTGCCGCTGGTCAAGGGCGGCAACTGGGCGGCCCAGGTCATCGACCCCTCGGTGCTGGAGCGCGTCGAGGTGCTGCGCGGGCCGGCCTCGGTGCTCTACGGGCAGGCGAGCCCGGGCGGCATCGTTGCCATGGTCAGCAAGCAGCCGACCGAGCAGCCGCTCCACGCCGTGACGCTCACCACGGGAAACCGCAACCGCGCCGAGGCGGTCTTCGATCTCGGCGGTCCGGTCGCCGCCGACGGCAGCTGGGCCTATCGCCTCAACGGCCTCGGCCGCCGAGTCGATACCCAGGCCGATTTCTCCCGGGAGCAGCGGCTCGTGCTGGCGCCGGCGCTGGCCTGGCGGCCGGACGACGACACGCGCCTCACCTGGCTCGGCTTCTACCAGAACGATCCGCACAACAATTTCGCAGGCTGGTTTCCGGCCGAGGGAACCCTGTTCCCCAGCCCGGCCGGCCGGATCCGGCGCAGCTTCTTTCCGGGCGAGCCCGGCTTCGATGCTTACGACCGCCAGCAGGCGATGATCGGCTACGCCTTCGAGCACCGCTTCGACGAGACCTGGAGCGTCCGCCAGAACCTGCGCTACGCCCATATCGACACACGCTTTGAGGGCGTGGCGATCAACTTCTTCGCCCCGTTCGGCGCGACCGCGAGCCTGCTCGAGCGCTCGGCCTCCTGGTCTCGGGAGGCGGTCGACGGCGTGTCCCTGGACAACCAGGTGCAGGCCGACTTCGCCACCGGACCGATCGGCCATACGATCCTGCTCGGGCTCGGCTATCAGGGCTCCCAGGCGGATGTGAACGCCTCGGGCTTCGGCCCGGTGCCGGCGATCGACTTTGCGGCGCCGGTCTACGGCCGGCCCTTCGCGCGTCCACCCGCCGCGCCGAGCACGCGTCAGGACTGGAACCGCGTCGGCCTCTACGCCCAGGACCAGATGCGTCTGGACCACTGGGCCGTCACGGTCGGGGGCAGGCAGGATTGGTCCCTGCTCGATACCGCCAACCGCCTGACGGCCCTTACCTCCAGCCAGGACGACCAGGCCTTCACTGGCCGGGTCGGCGCCGTCTACCTGTTCGACGGCGGTCTGGCACCGTATGCGAGCTACGCGACGTCGTTCGAGCCGACGCTGGGCACCGGCTTCTCGGGCACCCCGTTCAAGCCGACCCATGCGCGGCAGACCGAGGCCGGGGTGAAGTATCAGCCCGCCGGCCTGGACAGCTTCGTCGCCGTCTCGGGCTTCGACATCACCCAGGACAACGTCGCCACCGCCGACCCGGCGCACCTCTTCTATAAAGTCCAAACCGGCGCGGTGCGCTCGCGCGGCATCGAGATCGAGGCCCGCGCGACCCTGTCCGACAGCCTCGATCTGATCGGCGCCTATACCTACCTCGACACCACCGTGCGCCGGGACGGCAACCCGGCGCTCGTCGGCAAGCGCTTCGTGTCCGTGCCTGACCAGTTGGTGTCGCTCTGGGCGAATTATCGGTTCCCGGCCGGCCCGCTCGCGGGCCTCAGCCTCGCCGGCGGGATCCGCGCCATCGGCCGGAGCGCCGGCGATCCCGCCAACAATTTCTCGGTACCGCCCGTGACCCTGATCGACGCCGCGATCCGCTACGATCTTGGCGCTGCCGATCCCGGACTGGCGGGCTGGCAGGTCTCGGTCAACGCCGCGAACCTGCTCGACCGGACCTACGTCGCCTCCTGCTTCGCGGCGGGCGGTTGCTTCTACGGAAACGGCCGGACCGTCATCGCCAGCCTCGGCTACCGCTGGTGAGTCGCTATCGGCCCCCCGCGCTGCCCGCCCGCCGGGTGCGGCGCTCCGCCTTGCGGGTCGCGGTCTCACGCAGGTGTTGCTCGATGGCGTCGTTGGCGCGGCCGCGCATGTGCCGGATCGCCTCGACATCGTCGAACGTGTCGGGGAAGCGGCGCGACAGCCACAGATAGGCGCTGGCCAGGCGCACCGTCCGCTCCTGGTAGTCGAGTTCCCCGGCCAGGTTCGCCCGCAGGGCCGGGACCGTGGTGCCGGCCGCCCGGGCCTGGCTCCAGCGCTCGAGCATGCCCATGGCGATCTCGTCGCGGCGGTTGACGGGGCAGACCGAGAAGGCGAACTTTTCCTCGATCGGCAGCCGCGCCCGATCGACGACCCGCGCGACCTCCAGGATCTCCTCCAGGGCCGAGGGCTGGAACGGCGAGCCGGCGTAGAAGGTGGCCCGGGCGAAATGCGTCAGCACCTCGTGGAGGCTCTGGGTCTGCATCTCCTCGGCGACGGAGCGGATCGCGCCGAGGTCGGGCCGGACGAAGAAGCGCGAATCCGCTGCCGGCGCCGTGGGGGCCCCCGAGAGGGCGATCCGGATCGGCTCGACGGCGACCGCCTCCGTCGCCGCCACGTAGCCGACATCCTGGTGGCCATAGCGACCCGCCCGGCCGGCGATCTGGCGGATCTCGGAATTGGTCAGGCCGCGCTCCTTCGTGCCGTCCCACTTGCGCACGGTCGAGAACACGATCCGCCGGAGCGGCCCGAGATTGAGCCCCATGCCGATCGCGTCCGTGGTGACCAGCACGTTGGCCTCGCCGGTGCGGAAGCGCGTGGCCTCGGCCCGCCGCACTTCGGGCGACAGGGCGCCGTAGATCGTCGCCACCCGGTGCCCGCGGGCGACCAGGATCTCGCGGTTCTCGTGCACGGCCCGGCGCGAGAACGCCACGACCGCGTCCCCGGGCTCGACCTTCTCCAGGGGGACCGGCGCGTCGAGCAGCAGCAGCGGCGACTTGCGGGTGAACGGGATGACCTCCAGCGACTCACCGGCGGCCTCGGCGGCGCGGCGGACGTAGGACAGGGCGTCGTCGGAGCCGCACACGATGACGGTCCGGGCGGCTACGCCGAACAGGGCGTTGGTCCAGGCCCAGCCGCGATCGGGATCCGACAGCATCTGGATCTCGTCGATCACCGCCACGTCGATCGGACGGGTCAGGTCGGCGGTCTCGATGGTGCGAGCGGTGTGGGTCGGCTGCGGCTCACCCAGGACCTCCTCGCCGGTGACCATGCCGGCCCGGAGGCCGCGCTCGCGCAGGGCCTCGTAATTCTCCAGGGCCAGCAGCCGCAGGGGCGCCAGATAGGTGCCGGTGGGGGCCGCCGTCAGCATCTGCAGGGCCGCATAGGTCTTGCCGGAATTGGTCGGCCCCATGTGGAACAGGATCCGCCGGTTCAGCCGGCGGGCGGCACTGAAGCGCTCGATATAGGCGCCGAAGCCGACCTGATCGCGCAGGCGGCGCAGGCGCGAGCCCTCGCTCGCCACCGCCTTGGCGTGGCGGCGCACGGGGGTGAGCGTGTCGTTGAGCGCGCGCGCCAGCTTCGGCCCGAAGGTGAACACCCGGGAGCGCAGCGAGCGGTCGAGATGGGCGATGTAGGCGGGGGCGTCGGCCCCGACCTCGCGCAGGTCCTGGAGGATTTGCGCCCGCAGGCGCTCGACCGGCTTTGCCAGGGTCCGGGTGACCTCGGCGGCGCGCTCCGCCACGGCCGCCCGCCCCGCCTCGACGCGATGCGCCGGGTCGTTCCGGGCCGCCATGCGGGCCAGGATCTCGGCCGCCACCGGGTCCGGAGCGCTGTCGATCCGCAGGTCCAGGCGGCCATTGTCGAGGAGCGGGATCTCGGTCCGGATGCTCCAGAGCACCCGGCGGTCCCGCAGGATGGCGGCCTTGAGGGCGGGGATGACCTTCCGGACCGCCGGGACGCCGGTCTCGGCAAAGGCCCGAGCCCTCTGCCGGGCGCGCAAGACTTCGGCGATCCGCTCGTCGTCGACCTCGGCGCCGAATTCGGGCAGTTCGAGATCGGCGCGCAGGGTTTCCAGGTCGAGGGAATCGGGAGAGAGCCCGAGCCGCGCCACGGCCTCGGACAGGTAGACGATCGTGGGGCGGAGACGCTTGCGCGCCATGGACTCACCTTCGGCCGCAGCATCCGCCCGCCGGCGCTGACGCCGCCGCCGAACGCGTTCCTGAGAACCATCCTTGCGCCAGTCCGATCCCGGACACCATCCCCGGGCTTCAGGAGTCCCCCGCCGCCGCGGTAAGCCAAGTGCAGAAGGCACGGACCGTCGGGTCGTCGGCCCGGGCCTCCGGCACGTAGGTGTAGTAGCTCCGCGCCGGCAGGGACGGGCCCGGGAACGGGCAGGTCAGGCGGCCTGCGGCCAGGTCGTCGGCGATCAGGCGCTCCGGGCCCATCGCCACGCCGAGGCCGTCGAGGGCGGCCTGAAGGGTGAGGTAGAAATGCTCCAGGGTCACGGAGGCCTGCGGGACCAGATCCGGCACCCCGGCGGCGTGCAGCCAATGCGGCCAGACCTGCGGGAGCGTCGCCGCGTGCAGCAGGGTGTGGTGCCGCAGCTGCTCGGGCTCCTGCAGGGGCAGGCGCTGCAGCAGGGCCGGGCTGCAGACCGGCCTGCGCCGCTCGGTGAGGAACGGCTGCGCGACATGGCCGGGGCGCGTATCCGGCCCGCCGCGGATCGCCACGTCGAACGGCTCGGCAAGGCTCGCCAGCGGCACGTTCGAGGTGGTCAGCCGGACTTCGATGGCCGGATGGGCGACTTGGAAACCCGACAGGCGCGGGATCAGCCAGCGCAGGGTGAAGGTGGCGAGCGCGTTGACGTGCAGCAGGCGCGGCCGGCCGCGCTCCACCTGGCGGGCGGTGGCCAGGGCGATCCGGTCGAGGGCGGCGCCGATCTCGGCGGCGTAGCTGCGCCCGGCCTCGGTGAGCACCACCCGCCGGTTGTGGCGCTCGAACAGCGGCACGCCGAGCCAGCCTTCGAGCATCTGCACGTGCCGGCTCACCGCCCCGTGGGTGACGCGCAGCTCCTCCGCGGCCCGGGTGAAGCTGGCGTGCCGGGCCGCCGCCTCGAAGGCTTTGAGCGCGTTGAGCGGCGGCAGGCGGCGATGCATGGTGTCAGGTTTCCTCACGCGAGCGTCAGCATAAGACGTTTGTCAGCCAGGCGCGAGACCCGCATCCTGTGGTGGAATCATCAAGGACAGCAGGATGGCCCGCGCCTCGGAGTTCACCGCCCCGCTCGACGACGTCCCGGACCGGGCGGCCAAGCGCATGGAGGACAAGCGCACCCTCGTGGTCGCCGGGGTCAACCACGCCCTGCACGACGGCTACACCGACCTGATCTACGTGCTGCTGCCGGTCTGGCAGGCGGAGTTCGGCCTGGACTACGTCGCGCTGGCGCTGCTGCGCTCGCTCTACAACGGCGCTCTGGCCGCCCTGCAGATGCCGGCGAGCCAGCTCGCCCAGTCGCTCGGCGCCCGTACCGTCCTGGTCCTCGGCACGCTGCTCAGCGCCGGCGGCTACGCGCTGGCCGGGGCGTCGGGCGGGCTGATCGGCCTCTGCGCCGGCCTGCTGCTCGGGGGCGCCGGCGGCAGCACCCAGCATCCATTGGCTTCGACAGAGATCGCCCGGGCCTACGGGGCTGCGGCCCGCGGCCCGCTCGGTACCTACAACTTCGCCGGCGATCTCGGGAAGGCGGCCGTGCCGCCGCTGGTCGGCTTCCTGCTGACCCTGTCGGGCTGGCGCACGGCGCTCTGGGTGATCGCCGGTTTGGGCGTCGCCGTCGCCCTCGGCGTCGGCCGATGGCTGCCGCGTGATCCCAGCTCACAGAGCGAGGAACGCAAGGGCGCGGCGCGGGCCGCGCAGGCCGGCGACGGCGCGGGCGCGCGGCCCGGCTTCGGCCTGCTCGTCGCGATCGGCACCCTGGACAACGCTGCCCGCCCGGCCTTCCTGCTCTACCTGCCGTTCCTGCTGCAGGAGAAGGGCGCGGCCCTGACCACCGTGGGGCTGGCGCTCTCGCTGGTGTTCATCGGCGGCGCGCTCGGCAAGGCCGTCTGCGGCCGGCTCGGAGAGCGCCTCGGCGTGACCCGGACCGTGCTGCTCACCGAGACCGGGACCGCGGCGGCGATCCTGGCGGTGATCGCCCTGCCGCTCGCCGCCACGCTGATCCTGCTGCCGCTGCTCGGCGTGATGCTGAACGGCACCTCGTCGGTCCTCTACGGCACGGTGCCGGAGCTGGCTCCCGGCGGCCGGGTCGAGCAAGCGTTCGCGGTGTTCTACACCTGCACCCTGGGGGGCAGCGCCCTGGCTGCGCCGCTGCTCTACGGCCGGCTTGGGGACGCGGCCGGCCCCCGCTGGGCGGTGGTGGCGGCTGCTGCCACGGCGCTGGCCGTGGTGCCGCTCATGCTGGCCCTGTCCCGGCATCTCGCCGGGGGGAGGGCGGCGGGTCGCGCCTGACAGGGGACCGATCCGTGACCCATACGGCGGGTCAGAGCACCCCCATCGTGCTCACCCGGACCGGCTCGGACCGGCCCTCGACCGGGATCTCCCGGATCGCCGTCGGCGCGGTCTTGGCTGCGCGGAAGACCGCCTCAGAGACCACCGCGATGCAGCCCAGAACCTTGGTCAGGCCCTGCAGGCGCGAGGCGACGTTCACGGTGTCGCCGAGCGCCGTGAACCGGGCATCGGTGGCGTCGCCCATCTCGCCGACGATCGCCAGGCCGGCATGAACGCCGATCCCGTACCGGAGGGTGTGCTCCAGATCGGTCGCCAGCAGCGCGTTGAGGGTGGCGACGTGTTCGGCGATCAGATCCACCGCCCGGAGCGCGTCGCGGGCCGCCGGCTCGGGGTCGGACTCGAGGCCGAACAGGGCCAGCAGGCCGTCGCCCAAAAACTGGTTCGTCGAGCCGCCGGCCTCCCGCACCGCGTCGCCGACCGCCCCGAGGAAGCGGTTGATGATGAACACCGTGTCGTAGGGCAGGCGCTCCTCGGCGAGCCGGGTCGAGCCGCGCAGATCCACGAACATCGCTACGATGAACCGCTCCTCGCCGGACTGCGCCCGGTCGAGCAGGTCCGCCTGCCGCACCCGCGGGGGCAGGGGGAACATCGGCACCACGGCGAGGTCGGATTCGGGCCGGAACTGGCAGGCGAGGCGGACCCCCGGCCCGGCGGCGATCCGCTCCAAAACGGCGCGCTCGGCCCGGCCGGCGGGGGGCGTCCGGTCGCTGCCGTCGAGCACGCGGATCCGGCAGGTCGAGCACCGCCCGCGGCCGCCGCAGACGCTGGCATGGGGGATCCGGTTGCGCCGGCTCGCCTCCAGCACGCTGGTGCCGCGCGGCACCCGGACCACCCGCCCGTCGGGATAGCTGAGCCGGATCGTGCCGCGCTGGATCTCCGCCAGGGTCCGGACCCCGCGGGCGGCGATCACCGCGGCGACGAGGCCGGCATAGGTCGTCAGCATCCCGTCCCGGATGGCGGCGAGCCGGGCCACCTGATCGGGTAGCCCGACATGGACCGGCCGGAGCGCCACGGCCCGCCAGGCCGGGTCCTGCGCCAGGGCCAGGAACGCCCGGCCGCCCGGGACGAAGCCGAGCAGCGCCAGGACCGGCACCAGCACCGCCACCGCCAGGAGCCAGGGGGCGGCGCGCCCGAAGGCGGGCTTCAGCCGCAGCCAGAAATACAGGCCGGAGCAGCCGTGGATCCAGGCGAGGACGAGCATCGCCGCCTGCAGCGCGCCCTGATGCGGTGCGGCGACCCAGAAGGCGTAGAGTTCCTGCGCGTAGCCCTTGTCGAGCCCCTCGGTGGCGAAGGCGATCCGGGTGGCGGTGACGTGGCTGATGAGCAGCGGCGGGATCAGCAGCCCGGAGACCATCTGCACCGCCTCGCCGGGCCGCCAGCGGAAGTAGCGCGCCGCATAGAGCGCCTGGAGGCCGAGCAGCAGGTGGATCAGCAGCGCGCCGTAGAGCAGCGCCAGGCCCGGCGGGTTGAGCCACAGGGCGGAGGCGACGCTGAGGCCATCCTCCATGGCGTCGAGGGAGACGTTGCCCAGCGCGTGGTTGGTCAGGTGGGTGAGGATGTAGGCGAACAGCACCAGACCGCTGCCCAGGCGCAGGCGGCGCAGGCTGAGGACGGGGCGGATCCGGGCGCGCAGCGGGATCGGGGCGGCGGGCGGACTCCCGGCGGCGGATCGGAGCGTCGCAAGCGACGGGGTGCGCATCATGCTGGGAGGTCCGACGAGATCGGCAGCGGGCCCGTTTGTCCGGCCCCTCGTATCAGCAAATGGCGGCCTCGGCCTCCGTTGTATTTCTACTTGCCGGCGAGTTTCAGGTCAGGACTAATTCGAAGGCGGCCGGGACAACCTTCGCGCGCTCTTCGAAGCGGCCGGAAACGGCGTTGCCGTCGGCCGGCTTCCGGCGAAGAATTGCCTGGCGTGTCCGCCAATTCGGCGCCGTGCCCGGACGGGCAAGCGCCGTCGACCGACTTGCGCGCCGGGCGTTGCCCGGGCGGGATGACACATCCCCGATGCCCCCTCCCGGATGACACCTGGAAACGCCCGATGGCCGACCCGTTCTTCGCCCGCAGCGCCGCCGCGGTGGCCGCGGACCTCATTGGGGCCGGTCTCCGGGTCGGGGAGGCCGGCGGGATCATCGTCGAGACGGAGGCCTACGACCGGACCGACCCGGCCTCCCACAGTTTCGCCGGCCCGACGCAGCGCAACGCCAGCATGTTCGGGCCGCCGGGGCACGTCTACGTCTACAGGTCCTACGGGCTGCACTGGTGCCTGAACCTGGTCTGCGAGCCCGGCAGTGCGGTGCTGATCCGGGCGATCGAGCCGACCGAGGGGCTGGCCGCCAGGGCGGCACGCCGGAGCCTGGACGATCCGCGGCGGCTCTGCGCCGGCCCGGGCCGCCTGTGCCAGGCCCTCGGGGTCACCGGGGCGATGGACGGCCTGCCGGTAGCGGAACCGCCGTTCCGGTTCGCCCCCCGGGGCCAGCCCGTCCCGGTGGCGGCGGACCGGCGCATCGGGATCACCCGCGGCGCCGAGACGCCCTGGCGCTTCCTGCTCGCCGGCTCCCGGTTCGTCAGCCGACCGGTGCGGCGGGTCGCGTCCTGAACGCCGACCCTGCGCGGTTCGATCGCAGCGCGCATCGCAAGCGTACGGACGGCCGGACCGATCCGCCGGTGCTTGGCCGAACCGACAACCTCATGTAGATATCTCTGTGGGATGCCGCAATTTCTGCAACCACAGGTGAAAATTTTTAACGATAAGCCTTCGGACCTGCCGTGACTCAGGACAGCCAGACGGCTTTCGAGATCGTCGGCCGCCTCAAGGAGGCGGCGAAGATCTCCGACATCCTCCGCGAGATGCGGGCGGCCGGCGCGTCTTTCGGCTACGATGTCTTCATCATCACCAACCTGCCGGCGGAGCACGAAGTCTCCACGCAGAACTGCGCATTGGTGCCGTCCTGGCCGGAAGGCTGGCGGACACGCTATTTCGCGCGGGATTATCTGCGGATCGATCCGGTGGCGAACCATGTGAGGCGCACCACCGAGCCGTTCCTGTGGCGCGAGGCGCCCTATCGCTCCGACGAGGCCGGGGCAGCCCGGGTGATGGGCGAGGCCACGGAATTCGGCCTGTCGCAGGGGTTCTGCATCCCGATCCACCACCTGACGGGGCCGGGCGGCGGCGGCTTCGCGGTATTATGCAGCTACCTCACCTAAAAGCGTTGAGGTGATTTGGTTACGCTGTCGGCAGTCCATAGCGGTAAAGCGACTAGACGCCTCTTGCCACGAGCGCCTCTGGCATGATTCAATAGGTAAGTGGTGACGCTTGTCGTCCTACCCGTATCATCGCGCGGCGGCTAACCTAACGCGACGGATACGAGCGGCAATGAGAGCACACGTGCTCCCACCGCCCAAACCGGAACCGGTAGTAGTCCGTAACGGACACCGGCTTCGGATACGTACAAACCACAGCCATGTGATTCGTCCTCCGGGGTGCCAGGGTTAAGCCTGGCCTCCGGGGGCGCCTTCGCGCGCACCCCGCGCGTCGGTGCGCGCACGAGTGGACGTGAGGACGACAAGCGTCACCTGAGAGACTGACAGCGGGCGGGCTATCCGTCAAGCGCGCGGCCTATCCGTCGCGCATATCGACAACGACTCCCTTTTCACGCCCCACGGCGCGTGATACGTCTGAGTCATGTCAACCCCCGCGATCATGAAAATGATCTCCGAGAAGCGAACGGTTCTCGCTGCTCAAAAGCGAGCCGTCGAGCTACTTGAGGCTGAGCTGAACGGAATGGAGGCCATTTTGGCCCTCATTCCGCAGACGCCGCTTGCGTCCACATCCAAATCTTCCGCTCCGGCCGATCCCCAAGGTGTGGTGCCGGTTGCTCGATCCAACGGCGGAAGGCAGCCTGGCGCAATTTCCAACAAATGGAAGCGCCATCTACTTGCATTGGATGAAGCAAAGGCCCTCTTTAGCCTTGATGACGTGATAGAGCTTGTCGCAGAACGCGAGAGCCGCTTGATGCGACCGAGCGAGGTGAAGAGAATATTTGAAAAGTACGTTGAGCAAGGGCACGTTGAAGAGCGCGAAGACTTCTATACCGTACCCGAAGCAACTGTACAAAAATTCAGAGCTGCTTTGCGTGATACTGGCGATGATATGCCAGACGAAGATGAGGCAGCTTCTACTGCAGCAAAAAAGGAAGACGCTGCTCCGAAGCAACCAGAGCCAGCCGGGTATGATCTAGACGACGATATTCCTTTTGACCCACCAGTCCCTAAACGGGGCGGGTATGACTTGGACGATGATATTCCGTTTTGACAGGTGATTGAGCCTTCCGACGAGGTTCACTTCGGCAAGGCAGATAGCAGTCGGGCCGGTCACTCCCTTTCGCAGAGGAAGTGCCGGCCCGGCCAGGACCACCCACCGCGAACGCTTCCGGCTTGGAGGCGCAGCGCCTGTGCGCAGCTCACACGCTTAACGTCGCACTTTAGGGGCTGATTTTCAAGCCGGTAGCATCCCTCACAACCGCTTCTGCGGAGGATGCTTTATGGCTGCTGAGTTCCCCTGCGATCACCTTACTGCCTGCCACATACTCCACGCCGTTCTCATGCTCGGCTGGAGTCAGGGCAGGACTTCTCACTACTTCTGCGTGAACGGCGGCACGGTCTCCAAGATCGTGCGCGGCCGCTCTCATCACGGAGCGGCCCCGGTCCCGTTCTTATCCGGTGACGCGCCCGTGCCAGCGTAAGCGATCCCGGCCGGCTCATCCGTAAGGGTGATGCCGGCCTCCTCAAACGCACGCCGCATCGCCAGCATGTTGTTGGGGATCGGCGTGCGGATGCCGTTCTCAAACTGGCGAATGGTGCTGAGGCCGATGTTGGCCCGCTTGGACAGGTCGGTTTGCGACCAGTCCAACCATCCTCTCGCGGCTCGGCAGTGCTCTGGCGTCATCGTGCGTTAGATCTAGCGCGCCCTTTTTTGCGGCAAGGCACCGAAAAGCGCTGACCTGATCTAGGTCGACCCATATCGTCCACCTCAACGCAAAACGTTCGGGTGGCCGCGATGGCTCAACACTTCCTCCTCGCCAAAGCGGCCCGTACTCTCTCCCCCGCCAAGGTCGCCCGCCTATCCGACGACGCAGCGTGGGAGACGTTCAAGGCAATCCGCTGGGAGGCGACCGAAGGTCAGCCGTTCTGCCCGCGTTGCGGCTGCCTCAAGCACTCGTTCATCGCCACCCGCAAGCTGTTCAAGTGCGCCGGCTGCCGGCACCAGTACAGCGTCACCAGCGGGACCATCTTCGCTTCGCGCAAGCTCCCGATCCGAGATCACCTTCTTGCCATCGCCATCTTCGCCAACGGCGCCAAGGGGCATTCGGCGCTGCGACTCGCCCGCGACGTGCGGGGCGAGGCTTGCACGGACGACACGCTGCATTGAGGCGACCGGAGGGGACGTGGCAGGGCACACCCGTCATCGCGCGCGCCGCGAAGCAACCGCGGGGTGGCCACCCCAACGGATGATCCCCCCAACCGTCCGAGAGGCGCGGATCTAGGCCGGCCCGCCTTCGGGCGACGAGGCATGGAAGCGGACCTTGCCTCTAGGTCGGCGGCAGCAGCTCGATGCCGAAGCGCGTCGACAGGCTGCCGAGACGTGCCAGGGCCTCGGCGTCAGGCGCCTGCGCGGGCGCCGCGGTCGTGCCGGTCTGCCCCGCCTCTCGGACGAACTGCTCGAAGCCGGATGGCGTGCAGAACACCAGGGCTTCGGCTGCCTCGGGACCGACGTTCCCCAGCCGGTGCGCCTGGCCTCGCGGGAGGATCACGACGTCCCCCCTGGACAACGCGCGGATCTCGCCGCCGGTCTCGACCTGAACCTGTCCGGACAGCACGTAGATGGTTTCCTCCTCGTGCAGGTGCCGGTGCAGCGGCGTCCACACGCCGGGCGGATTGGTGATGCGCAGCAGCGAGAACTGCTGGCCGGTCTCGTCGCCCGTCACCAGGATGTCGACGCGCGTTCCCGCAAAGGTGATGGTTTCGTTCCGGTGCATCGGCGTGCTCCTGGCCAACGGAATGCTGGATGTACGCCGGCGCTGGACATGAGACGAGCTTAAGCGTTCTCATGGGTGTATGAGCTCACGTCATGTATCCGAGCGCGACCTCCGCCTCTTCCTGGTGCTCGATGCGCTTCTCGATCATCGAAGCGTGACGCAGGCGGCGACCGCCCTGGGCCTCACCCAGTCGGCCGTCAGCCATTCCCTGCGGGCCCTGCGGATGCGGTTCGGCGATCCGCTGCTGGTCCGGGTCGGCCATACGCTCTGCCCGACACCGCGCGCACTGGCCCTGCGCCCGAGCCTGTCACTCGGGCTCTCGGAACTCGAACGCGTGCTGGGCCGTGAGCCAACGTTCGATCCGGCGCACTCGACGCGGTGCTTCACCCTCGCGACACCCGACTATCCCCAGTTCACGGTTCTGCCCGAGCTCTTCGGCCGGATGAGGCGCGAAGCCCCCGGCCTCGATTTCCAGGTGAGACCGATCGGCCAGGGCCTCGCTGAAGACCTTGCGAGCGGGAGCCTGGATCTCGTCCTGGCGGGCGCCGAAGTCGAGCAGCAGCTCGCGCTCGACCGCGCGTTGATGCGCGTGCGCGTCATCTCCGAGCCGTTCCGCTGTGTGGTGAGGCGGGGGCACCCGGCCTTGGCATCGCCCCTCGACCTCGACGTCTACACCACCCTGCCGCACGTGCTCGTCAGCACCGGCGGAGACCGCACGGGTATCGTCGATACCGCTCTGGCTGCCGTCGGGCGGCGCCGACGCGTCGCCATGACCGTCCCGAGCTTCCCGGCCGCGATCTGGATGGTCGCGGCTTCCGACCTCATCGCGACGCTGCCGAAGGCGATCACCGATCGCGCGTCGCGTCACGATGTCGAAGTCAGAGAGCCGCCGATCCTGCTGCCCCCGAGCGACGCCTATCTCTGGTGGCATCCGCGCTTCCAGCACGATCCCGGACACGGCTGGTGGCGTCAAACCTTGTCGGACGCCCTGGCGGTCTTGCGCTCCCAGGGGCCGACCGGCCGGACAAACCCTCTCGCCGATGACTGATCGGGACACGCCGAGCAGCGGACGGTCTCCGGAAGGCCGTGCAGGCCCATCGCCTCCGCCGGGGCCTCGATCACGCCGAGGCGGTCGATGCGCCGCGCCACCTTCGGCGCGAGGCGGGCCCGGCTATCCCTTCGACAAGCGCAGGGTGAGGCCGTCGATCCGCGTCAGGATGCGTCCCGGCACGGCAGGCTCGGTCAGGCGGCCGCCCGAATGGCCGGCTCCGACGCGCGCGCCACGGCGGCGACGACCTGATCGGGCGCGAGGTGGTGGATCATGTGGCCCATGCCGGGAATGACCAGGAACGTGCTGCCGGGGAGTTCCCGGTGGAGCCGCTGCGATTGCCGGCCGACATCGGCGATCTGATCGTCCCCGCCCGTGATGATCACGACGGGGAGCGTCAGGTCCCGGTAGTGGTGCTGGAGCTCCGCGGCCGCCGGCGTCATCGTGGCGGCATCCTCCGCCGAGGCGCGCAGCTGCAGCGGGCGCAGCATCATGGCCTTCGGGAAGGCGCGATCGAAGCGCTCCGGAACGGCGGCCGGCGCGAACATGCCCTTGATCAGGGCGGGCAGCATCAGGCGGCCGGCCAGCGGCGACACGGTGTAGCGCATCAGGTCGCCCAGGCCGGGGATCGCCACCGGGGACGTGAGGATCACGTCGGCGCGCAGCGTGGGATAGTAGTAGCCCGAGGCCAGGACGAGGCTGCGCACCAGCTGCGGGGCCTGCAGCGCCAGGGCGACCGCGACCAGCGCGCCCCAGGAATGCCCGAGCACGACGGCCCGCGACACGTCGAGCCGCTCCAGCGCCTTCGCGAACAGGGTGGCGTGGGCGCGGGGCGTCCAGAGGCCCCGGGGCCGATCGCTGTAGCCGTAGCCGGGCCGGTCGAAGATGATGACGCGGTAGCGCTTGGCCAGATCGTCGACGATGCCGCTCACCAGGAAATCCTGGATCAGGGTGCCGTTGCCGTGGATCAGGACCAGCGGCTCCCCATGTCCGCGCTCGATGTAGTGCAGGCGCACGCCGTCCACGGTCATGAACTGGCCGATCGGCGGGGTGCGCTGCTCCGCCTTGCGGGTCGCGGCCAGCGCGTAGAGGGCCGAGGCGCCCAGGGCCGCGGCCGAGCCCACCAGGGTCGGCACGAGCCAGGGGCGGGAGGGGGAGCGACGCGTCATGATCGGATCCTGAAGGGGGGAGGGGGCGTGCTCCTGATCAACCGGATCAATCCGAAGCGCTGTAATCCGGGCGGCGAGCGCGAGGGCTCGCCGCCCACGTGTTTCGCGACGGGGCCCTACGGCAGCGCGCCGATCATGCCCTTGGCTTCGGTCATCGTGTCCTCGCAGGCGCGCTGCTGCCCGGCGCGATCCTCGTCCCCCGCCCGGCCGATGAGACGCCGCGCATCGGAGATGTGGGCCGCGGTCGAGATCATGCGGGCGTCGCTCGGCACGCCGGAGGGCGCCTGCGCCAGGGCCTTCGGCGACTTGCTGCTGCGGATCGTGTGGCCGTCCTGGAGGCCGGCCACGTGGACGGCGCCGGCGCTGTCGAGGCGGCGTTCGATCGTCCCGATCTGCTCGGCGCAGGAGCTGGCCCGGACCGGCAGCTGCGAGAGACCGAGCAGGAAGGCGGAGGCCCCGAGGGCGAGCGCGAGACGCATGGGTGATCCTTGAGATGCGGGGTTCGGGCTCGCTGGGCGAGCCAGGCCGGCGATGGCGCGGCCGGAGTTGAGAGCGGGGTGCAACCGCGGTGATCGAACGGCCGCTCAAATTGCTGCACTGCAATAGAGAAACACGGGGCCGTCCCGATCGATCCGTTTCGAGAGCGAAAATATTTAGCAGATCTACGGCGGGTATTTTCCCGGGATCATTTGTCTGAAAGCGCCGGTTAGCTCCATCGACGCCTAAAAATTCGACGGAGATATTCTGAATGAAAGCGCTTACCTGGCAGAGCCGCGGCACGATCACCTGCGAGACCGTGCCCGATCCGACGATCGAGCATGGCCGGGACGTGATCATCAAGGTCACCGCCTGCGCGATCTGCGGCTCGGATCTGCACCTGATGGGCGGGTTCATGCCGACCATGGAATGCGGTGACATCCTCGGCCACGAGACCATGGGCGAGGTCATCGAGGTCGGGCGCGACAATCACAAGCTCAAGGTCGGCGACCGCATCGTCGTGCCGTTCACGATCTGCTGCGGCGAGTGCCGGCAGTGCAAATGGGGCAATTGGAGCTGCTGCGAGCGGACCAACCCGAACGGCAAGCTGCAGGCCCAGACCTACGGCTATCCCCTCGCCGGCCTGTTCGGGTTCTCGCACATCACCGGCGGTTTCGCCGGCGGCCAGGCCGAGTATCTGCGCGTGCCCTACGCGGATGTCGGCCCCATCGTGGTGCCCGAGGGGCTCAGCGACGAGCAGGTCCTGTTCCTCAGCGACATCTTCCCGACCGCCTACCAGGCGGCCGAGCATTGCGACATCGGCCCGGAGGACACGGTCGCGATCTGGGGCTGCGGGCCGGTCGGCGTGCTCGCCGTGAAGTGCTGCTATCTCCTGGGCGCCAAGCGCGTCATCGCCATCGACAGCGTGCCGGAGCGGCTGGCGCTCGCCCGCGAGGCCGGCGCCGAGACCATCGATCTCGGCCATCAGAACGTGCAGGACACGCTCATGGAGATGACCCACGGCCTGGGTCCCGACTCGGTGATCGAGGCGGTCGGCATGGAATCCCACGGGGCCGACACCACGCTCCAGAAGGTCTCCTCGGCGATCCTGGAGCACACGGTGAGCCTGGAGCGGCCGTTCGCGCTCAACCAGGCGATCCTGGCCTGCCGCCCCGGCGGCAACGTCTCGATGCCGGGTGTCTTCGCCGGCCCCGTCGGACCGGTCGCGCTCGGAATCCTCATGAACAAGGGCCTGACCCTGAAGACCGGCCAGACCCACATGGTCCGGTACATGAAGCCGCTGCTGGAGCACATCCAGAACGGCGACATCGACCCGTCCTTCATCATCAGCCACCGCTCCACCAACCTGGAGGAAGGGCCGGCGCTCTACGCGGCGTTCCGGGACAAGACCGACAACTGCACGAAGGTCGTGTTCAAGCCGCACGGCTGAGTGCGCGCGCGGCGGCTCCGGCCGCCGCGCCTCCGGCGTCTGGCGCGCGGTCGTCCGGCCGGTCAGGGGTGCGATTTCTGTTCGCCCGTTGCGGTGACCGTGACGATCTCGTCGGTCGCCAGGCCTGTCGGATCCTGCCGAACGCGCTACGGGATCAATCCGCGTCTCGCTTGAGCCGAACAACACGCTGATCGGCGAACTTCGCCGCGGCCACGGAGCGGGATCGCCCGCGCAGCTGGGCAAGAACCAGCGTCATCGGCGTCAGGGCGCGGATGTCGATTCGACGGCCGTGCAGGCGCGGATCCTGGGGGATGCCGCTGGGGATCTGCAGGCTGATCACGTCCTGGCGAAGCGTGAGAGTGCGCAGGCATTCCAGCGCCCCGGACGCGACGGCCGGCCGCAGCTCGACGCCGCCCCGGGCGCTATGTGGTGGCGGATGGCCAGCGCGGGGGCGGGCAGCGCCAGGGCATGGGCCAGGCCGTCGCGCAGCCGCACAGGCCCGGTCTCCGCCGCCAGCGCGCGGCCCTTGCGCAGCAAGGCGTAGAGCGTCTGGTGGCCGGCATCGAGCGGGTGCAGCTGCGCCGAGGGCGGCGGCTGCAGGATCAGGGCGAGATCCGCCTCGCTCGCCGGCCGCCCCATCGCGCCCAGCCAGAGCGAACGGTTCTGTGGGCGCCTTCGGATTGCCCGTCGGTGGCTGGGGAGGAAACACCTCTGGCGTCGGGTGTGTTAGGAGGCGGCCATGTCCGCCAAACACGCCCGTTACATCGCCCCGATGGAACCGCTTGCCGCCGGGATCGACAGTCAGGTGGTAGAGGGGGGCGACGCCTCGACCAGGGATCCGGCCCGGACGGCCATCCGGGTGCGGCGTTCGAAGGACGCACGCGACATCGCTGTCCGGGTTGCCTCTGCGAGGCCGCTGCACAGCCCGGGACAGGTCTAAGCCCATGGCTTCGCAGACTTCGGCCTTCGCCGACGGCGGTCACATGGGCGCGTGCATGCGTGCCTACGATTGGTCCAGCACCACCCTCGGGCCGCAGCAGCACTGGCCCCCATCGCTCCTGACCCTCGTGCGGGTCATGCTCAACTCACGACAACCGATGTTCATCGCCTGGGGCGCGGACCGCACCCTGCTGTACAACGACACCTACGCGCCCATGCTCGGCGAGCGGCACCCGGGGGCCCTCGGCCGCCCATTCTTCGAGACCTGGCCCGAGGTCCAGGGCGAGGTGGGGGCCCTGATGGATCGTGTGTTCGCGGGCGATCCCGTACACATGGACGACCTGCAGCTCACCCTGCGTCGCAACGGCTACCCCGAAGAGGCTCACTTCGCCTTTTCCTACACGCCTGTCCCGGGGGACGACGGCACGACCATCGGCCTGTTCTGCGCCTGCACCGAGACGACCCGCCAGGTGCTCGCCGAGCGGCAAGCCTCCTCCGAGCGCGAACGGCAGCAGGCCCTGCTGCAGCAGATGCCCGGGTTCGTCGCCGTGCTGCGCGGGCCGAGCCACATCTTCGAGTACGTCAACGACGCCTACGTCGCGGTGGCCGGCCGCCGGGACTACGTCGGGCGCACGGTCAGCCAGGTGTTTCCGGAGCTGATCGACCAGGGCTTCTACGAACTGCTCGACCGGGCTTATGCGACGGGCGAGCCGTTCACGGCCCGGTCCCTGCCGATCCGGTTCGTCGGCGAGGACAGCGACCGGTACCTCGACTTCCTCTACCAACCCATCCGCGACCAGGCCGGGGCCATCACCGGCCTCTTCGTCGGCGGCTACGAGGTTTCGGACCAGGTCCGCTCGCGCGCCGCCCTGGCCGAGAGCGAAAGTCGCTATCGCACCCTGTTCGAGAGCATCGACGTCGGGTTCTGCATCATCGAGCTGACGTTCGACGATGCGGATCGCGCCATCGATTACCGGATCCTCGAAGCGAACCCGGCCTTCGAACGCCAGACCGGCGCCAATGTGGTCGGTCGCTGGGTCAGCGACTTTGCCCCAAACCTCGAACGCCATTGGTTCGACACGTATGGGCGCGTCGCCCTGACGGGCGAGCCGGCCCATTTCGAGAACAAGGCCGACGTGTTCGGACGCTGGTTCGACGTGCGGGCCTTGCGGGTCGGCGAGCCGGCCGCGCATCGGGTCGCCATCTTCTTCAGCGACATCTCCGAGCGCAAGCGCATGGAGGACGCGCTCCAGGTCCTCAATACGACCCTGGAGCAACAGGTCTTCGAGCGCACGGCCGAGCGCGACCGGCTCTGGACGCTGTCCGAGGACATGCTCGCCCAAGCCAACTACGAAGGCATGATGTCGGCGGTCAGCCCGGCCTGGACCCGGGTCCTCGGCTGGTCCGAGGCCGAGCTCCTGTCACGGCCCTACGCGACCTTCATGCATCCCGACGACATGGGGCCGACGCTCGCCGGCCTGGCACGGATGGGAGAGACGCGACAGCCGACACGCTTCGAGAACCGCATCGCCGCCAAGGGCGGCGGGTGGAAGCCCATCGAATGGACGGTGGCGCCCGAGGCCGACGGCGCCAATTTCATCGCCGTGGGGCGTGACCTGACCGTCGTCAAAACGCGAGAGGCGGAGCTTGCCTCTGCCCAGGAGGCCCTGCGCCAGGCCCAGAAGATGGAGGCGGTCGGTCAGCTCACCGGCGGTGTCGCGCATGACTTCAACAACCTGCTCACCGTCATCAAGTCGTCCACCGACCTGCTCAAGCGCCCGGGCCTGGCGGAGGAGCGACGCCAGCGCTACGTCGGCGCGATCTCGGACACCGTCGCACGCGCCGCCAAGCTCACGGGCCAGCTGCTCGCGTTCGCGCGGCGCCAGGCGCTGAAGCCGGAGGTCTTCGATGCCGGCAAGAGCGTGGTCACCATCAGCGACATGGTCGGCACGCTGAGTGGCGCGCGCGTCAAGATCGTCACGGACATCCCGGGCGAGCCCTGCTTCGTCAACGCCGATCCGAGCCAGTTCGACACGGCCTTGGTGAACATGGCCGTCAACGCCCGGGATGCCATGGACGGCGAGGGCACCCTCACCATCACTGTGCATCCCGTCTCGATCATTCCCCCGCTCCGCAGCCACCCGGCCGTGCCCGGCGACTTCATTGCGGTGTGTATCGAGGACACGGGTTCCGGCATCGCCCCTGAGCGGATCGAACATATCTTCGAGCCCTTCTTCACAACCAAGGGTGTGGGACAGGGGACGGGTTTGGGGCTGAGCCAGGTCTTCGGCTTCGCGAAGCAATCGGGTGGTGAGATCAGGGTCCAGAGCGTGATCGGCCAGGGTGCGATGTTCGTGCTGTACCTGCCGCGGGTCGAGGCGGCCGCCCGCCTGCCGCAGGTCGAGCCCGAACCCCTCGTCGACGGACATGGCCTGTGCGTCCTGGTGGTCGAGGACAACGCGGATGTCGGAACATTCGCGACCCAGACCCTGGCCGAACTCGGCTACGTCACCGTCTGGGCCGCCAACGCGGAGGAGGCCCTTGGCGCGTTGGCCAAGGACGCGGACCGTTTCGACGTGGTGTTCACGGACGTCGTGATGCCGGGGATGAACGGGATCGACCTGGCTCACCGGATCCGGGGGGACCATCACGATCTGCCCGTGCTGCTGGCCTCCGGCTACAGCCATGTGCTCGCCCAGAACGGGACCTACGGGTTCGAGCTGCTGCACAAGCCGTATTCGGTCGAACAGCTCTCGCGCCTGCTGCGCAAGGTCGCCACCCGGCAGCGGCGCGAGCGCATCATCGGCCGCTAGCGCGACCTCGACGGCACCCGTCAGCTCTCGACCCGCTCGAGGGCTATCGTCCTGACCGACACGAGACAGGGATTGGCGTTGTCGCGGCGCCACGCCAGC
The DNA here is from genome assembly GCF_001455965.1 of Methylobacterium sp. GXS13. GTDB lineage: Bacteria > Pseudomonadota > Alphaproteobacteria > Rhizobiales > Beijerinckiaceae > Methylobacterium. Next base: position 118,174 of record NZ_LKKO01000013.1, read on the forward strand.
AACAGCTCGGGCCGAGCGGTTGCGGGGAGCGAGATCGGCCGCAACCGGATATCCGCCATGCTGTTCCCGCGGGTGCTCGCCGGCACCAGCGCGATCCCGAGGCCGGCCCCGACGAGGGCCAGCATGGCGTGGACCTGGTTCACCCGCTGCACGATCCGCGGCGCCACCCCACCGGTCTCGAACAGCGTGTCGAGCAGATCGATGAAGTACCGGCCGCCCTTGGGCGACCAGGTCACGAACGCCTCGCCGTCGAGATCCTGAAGCGTTGGGATGCGGCCCGTCGCCAGGCGGTGGCCGCGGGGCACCGCGAGCAGGAGCCGCTCGCTCACCAGCGGTGCCGTCGCGATCGACGATTTGGGATCCTGAAGGATCGGGGCCGGCCGCAGGATCGCGAGATCGGTCCGGTTCTCTTCGAGCGCCAGGATCTGCTCGTCGGAGACCATCTCCGCCAGCACGAGATCGACCTCGGGCAGCCTCGCGCGCACATGGGCCACGACACGGGGCAGCGTGCGATAGGCCGAGGCCGCCGTGAAGCTGAGACGGATCACGCCGCTTTCGCCCCGGGCCGCGCGTCGCGTGATGCGCGCGGCGCTCTCGGCCGCAGCCAGGACCCGATAGGCTTCCGCCAGGAACGTGCGTCCGGCCGGGGTCAGCCGGACCGCCCGGGTGGTGCGGTCGAGCAGCGCCACGCCGAGCGTCTGCTCCAGCATCTGGATCTGCCGCGACAGCGGCGACTGGGTCAGGTTGAGTTTCGACGCAGCCCGGCCGAAATGCATCTCCTCGGCGACGGCAATGAAGCTGCGTGCGTGGCCGAGATCGAACATTGATGCAGGATCCGGGATAATCCAGCTAGAATGAGCGTTGGACGCATTTAAAGCGCTGACCTACCCCGGATGCAACGCTGAATGGCGCACATCAGGGAGGGACGCGGATGGCGAGGATGACCCCGGCCGAGATGGCCCGTGCGTTGGGCTCCGGCCTGCTTTCCTTCCCGGTCACCCATTTCCGCGACGATCTCGGCTTCGACGAGACCGCCTACCGGGACAATCTGAGCCGCTTGGCCGACTACAAGGTGTCGGGCCTGTTCGCGGCCGGCGGCACCGGCGAGTTCTTCTCGCTGACACCCGCCGAGATCGATCGCGTCCTGCGCGCGGCCGTCGCGGAGACCCGCGGCCGCGTCCCCGTCATCGCCCCGGCGGGCCAGGGTACCGCCCTCGCGGTCGAGCTCGCCGAGGCGGCCGAGGCGGCCGGCGCGGACGGCCTCCTGCTGCTGCCGCCCTATCTCGTCGGCTCCGAGCAGGCGGGCCTCGCCGCCCATGTCGAGGCGGTCTGCCGGGCCACCAACCTCGGGGTCATCGTCTACAACCGGGCCAACGCCCAGCTCAACGAGCACACCCTGGCGGGCCTGTGCGACCGCTGCCCGAACCTCGTCGGGTTCAAGGACGGCGTCGGCGACGTCGAGCTGATGACGCGGATCTATGCCGGCCTGGGGGACCGCCTCACCTATGTCGGCGGCCTGCCGACCGCCGAGACCTTCGCGCTGCCGTATCTGGAGATGGGCGTCACCACCTACTCCTCGGCGATCTTCAACTTCCTGCCCGAATGGGCGCTGGCCTTCTACGAGGCGGTGCGCCGGCGCGACCGCGATGCGGTCTACCGGGAATTGCGCGACTTCGTCCTGCCCTACATCGCGATCCGCAACCGCAAGCGCGGCTATGCCGTCTCGATCGTCAAGGCGGGCATGACCGCGGTCGGCCGCCACGCCGGTCCCGTCCGGCCGCCGCTCACCGAACTCGACGCCGCCGAACACGCCGAGCTGAAGGCGCTGATCGGCGATCGCCGCTGAGACTCTCCACCCTCGCCAAGACCGGAGCTGCCGAACCAACGGCGGCCCGACCCGCCGCCCGGGCGCAATCGGGCGGCATCCATCCCGGGAGAACGTCCATGAGTGCCCTGACCAGCGGCACGGCGAGCACCCTGCTCGACGCTGCCGATGCGGCGCGCCGTACCCGCGTCCGCCTGCTCATCGTGGCGATGCTGTTTGCCGCCACCACGATCAATTACGCCGACCGCGCCACCATCTCGATCGCCGGGCCCGACATGGCCAAGGAGCTCGGCCTGACGCCCGTGCAGATGGGCTACGTCTTCTCGGCCTTCGCGTGGTCCTACGTCCTCGCCCAGATCCCCGGGGGCTGGCTCCTCGACCGCTACAGCGTCAAATGGGTCTACGCGGCGGCGGTGGCCCTCTGGTCCGCCTTCACCCTGGCCCAGGGGGCGGTGGGCTTCTTCACCGGCCTCACCGCCGTCGTCATGCTGTTCGCCCTGCGCCTGGCGGTCGGCCTCACCGAGGCCCCGGTCTTCCCGGCCAACGCCCGGATCGTGGCGGCGTGGTTCCCCACCCGCGAACGCGGCATGGCCTCGGCGTTCTTCAATTCGGCCCAGTACTTCGCGACGGTGCTGTTCACGCCGCTGATGGCCTGGATCGTCCACAATTTCGGCTGGCACCATGTCTTCACCAGCATGGGCCTGCTCGGCATCGCCTTCGCGGTCCTGTGGCTGCGCGTGGTCGACAGCCCGAAGAACCACCCGTCCATGAATCGGGCGGAGCGGGACTACATCGAGGCCGGCGGCGCGCTGCTCGACATGGACGGGCAGGGCACGAAGAAACCGGGCCATGCCGGCAAGACGCTGCGCGAGCTCCTCGCCAACCGGATGCTGCTCGGCATCTATGTCGGCCAGTACTGCATCACCGTGCTGACCTACTTCTTCCTGACCTGGTTCCCGGTCGGCCTCGTCAAGGAGCGCGGCCTGTCGATCCTGCAGGCCGGCTTCGCGGCGGTGCTGCCGGCGCTCTGCGGCTTCATCGGCGGAATCCTCGGCGGGGTGATCTCCGACCTGCTCCTGCGGCGCGGCTACTCGCTGACCGCGGCCCGGAAGATCCCGATCGTGGGCGGCATGCTGCTCTCGATGAGCATCATCGGCTGCAACTACGTCCAGACGGATGCGGTCGTCGTCGGGCTGATGGCGCTGGCCTTCTTCGGAAAGGGCATCGGGGCACTCGGCTGGGCCGTCGTCGCCGACACCTCGCCGCGGGAGAGCGGCGGTCTCTCGGGCGGCCTGTTCAACACCTTCGGCAACACCGCCGGCATCACCACGCCCATCGCGATCGGCTACATCGTGCAAAGCACGGGATCCTTCAACGGCGCCCTGGTCTTCGTCGGCCTGAACGCCCTGCTGGCCTGCTTCTGCTACCTTGTGGTTGTCGGCGAGATCCGCCGCGTCGAGCTCAAGGCGCGCTGACCGTCGAGACCGGACCGATCCCAGGACGGCCCGGTCCCGGTCCGACAGGGCCGCGCGCACTCGGCGGAGACCGGCCGCGCGGCTCAATCACCCGATGCAGTGAGGAGGAACGCCATGCTGAACGACCAGGGCCACGCCGCGCGCAACACGCCGACGGTGACGGAGATGAGGGTCGTGCCGGTCGCCGGCCACGACAGCATGCTCCTCAACCTCTCGGGCGCGCACGGCCCGTTCTTCACCCGCAACCTCGTGATCCTCACCGATTCGACCGGCGCCACAGGCCTCGGTGAGGTCCCCGGCGGCGAGGCCATCCGCAGGACGCTGGAGGATGCCCGGGACCTCGTGATCGGCCGGCCGCTCGGGGCCTGGAACGCGGTCCTCAACGCCATGCGGACGCGCTTCGCCGACCGCGACGCGGGCGGGCGCGGCCTGCAGACCTTCGACCTGCGCATCACCATCCACGCGGTCACGGCCGTCGAGGCCGCGTTCCTCGACCTGCTCGGCCAGTTCCTCGGGGTGCCGGTGGCCGCCCTCCTCGGCGAGGGGCAGCAGCGCGACGCCGTCGAGATGCTGGGCTACCTGTTCTACGTCGGCGACCGCACGCGCACCGATCTCGCCTACCGGGCGCCGGAGGCCCGCGACGGCTGGTTCCGCCTGCGCGACGCGGAGGCGCTGACCCCGGAGGCCGTGGCCCGGCTCGCGGAGGCGGCCTATGCGCAATACGGCTTCAACGACTTCAAGCTGAAGGGCGGCGTGCTGCGGGGCGAGGACGAGATCGCCGCCGTGACCGCCATCCACGAGCGCTTCCCGAAGGCCCGCGTGACCCTCGATCCGAACGGCGCCTGGTCCCTCGACGAGGCGATCCGGCTCTGCAAGGGCCAGGGCCACGTGCTGGCCTACGCGGAGGATCCCTGCGGGGCCGAAGGCGGATTCTCCGGACGCGAGATCATGGCCGAGTTCCGCCGCGCCACCGGCCTGCCCACGGCGACCAACATGATCGCCACCGACTGGCGGCAGATGAATCACGCCATCCAGCTCGGCGCCGTCGACATCCCGCTGGCCGACCCGCATTTCTGGACGCTGGCCGGCTCGGTCCGGGTCGCCCAGCTCTGCCGCGATCACGGCCTGACCTGGGGCTCGCACTCGAACAACCACTTCGACGTGTCGCTGGCCATGTTCACCCACGCGGCCGCGGCGGCCCCGGGGAATGTCACGGCGATCGACACCCACTGGATCTGGCAGGACGGCGAGGCCCTGACCCGGGAGCCGCTCGCGATCCGCGGCGGCCTGGTGCAGGTGCCCGAGCGGCCGGGACTCGGGATCGAGCTCGACTGGTCGGGTGTCGAGCGGGCGCACGCCCTCTACCGCGATCACGGCCTCGGCGCCCGGGACGACGCGGCGGCGATGCAGTTCCTGATCCCCGGCTGGACCTTCGATCCGAAGACGCCCTGCCTCGTCCGCTGATCGCGCTGCGACGCGCGCGCGCGGCACCGACCCCTGTCGTGCCGAAAGACCTGCGGACGCGGTGCGCGTCCGCAACGGCCTCTCAGCATTCGCGAGAAGACCGGAATGGATGTCGGGCTCATCGGCCTCGGCATCATGGGCGCACCGATGGCGGGGCACCTGATCGCGCGCGGGCATCGCCTGCACCGCAAGACCCGTCGCAGCGTGCCGGAGCCCCCCCTGCCGGCCGGGGACATCGCCGGCGCCAGGGAGGTCGCGAAGCGCTCGGACGTGGTCATCCGCGAAGGCGCCGTCACGGCCGAGCGCTGCGAGCGGGGGTGCAACGTCCACGGCCGGCCCTACCGCGTCCTCGGGAAACGAAAGGCCCTCTTCCTGATCTGGTCGAAGGACGCCGTGCTGGATCGTCGAGCGGATCTTTTGGGGGGGCAGGCGCTGCAGCCGCTTCTACTGCGAGCGTGCCGATCGGCTCGGCGTAGCGGCCGGATGCCCCGTCTGCGTTTCAAGCCACAGGGCCGTCAACGCCCTCGACGACCTGGCCTGAAACAAAAGGCCCACACAGCCTCTAAGTCCATCATGCCACTCAACTTTCCTTGACGTAGGAAAGTTGGTGGAGCTGAGGGGAATCGAACCCCTGACCTCCGCAGTGCGATTGCGGCGCTCTCCCATCTGAGCTACAGCCCCGTCGAGGCGCCGGCCTTGTAGGCGCGGGCGGCTCGACCTGTCAATTCCTGTTTCACCGCCGCCCGCCAACGCGCCGATCCCGGTGCCGTCGTGCGGGCGCCCTGAGGACACGCGCGGACCTGCATGAACGCCCTGATCTGGCTCTTCGACACGGTCGTCCAGCTCTTCATCTACGTCCTCATCGCCAGCGCGGTCCTGAGCTGGCTGGTGGCGTTCAACGTGGTGAATGTCCGCAACCCGATCGTCGCCCAGATCGGTGAGGTGCTCTACCGGATCACCGAGCCGGTGCTGCGGCCGATCCGCAACCTGCTGCCCAATCTCGGCGGCGTCGACATCTCGCCGATCATCCTGATCCTGCTGCTGCTGTTCATCAGCCGGCTTCTGCACGAATATGCCGTGCCCCAGGCCGCGATTTACGTGCAGTAGGATCGACTATCGTGAAGACAAATTCAGGCCGGTTCTTCGAGGATTTTCGCCTCGGCGAGACCATCCGGCACGCCACGCCCCGCACCGTCACGGTGGGCGACGTGGCGCTCTACACCGGCCTCTACGGCCCGCGCTTCGCCGTGCAATCGTCGGACGCCTTCGCGCGGGCCTTCGGGTATCCGAAAAGCCCGCTCGACGACCTGCTGACCTTCCACATGGTGTTCGGCAAGACCGTGCCGGACGTCTCCCTCAACGCGCTGGCCAATCTCGGCTACGCGGAGGGCGGGTTCCGCCGGCCGGTCTATCCGGGCGAGACCCTGTCGACCGTCTCCGAGGTGATCGGGCTCAAGGAGAGCTCGAACCGCCAGACCGGCGTGGTCTATGTGCGCTCGGTGGGCTCCGACGAGGCGGGCGAGACCGTTCTAAGCTATTGCCGCTGGGTCCTGGTGCGCAAGCGCGACCCGGAGGCCGCCATCGCCGAGGAGCACGTCCCGACGCTGGCCAAGGTGGTCGATCCGCAGGATCTCGCGGGCGCCCTGCCGAAGCTGTCCGCCGCCGCCTACGATTCGGATCTCGCGGGCAGCCCGCATCGGTTCCCCGACTACGCGGTCGGGGAAAAGATCGACCATGTCGACGGCATGACCGTCGAGGAGGCCGAGCACCAGATCGCCACGCGCCTGTTCCAGAACACCGCCAAGGTCCATTTCGACGGCTTGGCCGCCAAGGACACACGGTTCGGCCGCCGGCTGATCTATGGCGGGCACGTGATCTCGCTGGCCCGGGCGCTCAGCTTCAACGGGTTGGGCAACGCCTTCGCGTTGGCCGGCATCAATGCCGGCCGCCACGTGGCGCCGCTCTTTGCCGGCGACACGGTCTATGCCTGGAGTGAGGTCCTGGCCGCCGCCGATGTCGGCCGCGACGATGTCGGTCTCCTGCGCCTGCGCACAGTGGCCACCAAGAACCAGGCCTGCGGTGCTTTCCCGGACCGGGCGGGCGAGGGCTACGACCCGGCCGTGATCCTCGACCTGGATTACTGGGCGTTCGTGCCGAAGTAGACTTTCAGGCCAAGGCTCCCGATGGACCGAGGCTCCGGAGGGCGCGCCGTCCGAACAGGACGCGCGCCCTCCGTGCTCCCACGGTCTACGGCCGAGTCCGGTTCCGGGCGTTCCGACGCATCGGGGGAGGGGCCTTGTTCCCGGCACATGCGGAGAGGCGGTGCTGTCCTGGATCGTCGCCCGCTCCGGCGGCTGGAACGGGAACGGCCGGATACCCGACCCAAGATCATGACCCGCGGGCGGGGGCCGCTTCGCCTCCACCCCCGTCCGCGACCGGGCCGCGCAAACCCGCCTCAAACCCGTGTCGCCCGCCTCACCCGGCGGCATCCTCCAGCAGGATCTCGCGCTTGCCGGCGTGGTTGGCCGGGCCGACGATGCCCTCGGTCTCCATCCGCTCCATCAGGGAGGCAGCGCGGTTGTAGCCGATCTGGAGGCGGCGCTGGATGTAGCTGGTCGAGGCCTTCTGGTCGCGCAGAACCACCTGCACGGCCTGGTCGTAGAGGTCGCCCCCGGTCTCGCCGAAGGAGCCCTGGTCGAACACGGCGCCGTCGAGTTCCAGCTCGGCCGCGCCGGCCTTGCCAGCCTTGCCGCCCTTCTCGGGGGCACCCTCCTCGTCGTCGGCAGTAACGGCGTCGAGGTAGCTCGGGCGGCCCTGGCGCTTGAGGTGGGCAACCACGCTCTCGACCTCGCTGTCCGAGCAGAACGGCCCGTGCACGCGCGTCGTGCGCCCGCCGCCGGCCATGAACAGCATGTCGCCCTGACCCAGAAGCTGCTCGGCGCCCATCTCGCCCAGGATCGTGCGGCTGTCGATCTTGCTGGTGACCTGGAAGGAGATCCGGGTCGGGAAGTTCGCCTTGATCGTGCCGGTGATCACGTCCACCGACGGGCGCTGCGTCGCCATGATCAGGTGGATGCCGGCCGCCCGCGCCATCTGGGCCAGACGCTGGATCGCGCCCTCGATGTCTTTGCCGGCCACCATCATCAGGTCGGCCATCTCGTCGACCACGATCACGATGTAGGGGAGGGGGGCGAGGTCCATGGCCTCGTCCTCGTAGATCGCCTCGCCGGTCTGTCGGTCGAAGCCGGTTTGCACGGTCCGGGTCAGCACCTCGCCGCGGGCGGCGGCCTCAGCGACGCGGGCGTTGTAGCCGTCGATGTTGCGCACCGCGATCTTGGACATCTTCTTGTAGCGCTCCTCCATCTCGCGCACCGCCCATTTGAGGGCGATCACCGCCTTCTTGGGGTCGGTCACGACCGGGGAGAGCAGGTGCGGGATGCCGTCATAGACCGACAGCTCCAGCATTTTGGGATCGACCATGATCAGGCGGCACTCCTCCGGCTTCAGCCGGTAGAGCAGGCTGAGGATCATGGTGTTGATCGCCACCGACTTGCCCGAGCCGGTGGTGCCGGCGACCAAGAGGTGCGGCATCCGGGCGAGGTCGGCGATGATCGGCTCGCCGCCGATGTTCTTGCCCAGGCACAAGGCGAGCTTGTGCTTGCTCTCGGCGAAGTCCGTGGAGGCCAGGAGCTCGCGCAGAAACACCGTCTCGCGCTTGGCGTTGGGCAGTTCGATGCCGATGGCGTTGCGGCCGGGGACGACCGCCACGCGGGCCGAGACCGCCGACATCGACCGGGCGATGTCGTCGGCCAGCGCGATGACGCGGCTCGGATCGGGGCCGGGCGCCGGCTCCAGCTCGTAGAGGGTCACGACCGGGCCGGGGCGCACCGCCAGGATGTCGCCGCGCACGCCGAAATCGCCGAGCGTCGCCTCGAGCAAGGTCGCGTTCTGCTCCAGGGCGTCGGCCGAGACCTGGCTTGCCGGCGAGGGGCCGCGCGGGGCGGCCAGCAGGTCGAGGGCCGGCAGGGCGTAATCCTCCGGCCGCATCTGCGGCGCGGGCGCCCGGCGGGCCGAGACCGGCAAGGCGGCCGGC
>NZ_LKKO01000014.1 GCF_001455965.1 Methylobacterium sp. GXS13
CTTTCTTGGACATGGGCGCCGGCTCTGCCGGCACCCAGCGAACGTCAGTTCATCCATCGAAGATCATTTAGATACAGGGTTCAGTCAGAACCCATTTGGCGGGACAGGCGCCGTCCTCGTTTCTCTTTCTCGTTCCGGGCCATCGGGCTCCGCCATCCACATGTTGGAATGCGCGTCGAGCCGGCCTGGAGATTGAGTTTGCCGCGGCAGACGATCGGCGAGGACCGTAAGGTTCGGTTGATCGCGCCGTTTGGCGAAGACATCAGTGACATCGTGAAGAGGGAATGTGACCGTTGGGGGCGCGAAAGCGTCTACCCTGGCGGTCATGTTCGGCAAGCATACGGTGATTGGATCGGAAACGATCCGATCACTGGTCTTTTTGTGACCGTGTCGCGATCGACAGCCGAATGGCTGCCG
>NZ_LKKO01000015.1 GCF_001455965.1 Methylobacterium sp. GXS13
CCCTTGACAATGTTCCTATTTTGTGCTCATTAGCCGTCACCTGTCCCTCGGTGCTTCGGGCGCGATCCCGGAGCACGCTTCGGGGGTCCGTCCGGGGGCTGACCGGCGGGCTCGGGGGATGGGGCGGTGCCCGCGTCGGTGGCTCTCAGCCGCCATCGCCCCGGGCGGCGAACCGATGCGGGGCGTGTCTCGGATGCGGGCGTGAGGTCGGGCGGCAGTTTGCCCGGCGGGGGCGGAAAAATGCTCCCGCGGCGACCCGGGTCTGGGCTGACCCTGAGCAACTTGCGGACCCGCCCACTACGAGGCGGAGGTCGGGTGAGAGACCACGGCGGTGAATGCGGGTTCCGGGGGCGTCTCGGCTGCGAAGCGGCTTGGCC
>NZ_LKKO01000016.1 GCF_001455965.1 Methylobacterium sp. GXS13
CTTTCTTGGACATGGGCGCCGGCTCTGCCGGCACCCAGCGAACGTCAGTTCATCCATCGAAGATCATTTAGATACAGGGTTCAGTCAGAACCCATTTGGCGGGACAGGCGCCGTCCTCGTTTCTCTTCCTCACCAGATAGCGCGATCGGCGCTCCGCTTCGGCTTTGCCGGGCGGCGCGCCTCGATCGCTCTGGGCCTGTAGCTCAGGTGGTTAGAGCGCACCCCTGATAAGGGTGAGGTCGGACGTTCGAGTCGTCCCAGGCCCACCACGACACGGGACGCTCGATCATCGGCGCTGACCCCTTGGGGCC
>NZ_LKKO01000017.1 GCF_001455965.1 Methylobacterium sp. GXS13
CTCGCCGGCACCTCGGCGCCCCCGGGGGGCGAGGCGAGCCGCGCCTCCGCGGTGGTGCTCGCCCCCCGGGCGACGCTGGACGGGTTCGGGGCGCTCGGCTCGCCCCCCGCCTCCGCCACCGCGGTGGCGGCCGACTATGCTGACCGGGGGAGCGCCGAGCACCCGCCCGGTTTCTACGGACCGGCCGATGGCGGCATCAGCGTCAACGCTCTGAAGCCCGACGACCGCCTGAAGCCCCTCGACACCGCGGCGCTGGACGGCGCCCGGATCGGAACCCTCGCCGGAGCTGAGACCCTAGATCTGCGCCCGACCCTGTTCACCCTGGCGCTGCTGCTGCTCGCCCTCGACACCCTGGCCGGCCTGTGGCTCGGCGGCTTCCTGCGCCGCTCGGCCTGGGCGAGCCGCCTGCGCGGGCGCCCGCCCGTGCTGGCCTTCGCGGGTTTGCTCCTGTTCGCCGCAATGCCGGCGCAGCCGCTGCGCGCCGAGGAGCCCGCGGCCAACCGGCCGAACGGCATCGAATCCGCCCTCGTCACGCGGCTCGCTTACGTGATCACCGGCGACGCCGCCGTCGATGAGGCGAGCCGGGCCGGCCTGACCGGCCTGACCCAGATGCTCGCCTCGCGCACCGCCCTCGAACCGGGCGAGCCCGCCGGCATCGATCCGGCCAAGGATGAGCTGGCCTTCTACCCGCTGATCTACTGGCCGATCGCGCCGTCCCGGCCTCAGCCGTCTGAGACGGCGATCCGCAAGATCGACGCGTTCATGCGCAACGGCGGCACGGTTCTGTTCGACACTCGCGACGCGCTCACCGCGCGCCCGGGCGGCCCCCCCTCGCCGGAGGCGGCTTACCTGCGCAAGATGCTGGCAACCCTCGAAGTACCGGAACTGGAGCCGGTGCCCCTGGACCATGTGCTGACCAAAGCGTTCTATCTCGTCGACAGCTTCCCGGGCCGCTACGCCACGGGCCAGACCTGGGTCGAGGCGCTGCCCCCCGCCGCCGAAGGCGCCGAGCGCCGCCCCGCCCGGGCCGGCGACGGCGTCAGCCCGATCATCATCACCGGGAACGACCTCGCCGCCGCCTGGGCGGTGGGCCGCCGCGGCGAGCCGCTTTACCCGGTGGTCGGTGGCGACCAGCGCCAGCGTGAGATGGCGTTCCGGGGCGGCGTGAACATCGTGATCTACACGCTCACCGGAAACTACAAGGCGGACCAGGTCCACGTGCCCGCGCTGCTGGAGCGACTGGGGCAGTGAGTTTTTTGGATAACCAGCGAGGCGCCGAAGCCCCTCCCCCCTCTGTGGACTACGGGCGACACGAACGCGAAGCGCGGGCGCTGTTGCAGGCCGCGACGCGCCCCCTCTCCTGTGCAGGCTTGCAGATTCATATATCGAGGTCGGCAGATGAGATGGGAAACACCGCGGCTCTCCCTCTCCCCTCTGCGGGGGAGGGTGGCCCCAGAAAGGGGGTCGGGAGAGGGGAGCGACGGTGCAGGACAAGGCTGCGGCCGTCATGCCGCCCCCGCCCCTTTCGGAACCCGGGTTCCCCTCTCCCGACCCCTGCTGACGCAGGGGCCACCCTCCCCCGCAGAGGGGGAAGGGAGACGCGCTTGGGGTTAGCCTTGGCTCTCATCCGGCAGCAATATGTAAATCTGTTAGCCTGTCCTGGAAAGGATTGGGGTGGGGGGTCAGGTCTATCCGGAAAGGTCGCATCCCTCACCTTGTCTCTCTCCCGCACGAGAGAGGGGACCGGCGCCTTCCGCGGTCACGCCCAGACGACGGCCACGGTCAAAAAAGGCTTAGGGCGTAGCTCGCCCGGCGGAAGAAGCCACCGCACCACCGAACCGGAGCGCTCCGCCCCATGCTGAGCCTCAGCTTCACCCCCCTCCTGCCCTGGCCGGTCCTGGCCGCTCTCGGGCTCATCGTCGTCGTCCTGGCCGTGCTCGCCTTCGTGGCGCGGGGCCGGACGGCGCTGCTGCGCGCCCTGGTGCTCGCCCTGGTGCTGGCAGCCCTCGCCAACCCCGCTCTGGTGCGGGAGGACCGCGAGCCGGTGAAGGACATCGCCGCGATCGTGGTCGACCGCTCCGGCTCGCAGGCGCTGGGCGACCGGCCACAGATGACCGATGCGGTCCGGGCCGAGCTGCAGCGCCGCTTCGGCGCGCTCACCAATATCGAGCCGCGCTTCATCGATGTGCCCGACGCCAAGGATGGCGACGACGGCACCAAGCTATTTACGGCCCTGGGCCAGGCGCTTGCCGACGTGCCGCCCGAACGGCTCGCCGGGATCGTGATGCTCACCGACGGCGTGGTCCACGACATCCCGGCCTCGATGGCCCAGCTCGGTATCAAGGCGCCGCTCCATGTGCTCGTCACCGGTCATCCGGACGAGCGCGACCGGCAGATCAAGCTTCTGGAGGCGCCGCGCTTCGGCATCGTCGGCAAGGATCTCTCGATCCGCGCCGAGGTGATGGAGCGCGGTGGCACCGGCCATGCCGTGGTCACGGTCCGCCGCGACGGCGAGGAGATCGATCGCCGGGACGTCGCCACCGACAAGCCGTTCGCGCTGACCACCCGGATCGAGCATGGCGGCCCGAACGTCGTCGAGATCGAAGTCGAGCCGCTGCCGGGGGAATTGACCACGGTCAACAACCGCGCCGTCCTGCCGATCGAAGGCATCCGCGAGAAGCTCCGGGTGCTCCTGGTGTCCGGGGAGCCGCACCAGGGCGAGCGGACCTGGCGCAACCTGCTGAAATCCGACGCCAACGTCGATCTGGTGCACTTTACCATCCTGCGCCCGCCGGAGAAGCAGGACGGCACGCCGATCTCCGAACTGTCGCTGATCGCGTTCCCGACCCGCGAGCTGTTCGTTCAGAAGATCAAGGACTTCGACCTGATCATCTTCGACCGCTACGCCAACCAGAGCGTGCTGCCGCAGGCCTATTTCGACAACATCGTCCGCTATGTCCGTGAGGGCGGCGCGCTGCTCGTTGCAGCCGGCCCCGAATATGCCGGACCGGCGAGCCTCGCCCGTACGCGACTGGCCAGCATTCTGCCGGGCGACCCGGACGGGCGGGTGGTCGAGCGCCCCTACAAGGCGACGCCGACCCAGGTCGGCCAGCGCCACCCTGTCACCCGCGACCTGCCGGGCTCCGACGCCAACCCGCCCGCCTGGGGCGACTGGCTGCGCATCGTCCAGGCCCGCACCCGGCCCGGCATCCAGCCGATCCTGTCGGGGGCCGATGGCCTACCACTGCTCGCCCTGTCCCGGGAGGACAAGGGCCGCGTCGCGCTGCTCCTGTCCGACCACGCCTGGCTCTGGGCGCGGGGCTACCAGGAGGGCGGTCCCTATCTCGATCTGCTGCGCCGCCTCGCGCATTGGCTGATGAAGGAGCCGGCCCTCGAAGAGGAGGCCCTTCGGGCGCAGACCACGGGCCGCGGCCGCGAGGTGCGGGTCGAGCGCCAGACCATGACCGAGCAGGTCGAGCCGGTCACCGTCACCGGGCCGACCGGGAAGGTCACGACGCTCACCCTGAAGCCCGGCGAGCCCGGCCTGTTCACCGGCACCTTCGACGCCGAGACCCTGGGGTTGCACACCTTGCGCTCGGGCAACCTCGTGGCCTTCGTCAGCGTCGGTCCGGCCAACCCGCGCGAGCTCGCCGACGTCTTCAGCGACACCGAGCGCCTGAAGGCGGTGGCGGAGGGCTCCGGCGGCTCGATCCGCCGGGTCGCGGATGCCGGCGGCACCACCCAGGTGCCGCGGCTCGCCACCGTGCGCAGCGGCCGGTTGGCCGGCGGCGACTGGATCGGTTTCCGCCCGAGCGACAGCGCCAACATCCGCGGCGTCGAGGTCTACCCGCTGGCGCTCGGCCTCGCCGCCCCGGCGGCGCTCGCGGCAGCCGTGCTCGCCATGTGGCTGGTCGAGGGTCGCCGCGGACGTGCGGCTTGATTTTTTGGTTTTTCGCGTCGCGGCTGTCCGACTGGATCGGACAGCCGCGACGCCCTCCCTCCCCCCTCTGCGGGGGAGGGAGACGCGCGCGGATCCGGCCCCCGTCAAAAAAGCCCCGTGCTGCGCGTCACGCCACGGTCGTGCACCGACCTGCAACACGCAGCCTCGACGCCCAGGCCGCACCCGGCCTAAGACCCTTCGGAAACCAAAATTCCCGCACCGCACGGTGCGTCGATAGGGAGACAGCCTGCCCGTGACCGGACGCCTCCTCGCCGCGACGCTCGTCGTCGCCTGCCTCCAGTTCGCCCCGGCCCGGGCGCAGGAACCGGCCGCGATGCCGGCCGCCACCGGACAATGGACCCACGCGATCACGTTGATGGGCGAGCCGAAATACGGCTCCGATTTCAAGCATTTCGACTATGCCGACCCCAATGCGCCGAAAGGCGGCCTGGTGCGGATGGGCGCGCAGGGCGGCTTCGACAACTTCAACATCGTGGTCGCGGGCCTGAAGGGCGACCTCGAGAATGGGGTCCAGCAGATCTACGATACGCTGATGACCGAGTCCTCGGACGAGCCATTCACGTCCTACGGGCTGCTGGCCGAGGCGGTGCGGATCGCCCCCGATCTCGGCTCGGTCTCGTACCGCCTGCGCGAGAACGCCCGCTGGCATGACGGGAAGCCGATCACCCCCGAGGACGTGGTCTGGTCCTACGGCGTGCTGAAGGCCAACTCTCCGTTCTACGCCGCCTACTATCAGACTGTGGCCAAGGCCGAGGCGACCGGCCCGCACGAGGTGACCTTCACGTTCACCGAGAAGGGCAACCGCGAGCTTCCGCAGGTGATCGGCCAGCTGCGCGTCCTGCCCAAGCACTGGTGGGAGGCCAAGGATGCCAACGGCAAGCCGCGCAGCCCCACCGAGACCACCCTGGAGCCGCCGCTCGGCTCCGGGCCCTACCGGCTCGCCAAGTTCGAGCCCGGCCGCAGCGTCACCTACACCCGCGTGCCGGACTATTGGGGCAAGGATCTGCCGGTGAATGCCGGGCGCTACAACTTCGACACGGAACGGTTCGAGTATTTCCGTGACGGCACCGTGCTGGTCGAGGCCCTGAAGGGCGACCTCTACGACTTCCGGGCCGAGAACATCGCCCGCAACTGGGCGACCGCCTACGACGATTTCCCGGCCGTGAAGGAGGGGCGCCTGATCAAGGAGGCGTTCCCGGAGCGCGGCACGGGCATCATGCAGGCCTTCGCGTTCAACACTCGCAGGGAGAAGTTCAAGGATCCGCGGGTGCGCCGGGCCTTCAACCTGGCCCTGAATTTCGAGGAGATGAACAAGGCGCTGTTCTACGGCCTGTACAAGCGGATCGACTCCTACTTCTTCGGCTCCGAGCTCGCCTCCGCGGGCCTGCCGGAGGGCGAGGAGAAGGCGATTCTGGAGAGCGTCAAGGATAAGATCCCGGCTTCGGTCTTCACCACGCCCTACGCCAACCCGGTCAACGAGACGCCGGACGCCATGCGGAAAAACCTGCGCGAGGCCGTCGGATTGCTGCGCGAGGCGGGCTACGAGTTACGCGGCGGCAAGATGGTCAACAAAGCCACCGGTGAACCGCTGACGGTCGAGTTCCTGGAATTCCAGAACGCGTTCGAGCGGGTGATCCTGCCGTTCGCCGCCCAGCTCAAGCTCATCGGCATCGATGCCTCGCTGCGGGTGATCGATGCGGCGCAGTACCAGAACCGGATGCGCGAGTTCGACTTCGACGTCACGACCAACGCCTGGGGCGAGTCGCTGTCGCCGGGCAACGAGCAGCGCGAGTTCTGGGGCTCGGCGGCGGCCGACAAGCCGGGCTCGCGCAACCTGATCGGGATCAAGGATCCCGGCATCGATGCGCTGATCGAGAAGGTGATCTACGCGCCCGACCGGGCCGGTCTGGTCGCCGCCACCCGGGCGCTGGACCGGGTGCTGCTCGCCCACGATTACGTCGTGCCGCAATGGTCGGCCAGCGAGCAGCGGACCCTGCGCTGGAACCGGTTCGGCCACCCGGCGATCCTGCCGCGCTATGCCGGGTCCGGATTCCCAACGACCTGGTGGTACGACGAGAAACTGGCCGCCAAGACCGGAGCCCCGCGTTGACCGCCCGCCCCTGGCGGCCGAGCCGGCGCGGCCTCGTGCTCGGCGCTGGCGCCCTCGCGGCGATCCGTCCCGCCTGGGCAGCCGGCGAGGAGCGCCACGGTCTGTCGAGCTTCGGCGAGCTGAAATACGGCCCCGGCTTCGAGCGGTTCGACTACGTGAACCCGATCGCCCCGAAGGGCGGCCGGTTCTCGACCCAGCTCACCGGGACGATCGGCAACCAGTCGCTCAACACTTTCAACACGCTCAACATTTACGTGCTGCGCGGTGACGGCGCCGCCGGACTGGACCAGACCTTCGACAGCCTGATGGTCCGGGCCCTCGACGAGCCGGATGCGGTCTACGGGCTCGTCGCGCGGGCCGTCACGGTGAGCCCCGACGGCCTGACCTACACCTTCGCGCTGCGCCCCCAGGCCCATTTCCACGACGGCTCGCGGCTCACCGCCCGCGACGCCGCCTTCAGCCTCAAGCTCCTGCGCGACAAGGGACACCCCTCGATTTCCGAGGTGATCCGGCCGATGACCGACGCCCGGGCCGAGGGCGACGACACCCTGGTCGTCACCTTCGCGGAGGGCCGCGCCCGGGACGCGGCGGTGTTCGTGGCCCAGCTGCCGATCTTTTCCGCGGCCTATTACGGCGCCCGCGACTTCGAGGCGTCGAGCCTCGAGGCGCCGCTGGGCTCCGGTCCCTACCGGGTCGGCGCGGTCGATCCCGGCCGCTCCATCGGGCTGGACCGGGTGCCGGATTACTGGGCGGCGGACCTCGCCGTGACCGCCGGGCAGAACAATTTCGACGCGATCCGCTACGAGTATTTTCGCGATCGCACCGTGGCCTTCGAGGCGTTCAAGAGCGGCGCCTTCACGGTCCGCGAGGAGTTCACCGCCCGGGTCTGGGCCACCGGCTACGACTTCCCCGCCGCCACCGAGGGCCGCGTGATCCGCCAGACCGTGCCGGATGCGCGGCCCAGCGGTACGCAGGGCTGGTGGATCAACACCCGCCGCGCACCGTTCCGCGACCCGCGGGTCCGCGAGGCGATCGGCTTGTGCTTCGACTTCGAATGGTCGAACCGCAACTTGATGTACGGCGCCTACACCCGCACCGCCTCGTTCTTCGAGAATTCCGACCTCAAGGCCACTGGCAAGCCCTCGGCCGAGGAGCTGGCCTTACTGGAGCTGTTCAAGGACCTGCCCCCGGAGGTGTTCGCCGAGGCCTGGACGCCCCCCGTCTCGGACGGGTCCGGCCAGGACCGGGCGCTACTCAAGCGCGCCGACGCGCTGCTGCGCGAGGCCGGCTGCACCCGCCAGGGCGGCGGCCTCCTCCTGCCGGGCGGCCAGCCCCTGGACATCGAGTTCCTGGACGACGACCCCGTCTTTCAGGCGGTGACCCAGCCGTTCATCCGCAATCTCGGGCTGCTCGGGATCAAGGCGACCCACCGCACCGTCGACCCGTCGCAGTACCAAGCCCGGGTCAACGATTTCGACTTCGACGTCACGTCTCGCCGCTTCGCCGGCGGCGTCACCCCGGGCGCGGAGCTGCGCGAACTCTACGGCTCCAAGGCTGCCAGCACCCCGGGCTCCAACAACCTCTCGGGCGTCGCCGATCCGGTCATCGACGCGCTGCTCACCGTCATCGCCGATGCCCAGTCCCGGGCCGCGCTGACCACGGCGTGCCGGACCCTCGACCGGGTGCTGCGGGCCCAGCGCCTCTGGGTGCCGATGTGGTATTCCGGCGCGCACCGCCTCGCCCTGTGGGACCTCTACGGCCGCCCGGCGAACCCGCCCAAATACGATCTCGGCGCCCCCGGCACCTGGTGGTACGAGGCCGACAAAGCCAAGCGGATCGGGCGGGACTAGGACGATCATGCTTGGCTACATCCTGCGCCGCATCGGCCTGATGATCCCGACCCTGTTCGGGATCATGCTGATCACCTTCACCATCGTGCAATTCGCCCCCGGCGGCCCGGTGGAGCGGGTGCTCTCGCAGATGAAGGGCCAGGGCGACGGCGCCCTGTCGCGGGTCACCGGCGGGACCGGCGATCTCGGCGGCGGCGGCCGGTCGGCAGGGGGCGGCGAGGGCAATTCCCGCTATCGCGGCGCGCAAGGGTTGAGCCCCGACTTCATCGCCAAGCTGGAGAAGCAGTTCGGCTTCGACAAGCCGGCTCCCGAGCGCTTCGCAAAGATGCTCTGGGACTACGCCCGGTTCGATTTCGGCCGCAGCTACTTCCGCGATGTCACCGTGATCCAGCTGATCCAGGAGCGCCTGCCGGTCTCGATCTCGCTCGGCCTGTGGATGACGCTGCTGTCCTACGCGATCTCGATCCCGCTGGGCATCCGCAAGGCCGTCAAGGACGGCGAGCGCTTCGACCGCTGGACCTCCTTCGTGGTGATCATCGGCTACGCGATCCCGGGCTTCATGTTCGGGCTGATGCTGATCATCCTGTTCGCAGGCGGCTCGTTCTACCAGTGGTTCCCGCTGCGCGGCCTCACCAGCGAGGGCTGGGAGAGCTTCTCCACCTGGCACAAGCTCACCGACTATGCCTGGCACATGGTGCTGCCGCTCACCGCCCTGGTGATCGGCGCCTTCGCCACCTCGACCCTGCTGACCAAGAACTCGTTTCTCGACGAGATCCGCAAGCAATACGTCCTGACCGCCCGGATGAAGGGCCTGTCCGAGCGCCGGGTGCTCTACGGCCACGTCTTCCGCAACGCCATGCTGATCGTGATCGCCGGCTTCCCCGGGGCCTTCATCTCGGCCTTCTTCACCGGCTCGCTGCTGATCGAGACGATCTTTTCTCTCGACGGGCTCGGCGAATTGTCGTTCCGGGCGATCGTCGGTCGCGATTACCCGGTGGTCTTCGCGACCCTCTACATCTTCTCCCTGCTCGGGCTGGCGGTGAACCTGCTCTCGGACCTGATCTACGTCTGGATCGATCCGCGGATCGACTTTTCCGCCCGGGCGACCTGACGGTGGGAAGCGACGACCGCGGGGTCCGGATGCCGGAGGGTTCCAACCCATGCCGGGCATCGCGACCGTCGCCCAGCTTCTCGAAAGGCGGTCGGATGGCGGCCGCCCTTCGATGTCGGCTCGGATGGTCGGCGGAGACACCGCTTGACGACGAATAGGGGTCGCGACACTATCGCGGGACATGATCAGGAATCAGCCATTATGTGACCGACGCCGACGCCGCTGCACCCAAGCGGCGGCTCCTCGGGCTGCGCGTCGATCAGCGCCCGTCCGCGTGGTGACGGCCTCGCCGTAGGTCCCACCCGCCGGAGCGGCTCCGGCCCGCGTTCCTGAACCTCCGCAGCCCTCGGCTCCGGGGGTTTTCTTTTGCCCGAACCCCAGAAGGACACCCCTATGAGCCTCCGCGTCGGCATTGTCGGGATCAGCGGTTTTGGCGGCGGCGAGGCGATGCGCCTGATCGCGAACCACCCGTCTTTCGAGCTGATCTACGCCGCGGGAGAGGGCAGCGCCGGCAGCCGTCTGGTGGAGCGCTTCCCCGGTGTGCCGGCCAAGCTGGCCGAACTGGTGATCGAGAAGTGGGATCCGGAGACCCTGCCGAACCTCGACGTGCTGTTCGCATCGCTGCCCACGGGCACTTCGGCCGAGGCGCTGGCACGCGTCTCCCAGGACGTGAAGATCGTCGATATCGGCGGCGACCACCGCTACGTCGCGGGTTGGGCGTACGGCTTGGCCGACGTCTGGCCGAGCCAGATCAAGGGTCAGAGCCGCATCGCCAACCCCGGCTGCTTCCCCGCGGCGACGCTGACCGCATTGGCGCCGCTGCTGGCCGACAAGCTGATCGAACCCGGTCAGATCGTCGTCGATGCCAAGACCGGCATTTCCGGTGCCGGCCGGGGCGGTGCCGACAGCCGGTTCGGCTATGCCGAGAGCAACGAGAACCTCGTGCCCTACGGCCTGCTCAAGCACGTCCACATGCCCGAGATCGCCACGACGATCGAGCGGCTGAACGGCGGCAGCGCGGCCGGGCTGGTCTTCACACCGCATCTGGTGCCGATGACCCGCGGCGTCCTCGTCACGATCTACTGCCGCGGCCAAGCCACCACGCGCCAATGCCTGAACGCCGCCCGGCGCTTCTATGCCGAACGGGCGTTCGTCCGCGTGACCGATGCGCCGCCGCAGACCAAATGGGCGGCCGGCTCGAACCTGGCATTCGTCAGCTATGCGTCCGATCCGGAGCGCAGCTTGGTGATCGCGATGGGCGTGGTCGACAATCTCGGCAAGGGCGCGGCCGGTCAGGCGGTGCAGAATGCCAACCTCATCTGCGGTCTGCCGGAAACCGCCGGGTTGGACGGTGCACCTGTTTGGCCGTGATGAGGACGGAACATCGGCGCGAATCTCGGCCACGCCGTCCCGCGTCCCGGTGAGAAGAACGGGAACGACGCGTTGCTGTCCGTGGTCAGGGCCATGCAGTGATCGTCGCCCGCGCGGAACGGCGCGGCGTTCATCAGGGCGCACCACCGCTCCGCCGCCATCGCCTCGGGGGCCTCGAAGCCGCGCAGGATCACGCCTCGTCCATGCGTGCCGATCTCGGTCCGCCAGCAGTTGGGCAGCGTCCCGCCCTTTGCCTGGGCTGCCCAGGCTCGCCCTGAGATCGGGTGGACCGCTTGAAACGTGCACGATCGCCTCGTGCGCACACAGAGCAGGCAAGGAGGCTCATTGGTGTCGTTCGCGTCTCCCGCCCCGACCGACAGGGCTTCGATCCCGGGACGCGGGTGAAGTCGCCTGCGCAAGGCTCTGGAGATGCTCGACCTCCGTGCCACCAAACCGCGACGCACCGGGGGCATGCGCGCCTGCGTCAAGCCAGCCTGTCACGATCAAAGCCGCAGCGTCATTGATCCCGATCACGATTCCGGTAGCACTGCCCGGGCCGTGCAACGCAGGATCGTACGGCGATCGCGATCGGAGCACCCATGCGCCTCTCGACCCTTCTCGTCGGCCTTTGTCTCGGAACCGCGCTGCCCGGCGTGGTGCTGGCGCAGCCGGCACCGAAACCCGCGCCGGCCGCGGCGCCGGATCCGGCTCTGCTGAAGGTCGCCCGGGAGACGGTCGCGCAGATGCAGGGGGATCGCGCCGCCACGCTCGGCTCGATGGCAGCCCCGATGGTCGGCATGATGCAGCAGATCGGCATCAAGGAGCCCGAGAAGGCGCAGGTGCTGGTCCAGGAGGTCGTGATGCCGACCCTGTCCGACCATTACGATGAACTCCTCGACATCCAGGCCCGGGGCTTTGCCACGATCCTGAGCAAGGACGACCTGCAGGCGATCGCGGCCTTCTACGCCACGCCCACCGGCAAGCGCCTCGCGGCCGCCCAGCCGCAGCTCGCCCAGATCCAGCTGGCGGGCATGCAGCAATGGATGCAGGCGGTGGCGCCCGAGATGCAGGGCAAGATCGTCAAGGCGGTCCAGGCCCATGGCTGGGGCCCGGGCGGCCAAGCCAAGCCGAAGTGACCAACTGATCCGGTTCGACTGAGAACCGCGGGCGGTTTAAGGCGGTCCACCGCCGCCCAGCACCCGGGCCACCGTGCTCCGCAGGGCCTGCGCGCTTCGGTAGCCCACCGCCGCCGCCACGGCGCCGGGCGGGCCGCCCTCGGCGGCGAGCGCGAGCGCCCGGATCACCCGGGCCCGCGCCCGCCAATCGCCGAAGCTGAGCCCGGTCTCGGTTCGGAACCGGCGAGTCAGGGTGCGCCGGCTCGCCCCGGCGCGGTCGGCCCAGGCGTCGAGGTCCTCCGCCGCCGCGGGATCCTCGATCAGGCCGAGACAGACCCGGCGCAGGCGGGCATCCCGGGGCAGCGGCAGGGTGAGCGGCGTCTCCGGGGCGCGGCCGATCTCGTCGAGCACCAGGGCGGCGAGGTGGCCACCGCGGCCGGCCTCATCGTACAGAACCGGTTCTTCCGCGAGGGCGGTCAAGGCTGCGGCGAGGAGCGGCGAGACCGCGATCACACGGCAGAACATCGGAAACGAATCCACGGCGGCCGGGTCGAGATAGGCCGTGCACAAGGCCACCGGCCCATGGGTCACCGTGGCATGCGGCAGGCGCGGCGGGATCCAGAGGGCGTGCCCCTCGGGGACCACCCAGGTGCCGTCCTCGGCCGAGGCGCTCATCAGCCCGGCCGTCGCATAGAGGAGCTGAGCCCGGATATGGAAATGCAGGCCGGTGCCGCTCCCGGCCGGCAGCGGCTTGCGCACGACCGCAACCGGCCGCGGCACATGCTGATAGTCCGACGCGGCGGTCGACCGCGGCGCAACCGTCAATTTTGGCCCGTTCGCATCCATATCCGGCCCGACGCCTCTATCGGGCCAGGCTATCAAGGGTCGATCCTGGAGGATACGCCGCGATGGATGCCGAAACCCTGTCCCGCCGCACGCTGCGTTTCGTCAACGTCGCGCATGCCCTCGACCATTTCGTGCTGCTGATCTACCCGACCGCGGTCATCGCCATCGCGGCCCAGACCGGGCTCGGTTACGGCGAGCTGATCGGGCTCGCCACCGGTGCCTTCGTCGCCTTCGGCCTGTGCTCACTGCCGATGGGCTGGCTGGCGGATCGGTTCGGCCGACGCACCATGCTGGCGGTGTTCTTTTTCGGCTACGGCCTGTCCTGCCTGGGGGTGGCAAGCGCCACGACCCCGTTGAGCTTCGCGCTGTGGCTGTGCGTCCTCGGCCTCGCCTCGGCGATCTACCACCCGGTCGGCTCGACCATGCTGGTGACCCATGCCCGCCGGCTCGGGCGGGACCTCGGTGTCAACGGCGTCTGGGGCAATCTCGGCGCCGCCTCGGCCTCGGGGGTGACCGCGCTGCTCGCCACCACCGTCGGCTGGCGGGCGGCCTTCGTGGTGCCGGGCCTCGTCTGCCTCGCCTGCGGGACCGCCTTCCTGGCCTTGGTCCCGGGTGACGGCGAAGCCGGCGGCAAGAAGGCCGGGATCGCGGCCGCGATCACGGTGAGCCGGCCCTGGGCGCTGATGGCCCTGTACGCCCTGGCGATCTTCGCGGGCGGCGTCACCTTCAACCTGACCACGATCAGCCTGCCCAAGGTGATCGACGAGGGCGTCGGCCACGCCCTGCCGCTGGCGCTGATCGGCTCGCTCGCCACCGTGGTCTTCCTGTTCGGCGCGCTGATGCAACTCGCCATGGGTCGGCTGATCGACCGGTTCAGCCTGCCGTCCCTGTTCGTCACCCTCTCGGTGTTGCAGCCCCTTGGGCTCGGGCTCGCGGCGCTCACCACCGGCCTGCCGCTGCTCGCCGGGCTGATGCTGGCCATGACGGCGATCTACGGCCAGGTGGTGATCAACGACGCGATGATCGCCCGCTACGTGCCCCCGGCCTACCGGGCCCGGGCCTACAGCGTGCGCTACTTCGTGGGCTTCACCGCCAGCGGCTTCGTGGTCCCGGCGATCGCGGTCCTGCACGACCGCGGCGGCTTCGCCCTGGTGCTCGGCATCGCGGCCGCCAGCGTCGCGGTGATCTGGCTCTCGGCGCTCGGCTTCCTGCGGGTGACGCAGGCGGGACCGAGAACCGAGCTCGCGGCGGCGGAGTAGGCCGGCAGTTTGCCGCCCCAGGCCTCCGCTGCTACGCGGCGGCGGTTCCGAGCTGCGAGCCCGCCCTTGACCACACTCTCCCTCGTGATCCGGCCCGAGCGGCCCGAGGACGACCCCGCGATCGAGCGCCTCCAGGCACGGGCCTTCGGTCCCGGACGGTTCGCCCGCACCGCCTACCGGCTGCGGGAAGGTGCGGCGGAGCGGATCGACCTGGGCGTGACCGCCTCGGTCGGCAGTTTCCTGGTGGGTTCGGTGCGGATGGGTCCGGTGCGCACCGGGAGCGTGCCCTTCGTCATGCTCGGCCCCCTGGCGGTGGACCCGAGCTTCGCGGGCCGCGGCATCGGCAGCACCCTGACCCGCGCGGGTGTCGAGGCAGCACGGCAGGCCGGCGAGGGCCTGGTGATCCTGGTGGGGGACGCGCCTTATTACACCCGCTTCGGCTTCACCCGGATCCCGCCGGGCCGCCTCACCCTGCCGGGACCGGTGGACCCGACCCGGCTCCTGTGGCTGGAATTGGCCGACGGGTTCTGCGAGGGGGTGTCGGGGCTGGTCGAGGCGGTGCGCCCGTCGAGCACGACGGGCGTTTGACGAGTCTGGGATTCGAAAGATCCGCGCGCTTTTCGAGAGCAGGGCCGAGCCCGTCGAATACCCCGCTTCGGTTCCGTTCTAGGCCTGTGGCTCGAGACGCCCCTCGATCAGACGCACATATTCGGCTTCCGCAACGCCGTAGCCGTCGCCGGCGCAGTCGAGCAGCCCCTCGCGATCGAGCACTTCGACGCTCCCGCGGCGCTTCCGCACGAACCCGTCGGTCTCCAGGGTTCTGAGGGCCGCGGTCACGCCCGGACGCTCGACGCCCAGCATGAACGACATGAAATCCTGCGTGACGGTGATCTGGTTGCCGTCGATCCGGTCGTGGCACATCAGCAACCATCGGGCGAGGCGGGTCGCGGTGTTGCCCCGCGCATTGGCGAAGGCCGTCTGGGCCGTCTGGACGAACTGCGCCTGGATGAAGCGATGCAGCAGCCGGCGTAGGGTCGGGCGCCGTTCCACCTCGCTCCGCAGCACCGCCACGTCGATGCTCAGCATGTGACCGGCCATCTGCACGAAGTGGGTGTGCGGGCTGCGGTCATCGTCGAGCAGGATGGGGGCGGCGCCGACGAGACCCTCCCGGCCGATCAGTCCGATCTCGACCCGGCCGCTCGGCTCATCGTTGGTGATCGAGACGAATCCCGCCTCCGGGAAGAAGACGGTTTCGATCGTCGTGTGGGAGGGGATCAGGACGTGCCGCAGGGCCATGTCCTGACTGCGCAGCGCCGGCTGCAGGGCCGCGAAATCCTCCGGTGGAAGCGCACGGAGAAGGCGATTTCGGACCCCGGATTGCGGGAGGATGGACATGGTGCTCGCCTGCGACGGGCAAGAGCACAGAGCGTCCCTCAATCACCAGCGCCCGAATTGTGGCCGGCGATCAGCATCAAGTGGTGTTTTTCGCAAGACCTGCAAGTGTTACGGAAAGAGCGTACAAGTTTTACAAAATACGCTTTCCAACATCGCTCACCGCCGACCAAATAAATAACAAACGTTGGATTTGGTGCGGTCTATCTGCGGGCGGAATCGTGGGCTTGTGCCTTCAAAATCTCTTGGACGCACGCGAACACCGCTCTTCGATCCTCGGGGGCTCGGATCGCGAGCCACATCTGCAGAAGCTGAGCGGTGTGCCCGACCGAAGGTCCATCGGGGGCTTCGAAGAAGAGATCCGTCGAACAGCCGAGCACCGCCGCCAGATCATTGAGCCAACCCGACGTCCGAGCGGGTGCCAGCGCATTCAAGGCGTTCGGGGTCTTCATATCCATTTCGGAGTCTCGATCAATAAATCCCGTCGCAGCGGCGACGAATGCATCTTATCACTGTAGATCGGGTTGCAAAACCGTAATTAAAATACAATAATTCAAGAGATAGAGATCTGAATGTAAATTTTTTACATTCGAGAACCCGCCCTTGAACATCTTACAAATTGGATTTGCAATGAATCGGGCCTCTGATCTGGATGCTGTAGCAGATGCATGTATTGCCGCCCATGCCGTCATCACCGAACACGGCACACCTCAGATGAAGATGCTGAGCCGGGTTCTGCTGCACATCGTCGGCAAAGAGATCGCACGGAACCTGTCATCCGCGCAGCACGAGGGCGATCTGGCGCGGCACGAGCGGATCACGCCCGTCGCAGCGCCAGGGCCGCGATCAAGCCGGCCGTGAGCAGCGCCAGGGCCACGGGGGTCGCCGACGTCGCAGGCCAAGCCGAGGCCGCAACCGTGAACAAAGCCCCGAAGGTCATTTGCGTGAAGCCGTAGAGGCTGGAGGCCGAGCCCGCCGCGTGCGGATCGACGTTCATCAGACCGGCCACCGCGTTGGGGCTGAGCAGGCCGACCCCGACCGCGTAAGCAAACAGCGGCACGATCAGGCTGACGACGCCGAGCATTCCGGTCCGGTCGACCAGCAACAACGCCAGGGCTGACGCTATGCAGAGAAGATTGCCGCTGCGCGCCGCCTGCCGGATAGGCACCCGGCTCGCGAGACGGCTCGCCATTACCGCGCCCCCGACCATGCCGAACACCACGATCAGGCAATCGAACCCCACCTCCTGCGATGAGCGCCCGAGCCGGTCGACGAGCAGGAACGGCGCCACCGCCAGAAAGGCGTAGAGGCTGGTTCCGCCGCAGGCTCCCGCGACCAGGTAGGCGCGGAACACCGGCACCTTCACGAGCCGCACATAGCCCGCCAGGATCGCCCCGAAGCCGGGCAGTGCCACCTTGTGCCGGTTGGTCTCCGGCAGGGTGAACACCACCACGGCGCCGAGCAAAGCGACGATCCCGGCGAGCACCACGAACACGGCGCGCCAGCCGAACGCCTCGTTCACCACCCCGCCGATCGCCGGTGCCAGGGCCGGCGTGAGCGTCATCGCGGTGGTGAGGATCGCGAGCTTCCTGGCCGCGTCCTCTCGGGTGGAGACGTCCCGCACCATGGCCCGGCCGATCACCAGGGAGCCGCAGGCCCCGAGCGATTGCAGAACCCGCGCCACCAGCAGCACGCCGATATTCTGGGCCGGGATCGCCAGCAGCAGCCCGGCCAGGTAGAGACCCAGCCCGCCGATCAGGATCGGCCGTCTGCCGAACCGGTCCGAGAGCGGGCCGTAGAGAAGCTGACCGCCCGCGAGCCCGACCAGATAGACCGTGATGGTGAGCTGCGCGGCGGCCGTCGTGGTGCCGAGATCCGCGGCGGCGGTGGCGAGCGCGGGCACGAAGATGTGCAGCGCCACCGTGCCGGTCATGGTCACGGCGACCAGCAACGGCAGGGGCGCTCGGCGCCCCGCCGGGTCGGGACTTCGATCGGGCAAGAGGATTCCTTCGCGGTGTCTGACCCGGGCTGACATCGGGTCGCGGCCGCCTCAAGGCAAAGGTCGGGCCTGAACCCGACCAGTTCCCCCGCCCCTACTCCTTCGGGGTCGGCAGCGGTGCGTTCAGATCCTTGGTCGGGCCATCGACCTCGAGGTTCCTGGCCCGGTCCACCGCCTCCGGATTGGCCTGGGCCGCCGGCTCCTTGGCGGCCGGGGCGGACGGGGCCGTCGGTTCGGCCGGGATCAGGCTGGACGGCGTGCCCTGCTGGTCGCCGTCATGGGCACCGGCCGGCGGGGTCGGGGCGTTGCGGTCGCTCGACTCGCTCGGCGCCCGCGGACTACCGGCCGACTTCTCCTCGACCGGCTTGGCCGTGCTGGTATCGGCAGGTTTGGCCGGGCTGTCCTTGCCCTCAGACCCCTTGCCGGCGGCCGGCTTGGAGGCGGAGGGTTTTTCCTCGGACGCAGCCGCGGGCTTGTCCTCGGGCTTGGCGGCGGCGGGCGCGGCCTCCGGCTTCGCCTCGGTCTTCTCGACGGCGGGCAGCGGCTTGGGGGTGTCGGCGTTCGTGCGCAGGTAGGCGATGACGTTGGCCCGCTCCTGCGGCGAGGTGATGCCGGCATACGCCATCTTGGTACCGGGGGCGTAGCCCTTCGGGCTGGTCAGGAAGGCGTCCAGGTCGTCGTAAGTCCAGGTGCCGCCCTTGCCCTTCAGGGCCGCGGAGTACTCGAAGCCGGCATGGCCGCCCTTCGGCCGCTCGACGACGCCGTATAGATCCGGGCCGACCTTGTTCGGACCGCCCTTCTCGAAATTGTGGCAGGCCCGGCAGGCCTTTGTGCCGCCCTCGCCCTTCTCGACGTTGGCGCTGGCGAGCCGCACGGCGATCGGCTCGACCTTCGCCTCCGGGGCCGCGGCGGCGGTTTGCGGCTCCGGCTCGGGCAGATCGTACCCGGCTTTGCCGGCGGGTTTGGGATGGTAGATCAGCTCGGCGACGAAACCCGATCCGGCCGCGAACAACAGGGCGCCGAGGACGGCGCCGAGGACCTTGTTCACCTCGAACGAGTTCATGCTCTTCTCTCGATCTGCCCCCGCCCGACGCCGGCTGGCTGGGACGCGGGACCTTGGAAGATTTCAAGGGTGCTTAGCCGTTTCGGCACGATCTTGACAATGCCGCACCCGGGATCCGCACTGTCGCGGGCCGAAAGGGTCGAGGCAAATCGCCCAGCTTGTCACCCGATGGCATCATTTTTCCGGTTTGCGCGATGCGGCGCCCGTGGCGCCCGAGGGACGACAACGGCGGGAAGGCCTGTTAAGCAGCCGCGCTTTGCTGGCGGACGCCTCTGCCTCTGGTCCGAGCCCCTCATGTCCGATCCCCTCGTGCTGATCCCGGCCCGCCTTGCCGCGACGCGCCTGCCGAACAAGCCGCTGGCCGAGATCGCCGGCGAAGCGATGATCGTCCATGTCTGGCGCCGGGCCATGGAGGCCGGGATCGGCCCCGTGGTGGTGGCGACCGACACGGCCGAGATCGCCCAAGTCGTCGAGGCCGCCGGCGGCATCGCGGTGATGACCCGGGCCGACCACCCGTCCGGCTCGGACCGCCTCGCCGAGGCGCTGGACACCGTCGATCCGGAGGGGCGCCACGATGTCGTGGTCAACGTGCAGGGCGACTTGCCGACCATCGACCCGGCGATCATCGGCGCCTCGATCGGCCCGCTTTCCGACAGGACGGTCGACATCGTCACGCTGTGCGCGCCGATCAGCGACGCCCACGAGGCCGACAATCCCAACGTGGTCAAGCTCGTGGGCCATCAGGTGGGCCCGGGCCGCCTGCGTGCGCTCTACTTCACCCGCGCCCGCGCCCCCTGGGGCGAGGGTCCGCTCTGGCACCATATCGGCCTCTATGCCTATCGCCGCACGGCGCTCACCCGCTTCGTCGCCCTGCCCCCGGGGGAATTGGAGACCCGGGAGAAGCTCGAGCAGCTGCGCGCGCTGGAGGCCGGCATGCGCATCGATGCCGTCATCGTCGACGACCTACCGCTCGGCGTCGACACCCCCGCCGACCTGGAGCGCGCCCGCGCCCTGCTCCAGGCCCGCCGCCTGAACTGAACCGCATTCCCGATGACAGACCGCACCATCTCGTACCAGGGTGAGCCCGGGGCCAACTCGCACATCATCTGCGCCGAGGCGTTTCCGGATTGGACGCCCCTGCCCTGCGCCACCTTCGAGGACGCCTTCGCGGCGGTCACGGAAGGTCGGGCTCAGCGGGCGATGATTCCGATCGAGAACTCGATCGCGGGCCGGGTGGCCGATATCCACCACCTGATCCCGACCTCGCCCCTGCACATCGTGGCCGAGCACTTCCTGCCGATCCATTTCCAGCTGATGGTCCTGCCGGGCACCGCCCTGGAGACCGTGCGCACCGTGCACAGCCACGTCCATGCGCTCGGCCAGTGCCGGCGGATCGTCCGTCGGCTGGGCGTGAAGGCCGTGGTCGCCGGCGACACCGCCGGGGCGGCGCGCGAGGTCGCGGAGATCGGCGACCCGAGCCGGGCGGCCCTAGCGCCCGCTTTGGCCGCCGAGGTCTACGGCCTCGACATCCTAGAGCGTGACGTCGAGGATGAGGCGCACAACACCACCCGCTTCGTGGTGTTCTCCCCCGAGCCCGCGCCGGTGGAGCCCGGCAGCGGCCCGTGCGTGACCAGCTTCGTGTTCCGGGTCCGCAACATCCCGGCGGCCCTCTACAAGGCGCTCGGCGGCTTCGCGACCAACGGCGTCAACATGTCCAAGCTCGAGAGCTACATGATGGACGGCGAGTTCACCGCCACGCAGTTCTACGCGGAGGTGGACGGCCATCCCGAGGATCCGGGCCTCGCCCGGGCGCTGGACGAACTCGGCTATTTCTCCCGCGAACTCAGGGTGGTCGGGACCTACCCGGCCCATCCGTTCCGCGAGGCCGCGCGGCCGGCGGCGGAGTAGCGGGCTTCGCAGTTCAGGCCTGTCATCGCACCTTGCGGTAACGACAATCCGTAACTACGCTTCGCCCTGGGCTTTCAATGGGATACCGAGAAGGATGCAGCCAATCAGGCCAAGCATCTGATCGGATTCCGACAGGCTGCCGAGATCTTCCGCGGCTTTCGGCTGACGCGCGAAGACCTGCGACGCGACTATGGCGAACGCCGGTTCATCCGCTTGGGCCTGTACGACGGGGCGGTGTTGCGGGTGGTGTATGTTCAACGTGACGGCGCCATCCGCATCATCTCGGCATGGAAGGCGAGCCGCCATGACAGGAAAGTCTACGCCGAAGCGCGTTCGAGAGCGGGCAGCGACCGTCCGGTATGAAGGCTTTGCTGACATGCCCGCGGCGGACCCGTTGAGCCCGGCCTTCAAGGCCCTGGACGATGCCGAGATCGAGCGACGCGCCGCTGCAGATCCCGATGCCGGCCTGATTCCGCCGGGTTTCTGGGACGAGGCCTCGCCGGCGTCCGTCGCGACGAAGCAACAGATCACGCTGCGCCTCGACGCGGACGTGCTGCGGCATTTCCGGAGCGCCGGAAAGGGTTATCAGTCTCGGATCAACGCGGTGCTCAAGAGCTACGTGACGGCGCAGGAGAAGCGGCGGTAGCAAAAATCACTCCCGCCGCAACACCCTGTCGGCCGCGAAATCCGACCAGAACCCTGGCCGAAAATCCCGCTTGAGCGCCTCCGGGTCGTAGATCGTCTCGACCCAGGTCAGGAAATCGATGCCCTTGGCCTCGCCCTCCGCGCGGTAGCGCGCGAAGAAGGCGTCGAGGATGCCGGTCTTGGCGAAGCGAAGATGGCCGTAGCGGGCCGAGAGCTGGCGGGCGGCCTCGGCCACCGGGCGGTTCTCGTGCAGGATCAGGTAGAGGGCCGAGGCGAGCCCGGCCCGGTCGGCGCCCGACTTGCAGTGCATTACCGCCGGGTACTGGATGCCAGCGAAGAAGTCCTTGGCGCGCAACAGGGTCTCCCGGTCCGGGGCCTCCCGGGAGCGCAACACGAACTCGACCAGGGTGAGCCCATGGCGCTCGCAAGCCTCCCGCTGCAGCGGCCAGGAGCCGTGCTCGCGCCCGCCGCGCAGGGAGATGATGGTGCGCACACCCTCGGCCCGGAAGCGCGCGAGCTGGTGCGGCCCGGGCTGGGCCGAGCGCCAGAGCCGACCCGAGCCGACCCGGTGGCGGTTGAGGTAAGCCAACCGGAACACGCCGTGATCGATCAGCAGCATGTTCGCCCAGGCCTTCAGCCGGTCGCCGGGGCCGGCGATCGGCCGCTCGAAGCGGGCGATCCGGGCCATGCGGCGCGCGTAGCGCGTCTCGGGCTTGAGGAAGCGGTTGAACACGATCGGGGCTGCCGCGGAATCGGGAGCCGGCTCTAACAGCCCCCCGGAAGCCCGGCAATTCGCCTATCGAACCGGCAGCCAGGCCGCTGTACCGCCGACCAACGGAGAGGTCCCAAAAAACCGGCGCCGATCTTGCCTCCACTCTGCCTGGATCGGGATCGAACCTGGGCGGGCCGCACGGGTTATCCGACGGTCGACGGGGGAGGCCGGAAGCCCATGAGCACGCGCACCACGAGCATCCGCCGGGCTCGCGAAGCCGATCTCGGCAGCCTGTCGACGGTGTTCGATGCGTCGTGGCGCGAGGCCTATCGCGGCATCATCCCCGGGGTGGCTCTGGAGCGGCTGATCGCGGGTCGCGACCGGGCCTGGTGGCGCAGCGCCCTGCGCCGCGGCCGCCCGATTGCCCTGGTCGAGACCGGGGAGCGGGTGGTCGGCTACGCCGCCTACGGGCGCACCCGCAGCCGGGCGCTCGGCACCGAGGCGGAGATCGACGAGCTCTACCTGCTGCCGGAATATCAGGGCGTCGGCCTCGGACGCCGCCTGTTCAAGGCGGTCCGCAACGACCTCGCCGACCACGGCCTCACCCAGCTCGGCGTCTGGAGCCTGGAGGACAACGCCCGTGCCGGCGCGTTCTACGAGGGTCTCGGCGGCAAAGCCGGACCGCGGGTGCTGGACCGGGTCGCGGGGGTGGCGCTTCCCAAGGTCGGATACCTGTTCAGCTAACGTTTCTTGGGACTCGTCGCCGGCCTCGCGCCGATACTGATTTGCATCGCCCGGCCAGGCATCTAAGAGGTCCGGGAAGCGGTGCAGACCGCATCCCGGAAGCGATACGCCATGAACATCGACGCCATCCCGCTCGGCAAGAAGCCCCCGCACGACGTCAACGTCATTATCGAGGTGCCGCTCGGCGGCGAACCGATCAAGTACGAGATGGACAAGGAATCCGGCGCGCTGGTCGTCGACCGGTTCCTCTATACGCCGATGTTCTACCCCGGGAACTACGGCTTCATCCCGCATACCCTGTCGGGCGACGGCGATCCCTGCGACGTGCTGGTGGCCAACACCCGCGCGGTGCTGCCCGGCGCGATCATCAGCGCGCGCCCCGTCGGCGTGATGGTGATGCAGGACGAGGGCGGCGAGGACGAGAAGGTCATCGCGGTGCCCTCGCGCCACCTGACCAAGCGCTACGATCGGGTCGAGAACTACACCGACCTGCCCGACATCACGATCCAGCAGATCCAGCACTTCTTCGAGCACTACAAGGATCTGGAGCCCGGGAAGTGGGTGAAGTTCGTCCGCTGGGGCGACAAGGAAGAGGCCCACCGGCTGATCGAGGAAGCGATCGAGCGGGCGAAGGCCAAGAAGTAATCGTTCCTCGCAGGCCGCTCCCGCTCGGAGCGGCCTGCCGCAATCATCCGTCGATGCGACGCAGGCCGGCCTTGTAGCGACGGGCGTTCTCGACATAGCGCAGGGCCGCCTGGCGCAGGCCCTCCACCGCCTCGGCATCGAGGGTGCGCACGGCCTTGGCCGGAGCGCCGACGATCAGGCTGTGATCCGGAAATTCCTTGCCCTCGGTGACCAGCGCGTTGGCGCCGATCAGGCAGCCCCGGCCGACCCTGGCGCCGTTCAGCACCGTCGCACCCATGCCGACGAGACTGCCATCACCGATCGTGCAGCCATGGACGATGGCGCCGTGGCCCACCGTAACGTCGGTACCGATCACCAGCGGAAAGCCGGGATCGACATGCATGATCACGCCTTCCTGCACGTTGGTGCGGTCACCGATCCGGATCGGCTCGTTGTCGCCGCGCAAAGCTGCGCCGAACCAGATGCCGACATCGAGGCCAAGATAGATTTGGCCGATCACCTGGGCGTCCGGGGCGATCCAGACCCGGGTGGGATCGGCAAGCTGCGGCGCGTGGTCGTCGAGGGCGTAGAGCGGCATGGCTGGCTTCCGTCCCGGAGGCTGATCCGTCGGCATCGAGGCCGACGATGGGCATCGCCTGTCGCCGGAATGGCACAGGTCCGTCCCGCCTGCCAATGCTAGGCTGCCCGCTCGATCGGATGCGAGGCGCAGGCGTGAAACGGATCACGGCAACGATCGGCCTCGCGGGCCTGCTACTGGCGCAAGCGGCCGCGGCGGCGGATTGGCACGAGGGCGTCCGGCCCGCGGGCTTTCGGGCCACCTGTGAGGATCTGGCAACCTTCTGCTTTGCGGCTACCTGCGGGGGCGATCAGATCGAAGCGGCCGAAACCTGCCGGGCGCGCTGCCCGAGCGCTGTGATCCTGAGCGTGGTGCCGGCCGCCTGCCGAATCCCGGGCGCGGTGCCCGGGCCGGTCCTCCGGCGGCGGAGCTGAGGCCACGGCATGATCCGACGCAGCCTCGGCGACGGATCGATAGATCTATGTGAGAAAAAAGCCTCCGTCCTGCGGCAACAAAACGCGGGGCGCAGCATTGAACATGCTCCAACGGCTCAAAAGCAAGCACCTCATTGCGGACCGTTGCTCGCACTGGCGCGAGACCGGAAGCTATGAAGATGATCAAAGACGATCTGAACCCGCCCCCTATGGGCTTGAACGCCGATCCTATTCTGTACGGGGTCGCTGTCGGACTGGCGGCGCTGTTTCCGCCGGTGCTGTCCCACGGTCACGATTCCACCGACCGGACCGTGTCGTCCGACGAAGACGAGGATCGGGACGCGCCCGATTCGGAGTGAGCGTGTCGCCATCCGCCGCCTGATCGTCAGCCGGCCAGCCGCGCGATCAGCAGCAGCGTTGCTGCGGCCGGCACGGCGGCGGCGAGCCAGAGTGCGAGAGCATGAAACGCAGGCGGCGCCGTGAAGCGTGACGGCCACGATACACTGGGGCGCAAAGGTTCTCCGCGCCCGAAATCGATTCCGATGGCCATCAGCGCCTCCTCGATGCCCGAGGAGAAAAGGCCGGCGGCCCTCAAGAGCGTCTGAATCCGCAGACGGGTTCGCGTGGCGTGGTGAACCCGTCCTTAAAGCAGGGGCCGGTGCGCCGGAGCAGGTCTCAGAGCGCCCGGTCGAACTTCAGCTCGCCATTCGGGCTCTTCAGCACGAGTTGGGAACCGACGAGATCCCACACGGCTGCTGTGCGCAGGGCGACGAAGAAGGCTTGCTCTGAGGCCGCGAGGCCCTTGTCGCAGCTCTTCTTCGTGAGGGCGAGCGGACCGACCGCGAGGTGCTGATCCTTCAGCGGGAAGGCGGTCGCCGCGAAAGTGTTGCAGCCGCCGTAGCCGCGAGCGCGGTACTGCTTGTCGATGATGAAGCTCGGCCGGTCGCCCCCCGTGAACGGCTTGCCGTTGAGGCTCACGGCCGTCCAGGTCGAGTCGAGCGGGAAGATCTTCTCGCTCGCCTTCGTGCCCGGCACGTATTGCGGCTTCTTCTCTTCTTCGCCGCCGGGGCGGCGGTTGCCGCGGCCGAAGCCCGTGGGCGCGCCGCCCATCTGGGCCTGGGCCTGCGTCGCTGCGGTCAGGTCCACGGCCAACACGGCACAGGCCAAGGTGGCGATCAGCACCGCTCTCATCGTTCTGCCCCTCAAACGCGCGCGCACGGCGCTCAGCTCATCGTCCATCCGGGGGATGCACCGCCTACGGCAGATACCGGCCCGACGCCCACGATTCGTGCGTCGCGGCCGCCCCGAACCCATACGCCCCCGCGGATGCGATTGAAATTCAGCACAATTATGGTCGCGGCACATTGTCGGGCGCCCGGAAACGATCCGCGGCGGATATCGTTGTCGATGATTGCACGGGATGGAGGACAACGTGGCAGGATCGGACGAGGGCGGCCAGGCCGGTGCGGGTGCGCCCGCGATGAGCCCAGCACAGTCGCGGGCGGCACGGGGACTGCTCGGATGGTCCGAGGCGGACCTTGCCGGAAAGGTCGGCCTCGACGAGCAATTCGTGCGCGACTTCGAGAGCGGCTACGGCGACCCGCCGAGCGGGCAGATCGAAGCCCTGCGCAGCGCCCTCTGCACCGCGGGCGCGGCGTTCGACGATGCACCCAATTCCGGCGTCCACCTGGCTGCTGGGTCCAAGGCCGACGAGGGCGTCCGGCTCGGTGCCCTGACGACCGAGAACGATCGGTAGGGCCTCTGTCGGACGGCCTCGGTCATGACGCGTTCAGCCGCCGGAGCCGATATCCGGGAGGCTCGATCTGCCCGTCGTTCCAGGAGCGATCCGTGACCCTTCTCCACAACCGCTCGATCTGCGCCGGCGCGCAAGCCTGGACGGGGGCACGCTGATGCGGGCCGATACCTTCCTGGCGGCTGCCGACGCGCTGCCCGAGGCGGATCTCGGCACCCTGGTGGAACGGGGCGGCGTCGTGGTGGTGGCGCCGCATCCTGACGACGAGAGCCTGGGCTGCGGCGGCCTGATCGCGGCGGCCCGCGCCGCCGAGCGGGACGTACGCCTGGTGGTGGTCAGCGACGGTTGCGGCTCGCACACCCATTCCCAGCTGTACCCGTCGGATAAGCTGCGCGCCCTGCGGGAAGCTGAGACGCTCCGGGCCGTATCGATCCTCGGCCTGGCTGCGGAATCCGTGATCTTCCTGCGTCTGCCCGATGCGCATGTGCCGAGCGCCGGCCCCGAGGCGGAAGCGGCCGCCCATGCTGTCGTTCAGGCCGCCAGCGCATGCGAGGCCGGCGCCGTCTTCGTGACCTGGCGGTACGATCCGCATTGCGACCACAGGGCATCGGCCGCCATCGTCGGCCTGGCCCGGCCGCAGATGCCGGGCGTGATGATCTACGAATACCCGGTCTGGGGCTGGACCCTGCCGCCCGAGACCGAAGTCGGGCCCGCCCCGGACGGCCTGCGGCTCGACGTCTCCGCCTACCGCGCGGCCAAGGCCCGGGCGGTCGCGGCACACGAATCGCAGACCACCGATCTGATCTCGGACGATCCCACGGGATTTCGGCTGGAGCCCGCGATGATCGACCGGCTCTGCGGCCCCTACGAGCGCTTCGTCAGGATCCACACATGAGCCGAGCGACGGAGACTCTCCCGAGCGATTACTTCGCCGGTATCTACGCCAGCGATACGGATCCCTGGCAATTCACAACCTCGACGTACGAGCGCGACAAGTACGCGGCGACACTGGCCTGCCTGCCGCGGCCGCGCTACCGCGCCGCCTTCGAGCCGGCCTGCGCGATCGGGGTGTTCACCCGCGCCCTGTCCGAGCGCTGCGACCGCCTGCTGGCGAGCGACCTGATCCCGGCCGCCGTGGAGGCCGCCCGAGCCCGCAACGCCGACCAACCAACGGTCGAGATCCGCCAGGGCGCCGTTCCGGCGAACTGGCCGGAGGGTCTGTTCGACCTGATCGTGCTGTCCGAATTCCTGTACTTCCTGGACCCGCGCGATCTTGCCGAGGTGGTCCGGCGCGTCGGCGGCGCGATCGAACCCGGCGGCGATCTGGTACTGGTCCACTGGATCGGCGAGACCGACTATCCGCAATCGGGCGACCAAGCTGCCGAGAGCTTCATTGCGCAGGCCGCCTCGTTCGCGGGCCTGATGCACCAGGACCGGACCGACAAGTATCGGCTCGACGTGCTGCGCGCTGGAGCGTCCCGGTGAGCACCACGGTCATCACCCTCAACAAGGGTCGTGGCCCCCATCTCGCGCGGCTGCTAGAAGGGCTGGAGCGCGGCACGCCCCCCGACGCCTGCATCGTCGTCGAGATCGGCGGGGACGACACCCCGCTGCCGGACCTGTCCTTCCCGATCGCGCGCGTCCCGTTCCCGCGGGACGGCCTGCCTCTTGCGGCGGCGCGCAATGCCGGGCGCCAGGCGGCCCGGACCGACACGCTCGTCTTCCTCGATGTCGATTGCATACCGTCCTACGGACTGGTCGCGGGCCTGTCGCGGGCGGTGGCCGAGCATGACGCCCTGATCTGTTGCGAGATCGGCTACCTGCCGGCGGGCGCCGTCCAGGATGGCTGGGAGGAGGCCATGCTCGACCAGCTCGGACATCCGCACCCGGTGCGTGCCTTCCCGCCCCCCGGCTTGGTGGCCCCGGCGCCGCAGCCCGGCCTGTTCTGGTCCCTCGCCTTCGCGGTGCGGGCCGCGACCTACGACCGGATCGGCGGCTTCGACGAGTCCTTCTCCGGCTACGGGGCCGAGGATACCGACCTGGCGTTCCGGGCGGACACAGCCGGCGTGCCGATCCTGTTCCTCGGCGGCCCACGGGCCTACCACCAGCACCATGCGAGCTACGACCCGCCGCTCCAACATTTCCGCGATATCGTCGCCAACGCCGCCCGTTTCCACGCACGCCACGGCTTCTGGCCGATGGATGGATGGCTCGACGGGTTCGCTCGCCTCGGCCTGATCGCGTCGGATCGGTCGAACGGTATCGTAATCCACCGCGATCCGACTCCGGCCGAGATGACTGCGGCGCGCCTGCCGGACGCACGTCCGTTCTAAAGCGATTGCGTCGCGGCCGGTGATCCCGGCCGCGACGCACATTTGGGCCGCCCGCCCCGCAGGGAGAGCGAGCCCCCTCACGCCTTCATGGCGTTGGCCTTCTCGATCAGCGCCTCGGCCATGCGGATCGACGCGATGTCGATCAGGCGGCCGTCGAGGGAAACGGCGCCGCGACCGGCCTTGGCGGCCTCCTGCATGGCCTCCAGGATGCGACGGGCCTTGGTGACCTCGGCCTCGGACGGTGTGAACACCTCGTTGGCGAGATCGATCTGCGAGGGATGGATCGCCCACTTGCCCTCGAAGCCGAGCGCCGCGCAGCGCTTGGCCGCCGAGCGGTAGCCGTCCGGATCCGAGAAGTCGCCGAACGGGCCGTCGATCGGGCGCAGGCCGTAGGCGCGGCAGGCCACCAGCATGCGGTTCTGGGCGAACAGCCACGGATCCTGCCAATGGGTCTGGCGATTGCCGGCCTCGTCCTTGTCGGTGAGCACCGAGAAGTCCGGGTTCACGCCGCCGATCACCGTCGAGCGGGCGCGGGTCGAGGCGGCGTAGTCGGCCACGCCGAAGGACATCGCCTCCAGGCGCTTCGACGACTGGGCGATCGCCTCGACATTGGCCATGCCGAGGGCGGTCTCGATCAGCACCTCGAAGCCGATCTGCTTCTCACGCTTCTTGGCCTGCTCGATCTGGGTGACCAGCACGTCGATCGCGTAGACGTCGGCCGGGACGCCGACCTTGGGGATCAGAACCATGTCGAGCCGCGGACAGGCTTCGACGATGTCGACCACGTCGCGGTACATGTAGTGGGTGTCGAGACCGTTGATGCGGATCATCATGGTCTTGTTGCCCCAATCCAGGTCGTTCAACGCCTGGATGATGTTGGTGCGGGCCTTCTCCTTGTCGTCGGGAGCGACCGCGTCCTCGAGGTCGAGGAAGATCACGTCGGCAGCAGAAGACGCCGACTTCTCCATGAAGGTCGGGTTGGAACCCGGAACGGCGAGTTCGGAGCGATGCAGGCGCGGCTTGGCCTGCTGGATCAGGGTGAAGCTCATGGGTGTTTCTCTCTCCTGGTAACGGTTCTGATGCCGCCGGGGTGCGTGGGGATCGCCCTCCGGGAACAAGATGGGTCAGATGCGGGGCACCGACAGGGCGCCGCGCCTCACCCGGTCGAGCCGAAGCCGACCGCGATGCAGTTGATCGACAGCAGCAGAGCCGATTTCACCGCCTCGCGCCGGTCCTCGTCGGTCTCCGCGCGGTAGCGGGCCAGCAGCTCGACCTGCTCGCGGCCGACCTGATTGATGGTCGACAGCCGGCCCTTCAGACGGTCGCGGAACAGCGGGAAGCGCTCGGCGAGGTCGGTTCCGCCACTCACCCGCAGCACCATTTCGCGGGTCAGCGCGTACTCGGCCTCGATCATCGAGAAGATCCGGTCCCGGATGCCCGCGTCCGGGACGAGGCCCGCATAGGCCCGGGCGATGTCGAGATCGACCATCATCAGGGTCTTCTCGACCTCGTCGAGAACGAGGCGGAACACGCGGGATTCCTGGAACAGGCGCTTCAGGGTCGCCTCACCATCTCGGCCGCGCACGTCGAGGAAGCTCGCCAGCCCCGAGCCGACGCCGTACCAGCCGGTGATCACGTGCCGGTTCTGCGACCAGGCGAACACCCAGGGGATCGCCCGAAGATCCGAGAGCGAGCGGGCGCCGAACCGGCCGGCCGGGCGGTGGCCGATGTTCAGGAGCGCGATCTCGTCCAGCGGGCTCGCCGACTGGAAATAATCGACCAGGCCGTCGGTCTGGAGCAGCCGGACATAGGCGGCCCGCGAGGCGCCGGCGAGCGCCTCCAGGGCGTCGTCGTGGCCGACGCTAGCCCGCTCGCCGTCGCCCGCCAGGGCGTGCTCGAACACCGAGGCGGCGAGCAGCTCCATCTGGTAGGCGGCGGTGCCGCGGTTGGCGTATTTGAAGGAGACGACCTCGCCCTGCTCGGTGGTGCGGAACCGCCCGCGGATCGAGCCCGGCGGCTGGGCCATGATGCCCCGGTGGGTCGGCACGCCGCCCCGGCTCACCGAACCGCCGCGCCCGTGGAAGAACGCGATGCCGACGCCGAGCTCCTGGCCGAGCCGGGTCAGCTTGCTCTGCGCCTTGTACAGCTCCCAGTTGGCGGCGACGAAGCCGCCATCCTTGTTGGAGTCGGAATAGCCAATCATCACCTCCTGCACCCCGCCCTGCCAGCGGGTCGAGCGGCGCACCACCGGCACGCTCAGGAGCTCGCGCATGATGGCCGGGGCGGCCCGCAGGTCGTCGATCGTCTCGAACAGCGGCACGATCGCCAGGGGGCAGATCTCCGGGCGGATGTCGGGGCCGGCCGCGTCGAGGAACACGCCGGCCTCCTTGGCGAGCAGGTAGGCGCCGAGGACATCCTCCACCGAGCGGGTCATCGACAGGACGAAGGCGCCGAACGCCTCCCGGTCGAGGGTCTCGCGCATCTCGGCAACCAGCGCGAAGGTCGCCAGCGTCTCGCGGGCGGCGTCGGGGAGGTTCTCGAAGGAGCGTTCCGGATCCCGGGGCCGGACCAGCTCGGCGTCGAGCCAGTGCCGCCACGCCGCCGAGCCGAGCGCCGGGGGCTCGCCCTCGCCATTGCGCTGGCGCCAGAGCGCCTGGAGCGTCTCGGTGGTCCGGGTGGTGTTCTCGCGCAGGTCGAGCCGGACCGTGGAGAAGCGGAAGATCTCGACCATGCGCCGGACCGGTCGGACCAGATCGCGGCCGAGCGCGCCGCACTTCGCATCCTCCAGACCACGCTCAAGGGTGCGCAGGTCCTCGATCAGGCCATCGGCGCTGGCGTAATCGGGGCCGGACGGGTGCTGGCCCTCGTTGCGGGCGATGGTCGCGTCGAGCTTGCGCAGGACGCAGGTGAGATACTGGCGGTACGGCTCGCCGGGATTGCGCCGGGCGATGGCCCGGGCCTGCCCGCTCTCCGCGAGCTGCCGGTCGAGTTCCTGGCGGAACGTCTCCGGCAGCGGCAGCGAGCGCTCGGTGAGCGAGAGCGTCCGGCCGAGCTCGCGCACGCCGTCCCGGTAGCGGTTGAGCGAGGCGAGCGCGTTGCGGTGCAGGGCCTGCCGGGTGACCGCGGCCGTGACGTAGGGATTTCCGTCCCGGTCACCGCCGATCCACGAGCCGAATTGGAAGAACGGCGGCACCTTGAACGGCGTGCCGGGATAGGCCTCGGCCAGGGACTCTTCGAGCGTGTCCATGGTCTCGGGCAGCATCTCGAACAGGGTCTCGTCGAAGAAGTGCAGCCCCCAGGCGACCTCCCGCTCGACGGTGGCCTTCTCCAGGTGCAGCTCGCCGGTCATCCAGACCAGCTCGATCTGGTCGCGCAGCTCGTTCATGAGCCCGTTGCGCTCGCGGTCGGTCCAGCGCGGCATCTCCAGCTCGCGCAGCACCAGGTAGATCCGCCGGAACTTCTCCAGCACGGTCACCCGCTTGCCCTCGGTCGGGTGTGCGGTCAGCGTCGGCCGAATGCGCAGGTCGGAGAGCAGCGCCTGGATCTGCGCCGGCTGGATCCCCTTGGCGCGGGCGTCGGCGAACACCTTCGCGAACGATCCGCTTAACGCGGCCCGCCCCTCGGTGCGCTCGACGTGGCGGCGCCGGCGCATGGCCGCGTTCTGCTCGGCGATCGAGATGAGGTGGAACCAGATGCCCTGCACCTGGAGGGCGCGCGCCAGCATCTCCGGCGAGAAGCGGGAGATGTCGGCCGTGCCATGCAGCACCGCCTCGAGATCCGGGTCGTGCCGCCGCGCGACGTCGAGCAGAGCCTGGAACAGGATGTCCAGGGCCTGCTCGGCCGACGTGCCGGTGATCACCGGCGGCGCGAAGGCGCTGGCCTCGGCGAGGCCGGGGGATGCGTGAAGGGTACGGGTCATGGAGCCACCTTGAGCGCGGTGCGCTCCCCTCCCCCTTGCGGGGAGGGGTAGGGGTGGGGGTGGCGCAGGATCCAGCGATCCGGTCCCTTCTGCACCACGCCCACCCTCGGTCCCTCCCCGCAAGGGGGAGGGAAGATTTCAAGCCGCCCGGGCGAGCACGTCGGCCACGGTCTGGCCGAACGAGCCGGGATCGGGCGCCACGGTGAGGCCGTAGGAGCGCATGATCTCGGCCTTCTCCGCGGCGCTGTCGCCGGCCGCCGAGATGATCGCCCCGGCATGGCCCATCCGGCGCCCCTTCGGAGCCGTGAGCCCGGCCACGAAGCCGATCACCGGCTTCGACATGTTGTCCCGGATCCAGGCCGAGGCCTCGGCCTCCTGCGGGCCGCCGATCTCACCGATCATCAGCACCGCGTCGGTGTCCGGATCGGTCTCGAACAGCGCGAGATGGTCGAGGAACGACGAGCCGTTGATCGGGTCGCCGCCGATGCCGACCGAGGTCGAGATCCCGAGACCGAGCTCCTTGAGCTGCGAGGCGGCCTCGTAGCCCAGGGTCCCGGAGCGCGAGATGACCCCGACATTGCCTTTGAGGTAGATGTGGCCGGGCATGATGCCGAGCATCGCCTTGCCGGGGGAGATGATGCCGGCGCAGTTCGGGCCGACCACCATCGTGCGGCGATCCCGCGGGTAGCGCATCAGGTAGCGCTTCACCCGCATCATGTCCTGGGCCGGGATGCCGTCGGTGATCGAGCAGACCAGCCGCAGGCCGGCATCGGCCGCCTCCATGATGGCGTCGGCCGCGAAAGGCGGCGCCACGAAGGTGATCGACGTGGTGGCACCGGTGGCGGCGACCGCCTCCTTGACGGTGTTGAACACCGGCAGGCCAAGGTGAGTGCGACCGCCCTTGCCCGGCGTGACGCCGCCGACCACGTTGGTGCCGTAGTCGAGCATCTCCTTGGCGTGGAAGGTGCCCTTGTCGCCCGTAATGCCCTGGACGATGATCGGGGTGGTCTCGTCGATGAGGATGCTCATGGCGTGGTTTCCCCTCAGCGGTTCTTCTTGGCGGCGTCGCAGGCGTCGACCGCCTTGCGCGCCGCGTCCGACAGGGTGTCGGCGGTGATCAGGTCGAGGCCGCTCTCGGCCAGGATTTTTTGGCCGGCCTCGACATTCGTGCCGGCCAAGCGCACCACCAGGGGCACGTCGATCTTCACCTCCCGGGCGGCCTGGATCACGCCCTCGGCGACCCAGTCGCAGCGGTTAATGCCGGCGAAGATATTGACCAGGATCGCCTTGACGTTGCGGTCCGAGAGCACCAGCCGGAACGCCGTGGCGACCCGTTCGGGCGAGGCACCTCCGCCCACGTCCAGAAAGTTCGCCGGCTCACCGCCCGCGTGCTTGATCATGTCCATGGTCGCCATGGCCAGCCCGGCGCCGTTGACGATGCAGCCGATCTCACCCTCGAGCCCGATATAGCTGAGGTTGTGCTCGGCGGCCTGGGCCTCGCGGGGATCACCCTGCGACGGGTCGTGCATGTCGGCGATGCCCGGCCGCCGGAACATCGCGTTGTCGTCGAAGCTCATCTTGGCATCGAGGGCCAGCACCCGGTCGTCCTTGGTGACGACCAGCGGGTTGATCTCCAGCATCGTGCCGTCGCAATCGCGGAACGCCCGGTAGGCGTTCATGATGGTCTTCACCGCGGCCGAGACCTGCTTGATGTTCAGGCCGAGCTGGAAGGCGATCTCCCGGGCCTGGAACTGCTGCAGGCCCACCGCCGGCTCGACGACGACTTGGATCAGCGCCTCCGGCTCGTTGGCGGCGATCTCCTCGATATCCATGCCGCCGCGCTGGCTGGCGATGACGCGCACGCGCTCGGCCTTCCGGTCCAGCACGTAGCCGAGGTATAGTTCGCGCTCGAACGGGTCGGCGGTCTCGACATAGACCCGCTGGACCGGCTTGCCCTCGGGGCCGGTCTGCAGAGTGACGAGGCGCTTGCCCAGCAGCTCCTTGGCGGCGTCGCGGACCTCGTTGTAGGTCCGGCACAGCTTGATCCCGCCGGCCTTGCCGCGGGCGCCGGCATGGATCTGCGCCTTCACGGCCCAGAATGAGCCGCCGAGTTCGGTGGCGGCATAGACCGCTTGGTCCGGACTGAACGCGATGGCGCCCTTCGGAACCGCCACACCGAAGCTCGCCAGCAGCTCCTTGGCTTGGTACTCGTGGACGTCCATTCGGCGCCTCCTCCGCGGTCGTTGCCGCCGTTCGACTCTCTCTACTTTAGTTGAGTATGAAGATTACGCCCGTCAAATTTTTTGATCCACCGGTTCAGGTCGGCTTTTTCGCGGGTGCAGCAGAA
Source organism: Methylobacterium sp. GXS13 (assembly GCF_001455965.1). Classification (GTDB taxonomy): domain Bacteria; phylum Pseudomonadota; class Alphaproteobacteria; order Rhizobiales; family Beijerinckiaceae; genus Methylobacterium. The sequence goes on from NZ_LKKO01000017.1 coordinate 34,074, forward strand.
TTCGAACCCACTATTGCGATGCAGCATTGCAGAAAAACAACGAGACCGGGAGCATGATGCTCCCGGCCTCGACTATCGATCCATTTGTGCCCGCCGCGGCGGATGCGGCACGCCTCAGTTCACCTTGGCCTTCACGACGGCGTAGACCTTCTCGGTAAGCGCGCCGGCCTCGGCCAGCAGGCCCTCGAGCTCCTGAAGCCGCTCGTCGGCGAACTCCCGGTCCTCGATCCCCTTGGCGTTGACGTAGACGTTGAGCGCCGCGCTGCGCAGGCCGGCATAGGCCGAGAGCACCGCCACCCCGGCATCGGAGACGACGTTGAGATTGCCCTTCTCGGCGGTGATCGCAGCGAGATCGATCACCGTGCGGCAGGCCCGGCAGCAGGACAGCGGCACGTCGGTCGCCGTCTTCAGCGCCGCCTGGATCGCCGTAGCGCGGGAAGCCTTCTCGTCGTCGGTGCCCTTGGGCAGGCCATAGGCGCCCATCACGGCGTCGAAGGCCTGGACGTCCTCGCCGATCATGCCGGTGAGCACGACCCGCAGGCCCTCGGACCGGGCGAGCACATCCTTCAGCTCGGCCTCGACCTCGACGTACTTCTTCTTGCCGATGGTCAGGTTGCAGACCATCGACACGAGGGCCGCGCCCATGGCGCCGGAGATCGCCGCAGCACCGCCGCCGCCGGGGGTCGGCGCGGCGCTCGCCAGCTCCGTCAGGAACTTATCGATGCTGTCGGTTTCGGGGGGGACCGTGTCGGTCACCGGCACCTCCTCTCAGGCCATCTTTTTCGCCAGGGCGTAGATCTCCTCGGCATCGAGCACCTGCTCGGTGCTCTCGAAGAGCTGGCCGACGCAGGCCCGGTGCAGCTTGAGCTTCAGGCCGCCGATGCCGAGCGCGCCGAACGCCTTCTTGCCGTTGCGGTCCTTGCCCTTGTCCATGACGTCGATGCCGCCGATCCCGGTCGGGGGCTGGGCGTTGTAGTCGGCGACGATCTCGACGGCCGGATCCTGTGCCCAGGCGGCCTCCGGCAGCAATTCGACCCCGATGGCGCCGGCCGTGAAGATGAGGTTCTTGCCCTTCACCAGGGCGACGCGTGAGGCCTCGTCCGGCGTCGCAGCGGCCTTGACCGAGACCTTGAAGCGCTTGTTGATCGCGTCGGCGGCAGCCTGGGTCTTGTCCAGAGCGCGGCCCGCGATGGTCACGTCCGCACCCTCGCCGGCCAGCAGCGCCGCGGAGCGCATGCCCACCGGGCCGGTGCCGGCGAGAACGACGGCGCTCTTGCCCTGAAGCGAACCCGCAGCCTTTGCCACCAGTGCGACGCCCGCAGCCGCCGTGGTGTTCGAGCCGTTGGAATCGAGCATGCATGAGACCCGGAACGGGCCGAAGAACCGCTTCTTGACTGCGGTGAAGAGTTCCTCACCCGCCGCCATACTGCCGCCGCCGACGAAGATCGCCGTCGACTTCTTCTCGGAACCGCCGCGGGTGTAGATCGTGCCATCGACCAAAGCGCCGACATTGTCGGGCGTCACACCGCCGTAGCCGGTGATGTGGTCAGCACCGCCGTCATAGCCGACCACCGTGTCGAACACGTTCGGCATCGCATCGGTGTCGAACAGGAACAGCAGCTTCTTTGTCATGCTTTTTGGACCTTATCCGTCGCGCCTGTGAGGCGCCGTCGTGATGTCTTCTCGATCCGTTCCCAATCTCGAGGGGAGCGGACGACCTAAATGTCAGAAACCGGCTCCGCGCGTCTCCCTCCCCCCTCTGCAGGGGAGGGTGGCCCCTGCGTCAGCAGGGGTCGGGAGACGGGAGCCCGGGTTTAGCAAAGGGCGCGACCGGCATGAGGGGCGCAGCCCGCTTCTGCACCGTCGCTCCCCTCTCCCGCCCCCCTTTCGGGGGCCACCCTCCCCCGTAAAGCGGGGAGGGAGAGGCCAAGCCCTACTCCACCACGTTCTGCGGCTTGCCGGCGACGAACGCCTCGACGTTGTCGACAAGCTGGTCGGCGAGGATCTGCATCGCCTCCTTGCTGGCCCAGGCGACGTGCGGCGTCACGATCAGGTTCGGCAGGTCGGCCTCGCACAGGATATTGCCGTCTTTCGGCGGCTCCTGCGCCACGACGTCGAAGCCCGCGCCCGCGATGGTGCCGTCCTTCAGCGCGGCCAGGAGGGCCGCCTCGTCCACCAGCCCGCCCCGGGCCGTGTTGATCAGGATGGCGCTCTTCTTCATCCGCTTGAGCTCAGCGGCGCCGATCAGCCCCTTGGTCTCGGGGGTCAACGGCACGTGCAGCGTGATCACGTCGGACTGCGTCAGGATCGTCTCGAAATCGACCAGCCCGTCCTGCGGGAAGACGTCATAGGCCAGGACCTTCATGCCCAGCGCCTCGGCGCGCTTGCCGATCGACTTGCCGAGGGCCCCGTAGCCGACGATGCCGAGCGTCGAGCCGGCGATGTCGTAGATCGGGTAGTCGAAGTAGCAGAACTGCTTGGACTTCGCCCAGTCGCCCCGCTTCACGGAGTTTGCGTAAGGCACGATCGCCCGGCGCAGGGCGAACATCAGGCCGACCACGTGCTCGGGCACGGTGTTGAACGCGTAATTGCGGATGTTGACGACCGTGATGCCCTGCGCCTTTGCCTGGGCCTTGTCGACCACGTCGGTGCCGGTGGCGGCCACCGCGATAAGCTTCAGGTCGGGAAGCTGCTTCAGGGTCTCGGCCCGCATCGGGACCTTGTTGATCAGCGCGATCTCGGCTCCCTTGAGCCGCGCGACCGTATCCTCCGGCGTCCAGGTCGAATCGTGTTCGACGTATTCATGCGGGAAGTTGAACGGCCGGACCGTCGCATCGAGCGACTCGCGATCCAGGAATACGATCTTCTTGGTCATAGATCCCCTCTCGGACGACGGGCGGTTTCCTCGGGATTCTTGTTCTTACTTGCGCGCCGGGGCGGGGCCGGCAACCCGGCCCCGCCCCGGCAACGTGCATGGATCACGCCTTATGAAGCGGATTCTCGCGCAGGTAGCTGGAGGCGGCGGCGACGCCGGAGCCCGGTGTGACCTTCACGCCGCAATCCAGCAGCGCCATCTCGGCGCCCGCGATGGCACCGAGCAGGGACAGCTCGTTCAGATCACCGATATGGCCGATGCGGAACACCTTGCCGGCGACCTTGGACAGACCGCTGCCGAGGGACAGGTTGTAGCGCTCATAGGCGTGGGTGATGACCTTGGCGGCGTCGACGCCCTCCGGCACCAGGATGGCCGTGACCGTGTCCGAGTTCCACTTCGGCTCCTTGGCGCAGGGCTTGAGGCCCCAGGCCGCGACAGCCTGACGGGTCGCCTCGGCGAGCACGTGATGGCGGTGGTAGATGTTCTCCAGCCCCTCCTCCTTCACGATGGCCAGGGCCTCGCGCAGGCCGTAGAGCAGCGGGAGCGCCGGCGTGTAGGGGAAGTAGCCCGTGGCGTTGGTGGTGAGCTGGTCCTTCCAGGCGAAGTAGACATGGCCGAGCCGATCGTTCCGGCCGGCGCCGCCTTCGGCGATCTTCAGCGCCTTGGGGCTGATGCAGATCAGGCCGAGGCCGGCCGGCAGCATGAAGCCCTTCTGCGAACCCGCGATGGCGCAATCGACGCCCCACTCGTCCATCTTGAACGGCAGCGAGCCGATCGACGAGATGCCGTCCACGAACAGCAGCGCCGGGTGACCGGCAGCGTCGAGCGCCTTACGGACCGCACCGATATCGCTGGTGACACCCGTGGCGGTCTCGTTGTGGACCACCATCACGGCCTTGATCGTGTGATCCTTATCGGCCCGGAGAGCCTCCTCGATCTTCTGCGGATCGGCGCCGGTGCCCCACTCCTCGTCCTGCACCATCACCTCGAGGCCGAGGCGCTGGGCCATATCGACCCAGAGGTGGCTGAACTGGCCGTAACGGGCGGTGAGCACCGTATCGCCGCGGCACAGGGTGTTGGACAGGGCAGATTCCCAGATGCCGGTGCCCGAGGACGGGAACAGGATGATCGTGCCGTGGGTCGAGCCGAACACCATCTTGGCGTCCTGGAACAGCGGCTTCGTCAGCTCGGGGAAGCTCGGCGAGCGGTGATCCTCGGACGGCACATGCATCGCGCGCAGGACGCGATCCGGGATGTTCGTGGGACCCGGGATGAAGAGGTGATTGCGACCGGGGCGCCGGGTTGCGGCCATGTTGTTTCCTCCAAAAAATCTGTTGCGCGCGGGCGGACCCGCGCCGGTTCGTTCGAGCGACCTCAGCGGCCTTGTCGGGCATCGTGCGATCAGCGCCGGTGGCCGCGGCACAATCGCGGCGTCCCGAACTCTCTTCGCATCTTCCGTGGATCGGGGGGCTCAGCGGAGCGGGCGGCGGCCTCGTGCCGCTCGCGTCGCGGCGCGCCCCCGCGCGCCGGTCGCCTCCGTAATGCCGTCCCGTTCTACGGCGCCTCGTCGCGAGGCACCCTGGCCGCCTTCCAGTACGCATCCGGCCCGGCTCACGCCGAGCCGCCGGTTCTTGGTATTATGAGGCGGCGAAGCTGGGAAGCAAAACCGGAAAAACTTCGGGAAGGCGGTAAAAAAATTTTTGGTGCGCCGCAACGTTAGCTATTCACGTTTGAGGACTTCTTCCGCAGCGCACAAAGACACCTCACAGCGAACGCGCCCCGCGTCATCAAACTGAGACGTGATCGCGCTCTGGATCCCTCGACCGTTCGACCGCCGGGAGGGTGACGTGGCCGAGGATGAGGAGATGCCGGTCCGGGTCCGGACGCTGTTCCTGTCCGACCTGCACCTCGGCACGCGCGGATGTCAGGCCGGCATGCTGCTGTCGTTCCTGAGGGATTACGACGCCGACACGGTCTACCTGGTCGGGGATATCGTGGACGGCTGGCAATTGCGCTCCGGCTGGTACTGGCCGCAGGAGCATAACGATGTCGTCCAGAAGTTCCTGCGCAAGGTGCGCAAGGGTGCCCGGATCGTCTACCTGCCGGGCAACCACGACGAGTTCCTGCGCGACTATGTCGGCACCAATTTCGGCGGCATCGAGATCGCCGAAACCGCTATCCACGAGGCGGCCGACGGGCGGCGCTACCTGGTGATCCACGGTGACCAGTTCGACATGGTGGTGCGCCACTCACCCTGGCTCGCCCATCTCGGCGACGGTGCCTACACGCTGGCCTTGAGCCTCAACACCCTGATCAACCGGATCCGTCGGCGGGTAGGCCTGTCCTACTGGTCTCTCTCGGCTTGGGCGAAGCTGCGGGTGAAGAACGCCGTCAGCTTCATCGGCCGGTTCGAGACGATCCTGGCCGACGAGGCCCGACGCCAGGGCGCCAACGGGGTGATCTGCGGACATATCCACCACGCCGCCGACCGAACGATCGGCGACTTGCGCTACCTCAACACCGGCGACTGGGTGGAATCCTGCACCGGCCTGGTCGAGCATTACGACGGCCGGATCGAGGTGCTGCACTATCCCAGCATTCTGCGGGCGCGCGAGGCCGAAGCCGCGCCGCGGGCGATGCCTGGCCGGCGCGCGGTGGCGTGAGGGATCGCGCCGTGAAGCTCCTCATCGCTAGCGATGCTTGGCACCCGCAGGTCAACGGCGTCGTCCGCTCCCTGGAGCAGATGGTGCGCCGGGCCCCTGAGCATGGCTTCGAGACGGCTCTGCTTTCGGTAGCGGATTTCCGCTCCCTCCCCCTGCCGGGCTACACGGAGATCCGATTGGCCCTGGCCGGCCGGGACCGCCTCGCGGCGCGCTGGGCCCGAGAGCGGCCGAGCCATGTCCACATCGCCACGGAGGGGCCGATCGGCTTCGCGGCCCGGCGACACTGCCTGGCCCATGGCCTGCCGTTCACCACGAGCTACCACACCCGGTTTCCCGAATACCTTGCCGCCCGCCTCCCGGTGCCGGAAGCGTGGTCCTACGCCTATCTGCGCCGCTTCCACGGAGCGGCTCGAGGCACGATGGTCAGCACGGCCTCCCTCCAGGCGGAACTCGAGTCAAAGGGATTCACCCATTTGATGCGCTGGACCCGCGGGGTCGATACCGAGCGGTTCCGCCCGGCCGCCCCCGGCGATCTGCCGCCTGCGGAGCTGGCCGGGCTGCCGCGGCCGCTGTTCCTGTATGTCGGCCGGCTCGCCGTCGAGAAGAACCTCGCGGCCTTCCTCAGCCTCGACCTCCCCGGCACGAAGATCGTGGTCGGCGACGGACCGGACCGGGCGCGGCTGCAGGCGCTGGCCCCGGAAGCGCGGTTTCTCGGTACCAGGACGGGGGCGGCGCTCGCGTCCGTCTACGCCGCCTGCGACGCCTTCGTGTTCCCGAGCCTCACCGACACGTTTGGCATCGTCCTCTTGGAAGCCATGGCCTGCGGTTTGCCGATCGCCGCCTTCCCGGTTCCGGGCCCCAACGACGTGCTGAGCGGGACCCGCGTCGGCGTGCTCGACCAGGATCTGCGCGCGGCGGCCCTTGCGGCGCTGCGCCTGTCCCGGTCCGAGTGCCGGCAGGAAGCCCTGCGCCGCGGCTGGGATGTCAGTGCCGATCAGTTCTTTGGGAACATTATCGAAGCGCATGGCGGCGAGCGCGGGGCCCGGAACGCCGCCTGACCGGTGACGGCGGCCGCGCGGGATGGCAGGACGGCACCATGCCGCCCGTGAAGCGAAAAACGCCCGCCCTCACCCCGCCCTTCGATCCGGCCCGGGCTGCGGATTACCCGGCCGTGATCGGCTGCGACGAAGTCGGGCGCGGCGCCCTGTCCGGCCCCGTGGTGGTCGCGGCGGTCTGGTTCGACCCGGTGGCGATTCCCCCTACCCTCCTGGCTGCCCTCGACGACAGCAAGCGCGTGCCCGAGCCGATCCGGGCGCAGCTGGCGCCGCTGATCCGCGCTCATGCCCAGTTCGCCGTTGCGGCGGGCTCACGGGCGCTGATCGACCGGATCAACATCCGCGCCGCGACGCTCGACGCCATGGCGCGGGCGGTGGCGCGCCTCAGGATCGCGGCGCCGGTCCTGGTCGATGGCCGGGACGCCCTGCCCGGCCTGCCGGGCCGGGCGGTGGTCGGCGGCGATGCCCTGGTCCCACAGATCGCCGCCGCCTCGATCGTCGCCAAAGTCTTCCGCGATGACCTGATGCGCCGCCTCGCCACCCGCCATCCGGGCTATGGCTGGGAGCGCAACGTCGGCTACGGCACGGCCCTACACCGCGCCGGCCTGAACACACTCGGCCGGAGCCCACACCACCGCCTCAGCTTCACCCGCGGGTTCGGCTAGGTTTCAAAAGGTCGAGACCTTTTGCGGATGCAGGGTGGAACGCTGCAAGCTTCAGGGTCTCCGCCCCCGAACCGCGCCCAAGAGCTGAACCCTTTGGAAACCCAGTCGTGCCCGTAAGCGGATCGGATCACTTCGATCCAGCTTCGGCCGGCAGCGCGTAGGCGACCACGTAGTCGCCGCGGTCGGGTGATTGGCGCGCGCCGCCGGCGGTGATCACGATGTATTGCCGGCCGGTCTTGGGCGACTTGTAGGTCATCGGCGCGCCCTGGCTGCCCACCGGCAGGCGGCCCTTCCAGACCTCGCGGCCGGTCGCCGCCTCGAATGCCCGCAGGTAGTAATCCTGCGTTCCAGCGAAGAAGATCAGGCCCGAGCCGGTCACCAGCGAACCGCCGAGCGAGGGCAGTCCGATCGGGATCGGCAGGTGCATCTTGATCCCCAGCGGCCCGGTATCCTCCACCGTGCCGAGTGGGACCTGCCAGGCGATGCGGCGCGCCTTCAGATCGATGGCCGTCAGCGTGCCGAAGGGCGGCTTCTGGCACGGGATGTTCAGCGCCGACACGAAGCGGTTCCGGACGGAGACGTAGGGCGTTCCGCGCATCGACGACATGCCCATCTCGGTGCCGGTGGCCTTGCCGGTCTCGACCTGATCCCGGGCGATCAGCCGGTTCCACAGGCCCAGCCGCATGTCGTTCACGATCAGGTAGTCCCGGGTCATGTCGATCGCGGTGCTGCCCCAGTTCATGCCGCCGAGCGAGCCCGGCATCTGGAGGGCGGTGTCGAAGCCCGGCGGGGTGAAGGTCCCCTCGTGGCGCATGCCCTTGAACTGGATCCGGCACAGGAGCTGGTCGAGCGGCGTCGCCCCCCACATGTCGGCTTCCGTCAGGGTCTCGGTGCCGATGGAGGGCATGTCCGAGAAGGGCTGCGTCGGCGCATACTGCTCACCCGGCACGCTGCCCTGCGGCACCGGCCGCTCGGTGACCGGCGCGATCGGCGCCCCGGTTTCGCGGTTCAGCAGGAAGATCTGGCCGTGCTTGGTCGCGGCGATCAGCCCCGGGACGGTGCCGCCCTTCCCGTCCGGCAAGTCGTAGAGGGCCGGCTGGGCCGGAACGTCGAAGTCCCATAGGTCCTTGTGTACGAGCTGGACGTGCCAGCGCGGCCGCCCCGTCGCGGCGTCGAGTGCGAAGATCGACGAGTTGGTGGCGTCGTCCTCAGCGGTCCGGTGGCCGCCGAAGAAGTCGGGCGTCGCGTTGCCGGTGGGCGCGTAGATCAGGCCCAGGGCCGGATCGTAGGCCATGCTGGTCCAGACGTTCGGCGTCCCCCGCGTGTAGGTCTCGCCGGGAGGCGGCAGGCGGGTGGTCGCCGGGTTGCCCGGATCCCAGGCCCAGCGCAGCTCGCCGCTGCCGACATCGTAGGCCCGGACCACGCCGCCGGGTTCCCCGGTCTCGATATTGTCAGCGACCCGGCCGCCGACCACCACGAGATCGCCAGCAATGAGCGGCGCGGCAGTCTGCGTGTAGTAACCGGGCTTGACCTCGCCCATGTCGGTCTTGAGGTCGACCGTGCCGCCATCGCCGAAATCGCTGCAGGGCTGGCCGGTGGCGGCGTCGAGGGCGATCAGACGCGCGTCTATGGTTGCCAGCAGCAGCCGGCGGGGGCAGACCTTTCCGCCCTCCGCAGCGCCCGCATCGTGATAGCCGAGCCCGCGGCACCGCTGCCATTGCGGAGCGCTCGCCTTCGGGTCGTAGCGCCAGCGCTGCGTGCCGGTATCGGCATCGAGCGCGATGACGATGTCGTTGGGCGTGCAGACATAGACGGTGTCGCCGATCTGCAGCGGCGTGGTCTGGTCCTCGGCGCCGAAGCCGTTGCTCACCGCGATGTCGCCGGTGCGGAAGGTCCAGGCCGGCTGAAGCTTGGCGACGTTGGTGGCGTCGATCTGTGTCAGCCTGGCGAAGCGGGTGCCGCCATTGGTGTTGCCCCAGGCCGCCCAATCGACCTGCGGCGGCGCCTGAGTCGCCGGATGCACCGCCGCAACCTCGGTCGCGGCGATGATCGGCACCGGCTGGAACGCCCGCAGCGTGGCGGCCACCAGGGCGAGGGCCAGCGCGGCGGCAATGCCCAGGGATGCCCGGCGCCACACACCGCGACCGGATCGATCGAGCAGCGGCGCCAGCATGGCGACCACGCAGCCGAGCACCGCCAGGGCGAACAGCCGCGAGACGAGCGGCCAGAACGCGAACCCGACCTCCCAAACCGCCCAGATTCCGGTCAGGACGAAGGCCACCCCGTAGAGCAGCGCCCCCGCGCGCCGGCGCTGGGCGACCAGGATACCGGAGACGAGCATCGCGGCGCCCATGACCATGAAATACCAGCTGCCGCCGAGCCAGGCTAAGTATACCCCGCCCGATCCAAATATTAAACCGATTGTAATTAGCACAATACCAAGCGTGATCATCACGCCATTGGCCAAAATTTTGGGTCGGCGCATCGAAAAGCCTCAACCACACAAGATGATCGCCTATTTATCGCGGGTTTTTCTGCGGTCAACGGTGTTTCATGAGATCACAATGCAAATATTATTTTCTTGAACGCGATATTGCACATCGCTAATTACCTATTTGATCGAAAGCTTCAAAATATTCCGATAGTTAATTACTTTTATGCGTCGCAAAAGATGCAAAAAATCCTACGTTTGGATCTAGTCATATTGTTCGGCGCCCATCGAGAAGCACCGGCCCTGGCTCAGCGCAGCACCAGCGGCTAACCGAAGTGCTTGAGCGCAACGAAGTTATCTTCCTGGTTGTCGAGAATCATAGCGCCGTTTTCCTCACGCCCCGCATGAACCGGGCGCGCTCGTGACGACTTTCGCCGTTCCGGTTGAGGCCAAGGACGGGCCGATCAATGAGCCGCCGCTGGCATGAGATCGTGATCTGTCAGTTGCCAACCGGAGGTTTATGACCGCTGCGCCGAGGAGTGGCTGCACGATCAAACATGCCGGTCTGCGAGAGGCAGCAGTCCAGGCCGTTCAGAAATCTACGCTGGCCGAGATCAGGATTGTTCGCGGCGCCCCCGGTGCGAGGAGCCCGCGACCGGTGGTGGCCCAGTAGTTGTTGCCGGTTACGTTCAGGACGTTCGCCTGCCAGGTCACCGGACGGTCCTGAAGAATCGTCTTGTAGCGCAGGCCGAGATCGAGGGTTGCCCAGTCCGGTATCGTCTGGCGGTTGGCTTGATCGTAATATTGCGCGGCCGTGTAGATCACCCGGCCGGTCACGGTGAGGCCCGGGGCGAGCCAGGGGAGGTCGTACTCGCCGTAGAGGTTCAGCTGGACAGCCGGGACGCCAATGGCAACGTTGCCGTTGAACTGGCCGCCTTGCGTTTTCAGGAGACGGCCGTCGATCAGACTTACGCCGCCGACCACCCGGATACCCGTCACGGGCTCGCCGAAGGCCGTGAATTCGAGGCCGCGGTTACGCTGCGTGCCGTCGATTCTGAACCGGTTTGTCGAATCCAGGAAACCGAACGGCTGCTGCAGGTCGTAGGCCGCGAAGCCGAGGCCGAGGCTGCCGAAATCGTACTTGGCGCCGGCCTCGATCTGGTCCGAGCGGACGGCTCCGAACGCCTGGTTGGCATTGACCGCCGTCGCCGGCACGGATGGGGCAGTCAGGCCCTCGCTGTAATTGGCGTAGAGCGACAGCTTCTCCCAGGGCTTCACCACTAGGCCGGCGCCGGGCGAGAATGCGCCGCTATCGGCGATCCCGGTGGTGGCGCCGGTGCGCGAATCGAGGCTCCTGACCGTGATGCCCTGCCAGCGGCCGCCGACGGTGAGCTGCACGTTGCCATCCAGGATAGACAGCGTGTCGGCCACGGCGACGCTCTGGTTGATGCGGGCCGTCGTCGGCGGCATCGCCCGGGTCTGGCCGATGGCGCTGCGCGGCGGGGCCGTCACCGGGGCGTAGATGTTGGAGACGATCGTCGGGCCGACCGGGTAGGTGATCTGGCTCTGGTCATACCAGAGGCCGGTCGCCGCGATGCCGAATTCGTGGCGCACCGGTCCCGTATCGAACTGCCCGCGCAGGCCCGCTTCCGCGGTGTCGGCATTGGAGATGTAGGGCAGGTAGTTGATCGGCTCGCGGTAATCGCCCAGCGCGTTGAAGATCGTCAGGGTGGCGCCGAAATATACCTGATAGAACTGGCTGTGCCCGTACGCCGCGTAGAGGGTGAGCGCGTCGGTGAGATCGTACTCGGCGCGCAATGCCACCGACTTGTTGTCGCTGTCGCGGTATTCCCAGCTCTGCTGCGGGTTGATCCGCAGGTCCGGCGCCCGCGGGATCGGGAAACCCGGGCTGACCGTCCGAGTGCGGAAAGCGGCGTTGAGGTCGGTCTTCTGGTAGCCGAGATCGGCGGAGACGCGCAGGTTCTCACCGCGATAATCGAGGGCGAGGGCCGCGACGCCGAACTCCATCTGCTGACGATCGATCGGCGTTCTGCCGAACTGATAGGCGCCGTTGAACCGGAGCCCCCATTCGTTCGACGGACCGTAGCGCCGGCTGAGATCGACGGCGGTGTAGCTCTGGGCATTGGAGATGTAGCCCTGGGTCACCCGGGTCAGCGGCACGTCCAGGGCGCGCTTCGGGATCAGGTTGATCACGCCGCCGATATTGCCGAACAGCGGGATGCCGGTGAGCAGCGTTCCCGGCCCATGGAGCACCTCGACGCGCTCGATCGGCTCGATTGCCGGGTTGAAGGCGTCGGACACGCCGTAGAGGCCGTTGAACGCGATATCCTGAGCAAAATACGGGAAGCCGCGGATCAGGAACCCCTGGATGCCGCTGGACGGCGGCACGTTGGTGCGGACCGCCGGATCGTTGTTGATCACGTCCTGAAGCGTGTGGGCCTGCTGGTCGCGGATCAGCTGATCTGTGAAGCTGGTCTGGCTGTAGGGCTGGTCGAAGCTGTTCCGATTGCCCAGCAATCCCAGCCGGGAGCCGGACCCGACTTGGCCGCCGGCATAGGTCGGAGGCGCGTGGCCGATGACGCCGACTGCTGCTCCGTAGCTCTTCGGGGTGCCTTGTCCTTGTGTCTCGACGCTGAGCTCGTCGAGCTGGACCATCTCTTCGGCCCTAGCCGCAATGACGGTACAGAGGACCGCGCCCGTCGCCGTGGCCGACAACAGGATCGATACTTTCCGCATCCAGAACCACATGACCCACCGCCGAAAGCCAGCCGCTCGGGCCGGAACGCCATGTCATGAGGAGTGGGCCAGCAACAAAACGGGTCAATCGGAAGTGCGCTAATATCGCTCCTCTTATGCCGCGAATGACGGCGGGTTGTGCTTGTGCAACGGATTAAATTTATTTCATTTATAACGTGCTTATCTAGGGGCGTCGAACCTATAAGAATTGAATTCCTGGTTGTGATTTTTCCGAAAGATCAGATGCACGGCTGCGTCGGTGCGTCTTCCAGATGCGCATGAAACCGAATCATCGGAACCCGAGGCTGATCGGGCCTCTACGCTTCGACTTGGCATGAAAAACCGTATTGGCGGACCAATTTCGCCGGTCGAGATCTTTCTCGCGGAAGATCGCAGTGGGCCCGAAATTCCACCAAGTCGAGAGCTTTGGAAATTGAGGCCGCCTCGTCAGCGCCGTCCGCCGGCCGCGCGCAGGGCTCGGCCCGCGGGCGCCGGGGTGCCGTTCTCCTCGAACAGCTCGGCCAGCTTCTCCGTCATGGCGCCGCCCAGCTCCTCGGCGTCGATGATCGTCACGGCCCGGCGGTAGTAGCGGGTCACGTCGTGGCCGATGCCGATAGCCAAGAGCTCCACCGGCGAGCGCGTCTCGATCTCCTCGATCATCCAGCGCAGATGCCGTTCGAGATAGTTGCCGGCATTGACCGAGAGGGTCGAGTCGTCGACCGGCGCGCCGTCCGAGATCACCATCAGGATCTTGCGCTGCTCAGGGCGACCGAGCAGGCGCTTGTGCGCCCAGTCCAGAGCCTCGCCGTCGATGTTCTCCTTCAGGAGCCCCTCACGCATCATCAGGCCCAGGTTCTTCCGGGCCCGGCGCCACGGCGCGTCCGCGGATTTGTAGACGATGTGGCGCAGGTCGTTGAGACGGCCCGGATTCGGGGGCTTGCCGGCAGCGAGCCAGGCTTCGCGGCTCTGACCGCCCTTCCAGGCGCGGGTGGTAAAGCCGAGAATCTCGACCTTGACGCCGCAGCGCTCCAACGTCCGTGCCAGGATGTCGGCGCAGGTCGCCGCTACGGTGATCGGCCGGCCACGCATCGACCCGGAATTGTCGAGAAGCAGCGTGACCACGGTGTCGCGGAAATTGGTGTCCTTCTCCTGCTTGAAGGAGAGCGGCTGGTAGGGATCGATGACCACGCGAACGAGCCGGGCCGGATCAAGCTGGCCCTCTTCCAAGTCGAAATCCCAGGCGCGGTTCTGCTGGGCCAGGAGCCGGCGTTGCAGCCGGTTGGCGAGGCGCCCGACGACGCCTTGCAGATGCGAGAGCTGCTTGTCGAGGTAGCTGCGCAGGCGCGACAGTTCGTCGGCGTCGCACAGCTCCTCGGCATGGATGATCTCGTCGAACCGGGGGTTGAACACCCGGTATTCGGGCCCCCGCGCCTCGTTGCCCTGACGCGTGGGCGGCCGCGACGCCTCGGACGCCTCCTCCGAGTCCGCATCCTCGGACTCGTCGGGCAATTCGCCGGACGGCGCGTCGGCCGATTCCTGTGCGCCCTCCTCGATCTCGTCGGAGGCTTCTTCCGAGGTCTCGATCTCGGCGCGCTCGCCCTGGCTCTTCTCCTCGGAATCGCCCTCGCTCGGGTTCTGCTCGTCGTCCTGGGCGTCGTTCTCGTCGTCGTTCTCGTCATCCTCGGCGTCGAACGGCGTCTCGTCCGACATGTCGAGGGAGGTGAGGAGATCGCGCACCGAACGGGCGAACTTGCGCTGATCCTCGATCGAACCGATCAGACCATCGAGATTGGGGCCGGCCTTGGCTTCGATATGCTCGCGCCACAACGCGACGATCTTGGAGGCCGCCTCGGGGGGCTGTTGCCCGGTCAGGCGCTCGCGCACCATCAGGGCGACGGCGTCCTCCATGGGCGCATCGGCCCGGTCGGTGATGGTCTCGTACTTGCCGCCGCGATGATAGCGGTCCTCCAGCATCGCCGTGAGGTTGCTGGCGACGCCCGTCATCCGCCGCGAGCCGATCGCCTCGACCCGGGCCTGTTCCACCGCGTCGTAGACGGCGCGGGCGGCGGCGTTCTCGGGGGCGAGCCGGCGGTGCACCGCGATGTCGTGGCAGCCGAGCCGCAGCGCCATGGCGTCGGCATTGCCGCGCAGAACTGCGACATCCTGTGCCGAGAGCTCGCGCGGAGGCTCGGGCAGCCGGGCCTTGTCGCCGGTCAGTGCCGGCCGGTCGGTGGCGTAGGTCACCTCGACCTCGGACCGGCGGGCGATGGCGCGCAGGCACCCCGCCACCGAGCGCTTCAGGGGCTCGGCCACGGATTCGCGACGCTCGCCGGGCTTGCGGTTGGAGATGGACATGCGGGGTTACGTCTTCACCGAATCGAGGTCGAAGGGGCGCTCAAGCAGATCGTCCCAGATGTAAGGACAGTCCGGCGGGAACTCGTCGGGTGGGAGGTGGGTCTCGTTGGCAGCCCAATCCCGTGCATCCGGGTAGGCTTCCGCCAGGGCCTCATCGAGCCGGGATTTGAGGCCCAGGCTACCCTTGAGAAGCCGGTCGAAGCGTCGGCGCTGCTCGCGGATCGAGAAGATCCAACTCGGGGTGCGATGCTCGGGCTGCTGATCCCACTTGAGCATGTGCATGATCAGCACGCGCAGGCAGCTATAAAGCCTAGAATATTCGCGCTTCGACACATCCTCGAGCTCCTCGGCAACCAGCTCGACATCGACTTCGTCGAACCGGCGCGCGCGCAGCAGTGCGACCTGTTCCTGCACCCAGGTGTACAGGTCATCCTCGTAGCGCGTGCGGCCCCGCGCGAACGGGGCAGCCGCCTCCATCGCTTCGCCTCGGGCCGGACGCGCCACGTCTTCCTCCATGCGGTCAGCTTAGGGCGACGTTCAACGCGCTCTCGGGCAGCTCCTTGCCGAAAGCACGCTGGTAGAACTCGGCCACCAGCGTCCGCTCGAGCTCGTCGCACTTGTTCAGGAACGTCACCCGGAAGGCGAACCCGACATCCTTGAAGATGTCGGCGTTCTCGGCCCAGGTGATGACCGTGCGCGGGCTCATGACGGTTGAGAGGTCGCCGTTCATGAACGCGTTGCGGGTCAGGTCCGCCACGCGGACCATCCGGTTGACGATGTCGCGGCCCGGGTCGTTGCGGTAATGGAGGGCCTTCGAGAGCACGATGTCGACTTCGCGGTCGTGCGGCAGGTAGTTCAGAGTCGTCACGATCGACCAGCGGTCCATCTGACCTTGGTTGATCTGCTGGGTCCCGTGATAGAGCCCGGAGGTGTCACCCAGACCCACGGTGTTCGCGGTGGCGAACAAGCGGAACGCCGGGTGCGGGCGGATCACGCGCTTCTGGTCGAGCAGCGTCAGGCGACCCGACAGCTCCAGCACACGCTGGATCACGAACATCACGTCCGGCCGGCCGGCATCGTACTCGTCGAACACCAGGGCGACGTTGTTCTGCAGCGCCCAGGGCAGAATGCCGTCCTGGAAGGCGGTGATCTGCTTGCCGTCCTTCAGGACGATCGCGTCCTTGCCGACCAGATCGATGCGTGAGACGTGGCTATCAAGGTTGATACGGATGCAGGGCCAGTTCAGCCGAGCGGCGACCTGTTCGATATGGGTCGACTTGCCGGTACCGTGATAGCCGGTGACCATCACGCGCCGGTTGCGCGCGAAGCCCGCCAGGATCGCCAGCGTCGTCTCGCGATCGAAGATGTAGTCCGGATCGAGATCGGGAACGTGCTCCTCGGGTTCGGCATAGGCCGGAACCTTGAGGTCGAGATCGATGCCGAAGACCTCGCGGACGGAAACGGTGCGGTCAGGCAGCGCGGCGGGCGTATCGTCAGAGAGCATTCGGAACCTCGTGAGGCGCGGAGCCTCCAGCCCGAAGGGTGGAGAATCCGCACGGAAGAACGTCGAGCCGGGCATCCGCCGCGGGGCGGACTCGATCTTTAAACGGCGGCGCCGTGCGGCGCCACCGATCGGCACCAGCCCCATATAGGGTCACGACGCGCGGTTTGCCCTATCGTACGACCGGATTGGCCTGCATCGTTCATGCCGCTCAGCAGAGTCCGGCGGCGCGCAAGACGTCGTGGGCGCGAATGATGTCGCGCAGCCGCTCCTCGAACGAGCGGTCGCCGCCATTGGCGTCGGGATGGAAGCGCTTCACCAGCGCCTTGTACTGCGCCTTGATGGCGGGTCCCTCCGCCCCTTCTTCGAGACCCATCACGTCCAGGGCGCGGCGAACCGTGGCGGTGCGGCGCGGCTTCTCTGGCTCCGGCTGGCGGGCACGGCGCCGTCCCTCGACGCCGGCGCCGCGCAGGATGCCGAGCGGATCGACATAGGCCCAGTCCCGGGTCGGCTCCTCGGCCGGCTTGCCCTGGCCGGCCGAGTTCACACCCATGGCCCAGGTCGGGCGATGGCCGATGATCGCGTCCTTCTGATAGGCCTGGACCGCGGCATCGTTCATGCCGTCGAAATAGTTGTAGCTCGCGTTGTAAGCGCGGACGTGGTCGATGCAGAACCGCCAGTACTGGCCTTCGGCCTTCCGCCCCTTCGGAGCCCGGTGCAGCCCCGGCTGCGTGCAGCCTTGCGCCTCGCACGTGCCGTCGGCTGCGGGCTTCGGCTCGTCGCAGGACGGTTTTCTGATCCGGATGCTGTCGAACAGGCGCGAGTTGAGATCCATGACGGGCCGATTATGAGGGGGCAAACCCGAGACACAAGAGCACCGGGCCTGATGACGCATGCGCGGGATCGGGCTTGACGGATGCCGGCGACATGACGTGAGGGCACGATGGCTGACGGGACTGGTGAAGACGGCACCCTTCGGGGTTGGATGGAGGCTAAGCTGCGCGCGGAACTCGCGCCGGCACACCTCGATGTGATCGACGAATCGCACCTGCATGCGGGCCATTCCGGCGCACGTCCCGGGGGCGAGACCCATTACAGGCTCGACATCGTCGCCTCGGCGTTCGAGGGCAAGAGCCGTGTGGAGCGGCATCGCCTCGTCAATGGCCTGCTGGACGACGCCTTCAAGCGTGGGCTGCATGCCTTGGCGCTGCGCGCCCGGACCCCGGCCGAGGCCGCCTGACCCGGCCTGCTGGTCCGGCGCGACCGATGTGCCGGTTTCGGATTGTTCTGTGAGGATATGGCGATCGTGGCACCGGTCTGCACTCCCGAGATCGGCGCCTCCATTCCGGGCGCGGTGGTCCGGTATGCCGGTGGCGGGTACAAACCGGACGCCGGCCGGAGGTCGTCATGTCCCTGCGGGTGAACGCGCGGATTGCCATCGAGGACGACGAGATCGAGCTGTCGTTCATGCGCGCCTCCGGTGCGGGCGGACAGAACGTCAACAAGGTCGAGACCGCGGTCCAGCTGCGCTGGTCGATCCTCGCCTCGCCCGCGATTGACGAGCGGGTCAAGGCGAACCTGTACAAGCTCGCGGGCCGGCGCCTGACCAAGGATGGCGTTCTCATCCTGTCCGGGCAGCGACACCGGACCCAGGAGCGCAACCGTGCGGATGTGCTGCAGCGGCTGGTCGACCTCGTGACAGAGGCGGCCAAGCCGCCGCCGCCGATCCGACGCGCGACCAAGCCCACGAAGGGCTCGAAGGAGCGGCGCATCGGCGCCAAGAAGAACCGTGCCGTGATCAAGCAGGGCCGGGGCAGCTACCGGGATTCGGATGGCTGATCCGCTGGCCTCTGCGACAGGCCAGCGGATCGGCTTCAATGGATCGCGTCGATCACCCTCGCCTTCGGGCTCGCGTCGGGAGCCGGCGCCGAGCCGGCGACCAGGGTGCTGCCGGGCTTAGCGATGGTCAGGGCGATCGCGATCAGCGCCAGGATTGCGGCGAGGGCGGCGGGAAACAGAAAGGCAGACTCACCGTACCGGATATCGAGCAGGCCGCCCAGCACCGCGCCGGTGCTGAGGCCGGCCCAGAGCGGCGCCTGAAGCCAGAACGAGGGCGCCACCGTACCGAGCAGCAGGTTGGCGCAGCCGGTGCCAAAACGCACCACCGCACCGGTGACGTAAGTCAGCGCCAGCGACCGCCCACCCTCGTCCTGCAGGGTCGCGTTCTGGAGGCCCAGGGCCAGCACGATCGGATAGGCGTGCAGCGGGTAGGCGAAGGTGCCCCAGGGCATCAGCAGGCCGCCGGCGAGCAGGAGCGCTTGGAGCGTCAGCAACACGGCCAGCCGCCAGCGCCCGACCCAGGCTGCGATCAGGGTGCCCAGGAAGGCGCCGAAGCAGAACAGGCTGATCGTGCTGGCGACGCGGGTGACGTTTTCCCAGTCGCCGTTCGACACGGCCACGCCGAACCGCGTCGTGTTGCCCGACATGAACGACATGAAGAGCTGCGAGAATTCCAGGAAGCCGATGGAATCAGCGCAGCCGGCCAGCGTGGCCAGCGCAATAGCGAAGAAGATGCGCGTTCGGGGATCGGCCGGGAAGGAGCGATCCACGGGCGGGTCGGGCTTGCGCTCGGGTGCGCGCCCATCGTTCCCGCCGCCGAAATCCGCCATGCCCATCCCCGATTTTACCGCCGCGCTTGTTGCAGCCGACTGACAATGGACGAATAGCCGGGCGGTTTCATGCCGCAGTGCGGCGCAACACAACGACGCGGCCCGGCACCGGACGTCCTCCCTCCCGCCGGACATCGGCGGGACGTAGGGTCAGAATCTCCAGGCCAGCTTGGACGGCCGAGGCGGCGATGTGGGAATCCGTGTGGGCATAGCGCCCATCGGTACCAAGGACGGCGCCGTCGCCGTCATGGGACTGTACCGTGAAGGCCCCGAGGCCGCCGGGCCGCAGGACGCGGACGATCCCTGCCAACACCGGGGCCAGATCCGCCACGTAGATCAGCACGTCGGCGGCCAGGCACAGCTCGACAGAAGCCGGGGGCTCGCCTGCCAGGAACGCCGCGAGATCACCCTCGGCCAGGCGGTCGTAGAGCGGCCGGCGGTGATGCGTCTTGGCTCGAGCTAAAGCCAGCATCCCGGGGGAGAGATCGACCCCGGTAAGATGCCCGACACGCTCGCGGATCGCCGCGCCCATCAGGCCGGTGCCGCAGCCAAGATCGAGCGCCGCGTCGAACCGCTCCGGCTCGGGCGGCAGGGCGTCCATGACGAGTTGGGGGCCGACATAGCCCAACCCGTCCACCAGATGGCGCTCGAAGCGCGGGGCGTAGCCGTCGAACAAGGCCCGGACATAAGCCGGCGACAGGGCCGGCAAATTGCCGCCTTCGCCCAGTCGGACGAGATGCGCCCGGACGCCAAGGGTATCGTCGGGATCGATATCCAGGGCGCAAGCATAAGCCCGCGTCGCCGCCGCCCGCAGCGCCGGATCGTCGCCCTGGACGGCCAGTCCCTCCCGGGCGCGGCCCAGCAGGAGCCAGGCCGGCGCGTAGCGGGGCGCGATCTCCAGCGCCTGCTCGGCGAGATCGGCGGCCCCGGCATGATCGCCGTCTGCCAGGCAGGCCTCGGCGTAGCGATAGCGGCGGTCGGCGAGGAGGTCGCCGGAACTGTGTTGCTTGGCCATGCGTCTGCCGGGTCGGGGCCGCCTATATACCGGGGCCACCGGCGGACTCCACCGGCAGCGACGGACCCGATGCCGACACGCGCGAGCGATCTCCTGACCCTGACCCGCGAGGGCCTCTACTGCCCGCTCGGGGGCTTCCACGTCGATCCGACCTGGCCGGTGGAGCGCGCGCTCATCACCCACGGCCATGCCGACCACGCCCGGGCCGGCCACGGCCATGTGCTCGCGACGCCAGAGACCCTGCGGATCATGGCGGTGCGCTATGGTGAAGACTTCTGCCGCCAGCGCCAGGAGGCCCGGCTCGGCGAGGCGCTGCGCGTCGGCGACGTCACGGTGCGCTACGCCCCCGCTGGCCACGTGCTCGGCTCGGCCCAGATCGCCATCGAGCGGGACGGCGTCCGCGTCGTGGTGTCGGGCGACTACAAGCGGGCGCCGGACCCGACCTGCCTACCGTTCGAGGTGGTGCCCTGCGACGTGTTCATCACCGAGGCGACCTTCGGCCTGCCGGTCTTCACCCATCCGGACACGCGGGACGAGGTCCGCAAGCTGATGGCCTCCGTGGCCCTGTTCCCGGAGCGGGCCCACATCGTCGGCGCCTACGCGCTGGGCAAGGCGCAACGGGTGATGGCGCTGCTGCGCGAGGAGGGCTGGGACCGGCCGATCCACCTGCACGGGGCGATGGAGAAGCTGACCGAGCTGTACAAGCGCGAGGGCATCCCCCTGGGTGAAACGCCCAAGGTTGTGGCCGCCGACCGAAAGGACCTGCACGGGGCCATCGTGATCTGCCCGCCCAGCGCGATGCAGGACCTGTGGTCGCGCAAGTTCCCCGATCCGGTCACCTGCTTCGCCTCGGGCTGGATGCGGGTCCGTGCCCGCGCGCGCCAGAAGGGCGTCGAGCTGCCACTGGTGATCTCCGACCATTCCGACTGGCCGGACCTGTGCCGTACGATCCGGGACACCGGCGCCGGGGAGGTCTGGGTGACGCACGGCCAGGAGGATGCCCTGGTCCATTGGTGCGGAACGCAAGGCATCAAGGCGAAGCCGCTGCACCTGTTGGGCTATGGTGACGACGGCGAGGCGGAACCAGCCCCGGCCGACGCCGCGGAGCCGGAGGTGGCCGCGTGAACGACTTCGCCCATCTCCTCGACCGCCTCGCCTACGAGCCGCGCCGCAACGCCAAGCTGCGCATGCTCCAGGATTTCTTTTCGCGCACGCCGGATCCGGAGCGGGGCTACGCGCTCGGCGCCATGACCGGCACGCTGAATTTTCGCGAAGCCAAGCCGGCCCTGATCCGCGGCCTGGTGGAGGAGCGCATCGATCCGGTGCTGTTCCGCCTGTCGCACAACTACGTCGGCGATCTGGCCGAGACCACGGCGCTAATCTGGCCCTCGACGCCTCTCCCTCCCCCCTCTGCGGGGGAGGGTGGCCCCCGAAGGGGGGCGGGAGAGAGGCAGCGCGACGATGCGGGACATGAGGCCCGTCGCGACTCGTCCGGCACCGTCGTTCCCCTCTCCCGACCTGGCCTCACGGCCGGCCCACCCTCCCCCGCAGAGGGGGGAGGGAATGCGCACGCTGGTCTCGGCCACAATAACCCTCCGCCGCCGAGCCTGGCTGAGGTCGTCGAAACCCTCAGCACCATCCCGAAGCGCGAATTGCCCCGCCATCTCGCCGAATGGCTCGACGCCCTCGACGAGACCGGGCGCTGGGCGCTCCTCAAGCTCGTCACCGGCAACCTGCGGGTCGGGGTCTCGGCGCGGCTGGCCAAGACCGCGGTCGGCGCGCTTGGCGGCCACGAGGCGGATGCCGTGGAGGAGGTCTGGCACGGCCTCACCCCGCCGTTCGAGACCCTGTTTGCCTGGGTCGAGGGCCGGGCCGAGCGGCCCGAGACCCTGAACCCGGCCCCGTTCCGTCCACCCATGCTGTCGCATCCGATCGAGGAGGAGGCCGATCTTGAGAAGCTCGAGCCGGACGCGTTCTCGGCCGAGTGGAAATGGGACGGGATTCGCGTCCAGCTCGTCGGTGGCCGCGACCGGGAGGGCGTCCAAGTCACGAAGGTCTATTCCCGCACTGGCGAGGACATCACCGGAGCGTTCCCCGACCTCGCCGAGGCGATCGGCTTCACGGGGACACTCGACGGCGAGCTGCTGATCCTGCGCGAGGGCCGGGTCCAGAGCTTCAACGTCCTGCAGCAGCGCCTGAACCGGAAGGCTGTGACGGCCAAGCTTCTGGAAGAGTTCCCGGCCCATGTCCGGGCCTACGACCTCCTGACGCTAGACGGGGACGACCTGCGGGCGGAGCCATTCGCGACCCGCCGGGAGAAGCTGGAGGCCTTGGTCACCCGCCTCGACCACGCGCGGATCGACATCTCGCCCGTGGTCCCGTTCGCGGATTGGGAGGCGCTCGCCGCCGCCCGGGCCGATCCGGCCTCGGTGGGGGCCGGAGAGGACGCGGACGCGATCGAGGGCGTGATGCTCAAGCGCCTCAACAGCCCCTACCTGCCGGGCCGTCCCAAGGGCCCCTGGTGGAAGTGGAAGCGTGAGCCCCACATCGTCGACGCCGTGATGATGTACGCCCAACGCGGCCACGGGAAACGCTCGTCGTTCTACTCGGATTACACGTTCGGGGTCTGGCGGGAGGCGCCGGAGGGCGGCGACGAGCTGGTGCCGGTGGGCAAGGCCTATCACGGCTTCACCGACGCCGAGCTCGCCAAGCTCGACCGCTACGTCCGCAACAACACCACCAAGCGGTTCGGCCCGGTGCGCGAGGTCACCCACGGGCATGAGGCCGGCTTGGTGCTGGAGATCGCCTTTGAGGGCGTGCAGCGCTCGACCCGGCATAAGTCCGGCGTGGCGATGCGCTTCCCCAGGGTCAGCCGCATCCGCTGGGACAAGCCCTCCGCGGAGGCCGACCGGATCGACGTGCTGGAACGGATCCTGGCCCGCGGTGAGCGCGAGGTCGCGCCGGGGGCTACGCTGACGGAGACGGATGCATGAGGCAGGGCAGGATCGGTTCGGTCGAGCTCCTGGCTTCCGGCGCGGTGGAGCGGCACGCGAGCGGCCGCCTGACCATCGCGACCCCGGGGCCAGGCTTCACGGACTTTACCGGGGCGGTGGCGGAGTTCGTGCGCGGCAGCGGCATCCGGGACGGCCTCGTCACGGTGTTTTGTCGGCACACCTCGGCATCCCTGACCATCCAGGAGAATGCCGACCCGGATGTGCAGGCCGACCTGATGACCGCGCTCGACGGCTTCGCCCCCCGCGGCGCCCATTACGTCCACGGCTCCGAGGGGCCGGACGACATGCCGGCGCATATCCGCACCCTGGTCACGGATTCGGCCCTGAGCATCCCCCTGGTCGAAGGCAGGCTGGCTCTGGGCACTTGGCAGGGGATCTACCTGATCGAGCACCGCGACCGCCCGCACCGGCGGGAGATCGTGATGAGT
This sequence comes from Methylobacterium sp. GXS13, assembly GCF_001455965.1. Lineage (GTDB taxonomy): Bacteria > Pseudomonadota > Alphaproteobacteria > Rhizobiales > Beijerinckiaceae > Methylobacterium. The sequence goes on from NZ_LKKO01000017.1 coordinate 57,502, forward strand.
GTGATCGGGGCGTAAGGCGTGCTGCCCCGGGTCGCGGCGTATCGCAGGGCCCCGACAGCAACATTTGCTGACACACCGCGAGTTAACCATGCTCCGCGCCTATGGACCGCATCAGGATCAGTCCCGGGCTGATCTCGGGCATGGAGACCCCGATGGGCCTTTACGACGCGCTTTCAAACTCGATCTCGGGCGCGTCGGCGCAGTCCTACGCCCTCAACAACATCTCCGGGAATATCGCCAACACCCAAACGGCGGGGTTCAAGACCACGGAGACGAGCTTCGCCGACATGCTGGCCCAGACTACAGCAAAGGCGCAATCGAGCGGCGGCGTCGCGACCAGCACGCGCGACACCCTCGGGCTTCAGGGGACGATCCAGTCCACCGGAGTGTCGACCAACCTCGCCATCTCGGGGAACGGCTACTTCGTGGTGCGGTCGAACACCGGGACGCCGCAGAGCCCGAGCTTCACCGGTGAGACCGCCTACACGCGACGCGGCGACTTCACGGCGGATTCGAGTGGCTACCTGGTCAACGGCGCGGGTTATTACCTGTTCGCCGGCCCCTCGGCGACTGCGCCGGTTCAGGTCCCCACCGGGACGGACACCCTGGCGAGCCTCACGGTCTCGCCCGCGGGCACGCTGACCGGCTCAGGCGCCGATGGCAGCACGCAGGCGCTCGGTTCGCTGACGCTGGCGCAGTTCGGCGGGCAGGACAACCTGACCTCCCTCGATGGCGGAACCTACGTGGCCAACGGCCGGTCCGGCGCGCCGAGCTTCGGGCTCGCGGGCGCGACCATTGCCGCCGGATCGGTCGAGCAGTCGAATGCCGGCATCTCGGACCAGTTCTCCAAGATGATCGAGACCCAGCAGGCCTACACGGCCAACACCAAGGTGATGAGCGCCGCAGACCAGATGCTGCAGGACGCCATCGCTATGGATGTATGAGGCCCGAGGGCGCGCCTCACAGGAACTTCAGCGGATCCGTCTCGGGCGGGGGCGGGGCCACGTCGTTGCGGTTCCACCAGCCGCCGCCGAGCGCCACGGTCAGGGCCGCGCTGTCGCCGTACTGGGTGGCGCGGGCGGCCGCCGAGGTGATCAACGCCGAGAGATAGCCCTGCTGGGCGATCAGCACCTGGGCCGAGGTCACGGCGCCGGCCGTGTATTGCTTCCGGATCAACCCAAGGCTCTGGTTGGTGGCACTCACTGCAGCCTCTGCGGCGGCGACCGCCTTGGCGTCGGCCTGGAGTGCCCGCAGCGCGTCCGCGACGTTCTGGAACGCGGTGATCACCGTCGCCTTGTACTGCGCCTGGGCCTGAGTCAGGCCCTCCTCGGCGGCCCGCTGGCGCCGGAACAGCGTGCCGGCGTCGAAGATCGGCGCCGTCGCTTGGCCGATGATCGAGAAGAACGCGGCCCCGGGATTGGCGACCTGCGCGATCTTCACGGCACTGGAGCCGCCCGTGGCGGTCAAGTTGAATTGCGGCAGGCGGTTGGCCACCGCGACGCCGACGCTCGCGCTCGCCTGCTGCACGAGGGCCTCGGCCGCCTTCACGTCGGGTCGCTGCTGCACGAGGCGCGAGGGCAGGCTCACCGGGAGCTTGGTTGGGAGCCGCAGGGCCGAAAGCTGGAACGTCTCCGCGATCTCGTCGGAGGGCAGACGTCCGGCGAGAGCGGTGAGGAGGTTGCGCTGCTGCGCCAGCTGCTTTTCCAGCGGCGGCAGCAATTGCTGCGACAGGGCCAACGCTGCCTGCTGCTGGACCACGTCGGCCCCGGCGATCTGTCCCAGCGAGAGCTGCTTGTTGAACAGCTGCAGCACTTCGGTCTGCGCCTGGATCACCTTGCGGGTGGCGTCGATCTGCGCCCGCAGGGCAGCCTCTTGGATGGCGGCGGCGACCACGTTGGCAGTGAGGCTGAGATAGGCCGCCTCCAGCTGGAAGCGCTGGTTCTCGGTCGTGGCCTCCAGGGACTCGATCTGGCGCCGGTTCCCCCCGAACACGTCGGGATTGTACGCGACCACCGCCTGCGGCGTGTAGAGACTGTAGAGGTAGTTGGTCTGGTTGTTGAGCGGCGATTGCAGGTCGAGGCCCGGCGCCAGGATGCCCTGCGCCTGCGGGGTCGCGGTCAGGCTCGGATAGAGCGTGCCCTTCTGGGCGAGCACGTTCTGCTGTGCGATCCGCAGCGAAGCCTGCGCCGCCTCCAGGGTCGGATTGTTGGCCAGCGCCTGCTCGACCAGCTGGTTGAGCGCCTTCGAGTGGAACAGGGTCCACCATTGCCCGGGGATGTCCGCACCGGAGACGAAGTTCTGGTCCGCCGAGCCGCCCTGACGGGTGCGGATGTTGTCGGCAGCCGAAGGGTTCTTCAGGGGCTCCTTGGTGTAGCGGCCAACCGGCGGCGCCTCGGGCGGCACGTAGTTCGGGCCGACCGCGCAGGCCGACAGGGACAGGGCCGCCGCCAGCATGGCGGCCGCACGACCGCACCGGTTCGGCGCCAACTCCACCATCATGCCCCCGAAACCCCTCTCTTGGTAGAGCGTCCGGGCCGACGGCCGAGTCAATCCGACGATGCCCCGATCCTGCGTACCGGAGCCGCGCTGTGGCCGCCCGGCCACGTGACGACCCCGCGCCCGCGCCACTCTCATCCGGCTCATGCCGCGACCCGATGCTCAGTCAAAGCCCGGCCATTCGGGTTCGGACGCCGCCGCGAGAACAGCGAGATCAGCACCGGCACCACCACCAGGATCAGGTTGGGTGCCAGGATGATGCCGCCGACCACCACCAGGGCCAGCGGCTTCTGCACCTGCGAGCCGATGCCCGTGGAAATCGCCGCCGGCAGCAGGCCGACGCAGGCAGCCACGCAGGTCATCATCACCGGCCGCATCCGCACGATCGCGGCATTCCATACCGCGTCCTTGCGCTGCCAGCCCTCATCCAGGAGCTGATTGTAGTAGGCCAGGAGGATCACGCCCTCCATGGTCGAGATGCCGAACAGCGCGATGAACCCGATCGCCGCCGAGATCGAGAACGGCGTGCCGGTGAACGCCAGGGCGAAGATGCCGCCGATCATCGCCATCGGGATCACGGAGAGCGTCAGCAGCATGTCCGCCACCGACGAGAAATTGATGAACAGCAGCAGTGCGATCAGCACCAGGGTCACCGGCACGACCAGGCTGAGCCGGGTCGCGGCGTCCTTCAGGTTGGTGAACTGGCCGACCCACTCCATCCGGTAGCCCGGCGGCAGGTCCACCGCGTCGGCGACCTTGCGCTGCGCCTCGATCACCGCGCTGCCGAGGTCGCGCCCGCGCACGGAGAACTTCACCGGGATGTAGCGCTCCTGATCCTCGCGGTAGATGAACGAGGCGCCCGAGACGAGATCCACGTCGGCGATCTCGGAGAGGGGCACCTGGATCACGCCCCCATTGGGGTTCTGCGCGCCGACCGCGATGTTGCGGATGCCGGCCAGCGACGAGCGGTACTCCTTGGCCAGCCGCACCCGCATGGAGAAGTGGCGGTCCGACCCGTACTCGTAGAGGTCGCCAGCGGTCTGGCCGCCGATCGCCGCCTGGATCGTGGTGTTCACGTCGCCGATCGACAGGCCGTAGCGGGCCGCCTTGTGGCGATCGACGTCGATCCGCACGGTCGGCTGGCCGAGGGATTCGAATACCGCGAGGTCGCTGATGCCGGGCACGGAGGCCAGCGCCGCCTTGACCGCGTTGGCGGTCTTGGTGAGCTGGGCGAGATCGCTGCCGTAGATCTTGACCGAGTTCTCGCCCTTCACGCCCGAGGCCGCCTCCTGGACGTTGTCCTCGATATATTGCGAGAAGTTGAACTCGATGCCCGGAAACTCCGCCTCCAGCTTCTTGCTCAGGTCGTGGATGAGCGTATCCTTGTCGAGGCCTTTGCGCCACTGGTCGATGGGCTTCAGGGGAGCCAGGATCTCGACGTTGAAGAACCCGGTGGCATCGGTGCCGTCGTTGGGCCGGCCCTGGTGCGAGATCACCGTGACGACCTCCGGGACCTCCTGGAAGATCTTGCGCAGGCGCTGGACATAGGCGTTGCCCGCCTCCAGCGAGATCGAGGACGGCATGGTCCCGCGCACGTAGAGGTTGCCCTCCTCGAGGCGGGGCAAAAACTCGAGGCCAAGGTTCCGGGCCGCCAGCCCGGAGGCCAGCAGCACCACCAGCATCACCGAGAGCGCCAGCACCCGGTTCTTGAGACCGAAGGCCAGGATGCGCTCATGCCCGGCGCGGAGGAACCGTACGATCAGCGTATCGCGCTCTTCGAGCTTCCTGGGCAGGATCAGCGCCGAGAGGGCGGGCGAGACCGTGAAGGTCGCCAGCAGGCCGCCGACCAGCGCGTAGGCGTAGGTCTTGGCCATCGGTCCAAAAATGTGGCCCTCGACACCGCTCATCGTGAACAGCGGCAGGAAGCCGACGATGATGATGATCGCCGAGAAGAAGATCGCCCGGTTCACCTCGACGCCGGCGATGGCGATGATGCCGAGCCGCCCCTCGAGTCCCCCCGGCGCCTTCTGACCCTCGGAATGCTCGGGCTCGGCGAGGTGCCGGAACACGTTCTCGACCATGATCACCGTCGCGTCGACGATCAGGCCGAAATCGATCGCGCCGAGCGACAGGAGGTTGGCCGAATCGCCCCGTACCACCAGGATCAGGATCGCGAAGCCCAGCGCGAACGGGATCGTGGCGGCGACGATGATCGCGCTGGTGAGGGACCCGAGGAACAGCCACTGCACGATGAACACCAGTACCACCCCGAAGACGAGGTTGTGCATCACCGTGTGGGTCGTGGTGTGGATCAGGCCCGAGCGGTCGTAGATCCGCTCGATCTTCACGTCGGGCGGCAGGATCGTCGAGTTGTTGATCTTGTCGATCTCGGCCTCGACGCGCTGCAGCGTCGGGAGGCTCTGGCCCCCGCGGCTCATCAGCACGATGCCCTCGACCACGTCGGACTGGTCGTCGTGGCCGACGATGCCCAGGCGCGGCGCGTTCGACACGCGCACCTCCGCCACGTCCCGCACCAGCACCGGCGTGCCGTTGACGAGGCTGATCATCGTGTCCCGGATGTCGTCCATGTCGCGGATCAGGCCGATGCCGCGCACCACCGCGGATTGCTGGCCGACATTCAGGGTCTGACCGCCGACGTTGATCGAGGCGTTGTTCAGCGCAGTGGTCAGTTGGACCAGGGTCAGGCCCTGGGCCTGGAGGCGGTTCAGGTCGACTGCGACCTCGTATTCCTTGGCCTTGCCGCCGAAGGCGGTCACGTCGGTGACGCCGGGGATCGCCTTGAACCGGCGCTGCAGCACCCAGTCCTGCAGGGTCTTCATGTCCATGGGCGAGTAGCCCGCCGGACCGACCAGCTTGTAGCGCATGATCTCGCCCACCGGGCTCGTCGGCGAGATCTGCGGCGTGGCGCCGTTGGGCAGGGCCGGCGCCTGCGACAGGCGGTTGAGCACCCGCTGCAGCGCCTGCTCGTACGTGTATTCGTAGTTGAACTGGACCTTGACGTCGGACAGGCCGAACAGCGAGATCGTCCGCACCACCTGGGCGTTCGGGATGCCGGCGAGCGCCACCTCCAGCGGAATGGTGATGTAGCGCTCGATCTCGTCGGCGGATTGCCCCGGATTCTGGGTGATCACGTCGACCAGCGGCGGCACCGGATCGGGGTACGCCTCGATATTGAGCTGGGTATAGGCGCCGTAGCCGATGCCGAGCATCACCACGAACAGCAGCACCACCAGCACGCGCTGGCGCAGCGAGAAGACGATCAGGCTGTTCATCGCCCCGGTTCCCGCTCAGGACGCCTTGTCGCCGGTGGCTGCCCGATCGATGAACAGGGCCCCCCGGGTCACGATCTGGTCACCCGCGTGCAGGCCGTCGACGACCTGCGCGTTGTCGCCGTTGATGACGCCGAGCTTGATGTCCCGCGCCTCCACGGCGCCGTCCTGGCGGGCCACCCAGACATGGGTACGATCGCCCTCGTACACGATCGCGGCGACCGGCACGCTCGGGCTAGGCTCGCCCTTGCCGGTGATGATCGTAAAGGTGGCAAACATCTCCGGACGCAGCACCCGGTCTGGGTTGTCGACCTCGCTGCGCACGGCGAGGCGCCGCGTGGCCGGGTCCAGGCTTGCCGCCATGTAGTTGACCCGGGCCTTGAACACCCGCGCCCCGAAGCCCGCCACCTTCGCCTCGACCTCCTGGCCGATGCGGATCTTCGGGATCTCACTCTCGCGCACGTTGGCGACGAGCCAGACCGTGGACAGGTCGCCGATCACGAAGACCGGATCGCTGGAGGCGGAGAGGTACTGTCCGGTCCCCACCTTCCGCTGGACGATCGTGCCGGCGATCGGCGCCCGGATCTGGGTCTCGGGGCTCAGGCGGCCGTTCTTCTCGTAGGCGGCAATCTCGGCATCGGACTTGCCCAGGAGCCGCAGCCGGTTCTTCACGGCGTCGAGGGCCGCCTCCGCGGTTTTGAGATCGCTCTGCGCGGCGATGACGTCGTTCTGCGCCGACTGGTAGTCCTTCAGCGCCACCGCGTGGGCCTGGAACAGCTCCTGCTGGCGCGCCGCGATGGTCTGGTCGAGCTTCAGCAGGGCCTGCTGCTTCTGCAAGTTGTTCAGTGCCGCCTGGTAGTCGTTCTGCGCCTGGACCATGTCGGTGGCCTCCAGGGTCAGCAGCACGTCGCCGGCCTTCACGTCGTCGCCTGCCCGGGCCAGAACCTTGGTCACCCGGCCCGAATAGGGCGAGACCACCGGCACGTTGTCGTCGTCGTTGAGCGCGATGCGCCCCTCGGCGGAACCCTCTGGGCGGAACACCTGGGTGGCCACCGGCAGGATCTCGAACGCGGCGCGCTGCTCCTTGGTCGGGCGGAACACCCGCTCGACCGTGCCGGCCTTCTCAGCCTCGATGCCCGCATCCGGGTTGCCCGATCCGAACAGTCCGGCGACAACGCCCGAGGCCGCTTCGCGGGCGCGGTCCGAGACGGCCAGCGCCAGGCTGCCTGCGATCGCAACCAGCAGGAGGATGATGAGGGGCCACGGCGCGCGGCGCCTGCGCGCGGACGCGGCGCGGGCCTCATCCTGTTCGAGCGGATTGCGGGCGTCCATGCGGTTGGTCTTCTAGGGCCGGGCGAGGAACCGGGATGGCTGACGAGGACGGGCTTCGCCCCAGACCCCGGCCGTTTCATGGTGATCGGGGTCGCTTGTCGAGGCGTGCCGTCCGGGCGAAGCCGGATTGCACCACGTGCCTAGAGCAAAGCTTGGCTGATCCGCAATCGATCGGGGGGCCGGGTCGCGAAACCGTGTGGCTCCGTCTTCCTTCGCCGGGATTTGTTACAATATGACAACGCTCGCGGGCCAGCAGCCCGACCCATCCCGCAGATCCGATCGAAGAATCCGCCATGACCGACATGAGTTCTGCTTCCGCCCCATCAGGTTCGACCACCGGCAAGATTCCGGTGACCGTGCTGACCGGCTATCTCGGCGCCGGCAAGACCACGCTGCTCAACCGGATCCTCACTGAAAATCATGGCAAGCGCTACGCCGTGATCGTCAATGAGTTCGGCGAGATCGGAATCGACAACGACCTTGTCGTCGGCGCCGACGAGGAAGTGTTCGAGATGAACAACGGCTGCGTCTGCTGCACGGTGCGCGGCGACCTGATCCGGATCATGGACGGATTGGTGAAGCGCCGGGGCAAGTTCGACGCGATCATCGTGGAGACCACGGGGCTGGCGGACCCGGCTCCCGTCGCCCAGACCTTCTTCGTCGACCAGGATGTCGGCGACGCCGCCCGCCTCGACGCCGTGGTGACGGTGGCCGACGCCAAATGGCTGTCCGACCGTCTGAAAGACGCGCCAGAAGCGAAGAATCAGATCGCCTTCGCGGACGTGATCCTGCTCAACAAGAGCGACCTCGTTTCGCCGGCCGACCTCGACCGGGTCGAGGCCCAGATCCGCGGCATCAACCCGCTCGCCACGCTCCACCGCACCCAGAACTGCGCCGTGCCTCTGGAGGCCGTGCTCGAGCGCAACGCCTTCGACCTGGATCGCATCCTCGAGATCGAGCCGGAATTTCTGGAGGAGGGTCACCATCACCATCACGATTCTGAGATCCAGTCGATTTCGGCCCGGATCGATGGCGAGGTCGATCCGGAGAAGTTCATGCCGTGGATCTCGAACCTCACCCAGGTGCAAGGACCCGACATCCTGCGCTGCAAGGGCATCGTCGCCTTCCCGAACGAGCCGAAGCGCTTCGTCTTCCAGGGCGTGCACATGATCCTCGACGGCGACGTCCAGGGCGATTGGCGCCCGGACGAAAAGCGGATCTCCCGGGTGGTGTTCATCGGCCGCAACCTCGACCCGGTGGCGATCCGCGAGGGGTTCGAAGGCTGCCGCATCTAGGACTTTAGGAGCCGGCGCGACGCGAAGCCGATTCTCAACCATTGGATGTCATGGACTCCGTCTTGCGGGCCTGCGTAACCGGCCCGCGGAGTCCGCGTATCCATGGCTCACGCAGCAGCGCCCGGCATTCCGGCCCCGGCGGGATTCGCCGCCGGGATCCCGCTCATCGGGGTCATCCACACGCTCGCCAAGGGGCTGTTTGCCGCCTTCATCTTCTTCGCCTGCTTCGCGTTCTCGGAAACCTCGCCCTACGACGCGGTGGCGATCCCGACGATCCTGCTGTGGCTCTGTCTCGGCGTGCGCCTGCACCGGGGGGCGGTGCCGCTCTTGGCGCTCCTCCTGCTCTACCTGGGTGCGATCGTCATCGCCCTGTTCCCGTATTTAAACGAAGAGTTTCCGGTCACTTGGACGATCCAGCTGATCTACCTCGTGGTCACCTGCCTGTTCTTCGCGATGTTCTTCTCGGAAAACACGCACGCCCGGATGGAGCTGGCGCTCAAGGCCTATACAGTGAGCTGCGTGTTCTCGGCGGCCCTCGGCATCGTCGGTTACCTGCAATGGCTCGGGATCGAGGACCTGTTCTACAAGTACGATCGGGCCTCGGGCACCTTCCAGGATCCGAACGTGTTCGGCTCGTTCCTGACCCTCGGTGCCCTCTACCTGATGCACGGGCTGCTGACCGGCTCGACCCGCCGCCCGCTGGTGTCGCTCGCCGGCCTGCTGATCATCATGGCCGGCATCTTCCTGTCGTTCTCGCGCGGGTCCTGGGGCGGCAGCGTCGTAGCCGTTCTGCTGATGGTCGGCTCCGTCTACGCCGGCAGCGGCTCGATCCGCCTGCGCCGCCGCATCGTGCTCCTGACGCTGGCCACATTGGTGCTCGGCACGATCGCGGTGATCGGCCTCCTGTCGGTCGAGCACGTGCATAAGATGTTCGAGACCCGGGCGGCCCTGACCCAGGACTATGACCAGGGCGAGACCGGCCGCTTCGGCAATCAGGTCCGGGGCCTGGCGATGCTGCTGGAGCGCCCGTTCGGCATGGGGCCGATGCACTGGCGCCTCGTCTTCGGGCTGGAGCCGCACAATTCCTATATCGGCTCCTTCGCCAATGGCGGCTGGCTCGGCGGCGTGGTGTTCATCGGCCTCGTGCTGATCACGAGCTTCGTCGGCTTCCGCCTGCTGGCGCGGCCTTCGCCGTTCCGGGCGCATGCCCAGATCGTCTGGCCGGCACTCCTGATGTTCTTCCTGCAGGCGTTCCAGATCGACATCGAGAAATGGCGCCACGTCTACATGATGCTCGGCATGGTCTGGGCGCTGGAGGCGGCCCGGCTGCGCATGCCCCGGATCGGCGACATCGGGAGCCCGCGTGATGCCAACGTGATCGCGCGCGGCGCCAAGCCCGCTTGAAACGCGGCCGCGGCCGGGTCATCGCTCCTGCGAGGATGCTGGCGATCGCCAAACGGCAGATCCGCTCCCGGAGGCGGTCGGTGAGAGCACACGCGAACGATGAAGCGGCGCGGCTCGCGGCCCTGGACGCCCTGAGCATCGTCGGCACACCGACCGAGCCGCATTTCGACGCCGTGTGCCGTACCGCCCGCCGGCTGTTCGGCGTGCGCAGCGCCTTCGTGGGATTCGTCGACGACACCCAGCTCTGGTTGAAGACCCCGTGCATCGATGTGCCGACCACAAGCCCGCGGGAGCTCGGCTTGTGCGATCACACGATCCGCAGCGATGCCATGCTGGTGGTGCCCGACACACGGGCCGATCCGCGCTTTCGTAAACTGCCCGGGGTCGCCGCGCCGAACGGGTTCCGATTCTACGCCGGCATCCCCCTCAGCCTGACACCAGGGATCCGGATCGGCACCTTCTGCCTCATCGACCCGGAGCCCCGGGAGGGGCTTTCGGAAGCAGATGCGGCGGCGTTCCGCGACCTCTCCGAGATCGTAATCGCCCATCTGCGGCTGACCGAGGCCAATGCCAAGCGGAGCCACGAGATCGCGCAGGCCGCGATCCGCGAAGCCCTGATTCGGGAGCAGCATCGCGAGATCAACGCGCGGTCCGAGGCCCAGGCGGCGGCGAACCATCAGCTTACCATGGCTGAGCAGCTCGCCAGCGTCGGCAACTGGCGCGTGGATCTCGCCGACGGGCAGCCGGTCTGGTCGGAGAGCCTCTACGAGATCGCCGGCCGCGATCCCCGAGGACCGGCGCCGGCGCTCTCCGAATTTTCGCAGATATATCACCCCGACGACCGGGCGCGGCTGGAGGGGATCGTCGCGGACGCCATCGCCAGCGGTGCGAGTTTCGATTTCGAGACGCGGCTGTTGCGACCGGACGGCGAGATCCGCGACGTAGTCGTGCGCGGCGTATGCCGCGGCGAGGGCGCGGTGACCGGGCTCATCGGGGTGCTCATCGACGTGACCGAACGGCGGCGCGCCGAGGATGGGGTCCGCCGCAGCGAGTTGCGCTACCGTGGTTTGGCCGAGACCTTGCCGCTCTTGATCTGGACCATGCGGGTCGGTGACGGACAGGCGACCTACGCCAACGCCCAGTTCCAAGCCTATTACGGACCGATCGGGCTCGATCGGGCCGACCGCCTCGCCCGCAACCACCCGGACGATGCGGCCGCCATGGAGGCGGCGTGGCGCGAGGCGATCGAGACCGGGATCGGCTATACCGGCCAATGGCGGATCCGGCGCCATGACGGCGTCTACCGGTGGCACAAGATCTCGCTCATCCCGATCTACCTCGATCCCGAGGATGGCACCGTTGTGGAATGGCTCGGTACCGCGCTCGATGTCGACGACATCGTCACGGCACGGCTCGCCGTTGAGGAGGCGCGTGGGCTCTTAGGCATCGCCCTCGATGCAGCCGATGCCGGCACCTGGGACTGGGACATGCGCACGGGGTTCGCCACCCTAAGCCTCGAGAGCGCGCGCATGCACGGTCTGCCGGATACCGGCCGAGCCCATACGATGACCGCGGCGGCCTGGACCGCACTTCTGCATCCCGAGGATGCCGGCGACGTCTGGAACGAGATCCGGCGGGCGGTGGAAAGCTCGTCCGCCTTCGTGGCTGAATTCCGGGTGGGCGAGCGCTGGATCTATGCGCGCGGGCGCACGCAGTTCGGGCCCGAGGGCCAGCCCCAGCGCATGGTCGGCCTGCATCTCGACATCACCGACCGCAAAGCGGCAGAGGCGGCCCTGCGGGAGGCGACCCGGGATGCGGAGGCAGCGCGGGCGGAAGCCGAGCGGGCCAGTGCGGCCAAGAGCGAGTTCCTGGCCGCGATGAGCCACGAGATTCGCACTCCGCTGAATGGCATCCTCGGCTACGCCGACCTGCTCCTCCACGAGAGCGCCATCCAGGACGAGGATCGGCGCCGCCTGGAGTTGATCCACAGCTCGGGGGCGGCCCTTCTCACCGTGGTCAACGACATCCTCGATTTCTCGAAGATCGAGGCCGGCGAGCTGACCCTCGACCCGGTCGGCTTCCCACTGGTGGCGATCGTGGACAGCACGGTCTCGATCGTGCGGGGCAGCGCGCTCCGAAGCGGGCTTCGGATCGACGCGCAGATCGACCCGGCGCTCCCGAGCGTGGTGGTGGGCGATCCGGGCCGCTTGCGGCAGGTGTTGCTCAACCTGCTCAACAACGCCGTGAAGTTCACGCCCGAAGGCTCCGTCACCGTCACGGTCCAGCGGGAGGGCGAGGGCGTGGCACCGGATGGGGGCCCCGGCGATGTGGTCCGCTTCGCCGTCACCGATACCGGGATCGGCATCGCGCCAGCCCAGCAGGAACGCCTGTTCAAGCGTTTCAGCCAGGTCGACGGCTCAATTAGCCGGCGATTCGGGGGCACCGGCCTCGGTCTCGCGATCTCCCGGCACCTCGTCACGCTTATGGGCGGCGAGATCGGTCTGGAAAGCCGCGAGGGGGAGGGCTCGACCTTCTGGTTCCGCCTGGTACTGCCGCGCAGCACCGAGGCCATCGATGCGCTCCGCCTCGGGACAGCGCCCTCCCCTCCGCCACCGGCCAAGGCAGCGCGTGTGGTCCCGGCTGGGCCGCCTCTGCGGTTGCTCCTGGTCGAGGATGTGCCGCTCAATCAGGAACTCGCCTGCGCGGTCCTCGAATCACAGGGCTATACCGTGGAGGTGGCCGGGGACGGTGGGGAGGCGATCGCGGCCGTAGGCCTCTCGGTGGCCGAGGGGCGTCCTTACGACCTCGTGCTGATGGACGTGCAGATGCCGGGCGTCGACGGGCTGACCGCAACGCGGCGGATCCGGGCCCTCGCACCGCCTGCCTGCGACGTCCCGATCGTGGCGATGACCGCGAACGTGCTGCCCGATCAGGTCGCGGAACTGCGCGAGGCCGGGATGGACGATCATGTCGGCAAGCCATTCCGCCGGGCCGACCTGTTCGCCACGATCAGCCGCTGGACCGCGCCCGGCGCACGCCGGCCGGCGCGCCAGGACGCGCCGCTGCGCACCACGCCGGTCGACCCCGCAGTGCTCGATGCCGCCGTGCTCACCGATATGGAAACAAATTTCGGCACGGACCAAGTCGGCGCACTGCTGGATTTGCTCGCCAATGAGCTGTCCGAGCGATTTCGTCCGAGCGAGACCGACCGCCTTCAGATCGCCCACGATGCCCACGCCATGGTGGCGGCGGCCGGGCTCCTGGGCTTCGTCGGGCTGTCGAGTTTGTGCCGCGAGGTCGAGGCCGCCGCCCACGCGGGCGCCGACCTCCTTCCGCTGATCCGCCGCCTGGAGGTGCAGCGCGCGACGGCCCTCCGGGCGATCCGCCAGCTGCGGGCAGCCTGACGCGGCTCTACGGCTCCTCCGCCTCCGGCAGAGGATCGCCGGTCCAGGTCGTGGCGAAGGCGGCGAGCTGGCGCGCATCCGTGAAGGCCGCCACGGTCACGTCGCGTTCGGCGGGGATCGCCCCCGGATAGGGGGCGAGCAGCACGCGGACCCGGGGGGGGGGGCCGCCGGGGGCGTTCGCCTCGATCCAGGCCTGCGCCTCCGGGGTGAAACGCTCAGGCCCGTCCAGGGCTCGGGCATCGGCACGCAGCACGACCACATAGGTGCCGAGGCTCGGATCGGCCTGCTGCACCGCCTTGACGATATCGATCACGGGCTCTCCGCGAAGTCGTTGATCTGCACCTGGGCCTGCGCCGTGGTGAAGTTCGGGATGTCGGCGAAGATCTCCTCGCCGTGGGCGGAAGCAGCCTTCTTGAAGGCATCGACGGATTCGAAGGTCAGCAGCGCCATGACCTGGACCGGGGCCGGACCGCCATCCGGCGTGCCGGCGCCCTTGACCACCTTCGCGTCGTGGAGGCCCAGAGCCGACCAGCGCTCGCGCACCAGCGGCATGTGGTGCCCGAGATAGTAGGCCATGTCGAAATTCGGGCCGGCCGGATACATCACGCTGACCAGGATCATACCGTCATCCTCCCTGTTGCGGCCCCCGTATCGTCGGGGTGCCGGTGACATCTCAATGCAGTTTCACCCGCGACTCGGTCTGGCGTGTGAGTGCCCGGGCCAGGGCGTCGAGCGCGGTCTTGACGCTGCCATGGAGCGCCCGCTCGTGCATCTTGTAGAGCGAGCGGTACATCATCCGGGCGAACAGACCGGCGATGAGCATGTTCTTGCCCCGGACGAAGCCCATCAGGCTGCCCACCGTCGAGTACTCGCCGAGGGAGACCAGCGAACCGAAATCCTTGTACTTGAACGGCTTCAGGGGCTTGCCGTCGATCTTGGCCTGAATCTGGACGATCAGGTGGCTGGCGTGCTGGTGCGCGGCCTGGGCCCGGGGCGGCACCGGCCTGTCCGAGCCGGCCTCGACCAGGTAGGCGCAGTCGCCCATCGCGAAGATATCGGGATCGCGGGTGGTCTGCAGGGTCGGGGTGACCACGAGCTGGTTGGTCCGCGTGGTCTCCAGGCCGCCGATGCCCTGCAGGAAGGGCGGCGCCTTCACGCCGGCGGCCCAGACCACCAGTTCCGACGGGATGAAGGTGCCGTCGGCAAGCTGCACGCCGTCGGCCCGCACCTCGGTCACCCGCGCCTGCACGCGCACGTCGACCCCGATCTTGTGCAGCAGCTGCATCACCTCGGCGGAGAGGCGCTGCGGCACCGCCGGCAGGATCCGGTCGGCCGCCTCGACCAGGGTGATGCGGATGTCCTTGCTCGGGTCGATCCGATCGAGCCCGGTGGAGACCACGTGACGGAAGGTCCGGTGCAACTCGGCGGCGAGCTCGGTGCCGGTGGCGCCGGCGCCGATCACGGTGACGTGGAGCTGTCCGGGCCGGACCGGACCGGCCTGGGTGTGCGCCCGCAGGGATGCGTTGACGAGACGCTGGTGGAAGCGCACCGCCTGATCCTGGGTGTCGAGCGCGATGGCGTGCTCGGCGACCCCGGGCGTCCCGAAATCGTTGGTGGTCGAGCCCACCGCCATCACCAGGGTGTCGTAGGGCACCGAGCGCTCCGGCGTGACCTCGCGCCCCTCTGGGTCGTGGCTCGCGGCGAGCCGGATCGTGCGGGTCTCCCGGTCGAGCCCGGTCATGCTGCCGATCCGGTAGCGGAACCCGTGCTTGTGGGCGTGGTGCAGGTAATCGACGGCGTGATGGCCGATATCCAGGCTGCCGGCCGCAACCTCGTGCAGCAGCGGCTTCCAGATATGCGTGCGTGCCCGGTCGACCAGCGTGATATGCGCATGCTTACCGCGCCCGAGCTTGTCGCCGAGCTTCGTCACCAACTGGAGCCCGGCGGCCCCGCCGCCGACCACAACGACGCGATGCAGGCCGGACTCGTTCTCGACGGGTACCATCGACACCCTTTCTTCCCACGGGCCTGGATTGACGCCCAGGCCGGATTAAACGCCTTGGACGTCCGCTTGCCACATCTGCCTGCCAAGAGCACGTCCCATCCGCGCAGGCGTGACGAGAGCACGCGCGACCGTTGCATGTGGGAAAGCCGCCTCGGCCTCAGGCCGCGGGGGCGCCGGGCTGGCGCAGGGGATGGGCCTCGGCGACTTCCGGCAGGGCGAGGCAGGCCTCGGCGATTCGAGCGACCGTCGGGTAGGCCGCCGTGTCGACTCCGAAGATGCCGGTCCCGACCCAGAGGCTGACGAGGCAGAGGTCGGCGTGGCTCACCGCGTCGCCCTGGCAGAAACGGCCGGTCCCCGGCTCGGTGGCGAGCCGGGTCTCCAGGGTCCGCAGCCCAGTGTCGAACGCGTTGCGCAGGAAGGCCAGCATCCGGTCCCGGGGCAGCCCGTATTCCTCCACCAGGAATGTCCGCACCCGTGGCACGTAAAGCGGGTGCGTGTCGCAGGCGACGACTTGGGCGAGCGAGCGAGCGCGAGCCCGCGCTCGCGGCTCCTCGGGCAGAAGCCGCACGCCGCCTCGGGTCTCCTCCAGATAGTCGAGGATCGCCAGGGATTGGGTCAATGGCGGTCCATCGCCGTCGAACAGGGCCGGCACCGCACCCTGCGGATTGATCGTGCGGAACTCCGGCTTGTGCTGGTCGCCGGCATCGAGATCGATGAAGGTCTCCTCATAGGCTATGCCCTTCAGCTTCAGGGCGATCCGGACCCGGAAGGCGGCGGCCGAGCGCCAGTTGCCGTACATGTGCATGGTGTCGAAATCTCTGATTGGCTTGATCGATCAGGCCTGAGTTCGTGGCGCGCTGCAAGGGGCGGCCCAGCCATCGGGGGGCGACAAAGGAGGACCGGCAACCCATATCGGCGGTCTGTTCCGGAGAGGCCCCACGATGCCCGATCAGCCCGATGCCCGCGCCTTCATTCCCCTAGGAATCGCAGTGCTCACTGTCTCGGACACACGGCAAATTGCGGATGACCGGTCGGGCGACACCCTGAGCCAGCGCCTCACCGAAGCCGGCCATCGGCTGGCCGCCCGGGCCATCGTGCCGGACGAGATCCCGGCGATCCGCGAGCAGGTCCAAGGGTGGCTACGCGACCCGGCGGTGGACGTGGTGATCACCACCGGAGGCACCGGCTTCACCGGCCGCGATGTCACGCCGGAGGCGCTGGAGCCACTGTTCGAGAAACGGATGGACGGTTTTTCCGCGGTGTTCCACCGGATCTCGTACGACAAGATCGGCACCTCGACCCTGCAATCCCGGGCCACCGCCGGGGTCGCGCAGGCGACCTACGTGTTCGTGCTGCCGGGCTCGCCGGGGGCGTGCCGCGACGCCTGGGACGGTATCCTGGCCCAGCAGCTCGACTACCGGCACCGCCCCTGCAACTTCGTCGAGATCATGCCGCGGCTCGACGAGCATCTTCGCCGGGGGGCGAGCGTCACGGCGTGACCGCGTTGCCCTGCTTGCGCCGCAGGACCGAGTGCCTGCGGCCGTAGAAAAAATACACGACCAGACCGATCGCCATCCAGATCACCAGGCGCAGCCAAGTGTCGAGGGGCAGGCCGGCCATCAGCAGCAGACAGAACAGGATCCCCAGGATCGGCACCACCGGCACGGCCGGCACCCGGAACGGGCGCTTCATGTGGCGGTCGGTGCGGCGCAGATGGATCACCGCGCCGCAGACCAGGATGAAGGCGGCCAGCGTCCCGATGCTCACCATCTCGCCGAGGATATTGATCGGTACCAGCGCCGCCACCAGGGCGACCACCCCTCCGATCAGGGCTTGGCTGCGATAGGGCGTCTGGTAGGTCGGGTGGACATGGGCGAACAGCTTTGGCAGCAGCCCGTCATTGGCCATGGTGAAGAAGATCCGGCTCTGGCCGTAGAGCAGCACCAGGATCACCGTTGTCAGCCCGGTCAGGGCCCCCAGCTTGATCAGCAGGGAGAACCAGCCAATGCCAATTACATCAACGCCTTTGGCGATCGGATCCGGGACGTTCAGCTCCTTGTACGGCACTAGGCCGGTCAGAACCGCGGCCACGAGCACGTACAGGATTGTGCAGACGGCGAGCGAGCCGAGGATGCCGATCGGCATGTCCTTTTGCGGCTTGCGGGCTTCCTGAGCGGCGGTGGAGACTGCGTCGAAACCGATGAAGGCGAAGAACACCACGCCGGCGCCGCGCAGGATGCCGCTGTAGCCGTATTGCCCGAAGGTGCCCTCGTTCGGCGGGATCAGCGGGCTCCAATGCGCCGTATCGACATGGCCCCAGCCGAGCGCGATGAAGGCGACCACCACGGTGAGCTTGACCGCCACCATGATGTTGTTGAACCGCGCCGATTCCTTGGTGCCGCGCATCAACAGGAGTGTGATCAGGGCGACGATCACCACGGCCGGCAGGTTGAACAGGGCGGTGCCGCCGCCGTCGATCGCCGTGCCCGGCGCATGCGCGAACCGAGCCGGAATTGCGATGCCCACATCCTTCAGCAGGCTCGTGACGTAACCCGACCATCCCACCGCCACGGTGGCCGCGCCCATGGCGTATTCGAGGATCAGGTCCCAGCCGATCAGCCAGGCGAAAAACTCGCCCAACGTCGCGTAGGTGTAGGTGTAGCTCGATCCGGCCACCGGGATCAGCGCGGCCATCTCGGAGTAGCACAGGCCGACGAACGCGCAGGCGATGCCGCCGAGCACGAAGGACAGCATGATGCCCGGGCCCGCATATTGCGCCGCCGCCGTGCCCGTGAGCACGAAGATGCCGGCGCCGATGATCGCCCCGACGCCCATGGCTGTGATCGACAGAGCGCCAAGGGATTTCGAGAGCTGCTCCTCCCCCTCGCCGCTTTCCAGAATATCGTCGACGGACTTCCGCCCCATCAGGCCTGAGGAGTCCATCGGCGCATCCTTCCTCGCCGCGCCGCGGTGCGGCGCTCGGCTATAACCTCCAATTCAGCAAGTTTTCTGCCATAGCGCCAGTAATTTCGGCTGATGTTTAGCCGATACCACTAAGTCGAGCTGCGACAATCTGTCGATTAGGGCCTGTCGATGCGGGCGATCAGCGGCCGGACCTTGAGGCGCGGCGCAAACACGGCACCCGCCCGCAGCGCCTCCCGTCGCACCACGTCACCGGCCCTGGCCCGCCTTGCGCCGGTTACGGACTCGACGCGGCCAACGAGACGGCCCCTCCAGCCCATGGCCGGGCGGTGCAGCCTTCCAAGCCCGGTCTCCGGCCGGGCGGTGTTGACGAAGCGATCGAGGGTGCGGATCCAACCCTCGGCCGGAACGTCCCCGGCCTCTAGGCACAGCACCCAGTCACGCCGCGCTTCCGCAGCGCCTGCCGCATAGGGGCTTCCGCTCCGGTGGAGGACCAGGGTCGCCCCGGTGGCGTCCGCGATGGCAGACGCCGCCTCGCTCTCCTCGTCGGTTACGATGACAGCATCCCCGACCAGGCCACCGGCTACACCGGATACGAGAACGCTGAGCGTGTCGGCCAAGCGATCGATCGCGTCCGGATCGGCCGGGTCGGCCAGATAGGTCACCGCAGAGAGCATGACCGCGCCCATAGACGATTTTGCGCGGCGGTAAACCGGTGGGTAGGCATCCCGGAGAGGCTGGAGGTTATCGAAGCCGGGAAGCAGTTGCGTTTGCCTGAAATTGAGGCGCTGGCCTTCGGTCCGTTCGCGCTATGTTCCAAGCAAACCACAGGGTGAAGCACGATGGCGGCGAGTCGGGATGGATCCACCCCCAGGTTTCCCATGCGCCTCGGTTCGAGCACGCGGTCCCCGGAAGCCCGGCGCGGACGCGGCGCCACAGCCAACCCAACAAGCCGCTACGAAACGGCCAAGCGCGAGAATTTTCAGGACGGCGATTGGGAGACCGATGCGATCGCTCCCCTGCGCACGCAGGTCACCCTCGAGCGTGCAGGGCGGATCATTGCCCGCAACAGCTCGCCGGACATCCCGTTCGACCGGTCGGTCAACCCGTATCGCGGCTGCGAGCACGGCTGCATCTACTGCTATGCGCGCCCAACCCATGCCTGGCTGGGACTGTCGCCGGGGCTCGACTTCGAATCGCGGATCTTCGCAAAGCCCGATGCTGCCCAGCTCCTGAAGCGCGAGATCGCAGCCCCAGGCTACCAGCCGGAAACGATCGCCCTCGGTACCGCCACCGATCCCTACCAGCCGGTTGAGCGGGAGCACGGCATCACCCGTGCGGTGTTGGAGGTGCTGCGGGCGGCGCGCCATCCCGTCGCCGTCACCACCAAGTCCGACCTCGTGCTGCGCGACCTCGACATCCTGGCCGAGATGGCCGCAGAGAACCTCGTTCTCGTGGCCATCTCGCTGCCGACGCTGGACCCACGTCTCGCTCGCCTGCTCGACCCGAGAGCACCGCGGCCGGAGAAGCGGCTCGCCGCAATGCGGCGCCTCAGCGAGGCGGGCGTGCCCGTGATGGTCAACGTCTCGCCGATCATCCCGGGGCTGACCGATCACGAGATTGAGGCAATCCTGGCGAAGGCCCGAGAAAACGGCGCGAGCCGCATCGGCCATGCCCTGCTGCGGCTGCCGGGCGAGGTTACCGACCTTGTGGCCGACTGGTTCGCCGAACACTATCCCGAACGCCAGGCCCGGGCCTTCGCGCTGCTGGCGCAGGCAAGGGGCGGGCGTGAGAATGATCCGCGCTTCGGCCATCGCTTCCGCGGAGAGGGGCCCTACGCCGAACTGATCGGCCAGCGGGTCCGCATCGCCGGCGGCCGGCTTGGCTTCGCCTTCGGGCGGATGGCACTGAACACGGCCGCCTTCCGCAAGCCGGGGGCGCAGCTCGCGCTGTTCTAAAGCAGGGTCGGGCTTCGCAGCAGCGATCGCCACACGACGCAGGCTGCACGAAACCGAGCCTTCGTTCATGACACTCGCCGTGATGAGGGAATCAGATTTTAAGGTAATGGATGCGGATAGCAGCACCGCCGTCATCGGACTTGACCGCAATGTATTTCACGACCGTCGAGAAACACAATTTTCCCTCGAACAAGTAGACACATATCGACTGTCATAAATTCGAGTTGCAAACGTCATGGATCAGATCCAGAAAGGCTATGCTGTCGGTAGAGATTTGGATTTATTCCAAATTAATGGCAAATATTATCCGGCAAAGCATCAACATCCAGACGGAATCATTGTCGATGTCGCGTGGGCAACCCTTAACGTTCGCCGGATTTGAACTCACGACCCTGACGATCGGCAAAATCCTGTGCGCGACCCTGTTCTCGATGAGCGTCATGTTGATCGCCTCAGGGGTGGCGACCCTGCGTGATGCGCAGGTGCAGGCGGAGCGCAGCCACCGCGTGGTGGCCCTGACCGAGGCGAGCCGGACGCTTCTCAAGGATCTGCTGGCCATCCGGATGGAGCGCGGCCGCACACTCCAGGCCCTGAAAGCCGCTCAGCCGATTCCCGGCAAGGATGCGACGCTGATCGCCACCCAACGCACCACGATCGCGGCTGGCCTCGACCAGCTCGCGACGCTCGCCCGAGAGGTAGATGCGCCCGCGGTGCTGGCGAAGGTCGAGCCGCTGCAGCGGGCCTACGCGGCCACGCTCAGGCTGCGCTCGCAGGTCGACGCCGCATTGGCGGTGCCCGCAGAGCAGCGACCCGCCAGCACGCTGCCGGCCATCGCCGAGGCGTCCCAGGCGCTGCTCGAGGCCTTCCTGGCGGCGAACGATGCGGTCGACGCTGCGATCCCGCGCGGCGATGCGCTTCTAGCGCATTACCTCGACTTGAAGCGCTCGGCGTGGGCCTCGCGGGCCCTGATTGGGGGTGTGGTGGTGCGGATCGAATCCGCGGTCGCCGCCGGCACTCCGTGGTCGCAGGCCGATATCGTCGCCGCGGCCGAGGAGCGTGGGCGACTGGCCGCCGCCTGGGCCGGCGTCATCGCGACCGCCGCCAACGAGACCTCGGATACGGTCCGAGCCGCCTTCGGCACGGCCAAAGCCAACAACTTCGAGGGCGAGGCCGAGGCGCGCCGCAATGCCTTCACGGAGGCGCTCACGCAGGGCCGGCGGATCGACCTCTCCATCGACGAGATGCGCATTCGCCACACCGCCGAGGTGAATACAATCGCCGACCTCGCCACAGCAGCGCTCGATGCGCTGGTCGACCGGGCCCGGGCGCTGACCGAAGAGGCGCGCGCCTCCCTGGTGCGGACCGTCCTGTTCCTGATCACCGCTCTGCTGCTGACCGGTGTTGGCACGCTGGTCGTAGTCCGCCGGGTGCTGCGGCCGATTCGCACGATGACCACGGTCATGCGGGCACTGGCTGCCGGCGACGCATCCGTTACAGTCCCGGCCCAGAAGCACCATGACGAGATCGGCGCCATGGCTGTCGCCGTCCAGGTGTTCAAGGACAATCTGATTCGGACCCGGCAGCTCGAAGCCGAGGCGGACGAGGCACGCCGTACAGCCGAGGAGCAGCGTCGGGCGGTCACACGGCAGCTGGCCAAGCGTTTCGAGGCGGCGGTCTCCGGCATCATCACCCAGGTCGCATCCGCCGCAACGGAGTTGCAAGCCACCGCCTCGCAGATGACAGCGAGCGCTCAGGAAACCGCCAGCCAATCCGGCACGGTGGCCGCGGCGGCCGAGCAATCCGCCTCCAACGTCAACACCGTGGCGAGCGCCGCCGAGCAACTCGGCAGCAGCGTCGATGAGATCGGCCGACAGGTGCAGGATTCGACCACCCTCGCCCAGCGCGCGGTGGGCGAATCAGACCAGACCGCCGCCCTCGTCTCCGAGCTGAGCGCAGCGGCCGCCCGAGTCGGGGACGTCGTTCAGCTGATCGCCTCGATCGCCGCCCAGACCAACCTCTTGGCCTTGAACGCCACGATCGAAGCAGCGCGGGCCGGCGAGGCGGGACGGGGTTTCGCCGTCGTGGCAACCGAAGTGAAGGAACTCGCCGGGCAGACCGCCAAGGCGACGGAAGAGATCGCCAGCCAGATCGGCCGGATCCAGGGGGTGACAGGCGAGGCCGTCGGGGCGATCGGCACGATCACCGGCCGCATCCGGGAGATCAACACGGTCGCGACGACGATCGCGGCGGCGGTGGAGCAGCAGGGGGCGGCGACCCGCGAGATCGTCCGCAACGTCACACAGGCGACGACTGGTACGCAGGAGGTCAAAGATAACATCGCCGGGGTGGCGCAGGCTGCCGAGCAGACCGGCGCAGCAGCCGAGCAGGTCCTCGCCTCCGCCACTGGGCTGTCGCGCCAGTCCGAGCAGCTTTCGGCCGAGGTCGACCGCTTCCTCACCACCGTCCGGGCCGCCTGAACGCAGGCTGTTCGCCGCCGCCGTTACAAGCCCGATCACGCTGGCTTAAGATCGATCGACGTCGGTTTTCCCGTTGCCGGTCTTATTCCAAGGCGCTGACATGCGCCGTAAGCCTTGCAGGAAACAGCCGGCCGAAAGCGGGCGACTCGCACGCTTCTGGGGTCCGAAGCGCGGCGCCGCCCGCTCGGGAATTCAGATGAAACCGGGCCGCTTGCCGATCCGAGCGTCCATCAACCCGCGACTTCGATATTGGGTCCGAGCGCGCCGGCAACCAAGCCAGCGCGATAAGAGAAGCGGTGGCTGAGCACGTTAGCCATCGGCGTATCGGGCAGGAACTGATCGCATCCCGATTCGCGAGCGAGACCGGTCGGATGCGCCATCATCGATCCAGCAAGGCCTCCGCCGCGCTCGCCTCCGTCTGTCAATAGATCGTCGACTTACAGGTGCCGCCCGTGGACCGGCTTCTCTGGAACCGGAAGCTGGCCAGCGCCACGAGACGGTCGCCGTGCCAAAGCACGACGAAGCGATAGCCGTCTACGGTCTGGCGCCGCTAGCGTACGACGAGGTTCTCCGAACCGGCTTAGGAGCGGGTAGCAGGCTCACACCGCCGTTTCGTCCACGACGTCGATTGGGCG
The DNA here is from genome assembly GCF_001455965.1 of Methylobacterium sp. GXS13. Classification (GTDB taxonomy): domain Bacteria; phylum Pseudomonadota; class Alphaproteobacteria; order Rhizobiales; family Beijerinckiaceae; genus Methylobacterium. Next base: position 80,720 of record NZ_LKKO01000017.1, read on the forward strand.
TTCGGGAACGGGTCGCATCGGCGCGGCCTTCAGGTCGCGTGCCGGGCGAGCGGTGGGAAATGCAGGCCGCCCGCAATGCGGTTCCAGGCGTTGATGGTGGCAATGGCGGCGGTCAGCACCATAACTCCGTCCCGGCCGAACAGCGCGCTCAGAGGTTCCACGGCTGAGGGCCCTGGACCATCGGCCATGCGGGTGAGGTGCTCGGCCCAGGACAGGGCAGCTCTTTCGCGCAGCGAGAAGACTGCGCTGTCGCGCCAGACGGCGATCGCGTCGAGTGTGCCATCCGCGATACCGAGGCGGCGGGCCGTATCAAGATGGAAGTCCTGGCAGAACACGCAGGCGTTGATCTGGGAGACGCGGATTTTGACGATCTCGCTCAGGCGCTTATCCAGGCCGGCCTTGTCCACGGCCCCACCGAGGGCGAGCAGTGCGGCATGGGCCGCCGGGATCGAAGCCCTAAAAATGTCGTACGAAAAAGCCGCTTTCTCAAGTGTCACATCGTCCATGGCATGCCTTCCGCGCTTCGATAATGTCAGCGCTCACACATCATATCAAAGCCCTGATAAGTGCAATGGCTGACGTCTTGGACGAGTTGCCAGAGGCCGGCGAAGGCAAGCGCGGCGTCGACGGTCATCTGGGCTATCTACTTCGGCAGGCGGCCCATGCTCATCGTCAGCGCGTCGAGCAGCGGCTGAGCGGCCTCAGCCTCACCCTGCCGCAATTTTCGGCCCTGACGATGCTGGACGCGTATCCCGGCCACAGTGGCGCGGATCTCGCGCGGCTTGCACTCGTGACGCCACAAACCATGAGCGTCATCGTTGCGAACCTTTTGAAGGCCGGTCTCGTCGAACGGACGCCGCATCCGATTCACGGCCGTATCCAGACGATCACGCTGACGGAAACGGGCGCTGTGATGCTCGGAGCGGCGAAACAATGCGTCTATGCGCTGGAAGCGGAGATGCTTACCGACCTCGCGCCAGAGGTGCGCGCAGCGATTCGCCAGTGGCTGACGCGAATCGCGCGGCCGGAAGCCGGATAGGAACCGGGGGCCAGCCCTTCAGAAGCACGCTAAAACCGCCGCGGCATGGTCAGCCGCGGCGGTTTGCAGTATCAGACCGATAAGGCGTGGAAACGCCGAAGATCAGGCCGCGACGGCCGGGGTCTCGGCGAGCTTCTTGTGAATCTCGCGCTTCAGAAGGCGAGCGGTCTGAGACAGGTCGCCTTCACCGGCCTTGATCAGGAAGGCGTCGAGGCCGCCGCGGTGCTCAACCGAGCGGAGGGCGTGCGCGGTGACGCGCAAGCGAACCCGCTTGCCCAGCGCATCCGACTGGAGGGTGACGTTGCACAGGTTCGGCAGGAACCGGCACTTGGTCTTGTGGTTCGAGTGGCTCACGAGGTGGCCGACCTGAACGGCCTTGCCGGTGAGTTCGCAGCGGCGCGCCATGATGACTAAAATTCCCGTCTCGTTCCGCCCGAGAAGACCCGATCGCAAGCAGCGCGATCATCGTCGCAGCGGGCGGCGCCCGATACGTATTCCAGGTCCAGCGGAGTCCTGTTGAAGGCGCGAGCCTATAGGCGACCTAGCCCCGATGCGTCAAGCTCCGGACGGGTCAGGCGTGTATCCGATGGCAGTCCAGCGCCCAACGGTCTGTTAACCACGATACCGGGATATAACCATCCTCCGCTCGACAAAGGCCGGCACCGCGCCCGCACCGAGCGCAGAGAGCCCGTCTGCGAGTTCGTCTCGCGAGACCGTCTTGCAAACGATATTTGTCGTCCGATTTTCCTGGGATGCGATCCGGATCATGAGCGCCACGCCTGTCCGTCGGACGATCAAACCGCTGACGACGCGCCTTCTCGGGACCGTGCTCGCCCTAGCGACGCTCAGCGCACCGGCCGATGCGGCACGCCGCGCAAAGCGGACTGCCGCCGCTGCGCCCACCACGGTGACGGTCGATTACGGCATCAACCTCGCTGGCCTGCCGATCGGCACCGCCCGACTCGCCGGCACATTCGAGCACGACCGCTACCTGATGGACGTCTCGGCCGTGCTGACCGGCCTGGTCGGGGCCATCACCGGCGGCAAGGGCTCTGCGCGGGCCTCCGGGACCTTCTCGACCGCGCCTCAGCCGGGCGCGTTCTCGATCGCGACCCATACGGCGAGTTCGGGAATCGCAGTGCGCATGGCGCTGGCGCACGGCAACGTCGTGCAAGCTGAGATCACGCCACCGCTGGTCGACATGCAGGATCGGGTTCCCGTCACGGCCGCCCACAAACGCGGCATCATGGATCCGGTGAGCGCGCTGCTGATGCCGGCTCAGGGCCGAGGCGAACCGCTCGATCCGGCCAATTGCAACCGGACCCTGCCGGTTTTCGACGGCGCCACCCGGTTCAACGTCGTGCTGAGCTACGCCGAGACTCGCGAGGTACAGAAGCCCGGCTATGCGGGACCGGTTCTGGTCTGCACAGCCCGCTACCAGGCGGTGGCCGGCCACCGGCCGGACCGGCCCGGCGTGAAGTTCATGGAGGACAACCGCGAGATGTCGGTCTGGCTCGCCCCCGTCGAGGGGACGCGTGCGCTGATCCCGCTGCGCATCTCGGTGCTGACCACCATCGGCACCAACATCATCGAGGCGACGCGCTGGACCCAGGGTGCCGCCATGGGGACAGCCGGCGCCAGCGTCGCCCAGGCAAGCCTGCCCGGGCAGTAGCGCCGGGGCGCGATTCGGCTTTGACCGTCGGCGTCTTTCAGGGCACCCGTGCGGCGCAAGCGTGGCAGCCAGGAAGGGAGAGGACCATGCCGAAGGGCTACATCATCGTCCGGATGACGGTCACCGATCCGGACACCTATGCGGCCTACGCCGAGATGGCCTCCGCGGGGATGCGGCACCACGGCGCCAAACCCCTGGTGCGGGGTGGGCGCTGCGAGGCGCTGGAAGGCGCGGCCCGGCCGCGCAACGTCGTGCTCGAATTCGACTCCTACGAGGCGGCGCGGGCCTATTATTTTTCGCCGGAGTACCAGGCGGCCAAGGCAAAGCGCCTGCCCGCCGGCATCGGCGAGGTCGTTTTGGTCGAAGGCGCCGATTGAGGCGTCGGCTTCAAGCAGCCAGGGGCGAGCGGCCGTAATTGGTCGCGTACGCATTCTCCACGGCCGGGATGATCTCCACGATCGTGAACCACCGGTCCCAGAAGGCCGTCTCGCGCAGGGCCTCGACGACGCATTCGTAGGCGTGGTTGTCGCCCGCCTCCCAGACCCACAGGTCGGTCACGCGGGCGGTGTAGAACTCGGCGTCGTAGAAGCGCAGCCTCACGGCATCCGCGTGGCGGCGCAGGATCGGCTCGAACACCTCGCGCAGTCGGGCGAAACGATCGTCGATCGACAGGGCGAGCCATTCGGGCGACGTCTTCACCAGCATGAAGACGGTGAGCTTGGGATTGAAGGTCTGTTCGGACATGGAATTCACCGCTCCTTGGGTCTGTTGGAACGTCCCAATGATGCCCCTGCGCCGCCCGGCGGCGAACTCGCGTTCATGACAGGTCGAGCGGCGCGGAGGCCGGCGCTCAAGCCTCGGAAAAACCCGGAACAATCCCGATCCGCCGAAACGGTCCGGATGATTCTCGAAGGCGCGGCTCGCGTTCTGGAGGAACAGGGCCTAGCCGGTTACACGACCAATGCCGTGGCCGAGCGGGCCGGCGTCTCGGTCGGCTCGGTCTACCAGTATTTTCCGGGCAAGGAGGCTCTGACTGCAGCCCTGGTCGCGCGGGAGACTGGCTTGCTGATCGCCGCGGTGCAGGAAGCGGCTGAGGCGGCAACGCCGGAGCTCGGCTTGCGTCGGATCGTGCAGGCGGCCGTCGCCCACCAGATGTCCCGGCCGCGCCTCGCCCTGCTGCTCGACCGAGAGGAGAATCGACTTCAGCTTGACGACAACCTGGACGCGGTCACCCGGGCGATCTCGAGCGCCTTCCTGGCCCTTCTCGGGCACCTCGAACCCCGGCCGCCAGTCGAGGCCGAAACCGCGGCGGGCGACCTGTTCGCGCTCGTTCGGGGCATAGTGGATGCCGCCGGAGAGCGCGGTGAGCGAGCCAGCGACGCGCTGGAGCCGCGCGTCCTGCGCGCGGTGTTCGGTTATCTCGGGTTGCCCGCGGCGATGCCGTAACGCGTGCGGCCTACGAGCGCGTCGCACAGTATTTGAGATCGCGCGCGATCGAGCGCCACCGAATCGCATCCTGGTGGACGGATCGATAGACACCACCACGGATATTCCGGATCACCGCCCACACGCCCCTGGGGCGGCTGCGCGAGACGTAGACCTGCTTCCTCTGCCGCAACTGGTGCAGGGCCCGCTGGAAAAAGTGGATCGCCTTCCCGCGATCGAAGAGGGGAAACGTGACCTCAGTCTCGTCCGGAAGATCGCGGATCACCTCGATCATGTCGGCGGTTGCGGAGATGTAGTCGTCGAGCTCCCTAATCGGATCATGCCCTCTCGCTTTATGGCTGCGGCGGCCGTCCCCGAACAGGTTTGTCGCATGCTGCCGATAGGTGACGAGGGGCAGGTTCAGTTCCGCCGTCTCGCCGACCACCTGGCCGAGGAACACGATCCATCGGTCATGCGCGATCTTTTCGTTGGGCACGATGAAGTCTCGGAACCGCCCCTGGATGTCCGCCAGATGTAGAAGCTCCCGGCGGAAGACGATCGAAAACCCGAAGAACGTCAGCCAAGGATCGTAACTCAGCGGTGGCTTGACACCGGTGCTCCGGATGCCTTGGGTAAATTTTACTAGCTTACCGGTCGACTGATCCAAACTTGAAGCGGCGTGTACAATCATTGAGATATTTGGCTTTTGGCAAAAAGCTGCGACGCGCTCGAGTTTTTTGAGATCCCAGATATCATCCTGATCGCAGAATGCTATGAAGTCGCCCTTTGCCAATAAGGCCGCATTCAGGAAGTTGTCGCGAAATCCAAGATTGGCATCGTTAACTTTGATTTCTAACGGCACCGAGGACACTGCTGCAATCGATTTGACAATTTCTACGGTCTGATCCGTCGAGCGGTCATCCGCGACGATGATCTCGATTGGCCTGAAACTTTGGTTGATGACGCTATTGAGCAGCTCATGAATGAATGAAGAGCCGTTATACGCAGCTATAACCACTGAAACAGTTTTACTTTCAACATTCATTTCCACTGGCTCTGATATCCTAGCACTTCAAAATTGAAATCTTTGCTTGATGCCGAATCCCGCACTCGGCAATGCGGACTGAATCAACTCTTGTAATTACAATATCAGACCTGGAAAAATTTTGGAACGGCAGTCGCCGTCGGACCGAGCAGACATAATCGGCTACATGCCCGTATTTACGTATTAATCGCGCACGGTATTGTCGTTCCACTTGAATCAGGGACCGGCCGTTCCATTCGAGATCGCCACCTCGCAGAGCGCTCGGCTTGACCGTTGCGCGTTTTCGATCCGCTTCGGGCACAGTGTGAGTGAGGGGTCGTGTTCGGGATGCCCATCGAGCAGGCCGCTACAACGATCGAATCTTTCATCTTCCCGGCGATGATCCGCGCATGTACTCGCACCGCCTCCGAATCGCCCTCGTCCTGGCAGCCCTGGCAGGCGCCGGATCAGCCACGGCCCAGCCTCTGACCGCCGGATCGGCCGATCCCGGCTGCGGCGGTGATGCCTTCTCGTCGGCCGAGGTGATCGAGCACCGGCCGCCTCGACACGGCCCGCTGGTGGCCATACCCGATACCCTCTGCGCCGACCTGACGCCCCAGCCAGGATCCCCGCCCACGCAGATCGATGTCTATCCGCTGATTATGCCGCAGGTTGGCAGCGGCCCGGGTGATATCCCATATGGGGGAGGACCGACGCGGCCCTATCGTCCCTGACGCGCCCGGCCGCCCGAAACTCCCTGCCCGCGCCAGACGGCGCCGCGCCGGCCTTCCCGTCCGAAGGAACCGCCGACCATCGACGCGCCGCTCCGCCCCCCCCCCCCCCCGTCCCTGCCGCGCGACGTCCGCGCCCGCGGTGTGACGGCGGTTCTCGGACCGACCAACACCGGCAAGACGCATCTCGCGATCGAGCGGATGCTCGCGCACCCGACCGGCATGATCGGGCTGCCCCTGCGGCTGCTCGCCCGGGAGGTCTACCTGCGCGTGGTCGCCAAGGTCGGCCCGGAAAAGGTCGCCCTCGTGACCGGGGAAGAGAAAATCAAGCCGGACCGGCCGCGCTACTGGATCTGCACGATCGAGGCGATGCCGCGCGACCTCGACGTGGCCTATGTCGCCATCGACGAGATCCAGCTCGCTGCCGACATGGATCGCGGCCACGTCTTCACCGACCGCCTGCTCTATGTGCGCGGCCGGGAAGAGACGCTGCTGATCGGCTCCTCGACCATGCTGCCGCTGGTCCAGGGACTGATCCCGAACGTCCACACCACGACGCGGCCGCGGCTGTCGAAGCTGAGCTTCGCGGGCGAGAAGCGGCTGTCGCGCCTGCCCCGGCGCACCGCGATCGTGGCCTTCTCGGCCGAGGAGGTCTATGCGATCGCCGAGCTGATCCGGCGCCAGCGCGGGGGGGCTGCGGTCGTGCTGGGCGCGCTCTCGCCGCGCACCCGCAACGCCCAAGTCGAGATGTACCAGGCCGGCGACGTGGATTACCTCGTCGCCACCGACGCGGTCGGGATGGGGCTCAATCTCGACGTCGACCACGTCGCCTTCGCGGCGAACTGGAAATACGACGGCACTCGCTTCCGCAAGCTGACCCCCGCCGAGATGGGCCAGATCGCGGGCCGTGCCGGTCGCCATCTCGCGGACGGGACCTTCGGCTCCACGGGGCGCTGCCCGCCCTTCGAGCCCGAGATGGTCGAGCGGCTGGAGAATCACGACTTCGATCCGCTGCGCATCCTGCAATGGCGCAACCCGGATCTCAGCTTCGGGACCCTGGAGGCGCTCCAGACGAGCCTCGACGAGCACCCGCGCGAATCCGGTCTCACCCGCGCGCCGATGGGGCAGGACCAGCAGGCGCTCGAGATTCTGATGCGCGAGGATGACATCCGCGACATGGCGCGGAGCCAATCCACGGTCAGGCGTCTCTGGGATGTCTGCGGTGTACCGGATTACCGCAAGGTGCACCCGCAGGTGCATGCCGATCTGGTGGCGCAGCTCTATCGCTTCCTCATGAAGGGCATGGCCGGACGCATCCCCGATACCTGGTTCGCCGAGCAGATGGCGATGATCGACCGCACCGACGGCGACATCGATACGCTGTCCCGACGGATCGCCCAGGGGCGCACCTGGACCTTCGTGGCCAACCGCCCCGATTGGCTGCGCGACCCTGAACATTGGCAGGGCGAGACACGTCGGGTAGAGGACAGGCTGTCAGACGCCCTGCACGAACGCCTCGCGAGCCGCTTCGTCGACCGGCGCACAAGCGTCCTGATGCGGCGCCTGAGAGAGAACACGATGCTCGAAGCCCAAATTTCCGCCGACGGTGACGTCACCGTCGAGGGTCAGCATGTCGGTCACCTGCATGGATTCCTATTTGTCCCCGATGCCAGCGCCGAGGGGCACGAGGCCAAGACTCTGAGGAGTGCCGCCGAGAAGGCGCTCTCCGGAGAGATCGAGGCCCGAGCCGACCGCTTCGCGGCGACCGCCGATTCGACCCTCGTGCTCGCGCATGACGGAATGATTCGCTGGACCGGCGCTCCCGTGGCGAAGCTGACCCCCGGGGAAAAACTGTTCGCCCCGCAGATTCGTCTGCTGGCCGATGACAGCCTGACGGGCGCGCATCGTGAGAAGGTCGAGGCACGGCTCGATGCTTGGCTGAAAGCCATGATCGTGCGCCTTCTCGGCCCGCTGATGGAACTCGAGACCGCGGCCGACCTCACAGGGCTGGCCAAGGGCATCGGCTATCAGGTGGTTGAGGCACTGGGCGTGCTGGAGCGCTCGAAGGTGGCCCACGAGATGCGCAGCCTCGATCAGGAGGGGCGCGGCGCGCGCGGCCGGCACGGCGTGCGCTTCGGCGCCTACCACATCTTCCTGCCGGCTCTGCTGAAGCCGGCCCCGCGGACCCTGGCAGCCCAGCTCTGGGCCCTGCGCAATGGCGGGCTCGACCAGCGCGGCCTCGATGAGATCGCCCATCTGGCCGGCTCCGGCCGCACCTCGATCAAGGTCGATCGCGAAATCGCCAAAGGCCTCTACCGGGCAGCTGGCTTCCGTGTCAGCGGCGAGCGCGCGGTGCGGGTCGACATATTGGAGCGGCTGGCCGACCTGATTCGCCCGGCGATCGCCTATCGTCCGGGCACCACGCCGGGTGCTCCGCCGGACGGCACGGCCGACGGCGATGCCTTCGTGGCGACCGTTGGAATGACCTCACTGGTGGGCTGCTCGGGCGAGGATTTTGCTTCAATCCTGAAATCGCTGGGCTATTCCCTGGAGGCCCGCCCCGGTCCGGCTATCACGGTGCCGCTGCTTCCGGCGGCTGCGACCGCACCGGTCGTGGTGACTCCGGTGTCGGAACTTGCCCCGGCGAGCGAACCCGGCGCCATCGATGAGGACTCGGCCGGCGAATCCACCGGCAATGAGACGGATGCCCCCGCGCAGGCTGCGGATGTGGCGGACTCTGGCGACGAGACAACAGCCCCGGAGAACGCGGAGCCCGCCCTCGTCGCCACGGAAAGCTCCGAATCCGCTCCCGATGCTTCACCGGAAGCCGAGCCTGTCGAAGCGGCTGCCGAAGCCGAGCGGGAGGCGCCGCCCACACCACAGACCGAGTTGGAAAAGGCTCCCGCTGAAACCGCTCAGTCCACCGAGACACATGACTCGGAGATGATCCAGCCGACTGAGACGGTTGCCGAGTCGGAAGCAGCCGAGCCCGCGTCCGAAGTGATATCGGCCAAGAGCGAATCCGACGGTGCGCAGAGCGAGGCCCCGGCCGAGCAGATCCTGATCGAGGTCTGGCGCCTGCAGCGCCATCAGCGTCCGGCCAATCCCCGACCGCAGAACCGCCCGCGTGGGGCTGGTCGCGGACGCGACGGCGGCCAGCAGGGTCAACAGCAAGGTCCCGGTCGCTCGGAGGGCGGGCGCCCCGATCAGCGGCGGGCAGAGGGGGGCGAGCGCCCCGGCAACGAGGGCGGGCCCCGCACCGGGCGCGACCGCGGTACCCGTCGCGAGCGGTTCGAGGGCGTCCGTCCGGAACGCCGGGATGAGCAGCGCAATGCCGAACAGCGCCACGCAGCGCCGCGGCCCGATCAGCGTCCGCCGCGGCGGGAGCGGGCTCCAGATCCCGACTCGCCCTTCGCCAAGCTGGCCGCGCTGAAGGCGCAGCTCGAAGCCGGCGACGGCGGAAAACGCTGATCCTCGCGGATGCGGGAGGGTCGGCAGCGACTCGACAAATGGCTGTGGTTCGCGCGGTTTGCGCGGACCCGTTCCCTGGCCGCGCGTCTCTCCGAAGACGGCTTCGTACGGGTAAATGGAACTCGGGCTGAAAATCCGGCCAAGGGCATCGTGATCGGTGATGTGGTGACAGTGGCGGCCCCGCACACGACATTGGCCGTGCGGGTGCTCAGCCTTGGTGAGCGCAGGGGCCCGGCCCCGGAGGCGCGTCTCCTGTACGAAGATTTGGCCGGCATCCAGCCGGAGATCGGACCGCCCGAGTGAGGAGCGAGCGCCACAGGGGCCGATCGAGCACCGGGTCGCCTGCCCCTGGGACACCCACGCGCTTGTCAGCCCGGAAGGCAGGGTCTAGAGCCCTTGGCTTCCGAAAGACTTGGTTCGACGCCAGGTTTTGCGGCGCACCATCGCAGCGCCACCTGGGCGTGCGGGCCTCCGAGGCTCCGCCCCGGCAGACCAGAATTTTGGGACGAAGACAGCCGATGACCTACGTCGTCACCGACAATTGCATCAAGTGCAAGTACATGGACTGCGTCGAGGTATGTCCGGTGGACTGCTTCTACGAAGGCGAGAACATGCTCGTCATCCATCCGGACGAGTGCATCGATTGCGGCGTCTGCGAGCCGGAATGTCCCGCGGAGGCGATCAAGCCGGACACGGAGTCGAACCTCGAGACCTGGCTGAAGCTCAACGCCGATTACGCCAAGAGCTGGCCGAACATCACGCAGAAGAAGGACGCTCCAGGCGACGCCAAGGAGTGGGACGGCGTCGCCGGCAAGCTTGAGGCGCATTTTTCGGCCAACCCCGGCTCAGGCGATTGAAGCCTGATGCCCACGCGGAGGTCGCTTCCAAACAGGATCGATTGAAACGCAACCCGCGCGGCGCAGAAACTGGATAACGGATTGCCTCACGATGTTGCGATCCGCCGTCCATCCGACGGACGCTTGTGGATCGAGGCGGATTCTGAGTCCGACCTGCGTCAACAGATGCGCTGAGCGGCCCAGAGGTCATTCCGGTCTGGCTTGGCCGGTTTAAAACTCTTTCGAGGCCGCGCCGGGACCGCGCGTGCTTCTTCAGGGATGCTTTGATCTGCGCGCCGGATTGTGATACACAATCCGCCTGCCGTCGCTCGCGCCAGACGTGCTCCCTCCGGCCGAAATGCCTTTCGCTTTCGTGGATTACGTAGGGTGGCACGCGAATGACTGCCGAAGGTGACTTCGGTGGATGTTCCGGTGTTTGCACGGTCGCGCCGGGGAACGCCCGGATCTTCGCCCAACAGGCGGAGATCCCGGGAACGGCGAGGCAAACCGGGTATCCCGCCCGGAAGAACACGGTTTTGCGCGGCGCGGAGCGTCGCGCGCCAGTGGAGGCCCTTCTCGCATGACCACAGCCAAGAAGACGACGACCGCCGGCCGGCAAGGCTTCAAGACCGGTGAAGCCGTCGTATATCCGGCTCACGGCGTCGGTCGCATCACCGCGATCGAGGAGCAAGAGATCGCGGGCTACAAGCTTGAGCTGTTCGTCGTCTCGTTCGAGAAGGACAAGATGGTCCTGCGCGTTCCGACAGCGAAGGCCAACAGCGTTGGCATGCGCAAACTCGCCGAGCCGGAACTGGTGAAGAAGGCGCTGGACGTGCTGACCGGCCGTGCCCGGATCAAACGCACGATGTGGTCGCGTCGGGCCCAGGAATACGAGGCGAAGATCAACTCGGGCGATCTGCTCGCCGTCACCGAGGTGGTGCGCGATCTGTTCCGCTCCGAGGCCCAGCCCGAGCAGTCCTATTCCGAGCGTCAGCTCTACGAAGCGGCCCTCGACCGGATCGTACGTGAGATCTCTTCGGTCAACCGCATCACCGAAACCGAGGCGTTGAAGCTGATCGAGCAGAGCCTGGCCAAGTCGCCGCGCCGTGCCAAGGAAGCTGAGCCCGAGGCGGATGCCGACGGCGAGGGAGACGATATCCAGGAAGTGGCCGCCTGAGGCGCCCTTCTTCGGCGAAACGGAGCCCGGCCTCGAATGGCCGGGCTTTTTTTATGCCGAAACGCCGAGCGCTCTTCGCGGGATCAATTGGACCCCGATCGGCTCCGAGCCCAACGTTTCCTTGTCGGATTGAAGGGTCAGGACTGGACGGCGCGGCGTCGGAACCCATTTTCTTCCAACAGAACACGAAAACGTGGCCATCCAGTTGGCGCACTGCGAAGCGGAGCGGCGGAACTTTCGTGTTTTACCTCCCGTTGTCGGTTGCCTGGCGCCGCCCATCGGTGACGCCCTGCGGGTTGAACGCTCCGTTCGGCGCCGCAACAGCACTCGGCAACAAGAGGCAGGCGGGATGGCTGATATCGCTGGAATTCGTCGGCAGTTCATACGGACTGCCATGGAGGCGCCCTTCCTGGCACGGGAAGAAGAGCGTGGCCTCGCTGTCCGTTGGAAGGACAACCGCGACGAACGCGCCCTGCACCGCCTAATTTCAGCTCATATGCGCCTCGTCATCGCCCTGGCGGGGCGCTTTCGTCACTACGGCCTGCCGATGGCCGACCTCGTCCAGGAGGGGCATGTCGGTCTCATGGAGGCTGCAGCGCGGTTCGAGCCGGAGCGGGATGTCCGCTTCTCGACTTACGCGACGTGGTGGATCCGGGCCTCAATCCAGGATTACATCCTGCGCAACTGGTCGATCGTACGCGGTGGCACGTCCTCGGCCCAGAAGGCCCTGTTCTTCAATCTGCGCCGCCTGCGTGCGCGGCTGATGCAATCCACCGAGGAGCATGTCGGCGACGAGATCCATCGCCGCATCGCGACGGCGATCGGCGTCTCGCGCGACGACGTCGCACTGATGGATGCCCGCCTCTCGGGCCCCGATATGTCGCTCAACGCGCCTATCGGCGAGGACAACGAGGCCTCATCCGAGCGCATGGACTTTCTGGTCGATGGCGCAGCGCTACCGGACGAGACCGTCAGCGCCACAGTCGATGGGGAACGGCGCCTCAGCTGGCTGCAGCAGGCACTTACGGTTCTGTCCGAGCGGGAGCTGCGGATCGTGCGCGAGCGGCGCCTCGCCGAGGATCAGGCAACCCTGGAGGCTTTGGGCCAGCGCCTCGGCATCTCGAAGGAGCGGGTCCGCCAGATCGAGAACCGCGCCCTGGAAAAACTCCGCCGCGCCCTGGCCGACCGCTTCCCAGCCGCCACCGGCAGCCCGCATATCGGCTGATCGTCCCCGCGAGACGGTTATTCTTCGAAGTAGCCCGGCCTCACAGGCCGGGCTTTTCGTGTTTTTAGAGCTGCTTTCTCATCAGGATCGCCCGGGAAGTAACGCGTTCGCCCCGGAACGGCTTGATTTCACCGGTTGGGCTGAATCCCATCCGCGTCCAGAAGCTCATGACCGGATTGGTCTCCACCACGGCCAAGCGCAGCGTGCACACGTGTAGGTTCTTCCGAGCGAATTGCTCCGCTGCTTGGTAAAGCGCCCGTCCGAGGCCGGATCCTTGAGCACTCTCGCGGATCGCCAAGAGCCCGATGAAGGCTGTTTCTGCTGTGGGATAGCCATTGACGAGATGCAGAAGACCGATGGCCGTGTCGTCGCACTTTGCCAGGAACGCGTGCCTATTGTGCAGATCGCATCCCGGCGGGAGCATTGTCACGAACGCCGCAGCCGCATTTGCGCGTCGCGGCACGCCATCGACCCGCATCGAATAGGCGGTGAGATCGTCGAAGACGGCGTCTACGGCGCGCAGGTCGTCCGGGGTCACCACCACAAGTGATACGGGGGACCGATCCCTCATCGCTCCCTCTCCCCGCAGCGTGAGACTGTACCAAAAGTCGACAGCCCGGAGAAAACCTACGCTCCCTGGATCGCCGCGCTGCGCCGCTCCCGTCGACGCCGGCGCCGCCCAGGCTCGGGGGTTGTATCGAGCCAGATTACCAGCGCGAGGGCCATAAGCGCCGGCACGCCGAGGGCGAGGAACGCGCCGGTCCAGCCGAACAGCCCGTAGGACAAGCCGCCATACCAGCCCGACAGGGCGACGCCGCCGGCGTGCACGGCGTTGACGCTGCCGAGTGCCGTCTGGGTGCGGCCGGAGCCCCAGGTCAGGTCCGCCACGATCACCGGCACCGCCACCCCGACAATGCCCGAAGCCACGCCGTCCAGGACTTCCGCAGTGATGAGCCAGACCGGATCGTCGATCAGGCCCGAAAGCACCGCCCGTACCGGCAACACCGCGAAGGCCACCATCAGGAGCTGACGCCGTCCGCGCCGATCCGCCAGGGAGCCGGCGAACAGCGCCACCGGCACCATCACCAACTGTGCCACCATCACGTAGCGGGCGGTCCAGGTCGTGGCGTCAGCAGCGGTGGCAACCAGCTTCTGGCCGAGCAGGGACAGCATGCCGCCGCTGCCGAGGTTGAACAGCGTCAGCGCCACGGTGAGAACCAGGAGGCGCCGGTTGCCGAGAACCTGCCGAATGCCGCTGCGCTGCGGCTCGTCGTCCTCGTCTTCCTTCCAGCCTACGGCGCGACGCTGGTTCCAGGCGCCGGCCGGTGTCGTCAGCGTGGCGACGATCGCGGCGACCGCCATGCCGCCCAGCACCCAGAAGGCGATGGCTGGGCCGAAGGTACTAGTACCGAGGCTGATGCCACCGGCAGCGATCAGAATGCCGATATGATTGAAGGCCTGATTGCGACCCTGTTGCTTGGGGAATCCGTCCTTCCCGACGATTCCCAGGGTCAGCGCCGCGACCGCTGGCAGAAGCAGCGTGCCACCTGCAGCGGCCAGCAGCTGCGCCACCAGAACCGCCGGGAAGCTGCGCGCTGGCAGGAGCAGCAGCGTGCCTACCAGGATCGCTGCGCAGGCGAGCGCCACCAACAGGCGCGGGCGCGGAAAGCGGTCGACAAGGGCCCCGAACGGACCACTCAGAAAGAGCGTCCCGAATCCAACCAGGGTGATGACGAACCCGATCCGCGCCGGACTCCAGGATGCGGCCTGCGCCAGCCAGGTCCCCAGGAATGGCCCAAGACCACCCTGGATGTCGCCGATGAACAGGTTGATCAAAGCGAGGTGCGCGGTGGGGCTCATGCGATCCAGATCTGGCGGCGGGCCCCGCACCTGGACTCCGGTCTCGCTACGGTCAAGCCCGCCTCCCGCACCGTCAGGGGTCCGGCGGACCATACTGCATCAGCCCGTCGCCGAACGACCAGTTCTCGGGGGCGACCTCGACCAAATTCACGAGCACGTCGGCCGGCTTCACCCCCGGCTCGCGCCCGAGGTTGCGCGTGATGGCGGCGTAGAGCGTACGCTTCTGGGCCGTGGTTCGGGTGGCGTTGGCGGTGATCTGGATGATCACGAGTTCGTCGCCGCGGCGGATGCCAAGATAGTCCGGGCCGTAGTGGAAATTCGCCGTCTCGTGCTCGTGGACGAGGGCGAACAGGTCGCCTTCGGGCACTGCGAAGGTCTCGCGCAGGGCCGCGTAGACGCCCTCCACCAGGGCGGTGCGGTAGGCCGGAGGGGTGCCAGCGCGCAGGGAAATGCGGATCAGGGGCATCGCATCATGCCTTCCTCATAGACCGCGCAGGGCCGCGAGGCCGGGGGCGGCGAGATGCACGACCTCGGTGCCGGATTGGGCGTCGGCTCGGTCGGCCTGCAGGGTGAAGCGCGTCAGCCGCCACGTGGCGGCTTCGAGCCCGACCAAGGTGGCCAGGACGCCAGGGTGCCCGGCGATGTCCCGTCCCCAGACTTGCTCGGTCTTCCGCAACTGGCCGAGATCCTCGTTGGGACCGATCTGCCGCGTCTCCTCCGACAGGGCAACTATGGTCGCGGCAGCGCCGAAGCTCACATCGAACGGAAGCCACGTCTCCACCTGCGGGCGCCCGAAACTCTCGATCACGGCCCGGAAGCCCGGCCCGATAAGGAATTCGGCCGCCGCACCGGCGTCGCGCCACAGATAGAGCGAGCTATAGGCATTCGCCGCCGCGCCGCGTGCGCGCTCCTCAATGGTGACCGCCTTGAAGACGAGGCCAGGTATCGCGTTCCAAGCAGGCGCCCGTTCGGCGACCCGCGCACGGATCCGGTCCATCGGATAATCGGCCGGCAAGCGGTGCCGGTAGCGTGCAACAAGCATCGTCCTCTCCTCT
Source organism: Methylobacterium sp. GXS13 (assembly GCF_001455965.1). Lineage (GTDB taxonomy): Bacteria > Pseudomonadota > Alphaproteobacteria > Rhizobiales > Beijerinckiaceae > Methylobacterium. The sequence goes on from NZ_LKKO01000017.1 coordinate 96,235, forward strand.
GTCGCGCCGACAGAGTTGCAAAGGACGATCATAAGAGCGAGATATCGCCGGGAATATCTCTGATAACGGACGCTTGTGATGCTGCCTCGTCCCCTCGATCTCGACGGCGTCCTGGCTTTCGTGCGGGTGGTCGATCTCGGCAGCTTCACCCGCGCCGCCGAGGCGCTGGACACCTCGCAGGCGGCGATCAGCCTGCGCCTCAAGCGTCTTGAGGATCGGCTCGGGGAGCGGCTGCTCGACCGGACGCCCCGACACGTGGCCACGACCCGGAAGGGCGAGCTGTTCCTGTCGGCGGCGCGGCGGCTGCTGGAGGCGCATGAGAGCGCCCTGTCGGAGATCACGGCCGACGTGCCGGCTCGGCTGTGCCTCGGCATGAGCGATCACGTCGCCGGTCCGGACCTGCCCGCTCTGCTCCGGCGCCTCGGCCTCGACAAGGCAGGTCTGACCCTGGAGGTGCGGATCGTCCCCTCGCGGGACCTCGCTTCCGCTTTCGAGTCCGCCGGCGAGTGCGGCTACGACGCGGTGCTGCTGCGAGCCGAGGAGAGGCCTGAGCGCGACGGGACCGTCCTGGCGCAGGAGCGCTTGGGCTGGTTCGCGGCGCCGGATTTCCCGGCCCCTCCGGCGGGAGAGCCTCTACGGCTCGCGGGCCTGTCGGGGCCCTGCAACGTCCGGGCGGCGGCGGCCCGCACCCTGGATGCGGCCGGCCTGCCCTGGACAGAGGTGTTCGTCGGCGGCGGCGTGCTGGCCGTCGGTGCAGCGGTCACGGCGGGCCTCGCAATCGCCGCCCTGCCGCCGCGCCCCGCCCCGCCAGGCGCCGTGGAGGTTGGCGCACGGCTGGGCCTGCCCGAGTTGCCGCTCACCTGGATCGTGATGCGATCCAGGCATCTGACCGGGCGCCCGGCAGAGGCGCTGCGGACGCTGGCGGCGGCCTATCGCGGTCCCGGCGGCCACTGACGGGCTCGCCGGGCCGATTTAAGTGCCTCAAGAAGCCAGCGGGCCGCCGGCACCCTGGGCTTCCATGGCCTTCTGGCGGTAGAGCGCGACGAAATCGATCGGATCGATGTAGAGCGGTGGGAAGCCGCCGTTGCGCACCGCCTCGGCCACGATCTGGCGGGCGAACGGGAACAGCAGGCGCGGGCACTCGATCATAACGGCGGGATGAAGCTGGTCGGCCGGGATGTTGACCATGCGGAAGACGCCCGCATACTTCACGTCGAACGCGAACAGCACTTCATTCTGAATCTTGGCATCGCCTTCCAGCGTCAGCTCGACCTCGAAATCGGTGTCCGAGAGCTGCTGCGCGGTGACGTTGACCTGGATGTTGATCTGCGGGCCGAGGCCCTCCTTGGGCTGCAGCGAGCGCGGCGCGTTCGGGTTCTCGAAGGACAGGTCCTTCGTGTATTGCGCCAGCGCGTTGATGGTCGGCGCGTCGCCCTGCGGCATGCCGCCGCCGTTGCCGTTGGCTGCCGGAGAGTCGGCCATGCGGATCATCCTTCTCGATCGGCCGGCAGGGCCGGCCCGGGTTGTCGCGGCGGAAGCCGCTGAACGGCACCGCGAAGCGGCCCGGAAGGCAGCGCCGCTAACACGCGCGCCGGGCACGGACAAGCAGCAGGCTGGCGTGGCGCTGGCGGCGGCGGTGTCCACGCCCCATATCGGTTGAGGCACGGGGATCGCGGCGTTCCGCACCGGTACAACCGGCTCGCTCCGGGCGCGCTGGTCGGTTATGAGTCGCCTGGACCCGCGAGCGCTTTGCCGGCGCCGCACCGCGCACGACCTCGGCAAGGGGCACGAGGTCCCGCCGCGGCCACCATCGGATCGGTGATGCAGGACAGCTTCGACGTTACGACGATCATCTTTCTCGCGCTCGCCGTCTTTGTGATCTGGCGCCTGCGCTCGGTGCTCGGCCAGAAGACCGGCGCGGAGCGCTCGCCATTCAAGCCGGTGGACCGCAGCCGGACCGAACCCCAGGCGCGCTCCGAGGGCGACAACGTCGTGCGTCTGCCCGGCGCCGACCGGGTGCAGCCCGCCCCGGCCCAGGCCGCTGTGGCCGCCCGCGACTGGCGCGGCATCGCGGAGCCCGGCTCCGAGATCGCCCGCGGTCTCGAGGCTGCCGTGCAGGCGGAGCCCGGCTTCGACCCGCGCGCCTTCATCGAAGGAGCCAAGGCGGCCTACGAGACGATCATGATCGCCTTCGCCAAGGGCGACCGGAAGACCCTGCGGGGCCTCCTCTCGAAGGAGGTTGGCGAGGCGTTCGAGCGAGCGATCGCCGAGCGCGAGCGCAATCGGCAGACCCTGGAGACCACCTTCGTGTCGATCGACAAGGCCGAGATCGTTGCGATCGAGGTGCGCAACCGTGTGGCGCAGATCACCGTGCGCTTCCTGTCGAACCTCATCACCGCCACCCGCAACGCCGAGGGCAAGGTCGTCGACGGCAGCGCCGAGACCGTGGTCGAGGTGCCGGACGTTTGGACTTTCGCGCGCACCCTCGGCTCGCGGGACCCGAACTGGCAACTCGTGGCTACCGAAGCCGGCGCTTGATTTCGTGATCCTGTTGCCGTGCCAAACCTGCCTATCTGGTCCGGACGGCTCCCGACCGCCCTCTTTGCGATCTTCCTAGCTGGTTCGGCGCCCGCCGCCCCCGCCCAGGTCGGCGACGCTGTCCTGACACCGATTCCGTTCGAGAGCCTGAGAGACTTTCCGGGCTCGGATCCCACCGCAGCGCTTGACGCGTTCCGCCGGGTCTGCGTCGCGCCGGCGCCGCCGACGCCGCAGCCCACGGGGGTTGTCGGCAATCCGGCCGCCCTATCGCAGACTTGCGCCGCGGCGGCCGGTGTCGGGCCGGAGACGGTGGCGGCGTTCTTCCGGGATCGATTCGAAGCCTTTCAGGTGGTCCGGCCGGGGGCCGAGCGACCCGGCTTCCTCACGGGCTATTTCGAGCCGGAACTGGAGGGCTCGCTGACGCAAGGGCCGGACTTCGCGACGCCGGTGCTCGCGAGGCCCGACGACCTCGTCTCTCTCGCACCGGGCGAGACCCGGCCCGGTCTCGACCCGGCGCTGCGCGCGGCGCGGGCCACCGCGGAAGGGTTCGAGCCCTATCCCGATCGGGCCGCCATTGACGACGGTGCGTTGGGTGCCCGGGCGGGTCCGATCCTGTGGCTGCGCGACGCCGTCGACCTGCTGGTCTTGCAGGTCCAGGGTTCGGGCCGCGTCCGGCTGCCCGACGGGCGGGCCGTCCGTGTGCTGTATGACGGGCGCAACGGCCGGCCCTACACGGCGGTGGCCAAGCTGATCGTGCAGGAGGGCCACCTGCCGTTGGAGGGGCTGACGCTCGCCCGCTGGACGACGTGGTTGCGGGCGCATCCCGAGACCGCCCGGCGCCTGATTCGTGCCAACGCCTCCTACATCTTCTTCCGCCTCGCCGCGGTGGAGGATCCGGCTCTCGGTCCGCCAGGCGCCGCCAACGCACCGCTGACGCCCGGACGCAGCCTTGCGGTGGATGGCGGGCTGTGGCGCTACGGCCTGCCATTCTGGCTCGTCGGACAGCTCCCGGGCGGTGCGCCGGGCGAGACGGGGCGCCTCGTCATCGCCGCCGATACGGGATCGGCGATCGTCGGGCCGGCCCGGGGCGACCTGTTCGTCGGGACGGGGGCGCAGGCCGGGATCGCGGCCGGAAACCTGCGCGATGCCATCGGCTTCGTGGTGCTGCTGCCAAAACCCGCCCGCGGGGTCGCGCCGTGAGGCCGCCGCGCCGCACGCGCCGCTTGACCGCCGGGGAGGCCAGGCTCTGGGGCGAAATCGCCAAGCTGGTGACGCCGCTGACGGGCCGGGCGACGCCTCAGCCGCACGAGATCCCGCCAGCGCCGACCGCGATCATGCCGCCACTGACGGCACCGATCCTCAAGCCAAGCGCGAACCCGACACCGAAAAAACTCCGTCCGAAGCTGCCGCCCAAGCCGGCGGCCGCCCTGCCCCACAAGGTCACCGCCGCGCCCTATCAGGCGCCGCCGCAGAGCCACGCAGCGCCGTCCGGGCTGGAACGGCAGGCCAAGGTCGGGCTGCGTAGGGGGCGTCTGGCGGTCGAGGCGCGGATCGACCTGCACGGGATGGTCCAGGCCCAAGCCCATGCCGCGCTTACGGGATTCCTGCTCCAGTGCCGGGCGGCCGGGCATGCCTATGTGCTGGTGGTCACCGGCAAGGGCGGGCAGGAGAAGGGCGGTTCCGCCTATCCCGACGCCTTCGCCGAGCGGGGGGTGCTCCGGCGCAGCGTGCCGCACTGGCTGCGCGGGGCCGAGCTGCGGGGCATCGTGCTGGGCTTCGAAGAGGCGGCCCGCCGCGATGGCGGCGGCGGCGCGCTCTACGTCAGACTTCGCCGGCGTTGAGCGTCAACCGTCGCAGGCTCTTCGCCGGGAAGGGCGGCAAACCGCGCCGTTGCCGGTCCCGTCGAAGAATTCGATATCCAAGCCGCGTGCGCATGCGGTCCAACGAAAAAGTCTCGGAAAAAAAATGCCGGAGCTTCCCGAGGTCGAGACGGTACGGTGCGGCCTGGTGCCCGCGATGGTCGGCGCCCGGTTCAGCCGGGTCACTCTGCGCCGGCCCAATCTGCGCTTCCCGTTCCCCGAGCGATTCGCAGCGCGGCTGGAGGGGCGGAGCGTGACCGATCTCGCCCGCCGGGCGAAGTACCTCACCGCCGCCCTCGATTCGGGCGAGACCCTGATCATGCATCTCGGCATGAGCGGCCGGTTCGACGTGGCCCTGCCCGACGGCCGCAACGTTTCGCCGGGGGATTTCTATCTGGAGGGGGCACAGGGCACGCCCAAGCACGACCACGTGGTCATGGCGATGAGCACCGGCGCCACGATCACCTACAACGATGCCCGCCGCTTCGGCTTCATGGACCTCGTTCCGAGCGAGACCCTGGAGTCCTGCCGCCACTTCGCCAACATGGGGATCGAGCCCCTGGACGGGCTGACCGGGGCGGTGATCGCCGGCCTGTTCCGGCACAAGATCGCGCCGCTCAAGGCCGCGCTCCTCGACCAGCGCCTGATCGCGGGCTTGGGCAACATCTATGTCTGCGAGGCCCTGCACCGGGCGCGCCTCCACCCGGAGACCCCGGCCGGCTGCCTCGCCAAGCCCGACGGGCGGCCGACGCCCAAGGCCAACGCCCTGGCCAAGGCGATCGTGCAGGTCCTGCAGGAGGCCGTGAAGGCCGGCGGCTCGACCCTGCGCGACTACGCCCATACCGACGGCAGCGCCGGCGCCTTCCAGCACGCCTTCCGGGTCTACGACCGGGTCGGCGAGCCCTGCCGCCACCCGGGCTGCGGCGGCGCGATCACCCGGATCGTCCAGGCCAACCGCTCGACCTTCTTCTGCGCGACCTGCCAGCCGGCGGTCTGATCGGCCCGTTCCCGCGGCGCGAAACGGCAATTTCGCCACAAACCCGGCTAGGGTCGCGGATCTCGACGCGCGCACCCGGTTGCGGGCCGCCGGTCCCGGCCCGCGGCGCGAAACGGTGCGCGCGGGCCCGGTGTTGTATCATCGTCGTCCCGAACGCCGGCCGCCGGCTTTCGGGACGATGATCTCGACAGGATCTCGATGTTCTTCCGCCGCTCAAAGATGCCTGCGCCCGAGATGATCGCGCGGGATCCGGCCGACGAGCCCGCCCTGCCGCAGCGCTTGTCGCCGCGCCCGCCGGGCGAGGCGATCAAGCCGACCGCCGCGCCGCCCCCACCGGAGAAGCCGGTGCGCGAGCGCAGCGGCCTCGTCGGTATCATCAGCGGCGCCCTCACCTTCGCGGTGGTGATCGCCATCGCGGCGATGATCGGCATCACCCTGTTCCAGCGGCAGGTGCGCGAGCCGGGCCCCCTCGCCACCGACAAGGTCGTGGTGATCCCGCCCCATAGCGGCACGGGCGAGATCGCCGAGGCGCTGAAGCGCGAGGGCGTGATCGACCATACCGGCCTGTTCGAGTTCGCCGCCCGCTTCGGTGGCCGTCCGGCGCTCCGGGCCGGCGAGTACATGTTCAAGGCCCATGCGAGCATCGCGGATGCCCTCGACACGGTGACCACCGGCCGGCAGGTCCAGCACGCGATCACGTTCCCCGAAGGTCTCACCTCCGAGCAGATCGTCACGCGGCTCAACGACAACGACATCCTCTCCGGCGAGATCAACGAGATCCCACCCGAGGGCTCGCTCCTGCCCGACACCTACAAGTTCGAGCGCGGCGCCACCCGCCAGCAGATCGTCAACCTGATGCGCGCCAAGCAGCGCGAGGTGCTGAACCAGATCTGGCTCCGGCGCAGCGCCGACGTGCCGGTGCGGACCCCGGCCGAGATGGTCACCCTGGCCTCGATCGTCGAGAAAGAGACCGGCCGGGCCGACGAGCGCCCCCGGGTCGCCGGGGTGTTCATCAACCGCCTGAACAAGCGGATGAAGCTGCAATCCGACCCGACCATCGTGTACGGGCTGGTGGGCGGACGCGGCACCCTCGGGCGCGGCATCCTGCGCTCCGAGATCGACCGGCCGACGCCGTACAACACCTACGCGATCGAGGGCCTGCCCCCGGGCCCGATCGCCAATCCCGGCCGGGCCGCCCTGGAGGCGGTCGCCCATCCGTCCCGCACCAAGGACCTGTACTTCGTGGCCGACGGCAGCGGCGGCCACGCCTTCGCCGACTCGCTGGAAGGCCACCAGCGCAACGTCGCCCGCTGGCGCGCCGTTGAGAAGAGCCGCCAGGCGCCGCCGGCGGATGCGGTCGACAAGGTCGAGCCGGGCCCCGACCCGAGCGTCCCGGGCCGGGCCTCGGCGGTCGCGCCGGGCGGCAACGCCCCGAACACCAACGCCGCCTTCGCCCTCGATTCCGGGACGCCGGGCACCCGTGCCTTCGATGCCTCCGAGGGCACGCGCCTCGATCCGCTGAAGAACCGCAGCTACGATCTCGGCTCGCCCAAGACCGTCCCGGCGGGCGTCGCCCCGACCCCGGCCCCGCGCGGGCGGCGATAGCGCGGTGTGAGGCACGCGCGATTGGTCGAGGCGATCTCCCGTCCACGGCCTCGTCCCGGGAGGGTGTGAGACTTTCGGCTCCGCACCTGCGGACGACGACGTGGCTCTTCGCAAAGGCGAAAGCCGCGAAGGAGCCCTCCGGGCGGCGTCGCGATCTCCGGAGCGCGCCTGTAAGGCCGCTGACGCAGCCCCTCAGCATGAGGTACCCCTTGCGATGGGTGCCAGCCGTCGGATTTCGACCGCTCGCCTGCGCTCGGAAGCGGACATTCGCCGCACCGTCCCATGGGCCTGGATCGGCTGGCCCCAGCCATCGGCAGATTGTTTCCTGACCACAGGAGCGTCGCGGCGATCCAACGCCGCGTGGCCTGACTGCGTCCCCACGCGGACGGTGGCCCGATCAGATGTCCTGGGGTCTGAACGCAATCACCAGGGCCATGGTGATGCCAGAGAGGGGTGGATTTCCGTTGGTCCGCTTCCGGGTGACAATGGATGACAGCGGACGTAATCGCTGCGCCTGATTACGACACTTTGAAGTCCATCGGAACGTCAGCTTCCCTGCAGCTTAACGACGATGACCTGCGACGTTAATAAGTGAAAACGCGAATGTTCTCTTCAGAATTACTAGCCGTTGAATTGGCATTGAAGTTCAAAACATAAAGCTTCTACTCACAATCATACAAGTAGGGGGCGGCTCTCTTTTGCTTGGGAACCTTGCTCTTTGCAATCTACATTCATTGCTTATTATAACTTTTAGGTTGGCCCAACCTATGAGCAGAAAAAATTAGCCGTGGGCTAATGCACTGTCCCTCTGTCAAACTGTTACCCAGCAACTTTTGGTTGCATCCACGCAGTAAGTCCGAGATTTATCCACGAAAATGGCGATGACGCTTGATCTATAGCTAAGAAGCGCAACGAAAATTAATATTTTAAGGTTTAAGGGTCCCAAAAGTGGCAATTGGCTGGGTTGGGCCATGCGGTTAATAGGCTTATTGAGGGTGGGGGGGCGCAGTCCAGCGAAGATTGCTGCGCGGCTGTATGGGGCTAGAGATGGTGCTACGGCCGTGGAGTTCGGTCTCGTCGCACTGCCCTTTCTCGCTCTACTTGGCGGCTGCCTGGAGAACGGCCTTGTTTCCTGGGAGCAGGAAATTCTTCAGCAAGCCGTCGTCGAGGCTGGGCGGCAGATATACACGGGCAGCTTTCAGACTACGAATGCCGGCGTAACCGATGCAGCAACCTTGATGAGTCGGTTCCGCAACGCGATCTGCACCCAGCCTAATGGCGCAGCACGCATCACGATCTTCAATTGCGCTAATGTCCGGGTTAGTGTCACGCAAGCGTCGAACTATGCATCCGCCGCGCCAGTTTCGCCCGTGGCCACAGATGCGAACGGAGTCAGCGACTGGAACGCCAATTTTCCGAGCTATACCTGTGCGGGAGCATCCGCGATCATGATCGTGCAGGCAGCCGTGGACGTTCCGGTGTTCTTCCCGCTTTTGGGCTCCACCTCGTCCAACCTGCCGAATAAGCGGCGTGTGCTCCAAGCCGCTACGGTGTTCAAGGTCGAGCCGTACACGACCAAATCCGTGTGTTCGTGATGGACGGTTTCTACGGACGTCTTGCGCGTTACAAGAAAGATGAGCGCGGGATCGCAGCGGTCGAATTTGCCCTCATCTTACCGATACTCATCGTGCTTTATTTTGGCACAATCGAGCTGGCCCGCATCCTCGACGCGAACCGAAAGGTTACGTTGTTCGCGCGGACACTCGGTGATCTGTCAGGAAGGGCAGATAATCCAAGTCCTTCCTCAAATGACATGGCGACCATTGCGGGGGCTGCAAATGCAATTCTTAGGCCTCTAGACGCATCAAGCCTGCAGATCATCGTCAACTCCATGGGAGTGGAATCGATCTCCGGAGCGTTATATGGCGGCGTCTGTTCCAGTTGGTCACAAAACGCAACTAAACGTCCAGCATTGCAGATTAACGGCACCAGCGGCCTACCTGCGACGCCGGCTGCCTATCAGTTCGATGGCGCTCGCTATATTCTCGCCGAAGTGACAATGAGCTACACGCCAATCATCGGTAGTTCACTCTACAGATGGATTTTTGGCAGCCGTGGCCTGTCTTTCACCAGGCAAATACCTTGGTCGCAGAGAACCGTCAAAGAGATCATCATGCCCGGCGGCTCGGCTTGCCCAAACTATAACTAGACTTCGAGGGTGCCGTGTCCCGACTGCTGCATCAGATGGAAAGTCGGATTGGGAGGGCCGCCCGAAGCTACAAGTGCGCCCGATCCGGTCAGGTCGCACTTACATTCGCTCTCGTCGCTATGCCGGTGCTGTTCGCTTCGGCGGCAGCTATCGATTACGGTCGACGTAACGCAGCCAAAGCGCAGCTTGACGCGGCCCTAGATGGAGCCGTGCTCGCGGTGATGTCGCAAAAGACGAACACCATATCGACGACCAATCTTCAGAACATGGAGGCGCAGTTTCGTACGGAAGCTGCGAAGGTTCCTGGCGTTACGGTCACGTCTTTCACGCCAGGCTCACCGGTGAATGGCGCTTCGTCGTTAAGCTTGACGGCCAATTATACCGCGACTGTAAAGACCACGCTATCATCAATGATGAAAATCATGACGATGAACATCGGTGGCTCGTCGTCAAGCACGAGAAATCTATTTCAATATATAAACTTTTATCTTCTGCTTGATAATTCACCTTCAATGGGGCTCGCTGCGACCGATGCCGACGTCAATAATATGAAGATTGCTACTGGTGGGTGTGCTTTCGCTTGTCATCAACATACCTTCGACAGCAAAGGCAATGTGACGGGCGATAATCAGAATGACAATTATCACATTGCCCAGAAAAACAATATCAAACTTCGCATTCAGGTTTTGAGGGATGCTGTTTCCGCCCTAGTGGATCAGGCCAACTCAAGCATGTCATTGTCTCAGCAGTTTCAAATGGAAATGTGGACCTTCAACGACTCCACGACGCAAACCAGATTACAGGCGATGACGCCGACACTAGGTCAGATAAAGTCGGCTGCAAGCAATATCGATATTGCATACGCATATTACAATCAAACTGACAATCAAACAGATTTTGAGCGAGCTATCGCTAAAATGAATTCTACTATACCGGCGAGTGGAACTGGAGCTACTTCAGCCTCGCCGATCCGATTTCTATTTTTTGTTACTGATGGCGTTGAGGACACCGGCGGCAGCGTCACAAATCAGAGTGCAGGATTCCAGTTTCAAAGCAATCGATTCATTGGCCCATTCAGCCCTTCAACCTGCAACCTATTAAAGACCAACAATGTCAGGATTGGCATTATCTACACACAATATTTGCCGATTTATGACAACGATTTCTATAATAGTTATGTTCGGCCATACGAGGCGAACATCGGTCCTGCTCTCAAGGCCTGTGCATCGGACGGACTATATTTTCCTGTTGCATCAGGTGGTGATATCACTGCCGCACTGCTACAGTTATTTTCAACAGCCGTAGCCTCAGTTAGACTAAGCAACTGATATTGTGGTTGCATTTATATGATGTCTCGACCGTCTTTGAGGACGGATAGGGCTCTGGTTTGCTAATTTAATTATATTCTATGCCACAGAGCCGACGAATGGGTACTTACGGGAGGCAGCCAATACGACACGAGCGTCCGGATTGGGGCGCTTCCGGAATGACCGTTCCGGGTGGTTTTGCGACGGTCCGCTCGTGAGCGGGCACGCGCAGAAGCAGACATTGCTGATTAGCTGGATGCGACCGCCGACCCGCCAGCGAAACTAGCTTGATCTTTAAGCGTTGAGCCCAGCCCTGCTGGAGAGCATCATGTTGGCCAAAGTTTTCGTTGCTGCCGTTATCGTTGCCGCCGGGTCGGGCCTTGCGCTCGCAGAGACAGCCGCACCGAACGCAGCTGGGACGGCAACCATGACGACCCGACAAACTCCTGACACCGGCGCCGGAGCCACGACCGGAAACCCACCGGCTTCCTCCGTGGGCGGGGGTATCATCGGCAGCGATGCCGTGCACGGCACGGGCCCCCACGAGGCGAAAGGCTTATCGCCTGAGACGTCACGCGTGCCGCCCGCGAAGAAGTAACGGACGCCTGTGTTCAGGCGGATGTCGGCACGCGCGTCCCGCGTGCGCTGAGCGTGGCGACACTCTCAGCAAGCGTTTCGGTCGCCGCCCGGATTTCCTCGGCGGCATCCGGCTCAGAACAGGTGGCGCAGGATGAAGAACAACGTCCCGGCGATCAGGATCGCGGCCGGCAGGGTCATCACCCAAGCCAGCGCCATGTTGCGCACCGTTGATATCTGCAGGCCCGAGCCGTTGGCGGCCATGGTGCCGGCGACGCCCGAGGACAGGATGTGCGTGGTCGAGACCGGCAGGCTGTTGAGCTCGGCGAGCCCGATGGTGCCGGCGGCCACGATCTCGGCCGAGGCGCCCTGCGCGTAGGTGAGATGGGTCTTGCCGATCTTCTCGCCGACGGTGACGACGATGCGCTTCCAGCCGACCATCGTGCCGAGCCCGAGCGCCAGGGCGACGCAGACCTTCACCCAGCCCGGGATGTAGCGAGTGCCCTCGTTGAGGAGCTCGGTGTAGCCCTTGAGGGTCTTGGCGTCGCTCTCGGACAGGGTCGCGCCCGACTTCGGCAGCAGGCGGATCGCGTCGGAGGCGAGGTACATGTCGTTGCGTACGTTCGAGGTCGCCCCCGCGGGGACCTGCTGGAGCGAGCCGTAGCCCTTCACCGAGGCGGCGATGTCGGTCGAGAGCGCGGAGAGGGCGCCGAACACCTCCGGCTTGTTGAGCGCCTTCGCCTTCAGCGCGTCCGCCACGGTCTTGCGGGCCTGGGCGGCGTCGGGCCGTGCCCCGCCACCGGAATAGGTCGAGAACACCTTGCTGGCGGCATCCGAGGTCTGAACGAAGGCTGGCGTTGCGTCGGCGTTCATGGTCCGGTTGAGCGCGTACGCCGTCGGGGCGGCGCCGATCAGGATGAGCATGATCAGGCCCATGCCCTTCTGGCCGTCGTTGCCGCCGTGGAAGAACGACACCAGGGTGCAGGTCAGGATCAGGACGCCGCGGATCCAGAGCGGGGGCGGCGCATCGCCCTTGGGCGCCTCGTACAGGTCCTTGCGGCGCACGGTGAACTTGAGGGCGAGCAGCAGCAGTGCGGCCGCGACGAAGCCGCAGATCGGGCTGAAGGCGAGCGCCTTGAACACGCCGAGCGCCTGGTTCCAATCGACGCCCGAGGTGCCGTCCTGGCCGCCCATGAGCTGATTGGCGAGGCCGACGCCGAGCACCGATCCGATCAGCGCGTGCGATGACGAGTTCGGCAGGCCGAGCGCCCAGGTGCCGAGGTTCCAGATGATGGCTGCGATCAGGAGCGAGAAGATCATCGCATAGCCGGCGCCCGAGCCGACCTGCAGGATGAGCTCGACCGGCAGCAGGGTGACGATGGCGTAGGCTACTGCGCCCGACGACAGCAGCACGCCGAGGAAGTTGAAACTCCCCGACCAGATCACCGCCACCAGGGGCGGCATCGAGTGGGTGTAGATCACGGTCGCCACCGCGTTTGCGGTGTCGTGGAAGCCGTTCACGAACTCGAAGGCGAGCGCGATCAGCAGGGCGAGGCCGAGGAGCACGAAGGCGCCGACGGCCAGGGGTTCCTGGTGGACCGCGTTCATGTCGGCGATCAGGCTGAAGACCGCGTAGCCGAGCCCGGCGACGAGCACGAGCAGGAAGGCGATGACGCCTCCGGGATGAATGCCGTGGTCGAGGCTGGGCTTCCCGGAAGTTATCGAGCCGCCCGATATGGCCGAGGTCAATGTTGCGTCGGCCATTACGGTCTCCGAAAAATATTCGCGCTCGATCCAGGATTAAAACTCCGTGATGACGGTGGGGTGACGCTCCATGAGTAAAACTTCTCCGCCTCCCGATGACCGTCGCGGAGCACCGGAATTCTCATCCCGTTGAGGAAATCCGACACCTGGCCCCCCGCGGCCGGAGCTGCTTTCCACCCCGAACCGACGTTATCGGATGGCTCACGAATGGCTGCTTTCGGGAAGCGTCGAGGGTTGCTCGTACGGCTGGCATGGGTCGCTTCCGGAATGACCGTTCCGGGTGGTTTTCGGCCGGTCCGCTTTTGGATGGCGGATGCATCGAAGCCGACATCAACGCGAGGATTGCTCCTACCCATTGCAGGGGATCGGAACGTCCGCTCATAAGCGCTTGTCTGCTCTCCCGCGACATGCTCCCTTTCCTCAAGAGCCTATGGCTCTCAGAGCGTTGAGCGCAGACGGCATGCCAAATCTCGCGCAGAACAAGGCGAACGTGATCGCGTTCTATGAGCTGATGTTCAACGATTGCCGTCCACGCGAGGCTATCGAGCGATATGCCGGCGACACTTATATCCAGCACAACCCGCATGTAGCTACGGGCAAGGACGGATTCGTTGCCTATTTCGAGCGTATGTCGCGTGAGTGGCCGGGCAAGCGCGTTGAGGTCAAGCGGGCCATTGCCGAGGGCGATCTGGTTGTGTTGCACTGCCTTCAGCACTGGCCGGGTAACCATGACTATGTGGCCATCGATATATTTCGCCTCGATGAGGACGGCCGGATCGTTGAGCACTGGGACGTGCTGCAGATCCTGCCTGATGCCTCGGCCAATCCGAACGGGATGTTCTAGATCTCGGATACCTCAGGCGCGGCGGAAGTCCGCAATCCGTTTCTCATCATGAGCGGACATTGCTGCGAGCCGGCGAATGGCTGCTTTAGAGAAGCGCCGACAGCGATCCGAGCGTCCGGGCTCGGCCGCAAGCAGACGACCGACGCAAACGCTGATTGGGATCAAGCATCTAGGTCGACTTGGTAGCTTGTCGGTTGTCGAGTTTGCGCAGCTCTGTGGCGATATCCTGGAGACTGGAATCGCCCTTGCGCAGGACGCGGTCGGCCTCGGACAACCGGTCGCGCTCGTCGGCCGTGACGTCCCGGGCGCTCAGGACCACCACCGGCACGTCGGCGCAACCCGGCAATCCCCTCAGACGGTCGAGGAACGAGAACCCGTCCATCACCGGCATCGTGAGGTCGAGGAGGACAAGGCGCGGGACGCCGAGCCTGACCTGCTCCAGCGCCTCCTGGCCGTCGCCCGCCTCGCGGACGCTCCAGCCGTTGCGTTCCAGGGCTGTTCGCAGGCGGTGGCGCATGTCCGCATCGTCGTCGACGACGAGGACGTCGCCGTCGGCCGCCCGGAACTGGTCCAGGATCGTCCGGAGGCGCACCCAGTCCACCGGCTTCGGCACGGCTTCGATGGCCCCGAGCGAGGCACTGAGCGTCGCGTCGGCGACGAAGCTCACCATGACCACCGGGATCCCGGCGGTCTCGGGATCCGACTTGAGGGCGGCGAGAACCGACCAGCCGTCCATCTCGGGCATCATCACGTCGAGGAGGATGGCGCGGGGCTTGAGCGACCGGGCCAGGGCGAGGCCGGTGCGCCCGTCCCCCGCCGTGCGCACGGAGAAGCGCTGGCGTTCGAGGAACCGGGTCATGAGCTCGCGCTGGGACGCCTCGTCGTCGATGACGAGGACCAGGTCGTCCAGGCGTTCGCCGTTCTCCGGTACCGCGTCCGGCGCGACGTCGACCGTCCGGTCCGGGGCCGCCGCCGGCACGCGCAGGGTGAAGCTCGTTCCCTCGCCCGCGACGCTGGAGACGGAGATGTCGCCGCCCAGCAACTGGGCGAAGGCGCGGCTGAGCGCCAACCCGAGGCCGGTCCCGCCGTAGTTGCGCGTGGTGCTCTCGTCGGCCTGCGTGAAGCGCTCGAACAGGCGTCCGACCTGCTCGGGGTTCATGCCGATGCCGGTATCCCGCACCGTGAACCAGAGCCAGTCGCCGCGAGCGCCCGACTCGCGTCCGGCCTCCAGGGTGATGGTGCCGCCCTCGGTGAACTTGGCGGCGTTCGAGAGCAGGTTGAACAGGCACTGGCGCAGCTTCACCGCGTCCGTTCGGGCCTGGCCGACGTCATCGGCCACGTCGAGAACGAGGACGTTGCCCTTCTTCCCGACCAGGGCCTCGACCGTGGCGGCCGCGTCCGTGACGAAGGCGGCGACGTCGATGTCCTCGGGATAAAGCTCCATCTTCTCGGCCTCGACCTTCGACAGGTCGAGCACGTCGTTGATCAGGCCGAGGAGGTGCTGGGCGTTCGACTTGATCTTGCCGAGGTCCTTGAGGAGGCTCTCCTGACCGAGTTCCTCCGCCTCCTCCTCCAGCATCTCGGAATAGCCGATCACGGCCGAGAGCGGCGTCCGGAGCTCATGGCTCATGTTGGCCAGGAACCGGCTCTTGGCCCGGCTGTGCTCCTCGGCGGCGTCCCTCGCCTCCTTGAGGGCCACCTCGAAGGCGTGACGCTCGGTGATGTCCTCGTGGACGCCCACCCACTCCCGGATCGCCCCGTCGGCATCGCGCACCGGCACCGCCCGCGCCACGTACCGGCGCCAGCCCGCCTCGGCGGTCCGCACGCGATGCTCGACCGTGTACGGGGCCTCAGCACGCAACGCTTCGGTCCAGGTCGCGACGGTCGCCGGGAGATCCTCGGGATGGATCGCCTTCGCCCAGCCCGTGCCCATGTACTGCTCCGGGGTGTGCCCGGTGATCTCCGCCCACCCGGCCTGCTCCTCGACGAAATGCCCGGCGGCGTCGGTGGTCCACATCACGCCGTTGACGGCCCTGACGGCGGATCGGAAGCGCGCCTCGCTGACATGCAGGCGTCGCTGCACCCGGCGCTGGTCGAGCGAGGAGGCGATCATCGCCAGGAACAGGATGAGGAAGGTGACGCCCGCGACCGCCAGGGCGAGGTCGCGTTGGCTCGCCGCCAGGGTGGCGCCGTGGGCCGCATGGGCGCCGGCCTCCTCCGCGGTGAAGGTCGCCGCGGCCATCCCGGTGTAGTGCATCCCGGCGACCGCAAGCCCCATCACGCAGGCCGCGGCGAGCTTCTGCCAGGGCCGATTGCGGCGGAAGGTCAGCCAGAGGGCAGCGGTCGCAGCCGTGACCGCGATGGCGACCGAGACCGCCACCACAGCCGGGTTGTAGGCGAGGTTGCCGGGCACGCGCATCGCCGCCATGCCGGTGTAGTGCATTGCCGCCACGCCGAGGCCCATGAGCGGGCCCGCCACCAGCAACGAGCCCGCCCCCGTTCCCCGGCGTGCGACCCAGGCAAAGGCGCCGGCCGTGACACCCACCGCAATCAGCAGCGACAGGAGCGTCAGACCCAGGTCGTAGGCCGCAGTCATGCCCATCTCGAAGGCGAGCATGCCGACGAAATGCATCGCCCAGATGCCGCCGCCCACCGCCACGGCCGCGCCGGCACCCCAGGCCCACCGCGCACCGGCGTCCGGGCGCCGAACGCGGGCACCGAGGTCGAGGGCAGCGTAGGACGCGAACACCGCGATGACGATGGAGAGCGTGACGAGGAGCGGGTTGTATCCGGTATGGGCCATGGGATGTCCGGTGGGGGCACGGGGTCCGTAGCACCAAAAGGCAGCGGCCTCCGGGCAATCTTACAGTGCGGGAGCGCAAGACTCCGCGAGCGACCGGCGCGATGGCCCGGTGGCTTCGCTGCGCGCGCGTCGAGTGTCCGCCCGCGCGCTCCGACCCCGCGTCCGCCCTCCCCGATCTCCCGCCGCCCCTTCCCCCCGGAGCGATCCGTGCTACAGGCCCCGATCTTCACGGGGACGGGGGGTCGGCATGGCCCAGATCGCGAGCATGACCGGGTTCGCCCGGGCGGCGGGCACCAGCGGGGCGGTGCAATGGGCCTGGGAGGTCCGCAGCGTCAACGGGCGCGGCCTCGACGTGCGCATCCGCGTCCCGGCCGGCTATGACGGGCTCGGCGAGACCGCGCGCACCGCCCTGCAGAAGACCCTGTCCCGGGGCCAGTGCCAGCTCACCCTCACCGTGACCAAGCCGGAGCAGGCCGCCCGGGTGCGGATCAACGAGACCCTGCTGGCGAGCCTCGCGCAGGCGGTTGCCCGGGTGCCGGTGCCCGAGGGCGTCGCCCCGGCCACGATGGACGGGCTGCTCGGCGTGCGCGGGGTGATCGAGGTCGAGGACGAGGCGGCGGCCGAGACCGATTCCCTCGCCCGGGATCTCGCCGAGGGCGTGGTCCGGGTGGTGGCCGACCTGGTCGAGGCCCGCCGGGCCGAGGGGCGCCAGCTCGCCGAGGTGGTCACCGCGCAGGTCGAACGGATCGCCGCGCTGACCCGGGCCGCCGAGGACAATCCGGCGCGCAAGTCCGAGGCGGTGCGCGCCAGGCTGGTGGCCGCCATCGAGGCCCTGGGCGGGACCCATCTCGATCCGGACCGGCTGCACCAGGAGGCGATGCTGCTCGCCGGCAAGGCGGATGTGCGCGAGGAGCTGGACCGGCTGCACGCCCACGTCGCCAGCGCCCGCGAGTTGCTCGCCGCCGGCGGCGCCATCGGCCGCCGCCTCGATTTCCTGGCCCAGGAATTCGGCCGCGAGGCCAACACCCTGTGCGCCAAGGCCAACGACATCAGCCTGTCGCGGATCGGGCTCGACCTCAAGGCCGTGGTTGAGCAGCTCCGCGAGCAGGTTCAGAACATCGAATGACCTTCCGGGACCGAGGGATGCGGATGGATATCGCGGCGGAGACACGCGGATGAGCGGACCGGCGAACAACGTCTCCGACACCATTGCGCGGCGGGGCTTGATCCTGATCCTGTCCTCGCCCTCGGGGGCGGGCAAGACCACGCTGACCCGGGCGGTCGCGCAGGATCCGGCCTGGGCGCTCGACCTGTCGATCTCGGTCACCACCCGGTCGCGCCGGCCCTCCGAGATCGACGGGCGGCATTACCATTTCATCGACCGGGAGGCGTTCGAGGATCTGCGCAGCCGCGACGACCTGCTCGAATGGGCCGAGGTGCACGGCAACTATTACGGCACGCCCCGCCGGCCGGTGGAGAAGGTCCTGGGCTCGGGCCGGGACATGATCTTCGACATCGACTACCAGGGCACCCGGCAGGTGCGGGCCAAGCTCGCCCAGGACGTCGTGACGGTGTTCATCCTGCCGCCCAGCATGGCCGAGCTGCGCCAGCGCCTGGAGCGCCGCGCCGAGGATTCGGCCGAGACGATCGAGAAGCGGCTGGCCAACGCCCGGACCGAGATCCAGCGCTGGAGCGAGTACGATTACGTGATCGTCAACGAGGATCTGCAGGAGGCCTTCAAGGCGCTGCAGGGGATCCTGTCGGCCGAGCGGCTGAAGCGGGCGCGGCGGACCGGTCTGGCCCAGTTCGTCGACGGGCTGCTGGCGGAGGCGGACGAAGGCTGAGGACGCCGCGGGGATCTCAGGCACCGTCCCTCCCCCGAGAGGGCTACGATGGTGACGTGTCTTCATTGTCGAAGGCCGGGTCCGCGCGTCTCCCTCCCCCCTTTGCGGGGGAGGGTGGGCCTCGCGTCAGCGACGGTCGGGCCGGGACGAAGTCCCGCAAGAGGGGAACCCGGCTTCAGGAAAGGGCGCGCCCGTCATGACGGGCGAAGCTCTGTTCTGCACCGTCGCTTCCCTCTCCCGACCCCCTTTCGGGGGCCTCCCTCCCCCGCAGAGGGGGGAGGGAGGGCGCGTATCATTTCTGGAGCGGGCACTTGGGAAGAACCAGAGCCTGGAGTTCGAATTCGACAGTCTGCACTGGAAAGGCCGCCCGCGCATCCGGCCGCTGAACTCGTCCGGTGATGAGAGGCGAACGGCGGACGGGAGCCGTCGCCCCGCTCACGCGGTGATCGTGAAGCACGCGCCGGGGTTGTTCGCCACGTCGAGCCGGGCGTTGATCTGGTCGAGCATCGCCCGGATCAGCTTCATCCCGAGGCCCGAGCCCTTGCCGCGGGCCTTGGCGTCGGCCCAGTCGTCGGGCAGGCCGGCGCCGTCGTCGCAGACCCGGAGCTGGACCTCGCCGGGGCCGGAGGCCGAGACGCTGACCTCGACGCGGCCGCCGCCGGCCGGGTTGGCCGCGTATTTGAACGCGTTGGTGACGAGCTCCGTGGCGATCAGCGAGAGGGCCACCGCCTTCCGATAGGGCACCATCAGGCCGGGCTCGGCGGACAGATCGACGGCGTGGCCCTCGCCGGCGAGGCCCGCGAGGTCGTTGCACAGGTTCTCGATGGTCTGGCCGAGATCGACCTCGTCGACCCGCTCGGCCTGATACAGGCTGTCGTGCACGCGCGCGACGCTCATCACCCGGGCGGAGGTGTCGGCGAAAGCCTGCCGGGCCTCGGCGTCGGCGATCTGCCGCCGCTGCATCTGCAGGAAGGCCGAGACGATCTGCAGGGAATTCTTCACCCGGTGGTCGATCTCCCGGGTCAGCAGATCCTTCTGCTCGAGCAGGCGCTCCTTCTCGGCGAGCAGGCTCGTCAGCTCGTCGATCTTGCGGCGCTGGCGCAGGACCACGCCCTCCACCGCCTCGGCCAGCGAACCGGCGAGCTGGACCTGCCATTCGGCCCAGGCGCTCGCGTAGCCGGTGCGCTCCTCGACCCAGCGCTCGAAAGACCGGCGCGGCAACAGGGCCACCGGGCCGCTGCCGGCGAGGACGGGTTTCCGGGGATCCCCGCCCCAGGTCACCGTGCTCGGGACTTCCGGCCGGAACCAGAGGAGGAGATTCTCGCGGGATTCGTCCACGAAGGCCGCGAGCAGGCCGCTGGCGATCTCCCGGTACGGGGCCGCCTCCAGATATTCGGCGGTGAAGTTGCTGCTGCTGTAATGGGTCTCGCCAGCCGGTAGCCGATCCCGAAGCCATGCGGCGATCCGATCGACCATGTCGGCGGGCGGCGACCGGCCGATCAGCGTGACCCGCTCGCCCGCGACGATGCCGGCGCCGGTGGCGCTGAACAGGTCGAGCAGGGTGGCATTGCCGGCGGTCAGCGCGGCCACGAAATCATCGGACCGGGTCAGCCCGCGCACGAGGCGGCCCTCGACGTCGAGATGGGCCTGCCGCTCGGCCCAGAGCCGGCGTGATTCGATCTCCTGCACCCGCATGGCGAAGGCATCGGTGAGGACGGTGGCGGCCGAACGGGTCTCGGGCGTCACGTAATGCGGACGGCGGTGATGACCGATCATCAGGCCCCAGAGCCGATCCTCGACCATGATCGAGATCGACATCGAGCCGTTCACGCCGAGGTTGCGCTGGTACTCCAGGTGGATCGGCGAGAGCGTGCGGTGCTGGGCGAAGGTCAGGTCGATCGGCCCGTTGCCGGCGCCGGGCGCCGCCACCAGGCCAACCGGCACGCTGTCGCGGTCGATCACGAAGCGGTTCTTGGCCCGGGTGTACAGGGCGCGGGCCTGGGCGGGGATGTCGGAGGCGGGGAAGCGCAGGCCGAGAAGGCTGCGCGACCAGCCCGGCACCTTGTCCTCGGCCACCGCCTCGCCGTTCCAGTCCGCGTCGAACCGGTAGACCAGCACCGCCTCGAAGCCGGTGAGCGCGCGGATCTCCAGGGCGGCGATGCGGGCGGCCTCGACCAGGGTCCCGGCCTCGCGCAGGCGGCCCATGGCGAGCTCGGTATCGACCTGGCTGGCGGTGGGGAAGTCGTCGGCGGAATCGGGCTCGAGCTCCAGCTCGACGATTACCCGGCCGGCATGGGCATGGGCGACGGCGTAGTAGGAGGCGCTGCGCCCGGTCAGCGTGAGCCGGCGACGGACGGATTGCCCGTCCCCCAGCGTGCCGGCGGCCAGACGCGTCCGGACGGCCGCGATGAAGTTCCGGGGCAGCACGTCCGCGAGCGGTCGGCCGGACAGGGGCGGGTTCAGAGGATCGACGATCTCCTCGACATTGGCCGAGTAGGCCAGGACCTGCAGGGTCTCGACATCGGCCGCGAGCATCACGGCGTTGGGTTGGATCGAGCCCGGGATGTGGATCGGCTCGCGCTCGCAATGGCTGGCATCCACCGGCTCGGCGCGGGCGCGCCGGCCGATCGCCGCCATCACCGCCTCGCGCGAAAGGCCGGCGCCGAGGCTCTCGATCGGGTCGATGGTGAGCCAGGTGACCGGGCCGGTCTCGGCGGCGTTGCCATGACGCATGTGGACCCGCGCCCGCAGGGGCTGGGGCAAACGGCCGAACACGTAGTCGAAGCTCTCGTCGAGCGCGCCGCGTCGGCTGCCCGCGAGGAAGCGGCCGCGGAAGCTCGGCACGTTGGTGCCCGGCATCACCTCGCGGAAGTAGTTGCGGCCGAGCACCGACTCGCGTGACAGGCCCGAGAGCGCGCTCGCGCCCTCGCTGAACACCACGACGGTGCCGTCCGAATCGAGGCCGATCACACCCTTGTCGAGGCGATCCAGCGCGTCGGGCGCGAGCACGTCGAGCTCGAGGCCTTTATCGGGGGCCTGGGTCGGCGGCATTAGAAAAGAACCCCGCTCATCCGGCCTGATATGACTGGGGGCGTGGCGAAGTGCAATGCTTCCGCTTGCAGCAAGATCAATTCGGAATCACGAAGCCGTTGGACGCAGATCAAGACTGACAAGTCGAATGTGTAATTTCAGACAATGCGGTTGAAAACCCCTCTTCAACTGTAGGGTGGTATATGGGCTGATCCAGGACAGCCCGAGCCGTCTTTCCGTCGCCGATCGCGTGGGTCAGGAGATGGGCCAGATGTTCGACGGCGGGTCCGAGCATCTCCGCGCCCATGAGCGTTCCGTCCCGGCCGGCCCAGATCCGCAGGCCGCCCTGATTCGCGCCGTCGACCCGGGCGCGGCCCTGGGCGGCGCCGCCGACGGCGCCGGTCACGCGGTCGGCGGCGTCGGCCTCGTAGGGCACACCGATCACCGCCACCTGCGGATCGGTGAACACCATGGCGAGACGCGTCCAGGGTTCGGGTGTCTCGACCGCGCGACCGGCTGCGCGGGCTGCCGCGTTCGTCCCCGCGATGCGGCCCTGGCGGCTCGCCTCGTGCAGCACCGGCCGCCAGGCATCGGCATCGCCCGCGATCAGGATCGGGGCACCCGCGCAGACGAGGCTGCGGTAGTCGAAGTCCGGCATGCCGTCTTCGTCGAGGCTCAGGCCGGCGGCGTCCAGCCCGAGGTCGTCGAGGTTCGGTGAGCGGCCGGTGGCGGCAAGCACCTTGTCGGCGCGCGTCTCCCGGGCGCGCCCCTCCCCATCTGTCCAGCTGAGGCACACGCCATTGCCCTCGCGCGTCGCAGATTCGAGCTTCGCCCCGAGATGCAGGGCCAGCTCCGCGCCGAAGAGCGCGGCGGCCTGACGCGCGAGATCCGGGTCGGACAGCCCTGCGACCGTGTCCCCGGAATCGATCACCGTGACGCGGACGCCGAGGCGGGTCATCGCCTGGGCGATCTCGATCCCGACCGCGCCGGCACCGAGAACGGCCAGGGATTCCGGCAAGTCGGGTATCTCGAACAGGGTATCGGTGGTCAGCAGGCGGTCGCCGAGGCCGCGGAGCGGTTTCGGGACTGTCGGGCTCGATCCGGTGGCGATCACGGCGGCCCGGAAAGCGATGCGGGTGTGGTCCCCGACCGTGAGGCTGGTGCGATCCTGGAAGCGGGCGCTGCCGGCGATGCGCGCCGCCTCGGGCAGCGCCTCGACACCCTCGAAAACGCCGCCGACGAACCGGTCCCGCTCGGCGCGGACACGTGCGAGCACCGCGCGTCCATCCACGGCCACGCCGGCGACCCGGATGCCGAACAGATCGGTGTTGCGTGCCGCGTGGGCGGCCTTGGCCGCCGCGATCAGCAGCTTCGAGGGCATGCAGCCGACCCGGGCGCAGGTCGTGCCCCCCGGGCCGCGCTCGATCAGGACGGCGCTGGCGCCAGCTTCGGTGGCGGCCCGATAGGCGGCGAGACCAGCGGTCCCCGCCCCGATCACCGCCACATCACACGTGCGCTCGTCCATCGTATCCCCGGGTCGGTTGCCGGGGCCAAAGTCCGATCGCTGAGGTTCGTTCCGCCTGCGCCCACGCGCCTCAGGTCGAGGCGCGGGGCGTTCGGCTCAGGCGTTCCGAACCGGCGCGGTGCCGCCGAGATGGAACACCCGGTGCGGCACCAGCTCACCGCGCTCGACATCGCCGACGGCGACCAGGATGCCGCCGCAGGTGGCGAAGGCCTTGCCCTCCACGGGGGCGTCCCGGCCGCGCAGGATCACCGACTGGCCACGCATCAGGCGCAGACCCAGGTCGCGCGAGACCGTCACCTCGGGGATCGCGTCGAGCGCGGTCTCCACCGGCCGCAGATGCGCGAGCGCGGCTTCCGGGCCGCCCTCGGTCAGACCGTCGGCGGCGCAGGATTCCGCCTCGGAGAACGGGCCGACGCGGGTCCGGCGCAGGGCCGAGACGTGGCCGTAGCAGCCGAGCATGCGGCCGAGGTCACGGGCCAGGGCGCGGACATAGGTGCCCTTGCCGCATTCGGCCTCGATCACGGTGCGCTCGCCGTCATGCTCGACGACGGCGAGGCGGTCGATCTGCACCGGCCGGGCCACCAGCTCCACGATCTCGCCCTCGCGGGCCAGATCGTAGGCGCGCTCCCCCTGGATCTTGATGGCGGAATAGCGCGGCGGCACCTGCTCGATCGCGCCCACGAAGGCCGGCAAGGCCGCCTCGACGGCCGCCCGCTCCGGACGCGCGTCGCTGGTCGCGACGGCGCGGCCCTCGGCGTCGTCGGTGTCGGTCTCGACACCCCATTGCACGGTGAACCGGTAGGCCTTGCGGCCGTCCATGACGAACGGGACGGTCTTGGTCGCCTCACCCAGCGCGATCGGCAGGATGCCCGAGGCCAGCGGATCGAGGGTGCCGGCATGGCCGGCCTTCTTGGCGTTGAAGGCGCGCTTCACCACCGCGACGGCGTGGGTCGAGGTCATGCCGACAGGCTTGTCGAGGATGACCCAGCCCGACACGTCCCGGCGCTTGGGCCGGTCGGGACGCGGTCCGCGCTGCGGGCGGCGCTCATCCGGCCCCCGGCGCTCGGCGCCGGGGGCGGACACCGCGCGCTCGGCCGGCGGATGATCTTCGATGGAAACGGTCATGGCCTCGTGTCCCCCGGGGTCGTTGCCCCGTTCCTGTCCGTGTGCCGATGGGGATCAATGCCCCCGACCGGTCTCCGGTTCGTCGTCCTCATGCCCGTCGCCGTCCCGCTCGGAGACGAGGTCGCGCTGGACCCGCTCGTTACGCAGCAGCTTGTCGATGCGGGCCGCCTCGTCGAAGGTCTCGTCGCGGCGGAAGCGCAGCTCGGGCGCGAATTTCAGGTTCACCCGCCGCGCCACCTCCTGGCGCAGCACCTTCCGGTGGCGCTCCAAAGCGGCGATCACCGGCGCCTCGTCCATGCCGCCCAGCGGCATCACGTAGGCGGTGGCGAGCTTCAGGTCCGGCGACATCCGCACCTCCGGCACGGTCACGACATGCGTGCCGAGGACCGGATCCTGGATGTCGCCGCGCTGGAGCACCTCCGCGAGGGCGTGGCGGATGAGTTCGGCCACGCGCTGCTGGCGCTGCGAGGGGCCGGTGGATGTGGGTTTCTGGGCCATTCTGTCTCGGGGCGCCGCCGCGGGGCGGCCGGTTCACGTCCAACAAAGAGAGATGCAAAAGAGGAGCGATGCACCAAAAAGAAAAGACGGCCGCGGCTGAGGCCGCGACCGCCCTGTCCGGACGAGGTCCGGGATCTCAGAGGGTGCGACGGATCTCCTCGACCCGGTAGCATTCGATGACATCGCCTGCGCGCATGTTCTCGAAGTTCTCGAAGGCCATGCCGCACTCCTGGCCGGAGGTGACTTCCTTCGCGTCGTCCTTGAACCGCTTGAGGGTCTTGAGCTTGCCCTCGTGGATCACGACGCTGTCGCGGATGAGGCGGACATGCGCGCCACGCTCCACGATACCGTCGGTGACGCGGCAACCCGCGACCTTGCCGACCTTGGAGACCTCGAAGACCTCCTGGATCGACGCCTCGCCCAGGCGCTCCTCGCGGAGCGTCGGCGGCAGCATCCCCGACAGCGTGGCTTTGATGTCGTCCACGAGGTCGTAGATGATGTTGTAGTACCGGATATCGATGCCGGCCCGCTCGGCGGCCTCGCGGGCCTCCTTGAGGGCGCGCACGTTGAAGCCGATGACGACCGCCTTCGAGGCCTGCGCCAGGGTGATGTCCGACTCGGTGATGCCGCCGACACCCGAGAGCAGGATGCGGGCCGCGACCTCGCCGTTGCCGAGCTTCTCCAGGGCGCCCGAGATCGCCTCGACCGAACCCTGAACGTCGCCCTTGATGACGACCGCCAGTTCCTTGCGGCCGGCGCCTTCCTTCAGGTCGCGCATCATGTCGACCAGCGAGCGGTTGGCACCGCCGGTGCGGGCATTCTGACGCTCGCGCTTCTGACGGGCGCGATACTCGGTGACCTCGCGGGCGCGGGCCTCGTTCGGCACCACGGTGACGCGATCGCCGGCATCGGGCGTGCCGTTGAAGCCGAGCACCTCCACGGGCACCGACGGGCCGGCGTATTGGACGTTCTCGCCGAGATCGTCGATCAGGGCGCGCACGCGGCCCCATTCGGCACCGGCGACGACGATGTCGCCGGTGAACAGGGTGCCGCGCTGGACCAGCACCGTCGCCACCGGGCCACGGCCGCGGTCGAGCTGGGCCTCGATGACCGTACCCTCGCCGTCGCGCTTCTCGTTGGCGCGCAGGTTCATGATCTCGGCCTGGATCTGGATGCCCTCCAGCAGCTCCGGCAGACCGTCGCCGGTCTTGGCCGAAACCTCGAATTCCAGGGTCTCGCCGCCCATCGACTCGACCTGGATGTCGTGCTGCAGCAGCTCCGTGCGGACCCGCTGCGGGTTCGCATCCGGCTTGTCGATCTTGTTGACCGCGATGATCATCGGGACGCCGGCCGCCTTGGCGTGCTGGATCGCCTCGATGGTCTGCGGCATGACGCCGTCATCGGCCGCAACCACAATCACCACGATGTCGGTGACCTTGGCGCCGCGGGCCCGCATCGACGTGAACGCCGCGTGGCCCGGGGTGTCGATGAAGGTGATCATGTCGCCGGACGGCGACGCGACCTGATAGGCGCCGATGTGCTGGGTGATGCCACCGGCCTCGCCCTCCACCACGTTCTCCTTGCGGATCGCGTCGAGCAGCGAGGTCTTGCCGTGGTCGACGTGGCCCATGATGGTGACCACCGGCGGACGGGGATCGAGATCCTCTTCCAGATCCGGCTCGTCGGAGGACAGGCCCTCTTCCACGTCGGACTCGGCGACGCGGCGCACGGTGTGGCCGAGCTCCTCGGCGATGAGCTGGGCGGTGTCCGAGTCGATCACGTCGGTGATCTTGTGGATCTCGCCCTGCTTCATCAGCAGGCGGATCACGTCCACGGCCCGCTCCGACATGCGGTTGGCGAGTTCCTGGATGGTGATCGTCTCGGGGATCGTCACCTCGCGGGACAGCTTCTCTTTCTGCTCGACCTGGCCGCGGCCGCTCATGCGCTGCTGGCGGCGGCGGAACGAGGCGACCGAGCGGGTGCGCTCGTCCTCACCGGACGTCGCCGTCGCGATGGTCAGGCGGCCGCGGTTGCGGTCGCCACCCGGCGATTTCGGGGTCTTCGGCGGCGCGATGATCTTGAGCGGCATGCCGGGACGGCGGATCACCCGCTTGGTCTCGGACTCGTCCTCGTTGGTGGCGGGGGCGGGGCCGGCGGGACGCGCGGCAGCGGTCGCGCCGGCGGGACGCGCCGCGGTCGTCGGCGTGGCGCGCTTCTCGGGCTCGGGCGCCGGGGCGGGCCGGGCCATGAAGTTGAGATCGCGGGGCTTGCGCGAATCCGCCGTGATGGTCTTGCGCGGCTCGCCGGTAGCGGGCCGGGGGTTCAGCGGCGGGCGGGCCGCAGGCGCTGCGGTGGAAGCAGCAGCAGCCGGGCGTGCCGGCGTGGCAGCAGTCGGGCGGGCGCCCTCGGGCTGACGAGCCGCAACGGCGGTCGGACGGGC
>NZ_LKKO01000018.1 GCF_001455965.1 Methylobacterium sp. GXS13
GGTTCCGGGGCAGGGGCGGGGCGCCGCTCACCGGGCGCCTCCCGGCCTGGAGCGCGCGCCGCCGAAGCGGATGCCGCTTGGGCGCGCGCGGGCGCGATCGAGCGCGGCCCCGGGCACCATGATTTTGCCGCCGCGACCGGCGAGGATGCGCACAGCCGAAACGAAGACCGGTCCTGCGCAAGTGCGCGCGTCAGGCCAGAGGCTTAGGGCCGCCCCGGATTGCGCCGCGAGCGGTGGCAGCCCTAAGGTCGTCGACAAATGTGGCGTGGCCCTCAGACAGCCCGCCGACGGGGAGATCAGGTCCATGGCAACGATCCGTCACGCGGTGATCCTGGGCGTCCTGCTCGGGGCGGCGCCGGCCCTCGCCCAGAGCCCGGCTCCCGACGGCGCAGGGCTCGGCCGCCGGGTCACGGCCACCGGGCAGACCAAGCCGCCTAGCCCGGCGGTCACGGGTGCGCCCCGGCCTATCAACGAGGTCGCGATGATCAAGGCGCAGAAGGCCGCGGAAGCCCGCTCGAAGGCCTGGGACAGCAAGATGCGCCACACGATGGGCACGATCTGCAGCGGCTGCTGAGCCCGATACGGAAAGGGGCCGCCCCTGCGGGCAGCCCCTTTGTTTGCGTCGGTTACAGTCCCGAAGCACACCCCGATGCCGACTCGGCCTCGGGGGGCGCATCCCGACAACTCAGCGGGAGTAGAACTCGATGACGAGGTTCGGCTCCATCTGCACCGGGTAGGGCACCTCGGACAGGCTGGGGATGCGGGTGACGCGGGCGGTCATCTTGGCGTGATCGGCCTCGATGTAGTCCGGCACGTCGCGCTCCGGCAGCTGGGTCGCCACGATGACGATCTCGAGCTGGCGGGAGGATTCCTTGACCTCGATGAGGTCGCCGGCCTTCACCTGATAGCTCGGGATGTTCACCCGGATGCCGTTGACCTTGACGTGGCCGTGGTTGACGAACTGGCGCGCCGCGAACGGGGTCGCCACGAACTTCGCCCGATACACCACGGCGTCGAGGCGCCGCTCGAGCAGGCCGACCAGGTTCTCGCCGGAATCGCCGCGCAGGCGGATCGCCTCGGCGTAGTAGCGGCGGAACTGCTTCTCGGTGATGTTGCCGTAATAGCCCTTGAGCTTCTGCTTGGCGCGCAGCTGCGTGCCGAAGTCGCTCATCTTGCCCTTGCGGCGCTGGCCGTGCTGGCCGGGGCCGTATTCGCGGCGGTTGACGGGGCTCTTTGGGCGGCCCCAGATGTTCTGGCCCATGCGGCGGTCGAGCTTGTGCTTCGCCTGAATCCGCTTCGACATTGTTTCGCGTCCTCTCGTGACCGAGATTGAGGAACGCGCCCTCCTTTTCCCGGACGCTCGAGGGCCGGGACGACAGGGCGGGAGGATCCCGCCCACGGGTGCGCGTAAAAACGCGACGGGGCCCCGTGCGGAGCCCCATCGACGGCCGGGTCTTTAGGGGATGGACCCGCCCGGGTCAACCACAAGGGGTCTTTTCGGGTGGCCGAGACATTCCGGATCAGACAGGCGGAGCCGGCGGACGCGGCGGCGATCCGAGCGCTGGTGGACGCGGCCTACGCCAAGTGGATCCCGCTGATCGGCCGCCTGCCGACGCCGATGCAGGCCAATTATGCGCAGGCAGTGCTGAATCACCGCTTCGACCTGCTCCAATCCGGCGAAGGATTGGCCGCGCTGATCGAGACTCTGCGCAGAGACGACGATCTGCTGATCGTCAACATCGCGGTCCATCCGAATGATCAGGGCCGAGGCTACGGCACCGAGCTCCTGGCCCACGCCGAGTCGATCGCCGCCGAAGCCGGGCTCCCACGGCTGCGCCTCTACACGAATAAAAAATACACGGCGAACCTGCGCCTCTACGCCGCCCTCGGCTACCGGGTGGAGCGGGAGGAACTCTACGGCGGCCCGGGCCGGACGCTGGACGACGACATCACCGTGCATATGGTCAAGGATCTCGGCCCGAGCCGGCATCGAGCCTGAATGTTGGATGCTGTCATCCGCTGGCAGTGACCCGGGCGTAGACGCGCCCGATGTCCCGCTCGGAACGCCTGTTCGACCTGCTCCACGTCCTGCGGCGGCACCGGCGTCCGGTCAGCGGGCGCGTGCTGGCGGAAGAGATAGGCGTGAGCCTGCGCACCCTTTACCGGGACATCGCGAGCCTCCAGGCGATGGGCGCCCTCATCGCGGGGGGAACCCGGAGTCGGGTACGTCCTGAAGCCGGGCTTTCTGCTGCCGCCGCTGATGTTCAGCCCGGAGGAGATCGAGCCGCTGGTCCTGGGCTCCCGCTGGGTCGCCGACCGCGCCGACGACCGGCTGAGCGGCGCGGCCCGGAGCGCCCTCGCCCGGATCGGCGCGGTCCTGCCCAACGACCTGCGCGAGACCTTCGAGAGCGCGGCGCTGCTGGTCGGCCCCGGCACGCCCGCCCCACCTGAGGCGGTCGATCCCGCGCTGCTGCGCAGGGCGATCCGCACCGAGCGCAAGCTGGCGCTCCGCTATCGCGACGGGGCGGACGCGGTGTCCGAGCGGGTCGTCTGGCCGTTCGCGCTGGCGTTCTTCGACGCCGCCCGCATCCTGCTGGGCTGGTGCGAGCTGCGCCAAGGCTTCCGGCATTTCCGCACCGACCGGATCGCCGCCGCGAAGTTGCTCGACGCCCGCTATCCGAAGCGCCGGCAGACCCTGCTCAAGGACTGGCGGCAGGTCGAGGGGATCACTGATCCCGCTGCTTGATGCTGCCGGAATCTGGCAGCTGCGCCGGATATCGAGGTCGCGCCTTCACCGACAGGAGCGACCGATGACCGAGCCCAGCAACATCCTTCTCTACGTCACCGACCCGGAGGCCAGCGCACGCCTCTACGCGCGCCTGCTCGGCCGGGAGCCGGTCGAGGCGAGCCCGACCTTCGTGCTGTTCGCGCTGCCCTCGGGGCTGGCGCTGAGCCTGTGGGCACGAAGCGGTGTCGTACCCGCCTCCACCACGCCCGGCGGCGGCAGCGAGATCGGCTTCCGGGTGGACACGGCCGCCCGCGTGGATGCACTCCACGCCGACTGGCTGGCGACGGGGGCCGAGATCGTCCTGGCGCCGACGGATCTCGATTTCGGCCGGAGCTTCGTCGCGGTCGATCCCGACGGGCACCGCCTGCGGGTTTATGCGCCCGCCGAGGACCAATGAGCGCTGCCATCGGGCTCCGCCCCGATACCCCGCCAAAAGGGCCGAGCCCTTTGGAAACCCGAACCGGTCAGGTCACCACGCTCGGCTCGGCCCGGCCGGTGCGGGGCTCGATCTCCGCGAGGGCGCGGGCCGCCGCCACCACCGGGGCCAGCACCTCGGCCACGGGCAGGTCCAGCCGGGCCGGATCGGCCTCGTAGCGCTCCAGATAGACCCGGAGCGTCGCCCCGGCGGTGCCGGTGCCCGAGAGGCGGAAGACCACACGGGCATCCTCGGCGAAGGCGATGCGGATGCCCTGGCGCTCGGTGAGCGAGCCGTCGACGGGATCGCGATAGGCGAACTCGTCGGCCGTCGAGACCGTGAGGTCGCCGAGCCGCGTGCCCGGCAGCCCGGCGAGTTTTTCGCGCAGCGCGTCCATCAGGCCGTTGGCGGCGTCCGAATCCACCTCCTCGTAATCGTGGCGGGCATAGTAGTCGCGACCGTGGGTCCGCCAATGCGCCCGGACCAGGGCGTCGGCGCGCTCGCCGGTGGCGGCCAGGATGTTGAGCCAGAGCAGAACCGCCCAGAGCCCGTCCTTCTCGCGCACGTGGTTCGAGCCGGTGCCGGCACTCTCCTCGCCGCACAGGGTGATCAACCCGGCATCGAGCAGGTTGCCAAAAAACTTCCAGCCGGTGGGCGTCTCGTAGGCCTGGATGCCCAAAGCCGCCGCGACCCGGTCGGCGGCGCGGCTGGTGGGCATCGACCGGGCGATGCCGGCCAATCCGCCCGCATAGCCCGGCGCCCGGTGAGCATGGGCGGCGAGCAGGGCGAGGCTATCGCTCGGCGTCACGAACAGGCCCGGGGCCACGATCATGTTGCGGTCGCCGTCACCGTCCGAGGCGGCACCGAAATCGGGGGCGTCCGGCCCCTGCATCAGGTCGAACAGGTCGTGGCAATGGACCGGGTTCGGATCCGGGTGATGGCCGCCGAAATCCTCTTTCGGAATGGCGTTGACCACCGTGCCCTGAGGCGCGCCGAGCATCCCCTCCAGAATGGCGGTGGCGTAGGGGCCGGTCACCGCGCTCATCGCGTCGAAGCGCATGCGGAAGCCCGAGGCGAACAGGCGCGACACCGCGTCGAAATCGATCAGCGTGCGCATCAGTTCGGCGTAATCGGCCACCGGGTCGATGACCGCGACCGTCATGGCGCCGAGACGGGTCTCGCCCAAAGTGTCGAGGTCGAGATCCGGGGCCTCGACCAGGCTGTAGCGGGTGAGCGCCTTGGCCCGCTCGAAGATCGCGTCGGTGACGGTCTCGGGCGCCGGGCCGCCATTGGCAGCGTTGAACTTGATGCCGAAATCGCCGTCCGGCCCGCCCGGATTGTGGCTCGCCGACAGGACGATGCCGCCGATCGCCTTCGATTTGCGGATCACGCAGGAGGCCGCCGGGGTCGAGAGCAGGCCGCCGCGCCCGACCAGCACCCGGCCGAAGCCGTTGCCGGCGGCGAGCCGGAGGGTCTTCTGCACCACCTCGCGATTGAGGAAGCGCCCGTCGCCGCCGAGCACCAGGGTGGCGCCGGCCTTGTCGGGCAAGGTGTCGAAGATCGCCTGGACGAAGTTCTCGACGTAGTTCGGCTGCCGGAACACCGGCACCTTCTTGCGCAGCCCAGAGGTGCCCGGCTTCTGGTCGGGGAAGGGCGTGGTGTCGATGGTCGTCGGAGTCGTCATGGACGGGCGTCTCCCTGGATCTCCCGCCTCCATGCCCGCCCTGGGACCCGGCGTCACCCGTGCAGCGCACAATCGCGCCATCTTTGTCACAGCGGTTTGAACGGATCGGGCGACGAAACCGGTTCTTCGTGTGTCGGTCCGGTTCACCAGCGGTTGCGCCCGCCAGGTCGCGACGGTTGTATCGCCCGAGCTGCCAGATAAGGCGGCCGGGAGGATCCATGTCGGACGAACCATCGCAGACGCGCCCGCGCCTGGGCAGGACACAAGTGGAGACCGGATTGCCGCGGCGACAGATCTTCGGGACGCTCGCGGCGGCGGGCCTCGCCGCCACCCTCCCGCCCTCCGCCGCGACGGCCGCACCGTCGGCACGGCTGCAGACGGAGGAATTCCGCCTGCCGTGGAGCGAGCCGGGCATCGACATCTACGTGCGCAACAAGCACCCGGCCAGCACAGACCGGTTCCCGGGCGACCGGATCCTGCTGTTCGTGCACGGCGCGACCTACCCGGCCTCCACAGCCTTCGACCTGCCGCTCGGCGGGATGTCGGCGATGGACTACTTCGCCGGCCAGGGGTTCGACGTCTACCTCGTAGACCTGCCGGGCTACGGGCAGTCCGGGCGCCCGGCGCCCAGCGGCGCCGCGGCCGCCGACAACCCGCCGTTCATGCGCACGCCGGACGCGGCCAAGGTGGTGGGGCAGGTCGTCGACTTCATCCTGAAGCGGCGCAGCGTCGACAAGATCGACCTGATGGGCTGGTCCTGGGGAACCTCGACCATGGGGCTCTACACCAGCACCCACAATGACCGGGTCAACCGGCTGGTCCTGTACGCACCGCAATGGCTGGCGCGCACGCCGGCCCTGATGAGCGGCGGTCCCGGGCCGTTGGGCGCCTATCGCAGCGTCAGCCGGGACAACGCCAAGGTGCGCTGGCTCACCGGGGTGCCCGAGGACAAGCAGGCCGACCTGATCCCGCCCGGCTGGTTCGACCAATGGGCCGACGCCACCTTCGCCAGCGACCCGGTCGGCGCCCGGCAATCGCCGCCGGTGCTGCGTGCGCCGAACGGCACCGTGGCCGACAAGGACGCCTACTGGGCGGCGGGCAAGCCGCTCTACGACCCGGGCGACATCCGCGTGCCCGTGCTGCTCATCCACGCCGAGTGGGACGCGGACCTGCCGAGCTACCAGGCGCAGGAATACTTCACCCAGCTCACCCACGCCCCCTACAAGCGCTTCATCGAGCTCGGCGAGGGCACCCATACGGTGATGATGGAGAAGAACCGCATGCAGTTCCTCCACGCGGTGGCGGCCTTCCTCACGGAGGCCGACCCGCAGGCGTTGAACTGAGCGTCCTCCCGTCTCCCCGCGATCGGGGAGACGGGACCCGACCCTACTCCGCCGCCTGGCGCGCCGCGTAGCCCAGCCGCTCGTTCAGCGCGCGGATGAGCTTGACCGCGGCCTCGGCGATCACCGTGCCGGGCGGGAAGATCGCCGAGGCGCCGGCCGCCACCAGGGCGTCGTAGTCGCCGGGCGGGATCACGCCGCCGATGGCGATCATCACGTCGTCGCGGCCCTGCTCGGTGAGCGCCGCCTTCAGCTCCGGCACCAGGGTGAGGTGCCCGGCCGCCAGCGAGGAGACGCCGACGATGTGCACGTCGTTCTCCACCGCCTGCCGGGCCGCCTCGGCCGGGGTGGCGAAGAGCGGCCCGATATCCACGTCGAAGCCGAGATCGGCAAACGCCGAGGCGATGACCTTCTGGCCGCGGTCGTGCCCGTCCTGGCCCATCTTGGCGACCAGGATGCGCGGCCGGCGGCCGTCATTCTCCTCGAACGCTTCCACCAGGACCCGGACTTCCTCGACCACTGGCGACATGCCCCCCACCTCCCGCTTGTAGACGCCGGAGATCGAGCGGATCTCGGCGCGGTGCCGGCCCCAGGCCTTCTCCAGGGCCTCGGAAATCTCACCCACGGTCGCCTTGGCCCGGGCCGCGTCGACGGCCAGCGCCAGCAGGTTCTCGTTCGTGTCGGCGGCCTTGGTGAGCGCCTCAAGCCGGGCCGTGACGGCGGCCTCGTCGCGCTCGGAGCGCAGGCGCTTGAGCTTGTCGATCTGGAGGCGGCGGACATTGCCGTTGTCGACCCGCAGGAGGTCGATGGCCATGTCGTCGTCGGCCTTGAACTTGTTGATGCCCACGATCGTCTGCCGGCCGGAATCGATCCGGGCCTGGGCCCGGGCGGCGGCCTCCTCGATCCGCAGCTTGGGGATGCCGGCCTCGATCGCCTTGGCCATGCCGCCGAGTTGGTCGACCTCGCGGATATGCTCCCAGGCCCGCGCCACGATATCGGCGGTGAGCTTCTCCACGTAGTAGGAACCGCCCCACGGGTCGACGATCCGGCTGGTGCCGCTTTCCTGCTGCAGGAACAGCTGGGTGTTGCGGGCGATCCGGGCCGAGAAGTCGGTGGGGAGCGCCAGCGCCTCGTCCAGCGCGTTGGTGTGCAGAGATTGCGTGCCGCCCTGCGTCGCCGCCATCGCCTCGATATTGGTGCGGGTGACGTTGTTGAACACGTCCTGGGCGGTGAGCGACCAGCCCGAGGTCTGCGAGTGGGTGCGCAGGGCCAGGGATTTTTCCGATTTCGGATCGAACCCCTTCACGAGCTTGGCCCAGATCAGGCGCGCGGCCCGCATCTTGGCGATCTCCATGAAGAAGTTGGTCGAGATCGCCCAGAAGAAAGACAGGCGTGGGGCGAACTGGTCGATGGTCAGGCCAGCGGCGAGCCCGGCCTTGATGTACTCGACGCCGTCCGCCAGCGTGTAGGCAAGCTCCAGGTCGTTCGTCGCCCCGGCCTCCTGCATGTGGTAGCCGGAGATCGAGATCGAGTTGAACTTCGGCATGTTCTGCGACGTGTACGCGAAGATGTCCGAGATGATCCGCATCGATCCCTTGGGGGGATAGATGTAGGTGTTGCGGACCATGAACTCCTTGAGGATGTCGTTCTGGATCGTGCCGGCGAGCTTTTGCGGCGGCACGCCCTGTTCTTCCGCGGCGACGATGTAGAGGGCGAGGATCGGCAGCACGGCCCCGTTCATCGTCATCGACACGGTCATCTCGTCGAGCGGGATGCCGGAGAACAGCGTCCGCATGTCGTAGATCGAGTCGATCGCCACGCCGGCCATGCCGACATCGCCCGAGACGCGCGGGTGGTCGGAATCGTAGCCGCGGTGGGTGGCGAGATCGAAGGCCACCGAGAGGCCCTTCTGCCCGGCCGCGAGGTTGCGCCGGTAGAAGGCGTTCGAATCCTCGGCCGTGGAGAAGCCGGCATATTGCCGGATCGTCCAGGGCTGGGTGACATACATGGTCGGGTAGGGGCCGCGCAGGAACGGCGCGATGCCCGGATAGGTATCGAGGAACTCGATGCCCTCCCGGTCTTCCGGCCCGTAGCGGCCCTTCACCGGAATGCCCTCCGGGGTCATCCAGGGTTCACCGAGGGTCGGCGACGCCACCGCGAGCGGCTCGCCGACCCAAGGAATCTCGGCGAAGTTCGGAATGCGGGTGGTCATGGCGGTGACTCGTTATGGCGTTTGTCACCTCATTATAGACGCCCCCGGAAACCGGGCTACTCCCCCACAGATCTAGACGTCCGACGGCCGCGGAGGATGTAGATCACCGCGCCCGCCAGCATCAGCGCCATTCCGTACCAGGTCAGGGCGTAGACCAGGTGGCTGTTCGGGAAGGCGATCACCGTGAGCCCGCCCACCGGCAGGCCGCCGGGATTGGGCGCGGCGTCGGCGTCGACGAAATAGGGAGCGACGTCGGTGAGGCCCCGTGCCGCCGCGATGGCGGCCACATCGCGCGAGTACCAGCGCCCGTCCTTCGGGTCGTTCGACCGCAGGAACGCGCCGCCCGGCTCGGTCAGTCGCAGGAGGCCCGTCACGCGTGTCTCGCCCGCCACCTGCCCGGCCTGCCGGGTCGCAGGATCCCGGTTCGCGCTCGGCACGAAGCCGCGATTGACCAGCACCAGGCTGGCGTCGGGCCGGCGCAGGGGTGTCAGCACCCAGAAACCGGCGCCCCGCTCGGTGACGGCCTGCACCAACGTCTCGCGATCATGGAGGAAGACGCCCGAGAGCGACACGTGCCTGTAGGCGTCCTCAGAGCCGACCTGCGGCCACGCGGCGGGGCCGGGGGCTGGCACGGCCGGCGCCTGGACGCGGGCATCGACCCGGGCGATCAGATCGAGCTTCCAGGTCCGGCGCTGGACCTGCCAGGTCCCGAGACCCAGCAGGACGACGAACACGAGGCCCATGGCGACGCCGAACACGACGCGCCGCAACAACGACAGCGGGGCCGGGGAGGGGGCCGAGCCCGGCTCAGCCCCCCCTCCCGACCCCGCGGGCCTCATCGCCGGACGCGCTCTCAGCGGGCGTTGTTCATGACGTCGTGGGCATCCATCGGCATCATGTTGTGGTTGAGGTGGTACATCACCCACACCGAGCCGGCGAGCATGATCACCACCACCATGATGGTGAAGATCAGCGCCAGGAAGGTCCAGCCGCCCTCCGACTTGGTGTTCATGTGCAGGAAGTAGATGATGTGCACGACCATCTGCACGCCGCCCAGGGCCAGGATCACCAGGCTGGTGACGAGGCTGTTGTCGAGCACGTTGCCCATCACCAGCCAGAACGGGATCACCGTCAGGATCACCGACAGGGCGAAGCCGGTGATGTAGCTGCTGAAGGAGCCGTGCCCGCCCTCGCTGTGGGCGTGCGGGTCATGCGTGCCCTCACCGTGACCGGTGAGGTGGTGCGCGTCGGCGCTCATTCGAGCACTCCCATCAGGTAGACGACGGTGAAGACCCCGATCCAGATCAGATCGAGGAAGTGCCAGAACATCGACAGGCACATCAGCCGGCGCTTGTTCTCGACGATGAGGCCGTGCTTGCGCAGCTGCACCAGCAGAACGACCAGCCAGAGGATGCCGACCGAGACGTGCAGACCGTGCGTCGCCACCAGGGTGTAGAACGACGACAGGAAGGCGCTGCGCCAGGGCGGGGCGCCCTCATGGAACAGGTGGACGAATTCCCGGATCTCCAGGGCCACGAAGGCCACGCCGAACAGGCCGGTGATCGCGAGCCAGATCTGCGTCTGCTTGATCCGGTCCCGGTCCATCTCCAGCATGGCGAAGCCGTAGGTGATGGACGAGAACAGCAGCATGGCGGTGTTCACCGCGATGCCCGACAGGTCGAACAGGTCCTTGGGGGTGGGCCCGGCCGCGTAGCTGCGGCCGAGCACCCCGTAGGTCGCGAACAGGGTCGCGAAGATGAGGCAGTCGCTCATCAGGTAGAGCCAGAACCCGAGCATCGTCGAGCCCTCGGAATGATGGCCCTCCTCGTCGGTCTGGTAGAAGACCGGCGCCGCAGCGCCGGGGGGTGCAGTCTCTGCGTGCATCATCGAATCACGCCATTTCCAGTTCGCGCGACCGCTGCCCTTCCGTCCGACTGACCGTGTCGGCGGGAATGTAGAAGTCGCGGTTGTAGTTGAAGGTGTGGAGGATCGCGACGACGATGATCGCCACGAAGCTGAGCGCCGCCAGCCACCAGACGTACCAGACCATGGCCAGGCCGAAGGTGAAGTTCAGACCGGCCAGGATGGCACCGGACGCGGTGTTCTTCGGCATGTGGATCGGCTTGTAGCCGGTCATGGGCCGGGCGAAACCGCGGTTCTTCATGTCCCACCACGCGTCCGAATCGTGGACCACCGGGGTGAAGGCGAAGTTGTAGTCCGGCGGCGGCGAGGAGGTGGACCATTCCAGGGTCCGGCCGCCCCACGGGTCGCCGGTCAGGTCGCGCAGCTTCTCCCGGTTGCGGATGGAGACCACGAACATCACGATCTGCGAGGCGATACCCAAGGCGATGAGCCCCGCGCCGCAGGCCGCGATGACGAACCAGATCTGCAGCGACGGGTCGTCGAAGTGCTGCATGCGCCGGGTCACGCCCATTAGGCCGAGCACGTAGAGCGGCATGAAGGCGACGTAGAACCCGCTCACCCAGAACACGAGGGCCATCTTCCCCCAGAACTCATCGAGCTTGAACCCGAAGGCCTTGGGGAACCAGAAGGTCACGCCGGCAAACATGCCGAACAGCACGCCGCCGATGATCACGTTGTGGAAGTGCGCGATCAGGAACAGCGAGTTGTGGAGCACGAAGTCGGCCGGGGGCACCGCCAGCAGGACGCCGGTCATGCCGCCGATCACGAAGGTGACGATGAACGCCACCACCCACATCATCGGCACCTCGAACCGGATCCGGCCGCGGTACATCGTGAACATCCAGTTGAAGATCTTCGCGCCCGTCGGGATCGAGATGATCATCGTCGTGATCCCGAAGAACGAGTTCACGTCGGCGCCCGAGCCCATGGTGAAGAAGTGGTGCAACCACACCAAGTAGGCGAGGATGGTGATCACCACCAGCGCGTAGACCATCGAGGTGTAGCCGAACAACCGCTTGCCGCAGAAGGTCGAGGTGATCTCGGAGAACACCCCGAAGGCCGGCAGGATCAGGATGTAGACCTCCGGGTGACCCCAGATCCAGATCAGGTTGAAGTACAGCATGGCGTTGCCGCCAAGGTCGTTGGTGAAGAAGTGCGTGCCGACGTAACGGTCCAGCGACAGCATCGCGAGAACGGCCGTCAGGATCGGGAAGGCGGCCACGATCAGGATGTTGGTGCACAGCGACGACCAGACGAAGATCGGCAGCTTCATCATGGTCATGCCCGGCGCGCGCATCTTCACGATGGTCGCGATCAGGTTGATGCCCGACAGCAGCGTCCCGATGCCGGCGATCTGCAGCGCCCAGATGTAGTAGTCGACGCCGACGCCGGGGCTCATCGCGGCCCCGGAGAGCGGCGGGTAGGCGAGCCAGGTGGCGCGGGAGAACTCGCCGACGAAGAGCGAGACCATCACCAGGATGCCGCCGGACACCGTCATCCAGAAGCTGAAGTTGTTCAGGAACGGGAACGCCACGTCGCGGGCGCCGATCTGCAGCGGCACCGCGAAGTTCATGAGCCCCGTGACGAACGGCATCGCCACGAAGAAGATCATGATCATGCCGTGGGCGGTGAAGATCTGGTCGTAGTGGTGCGGCGGCAGGAAGCCCTGCTCCGAACCGAACGCCACCGCCTGTTGCGAGCGCATCAGCAAGGCGTCGGCGAAGCCACGCAGCAGCATGATCAGCGCGAAGATGCAGTACATGATACCGATCTTCTTGTGGTCGATGGACGTGACCCAGTCACGCCACAGCGGCCCCCAGAAGCGGAAATACGTGATCACGCCGAGGACGGCGAGGCCGACCACGGCCACGCCGGCGAAGGTCGCCTGCAGGATCGGCTCGTGATACGGGATCTGCTCGATCGTAAATCGACCGAAGATCAACTGTTGTAGGTCCAAGTTTGCGAACATGGGATCGGCCCGTTCAATGGGTTCGACGGCGACCGCCGGGTTTTGGGTGTGGGGCCCGCGTTCACGCGAGCGTTCTTACTGGTTGAGCTGCTTGGGCGCGATCTGCCCGCCCTCTTTCTGGCCCTGGCTGTCAGGCGCCTTGATCTCGGGCGCTTTCTCCTGCCCGGGCAGCGCGGTTTCGCCCTGCCCGCGCGAGTCCGGATTGCCCATATCGGGCCTGGGCTTCATGCCCTGCGGCTGCGTCTGCCCGTGCGGACCGGTCCCGGATGCCGGCCCGGTCGCGCCGGGGGCTTCGTTGCCGCGATCGGCCATGCGGTTGTCATACTGGAGCCGGTCGTAATTCGCCTCGGCCTCCTCTCCTGAAGCACCGCCCCGGGCGTCGATCTTCACCATCTCGCCGACGCACATCTGCTCCGGCCGCGGGCACATGCCGATGATCCGATCGAACAGGCCCTTCGCGTAGGACTTGTAGAACCGCGCCGGCTCGGACTCGCTCGGCTTTTCCAACTCCAGATAGGCGTCCTGGGTCAGCTCGCCGCCCTGCGCCTTGGTCTTGGCGACCCACTGGTCGAAGGCCTCGTTGGTCACGCCGTTGAACTTGAAGAACATGTTCGAGAAGCCGGCGCCGCTGTAATGCGCCGAGCGGCCCTCATAAGCGCCCTCGCGGTTGATCACCGCATGGAGCTGGGTCTGCATGCCCGGCATCGCGTAGACCATGCCGGCCAAAGTCGGGATGTAGAACGTGTTCATCACGTCGGTGGCGGTGATCTTGAACTGGATCGGCCGGTCCACCGGGGCGGCGAGCTCGTTGACCGAGGCGATCCCGTATTGCGGGTAGAGGAACAGCCACTTCCAATCCATGGCGACCACCTCGACCTGGAGCGGCTCGACGCCGGCCGGGACGTCGCGCTTCGCGTCGATCTTGCTGAGCGGCCGGAACGGATCGAGGGTGTGGGTCCCGATCCAGGTCAGCGCGCCCAGCGCGATGATGATCATGAGCGGCGCCGTCCAGATCAGCACCTCGAGCTGGGTCGAGTGGTGCCATTCGGGATCGTAGACCGCGTCCTCGTTGGTGGCGCGGTAGCGCCAGGCGAAGAACAGGGTGAAGAAGATCACCGGGATGATGATCAGGAGCATCAGCCCAGTGGCAGCGAGCACCAGGTTGCGCTGCTGCTCGGCGACGTAGCCGGCCGGGCTCATGACCACGAGGTTGCAGCCGCCCAGCAGCGCCAGGACCGGCGGCAGGGCGAGAAGCGGCACGAGCCGCCGCGCGAGGCCGGCCCGGCGTGGGGCGGGCGCGATCCTGTCCGGAAGAGGGGTCGAAGAGGTCACAGCACTCGTCTCTTTATCCCAAGCCGCAGACGCGGCGTCCCTGCCGTGCCGCGCAAGACGCGGCAGTCCCGGCAGATTCTGGAGGGTGACCGCGCAGCCTTCGCCGCGCGGCGGCCGACTACATCTGGCGCATTTCCGACCGGTCGAGGAACAAGGCCGCAAGGGTGCAGGCCGCGCCCGACAGGAGATAGACACCGACCATAGCCAGGCCGTAGCGCTGCGACAGGAACAGAGCCACCAGCGGCGCGAAGCCGGCACCGACCAGCCAGGCGAAGTCGGAGGTCAGCGCGGCGCCGGTGTAGCGATAGTGGTTGCCGAGCCGGGCCGTCACCGCACCGGCGGTCTGGCCGTAGGCGAGGCCGAGCAGCATGAAGCCGATCGTGACGTAGATCGTCTGGCCGATCGCGCTCTCGCCGAACAGGAGCGGTGCGATGATGCTGCCGAGCGCGAAGAAGGCGATCAGCGAGGCACTCATGATCAGGCAGTTGCGGCGTCCGATCTGGTCGGCGATCAAGCCGGAGGCCGCGATGGCGCCGGCGCAGACGATGGCCCCCGAGAACTGGACGATCAGGAACTCGCCGGGCGAGCGATGGGTGTTGTTGAGCGCCAGCCAGGCGATCGGAAAGATCGTCACCAGATGGAACAGCGCGAAGGCGGCGAGCGGCACGAAGGCGCCACGGATCACGTCGCCCGCATGGTGCCGGAACAGCTCCAGCGCCGGGACCGGCCGCAGCCGGTCGAGGTCCATCATCCGGGCGAACTCCTCGGTGGCGACCAGACGCAGCCGGGCGAACAGGGCGACCACGTTGATGGTGAAGGCGCAGTAGAACGGGAAGCGCCAGCCCCAATCGATGAAGTCGGCCTCGTCGAGGTTGACCAGGAAGAACGCGAACAGGGCGCTCGCCACCATGAAGCCCAGGGGCGCGCCGAGCTGCGGGATCATCGCGTACCAGCCGCGGCGCTCCCGGGGGGCGTTCATGGCGAGCAGGGAGGCGAGCCCGTCCCAGGCGCCGCCGAGCGCCAGCCCCTGCAGCACCCGTAGCACCGCCAGGATGTAGACCGACGAAATCCCGATGCTGTCGTAGCGCGGCAGGAAGCTCACCGCCGCGGTCGCGGCACCGAGCAGGAACAGGGCGATGGTGAGCTTGACGCTGCGTCCGTGCCGGCGGTCGATCGCCATGAAGATCACCGAGCCGATCGGCCGGGCGATGAACGCCAGCGCGAAGATCGAGAACGCGTACAGTGTCCCGGTCAGCGGATCGACGAACGGAAAGAACACCTTCGGGAAGACCAGCACGCAAGCGATGCCGAACACGAAGAAGTCGAAGTATTCGGACGCGCGGCCGATGACCACGCCGATGGCGATCTCGTTCGGGTGGACCTTGTGGTCTCCCATCGCCTGCTGAGCATCGCGCTCTAAAGTCGTGGCCGAGGCCATTGGGGTGTTCGCACTCATGGTTGACTGCCGCCCTCGCCGCGCGCCCGTTCGGGCACCATGGCCGGAACCGCCTCATGCGGCATGTCCAGAGGTATCGCAACCGGCTTCCGACGCAAGTTCACCCACTGACGCATGCATGCCACCCCGGGGGGAGCGGCGCGCCGACAGGGATGAAATCCGGCCCGCGTGGCTGGTCCGGTGCGCCGTCCTAGACCCGGTAATGCGCCGAGTTCCGTGACAGGTTGATGTTGTAGTAGGGGTCGGCCCGCAGTTCCGGTCCCCAGCGATCGAGCATGGTGAGCACCTCGCCCTCGAAGCGCTTGCGCTTCTCCGGCGTGTCCTCGGCCCCGCGGCTCTTGGACTCGTGGTGAATCAATTTCGCGAATGGCGTCCAGACGATGCGATAGCCGGCCCGGCGGATCTTCAGGCAGAGATCCACGTCGTTGAACGCGACCTTCAGAGCCTCGGCGTCGAAACCGCCGACCGCCTCGAACACGTCGGCACGCATGGCGAGGCAGGCCCCCGTGACCGCGGAGACCTCATGGGCGATGACCATGCGGCAGAAATACCCAGGATCCGCGTCCGGCACGCCGAGATGGCTGTGCCCGGCGACGCCGCCGATTCCCAGCACGATGCCGCCGTGCTGGATCGTCCGGTCCGGGTAGAGCAATTTCGCCCCGACGGCGCCGATCTCCGGCCGCACCGCATGCCGGACCAGTTCCCCGAGCCAACCGGGCTCCAGCACCTCGACGTCGTTGTTGAGGAACAGCAGAACCGGGCCGGCAGCAGCGGCCGCACCGCGATTCGACAGGTCCGAGAAATTGAAGGTCCCGGGGACGGGCACGACGTGCACCCGCGGATCGTCCCGATACCGGGCGAACAGCGCCGCGGTCTCGGGCTCGCGGCTGTCGTTGTCGACGATCACCACCTCGATGTCGGGATAGTCGGT
The DNA here is from genome assembly GCF_001455965.1 of Methylobacterium sp. GXS13. Taxonomy (GTDB): domain Bacteria; phylum Pseudomonadota; class Alphaproteobacteria; order Rhizobiales; family Beijerinckiaceae; genus Methylobacterium. The sequence goes on from NZ_LKKO01000018.1 coordinate 16,051, forward strand.
GCTGGTCAGCAATCCGTCGAGGGTGACCGACAGGATCTCGGCGCGGTCCCGGGTCGGGATGATCGCCGAGACCCGGGGGGCCGGCTGCGGAAGCGGCCGAACCAGGCGGTTGAAGCCCGAGGGTCCGCGCTCGGCCCGACCATCCCAGGGGGCCACGACCTCGTCGAGGGCGCGCAGGCGCGCCGCTTCGGCCTTAGCCAGGGACCGGTCCGAGAAGGTCCCGGAGCCCTGCGCGGCACGCCAGTGATAGAGCACCCGGGGGATGTGGCGGATGCGGGACGGGTCGAGCCCGTCGGTCAGGCGCAGCAGCAGGTCGTGGTCCTGGCTGCCCTCGAAGCCCGGGCGCAGGCCGCCGACGGCGCGCAGGGCCTCGGTCCGCACCACGGTGAGGTGGTTGATGTAGTTTTGCGCGTAGAGCAATTCGCGATCGAAACCCGGCTTGAAATGCGGGTCGAACCGCCGGCCGCGCCCGTCGATCTTGTCCTCATCGCTGTAGATCAGCACCAGCGCCGGATCGAGGCGGAGCGCCCGGGCGACCTCGTAGAGGGCATCCTCGGTGAGCACGTCGTCGTGGTCCATGAAGGCGCAGACGTCGCCGCGGGCGAGGCCCAGCGCGTCGTTGGTGGCCCGGGCGATGTGGCCGTTCTCGGACCGGGCATGCAGGCGGATGCGCGGGTCGGCCTCGGCGGCGCGCTGGAGGATCTTCGGGATCGCGGGCCGGGTCGAAGCGTCGTCGACGACGCACAGCTCCCAATGCGGGTAGAGCTGCGCCCGCAGGGAGGCGAGGGCGGCCTGGAGGACCTTCGGATCCGGGTCGTGCACCGGCATCAGGACCGAGATCAGAGGCGGGTTGGCCCAGGCGGCGATCTCGGCGGCGATCCCGGCCCGCGCGGCCCGGCGGTAGTCGTGGGTGCGGATCCAGGCCTCGTATCCGGTGACCCGGCGATGGGCCAGCGCCCGGCCAAGGAGGCCCCGCGCCCGCACCTTCTTGCCGAGGATCCTCCAGTATAGCGCCTGCAGGGCGAGCGCAGGCTCGCGGGGCAGGGCGCGCGGCACGAGGAACGGCCGGGAGAGGCGGCGCACGGTGACCCGTCGCAGTCGAGCCGGGATCCGTCCGGCGGGATCGGCCACCCGCAGCGCCATGACGTCCTCGGGGAGGCGGCCGATCCACGTGAAGGCGCCGCCGCCTGAGGCTTCCTGGGGCAGCAGCGGTCCTAGACGGCCCTCCGGGCCGACGAAGGCCATACTCGGAACCGTGTCCAGCCCTTCCGTCGGGTCGTTGGACAGGGTGATCTCGAGCCAGCGGCCCGCAAGCCCCGGAAGCTCGATCCGCATGCCGTCCGCCGCCGCCCGCACCGGCAGGGGGCGGCGCTTGCGCCCGGCGCCGGTCAGGTGCGCCGGCGGAAGGCGCGGCACGTGCGCCCCGGTCTCGCTCGACCGCACGATCAGCTCCAGCTCTTGTCGATCGAGTCCTTCACCGCATCCGACATGGCAACGTCGAACACCAGCATCTCCTCCACCGCCTTGACCGTCCGCAGGCGCTCGGCCAGCGCCTGGGTCTCAACCGGGACCGGCGGCGGCACCGGCACGGGGGCGTGGATGCCCAGGTGGTCGAACAAGGTCGACGCGAAGGCGTGGTACCGGGTCTTGTGGCCGACGATGCCGACCCGGGCGAGGATCTCGATGGCGGCAATGGAATTGCCCGGATGCAGGCGATCCTCCGGCATGCGGGTGCCGAGCTGACGGGTCAGCGGGTTGTAGAGCAGCCGGTAGGCCGGCTCCGGCAGCATGCGGAAATAGCGCTTGAGGCTCTTCACGTCGGTGAAGTCGTAGTCGCCCGAGAAGGATGCAGCCTCGGCGAGCGGCCCCAGGCGCCAACCCCGCATGGGGTCGAGGGCGTCGCCGGCCCGGGCCTTCAGCCAGAGCATGCGGGTCGCCAGCTCGATGTAGGGGTCCTGCACCAGGATCGCGGTGATCATCAGGTCCGGCGTCATGAAGTTCTCATAGCGCGGGATCGTCACCGCCCCCGACAGGAAGGCCGAGGGGGCGGCCGGCCCGGTCAGGACGCAGGTCAGGATCTCGTCCGGCAGCTTGTGGATGCCGAAATAGCAGTGCTGGAAATGCGGGAAGAGCGCCGCCTGGAGGGCGGTCTCGGGCTCGATCCCGGTGTTGATCAGCATGGTCCGCAGCCGCACCAGCCCGTCCGGGGGCATGCGGCGATAGACCAGAACGTTGGTGTCGGCGTCATAGAGTTCGAGCCGCGGGATATCGGGCAGGCCCGGCACCTCGGCCGATGTCACCACGAAGGTGCATTGCCCGGTGGCGTGCCAGCCGTTGCGCTTGAACGCCTCGTCGATGACGCTGGCCGGGATCTCAGCCACGCGCTGGCCGCCGACGGAGACCATCACCCGGCTGATGGCGAGGGGATTGTCCGGGACGATCCAGCCGCGGATCGAGTCGCCGTGATCGTGATCGATGAAGTAGCGCATGTCCCGAAGCTTGAGGCGGCGGAATGCCGGAACCGCCTCGGCGGCCCGGCCGAATACCGGCCGGCAGGCCCATAGCGCATTTTCTTCCCCGCGTGCACCATCGCGGTTTCCGGCCCGCGACGGCCAACCTTCCGCTTGCGCCCCCGCCAAGCACCGGCTATAGGCCCGGCCCACCGGTGCTGACACGGCACCGGCCCGGGTGCGTATCTCAGCGGGCGGGCACTACCTTGACAGGGTAGAGGTTCCTCCCGATAAGTCGCTGATCCGGTAAAGCTATTTCGGCGGCTTCAGGTTTACTGAACCTGAGCAGTTCGAAACGGAGACGTAGCACAGCGGTAGTGCATTCCCTTGACATGGGAAAGGTCACAGGTTCGATCCCTGTCGTCTCCACCATTCTCGATGACCGAGCCGGCCCGCTGCCGGCCGATGGCGCCCCTCGGAGCCGCCTTACCCCCCTGAAGATCACGACCTGATCCAGATCGAGCACCGCCGCGAGGTCACGCCGGTGGAGGGATGGCCGAGAGCTGCGATCGGGTCGTTGAGGCCGTCGAGGCGCTTCGTGCCAGCGGCCATAGGGTCGAGCCCGATGCCGAATTCGAGCACTGGCAGGTCGACGGCAACTTGATCACGAGCGGTAAACTCATGGCGCCGGCCCTTCGCCTGGGATTGATGGACGGTCCCGTTCGCCTGCAGTAGCTCGGCCGAATTGGACTGCGATCTCGCCGGCGTACCGGCCACGCAACGCTACGGCTGCCTCGCCAGGCCAGGAGGGCCTCGACCGCCGGCCTACTGGTTGCGACAGACGCCCGCCGGTGCCTCGGCCCGCCCCGGCGTCACACACCGGGATGATACGGCTGCCCGGCCGGTGCGGGTATGGGCCGCTGCTCTATTCAGCTGTCCCCTGGGAACGCCGGCGGCGCTTCAAGCCTTGCCGCAGGATTTTCTGCAACCGCAACAGGCGTGAATGCGCATGACCCGCCGTTCGATCTTCGCCCTCCTGCTCGTCGGGTGCCTATCGTCGCCCAGCCACGCTGCGGAGACTCAGGCCGGTCCCGACGCGCTCCAGCCGATGCTTCAGTCGGAGAGCTTGGTCTTCAACGGCGTCACGAAGGCGAAGGATGGCCGCTTGTTCTCGCCATTCCAGCGCCAGACGAAGGGCAAGGGCATCGAGCTCGGCGAGTGGCGCGACGGCAAGCCCGTCGCGTTCCCGGACGAGGCGTGGAACGCGTGGAAGCAGGGCGACGACCCGGCCAAGGCCTTCGTGGCCGTCAACGCCATCCGCATCGGCCCTGACGGCGACCTGTGGGTGGTCGACAAGGGGGCACCCGGCATGGGCGAGGCGCCCCTCGCAGGCGGCCCCAAACTCGTGCAGATCGACCTCGCGACCAACGCTGTGCGCCGGGTCTACCCGCTGCAGGCGGCGACCACCGATCGGAGCTTCATCGACGATTTCCGGTTCAATGGCCGCAACGTCTACCTGACGGATGCCGGTCAGCCCGGGCTGATCGTGCTCGATCTCGACACGGGAGCCTTGCGGCGCGCGCTCGACGGGCACTGGTCGACCATCGCGCAGCGTCCGCTCACCGGCCAGGGCCGCACCTTGCGGGACGACAAGGGCAAGCTCCTGTTCATCCACGCCGATCAGCTCGAAGTCTCCCCCGACGGCAAGACGTTCTACTACCAGGCCTGCACAGGTCCCCTCTACAGCATCGAGACACGTTATCTGGACGATGCCGGCCTGAGCGATGCCGAGCGGGCGAAGCACGTGAAGCTGTTCGCCGCCACGGTCGCGACGGGTGGGACGGCGATCGACGCGGACGGCACGATCTACGCGAGCGACACGGACGGGTTGCGTATCCTCAAGATCGCCCCGGACGGGAGCATGAGCACGCTTGTAGAGGATCCGCGCTTGGTCTGGGTCGACGCGATGTGGATCGACGAGCAGGGCGGCCTGTGGATCCCGGCAGCGCAGATGAACCGCACGCCGGCGATGAACGGCGGCGAGGCATCGGCGGTGAAATTCCCCACGACGATCTATCGGCTGCAGATTGGCGCGAAGCCGCTGCGCAACTGATCGAAGGGCTTACCATCGCGCTCAGGCGTGAGCGCGGCGACCTCTTCCGATCACAGCGGCGACGGTGATCGCGATGGAGCCCCGCGCTGGGGCAGGCGGGGCCGCCTCATCGTGGTGACCACTACGGCAAGCCTCGACATCCTGCAGGCCGGGCGCGTGACGATGCTTGGGAGGGTCGTCGGAGGGCGCGATGGACGCCGACGGTGCTCCCCACCCGGCCCGCGCCCTGGGTCCACCGACGCGGCCGGGCGCTCGCCTGTCCGCAGACCGTACGGTTCTTCGGGCTGTTCGCGCGGCCTGTCGTACTGGACGCGCGGCGGCACCGCGCGGGGTGCACGGACAGTCACGCTCACGCGGCGCTACCCAGACCCATGCCTGCGAACCTGAAAGCGGGCGACAGGACGCCGGCTCCACCAGAGCAGTCCGCCTAATACGCAAGACCGCCGTGGTCTCGCCGGCTAATTCAGGCCTGAACAGCGGATATTAACGCCTACGATATAAACCCCGTCATGCCCTGATTGAGGACAGTCAGAATGGTCCATGACGCAAGCAGCCTTGAAACGGCATCTCGCAGCGACGTTCGACTATCGGACATCCTGGCAGCGTTGAGCCATGCCCTCGACCTGACCGAGGGACAACCGGCCGGCCATTGCGTCCGGGCGACCTTCATCGGAATGCATGTCGGGCGCGCCATGGGGCTCCCCACCCGCGAGTTGTGGGAACTCTACTATACCATCATGCTCAAGGACCTGGGCTGCTCCAGCAATGCCGCCCGGATCTGCGAGCTCTATCTATCCGACGACATCGGGTTCAAGCGCGACTTCAAAACGGTGAGCGACAGCTTGCCGAAGGTTCTGGGCTTCGTATTCTCGCATACCGGACTGAAGGCAGGCTTGGCCGAACGCTTCAAGGCCGTGCTGAACATCCTCCAGAACGGCGGTACGATCGTCGATGATCTGATCCAGACCCGCTGCCAGCGCGGCGCCGAGATCGCAGCCCGCCTGCGCTTCCCGCCGGCCGGGTGCGCGGCCATCCACGCGTTGGACGAGCACTGGAACGGCAAGGGGCGTCCGGATCAGCTCGGCGGGCGGGCGATTCCGCTCTACGCCCGCATCGCTCTGCTCGCGCAGGTGGCGGACGTGTTCCACACCGCGGCCGGTCCCGCTGCGGCGCTGGCCGAGGTTAGAAGCCGGTCGGGCACATGGTTCGACCCGCACGCGGTAACCTGCTTCGAGCGGGCCGCGGACACGTCGGAGTTCTGGACGATCCTCGGTTCCGAGGAGAAGGTGACCAGTGCAGTCTCGGCATTGGAGCCGGCACAGAACTTCATCGTGATTGACGAGGAATACCTCGACGATATCGCCCGCGCATTCGCTCAGGTGATCGATGCGAAGAGCCCGTTCACCTCCGGTCATTCCGAGCGTGTCGCGGTCTACGCGGACATGATCGCGGCGGAGCTCGGCCTCGACCCACACCGTCGTCGCTGGCTTCGGCGCGCGGCGCTCCTGCACGACATCGGCAAGCTCGGCGTCTCGAACACGATCCTCGACAAGAACGGCAAGCTCGACGAGGACGAGTGGCGGGATATGCGAGCCCACGCGTTTTTGTCCGAGACGATCCTGAAGCGAGTCCCGGCTTTCCACGATCTGGCGGGGATTGGTGGCGCCCATCACGAGCGCCTCGACGGCGCGGGCTATCCGCGTGGCCTGAAGGCGAAGGAGATTGCTCTGGAGACGCGCATCGTCTCGGTCGCCGACGTGTTCGACGCGCTCACCGCGGACAGGCCGTACCGGAAGGCGATGCCGCTCGAGAAAGCCCTCGGCATTCTGCGAGCGGATCTAGACAAGGCATTCGATCCGGTCTGCTTCGCGGCCTTGGAACTGGCTCTCGCCGCGATCGAGGGGGATCTGGCGCGGGCCGCGTAAGGAACAGCCGGTTTCCACGCAGGCCGCCCCTGAAGCCTCATCGGGGGCGGCACGGCTGAAACAGCAGGATGCCGCAGAGGCTGCCCCCGGCCTTCGATGATCGCGTGTCTGCGGCTTCCTCCGCGAGGATCCGCACGAACGCATCACGCGCCGTGCAAGAGTTCGCTAACCGAGGGCGGTCAGCGTCTCGGATATGTCCAGACGAACGATCCGAACCGTGAGAGGTGCCCTCTGGGTCGCAGCCCTCGCGCTCTGTTGCTTCTCGGCCGTGATGCTGGCGAAGGCCAACCGGCCGGTGGAGGGCGCGCTGGCGCGTCCGGCAACGGGCGATCCGGTGACCACAGGATCCATCAATCAGGCACCGATCCGGTGGTGTGGAGCCGCTCCCTGGTGCCGCTGATTCTCGTAACCCTTCCTGCTGCTTGCTGAGGACGCCATGCGACTTTGGATCTCTCTTCCGGTGGTGCTGATGCTCGGCGCCGTGACGCCGGCTCATGCACAGGGCTTGGCACGCGGTGCGCAGGATGGCCGGGAGCGGGGCGAGGCCATCGCGGGACCGCTCGGCGCCGTGGTCGGCGAGGCAATCGGAGCGGCCGTGGGGACTGCCAACAGCATGCTCGGCATCGACCGGCGCGAGCGCTTCCGCATCTACGTGATTGGCGAGCGACGGCCATCGTTCGCCTACGCGGGATCGGTGCGGGTCGGAACGGTGCTGCCGGAGGACGGCGTCGTCTACTACGACGTGCCGTCCGAGTTCGCTCTGCCGAACTACAACTACACCATTGTCAACGACCACCCCGTCCTCGTCGAACCGCGGACGCGTCGCATCGTCGAGGTGATCGAGTAGGCAGGTTCCGGACGCTTCGACATCGGCACAGTCTGGATACGGCCTGCAACCCGAAGCTGGTAGCCCGCGCGGCCGGCGACCGTTTGCAGGCCGTTGATTCGCCCGGCCCTACGTTCAACCGTTCAGCAGCCGCGGCAGACACCGGACATCGTCCGATGGATCTTCGCGTCCCAGGCGACGTCCCGAGCTTTGCTCGCGGCATCCATGCGTCTGGCTGCCGCTTCGTTCACCTTGAGCGTCACAGGATCGATGAGAGGCGCCGACTGGACTCCGACAACCGACCGCGCCGGTTCGGCCGTGGCCGGCACAACCATAACACAGGTAAAGGCGAGCAGAGCAAGCCGAAACATGGCGATATAATCCCGGTAAATCGGACCTCTACGCTCAAGATCGTGTTCGAGTTCCTGTCGTCGATGCGTTTTGCGTGTTCGGGGCGGGCCTTGAGCTTGTCCCACGCAGAAATCTCTCGGGCAGACGAAGCGGTGCTGATGGCGGATCGACGAGGTGGCGGCCCCGTGCCGCCGGGCATGAAGAAAGCGTAGCGACGGGAGGCCTTCACCTATCGCGCATGGACCTATCAGATGCTGAGGTCTGGGCACGCCTCGCGATCGCGATCTCCGCGCTGTCCCCGCCGGTCGCGATCGTATGAGGGAAAGGGCCGCCCCATCGGGCCGATCGCCGTGCTCAGATTCGTGTTCTGGCCCGGAGCGCTGATCCTCGCACTGCGTGCGACAGCATCAGGATTTATAACCTCAAATCTGTTGAGGGCCTGAACAATATCGAACGTGGTGATGTTCAGCCCAAGACGGACCGAATCGATCCGTCTGAAGGAAAACGCCATGTCGATGAAGACACTTGCCCTCGCTGCTGTGCTGACGTTCGCCGTCACCGGGGCGGCACTGGCCCAGACGCCCGCCGGCGGCGGCAGCGCCGAAGGCAACATGAACAACCCCGGCAGCGTGAAGAGCTCGTCTCAGAAGCGGATGGGTGGTCAGACCGGAATGATGGGACGGCGACACATGACCCGCCACCGGCGGCATCACATGCACCGCTCCGGCATGTGATTTCGGACGCACCGGCCCCGCAGCGGAAGAACTGCGGGGCTACGTTCGATCAGGCGGGGCGACCAGCGACCTTCGCAGCTGTCCCGTCCGCGATCTGTGCCTCGAGCTGCGCCTTAAAGTCGGCGATTCCGAGCACCTGGGTCGTGTTCCCGTGCGCGTCGAGGAACTCATAGAGCGCATCGTCGATGTTGCGATTGCTGAAGAAGACGATCGCGTCCTGATCGCCGCCGCCCTCCTCGTGAGGCTCGCCATGGGCGGGGCCTGAGACGAAGCTGCCGGTGGGCCGGATTTCCTTCAATGTACCGTCCGGACGATAGAACCGCAGCTCACCCTGCATAACCAAGGTGACGTAGGGGCAATGATGCCGGTGCAGCATCACCCGCTGGTTGGCAGCGAACTTGAAAAGCACGTCGACAATGCGGTTCTCCTCATCGACCTTGTAAACGAAGAAGGCGATGTGATCGAGCCAGTCGAGTGTGCGCCACGTGATGTTGCTCTGGTCGAAGCTATGCGCTGCCATGTGGTTTCCTCCAGCTTATATTAGGGCGAGCGGCGAGTGGCACATGGCCGTCAGCCGTGGCTCGTCCGAGACGGAACCTGGGGCCCCGCCTCGCAGGATCAAACCCGCCGAAGGCAGACCAGCTGCTTGAGACGTGCACGGCTGCTGGTGGATCCCCCTGCTCGGGGCCGTCAAAAGCATCCGGACCGCATCTGTAGATTTGCGATCCGGATCGACCTGCGAGCCATGGCGCCACAGGGACGGACCTATTGAGTAGAGCACCTGTTGCCCCCTCGGATCCGCACCTGTGGATCAGCGAGGTTTCCAAGTGGCAGAGCGGCATTCCAGTCAAAACGGTCAGCACGGTGGTCCCGGCATGCCGATGTTCTGCGGGGTGATTGGCGGCACCGGTCTCATGCTGGCAGCGCTGACCGTGCTGATGGCCGGCCAGATGGCCAGCTCCCATCGAACAGTCGGCCATGCGGCAGATGCCTCGTCGGTTTCCGCCAGACCTGCAGGGGCGCACAACGTCTCATCCGACCCGCAACCGCCAGCCCATGGCGTCAACCCATAGGAGCGTGGTGTGGCTGATAACTTCCCGAATCCGACTCGTGTGCTGATCGTCTACTATTCGCGCACGGGCAGCGTGGAAGCCCTCGCAACCGCTGCGGCTGAAGCTGCACGGGAGGCAGGGGCCGAGATACGCGTGCGAAGGCCGCGCGAAGTCGTCGACGCGGCAGTCATGGCGAAGGTCGATGGGTGGACGGAGAGTGCCGCCCGGCAGAATGCTTTGTACGCGGCTCCCACACACGAGGATGCCGAGTGGGCCGACGCCATTCTGTTCGGCACACCTTGCTATTTCGGAGCTATGGCGACGGAGCTAAAGAACTACTTGGACCTGCTCGGCCCACAGTGGAAACGCGGTTTGCTCGCCGGCAAAGTCGGAGGTGCCTTCGCGGCGGCTTCCTGGCCGCACGGGGGATCCGAAGTCGTCACGCTCTCGCTGTACGCCCCGATGGCGCATCTGGGCATGGTGATCCTGCCGACCGGCTACACCGATTCGGCCATGCTGGAAGCGGGCTCGCCTTATGGCGCGTCCGCCATCGTCGGTTCAGAGAACCGGCCGCCCCGGACGGAGGATCTCGATGCGGCCCGCCATCAAGGTCGGCGGATGGTGGCGATCACGAGCGCCTTGATCGCAGCTGGAGAAATGCCAAACCGGCAGAAGGCCCCCTGAAAATCTCTCACAAAACGCCCTCTGCCCTGTCTTGTGCAGAGGGGGACGCCCGAGGATCGGGCGTTTTGTGAGGTGCGTCTAAGCCAAGCCGTCCTGAGCCGCCGCGTCCGGATCATCGGGCGTGCTCTCGGCGTGCTTCACCAGGTCTTTGCTCCCAGGCTCGCTGCCCGTCGTCGGATCAGGCACGTTGACATTCCGGATCGGCACCGTGGGCGGCACGACGCTTTCACCCTGCGGCTTGTCGGTCTCGGCCATTATGTCCTCTCTGGTTTCCGCCAGTTGCTACCTTGCCCGCCGCCGTTCGTGGCGCCACAGCGCGACCGCCACACGCCGCGCCTCATAGGTTCGGCGCAGCGGTGTCCCGAGCCCGCCCTGTCCCTCAGGAGAGAAGGCGTAGGTCAGGACCCCGTCGGGTCCATAGGTTCGGCGCATCTCAGCCCGCCACAGGCTGTCCGCAACGGCCAGCGCAGACTCCGTCAGGGCGAGACGGGCGGGGTCAGGCGAGGCTGATGGCTGGATGTGCATCTCGCTCAACGCGCCGATCAAGCCGAGGGTCCGCGTCGACAAACGTCCCGGCCCTCAACATTTTCGCCACATGCCCGGGCAGCACGGCCAGTCCTACGGCTCGCTCGGCTGTCGACACTTTCCACACGCGGCATCCATCTGGCGGTCAAGGTCGCTGCAGGATTTACAAGGCCGATACCCGTCGCGCACCTCGTGTCGGCCTTGATCCGCATGATCGGCCGGGCGATCTTACCGACGGAAACCTTCCGCGACCAAACAGCTAGGCTCTCCTCAGCCGCCCGCACGCCCCCTTACCGTCCTCTTCGCGCATCAATGACACCGGCGGCCTCAAGGTCAGCCTCGCACTCAGTCGCCAGGGCCCTCACGTCGCTTAACGGCGACGAGGACCAGCGTCAGATGCACCATGGCGTTTGTCGCCCGCAGAGGCAGCCAGGGCGACGCCAGGCGTGGCCTCAGCCCAGCTCGATGCGTCGGGCGACCTCCATCAGCACGCCCTCCACAGGAGGCGGCCAGGGTGCGCATTGTCCAGAAACATCTGTCCTTGCCTGATCCCCAACGCCTCTGGTCCTGGCTGATCCTCTCAATCAGCCCGGTCCAAAGCCAGCCGGTCAGGTCACCCTACGACCCGTTCGCTTTCAGCACCTCTTCCGCAAGGGGGCGGATAGGGTCAGTCCGATCAGAGCAGCTTACTTCGGGCAGTCCATCTCTATCGCCTGATCCAGGATGGCGGTCTCTGATGGGCCGCCGAAGGCACGGGCCTTCGCCGACCTGTCCCGCTCGCAGGCCTGGCGGCGCTCCTGATCGCTCTTGCTCCGAGAGACCTTCCCTGGGTTCTCCGAAATCTGGACGGGGTTTGGCGGCAACCCCTCTGCGTCGGCAGGCGCCTGAACGAACTGTTGAGCGGCTCTTGCTGGCGGCGGAGAGCCCATTGAGATCGCCATGATGATCATCGCAGCAACAGAGCCGGCAGCAAACCATCTCGTCATTTCAGATAGCCCTTCGCCTTCAGGTGCTCGGTGAGGGGCATCAGCTCGCCCCTCAGGATGTTCGCGGTCCCGCACATCGCCCTGTGGCCGGCGAGCCAGTCAGTCACCGCGCGCAGACCAGCTGTCGCTCCGTCGCTCGGATTTGAGCCACCGGCTCTCGCTGCCGTGTCGTTAGCGGCACATCGGCCTCGTCGTCGAACTGACACCCCGCATTGCCGAACGCCTGAATGGCCTGCGGTGTTCGGAAGTAGTAGCCCGCAGCCTTGAAGATCGTGTTCCGCTCGGACCACAGCTCCTCGCACGACGGCGAGGCGGATCCGCTCGGCGCGCTGCGACCGCTCGCGGCCGTGCGGCAGCAGCCGACGGACCCGGCGCTCACCCATCCGGTCTGCCCGAACGGCAGTTGGATGTTGACCCAGCCGCCCTGACGGCCAAGCTCGGTGAACAGGGTGTCGGGTCCGAGCCGCGCGAGGCGGACACCTTGTGTGCCGCTCGGTAGGCTGCGCAGCGCCAGGAAATTGTCGCCGCAGGGATCGAGGCCGACAGGGTAGCTGAAGGCTTCCTGCTGGACCTGAGCCAGCGCCAGCCAACCCACGACAAAGGCGAGGATCGCGGTTGCGGACAGACGGAGGCGGAGGGGAGAGAAACGACTCGGCGAAGACCCGATGCGGTGACACCGCCAGTCTCTGCATCAGGGCTGACCCCTGCTAAGTCATTCAGAAAATTGGCGCACCCGACACGATTCGAACGTGTGACCTTTGCCTTCGGAGGGCAACGCGTCTGGATGGACTGCAACGGAGTCTCTGCGGAGGAGCGTCAGACCATTCCCTTTGCATCAACCACTTACCTGCAGAGTCGTATGCGCCTGTAGTCACAGTGGTCAAGGGGTTTTTGCCCCCTTCCCACGTTGCAGTGTGACCGATTTGGGACCGAGACACTGGGTAGGGGGGGACATAGGCACCGCGCTACATCTGATACCTGCCCGCAAAATTCTGTCGTTCCATACGTCGACGAGCACGGCCTTGGAAGGCAGCTTCAGCTAAATACAACGACCCAGCACATCGCCAAAGCGCAATAGCCGCAACCTGAACAGAAGAATCAGAGGATAGCAGGCATAGCCTGACAACATATCAGCTTGAGTGATCATTGAGCGCTTCGAAGCTATAGCCATTGTCCTCTAAAAATCGTCGCACCAGCAGAATAAGAATATCGTGCACCTTGCACTCTCTCTGCAAGGCAATCTCTTTCAGTGCTTTGACAACAGGCCTTGCAAGGTATAGCGACACATGCGGATACCGAGGGGATTTTATCTTTGTATTTGACAAGTACATCAACTCCTTTCTAACGTTAGTATAGCACAGATAATAGGATGGTTTCCAGCTTTCAATAGCAAATCTCCAAAATAATGCAGAACTTACTTCAGTATATTATCCGTACGACCAGTCGTAGCGGGCGCCGTATGTCTGATTGTTCTAAGACCCGTACTTTTTGGATGACTAATTGCGCAGTGTGTAGGCTATGTCCTGTAGTGCAGATTTGGTCTTGTTCCTTGGAATCTGTAAGGCACGGCTGACGATTGATATGGTCGCTGGCGATCGAGTTGGCCGCTTTGTACGCCTCCGGTGAAGGCCGCGTTGGCCTCTGAGACAGCGCGTCAGGCGACGATCTGCTTGGGTTGAGGCGGGGTCCAGCTCCAGGGCAGCAGATCGTCGATGTGCCGGGCCGGATGGCCGGGCAGACGGCTGAGGATGTCGGATAGCCAGGCTGTGGCTCGGCACCATTGAGCTTGGCGGTCTCGATCAGCGTGTAGAGTTTCACAGCGCGATGGCCGCCCGCGCCCGAGCTGGCGAAGGTCCAGTTGCGGCGACCAACCGCTCCTCCCCCACCCGCGTCCAGCAGCGACCCGGTCCGGCTCTCACTAGTTCGGTACCCGCCTGCGTCATGTTCAAGGTCCTAGGATTACTCCTATGACCTCAGCCTTAGCGAGCCCGCTCGCAAGGCGGCCTTAGCCGGATGCGTACGCCGCTTTCTCGATCCAGCGGGATACCTCTGCGAGAGTGGCAGTTGTCTGGAAGCCGTAACGTCTAGCGAAGCGCTGAACCGCACTCAGACGAGGCACCCCAGCTCCCATAACAGACTTCCATAGCTCAAGAAGTCTGCCAGCAGCTGTTGAGTTTTGATGGCCTCAAAGCGTCTGCTAGCCATAGCGATCGCCCTCAAGGACCGAAGGCTCACGCTAGGCTCTATCCTACGGTTGAACGGGGGCAAAAAGAAATCTTAGCTTAATCGTAGCTCAACCTGGCACAGATTGCCGAAGCATCAAATCTCGCGGTGTACACATAGTTTTAAATCACATTCCGGTGGACTCACGTCAGAGCGCGCAAATTTAGGAATGTTTTGTTTCTAATAATTGCAGTTTTACTGCTGACTCCCTCTCCGCGATAGAGCGGAGGGCAATGCGGACCTCTTTATCAAATTTTCCATCAAGATGGGAGGACATCACTCGCGTTATTTCGGAATTTGCGTAGTAGGGCGCTATCTTGATCGCCTCAAGGAGTGCTCCGCAATCATTTCCCCGGAGGGCCCATGACATACCCTCAATTATGGCGCGATTGGATTTAGACCATAATATTTCCGTAGCCATGCTACGTATGATTGTGTCAGCATCACCAAGACATCCAATTAACGCAGCCGTAGCCTCAGACGATCGGACTTGTTGAAGCGCTCGTACCAAGCCCATTCGTTCGGAGCGGTCTACTGCATCAATTAGGAGAGAATGCAAAGACGCCGCTGCCCTCGGTCCCCCAATTCGGCCGATCGCGGAGCAGTACCAATCCTTGATGAACTTCCGAGATCCCTCTGCTTGTCGCCAAGCGATAGTCAGAACCGGAATAGATTCCTCGTCACCAATATTTCCGAGCGCCAAGGCCGCGAAGCCGCTTAGCAGGCCGCCTTCCCTTACCGCAGCTTCAAGCGGGAGCCTTGAACGAGGATCTGCCAGAGCGCGAAGTGCCTCCGCTGCATTAGCCCTGACTTCGTCAGAGGGATCGCTACTAAAAAGATCTATCAGTTTCTCAACAGCTTCATACTCCGTATGATTTCTTAGTGAGCGGGCAGCCTCTTGTCGTACACTATCAGATGTGTCGCCCGCAAGTTCAATGAGTAACTGCAATGCTGGCCTGCTTTGAATCAAACTTAGCGCAGCCGCAACCCCCTCTTTTACATTTGATTCCGCCTCGTAAGCCATGATGGTAAGCACGGGAAGCGCCTCGTCGCTCGCTAATTCGACCAATAGGCTTGCGGACGCTCTGCGGAAGGGGTCAAAAGGGTTGGTAACGATTAGCTTCAGGTCCGCAAGTAGGCTATTCCGATCCAGAATCATCATAGCTTGGGCAGCCTTGTCGCGTACCTGAAATTCACTGTCTCCCATCAACAAGGTTCTAAGTTCCGCAGTCGCGCCGACGGCTCCGATCTTACCTAAGGCCTCCGCGGCGTTTCCCCGGACATTCGCGTCTAGATCGGGTAAGCAGGTCCGGAGCTGTCCCTGCACGTTGACACTACCAATCTCGCCGAGTGCCCACGCCGCATGTGCTCTCACGATGGCATGCGTATCCGATAGGGCTTCGATGAGAGGAGCGATGGCAGCCAGTTTTCTGATAGTGCCAAGGGCGCGGGCAGCTTGCCATCTCAGATTCTGGTAGACAGAGGAACTCAAGATGCCGGCGAGAGCCTCAATCGCCGCATCGTCACCGATAGCAGCCAGCGCTTTGACCGCCGGCTCGAAGACCATCTGCCCTGGCCAATCGAGATAGGAACGGACGAGGTCGGGAACGGCCGCCGAAGCTCTCAGCTCGCCGAGCGCTTCCGCTGCAGCAGCTCGAAGCGCCTCGTCACGCGTTTGAAGCTGTGATTGCGCGGCTTCAACCGCACCCGGAAGAGCGGAAGCGGCCATCAGGGCAAGAGTTCGCACCTGTTGATCTGATCCCCCCAGAACAGCTGCTCGCCAGAGAGCATTACCAATCATTGCCCCTGTGCTGCTCGGCAAACCTCGTAGTGAACCGGCAAACCCAATCAGTGCTGAGCCGGGGAAGGTATCCGGCTCACGCAGGATTGCAATCAGGTCCTCGGTCAAGTCATTAATAGGAGCGCTTGGCACGCTTCTGAGATACCGCAGCGCGCGGATCCTCAGGCGAAGCAGCGCGCGGTCAAGCGAGTCCGGGAAATTCCTCAGCCGCTCGAATATAGGGGACGGTGCTGCAAGCCGACCGATACATATGGGCAAAATCTCAGTTTCAATCGTCGCCGTATCGAACATTAATTCAATAATGAGATCAGCAGTGTTATCGAAGTGAGCGAGGTGATTGCCGACGAAACATTCAAGGAGCAACTTGTGCGAAAATTTGAGTTCACCATCAATATCTTGCAATAAAAAATTATATTCGCGCGCTAGATCAATCCAATTCTCGGGCACGTCATCGACGTCCCCACGTTTTTCCGACAAATTTTGAAAATTGGCATTGTTTTTATGTCCACGCTCCGATTGCCAGATTTGAAAAGCTAAATTTCCGAGCGCATCGACCATAGCGCGCCCTTGTGATGATTCGGAGCGCACCGCGTCGATAATAGTATTAAATGTGGGCCCGATCAAAATTCCAAATGCGGAACTCGGCAAGCCTCTCAACGCATCGATCAGCCACTTACCCGAAATGCGACCACCGAATCCCTCAACGACCTCATCGAACTTTCGGCTCAGCTCACGGGAATCTAGGGGTGCGACTTGGTAAATCGAAAAGCGCGCCTGATCGGCTAAATCGTGGGAATTTCCGGTCGCCACGACAACGTGATTTCTGCTGTCGTCAGCAGTAAGTAACTTTATCAAACGTTCGCGGGATTGCGGAGTCATTTCATCAAGATTATCAAGCAAGAAAATAACTCGGCCCTGGAGAAGTCGTCGCGCAAAAATCCCGCCTAAACTGACTCTATCACAATTTTCAATTTTCTGTATCGCTTGGTCGAAGATAAAACCGAGTACATCGCTGCTTGGCAGTTCGTCGAACTCACTCAGTGACGCGATGACGGGAAATAGAGTTTCGTCCGCGGCAGCTACACTGGCCAAGAAATTGAGGATGTAGCTTTTTCCTGACCCAGGCGGCCCAACGATGGCACGGAGGTTAGGACCCGTGAGCAACCAGTCTCGGCCGATTGTCTCCCGACGTATAGCGTTGGCAAGCTCTACACCTCCGCTGCGGACCACGGCGGTCGGAAGCCTCAGCATATCGACCGCTCGCATATCGGGCGCAATTGGCCCGAGTAAGGGATTCTCCTCCGACTGATTTATGGCACGAGCGGCGATCACGTTGCGATACGCCCGCTCTGCTGACCGATCGTCGGTCTGGACAACGACCACGCTCTCGTTTAGCGGCCCGACGTCCGTTGGCCCCGCCGCTGCACTTGCAGCCCTGCGAAGGCCTGTGTCAAAAGCCTCATCAAACATTGGGCGTCGGGTGGGATCCTCCGACGTGCCGACCGTAGCCCTAAATGGTTTGCAGCGGTTAAAAATATCTGGAAACGGTCCCTCTACGACCGGCCTCGGTCCATGCCGTATCACGACGGTTGCAAACTGACGGGTGCCTGATTTCGCGAAATGCGCCAGGTAATTTCCTTCTTCTCCCTTGACGCTGGTTAGTCCGCCAGGAATGAACTGCGCGTTGGTCAGGGTAAGGAGAAGACGGTTGACGGGCGCGGCTACGAGCGAAAGCGGATAAGCGCCAGTACCAGTAAGTACAGGTACTACATCGTCCCTCACTTGGAATGCGTCGACAGGATTGGGAAGCGCATCCGCGAGCTTAGAATAAGATAAGTACATTTGTGCCTCGTACGACTCGCCCGAGGCCCTGAGTTTACTGATGCGACTTTCGATATCTTTGACATCATTCACCAGCTGAGCGAAACGCGCTGGGCCGAGCCACCGCTCGCGCAAAGTTGTAAGAACTGTCTCGTGCCGAAATGCTGAAAATGATAGGCGGAGGACGTCGATCAGGCCTCCGTCGCCTGTCCCGGAGACTAATACGTTCTCTGGCCCAGCTGCCTTAGTACGATTTGAGCCGAGTGTGTCAGGGTCCCAATACGACTTCGTCATTGGGAACGCTGTCGATGGCTCTTCCTTGCCAAACCCTACTGCAAGGATCACGAAGTCGAAATCTTGGACGTGCATCCTGCGATCCGTACGGCCACCCCAACGCCCCTCTTCGTTTGAGGATGATCCTTGTCCGTTCCACGCTAGGACGTGCTTTCCTCCCGTTGTAGAAAGCGAGAGGTCCGAAACACCGAGACGCTCCGCTATATTATATGCGCTACGTATCTTCCTCCACTGCGATCTAAGGCCAGCGATAACATCGTCAGCTTTTCCCGCCCGCCAATTGAGGATACAAAGACCGGCATCGTCTTCTTCCGCTCCCTCTTCGGGCCAATCGTAGATGTGAGGGTGAAGCCATCTTTGCGAGGTTTCGGAACCTGCCAGAGAGAGCACGTCATTAGAGATTCGGTCGAAAATTGTGACGTCCCAGCCGCAAATAGCCGCCGCGGCCGCCGCAGTAACGCCGCCCGCACCGGCACCGACGACGGCTAGGGAGCCGCGGGCCCGCGTCTGGTTGAGAGCGAAGATAAGGTTAAGGGCCCGGACCTGCTGCATGTACAAGGTGGCGGGCCGCGCGAAGCTACCGAGGACAAAAAGCCGCTCGATCCCAGGCACGGCAGTTCGCTCAAAAATCTCCTGCTCGATCGCCATAAACAAGCAGCTCCAATCGACGTTCGCCGTCCATGAGAACGTAGGCTAGCGTGACTGTGACGATGGTTCGAGACGAGAACAAGGGATGGCGTCCGACATCGTTGGAATTTACCCGCATACGCCCTGCTTAAAGTGGCCCGCCCTTTGGTATGGCTTTCAAGCCAGGAGGACGGATGAGATGGCCAAGCCCCCGAAGCCCGAGGAGATCGTTGGCGAGCTACGGCAGACGGATGCGCTGATTCTGACCCGACAGGCCAGCTTCGGATCGGGCTGGTTGAAAGAATCGGCTAGGACCAGAGAAGATGGGATGAAGCGAGGACAAGAATCGACCGCGGAACAGATTTCGCGGCTGCAGCGCTAGATCGAGGTTCAGGCGGCGCAAGCTGAGAGCATCGCCGTCGATTGCATGGAGGCGAACATCTCAGAGCAGAGCTACTAATGCCCGCGCAAGGATCACGGTGGCCTAAGCTAGATTGATTCAGGAAGATGAATGAATTGGAGCGCGAAAACGCACGGTATCGCCGTCAGATGCTGTCTATCTTTGGAAATGCAGAGGCTCAATGACCTCGTCTCGGGAAAATCCTGGACCGACGTAGCCCCCCTGCGAATCGGCCCGATCATACCGACCCGGTACAGCGTCGCTTGCGTAGATATGAGCAAACTCTAAGATGCTCAACCTGTCTCGTTACGGATGCCGGCGATGACCAACGAAGTGGGAACGAGCGTGTGAGCAAGCCTCCACTCCCTACAATCGAAGAGTATTTCGAAAATCAAGGCGATCAGATCGGCTTTTCGTACACGGCCATCGAGCAATCGCGGATCTATGAGTTTAATATACAAGCAGCGCGGATGAATGTACAGGCAGGCACCTTCATTAGAAACATTGTAGATGAACTGTCTAATATTGCAAAAGAGTACGCTAACGGTAATTCTCATCTGCTGTACTATCCTTCTGACCCTGGGGATATAGCAGTTGTATCAAAGCCGTACGTAAGCGTACTGAGCAAGGTCTACAGATCGAATTGTCTGAACAACACTCGCTATCCAGCAGCACCAAAAGCTGGAATAATAACGATAGGCACGATGTACGAGAAGATAAATGACCTTCTTCGGACACGATTAGTTTGCAAATATATGGATGGTCCCGAGTTTGTATGCAACAAGCTGGCGGCCTATACAGAGCAAAACGACATAGAATTCACATACTATCCCATGGCGAGTGAACTTGGCTACTATGCGTGGCACTGCTATTTTCGCCTACCAGTGGAACTGATGATTGACAACTATGTTCAAGAAAGGCGCATCTCCTTAGAGATACAAATAACGACACAACTCGCAGAAGTTATAACTGCACTGACACACGGACTTTACGAGACGAATAGAGAAAGGCCGCAACCGAAAGATAACAAGAGCTGGCGATGGCAGCCTCGGACTCAACAGTTTAGGTCCGCTTACCTCGGGCATACCTTACATCTACTAGAGGGCATAATCCAAACTTTTCGGGATGACGTACTTAACATTGGAGAAAGCGAAATCGATAACGGGTCAGCCGCTATGGAACCAGCTACAGATGGTTCGGCTGAGATCGCTACGTCCGACAGTGAGGAGCTCAGCCACCGGTCGCCTGCTCACACTTTGGCAGCTGCGGAACCTGCGATCGATGTGACTGCAGAACCATCTGACATTGTCGAAGCGGTATCACGGCCAGCGTCCATGGATACAGTCAGCAAGACCACGACCACACAGACAGAGAGGCGGGACGTCAAGTGACAATTAGTTCGCCCCAACCAACTGTCGTCCACTTGTTTACGGTCTTCCGCCAGATAAACGGCGGTGAGCTCCGCATACCCGCGTTTCAGCGGGAGTTCGTATGGAAAAACAACCAAATCACCGACCTATTGAAGAGTGTTCGAGATCAGTTTCCGATCGGAAGCGTTCTTCTATGGCATGTGAATACCAAATTTCTCGAATTGGCACGAAGCGATCTGACGGCTTTCCCAGATGTTTCAGAGACGTTACCTACTAATTATATCCTTGATGGGATGCAAAGGCTCTCCACTTTATATGGAGTGTTCCATCATACAGAAGGAAAAGACGCAAGATTTGACGTTTACTACGATCTACGCAACAAGCGATTTGTACATGCGAAGGACCTAGGTGACGAACCTGATGAGGCTTGCATTCAGCTCGCTGCCTTGCTCTCGCCCCGCAAGCTGCTCGACAACCAAGCCCGCATTGTTCGCCTCTCCGACGGCGACGCTTTGATCCAAGAGCTGCTTGACGTACAAGCTGCGTTCCAAGAGTACATGATTCCAGTCGTTACAATCCGTAGCACAGATGTAGCACGTATCGTCGAAATCTTTGAGCGCACAAACTCAACTGGCACCAGGTTAGATACCGTCGATTTCATGCGGGCTATAACCTGGGATCGAAGCTTCGATCTTAACAGATATCTCGATGAGGTCCGTACAACTCTGACTTCTCAGGGATATGGCTTAGACGATGAGACAGTTATAAAATGCGTAGGTTTGCTGCTGAACGTCGAACCAACAGCGAAGGGACTGCTCTCACTCCGTGGCCATTCTCCTGACGATCTCAAACTCGCTTTCCATCGCTTCAACGAATGTTTCAATAGAATAACATATTTCCTGTACGAAAACTTCCGCATTGAGAATCTCTCGTACGTTCCATACGAAGGACAATTCTTGGTCTTGTTCAAAGCTGTCGGCATGAAACAGGTGAGGACTCAGGAGGAATTTGATCTGCTTGCCAGTTGGTTCTGGGCGGTCGGCTTTAACGAGAGCCTCAGAGGCAAGCCTGACCACTACGTCGTGCGTGCGTTGGACAATTGGCGCGCTCTGGTCCGAGGCCAGATCCGAGGCCTAGAACCCCGGCTGCGGCTGACAGCTAACGATTTCATGGAAAGGAGAATGATTAAGGGGCGTGCTCTATCAAGTGCATTCTCTGCCATGTTCGCCTTGAACGATGCGCGCGACCTCACCACAACAGAAGTCATTGACTCAACAACGTTCATGTCGAACTCGGACCCCATCTTTTTCCATCCGATTTTCGATACTGCCGAGTTAAGAGATGCCGGTTTTGATGTTGGATCATCTTCGCGCCTATTCTCCAATCTCGCACTCTCTACCGTCAGTCACTCCATAGAGTCGCGCAACATTAAGAGAGAGATCGTTGATCTACTAGAACGCGATGGTCATGATACATTGATCTCACAATTCATTGACTTAGATGCGGCCGAAGATGTGGCCCGTGGCAACGCCGCAGATTTTTTACTGCGGAGGTCACTCAGGATGCGCGCCATCGCAGAGAAATTAGTAAATCCGCACCGTCTTGTGCCAGAAACTTTAATCTAGGCAGATCATGTTTTCTGCACAGATCGAGGATCGTCGGTGGGAGGGTGGAGCTCTAGGCCCCACCCTTTTTTTGGTTCTCTCGCTGCCATAGCGGCTGCAGATTTTTGAACTGACACAACTCCAAGAGCTCAGCCTCAGATCGGGCTGCAGAGAGAGGTACGATGTGATCGACCTCCCATTGCCCGTAACGTGACCACACCATGCCCTCCCTGAAGCGAGCTGAGATATGCTCACGCAGGGCTGCATGATCACACCCCAGGGCTTGTCTGGGACTATGCCGTCCCCTGAACACCTGACCAGTCCTGCGCTGCACGCTTCGGTACATGCGGTACGAAGGATCGTCTTGTGATCGGGCAGCCTCCCTCGATCGAGCTTTCTCGGCGTTGCAAGCCACACACTGCTTGTTGGACACATACCGCTCGTCGTGGTGACCGAACCGGCAAGCTTCGCCGGTTCTGTAGCGTGTCCAACCCTTTTCCTTAGCTTGCTCCCTGCTGATAATCTACTGGCGAGAATTCGCCGTTCCGCTCAAGGCTACGGGCCCTCAAGCCGCCACGCTGAAGCGACACTGCGCGCTCCTTCCGCATTCAGAAATGTATGTTACCCCGTAGCCGCGTACTGTCTTAGCCATTTCCGAGTTTGGCCTGCTCAGCTCCTGCACGAAGC
This sequence comes from Methylobacterium sp. GXS13, assembly GCF_001455965.1. Classification (GTDB taxonomy): domain Bacteria; phylum Pseudomonadota; class Alphaproteobacteria; order Rhizobiales; family Beijerinckiaceae; genus Methylobacterium. The sequence continues at coordinate 38,524 of NZ_LKKO01000018.1, forward strand.
GGGAGTATGATGTACTGGACACATCAGCCATCTTCCGAACTTCGGAACTCAGGTGCTCCCCAGGTGCAAGTGAGCTCAGCGCTTTAAGGACCTTATTAGCGGAAGGCGTTGTCTTTGTCTTCCTACTACTCGCCTTCAGTTCCCATTCTCGCACGACGACTCCAGGCATCTCGTCTATAAGCTGCGCAATGAGATCTTCACCAGCTTCCCCCTTCTGACACAGGATAAACACGTCCGTTGGCTCGCAGCCTCCGTTTGCATCAACCATCTGCCGGCATCTGACCCGATTGATGGCTTGGATCACTTCGATGACATTGTACGAGGCAATCAGCTTCGAGCTTACAGAAGCCCTATCGAGAAAATTGTCGTCAAGCCTATGCGTTTCGGCATTCGCGGAACGTGGCAATAAAGCTGCACAGATCTGTGTTGGGACGATTGGATTTAGGTATGGCAGCCCAAATATGACGACCGTTGAGCCTTTGTACCAGTCGTTCTTTCCAGTTATGTTTCCGTAGTGAGCAGTGTGGCACGACCCGAGATTGGTGACAGCTTCGCGTATGGCATCCTCTGCATCTTTATGGCAGCAAACAAGGACATCCTTATCATCGCCCCGAAGCATTGATACCGAGTTTGCTATCCCGGGCCAATCATTTGCAGCATTCTTTGTTAGATAGTGCTTACCTACTTGGTGACCCTTCGATACCCAAAGGGTGACCTTATTGTAGGTCCGAAGCTTTCGGCTCGGACGGATGATTGACATGCGCGCAGGAAGCAGTTCGTACCTCTTGTCTTTGGAAGCAGTCGCATCAAGGATAACCCCGCCTATGTCATCTGGGATCGCTGGCTCAGAAGCGGATATAGTGACGACATTGCCGGATTTAGTCGTGAAAGCGTTCCCGATCCGCTTTATCTGGCTGAGCTCGTTAATAACAGCCCGGCAAGATTCCAATTCTTTCCTCGGATCCGTATCCTTACGGCAGAATGATTGCAGATCGTCCGGTCTAACTGCCCGAAAACAGGAGGATATATCCCTATATACAAGCTCCGAAAGCCTGAGCATTAGCTCTTTGCTCAAGAAAGAATCCTTCTGAGCTTCTGCCGTTTGTACCATCTTCATAGTGGCTAAGAGCTTGGCAGTAAGTTCTTCTATTTCTCGCAGACCCGGATGGATGGAATTCCGTAGGACGTTATGGAGCACTCCGATATCATGCTGCGTGAGGCTGAACGACCTTACCAAAGGAAAAGCTTCGTCGATCACTACAAGCTGTCGGCGCCCGTACCGCCAATTGTCTAGGTATCGTATATCGGTACCAGACGACCATCCGTTTAGATGATTGAAGAACGCCTGATCAAGACCGGAATGCGTGATGGATAGCACAGCACACTGCGTGATAGCATCCGTATTGATCGATGTATCACTGTGAGCAGCTAAAGCTCTAGTTTCTGAGGCGATATAGTTGATATCTTGGGCCATTTTGTTGGCTTGATCGATTGTTCGACTTACTATCAGTACGCCGCCATGATCCGTATTGTCTGTCATAGCACAGTAAATAGACAGAGCTTCTGTCTTGCCAATTCCCGTAGGCAGACATAGAACATCCCAACTCCCATCCCTCCGGGCCTTGGCCTTGTTTAGAACGTCTGCATACATCTCCCATGTTTGATTCTGGGCTTGGCTAACTGGTCTACCCTGCATCAGCCTACGAGCTGATAAGCTTTTCGCGAAATATACGGGACAAGGTCCCATCAAGTCTCCCTTCGCTGAAAGGTTGTTACATCGGTGCTGCAAGCGACCCAAAACGGCCCCAGATTTCCCTAAAAGGAGAGAAGCCTGAAAATTGGGGAGATTTGCTGCGAGAATCGAAATTCCGGAACATCCTGGTCGCCAAGCGGCCTGCTATTCCACCTATGAAGGATACAGCCTCATTTGCTCCCAATCTTATGTGTTGCCTGATCTTCTATCGGCGATGAATACGTAGCTACTTACTGAATTAATGTTCCATGCGCAGCATTGAGCTACAATCCCAAATCAGGGCGACAAATTCATGCTGGCACCATCGTATCGACGATCTATGTGCAGATCTGGCCTTGAACTTGTTGCTCAGCCTAGCGCAATACCTGCTATTTTCGGTCTAATGATCCTGATCGTAGCCGGGCTGCATGCTTCGTTTCTGTAGTTTTACGACGATAGATTCGGGCTTAAGGTGCGTGTAGCGGAACAACATCCGCATATCTCTGTGCCCACTTATGAGGGCTACTTCTGCGGTACTCAGTCCGAGTTCGAAGAACCGGCTAACGGCCTCATGGCGCAGATCGTGGAAGCGAAGATCGAGGATCTCCGGCTGTGAGCGGGAAGCCCGTAGCTTGCATCGCTGCCAAGCCAGTTGGAAGGCATCGGGTTTGACCCAGAAAAGCCGTCCCGCGTTCCGAGCCTCTGGTGCGTGTTGTCTCTCTGTAAGGATCGAGACCGCTTTGGATGTAAGCGGGATACGACGGGAAATGCCGGTTTTTGTCCGTGGGATCGTCAGTAGGCCGGCTCTGAGATCAACATCGGACCAGCGCACGTTGAGGAGCTCACCCCGGCGCATCCCGGTCTCGATAGCGAGCTGGATTGCAGCTCTGAGCCATGTGGTTCGGCCGATCGAGCTGGGCTGCAGTAGGCTGTCCAACTCACCTTCTGCGAGCCGCCTCGTACGTCCCTCCGGTGCAGGCGGCTTTCGTACCTTCGCAAGGGGGTTTGCGGGCATTGGTATGTCCCACTCGTCTCTAGCCGTCTCGAACACGGAGCGGAGCAGGCCAAGTTCACGGATGATTGTCCCCGGGCTTACCTGCCCTGCGCGGTCGTCGCGGTAGCGGCTGAACACCTGAGGTGTAACATCAGACAGGGGCAGGGATGCCCAGGGCTGGCCCAGGAAGGCGTTCAGCCGGTTTACCTCTGGGATGTGCCCGCGTTTGCGAGGCGTCACTGTATCCCTATAGCGCGTCAGCAGGGCTGCGATTGTCGTGCTGGCGAGCAGCTTGGCATCGGCGCGCGCGTCCGAGACCAGCTGCGCCTCAGCGGCATCAAGCTCAGCCTCAACATCTCGTATCCAGCGCTGGGCCTCGGGTTTGGTAGCGAAGCTACGGGCGCGCGAGGGATGTCCGGTCCTGCGGACCTGTGCTTGCCACTTGCCGTTCCGCTTGCGGACGGTAGCCATCAGATTTCCTCACAGCTGGGACCGATTTGGGACCGGCTGATGTTGAGGAGCTTGTCTGGCGCTCAAACCAAGGCGCTAAGGCCTTGCTTTTCCGAGGAGATTTGTTGGCGCACCCGACACGATTCGAACGTGTGACCTTTGCCTTCGGAGGGCAACGCTCTATCCAGCTGAGCTACGGGTGCTAACCGCGCCGATTCCCTAACCCAACAGCGCCGCCAGCGCAACGGCTTGGGTGCACCTGGAGGCCAAACCGTGTCCGGGGGCTGTGTCGGGTCGGGCATCGAAGATCGGGGCCCCGGCCAGAAGTACGACGGTTGCCGGGTGTTGCCCGGGCGGCCTTGTGTTCACAGGCCGTTTGCCCGCCCCTGGACATCATTCGGGGGATCACGGGGCGGGGGCGGGTGTCGCAAGAGGTCAGCAGGGGAGACCGGGCCGCGAACAATTTCGGCTCGCTGCGCGTGCTCTTCGCCATCCTGGTCGTTCTTTCGCACGCACCGGAGCTGGCGGACGGCAATCGGTCGCGGGAATGGCTCACGCAGGTGTTCGGCACGCTGTCGCTCGGCGAGATCGCGGTCGACGGTTTCTTCCTGGTCAGCGGCTATCTGATCACCGCGAGCTATCGCGCCAAGCGTTCGTTCTCCGATTTCGTGATGCGGCGGGCGAGGCGAATCTATCCGGGCTTCGTGGTGGCGTCCCTGGTCTGCATCGCCGTCGTCGCCCCTTTGAGCGGGGGGAACGTCGCGGCGGTCTCGCCGGTGGAGACCGTGCTGCGGCTGTCGCTGCTGCTGATGCCCATGGTCCCGGGTGCATTCGAGGGGCTTCCCTACCCGATGCTCAACGGTGCGCTCTGGACGATTCCCTGTGAGTTCGGCTGCTACCTTCTCCTCGGCCTTGTCGGCACCGCACGCGCCCTGCGGCGGCGGGGCGGCCATCACGTGCTGCTCGCCGGCCTCGGAGGGCTCTTGATGCTGCGCCGGCTTTACCTGCCGATAGGCGCGCCGGGCGACGGGCTCGGCGCCCTGTCGGAGATGATCCGCCTGAGCTTCGTGTTCTGTTGCGGCGGGGCCTTCCGGCTGTTCGGCGACCGGATCGCCTATACCGGCCGGGGCGCGAGCCTCGCCGCGCTGCTGCTTCTGCCGCTGATGTTCAGCCCACCGCTGGCCGAACCCGCCTTCGCGATCCTCGGCGGCTACCTGATCTTCTGGTTCGCCCTGGCGGTGCGCCCGAACCTTCTCAGCCGCGCAACCGCGCAGGTCGACGCCTCGTACGGGATCTATCTCTACGCTTGGCCCGTGCAGAACCTGCTGGTTGCCCGGCTGCCGGGACTCTCGCCCTGGATGGCCGCGCTCCTCGCCCTTGCGGCGGCCATCCCCCTGGGCTTCCTGAGCTGGTATCTGGTCGAAAAGCCGATGCTCCGTGACCGGCCCGGCGGATCTGGGGGCCAGGAATCCGGCGACGCGCTGACGGCCAGGCCTGCGCTCAGCCCGTGAGGGGCCGGTAACCGCTGGCGGTCACGCGCGTTTTCAGAGGGAACGCGGGCTGCAGGGGGCGGGCAGGGGCGGGGGCACGGATGTCGCAGACGATCGATCGCGGGACGTTGGATCGGCTGATCGGCCTCGGCCGGGCGCGTGGTGAACTCACGGCCCAGGATCTCCAGGCCACGCTGCCGGTCGACAGCATGGATGTCGATGCCCTCGTGCTGGTGATGCTGGAACTCGACGCCGCGGGGGTCAGCGTCGAGCCGGAGGCCTTCGGGCCGCCCGTGGACCGGCCGGTCCCGGGATCGGTGTTGCTGCCGGCGCAGCGTTCCGGGACGCAGCCTCTGGTCCTGCCCGCGGGCGGGACGGGCGCGCCGCCCTGGCTGACTGAGCCCGCGCCGGGTCCAGCCGCCACCCCGACCGAGCGAGATCCGGACGAAGGCCGGGACGTCACCCGGGCCGTCGCCTTCGCGGGCCTCGCGACTCTGCTCGTGCTCGGCGCCGTGTCGCTGTTGCTATGATGCCTAGCCGCGGGGCTCCGCGCCGGAACGCTTCCGCGACCGACCCCGTTGGCCCCGGTCCTGGCGGACCAAGAGGACGAACTCCAACCATGCGTCAACGAGCCGACAATACCCTGGCCCTGCTGGTCTCGGCCCTGCGCGAGAGCGCAGCGCATATGGAGGCGCTGCTGACGCTGGCGCGGACCGAGATCGACGGCAACGTCCGGGCCATCGTCTCGCTGATCGCGATCGTGGGCACGATCCCCGTCCTGCTGATCGTTACCTTCTTCCTCGGGCTCGACGCGGTGGTGAAGCTGCTCGCCGTGCCGTTCGGCTCCGAGGCACCGGCAGCGCTGATCGTCGCGGCGCCATTCCTGATCGTGGCGCTCGGACTCGGCTGGCTCGGCCTGCGCCGGATGGCGCTCTCGAATCTGGAGCCGTGGCGGACCTGGCGGCAGCTGAAGCAGGATGCCCGCGAGGTGGTGCGGACCCGGGCCTGACGCGCGGGCAGTCCTGCCTCCGGGATCGCGACAGGCGTTACTGCGTCGGCGCCAGGATCGCGCTCAGTCCCGGCGCGAGCGGCACATCGAGGTGGCAGCGCAGGCCGTCGGCCTCGAAGGCGAGGTCGACATGGCCGTCGAGCTCACGCCGCACCCCGCCGGAAATCAGGCGCGTTCCAAAACCGGCCCGGGCCGGTGGCTGCCCGCGCGGGCCGCCGCTCTCCCGCCAGGTGAGCTGCAGGCGCGGCGTCTCGCCCTCCTGCGTGACGAGGGACCACGAGACCCGCACGCGTCCCCCGGGGGCCGAGAGCGCGCCGTACTTGGCCGCGTTCGTGGTCAGTTCGTGGATCGTCATCCCCAGGGCCAGCACATGCCGGGGGGACAGGGAGATGTCCGGCCCGTCGAGGCCGATCTGATCGCCGCCCGTACGATAAGGGCTCAGCTCGCTCTCCAGCACCTCGCGCAAGGAGGCGCCGCTCCAATCCTCGCGGGTCAGGAGATCGTGGGTCTTCGAGAGGGCCAGGATCCGCGCCTCCAGCCCCCCATCGGCCCCCCGGGACTGGCGGGCCAGCGCCTGCACGGTGGCCAGGGTGTTCTTCACCCGATGGTTCAATTCGTGCAGCATCGTCACCTGCTGCTCCTGAAGGGCGCGCCCGCGGCGGATCTCGGCGTGCAGATCATCGGCGTTGCGCTGGAGCGTGCCGGCCATGACGTCGAGCTTGCCCCCGAGGCGTCCGAACTCCGTCATACCGCGCAGGCCCGTGCGGGCGGTTAGGTCGCCGGCCTGCCAGGCGGCTGCGATCCTGAGCAGGCGATCGATCGGGCGGCGGATGAACATCCGACCGGCCAACAGCGCCGCCGCCAGCGCCAGTACCGCGCCCAGGACGATCAGCACCAACCCGCGGCGCGTGGCGGCGTCGATATCCGCGAAGGCCGCCGCGCTGTCGCGTCCGACCATCAGGCGCACCCCCGCGAGCGGTCCGCCCGGCATGGCCGTTGCGATGATTCGCTTGCGGCCGTCGAGGCCCTCGGCGATGCGAACGTCGCCGTCCCCGGCCGTCAGCATCACGGCGCGTTCCGGCGGGATCGGCTTGCCGATCCAGTCCGCCCCATTCGGCCGCCGCGCGATGATGAGGCCGTCGCGGTCCGTCACCGTGATGGCCGTCTCCGCCTGGTGCAATGTCTGCTCCAGGTGATCGGACAGCCAGTCGAGATCGACGGCGGCCAGGAGGAGGCCCGTGGCCGGGCCGTCGATCGCGTCCCCGCCGGCCACAACCCGGGCGAAGTGGATCGAAGGTCGGTTCGATACCGTCCCCAGCGTGTAGCCTCCGACCGCGAAGCCGCCCGCCTCCAGGGCGCGGCGATGATAGGCCCGCGCGCCGGTCGAGTAGGATCCCGGCGCCGAACCGGCGCTGTCGCAGATCACGCTGCCGCCGGGATCCGTAAGCGCGATCAGGATCACGTGCGGGAGCCGAGCCGCGGATCGCTTCAGGTAGGCCGTGCAGGCGGCGGGGTCGCGCACCTGCACAGACGGATCTCCGGAGATCAGATCGAGGGCCTGCCGCATCCGCTCCGAGAGCTGGGAAAAATCCTCGGCGGCGCCGCGGACGGTGGCAAGGGCGTCGGCCCGGAGCGCCGCGTCGCGGCTCGTCCGCAGGGCGACCTCGTTGTAGCCCTGGATCGCCAGCGCCGGGGTGAGCGCCAGCAGCACCAGTAGCAGGATACGCGTGGTGAGCGACATCGGCGGTCAGTCGAGACCCGCGCCGGAATGCGCAGCCTGGAGCGCGGCGCCTCCGACGTCGACCGGAACCTCCACGATCAGGTCGCGCAAAGCCGGCTCATCCTCTGCCACGCGCACGCTGTCGCTGCGCCCGGTCTGGTGCGCTTCGGTCAGGCCTGCCGTCGCCGTCTCGGGTGCCACGACGGCGGCGTGCCCCGACAGATAGAGCTTGACCGTCCGGGTGCAAACCGACTCGGCGTCGATACGGCCATGTCCCGCCGGCTCGATCAAACCGTCGTTCCTCGACAGGCTGGCGCAGAGCGGCACGAAGGCCTCGGCGGCGCGCTTCAAGCTCACGGCGCGCGGGCAGTGCGATATCGCCCGGGCACAGCCGGAGGAGCGATAGGGGAGAGTTCGAAGGCGGGACGCCGGCTCATCTCGGCCTTGTTGCAGAACCGCCTGACGCTCGCCAGCCCGCAGATGGCCTCGGAGGCCGACTGCCTTAATGCTCGCGGCTGCGGGCGCCGCCTGCGATGGGGCGAAGATGCAGGAAGCTGCGCTCCCCCGTAGCCGCCTCGGCCACGTGCTGGATCGTGTCGAGCAGCTCGGTGACCGCCTGCGGCGCGTCAGGGCGGAACTGCGCCTTGGGCTCGACCCAGCGCTTCTGGGTGCGCCTCGCGGCGATCTGAGCCTCACTCAGCGCATCGAAATCCCGGCGTCGAACCATGGCCCTGCCCTCCGCCGGTAACTGTGTCGGGGCATGGTTGACGAACGGTTAATAGGCCTGCCGGATCGATGCCGGCACGGCGGCCATATCCCACCGAGGGGAGGGCTGCCGTGCCGCGGGGTGACGGCGCGCGAGCCTATAGTGACCCCGGTCCGCGCGGGTCCGGCTGGTCCGCTAAAGATTGCCAAGCTTCATCACCGCGTCTGATCCCTGAGTGGAGCCTGGAGGAGGCCCTGGCCGAAGCGCACAGCGTGATCGAAGAAATGGCGGGCTCCGTCGGGACGGGCGCCCCCGGCGCAACGTGGACCCTCGTGGTTCGGAAGGCGGCCGGCTCGGTGGTCGGCCGCGTCCCGATCCGGGCGTGACGGCGCCGCGATCAAAGAACCCGCCGCGGCACAGGCCGGGCGGGTTTGAAGGTGATCTCGTCTCGGAGAAGGCCGCACCCTAAACACTGCATTCCATCGCTACATCCCCCATCCGGGGGACAGCCTCCACACGATTCAGCGATCCCTCGTCAGCGATCCCTCGGCCGGGTGTGGCCGGCCCCGTAGATCAAGCCATCAGCGGCCGAAGGCGCGGGGCGGCAGGCCGGTCACTTCGACATCGAGCTCGAACAGCGCCCCGGCGGACGGCTCGTGCTCGACGCCCCGCGACGCCGACGTGACGAACAACCGATCGAGCCCGGGGCCCGCGAAGGCGCAGCTCGTGATGTTGGTGGCTGGGAGCGGGATCGCCCGCAGGAGGCGCCCGTCCGGATCCAGCCGGCTGATCCGGCCCGCCCCCCAATGGGCGATCCAGAGGCAGCCATCGGCATCCGTGGTCATCCCGTCCGGCCAGCCCCAGGCCTCGGGAAAGCGCAGGAATTCGCGTTTGCCCGACAGGGTCCCGTCGGCAGCGAGATCGAAGGCGAAAACGGTCCGGGCCGCGCTGTCGCTGTGATAGAGGATCCGGCCGTCGCGGCTGAACGTCGGGCCGTTGGCAACGCCGTAATCGCCGTCCATCCGGCGCCAGGTCAGGTCGGGATCGAGCCGGTGCAGGGCCCCCGAGATTGCGGTCTCGGCCTGGTGCATGCTCCCGGCCCAGATCCGGCCGGCCGAGTCGACCTTGGCGTCGTTCAAGCGGTTGTCCGGGTAATCCGGCTCCGGATCGCCGATCGGCGTCACGCTGCCGGCCTCTAGGTCGAACAGTGCAAAGCCGCTCTTCAGGCCGATCACGAAGTCGCGCCGGCCGGCGCGGGGGATGATCCAGCCGATCGGCTCCGGGAACGGGCGCGTGCCCGTCTGGCCGCTCGCGAGGTCGAGCCAGCGGAGGGCCGGCGCCTCGATATCGACCCAGAACAGCCGCCCCCGCTCCGGCACCCAGATGGGGCCTTCGCCGAGTCGGTCGCGCTCGGCACGGGGGACGATGCGAAACTGTGCTTCCATGGATTGCCTTGTCCAGTCCGGCGACGGGGCACGGCCCGCCGCCACGTGCGGCCTCGCCGACGATGGCTGATCAGGCGCGGTCGGAGGCGACTTGGCCCGGCCGGCTGCCCCAGAGGGCGAAGAACAGGACGTAGAGCTCGCAGGCGGCGGTGATCAGGAAGGAATACTGCAGGCCGAACCGGTCGGCGGCCCAGCCCTGCACCACCACCAGGGAGCCCCCGGCGATCGCCATAATCAGCAGGCCCGCCCCCTCCTCGGTCAGGGGCCCGAGGCCGCGGATGCCGAGGGTGAAGATCGTCGGGAACATGACGGCGTGGAACAACCCCACGGAGATCAGCGCCCACATCGCGAGCGACCCGGTCGCGAAGGTCGCCACCAGCATCACCGCGAAGGCCGCGATGGCCGCACCGGCCAGGATGGTCTCGGCGGAGCGCCCCTGCATCAGGTAGCTGCCGACGAAGCGGCCGACCATCATCCCACCCCAGAGCAGGAACAGGTAATGCGAGGCCTGCGTGTGCGTGAGGTTGCCGATCTCCGGCTGCGAGACGAAGTTGATGAACAGGTTCGAGACCCCGATCTCGGCGATCAGGTAGATGAAGATCGCCGGCACGCCGAACACGAGGTTGCGGTGGCGCCAGAGCGACAGGCCCGCGCGCTCGACCCTGGCGGCGCGCTTCGCGCCGCCGCTTCCGATGGCCGGCAGCGGGAAGCGCGCGATCACCACGGCCAGTACGACGAGGATCGCCGCCACGATCAGGTAGGGGAGTTGCACCGACTGCGCGTCGGCTAGCCGTTCGGCCGGACTCAGGGTGACGCCGGCGGCGACGTTGCCCGAGGCGGAGCGGCCGAGGATCAGGTAGCCGCCGAACAAAGGCGCCAGGGTCGTGCCGAACGAGTTGAAGGCCTGGACGAGGTTGAGGCGCGCCGGGGCGCCCTCCTGCGGCCCGACCACCGCCACGTAGGGGTTGGCGGCGACCTGGAGCAGGGTGATGCCGCTGGCGATCACGAACAGGGCGGTCAGCGTGATCGCGTACGAGACCTGGTGCGAGGCCAGGACCATGCCGAGGGTCCCCAGCGCCATGATGCAGAGGCCCACCACCAGGGCGCGCTGGTAGCCGATGCGCGCGATCAGCTTCGCCGCCGGGATCGACGCAATGAAATACGCGATGAACCACACCGACTCGATCAGCGTGGTCTGCGTGTAGCTGAGGTCGAACACGCTCCGCAGATGGGGCAGCAGCGTGTTGTTGATGACCGTGATGAAGCCCCACATGAAGAACAGGCTCGCGAGCAGCGAGAGAGCCGGGCGGTAGCTGCCCTCCTCCCGCGTCATCGTCCCCGCCGCGGGCGACCCGAGGCTCGCGATCGGTCCTGCCATCGAACGTTTCCTCTTGCCGCAGCCGCCTTACCGGGGCCCCTTGTTGTAGAAGACAATTGTATGAGTATATAGCGATTCTACGGACGTCAACCGCGGCCTCCGTCGAGGACCCGCGCCCGGTCGGCAAACGGTCGGCACGACGCGGTGGGCATCGCACGGGGGGATCGCATGCGTGGAGCAGGATCGGTAGCGCTGGGTGCCTGTGCAGCAATCCCGATGGCCGCACAGGCGGCCGAACCGGTCCGGACGCTGTTCGGCACCCTCCCGGACGGCCGCACCGTCGAGGAGGTGACGCTCACCAACGGCAAGGGCGTCACCGCCCGGGTGATCGCCTGGGGTGCCCTGCTGCGGAGCCTCGAGGTGCCCGACCGCGCCGGCAAACCCGCCGACATCGTCCTCGGCTACGGCGATCTCGCCGGCTACCTCGCCCAACCCAACTATTTCGGCGTCAGCGTCGGGCGCTACGCCAACCGGATCCGTGGTGGCCGCTTCACGCTCGACGGTCGGACCTACACACTCGCCACCAACGACGGCCCCAACGCCCTTCACGGCGGCATCGCGGGCTTCGACAAGCGGCTCTGGACCATCACCGAGGTGAAAGGCGGTGCCACGCCATCGGTCACCTTGCGCTACGTCAGCCCGGACGGCGAGGAGGGCTATCCCGGCACGCTCACGGTCACCGCAACCTACGCCCTGGACGACACCGACACCCTCACGGTCACCTACCTCGCCACCACCGACAAGCCGACCATCGTCAACCTGACCAATCACAGCTTCTTCAACCTCGCCGGCGAGGGCTCCGGCCGCGCGGTCCTGGATAACATCCTGACCATTCCGGCCGGCCGCTACACGCCGGTCGATGCGACGCTTATCCCCACGGGGGAGCAGGTCCCGGTGGCGGGCACGCCGTTCGATTTCCGCAAACCGACGGTGATCGGGTCCCGCATCCGCGACGGACGCGACATCCAGATCGTGCGCGGGCGCGGCTACGACCACAACTGGGTCGTGACCGACGCACCCACTGCCGAGCCGCACCTCGTGGCCCGGGTCGAGGATCCGGCATCGGGCCGCGTCCTCGAAGTCGCCAGCAACCAGCCCGGCGTGCAGTTCTACGCGGGCAACTTCCTCGATGCGACCGCGGTGGGCAAATCCGGCCTCGCTTATCGGCAATCGGACGCCCTGGCGCTGGAGCCCGGGCTGTTCCCCGACACCCCGAACCAGCCGGCCTTCGGCTCGGCCCGGCTCGATCCGGGCGCGACCTATCGGAACGTGATCACCTATCGCTTCTCCACCAGCGCGGCGCAGCGAGGCCACGAGTGACGGGTTGCCCCGCAGGATCGACATGACCGCGATCCCCGAGGGCGCGCCTGATTTCAGCATCGGCGCCGGGACACTGCGACCGCCCCAGGCACCACAACCTGATGTGTATGAGTAAACGGTGTGGCCTGCACGTAATCGGCAGGCCAACCCGCCGACGGCAAAGGAAAGTGCGGATGCGTGGGTTGAGTTGGTTGGTGCTTTGCGCTTGTGCGGCGATCCCGGTGGTCGCCCAGGCGGCCGAGCCGGTCCGAACCGTGTTCGGCACCCTGCCGGATGGCCGCACCGTCGAGGAGGTAACGCTGACCAACGGCAAGGGCGTCACCGCCCGGGTGATTGCCTGGGGCGCCCTGCTGCGGACCCTCGAAGTCCCGGACCGCGCCGGGAAGCCCGCCGACATCGTCCTCGGCTACAACGATCTCGCCACGTATCTCGACAAGCCGAAGCGGTTCGGGGTGACCGTCGGGCGTTACGCCAACCGGATCCGAGGCGGGCATTTCACCCTCGACGGCCGGACCTACACCCTGGCCACCAATGACGGCCCGAACACCCTGCACGGCGGCAATGCCGGCTTCGACAAGCGGCTTTGGACCATCACCGAGGTGAAAGGCGGTGCCACGCCATCGGTCACCTTGCGCTACGTCAGCCCGGACGGCGAGGAGGGTTTTCCCGGCACGCTCACCGTGACCGCGACCTACGCGCTGGACGCCGCCGACACGCTCACCATCACCTACCAGGCCACCACCGACAAGCCGACCGTCGTCAACCTGACCAACCACAGCTTCTTCAACCTGGCCGGCGAGGGCTCAGGTCGCTCGGTCCTCGACCAGATTCTGACCATCCCGGCCGAGCGCTACACCCCGGTCGACGCCACGCAGATCCCCACGGGTGAGCAGGTCCCGGTGGCGGGCACGCCGTTCGACTTCCGCAAGCCGACGGTGATCGGGTCGCACATCCGCGACGGGCGGGACATCCAGATCGTGCGCGGGCGCGGCTACGACCATAACTGGGTCGTGACCGAGACGCCCACCGCCGAGCCGCACCCCGTTGCGAAGATCGAGGATCCTCACTCGGGCCGGGTTCTGGAGGTCGCCAGCAACCAGCCAGGTGTGCAATTCTACACCGGAAACTTCATCGATGCGACCGTGGTGGGTAAATCCGGCCTCGTTTACCGGCAGTCGGACGCCCTCGCGATCGAGCCCGAATTGTTCCCCGACACGCCGAACCAGCCGGCCTTCGGCTCGGCCCGGCTCGACCCCGGCGCCACATACCGGAACGTGATCACCTACCGCTTCTCCGCCAGCTCCGCACCCCGGACTCAGCCATGACCGATCGCCCGACCAACCGCCCCCTGCGCTCGCGCGCCTGGTTCGACAACCCTGACAATATCGACATGACCGCGCTCTACCTGGAGCGCTACCTGAATTTCGGCCTGAGCCTGGAGGAACTCCGCTCGGGCAAGCCGATCATCGGCATCGCCCAGACCGGCTCGGACCTGTCGCCGTGCAACCGGCACCATCTCGTCCTGGCGGAGCGCGTGCGCGAGGGCATCCGCGAGGCCGGTGGCATCGCGCTCGAATTCCCGGTCCATCCGATCCAGGAGACCGGTAAGCGGCCCACCGCCGGCCTCGACCGCAACCTCGCCTATCTCGGCCTGGTCGAGCTCCTGTACGGCTACCCCCTCGACGGCGTGGTGCTGACCACCGGCTGCGACAAGACCACCCCGGCCTGCCTGATGGCGGCCGCCACCGTGAACATCCCGGCCATCGCCCTGTCGGTGGGGCCGATGCTCAACGGCTGGTACAAGGGTCAGCGCACCGGCTCCGGCACGATCGTGTGGCGGGCGCGCCAGATGCTGGCCGCGGGGGAAATCGACAACGACGGCTTCATCAAGCTGGTGACCTCGTCTGCGCCCTCCACCGGCTACTGCAACACCATGGGTACGGCGACGACGATGAATGCCCTCGGCGAGGCGCTCGGCATGATGCTGCCGGGCTCCGCGGCGATCCCGGCGCCCTACCGGGACCGCCAGGAGGTCGCCTACCGCACGGGCAAGCGTATCGTGGAGATGGTCGCTGAGGACCTGAAGCCGACCGACATCCTGACCCGCGAGGCCTTTCTCAACGCGATCGTGCTCAACTCGGCGATCGGCGGCTCCACCAACGCCCCGATCCACCTGGCCGCGCTCGCCCGCCATGCGGGGGTCGAGCTCGACATCGCCGATTGGCAGACGCACGGCCTCGACGTGCCGCTGCTCGTCAATCTGCAACCGGCGGGCGAGTATCTCGGTGAGGATTATTATCGCGCCGGCGGCCTCCCGGCGGTGGCCGCGCAGTTGATGCAACGCGGGCTGCTCCACGAGAACGCCCTGACGGTGAACGGCCGCACCATCGGCGACAATTGCCGCGACGCGGTGATCGAGGACGAGGATGTGATCCGCCCGATCGACCGGCCGCTGAAGGAGGCGGCAGGCTTCCTGGTGCTGCGCGGCAACCTGTTCGACGCCGCGATCATGAAGACCAGCGTGATCGGAGAGGAATTTCGGCTGCGCTACCTCTCGAACCCCGAGGATCCGGAGGCCTTCGAGGGCCGGGCCGTGGTGTTCGACGGACCGGAGGATTACCACCACCGCATCGACGACCCGGCGCTGGGGATCGACGACAACAGCATCCTGATCATGCGGGGCGCCGGCCCCGTCGGCTATCCGGGCGCGGCCGAGGTGGTGAACATGCGCCCGCCCGCCTACCTGATCCGCTCCGGGGTGCACGCGCTGCCGTGCCTCGGCGACGGGCGTCAATCCGGCACCTCGGCCTCGCCGTCCATCCTTAACGCCTCGCCCGAGGCGGCGGTCGGCGGCGGCCTTGCGCTGCTGCGCACCGGCGATCGGGTGCGGATCGACCTGAAGCGCGGCACTGCCGACATGCTGCTCGACGCGGACGAGATCGAGCGTCGGCGCAAGGCCCTCGAGGAGGCAGGGGGCTACGCCTATCCGGCGTCCCAGACCCCGTGGCAGGCGATCCAACGCGCATCCGTGGGGCAGATGCACACCGGCGCGATCCTCGAGGGCGCCGAGCGCTTCCAGCGGATTGCGCAGACCAGCGGGCTGCCGCGCGACAACCACTGAGCCGAAGCCCCGCCGCCGCGAGCGATGGCGGCGGGGTTTGTTATGCCTTGAGCGAGAGCTCGGTGTCGGCGAGCGCGAGGCGGACCAGTTCGGTCATCGCCGTGCGCGCCGCCTCGACGTCGCCGGCCACGATTGCCTCGTACAGGATTCGGTGGTCCGGCATCGGATCCCGGGGCAGGGCGCTACGGCGCTGTTTAAAGATCGTCGTCCACGTCACGGCCGCAGCAATGGAACTGGACAGGGCCATCAGCGGCCCGTTGCGCGCCGCCTCCAGGATCGTGTTGTGGAAGGCCTGGTCGGCGGCGCGCCCGATCTCGGTGGAAAGTCCGTAGCGACCCATCTCCTCCAGGGCGTGGCCCATCCGGGAAATGTCGAGGCCCGAGCGCCGCTCCGCCGCCAGAGCCGCCGCCGCCGGCTCGACGATCATCCGCAATTCGAACAGATCCCGGATGAACGATTCACTCGGCTCGGCCTCGAAGGCCCAGGCGAGGATGTCCGGGTCGAGCAGATTCCAGCGGCTGCGCTGGGTCACGCGGGTGCCGGTGCGGGGCCGGCTCTCGACCAGCCCCTTGGCGCTCAGGATGCGGACCGCCTCGCGATAGGCGGTGCGCGAGACCTTCAGCTGCTCCGAGAACTCGATCTCGCCGGGCAGCACGTCCCCCGGCGCGTAGCGGCCGGCCAGGATAGCGATGCCCAGATCGCGCGCCACCGAGCCGTGGATTCGGCGCGAGCCCGAGGCCAGCGGCAGCTTGATGTCCTCGAACGCCGGATCCCCCCTCACCTGATACCTCCAGTCCGAGCCGCCAGGACGGGGCAGGATCGCCGCGATCGTACCCGGAAGTTGTAGGAGTGCAAGCGCCGACACCCGCAGGCATCATAGTGCCGTGGCGCTTGCAGCCACTGCACAACTGCTCTAAGTTATTTGTATGAGTAAAGAGCTGAGTGCCCTCGCCGAGATTCGCGGCACGATCCTGATCGGCGCCGCGGATTCGGCCACGGCAGATACCTTCCGAGCCGTCGATGCGGCAAGCGGAGCAGCGCTGGAGCCCGCCTTCTCGGCGGCCGGCCCGGCTGAGGTCGAGGCCGCCTGCGCCCTGGCGGATGCGGCGTTCCCGAGCTTTTCCGAATCGCCCCCCGCGGTGCGGGCCGATTTCCTGGACGCCGTGGCCGAGGCCGTGAACGCTCTTGGCGAGTCCTTGATCGCGCGGGCCATGGCCGAGACCGGCCTGCCGCGTGCTCGGCTGGAGGGTGAGCGCGCGCGCACCGTCGGCCAACTGCGCTTGTTCGCCTCCGTCGTCCGCGCGGGCGACTGGGTCCAGGCCACGATCGATCCGGCCCAGCCCAAGCGCACGCCCCTGCCGCGGCCCGATCTGCGCCGCCGCCACGTCGCCGCCGGACCGGTGGCGGTGTTCGGCGCCAGCAACTTCCCGCTGGCCTTCTCGGTAGCCGGAGGCGACGCCGCCTCCGCGCTCGCGGCCGGCTGCCCGGTGGTGGTGAAGGGCCACCCGGCCCATCCCGGCACCGGCGAACTGGTCGCCCGGGCGGTGCGGGCGGCGGTCGCCGCCAGCGGCCTGCATCCGGGCGTGTTCTCCTACCTGCCCGGGCCGTCGAACGATCTCGGGACGGCGCTGGTCGCCGACCCGCGAATCAAGGCGGTGGGCTTCACCGGCTCGCGCGGCGGCGGCCTCGCCCTGATGCGGGTGGCGGCCGGCCGGCCCGAACCGATCCCGGTCTATGCCGAGATGAGCGCGGTCAATCCCGTCCTGCTGCTGCCGGGCGCCCTGCGGGCGCGGAGCGCGAGCCTGGCCGCCGGCTTCGTCCAGTCCCTGACCCTGGGGGCCGGGCAGTTCTGCACCAATCCGGGCCTGCTGATCGGAATTGCAGGCTCCGACCTCGACGCCTTCGCAGAGGCCGCCGCGACGGCGATCCGCGCGAGCACGCCGCACGCGATGCTGACCGCCGACATCCGCGCCCGCTTCGAGCAGGGCGTCGCCGAGATGGCGGCCCGCCCGGGAGTGACCGTGGCGGCCCGCGGGGAGGGGGCCGGGCCGGGGGGCGCCCCCGCCGCTCTGCTGCGGACGAACGGGGCGCGGTTCCTGGCGGATCCCGGCCTCGCCGACGAGATGTTCGGACCCGCGGCGATCCTGGTGGCGGCGGCGGACCTCGACGAGGTCAATCGCATCGTCGCCGCGCTCCCGGGCCAGCTCACCGCCACCCTGCACCTCGACCGCGCCGACGAGCATATCGCCGCCGGCCTGGTCCCGGCCCTGGCCCGCAAGGTCGGCCGCATCCTCGCCAATGGCTGGCCCACCGGCGTGGAGGTCGCCCCCGCGATGGTCCATGGCGGCCCGTTCCCGGCGACCTCGGACGGGCGCACCACCTCCGTCGGCACCCTGGCGATCGAGCGCTTCCTGCGCCCCGTCTGTTACCAGGACCTGCCCGAGGCGCTGCTGCCGCAGCCCCTGCGCCCGGACAATCCCTGGCATCTCACTCGCAGGGTCGACGGCACCCTCAGCCCGGCCTTCGAGCGCTGACGCGCCGACGCGCCGACGCGCGCGGCAACCCAATTTCGAGCCGGCCCGACGAAGGCCGGCCCCGGGAGGATCACGATGGGTCAATCACTCCTACAATTCCGCAGACCCGACGGGCAGCGGGGTGTGGCGGTGCTGGAGGACGGCCGGGCGCGGAGCGTGTCCGGCGTGGACAGCGTCCTGGATCTGGCCCGGCGCGCCCTCGCGGCGGGGGACGGCCTGGCCGAGACGGCGTCCCGGCTCGGCCTCGGCGACGCCCTGGATCTCGATGCCGTGCGGCTGCTGCCGCCGATCGACCACGCGGATCCCGCGCATCTGCTGCTCAGCGGCACAGGCTTGACCCATCTCGGCTCGGCCGAGGGCCGGGACAAGATGCACCGCGCCGCGGCGGCGGATCCGGCCCCGACCGATTCCATGCGGATGTTCAAGATGGGGGTCGAGGGCGGCAAGCCCAGGCCAGGCGAGACCGGGGTCCAGCCCGAATGGTTCTACAAGGGCGACGGCGCCGCGATCGTCGGCACCGGCGAGCCGCTCCTGTCGCCCGCCTTCGCCCTCGACGGCGGCGAGGAGCCGGAGATCGCCGGCATCTACCTGATCGACCCGGACGGCAATCCGGTGCGCCTCGGCTTCGCGCTGGCCAACGAGTTCTCCGACCACGTCACCGAGCGCGGCAATTACCTGTGGCTGGCCCATTCGAAGCTGCGCCCGGCCGCGCTCGGCCCGGAACTGTGGCTGGGGGATCTGCCCGCCGACGTGCGCGGCCTCAGCCGGATCCGGCGCGACGGCGCCGTGCTGTGGGAGAAGCCGTTCCTCTCGGGTGAGGCGAACATGTCCCACACGATCGAGAACCTGGAGCGGCACCACTTCAAATACGCGCCGTTCCGACGCCCCGGCGACCTGCACGTCCACTTCTTCGGCACCGCCACCCTGTCGTTCAGCGACGGCGTCACGGCGCAGCCCGGGGACGTGTTCGAGATCGAGGCCGCCCCCTTCACCCTGCCGCTGCGCAATCCCCTCGCGATCGCGCCCGCCCGCGACCTGTCCGTGAAGGTGCTCTGAGATGTCGGCTTCGAACGGGACGATCCGCATCGGGCTGGTCGGCGTCGGCAAGATTGCCCGGGACCAGCACCTGCCGGTGATCGGCGCCTCGCCGGACTATACCCTGACGGCGGTGGCGAGCCGGGAAGGGCGCCACGAGGGGGTGCCGAACTACCGTACATTGACGGAGATGCTGGCGGGTCAGCCCGACCTCGACGCGGTCGCCCTGTGTCAGCCGCCGCAGGTGCGCTTCTCGGCCGCCCTGGAAGCAATCGCGGCCGGGCGGCACGTCTTCCTGGAGAAGCCCCCCGGGGCAACCCTGGCAGAAGTCGGGATCCTGGTGGAGGCCGCGCGCGCGCGGGGCGTGAGCCTGTTCGCCAGCTGGCACTCTCGCTACGCCCCCGGAGTCGAGCCTGCGCGCCGCTGGCTGTCGGGCCGCCGGATCCGGTCGGTAGCGATCGCCTGGATGGAGGATGTCCGGCACTGGCATCCGAACCAGGCCTGGATCTGGCAAGCCGGCGGCATGGGGGTGTTCGATCCGGGGATCAACGCCCTGTCGATCGCGACCCACATCCTGCCGCCCTTCCTCCTCACCGGCGCGACCCTGTCGGTCCCGGAGAACCGGCAGGCGCCGATCGCCGCCAACCTGCATTTCACCGACGCCGCCGGCACCCCGATCGAGGCGGTGTTCGACTGGCGCCAGACCGGCCCGCAGACCTGGGACATCCGCGTCGACACCGAAGACGGCCTGCTGGTGCTGTCGAAGGGCGGCAGCGTCCTCACGATCGACGGCAACCCGCAGCCGCTGCCTCCGGAGGCCGAGTATCGCGGCCTCTACGACCGTTTCGCCGCCCTCGTCCGGTCCGGCACGAGCGACGTCGACCTGAACCCGCTGATCCACATCGCCGACGCCTTCCTGCGCGGCGAGCGCCGCACCGTGGAGGCCTTCACGGACTGACCGGAGGGATCCCGGCGGACACGAACGCGACAGAGCCAATCAGGGCCGCGCGTCTTAGGGGGAGTCACTGTTATGGGAACGTACACGCGATGGGCGGCGCTCGCACTCTGCGCCGCATCACTCTCGGCCGGCATTCAGGCGGCCGAGGCACAGGATGCCAACGCTCCGGACGGGGGTCCCTCCCTGGTGAACCCGGGCCCGAAGGCGAGCCCGGCAGCGAAGGCCCAGTACCGAGCGAACCGCACCAGGCGGCGGACCATCCGCGAAGCCAGGAGTGCCGCCGGCGCCAGCAGCGCCGCGGCCTCGATCGACGTGCAGGGCAGCAGCGCGACGCCGCCCGGCCTGCCGCCGGGCACCTTTTACCTCGGCAACGGGATCAGCATGATCCTGAACTACACCGGCGAATTCGCCGCTAACCCGTCCGGCGGCATCCGCCAGGGATCGGCCTATGCCGGCCAAGTGGTGTTCGGCCTGGATGCCGATCTCGGCCGCCTCGCAGGGATCGACGGCGGCTCGTTCCACACGATCGTGACGCAACGTCACGGCCGTAGCCTGGCGCGAGACAGCATCGGCTTCGACGGGAGCGTGCAGGAAATCTACGGCGGCGGCCAGACCGCCCACCTCACGTCGATCTCTTACGAGCAAAAATTATTTAACGATCGCGTCGATATTGAAGTTGGGCGGCTATTGGCCAATCCAAACTTCCTAGCCTCACCGCTGTATTGCAATTTTCAAAATAATGCAACCTGCGGCGCACCTAAATCGATCTTCAAGCTGACGAATTTCAGCTATTGGCCGATCGCCACCTGGGGCGCCCATGCGAAAGCCTGGGTCACCGACAAGGTGTTCGTCCATGCCGGCGTCTACGAGGTGAATCCCCGTGATCAGCAGGACAACCAGAACGGCATCGACTGGTCGACCCGCGGCGCCACCGGCGTCCTGATTCCCGTTGAGGCCGGCTACTCGACCAACTTCGGCAACGATCCGCTGCCGCGCAACTACAGTGTCGGCGTGGTCTTCGACCAGTCCGACTACAAGGATCCGGTCTATGACGTGCGCGGCGGGCTTCGTGTCTTCAGCGACCTCGACCCGCTGACCCGCTTCGGTCGGTCGGCGGTCTATGCCCGCTTCGACCAGATGGTCTGGCGTCCGGATCCGAACGGCGTCCAAGGCCTGTCGGTGTTCGGCGTCGCGCTGGGCGGCACGGGCGGCCGGCAGATCCAGGATTATTTCCTGGAGGCCGGCGCGGTGCTGACCGGTACCTTCCCGGGCCGGCCCTACGACACCCTCGGGTTCGTGTTCGCCATGGAGAAGCTCTCGCCCCTCGGCTCGGCCGGAATCCGGGCGGCGCGCGCGTCGTACGGGCTCAGCAGCCGCAACGTCGACATGCTGCAGACCATCCTGGAGTTGAGCTACGGCATTCAGCTCACCCCGGCGATCCGGCTGATGCCGAATCTGCAATACGTGATCGGTCCGGACCAGACCCGCTTCCCGCTCCGGCCGAAGCCGATCCCCGACGCCTTCGTCATCGGCGCGAAGCTCTCGGTCGACCTGTTCACCCTGGGCGGCCTGGCCAAGGGTCCGGGAAGCCTCTGACATCGAGCGCATCACGGCAGAGCCTGCGAACCCATCACCGGTGGGCTCGTGGGCGGAAACCGACAAGGATCGGCGCGCGCGGAGCATCCGCGCGCGCCGATTGCGTTTGAGGGTGGGCGATCCGGGCTGGGCAGGGGGGAGGGGCGGCCGGAGCCCGAATCGTCCCACGTCGCCCCAGGTCGCCAGCCCCTCTCGGCAGCCGCGCGGAGCCGGCACTGACACCAAGCGCACGGCCCCGACATGGAACCAGACACGCAGTCGTGGGTTGACCAGCAGATTGTAGCTGTTCTAATTCGCAAGAGAGAACGGCACGCCGCCGAACCGACACGGGAGCATCGAGACATGGCCAGCGCAAACTGCGAGAGCTGCAAGTTCTTCGACGAGCACAAGGGCAACGGCGCGAACGCCCAGGGCGATGCCGGCCTGTGCCGCTTCAACCCCCCCGTGAGTCAGCCGGCGCCCGAGTCCAAGGGCTTGTGGCCGGTCGTGACGAACAATGATTGGTGCGGCCACTTCACCGCCGAGATGACCGCGGCCGAGTAAACCCGGGCGCGCTCACCGCCGATCCGGTGACGGGCGCGCAAACGCTGCACGGACGAGTCGTCGCGAGACGCAGGGCCAGCCGCCACGGCTGGCCCTTTTTCGTGCGCGGATCGGACGGTCAGGGCCGGAACGCGTGAGCTGAAACCTCAGAATCCGGACGACTCCGTCCCGACCGAAATGACGTGCCTTGCATGTCCAGAGGCCTTTCCAGCTTACGCGCTCGCCCCTCCGGCGGCCGGATCAACCCGACAGAACGATCCGCCTCCCGATGCGCAGATCTGAAGTATTTTTATCTCTCCGACTCCATATTGAGAGATCAAAACCAGCTCGAAATCCGATTGACGCGTGCGCGGAGCCGCAATCCACACGCAGCGCCACCCAAGGGCGAGATGAAATCAGGCTTCAAAGCGCCTATTCCGAGGAGAACATTTTTCTATTCGGAATGAATTGGGAAAGCCGTTTCATTGACGCCGTGCAGCGCAGTCAGCAATTCTAGCGCTCTATTTGGATATCCGATCACGCCTCAGCCGCTCCTCACCGAGCAGGGCGGGCCGGCATTGTCGCAAGGCTTCTGCAATGACACGACCGAGACTCGTCGGGCTGAGCGCGAACGTTCAGCGCCCGTCCAAGACCCGCACGCTGGTCGATGCGGTGCTGCACGAGGCCTGCGCGCAGGCGGCGTTCGACGGGCGCATCTTCGACTTCGTCGATGCCGGTTCCGGCCTCGGGGCCGCCTGGACCCGGGACCAGCTGCCGCTGCCCGCCCGCCGGGTGCTCGACGCCATCGAGGAGGCGGATGGGCTCGTGGTCGGCTCGCCGGTCTACAAGGGCGCCTATACCGGCCTGTTCAAGCACCTGTTCGATCTGGTCGATCCCACCGCGCTCGCCGGCAAGCCCGTGGCCATCGTGGCGACCGGGGGCGGAGCGCGGCATGCCCTGGTGGTCGAGCACGCCTTCCGGCCGCTGTTCGGTTTCTTCGGCGCCCTCCAGATCCCGACCGCGGTCTACGCGTCCGACGCGGATTTCAGCGACGGCGTGCTGACTGAGGCCGGCGTGCGCGCCCGCGCCGCCGAGGCCGGCGGCCAGCTCGCCGCCCTGCTCCTGCACCGGGCGTCGGCGGCGACCGGCCCGGCCGAGCTCGCCGCCGCCGAGTGAGCCCGACGATGCTCGACCGCCGCACCTTCCTGGCCGCATCCCTTGCGGCCGTCCCGGCCCTGCGGGGCGCCCGGCCGGGACGGCCCGGCGTGCTGCGCATCGGCTACCAGAAGAACGGGATTTTGGTCGTCGCCAAGCAGCAGGGCATCATCGAGCGGCGCCTGGAGCCTCTCGGCCACACGGTGCGCTGGGTCGAGTTCTCGTTCGGGCCGCCGCTGCTGGAGGCCCTGTCCCTCGACGGGATCGATTTCGGCCAGACCGGCGACGCACCGCCGATCTTCGCCCAGGCGGCCCGGTCGAGCCTCGTCTACGCAGCGGCCCAGGAGGGCGGTAGTTCCGGCATCGGGATCCTGCTGCCCAAGGGCTCGCCCGTGCGCAGCCTCGCCGACCTCAAGGGCAAGCGCGTCGCCTTCGCCAAGGCCTCCAGCGCCCA
The DNA here is from genome assembly GCF_001455965.1 of Methylobacterium sp. GXS13. Classification (GTDB taxonomy): domain Bacteria; phylum Pseudomonadota; class Alphaproteobacteria; order Rhizobiales; family Beijerinckiaceae; genus Methylobacterium. Next base: position 62,143 of record NZ_LKKO01000018.1, read on the forward strand.
CAACCTGACGGTCGCGGCCCTGGAGAAGGCGGGCCTGCGCTACGCCGACATCGAGCCGGTGACCCTGGCGCCCGCCGACGCGGCGGCGGCCTTCACCCGCGGCAGCGTCGATGCCTGGACGATCTGGGACCCATATCTTGCCATCGCCGAGGAGGGCGACGGAGTGCGGGTGCTCGCCCTCGCCACCGAGATCACGCCGCAGAACAATTTCTTCCTGGCACGCCGGGCCTTTGCGGAGACGCAGGGAGCGGTGCTCGTCGCGACAATCGACGCCCTGAGCGAGGTCGCGGCTTGGTGCCGGCAGAACCGCGGCGCGGTGGCCGCGCTCCTGTCCCAGGGCACCGGCGTGCCGCTGCCGGCTACGCGCCGGGCGGTGGACCGCGCCGAGTACGTGATCGGCCCAATGACCGAACGGATCATCGCCGAGCAGCAGGCCGTCGCCGACCGGTTCCACGCCCTGAAGCTGATCCCGAAGCCGATCCGCATCGCCGACGCGGTCTGGACGGCGCCTGCCCGAAACGGCTGAGATCCATGACCGAGAGATCATCTCCTTTGGGGCTATTCGGGCTCGCCCCGAGCCGGCGCCACCTCCTGTCCGCAGGGCTCGGCCTCGCGGCGGCTGGCGCCCTGCGCCCGGCCCGGGCCGCGGGCGGCGCCGTCCGGGTCGGCTACCAGAAATACGGCTCCCTCGTCCTGCTGAAGGGCCGCGGCACCCTCGAGAAGGCGCTCCAGCCCCTCGGCTACACGGTGGCATGGTCGGAATTCCCGTCCGGCCCCCCGCTGATGGAGGCCCTGAATGCTGGGGCGGTCGATTTCGGCTCGGCCGGCGAGGCGCCGCCGATCTTCGCGCAGGCCGCGAGCGCGGACCTGCGCTACGTCGCCACCCCCCCCCCGGCCCCCCGGGGCGAAGCGATCCTGGTCCCCAAGGATAGCCCGGTGCGCAGTGTCGCCGACCTGCGCGGCCGGACGCTGGCCCTCAACAAAGGCTCGAACGTCCACTTCCTGGTGGTGCGCGCCCTGGAGCAGGCCGGCCTGCCCTACGATGCGGTGAAGTTCGCCTTCCTGGCCCCGGCGGACGCCAACGCCGCCTTCGTGCGCGGCTCCGTCGACGCCTGGGCGATCTGGGATCCCTATCTCGCCGCCGCAGAACGGGCCACCGGCGCCCAGGTGCTGGCGGACGCGCAGGGGCTTGCCCCCAACCGCCAGTTCTACCTGTCCCGCCGCGGCTTCACAGATGCCAGCCCGGAGGTCGTCTCGGTCGTGCTCAAGGCAATCGGGGAGGTGGATACCTGGGCGGAAGGCCATGCCGACACCGTGGCGGCGGAACTTGCGCCCTCCGTGGGCATTCCAGCCCCCGTGCTCCGCGTCGCCCTCGACCGCCTGTCCTATGGGGTCACGCCCCTGGATGCCGCGGCGATCGCCGACCAGCAGCGGGTGGCGGACGCCTTCCACGGCCTCGGCCTTCTGCCGAAGCCGATCCGCGTGGCCGATGCGGTCTGGACACAGCCCGAACGCCGGGCGGAGAATCGATGATGCGCCCCACCCCTCTCGGTCGCCTGCGCGACACGGCCGTACCCTGGCTCCTGCCGGTCGCGATCCTCCTGGGCTGGCAGGCAGCGGTCTCGACAGGCCTCGTCTCCAACCGATTCATGCCGGCGCCCCTGGACGTGGTCCGGGCCGGCTGGGAGGCTGCGCGCACCGGAGAGCTCTGGACCAACCTCTGGGTCAGCACCCTGCGGGCGCTGTCGGGCTTCGCGGTCGGCGGCGGCATCGGCCACCCGCTGGGCCTCGCCAACGGCCTCTCGCGCCTGTCAGAGCGGCTGACCGACACCTCGGTGCAGATGGTGCGCAACGTACCGCATCTGTCGCTGATCCCGCTGGTGATCCTGTGGTTCGGCATCGGCGAGGAGGCCAAGCTGTTCCTGGTGGCGCTCGGCGTGTTCTTCCCGATCTACGCCAACACCCTGCACGGTATCCGCTCGGTGGACCCGGCGCTGGTGGAGATGGGTCGCGTCTACGGCATGTCGCGCACGGAGCTGTTCACCAAGGTGGTACTGCCCGGCGCCCTCCCATCGATCTTCGTCGGCTTACGCTACGCGCTGGGGATCATGTGGCTGACGCTGATCGTTGCCGAGACGATCTCCGCTTCCTCGGGGCTCGGCTACATGGCCATGCAGGCCCGTGAGTTCATGCTGGTCGACGTCGTCGTGCTGGCGATCCTGATCTACGCCGCCCTGGGCAAGCTCGCGGATGCGCTGACGCGTCAGCTCGAGCGCGCCTGCCTCGCCTGGAACCCCGCCTACAGGAGCGCCTGATGCTGCTCGACGCCCTTCGCCGCGAGGCTCCGGCCGATCCCCTCCCCGAGACCCGGGCCACCGTGCCCCCGACGCCCGCGTCGGCGCGCCAGCCGGCGGAGGCCGCCGGCCGCGGCATTGCGGTGACGGCCCGCGACCTCCGCAAGAGCTTCGACGGCCACGCCGTCATCGAGGGGCTCGACCTCTTCCTGCCGGCCGGCGGATTCACCGCCGTGGTCGGGCGCTCCGGCTGCGGCAAGAGCACGTTGCTCCGCCTGATCCTCGGGTTGGAGACGCCCACCGGCGGCCGGATCGTGCTCGAAGGGCCGGAGACCGGCCCGCGCCGGAGCGAGCCGCCGAAGCGGATCATGTTCCAGGAGCCGCGCCTGCTGCCCTGGGCTCGGGTGGTGGACAACGTCGCGGTCGGCCTCTCCGGCCACGGCTCCCGGGCCGAGCGCCGGGAGCGGGCGCTGGCGGCGCTCGCTGAGGTCGGCTTGGCCGACAAGGCCGGGCAATGGCCGCTGACCCTGTCGGGCGGCCAGCGGCAGCGCGTGGCACTGGCCCGGGCGCTGGTGAGCCGGCCGGGCTTGTTGGCCCTCGACGAGCCGCTGGGCGCCCTCGATGCCCTCACCCGCATCGGCATGCAGGATCTGATCGAGCGGATCTGGCTGGCGCAGGGCTTCACCGCGCTGCTGGTCACCCACGACGTGGCCGAGGCGGTGGCGATGGCCGATCGCATCCTGGTCGTCGAGGCCGGACGCATCGCCCTCGACCTGCGGGTCGACGTGCCGCGCCCGCGCCGGCGCGGGGATCCGGATCTGGCCCGGCTGGAGGGGCGTATCCTCGATCATCTGCTCGGCGCACAAACGGACATCTGACATCGGGCCGCCGTTTCCCGGAATCGGCGGCCTGCCCTAGCTCTTGATGATCGCCGGATGCGAGAAGTCGGATCCGGCTTTTCCGCACCCGGCTTGCAACCGCAATGGAGACCCTGATGACCACGACGCATGACGGGCGCGCCGACGTACTCTGGTTCCTGCCGACCCACGGCGACGGCCGTTATCTCGGCGCCCAGGAAGGGGCTCGGGAGGTCTCGATCAACTATCTTCGGCAGATCGCCCAGGGCGCCGATGAGCTCGGATATTACGGCGTGCTGTTGCCGACCGGGCGCTCCTGCGAGGATTCCTGGATCGTCGCCTCCGCGCTGGTGCCGCTGACCAAGCGGCTGCGCTTCCTAGTGGCGGTGCGGCCGGGCCTGATGGAGCCCTCCGCGGCAGCCCGCATGACCGCGACCCTCGACCGGATTTCGGACGGGCGTCTCCTGATCAACGTCGTCACCGGCGGCGATCCGGTGGAGCTGGCCGGGGACGGCGTATTCCTGTCCCATGACGAGCGCTACGCCGTCACCAACGAGTTCCTGACGATCTGGCGCGGGCTGCTCTCGGGCGAGACCGTGACCTTCCAGGGCCAGCACCTGCGCACCGAGAACGGCCGGGTGATCTTCCCGCCGGTGCAGAAGCCCTATCCGCCGCTCTATTTCGGCGGCTCCTCGCCCGCCGGGATGGAGGTCGCGGCCGAGCATTGCGACGTCTACCTCACCTGGGGCGAGCCCCCGGCCCAGGTCGCGGAGAAGATCGCCGCCGCCCGGCAGGCCGCGGAAGCCAAGGGCAAGACCTTCTCCTACGGCATCCGCCTGCACGTGATCGCCCGGGAGACCGAGGCCGAGGCCTGGGACGCCGCGGAGAAGCTGATCTCGAAGCTCGACGACGCCACCATCGCCAAGGCGCAGGAGACCCTGAAGCGGCAGGATTCGGTCGGTCAGAGCCGGATGATGGCGCTCCACGGCGGCAACCGCGACAAGCTCGTGGTCTCGCCCAACCTGTGGGCCGGGGTCGGGCTGGTGCGCGGCGGCGCCGGCACGGCACTGGTCGGCTCGGCCGATCAGGTCGCCGACCGGATGAAGGAATACATCGATCTCGGGATCGACCGGTTCATCCTCTCGGGCTACCCGCATCTCGAGGAAGCCTACCGCTTCGCCGAGCTGGTCTTCCCGAAGCTGCCGCTCCGCGCCACCACGGGCCGGGCGGCGGGCAATGCGCGCAACGACGGCCCGTTCGGCGAGATCATCGCCAACGACCTCGTGCCCGCCCGTCGCGTCGGCGCGCACTGATCCCGTCGAACTGACCGCCCGGACCCGATCGGGAGGAGCCGAATACGCATAGGATGCGTATTCGGCTCTCGTGTTGTGCACACATGGCCGGGCTGCACCCTTGCCATCCGGGCGTCATGGTCGTGCCATCCTTGGCGCCCAGGTGCCGCGCTTATCACCGCGTGGCTTGCTCGCGCGATCATCGGATAGCGACAAGGACATCCATGACTTTGACCAAGGCGGTCGTCCTGACCCTCGGTCTCTGCCTCGGCCCGGCCGCGGCGCTGGCCGAGCAATCCCCGGCCCGCGAGGCGCTCAAGCAGCACTGCACCGGCGACTACATGGATTATTGCAGCGCCTACGCGCCCGGCGGCCCGGAGGTCGAGGCCTGCTTCAAGGCGAACATGAAGAACCTGTCGCCCGGCTGCTCCGCGGCGATCACCGCCTACAAGCAGGAGAAGCGGGCGACCAAGCGCGTCAGCGAAGTGCGCTGAGGCGACCGCCGCGAGAGAGGATGCGGCTCACCGTACCGCGATGCCCAGCGGGGCGCCGCGACAATTGAGATGGGCCGGATTGGTGGAGACCACCCCGGCATTGCAGCCGCCCTCCAGGCCGACATAGAGCGGGGTCCCGCCCGCGCCGGCGGCCGCGAGGTAGCCGATCGGGCGCGTACCGGCGTCGAGATGGTGCGGGTTGTTGGTGACCAGGCCGACATCGAGCCCGGCCGCGGTGCCGGCATAGACCGGCGCGTCGGCGGGCGAGGACGGCTGCCCCAGGGTCGCGCCGATCGGGGCCGTGGCGCAGCCCTTGTAGCCCGGGTCGATCGTCACCGCGCCGGCATTGCAGCCCTGCTGCGTCCCGACATAGAGCGCCACACCCGGGCTCCGCACGGGCGGGGCGGCAGCCGCTCTGGGTGCGGGGGCCGGGGGGGCGGGGAGGGAGGCCGGATGCCCGCCGGCCAGGGCTGACCGCAGGGCGACGAGGCCCGCACGGACATCCTGCAAGGTGCCGACCACCACGTAGCAGGTGTAGCTGTGCGCCCCCGCCGGGACATTGTTCTCCCGGAAGGCACAGTTCCATTTCACCGTGGCGTTGCCCGGGCCCAGCAGGGTCGCGAAGTTGAACCGGCCGTAACCGGCATTCGGAACGGTCGCCTGGGGGAGGGCGGGGCTGTAGACGCCCATCGCCCGGGAGCCGTCGGGGGTGGCCAGGATCACCGGAACGCCTTGCTCGGCGGGCCCGGCCGAGAGCGGCGCGGACTGGCCCGTTGCCGGGTCGAGGCTCCAGAACGCCGTGAAGTCCGGCGGCATGTAGGCGGTGGCGGCCTCGAACGTGGCCGAGGCATGGGCCTGCGCAGTGATGTAGGTCACCCGGTACGCGATGGCGTTGGCCACGCCCGCCGCGCCCAGGGTGACGGTCTTGGCCAGGACGTCGTCCGAACGAGGACCGGCATGGGGACCGGGTCCCTTCGGGCAACTGCCGGTCACGCGGCCGGGCTCGATCCAGTAGGCCATCTGCGCGCGCGTCTGGAGCGTGTTGGGGCCGATCTTGAGCTCGGTGAGCAGGGTCGTGCTGCGCGGGCCGGTACCGTCGGAATCGCTGCCCGCCTCGGTGGGGTTCAGGCACTCGCCGTAGCCATCATACGAAGACGCCGATTGCAGCTCGCGGCCGTGGTCGTGCGCGTTGATGAACTGCGTGCCGCCCCAGGTCAGGCTGTCGATGGCCCCGCCGGTCCGGGACGAGACGCCGACCGTGATCGGCGATCCGTTGAAGGCCCGGCTGATCGTCGCCCGGCCGCCGGGCTCGGGCCAGGCGATCGACGGGGCGTCCTCGGCCTGCGCGGCTCCTGCAAAGCCGGCGAGCAAAAGCGCGACGCGCACGGGACGGGACAAGGGGGTCGAGGCGGGCATCGGCAGCTCCTGGGCGGAGCCGGCTTAGAGCATGGCGCGGGGGAGGGGAATCCGACGCTAGATTTGGCAAGCCGAGCACAGAGACAGTCCCGCCCTCCTGGCCCAGACCGACCTCCGGCATGGTTCTGATCCCATCAGAACCGGTTGAAAGTTGGACAGGCCCGTCATCCGCCCCGTGCCAGCGGCACGATAATTTAAGTCCCGGGCTGCGATGGGGCTAGAAGGTTGCGGCCAAGCCCGATTCCCCCCGCTCCGCTGCGCGTGTGTATGCGGCGGCCGGCGATCTGCTGTCCCGGCCTGGATCGAACCTTCGGAATACGGATGCCGTCCCGATGACCACCACCGATATGGCATCTGCTCGGGGCGGGCGGCCGACCGAGGGGCGCCAGGCGCTGGTCCGCACCGCGCGCACGATCGCGGCGGCGGCCGTCGCCGCCATGGCGCTGCTGCTCGATCTCATCAGCTTCTCGCAGCTGATCTTTTCCGGACCGTTGGCGGAGAGCCGCGTCGCCGGGATGTCGGCAATGCTGGCGGCCTACGTGCTGGGCACCCTCGTCTTCGTCGCGCTGCGGCGGACCGTGCTGGTGTCGCTCTCCTTCATCGGGGCGGCCGCGATCGTGCAGGCGGCGATCGCGGCCGCGGTGGCCGGAGAGCTGCGGGACGCGGGCATCACCGATCCCGCCACGGTCGGCCGGATCGTGCTCGTCGCCTGCGGGGTCTCGACCTTCGCCACCGGTATCGTCTTCGCGCTGCTCGGCACGCTGCGCGCCTCGCTGCTGGCGCAGCTCCTGCCCTACCCGGTCCTGACCGGGTTCCTCGGCGGCGTCGGGCTGCTGTTCCTGAAGAGCGGCCTGCAGATCGGCGCGCATCTCGACGATCCCACCGCCGCGATTCACGGACTGCTCGATCCGGCGGCGCTCGACCCGAGCCGGATCGACCTCGGAATGCTCGGCCGCATCGCCCTGACCTTCGGCATCGGGTTCTGCGCCTTCTACCTGCCCCGGCGCATCAGGCATTGGGGCACCTACCCGACGGTCATCCTAGCGAGCCTCGTCGTCGTACATCTGGGCTTGGCCTGGCGAGGCATCGACACCGCCGCCGCGCAGGCCGCCGGCTGGCTGATCGAGGCCCTGCCCACGGGATCGCTGCTGCAAGCCCCGGCGGCGATGGCGCTCCAGGCCCTCGACCCCGCCCTGCTCCTGCCGATCCTGCCGCGGATCGCCACCGAGATCGTCGTCGCGGTCATCATCCAGATCCTCTACGTCATCAGCGTCGAGCTGGAGATGCGGCGCGAGCTCGATATCGACCGGATGTTCGTCGCCTCCGGAGCGGCCAACCTGCTTGGCAGCCTGTTCGGCAGCCCCGCCATGGGCTTCGGGCGAACCTCGACGCTGCTGCTGCACAATATCGGCGGCAGCCATTGGCTGGGCTGGTGGCTGACGCTGGCCGTGATGGCGGCGCTGCTGGTCTTCGGCGCGAGCCCGTTGGCGCTGCTGCCCCGCCCGCTCGCCGGCGGCGCCCTGATCGCCATCGGGCTGGGCCTGCTGGTCAACCTCGCGCTCGCCTGCCGGACCTTCCCGGTTTGGGAGACCAGCATCGCCCTGGCAGTCTGCGGGGCGACCGCTGCGTTCGGCGCCACCGTGGGCTTCCTGGTCGGTGTCGTGCTGGCGATCCTGATCTTTGCGGTCCAGTACGGCCAGATCCCGGCGGTACGCCGGGCGCTGTCCGGCGCGGAGCGGCGCAGCAGCATCATTCGCGCCCCCGACACCGCCGAGCTGCTGCGCGAATCCGGGCACCGGACGCGGATCTACGCGCTGCAGGGCTACCTGTTCTTCCTCAACGCCCAGACGATCTATCGCCGGGCCGCCGCGGAGCCTGGTACCCTGCGCAGCCTGATCCTGGATTTCCGCGATTGCGTCGGGTTCGACAGCTCGGCACTGATCGCGTTCCGCAAGATCAGCCAGCTCGCCGAGCAGCGCGGCTTCGACGTGCTCCTGGTCCATCTGAGCCCGGCGGCCCGCCAGCAGGTCGAGCGCGGCGGTCTCGCCGGGCCGCGGCTGCGGACGCGCGACACCCTGGACGAGGCCCTGCGCGAGGCCGAGACCCTGCTGCTCACCGAGGTTGGCTCCGGCGGGGAGGGGGCTGTCGCGCTGTTTGCCGAGCACATGGCCGACCGGCTCGGCTGCGCCCTCGCGCCGGCCGATTTCGCGCCGTATCTCGCCGTCCGCACCCTGGCGGCCGGGGAGGCCCTGCTCCGCCAGGGCGAGGCGGCCGACAGCCTGTACTTCCTCGAACAGGGCGTGGTCTCCATCGAGATGGAGGTGCCCGGCCGCCCGAACCTGCGCCTGCGCACCACCACGGCCGGGACGGTGATCGGCGAGATCGGGCTGGTGCAGGGTGGGCGGCGCACTGCCACCGCCATCGCCGAGAGCCCCTGCCGGGTGGTCGGCGTCGACCGGGCCGCCCTGGCCCGGATGGAGCGCGAGCGCCCGGACCTCGCCCTGTCCCTGCAGCGCTTCCTGATCCTGGAACTCGCCGGCAAGGTCGCCGACACCAACCGGCTGCTCGAGGCCGAGCTGACCTGAGACTTGATCTTTCCCATACACACGGGCTGCGTCCCTGGCGGCGTGATGGGGCACACAGGCCATCGCCCGAGACAGGGAGAAACCGGTTACCGAAGGGGTCTCTTGGGATAATGCGCTAAACCGTGAGGATCACGCGCCCCGCGGTGCGCCCGCCTTCCAGATCGGCATGGGCCCGGGCCACATCCCGAAGGTCGTATTCGGCCCCGATCGGACTGATCAATCCGTCTTGCAGAGCCGCGATCAAGTCGACGCTGCCGCGCTGATACAGCGTCGGATCGTTGGCGTAGGCGATCACGCTCGGCCGCATGAGGGCGACTGGACGGCCGCTCCCCAGAGTCTCGACGCGGACCGGCGGGATCGGCCCGGCCGGCTGGCCGAGGCTTGCAACCATGCCGAAGGGCCGGACCGCCGCGAAGGTCCGGGCCAGCATGCCGCCGCCGATGCCGTCGATCGCCAGATGCACGCCCTGCCCATCCGCCAGGGCCCGGGCCCGCTCGGCCCAGTCGTCCGCGCCGTGCAGGAGCACCACATCGGCCCCGGCCTCCAGCGCCAGCGCCCGCTTCCCTTCGGAGCCGACCGTGCCGATCACCTGCGCGCCGAGGCGCTTGGCCCAGCGGGTGACGATCTGTCCGAGGCCGCCGGCGGCGGCGTGGACCAGGATCCAGTCGCCGGGTCCGACGGCGCGGACCTTGTGCAGCAGCATATGGGCGGTCAGGCCGCGCAGCATCGTGCCGCCGACGACGTGGTCGGGCAGGGCGTCGGGCAGCCGCACCAGGCGTTCCGCCGGCAGGATCCGGGCCTCGGCATAGGCGCCCATCGGCTGGCCGTGATAGGCGACGCGGTCGCCGGGCTTCAGCATCGCGCCCCCCGGACCGACGGCGTCGACCGTCCCGGCCCCCTCGAAGCCCAGCACCGCCGGATAGGCGTCGAGCGGGTAGAGGCCGGTTCGAAAGTAGATATCGACGAAGTTCACGCCGATCACGGAGTGCCGGATGCGAACCGCACCCGGGCCGGGTTCGCCGAGGTCGATCTCGGTCGCCGTCAAGACTTCCGGCCCGCCGGGTCCGGCCATCATCATCGCTGTCGTCATGGTCCACCTCCTGCCCGGGCAGAGAACCGCGTTTTGATCTGCGCGAGAATTCGGGATCTCTTCACGGATCCCGTGCGAAACTTCACCGATGGTCGATTGGCAGGACCTCCACCACTTCGCGGTCCTCGCCCGGGCCGGCTCGCTCTCCGCCGCGGCGCGGGACCTCGGCGTCGATCACGCGACGATCGGCTGGCGGGTCGCGTCCCTCGAGGACGCCCTGGCGCTGCGGCTGATCGAGCGCCTGCCGCGCCGGGTCGCGCTGACCCCGGAGGGGATCGCCATCGCGGCCCTGGCCGCCGAAATCGCCGGGACCGTGCAGGCGATCGAGCGCCGCGCCCGGGGCTACGCGGCATCGCCGGTCGCCACGGTCCGGATCAGCGCGCCGCCCGCCCTGGCGGCTCGTCTCATCGCCCCGCAGGTCGCAGGCTTCCACCGTGCGCAACCGGGCATCACCCTGGTCCTGTCGGGCGCCGCCCGGATCGCGGCGCTCGACCGCGGGGAGGCGGAGATCGCCGTGCGCCTGAGCCGCCCCGACGATCCGGATCTCCTGATCCGCCGCGTCGGCGTGATGCGGTTCGGGCTCTACGCGACACCGGACCAAGCGGCGACGCCCCCGGAGGAGTGGACATTCATCGGCTACGATTCCGTCCTGGAGCACGTCCCGCAGCAGGCGTGGCTGCGGACCGTGCTGGCGGGCCGACCAATCGTGTTCCAGGCGAGCGACCTGTTCGGCCAGAAGGAGGCGGCCCGGGCCGGCCTCGGCTCCGTCGTCCTGCCCCGCTTCCTCGGAGATGGCGACCCGACGCTGGTCCACCTCCCGGTGGAGCCAAAGCCGCCGTCCCGGGATGTCTGGCTCGTGACCTATCCCGACCTGAAACGGTCGCCTGTGATCCGCGCGGCGATGGATTTTCTAGCCCGGGTGATCGGCCAGGGATGCCCGGTCGGCGCGCAGGTTGAGTAGGTCGGCGCGCGGAGCCTTCAGAGATCGGCCTCACCATAGCCGAGCGGGGTGACGCGGAAGACGAACCGGATCTCGGCCTCGGCATCCAGCAGTGCCAAGGCGCTGACCGGCCCGGCGATGATCTTGGCGCCGCCATCCGGTCGCGCGGCGTAGCGGCCTTTGCGGCCGAGCGAGGCCAGGGCACGCAGGGCGTGCCGGGCCGCGCGGGGGCGCCAGGCGCCGTTCTCGCGGAGCCAGAGGGTTTCGTCCGCGGGCCACAAGCGCACGGGATGCCGGGCGCCGCGTCGGCGCGGTCCGGGCGCATGCGCATCATCCCGCACGGTGGCTTCCGACTTTCGGGAGGAAAGGATCCCGAATCGAAGACCGATCGCGTCGCGGACGATCCGGGACGTCACGGGCGGACGCCCCAGGCCGCGGCGTGGAGCGCTCGGAGGCTGCCCATCGGGATCGCCGGGCGGATCCGGGGTGCAGGCGAGACCGAGCTGATGGCGACCAGCCGGACCAGCTCGGCGGCCAGTCCGGTATAATCCGCCAGATGCACGCCATCCGGATGAAGACCGGTGCGAGCGAGCCCCGAGCCACCGTCCCGCAGGGCCGCGAACGGGTCGAAGAAGCTGTGGCCGCCCGCCCGGCAGAGCGCTTCGAGGCGGTCCGAGAAGGCCGCGACGGCGGTGGGATCCCGGCCCGTCGCCCAGGCACCGATCGGCGGGATCGCAGCCACGAAGACCTGCGCCGACCAGACCTCCAGGATCCGCAGGATGCGCCGGACCTCGGCCTCGAACCGGCGTTCGGTGGAGGCTCGCTCCGGATGCCGCCAGCGCAGGATGTCGTTGGTGCCGATGATCAGCACCGAGGCCGCGCAGCGCATCGGCGCTCGCAGGTCCGCGAGAAGGGCCGCGCAATCGGCGGCGGTGCTGCCGCCGATGCCGAGATTGATGCAGGGCCGGCCACCGCAATCCGGCGCCCCGAGGAACTCGACATGCGAGTTGCCGGCCAGGATCACGCTCTGCGGCCCGGCTTTGCGAAGCGCCGCGCGCAGAGCCGGGCCGCGCTCGGCCAGGCGGTTTCGAACGCACCGCCCGTGTCGCCAATGCCGGGCAGCCGTCGCGATCCAGGGTGCGTGCATGGCGGTCCAGAACAGGCGTGAGGGATCGGTCGCGCCCCGGGGCTGCCCGGGCGCGGGGATTCGGAAAGAACCGTGACGAGACCGTGCCGCCGGCCGGATATCCTGGCGTTACAGCAGCAGAAACACTTCGTTACTTTGCATTATCGGCGAAACGACAAGCAAAACTAGATGCGACAACCCGCGATGACTTCATCCTGCATATGTGGGAATTTTTCACACGTCAATGGTCCAGCTGCTTGGATGGCCTTCCGGGTTTCACGATCCCGCGCTACGCCGGGGCTTCTGACGAGCGGGGGGAGCCAGGATGATCAAGGATCGCGTCTACATCGTCACCGGCGCTGGCTCGGGGTTGGGCGCCGCCGTGGCGCGCAGCCTCGTGGCAGCGGGCGCCAGCGTCGTGGTGGCCGACATCGCCCGGGAGGCCCGGGCCGGTGTGGCCGCGGAGCTGGGCGCGCAGGCGCGGTTCGCGGCCACCGACGTCACCAGCGAGGCGGACGGTCAGGCGGCGGTCCAGACGGCGCTCGACGCGTTCGGGCACCTGCACGGGCTGGTCAATTGCGCCGGGATCGCGCCGGGCGAGAAGGTGATCGGCCGCGACGGCCCGCACCGGCTCGACAGCTTCGCCCGAGCGGTGTCGGTCAACCTGATCGGCACGTTCAACATGATCCGGCTCGCCGCCGCGGCGATCGCCAAGGAGGCGCCGGATGCGGAGGGTGCCCGGGGGGTGATCGTCAACACCGCCTCGATCGCGGCCTTCGACGGGCAGATCGGGCAGGCGGCCTACGCAGCCTCGAAGGGCGGCGTGGTCTCCATGACCCTGCCGATCGCCCGGGAGCTGGCCCGCCACGGCATCCGGGTCGTCACCATCGCGCCGGGCATCTTCGAGACGCCCATGATGGCGGGGATGTCCCAGGAGGTGCAGGACGCGCTCGGCCAGAGCGTGCCGTTCCCGCCGCGGCTGGGCCGCCCGTCGGAATATGCCGACCTCGTCCGGCACATCTGCGAGAACCCGATGCTGAACGGCGAGACGATCCGCCTCGATGGGGCGTTGCGGATGCCGCCCCGCTGAAGCGAAGTCGGTTCAGCCGATCGAGACGCTGGTCAGGAGCGCGGCGGCCCGGCGCACCTCGGTGACGATCAGCTCCTCGCTCGGGCCCTCGATCGGCATGTCGGACAGGATCGCGGCGACATCGCGCTTCACGTCCTCGCGGATCTCCGGGTTCTCCTCGGACAGGCGGCCGATCAGAACGCCCAGAACGATCTCCAGGGCGGAGAGCTTCGCGTGCACGCGGGTGAAGTCGTCCAGCGGTTCCGGCTCGTTGGCGTTCATGGGGTGCTCCGTGGGGGTGGCGCCGGCTTCCGGTCTGCGCGACCGCAGGCTTCAATTCGGCCGCTCGCCGGCGGGCGGGGTCAGCATGGCTTCCATCTGGTTGACGGCGCTGCGCAGGGCTTCGAAGGCGGGCAGCGGCCCGCGCAGATGGGCGACGAGGCGCCGCCGCGTCCGCGACGGGGCACCCGGCGTGGTGGGCTCGTAGACTTCCATCTCCAGGGTCATCCGCCCGATCCCCGCCCCGACACCGAAGGCCGAGACGGACTCGAAATAGACGACCGGCGCCTCGATGCCGCCGTCAACCTGGGGCGGTGCGCCGGCTTCTGGCGTGTCGGGCATGCACGGTCTCCCGGGATCAGGCCGCCGCACCATCCGAGTGACGGGCGACGCCTCGGGCCAGCCATACGCTCCCGCGGCCGGTAAGGTCGATCCCGGGACGCGCCGCGGTCAGGCGGCCGCGCTCTCGGTCCAGGCGGCCAGGGCCGCCGCGACGCCGGCGCCCGGCGGGACGGAGAAGCCTTCCGCCCGCAGGACCGCCTCCAGGGCGCCCAGGGTGATCAGCACCTTGTGCTTGCGGGCGTTGTAGCCCATCGCGCCGATCCGCCAGACCTTGCCGGCCAGCGGCCCGAAGGCGGTGCCGATCTCGATCTCGAAATCCTCCCGCATCCGGCGCCGCACCGCCTCGCCGTCGATCCCGTCCGGGATGTGGAGCGCGGTGACGTTGGTCATCCGGTACCGGTCGTCGCCGAACACGGTGAGCCCCATCGCCCGGATGCCCGCCGCGACCGCGCGCCCGGCGGCCGCATGCCGGCGGTGGCAGGCCTCCAGCCCCTCGCCCAGCAGCACCCGGGCGCATTCCCGGGCGCCGTAGAGCATCGTGGTCGCCTCGGTGTGGTGGTTCAGCCGCTTCTCCGACCAGTAATCCATGATCATGGCGAGGTCGAAGTAGTTCGAACCGATCCGCACGCCCAAGCCGTCGTCGATGTCGTCCCGGCGGATGCCGTGCTCGACATGGCGCCGGGAAAAGATCCGCTCGGCCGCTGCCGCCGAGACGGTGATCGGCGACGAGCCCGAGGGGCCGCCGAGGCATTTCTGCAGGCCGCCGGTGACCACGTCGACGCCCCAGCGGTCGGCGGCGATTTCCATGCCCCCGATGGTCGCGGTGGCGTCGACATAGGAGAGGGCGCCGGCCCGGCGGCAGAGCGCGCCGAGCCCGTCAAGGGGCTGGGCCATGGTGGTCGAGGTGTCGCCGTGGACGGTGGCCACGACCTTCGGGCCGAAGCGCTCCACAGCGGCGGCGATCGCCTCCAGGGACACGACCTCGCCCCACGGCGCGTCCACCGTCTCGACCACGGCGCCAACCCGCTCCAGGATCTCGGTGAGCAGCAGGCCGAACCGGCCGAAATTGACCACCAGCACCCGCTCGCCGGGGGCGACCAGGCTCACCAGAGCCGCCTCGATCCCGGCCCGCGCCGTGCCGTCGACCAGGAATGTCCAGCGGTTCTCGGTGCCGAAGATCGGGCGGTAGAGCGCCATCACCTCGTTCATATAGGCGGTCATCTCGGGGTCGAACTGCCCGAGCAGGTCGGCCGACATGGCGCGCAGCACGCGTGGATGGGCATTGACGGGGCCCGGCCCCATCAGGAGCCGCTGGGGCGGGTCGATCTCGCCGATCTGATCGAGCACGGGCTGTCTTCCTTCGTTGTCGCGCATTCCGGGCGGGGCGACGCAATCCTCTGGCCATGTCGCTTCGGGCCATGTCGCGGTTGGGAGCGGTGCTAGGGATCCGCGGCCCTCCGATCAAGCGGTGCGTTTTTTCCCATCGGCGGAAACCTCATCCGGGCCTCGGCGTTTCTCGGTCCCAAGACCCAAGCCACCAAGATCGAACCCGCAAAGGGAAACCCGCCATGATCAAACGCTTTGCCACCGCGGCCGGCCTGCTCGCGCTCTCCACGAGCTTCGCCCTGGCCCAGACCGCCACCCAGACCGACAGCAACCTGAAGGAGTGGAAGGTCGCCAAGGTCGCCAAGGTCAGCCTTGCTCAGGCACTGACCACAGCCCAGGCGCAGGGCGACGAGAAGGGCGGCCGCGCCATCGACGCCGATTTCGAGAAGGCAGGCAGCAAGGACCCGGCCCACTACGCGATCAAGGTCGTCTACCCGAGCGGCAAGCTGGTGGAATACGGCATCAACGCCGATACCGGCGCCCTGTACAAGACCGAGAACCAGCCGATCGAGCGCTACTTCACCCGGCTGAAGCCCGCCGACTTCCAGAACGCCAAGACCTCGCTCAAGGACGCGCTGGTCATCGCCGAGCAGAAGGCGGGCGGCGGCAAGGCCTACGAGGCCGAGGTCGAGAAGGAGGGCTCCGCGGTCGAGTACGAGATCAAGGTGGCCGGCGCCGACAAGGAGCAGACGGTCAAGGTCGGCCCGGACGGCAAGGTGGTCGACTGATCCTGTAGGATCACCATCCGAAGCGGCGGGGCAGCCCCAAAACTGCCCCGCCGCTGCATGGTGTCGCCCCGGCGCTCGGACGCGGAGCCGGGCGGCCGCCTCGGCGATTGCTCCCGAACGAGACTGCGGATCGGGAGCGCCAACATGGAATCAGGTACGCAGGCCCCCCAGAGAATCCTCGGGACGGCCCATACCCGGGTCGAGGGCCCCGACAAGGTGACCGGACGGGCGCTCTACGCCTCCGACCGGACCGGTCCGGAAACGATGGCCTATGCCGCCCTGGTCACCAGCACCATCGCCCGGGGCCGGGTCACCGGGTTCGCCCTCGGCGCCGCCGAGCGGGTGCCGGGGGTGCTGGGGATCTTCACCCACCGGGCGTTCGCCGGGGCGGTGGCACCGGTGAAGCACCTGATGGCCGGCGGCTACGCCAACAGCTCGCACCGGCCGCTGGATTCCGACGCGGTGGCCTATGCGGGCCAGATCGTAGCCCTGGTCGTGGCTGAGACCCAGGAGGCGGCCGAGGAGGCCGCCGGTGCGGTTCGGGTCTCCTACGCGGAGGAGCCCGCCGCCGGCGGCTTCGACGCGGCCGGGGCCGAGACCGTCCGGCTGGCGGACCTCAAGGCTCAGCACGAAGATATCGCCCGGGGCGACGCCGAGGCCGGATGGCGCAACGCCGCCATCCGGGTCGAGGCGCGCTACGAGACCCCGGTCCAGCACCACAACCCGATCGAGCTGTTCACCACCCGGGCCGCCTGGGACGGCGACAGGCTCACTGTGCACGAGCCGACCCGCTATGTCGGCGCCGTGCAGCACGGGCTCGCAGCGCAGCTCGGCCTCGACCCCACACAGGTTCGGGTCGTATCCGGGCTGATCGGCGGCCATTTCGGCTCGAAATTCGCCCTGTCGCAGCACACGGCCCTGGTCGCCCTGGCGGCCAGACGTCTCGGTCGGCCGGTGTCGCTGGTGCCAACTCGGCGGCAATGCTTCACCATCGCCAATTACCGGCCGGAATCGCGTCACGACATCCGGCTCGGGACCGACCGCGACGGCCGGTTCACCGCCCTGGTGCACGAGGCCGAGACGGTCACGTCGCGGTTCGATCCGTTCGTCATGGAAGGCGCCGAGGTCACCGCCAGCCTCTACGCCTGCCCGGCGATCCGAACCGAGGAGCGGGCGGTGCGGGTCGACCGCAACACGCCGGGGCCGATGCGGGCGCCGCCGGAGGTACCCTATCTGTTCGCCCTGGAGAGCGCCGCCGACGAGGCGGCCGTGGCCCTCGGGATGGATCCGATCGCCCTGCGGCGGCTGAACGACACCCCGATCGATCCCGTCTCCGGCAAGCCGTTCTCGACCCGGCCGCTGATGGCCTGCTTCGACGCCGGCGCGCGGGCTTTCGGCTGGGGCCGCCGGGCACCGCGCCCGGGCACGATGCGGGACGGGCCCTGGCGGGTGGGACTGGGCTGCGCGGCCTCGGTGCGGCCGGTGAAGATCGCGGCCGCGACGATGCGGGTGCGGCTGAACCCGGACGGGACCGCGGAGGTCGCCTGCGCCCATCACGAGATCGGCAACGGCATCACCACGCTGTTGGCCATGGGGGCGGCCGAGGGTCTCGGCGTGCCGGTGGAGCGGGTGACGGTCCGGCTCGGCGACACGGCGCTACCGGCGGCCGGCATCTCGGGCGGGTCGAGCACGACCACGAGCCTGATGAACGCCCTGGCGCTGGGCTGCGATCAGATCCGGGAGAACCTGGCCCGGGCGGCGACCGCCTCCGGCGGCGGGCTTGCTGGGCAGGACCCGGGCGCCCTGTCGCTGGCGGGCGGGCGGCTTTCAGCCCCGGACGGCACCGGCGTCGCGCTGGCCGACGCGATCGGCCCCGCGGGGGTCGAGACGCTGGCCGAGTTCGTGCCCGCGGGCGGCGACCGGGAGAAGGCGCTGGCGAGCCTGCGGCAAGGCCATATCGGGCTGGCCTTCGGCGGGGGCGGGCGCTCGGTCTCCTGGGGGTTCGGGGCCCAGTTCGCGGAGGTCCACGTCCATGGCGAGACGGGAGAGATCCGGGTGGCCCGGCTCACGGGCGCCTTCGCGGCGGGGCGGATCCTCAACCCGCTGACCGCCCGGAGCCAGCTCACCGGCGGGATGATCTGGGGCCTCGGCTCGGCGCTGCTCGAGGAGACCGTGCTGGACGGAGCCGCCTACCGCAATCCGGATCTCGCCGAGTATCTCGTCCCGACCTCGGCCGACGCCCCGGAGGTCGAGGCGCTGCTGGTGCCGGACCCGGACGATCAGGTCGACGCCCTCGGCCTCAAGGGCCTGGGCGAGCTCGGCATCATCGGCGTCAACGCGGCCATCGCCAACGCCGTGCACCACGCCACCGGGCGCCGGATCCGCAAGCTGCCGATCCAGCTGGAGGATGTGGCCTGAGGGCGGGCAAGGGCGCCCGGCCCCCGGGCTGCCCTTACTCCATCGTCGGCGCGAGCTTCTTCACGCTCTGCACGTCCTCGCCGAGCCAGGCGGCGTTCTTGGCGGTGCCGTCGAAGGTCGCGCTCGTCTTGAATAGCTCGTACTTGCCCTCCAGCGCGTAGGGCTTCGCGCGCGACAGCAATTCGGCCACCGCCGCCTTGTCCATCGGCTTGAAGGTCTTCACCGCCTCGAAGGCCTGGTCGAGATCGCGCTGGTTCTGGATGCCGGTGATCACCACCGAGACCGGCAGGTTCAGCGAGAAGTGCAGGTATTCCAGCGGCTTGATCGGCGCGTCGGCCTTCAGGATCACCCCGTCGCCGAAGGTCTTCATGGCGAGCGGCGCGATGCCCTCGGCCACGAGGTGCGGCAGCACGAGATGGCCGAACGAGCGGAAATGCGCGTCCATCACGTTGAGCGGCATCTGGCAGGAATCGAACTGGAAGCCGCGCTCCTGCGCCACCGCCAGCATCTGCAGGTGGATGCGCGGGTCCTTGTGGCCGGTGAAGCCGATATAGCGCAGCTTCCCCTGCTTCTTGGCTTCCAGGAAGCCCTCCATGGCACCGCCCTCCGCGAAGACGCGGTCCGGGTCGTCGTAGCGCAGGATCTCGTGGTGCTGGACGAGGTCGATCCGGTCGGTGCGCAGGCGCAGGAGCGACTGGTCGATCTGCTTGAGCGCCTCTTCCTTGGTCCGCCCGTCCATCTTGGACATCAGGAAGACCTTGTCCCGGTAGCCACCCTGGGCCAGCGCCGCGCCCATGCGCAGCTCGGAGCGGCCGTCGTTGTAGTCCCAGCAATTGTCCATGAAGGTGATGCCGCGATCGACGCCCTCGTGGATCAGCCTGGTCGCCTCGTCGTCGGTCACCGCGCTCTTGCCGAGGTGGAACCCGCCCATCCCGATCGCCGAGATCTTTTCGGACGTTCGCCCGAAGGTGCGGTAGAGCATCTCGCCCCGGCGCTCGCCCGGATCGGAGATCAGCGGCAGGTCGGCCGGGTCCTGCGGCCGGGTGTTCGGAAGCGGCGGGACGCTCACGGCAGCACCTGCGCTGCCGGCGCCCGCGAGGCCTGTTCCCGTGATGCCCGCGCCGAGCACGGCGCCCTGGAGGAAGCTGCGGCGTTCCATCGGATATCTCCGTTCGGGAAGAATTGGGGTTCGTGCGGTAACGGGTGGCGGGACATCATCGTTCGGCCTCCTGGGCGAGGCGGCTCGCCGCGTTGAGCAGACGCAGGGCGGCACAGGCCGCCCCGTACCCGTTGTCGATATTGACCACCGTGATCCCGGGGGCGCAGCTCGCCAGCACCGCGTCGAGGGCCGCGCGCCCGCCCGCGGCGACGCCGTAGCCCACGGAGGTCGGCACCGCGATCACCGCGCCGGCCACGAGGCCGCCGACCACGCTCGGCAGCGCCGCATCCATTCCGGCGGCGACGATCACCACCGGATGCGCCCGGATCTCCTCCAGTCGCGTGGTCAGCCGCCACAGGCCGGCGACGCCGACATCGGCGAACAGCGTCGCGGCCCGGCCGGCATAGCCGAGCGTGCGCAGGGCCTCCCGGGCGACCGGGACGTCCGAGGTCCCGGCCGCAACGACGGCGACCCGGGCCGGACCGGCGACGGCCGGGGGCTGCCCGAACACCGCCGTGCGCGAGACCGGACAATAGTCGAGCCGCGCCGCTTGCCCGAGGCGGGAGCACTTCTCCGGGTCGAGCCGGGTCAGGAGCAGCGAGGCGCCCCGGTCCCCGGCGGCGACCAGGATCGCGTCGATCTGCTCAGGGCTCTTGCCGGCGCAGAAGATCGCCTCCTCCAGGCCGATCCGCTCAGGCCGGGCGAAGTCGAGGGTGAACTCGTCCGCAACGCTCATGTCGGGGAGGCTCCGGTCAGGAAGGCGCTGCCGACCCGGTAGGGGGCGAACCGGACCGGGCCGGACAGCCGCGGCGGCGCGATCTCCCGGATGCCGGCCCCGAGCTTTTCGCGCCGCGTCGAGTCCAGGGCGGCGAGGCTGCCGGCATCGAGTTCCACCACCACGCCCTCGGCGCGCACCCGGCAGCGGACGGCCCGGCCGGCGCCCGTGCCGGCATCGAGGGCGCCGCCGACCAGCCGCTCGACCGCGTGGATGAAACCCAGGGTCTCGGGCTCGATCGGGATGCCGGTCTCGACCCGGCTCGACAGGCACGGCGCGGACGGCAAGTCGGCCACAGTCCCGAGGCCGAGGTCGCGGGCGAGCGCCCGGACGGCCGCTTTGTCGAGGCCCGCCTCCACGTAGGGGTGGCGCACCCCGTGCTCCCGGGCGGCGTCGAGGCCGGGGCGGTACTCGCCGAGGTCGTCGCGATTGGCGCCGGACAGGATCTGCCGCTCGGTGACGCTGCGGATCGCCCCGTACAGGTTGGTCTTGCAGAAGAAGCAGCGGTTCACGGGGTTGGCCCGGTAGGCCGGGTCGGCGAACTCGCCGGCCTCGATCACCCGCAGGTCCCAGCCCTCCCGGGCGGCCTCGGCCCGGACCCGCGCGGTCGCCTCGCCGGGCACGGCGGGGGAGACCGCGTGGACCACGAAGACCGCGCGCGGCGCCAGCCGGTGGGCGAGGGTGGCCAGCGTCAGGCTGTCGACCCCACCGCTTCCCGCCACCGCGACGGGCCCGAGTTCCGCCAGCACGGCTTCGAGATGCGCGCGCGTCACCGCTCCTCCTTCGTGAACTCTTGCGTGATTTGTTGCAGGGCGAGGGCCTCGGCCTCGCGGCGCAGGCGCGCCCGGTCGGCCTGGCCCGCTTGGCGCAGGGCGTCGTCGGCCTCGGCCTTGGCGGTGCCCCGGCCCGGCCGGTCGACCACCTTGACCCGGACCGAGTGCCCCTCCGGCGCGACCGTCACGGCCTCGCGGTCGAGCACCGCGCGCGCGACCCGGTGGTGGCGCAGCCCGATCGTGGTGGTCTCGCGAAAGCAGGCGGCGATCGCCGCCTCCAGGCTCTCGGGCTGAACCAGGACCTGGATATGGGCCATCATCCGGCCCTTCTTACCCAGGACCGGCATCTGCACGACGTCGCGCACGCCGGGCTCCGCGCGCAGGCGGTCGAGACCCATGGCCAGGTCCTCGCCCGACTGATCGTCGATCTCGAACGCGAGGACGGCGAGCTCGCCCCGGTCCGGCCGGGATGCGGCTGCCTCGTCGAGTACCAGGACGCGCAGGCAATTGCTGAGGCCCGGCAGGACCTTTGTGCCGAAGCCGATGCCGCTCCGCCCGATCGTGAAGGAGGGCCGGCCGCGCCCGGGATCGAGGCCGCAGAGATGGCGCAGGATCGCGGCGCCGGTGGGGGTCACGCGCTCGCCCGCAATCCCGTCGTCGAGGGTCGGAAAGCCTTCGAGGAGCAGCGTGGTGGCGGGGGCCGGCACCGGCAGGGGACCGTGCTGGGTCCGGACCCGCCCGGAACCCAGCGGCAGGGCCGAGACGCTCCAGCTCCGCACGTCCAGCGCGGCGATCAGGTGGGCGGCGGCGACGATGTCGGCGATCGAATCGTAGGCGCCGACCTCGTGGAACGCCACCGCGTCGACCGCGATGCCATGGACCCGGGCCTCCGCCTCGGCGAGGTGCCCGAAGATCGCGAGCGCATGCGCCCGGACGGCCGGCGCGAGCTCCGCCCGCTCCAGCTCCGCACGGATCTCGGACCAGGGCCGGTGGCCGTGATGCGCCGGATCGTGGGCGTGGCTGTGCGGGTGATCGTGATGGTGATGGTCGTGATGGTGGTGGTCCGCGTGGCCGCCATGCCGATGCGGTGCAGGCGCTGCCTCCGCCCCGGGATCCGAGACCGCGAAGCGCGAGCCCCGCAGGATGCCGTCATTGTGCGCGGACGCCGCGCAGGCGATGCGCGGATCGACCGCCCGCACGCTCGCGCGCACGCCATCCAGATGCTCGGGAAAGGCATCCAGCAGCGCGGCAGCGAACATGTCGCCGGCCACGCCGCCGAGCGCGTCGAGGTGAATGTGCATAGTGTGTCGGTGAGCCCGAACCGGAATCCTGATGCTGCTCAGATCGGCCGCCGCGAGCCCAAGGCAAGGGACACGGCCCCGATCCGGCGACGCGGCGTATCGCCGTGGGTCCGGGCCGGGCCTTCAATCCGCCGGTGCCGCGCGAGTCGCCGCATGGGCTCGGCCCAGGATGGGGCACCCGATCGAAACCGGGGACTCCGGCGCAACGTTTGATGTCGCTACGCGACGATCCGCCTGATCATCCTCGCCGGAACACCGCCGACCAATATTCCCGCCTCCACATCTCTGGTTACGACTGAACCGGCCGCAACGATCGATTGCTCTCCGATCGTGACACCGCACAAGATGATGGCGCCGACCCCGATCCAGACCCCATCGCGCACGACGATGTCTCTATGGAAAGTCAGACGCGTCTCATCGACACGATCATGAAAATCTTCAATCACAAGATTATGGGTCGATGTTTCGAAGCTTACCCTGGGACCGATCATGCATCGATTGCCGATCGCGATCCGAGAATTTCGGCACGCAAACCGGACTTCGGAATTGACAAACGTTTGATACCCGATCGTAAGGCCGCGTACCGTCTCTTCGCCGAGACTTTGCTCGAAAACGAGCGGACTTGAAATATGGGATCTTGCCCCGATTCGAACGCCAATAGTGCGCAGCAACGCACATCGGACACCGTTCAGCACGTAAAAATTTGGCAGCTGATTGTATATGCTCAAAACAAAGAAGACGTATATTCGGAATAAATAAGGCGCCAGCAATTTAGAAGCCCATCTCCGACCGCCGATGATGCAACGGTACAATCAAATATTATTCTAGAAACGACACCCAGGGCAAGCGCATCAGGTCGCGCGTCAACATCGGCGCGCTCGTCCGTGCGCCCGGGTTCCCCGCCTCCGCATCCGGGCGAGGCACCGGCAACGCACCGATCACGGCGAGCGGTGCGCCGGTCGCCTCACGCGGCGGCGGCCCCCACGGAATCCGCCATCCGAGCCCGGCGCGTGCCCAGCGGTTGGGGCTCGCCCACCGTCGTATCCTCGGCGGTCTGGTGCTCCATCTCGGCATTCAGCTGGGCGCCGGCGAGCACGATCATGGTGGAGATCCAGATCCAGGTCATGAAGCCGATGGCCGCGCCGAGCGAGCCGTAGGTCTTGTTGTAGCTGCCGAAATGGGCGACGTACCAGGAGAACAGCAGCGAGGCGACGAGCCACAGCAGGGCGGCCGATGCGCCCCCGGGCGTCACCCAGCGCCAGCGCGGCGCGTCCCGGCTCGGGCCGTAGCGGTAGAGCATGGCGAGCCCGAGCAGGACCGCCACGAGCAGCGCCGGCCAGCGCACCAGGGTCAGCCACCACGCATCGGTGCCGAGCCCGACATAAGTCAGCACCACAGGCAGCACCACGACCGCGGCCAGAGCCAGGATCAGGAAGGCCAGCGCTCCCGCGGTGAAGCCGAGGGAGACCACGTTGAGCAGGACGAAATTGCGCTTCTCGCGCTCGTTGTAGACGATGTTGAGCGCGTCGAAGACGTGCTTCACGCCGCCATTGGCGCTCCAGACCGACAGGGCGATGCTGACGATCAGGCTCAAGCCCAGCGCGGTGTTGCCCTTCTCGTTCAGACGCTTGACCTGATCGTCGAGGATGTCGAGGGCGCCCTGGGGCATGATGCCTTGGAGGCTGGCAAGTTGATCGTTGATGGTCGAGGCGTCGGCTACGAGGCCGTAGCAGGAGACCAGCGCCGCCACAGCCGGGAAGATCGCCAGCAGGGTGAAGAACGTCACGCCCGCCGCGATCAGCGGCAGTCGGTTCTCGCCGATGTCGCGATAGGTGCGCAGCGCGATGTCTTTCCAGCCCTTGGCGGGAATCTCGGCCGGATGGCTGGCGCCCCGCCCACGATCGGCCTGGGTCCGGGCGACCGCCTTCGCGTCGTCGCCCTCATGCGTGGGCGAAGGCTCGTGCGCCGAGGAACCCGCGAAGGCGGGCCGGGGGCGCGCATCCGCTTGCGGCCCGGCGGGGCCGGCCGCCCGGCGCGGGAACGCGACCAAGCCGACGAGCGCGGTGGCGAGGGCCAGGGTCCAGACCGTTGAGGCCGCCCCCCCGGGCTCGCGGGTCACGCTGCGGTCTGGATCGGGAAAAGCCATCGCTACGCCTCGGCACGGAGTCACGGATCGCCTGCAATCCGCCCCCCGACGGCCCACAGATCCCAGAGGGGAACGCCGCGGCACGGTCCCGGTTCGCCGGGCTGTTGTGATCCAGGGCAGCATCCAGCCCTCAGTGCCGCAGTCTTGCTTGTATTGGACCGGTTTCACCGTCGATGCGGCGGGTTCTAACCCATGTTGGGGCAAGGGCGACGCAAGCACGCCACAACCGGTTTCGACGGGCACGACCGGCCCGTTCGCCGACGCCCGGACCTGATGCCCGACCTAGAAGGCCATCCCCTGCTCGATCCGGCCCGCGACGTCCGGCACGGCCTGCCGGAGGCGGTCCGCATTCATCTCGGAGCCCTGCTCGGCCTCACCTACGATCGGGTCGGCCTGACCCCGGGGGCTGCCTCGGATCGCTTTGCCGACCTGCTGGCGCGCCTCGACGCTGCGCTCGCCAAGGATGAAAATCTGGACGCGGGCGAGCGGGAGGCCACGTTCCGGGCCGGCCTGCTGAAGGTGGTCCCGGCCCTGCACCGCTTCGCCGTTTCACTGACCCGCGATCCGGCTGCGGCCGACGATCTGGTGCAGGACACGCTGCTGCGCGGCTGGCGTGGGCGCGCCGGCTTCACCCCCGGCTCCAACCTGGAGGCGTGGCTGTTCACGATCCTGCGCAACGTGTTCTACAGCCAGCACCGCAAGCACGGCCGTGAGGTTGCCGACACCGACGGCAGCTATGCCGAGCGGTTGACCAGCGTGCCGGAGCAGGGCGGCCACCTCGACCTCCAGGACGTACGCGCCGCCCTCGAACGTCTCGCGCCGGTGATGCGGGAGGCCCTGGTCCTCGTGGCGATCGAGAACCTGAGCTACGAGGAAGCCGCCGCCGTCATGAACTGCCAAATCGGCACGGTGAAGAGCCGGGTCTGGCGCGCCCGGGAGCAGCTCGCCCGCATGCTCGGCTATACCGGAGCCGAGATCGGCAACGACGGGGTGATGCTGTCGGTGACGGGAACCACGGCCTGACGGGCCCTGAGGGTATCCACCGGCGAATACCCGTCTTCAGTGGATCCGCCTCTGTATTCACCCAAAAATTTGACTTAAGTGAAGGCGCCCGGGCTGATTCCCGGGCGACATAGGGCGGGTTGGGTCGATCCGTCGTCCCGGCTCAGCTCCCGTCGGTGTGACATCCCCCCGATCCACCGACGGGAGCCCCTTCGAGACATACGCGTCAGCGCGTCGCGTCGTCCGCCCGGTCTGCGTCGAGCTGGTGCAGCAGTTCCGCCAGCCTCGGATCCAGCGCCTCGTCGATCACCGGATCATAGAGCGCTTGCAGCTGGCGGCCGAGCCGCATCCGTGTCTGCGCGTCGAGGGCCGGGGCGCCGCTCGCGACCGGGAATACCCGCAGGGCCGCGGGGGCGGTCCGGGGCGCGGATCTCGGAGCGGCGCGCTGATGGTCGGGCTGTGGCATCCCGCCTACATCGGTCTGGAGGGGCGCGACGGCAACCACCCGGCGCCAGGAAGTCTCAGGCAGCCCCCAGTTCTATGCGTCGTCCTCGGGCGCGAACACTTCGCCCTTCTCGGCGAGGACTGTGTCGGCCTCGTCGCGGGCCAGGGCATCCGCGTCGGCGCGGCCCAGAGCCCGGGCCAGAGTGCGCTCCCAATCCGGCGGCAGGGGGCTGCCCTGCACGGCCAGGATCTCGGCAGTGCGCCCGCGGATCCGCCCCCAGGCCTGCGCGTCCAGGCCGGCTAAGGCGGCGCTTCCGAGGCCGAGTTCGACGGCGGCCTGCGCGGCGGCTTTCGTAGCTGTCGCGGCCCAGTCGAGCGGGGCAGGGGGTACGGTCATGGCGGCCTCGCGCGGTCTTCGATCGCCTCTGACATAGCGCATGCGCCGCGGAGGTCAGCGCAGCCCGTGGCGGGCGATCTCCTCCGGGACCAGCTCGGCCGCGTCCTGGCGGTCCAGGATGGCGTCGATGGCGATCGGGCGGTCGTCCCAGGCATCGACCCCGACATCGCAGGAGCGGCTGGTATCGGGCAGCCAGCCGTGGCTGTGGCCGTAGAGATGGCGGGTCTCCCGCCACAGGCCGGGCCAGGCCCGGTGCGCGTAATGCGACAGGAACAGACGGTGCTCCCGGCCCCGCGCGTCCGGGACCGAGATCCGGGCACTCTCCATGGGGGGCTCGGCCCAGGGCAGGTCGAGCACGCGGTTCGAATCGTGGTTGCCCCGGATCAGGCGCTTGATGCCGTTGAGCTGCGCGAACATCGCGGCGCAATGCTCGCGGCTCGCCCCCGCGGCGAAGTCGCCGAGATGCCAGACCATGTCCTCCGGACCGACCACAGCGTTCCAGGCGTCGACCAGGGCCGCGTCATGCGCCGCGATGCTGTCGTACCGCGCCCCGCGATGGCGGAGGATGTGCGGGTCGCCGAAATGCGTGTCCGCGATGAAGAAGATCGCCATGAGGCCGAATCCGCGAGTCCCGTCCAAACCCACCGTCGCATCCGGCGCCGCTCCGAGGTGGACCGGCGCGAGCGCCCGGCAAGGCTTGCGCGGCATCGTGGCCGCGGCTCACGGAACGGAGCATCGTCCCGGACGGTGGCTTCGGGGCTTTCGGGACGAAGCGGCGGCGCACCCTGGTCGAAGGCCTTGAGGCCGCACCCGATTGCCCGGCGCTCGGGCCCCTCCCTATCTTGGCCGCGATGCTCGACCCTGCCGCCTACGCGCACCTGCTCGACGCCGCCCGCGCTCATCCGCCTCTGGAAGCCGCAATCCGGCAGGCCGGCCCGTCCCGGATCGAGCCGCCGTTGCAGGCCTGCGTGGCCGACCGGCTGTTCGTCGAGGTCGTGAACCAACAGCTCTCCACCCGGGCCGCGGCGGCGATCTGGGCGCGGGTCGAGGCCGCCGCGGCGGCGGCGGGTTGGAGCCCACGCGGGCTATTCGAGGTCGGCGACCCAGCGTTGCTGCGGGCTTGCGGGATCTCTGGCAACAAGGTCCGTGCCCTTCAGGCGATCGTCGCCGCCGAGGCGGCGGGTCTGCTCGGCCCTGGGCTTGTCGGCCTGCCCCATTCCGAGCGCGCCGCGATCCTGTGCGGCATCCGCGGGGTCGGCCCCTGGACCGCCGACATGGTCGGCATCTTCCATTTCCACGATCCCGACATCTGGCCCGAGGGCGATGTCGCGGCGGTGGGCTGCCTGCGCCGGCTCACCGGCGGCACCGACACGCGCGCCCTCGCGGCCCCATTCGCGCCCTACCGCTCGATCCTCGCCCGCTACCTGTGGCGCATCAAGGACACCACCCCGGCCGAGCCGCCAAGCCTCCCCACCCGCCGCCTCCGGCGCCCCCGCTCTACGACGGAATCCGGGTGACGGACGTCCCCCGATCGGCTATCCGTTTCGCGGGCGCAGGGCCTGTAGCTCAATGGTTAGAGCCGACCGCTCATAACGGTCTGGTTGCAGGTTCGAGTCCTGCCGGGCCCACCACCCGTTTTGCCAAGGACCAGCGCACGACAGGGTTTCCGGCCCGGCCCGGCCCGCACCCCAGCTCTCGCGGCCTCGCACGGCCTCGGCCCAGCCTCCCATGACCACAGGCCGGACGATCTGCGACCCTGAGACAGCGTCCGCTCACGCGGCGATCCGGGCACTCCGGCGTTCCCTCGAAGTCCGCACCGAAACCCGGTCGCGGACGGCCGCACCTTTCCTGCCTCGGGCGCGGGGCGCGGCGTCGCCCTGCAAACCATGAGCACTGATCCGATGGGCTCCGACCTGACTGTCTACTACGATGGCGGCTGTCCCCTCTGCCGGGCCGAGATCGGCCATTATCAGCACTGCCGGGGGGCGGAGCGGATCGCCTTCGTCGATGTCGGGCGCGACGCGCCGCAGGTCGGTCTCGGGCCGGATCTCGATCGGGGCGACGCGCTGCGGCGCTTCCACGTGCGGGGCGCCGACGGTCGGCTGGTGTCGGGCGCGGCGGCGTTCGCGCGGCTGTGGCGGGTCCTGCCGAATTGGCGCTGGCTCAGCCGCCTCGTCGAGGTGCGCGTCTTCGGGCTGCCCCTCGTCCTGCCGCTGGCGGAGGCGGCCTATCGACTGTCGCTGCCCCTGCGGCCACGGCTGGCACGGCTGGTCGCCCGCCGGCACCGCTGAACCCGTGACTTCGCATTCCGCGGACGATGACTGCGGGAACGCGCAGCGGATCTCCGGGAGCCCGATTTCATGAGACCTCTCCGGCGCGCGATGCGGCCGAACCTGTGACCGACCGCGTAACAAACGCAGATGATGTCACGGGAAGCGGCCTTGCGCGGCCAAGACTGGATTGGCCATCGGGACCGGATCGTTGCCAGTGTGGTTCTCATCCGGCGCGCGCACTGACGGCGTCAGGGATGGCCAGGGGAAACGCGATGACGCACATGCTGAGCCGTCGGCACCTTCTCGGATGCGGCTGCAGTCTCGGCGCGGGGATGATCGCCGCGATGACGACGCCGCACCCGGCCCGGGCTGCCGCGCCGAGCACCAAGAAGACCGACATGACGCCGGATCAGGCGCTCCAGGCGCTCAAGGACGGCAACACCAACTATCTCACCGACTCGCCGGTGCGCTCCGCTCAGGGGCGTGAGCGCCGCATCGAAATCGCGCTCGGGCAGACGCCCTTCTGCGTGCTGGTGAGCTGCTCCGACAGCCGTGTCTCGCCGGAGATCCTGTTCGGTCGCGGCCTCGGCGAGCTGTTCATCGTGCGCAATGCCGGCAACACGGTCGACACGACGGCGCTGGGGTCGATCGAGTATGCCGTGGCGCAGCTCGGCGTTCCCTTGATCCTGGTGATGGGCCACAGTCGCTGCGGGGCCGTCGAGGCCGCCGTGAGCGTGATCCGGAACAACACCACCTTCCCGGGGGCCATCGGCCAGATGATCGAGCCGATCGTGCCCGCGGTCCTGACGGTCCGGGACAAGCCGGGCGACCTCGTGGAGAACGCGGTCCGCGCCAACGTCGATCGCACGGTGATGCGCCTGCGCTCGGCCGCCGAGCCGCTTCTCACCGACCCGCAGAAGACCGGCAAGCTGCGCGTGGTCGGCGCCGCCTACAGCCTGGATACGGGCAACGTGGATTTCTTCAACGAAGGGTAGCGGGGTCGCTCGCCCGCTTCGCCGGCGAGCGACCTCCGTCCCGACATGCGCCGAGCCGCCCGCGGGCGCCCGTCCTTGACTCCGGGCTGCTGCGATCGGCCCTGGTTCGGTCGCGCCGAACATCCACCGAAGCGCTTCCGCCCAGCCGCGAAAGCTGGCATCCTAACGCCGTGATCCTCTGGTTGGCCCTTCGGCGGCTGCTTCCGCTCCTGGCGGTTCTGAGCCTTGCCCTGACACCGGTCGCCGCCCCGGCGGCGGTCGCCGGCATGCATGCGCCGATGGTCCAGGCGGATCAGGCTCCTGTGTTGCACGAGCATGGCCCCGCGATGGCTTCGATGGACATGGCGGCGATGGACGCCATGCCATGCTGCCCGCCCGAGGCTGCGACGCCGGCGGACCACCCTGCCGATGGCGCAAAGGGCTGCCTCAAGGGCTGCCCGCTGATGGCCCTGTGCCTCGGCAGCCTCGCCTCCCTGCCGCCCTCCGGGATTGGCCTGCCGGTGCCGCTCGCCACCGGGACGGCCGCGTTCGCGCGCCGCGCCGAGGGCTTCGCCAGCGTCACCGGGACGCCGCCACCCGAGCCGCCCCGAGCCTGACCCCGATGAAGCGGGCCGCAAGGCCCGCGTGAGGCCGCACGCCCGTTCGGCCGGCCATCGTGGTTCAGGAGATTTTTTCGTGACCTTTCACTCTGTTGCCCAATCCTGGGCGCGCGCCGGCATGGCCGCGCTCGTCGGCGCCACCCTGTCCGTCCCGGCGCGGGCTGCCCCGGCGGATTACCGGTTCGAGCTCGTCACCCGGGAGGCCAAGGTCGGCGAGGCCGTCCTGACGGTCCGCCTGGTCGACACGCGCAGCGGCGAGCCCGTCACCGACGCGGTGATCTTCGCCAAGCGCATCGACATGGCCCCCGACAGCATGGACGAGATGACCTCGACCCTGGCGCAGCTCCCGTCCACGGAGCCCGGCCTCTACCGGTTCAAGACCCAGCTCACCATGGCGGGCGGCTGGCGGCTGTCGCTTGGGGCCAAGGTCCAGGGCGAGACCGGCACGGTGAGCGATAAGCTCGTCGTCCGGGCCGTACCGTGAGCCGCGCGGCCTGGCTGGCCGGGACCCTCGCCGCCCTGGCGGCGGGGGGCACCGGCTATGGGGCGGGGCGCGTGAGCGACGGCGCAACGCCCCTGTCCGTCGCCCGCGCCTGGGCGGGCTTCGCCTCACAGGCTCCGGCTGCCGCGCCGAAGCCTGCGGGGCCGGTGGTCTATTACCAGGATCCGGACGGCAAGCCGGTCTACTCGCTGTCGCCGATGATGACGGGGGACGGGCGCCTGTTCCGGGCCGTCCGGGCCAGCGAGGATCTGCGCTTCGACCGGCCCGACGCGGATGAACCTTCCGTCCCGGCGGGGGAGGGCGGCGGGCCTGCCACGCCTGATCGAGCGGTGCGCTACTACCGCAACCCGATGGGCCTGCCCGACACCTCGCCGGTGCCCAAGAAGGACGCGATGGGGATGGACTACATCCCCGTCTATGACGGCGACGATCCGGACCCGAGCACCGTCACGGTCTCGCCGGGCCGGATCCAGCGCACCGGCGTGCGCAGCGCCGTGGTCGAGCGCCGGGTCGTGTCGCGGCCGGTCCGGGTGCCCGGCACCGTGGCGCTGGACGAGCGCCGGGTCACCGTGGTGGCGACCCGGGCCGACGCCTATGTCGACCATGTCGAGGACGTCACCACCGGCGACCGGGTCCGGCAGGGCCAGCCCCTCCTCTCGGTCTACGCGCCGGAGATCAACGCCGCCGCCGCGCAGCTGATCGCCAATCCGGGCTTCGACGGCGCCCGCCGGCGGATCCGCAATCTCAACGTCTCCGAGGCGGTGATCGCCGAGATGGAACGCACTCGCACGGTGCCCCGCGCCATCACCTGGGCCTCACCCCGGGACGGGCTGGTGCTTGAACGGCGGGCCATTGAGGGCATGAAGGCCGCGGCCGGGGACACCCTGTTCCGGATCGCCGACCTGTCGCGGATCTGGGTCCTGGCCGACGTGCCGGAGCACGACCTCGCCGGCATCCGCGTCGGCCAGGCCGCCACCGTGCGGGTGCCCGGCCGCAGCCTCACCGGCCGGGTGGAGGTGATCTACCCGCAGGTGAACCGGGAGACCCGTTCGACCCGCATCCGGATCGAATTGCCGAACCCGGACGGGCTGCTCCTGCCCGACATGTTTGCGGATGTGGAGATCGCCACGGGCGCCACCGAGCCGGTGGTGGCGGTGCCGGAGGAAGCCGTGATCGAGACCGGATCGCGCCAGGCGGTGCTGATCGAGGCCGGGGAGGGCCGGTTCGCGCCCCGGGCGGTGGAGATCGGGCGGCGCGGCGACGGCTATGTCGAGATCCGCGCGGGCCTCCGGGCCGGCGAGCGGGTCGTCACCGCGGCGAATTTTTTGATCGACGCCGAGAGCAACCTGAAGGCCGCCCTGGCCAGCCTCGCCGCCCCGCCGGCTGCAGGGGAGGGAGGGCGATGATCGCCCGGCTGATCGCCTGGTCGGCGCGCAACCGTGTGCTCGTCCTGATCGGCACCGTCTTCGCGGTGGCGGGGGGCATCCAGGCCCTGCGCACCCTGCCGCTCGATGCCATCCCCGACCTCTCGGACGTGCAGACCATCGTCTACACCGAGTATCCGGGCCAGGCGCCGCAGGTGGTCGAGGACCAGGTCACCTACCCGCTGACCACCGCCATGCTGACGGTGCCGCGCTCCAAGGTGGTGCGCGGGGTCTCGATGTTCGGGGTCTCGTTCGTCACGATCATCTTCGCGGACGGCACCGACCCGTACTGGGCGCGCTCGCGGGTGCTCGAATCCCTCAACGGCCCGGCCAGCCGCCTGCCCGCCGGGGTGACCCCGACGCTCGGACCCGACGCCACCGGCATCGGCTGGGTCTACCAATACGTGATCCTGGCCCGGCAGCGGACTTTGGCCGAACTCCGGTCCCTGCAGGATTGGGTGGTCCGGTTCGCCGCCTCGCGCGGGGAGGGGGTGGCGGAGGTCGCTCCGGTGGGCGGCTTCGTCAAGCAGTACAGCGTGGTGGTCGATCCGAACCGCCTGCGGGCGCAGGGCATCGGCCTGAACCGCCTGCGCGATGCCATCCGGGCGAGCAACGCCGAGATCGGCGGCCGCACGATCGAGCTGTCCGAGTTCGAGGTGGTGGTGCGCGGCCGGGGCTATCTCAAGGGCCCCCAGGATCTCGGCGCCGTCGTGCTCAAGAGCGACAACGGCACGCCGGTGCGGGTGCGCGACGTCGCCCGGGTGGAGATCGGACCCAACGAGCGGCGCGGGATCGCCGAGCTCGACGGCGAGGGCGAGGTCGCCGGCGGCATCGTGGTGCAGCGCTTCGGGGCGAACGCCCGCGCCGTCATCGCCAGCGTCAAGGATCGTTTGGCCGAGATCGCCAAGAGCCTGCCGGCCGGGACCGAGATCGTGCCGGTCTACGACCGGTCGCAGCTCATCGACGCCGCCATCGCGACGCTGACCCACACCCTGGTCGAGGAATGCGCCATCGTCGCGCTGGTCTGCGTGGTGTTCCTGCTGCACCTGCGCAGCGCGCTGGTGGCGATCCTGATGCTGCCGGTCGCGATCCTGATGGCGTTTTCGGCCATGCGCGCCCTGGGGCTGAGCGCCGACATCATGAGTCTGGGCGGCATCGCCATCGCGGTCGGGGCGATGATCGACGCCGCCATCGTCATGATCGAGAACGCCCACAAGCACCTGGAGCGCGCGCCCCCGGACCGCCCCCGGGCCGAGATCCTGGTCGAGGCCGCCGCCGAGGTCGGGCCGTCTCTGTTCCTGTCCCTCCTGGTGATCACGGTCTCGTTCCTGCCGATCTTCACCCTGGAGAGCCAGGAGGGCCGGCTGTTCGGGCCGCTCGCCTTCACCAAGACCTTCGCGATGGCCGCCGCCGCGCTCCTGTCGGTGACCCTGGTGCCGGCGCTGATGATCCTGTTCGTGCGCGGCCGGATCGTGCCGGAGCACCGCAACCTGGTGAACCGCCTCCTGGTCGGAGCCTACCGCCCGCTGATCGCCGCGGTGCTGCGGGCCCGGATCCTGACGCTCCTCCTGGCTCTCGGGGTGCTCGCCGCCACGCTCTGGCCGGCGCGCCAGCTCGGCTCGGAATTCATGCCCGAGCTCAACGAGGGCACGCTGCTCTACATGCCCACCACCCTGCCGGGCCTCTCCGTCACCAAGGCGGCGGAGCTGCTGGCGACCCAGGACCGGATCATCAAGACGTTTCCGGAGGTCGCCTCGGTCTACGGCAAGGCGGGCCGCGCCGGCACCGCGACCGATCCGGCGCCGCTGGAGATGTTCGAGACGATCATCCGGCTCAAAGCCCCGGAGGCGTGGCGGCCCGGGGTGACGCTCGCGAGCCTGCGGGCCGAGATGGACAAGGCGCTGCAGTTTCCCGGCGTGTCCAACGCCTGGACCCAGCCGATCCGCGCCCGGATCGACATGCTCGCCACCGGCATCCGCACCCCCGTGGGGATCAAGCTGTTCGGCACCGATCTCTCGGCGATGGAAACGGTCGCCCGGGCGGTGGAGGCGGCGCTCCGCACGGTGCCGGGCACGACGAGCGCCTATGCCGAGCGGGTCGTGGGCGGCACGTTCCTCGACATCACCCCGGACCGGGAGGCGCTCGGCCGCTACGGGCTCAGCGTCGGCGACGTCCAGGACGTGGTCGCCACGGCGCTCGGCGCGGCCACCGTCACCACCACCGTGGAGGGGCGCGAGCGCTACGGCGTCACTGTGCGCTACCCGCGCGCCCTCCGGTCCGACCCGCAGGCCATCGCCGGCGACGTCCAGGTGGCGCTGCCCACCGGCGGGACCGTGCCGCTCGGCGCGGTCGCGTCGATCCAGCTCGCGCGCGGGCCGACATCGATCCGCACCGAGAACGGGCGGCTCGCCCTCTACCTCTACGTCGACATCGCCGGGCGCGACCTCGGCGGCTACGTCGGAGAGGCGCGGGACGTGGTGGCCCGCGCGGTGCCACTGCCGGAGGGCATGACGCTGCAATGGAGCGGCCAGTTCGAGGCCTTGGAGCGGGCCGAGGCGCGGCTGCGGATCGTCGTGCCGGCGACCCTGATGGTGATCGTCCTGCTACTCTACCTGGTGTTCCGCCGGGTGACCGAGACGCTGATCGTGCTGCTGTCGCTGCCCTTCGCGCTGGTGGGTGGCGTCTGGCTGATGTGGGCGTTGGGCTTCCACCTGTCGGTTGCCGTGGCGGTGGGCTTCATCGCGCTGGCCGGCGTCGCCGCCGAGACCGGGATCCTGATGCTGGTCTATCTCGACCAGGCGCTCACCGAGCGGCGCGCGGCGGCCGCGCGGGCCGGGCGGCCCTTCACACGGGAAGACCTGCGCGCCGCCATCATGGTCGGGGCGGTGGAGCGGGTCCGCCCGAAGATGATGACCGTGGTGGCGATCATGGCCGGCCTGGTGCCGATCCTGTGGAGCACCGGCGCGGGCTCCGAGGTGATGCAGCGGATCGCCGTGCCGATGATCGGCGGCATGGCCTCCTCGACGCTGCTGACCCTGATCGTGATCCCAGCGGTCTACGGCCTGATCAAGGGCCGCGGCCTGCCGGCGGAGGCCGACCTGCCGGGCTCTGCCCCGGACGGGGCCGCGGCCCGCTCGGCCCTTCCGAACCGGGCGTAGAGGGCCGGCAGGACCACCAGGGTCAGCAGGGTCGCGCTGATCAGGCCGCCGATCACCACGGTGGCCAGCGGCCGCTGCACCTCCGCACCCGTACCGGTGGCCAGCGCCATCGGGACGAAGCCCAGCGAGGCGACGAGTGCCGTCATGGCCACCGGCCGCAGCCGGGTCAGGGCCCCCTCCAGGATCGCCGCCCGCAGGAGCCGGCCCTGGGCGACCAGCTGCTTGATGAAGGTCAGCATCACCAGGCCGTTCAGCACCGCCACGCCCGAGAGCGCAATGAACCCGACGGCGGCCGGCACCGACAGCGGCATGCCCCGCAGCCACAGCGCCGCGATCCCGCCTGTGAGTGCCAGGGGCACGGCGGAGAACACCAGCAGCGCGTCGCGGGCGCTGGCCAGCGCCGAGGTCAGCAGCAGGAAGATCAGGACGAAGCAGGCCGGCACCACCAGGGTCAGGCGCCGCCGGGCCGAGGCGAGGTTCTCGAACTGGCCGCCCCAGGTCACGGAGGAGCCGGCCGGCAGCGCGACCTGCTCGCCGACCTTCGTCTCCGCCTCCGCCACCAGCGAGCCGATATCCCGGCCACGGACATTGGCGGTGACGACGACGCGCCGCCGGCCGTTCTCCCGCGAGATCTGGTTCGGCCCCTCGGTCACCGAGAAGCTGGCGACCTGCCGCAGGAGCACGGAGGCGACCTTGCCGTTCGGCCCCGGGGGCAGGGGGACGGGCAGGTTCTCCAGGGCCTCGCGGTCCTCCCGGACGGCGTCGGTCAGGCGAACCACGATCGGGAAGCGCCGGTCGCCCTCGAACACGTAGCCGGCGTCCCGGCCGCCGATCGCGGCGCCGATCACCTCTTGGATCGCGCTCGTGCTCAGGCCCAGCCGCGCCGCCTCGGTCCGGTCGATCCCGATCTCGAAGAACGGCAGCCCGGCGATCTGCTCGACCTTGACGTCGTCGGCGCCGTCGATGCCGCGCAGGATCGCGGCGATCTGGTTGGCGGTCTTCAGCATCGGCTCGAAGGCGTCGCCGAACACCTTGACGGCGAGGTCACCCCGGGTCCCGGCCAGCAGCTCGTTGAAGCGCAGCTGGATCGGCTGGGAGAATTCGTAGACGTTGCCGGCGAGCGCCCCGACCGCCGCCTCGATCTGCTCCTGCAGGGCCGCCTTGGTGAGCGTGGGATCGGGCCAATCCGCCTGCGGCTTCAGGATCACGAAGGTGTCCGAGGCGCTCGGCGGCATCGGGTCGGAGGCGATCTCGGCGGTGCCGGTCTTCGAGAAGACCGTGGCCACCTGCGGGAAGGCCGCAACGACCTGCTCGACCTTGAGCTGCATCGCCTGCGACTGGGTCAGGGAGGTCGAGGGGATCCGGCTGGCGTTGAGCGCGATGCTCTTCTCGTCGAGGCGGGGGATGAACTCGGTGCCGAGCCGGGTGGACAGGAGCGCCGCCCCGGCGAGCAGCAGCAGGGCCGCCCCGAGGAACGGCGCCGGCGCCCGGATCGCCCCGGCGAGCAGCGGCCGGGCGGCGGCCTTCAGGCCCCGGATCAGCGGGTTGTCGGCCTCGGTGACCCGGCCGGTGATCACGATGGCGATCAGGGCCGGTACGAAGGTCAGCGACAGCAGGAACGCGCAGGCCAGCGCAAGGATCACGGTCAGTGCCATCGGCTCGAACATCTTGCCCTCGACCCCCGTGAAGGTCAGGAGCGGCGCGTAGACCAGGATGATGATCGCCTGCCCGTAGAGGGACGGACGGATCATCTCCTCGGCCGAGGCCCGGACCGTCTCGAGGCGCTCCTCCAGGTCGAGCCGGCGCCCCAGCGCGTGCTGGCGCTCGGCGAGGTGGCGAAGGGCATTCTCGGTGATGATCACCGCCCCGTCGACGATCAGCCCGAAATCCAGGGCGCCAAGGCTCATCAGGTTGGCCGAGATTTTTGCCTCGACCATGCCGGTGATGGTCATCAGCATGGCGACCGGGATCACCAGGGCCGCGACCAGGGCGGCCCGGACGTTGCCGAGCAGCAGGAACAGGACCGCGATCACCAGGGCCGCGCCCTCGGCGAGGTTCCGGGCCACCGTGCGGATCGTGGCCTCGACCAGGATTGTCCGGTCCAGCACCGTCTGCACCACGATCCCGGGGGGCAGCGTGCGGCGGATCTGGACCATGCGCGCGTCGACCGCGGCGGCAACGGTGCGGCTGTTCTCGCCGATCCGCATCAGCGCGGTGCCGATCACGGCCTCCCGGCCGTCCTTGCTGCCCGAGCCGGTGCGCAATTCACGCCCGAACCGCAGGGCGGCGACGTCCCGGACCCGCACCGGCACGCCGCCGCGGGTGGCCACCACCACGTCGGCGATCGCCTCCATGCTCTCCAGGCGGCCGGCGGCGCGCACGACGTAGCCCTCGCCGTTATCCTCCAGGTAGCGGGCGCCCTGGTTGGCGTTGTTGGCCTCGAGCGCCCGGACGACGTCCGCGAAGGACAGGTCGAGGGCGGTCAGCTTCGTCGGGTCCGGCTGGACGTGGTACTGCTTCTCGTAGCCGCCGATGCCGTCGACGCCGGCCACCCCCGGCACGGTCCGGATCTGGGGCCGGATGATCCAGTCCTGGACCGTGCGCAGATAGGCGTTCTGCTCCAGCGCGGTGGCGAGGCGCTGGCTCTCCGGGGTCAGGTAGCTGCCGTCCGGCTGCCAGCCCGGCCGGCCCGCGGCCGCCACATCCCGTTCGCCGGGCTTCGCGTAATGGACCGACCACATGTAGATCTCGCCCAAGCCGGTCGAGATCGGGCCCATATGCGGCTCGGCCCCGGGCGGCAGGTCCCCCTTCACCTGGGACAGGCGCTCGGCGACCTGCTGGCGGGCGAAGTAGATGTCGAGCCCCTCGTCGAAGACCGCGGTGACCTGCGAGAAGCCGTTGCGCGAGAGCGAGCGGGTGTGGTCGAGGCCCTTGATGCCGGCGAGCGCGGTCTCGACCGGGTAGGTCACCTGGCGCTCGATATCCACCGGCGACAAAGCCGGGGCGAGGGTGTTGATCTGGACCTGGTTGTTGGTGATGTCCGGGACCGCGTCGATCGGCAGCCGGGTCAGCGCCGTGGCGCCGAAGCCCGCCGCCAGCAGCACGAGGAGCAGGACCAGCCAGCGCTGGCGGATCGAAACGTCGAGGATGCGGCTGAGCATGTCCGGCGCCTCAATCGTCGTGGCCGGCTTCGGCCTTGCCGAGCTCGGCCTTCAGCAGGAAGGTATTGCCCACCGCGATGGCCTCGCCCGGCGCGAGCCCGGCGGTGACCGCGTAGGATTCATCGTCGGCGCGCCCGAGCTCGACCGCGCGCATCGCGAAGCCATCGGGATTGCGCACGAAGACCACCCGCGTGCCCGCCACGGTTTGGAGGGCCGCCTTGGGTACCCGGACCGGCACATCCTCCCGGGCGATCTCGAGTTCGGCAGTCACGAAGGTACCGGGCCGCCAAGCCAAGTCGGCATTGGGCAGGGCGACCACGACCCGGGCCGAGCGCGTCTCCGGGTTGAGGAACGGGCTCACGAAGATCACCCGCCCCTCCGCGCGGCGATCGCCCCCCTCCCGGCTCGGGGTGACGGTGACCCGCGCCCCCTCCTGCACCTGGGCGAGGTCGAGGGTCGGCACCGACAGCTCGATCCAGACCGTAGAGAGGTCGGCCACGAGATAGACATCGGCCGGGTCGCCCTCCTTGCCCACCGCCGAGCCGACATCGACCCGGCGCTCGACCACGCGGCCGGCGAGCGGCGCCCGAAGCTCGTAGCGGCGCAGGGTCGAGAGGGTCGGGGTCGCCTCGTCGCGCTTCTGCGCGGCCGCGACCGCGGCGGCGTCGAGCCCGAGCGCCGACAGCTTCTGGCGGGCCAGGTCGGCGCGCAGCTGAGCCTCCAGGAACGCCGCCCGGGCGCTCTGGAACGCCGATTCCGAGGCCGAGCGCGAGGCCAGCAGCTTCTGCTGGCGCTCGAAGTTGATGGTCTGGAGTTCGACCTGGACCAGGGCGGTGAGGTACTCGCTCTTGGCGTCGGCGACCTCCCGGCTGTCGAGCACGGCGACGACCTCGTTCGTCTTGACGGAATCGCCCAGGCGCTTGCGCATCTCCGCGACGGTCCCGACCACCGGGGCCGGGACCCGGGCGATCCGGTCGGTATCCGGGGTGATCGTGCCGGGGACGAGGAGGTGGCGCGCCAGGGTCCCGCCCGTCACCGGCGCGACCGTGATGTCCTGGGACGCCACCTGCTCCGGGCTCATCCGGATCACGCCGGCCTCGGCATGCTCCCCGTGCCCGTGACCGTCAGGGTCATGATCGCCGGGTCCTTCGGACGACGCGGCCCGCGGCGGGTCGTGATCGTGCCCGGCCGGTGCGGGGCCGGGTTTGCCGGCGGGCCCGGCCCGGCCGATCGCCGCGACGCTGTCCCGGACGAAGCCGGACACGGTGGGAACCGTCGCGCCGACGACGATGCCGGCGGCTAGGAGGAGGGCGGAGACGAGAATGCGCATGGGGCCTGCCCAGCCGGGACCGCACACAGCCGCACGGCGGCTCCGATGGCTCCCGTTCAGAGGACGCGTGAGGGCGAGCCGGGCGCCTGCAAAGCCGCCCGGACAGGACGCGCGCCGACGAGCGGCGGCGTCAGCTCAGGCGCGGGGAGGCCGGGGTAGTCGGTCGGGGATGATGGAGGGCAGGGCGCGGGCGATGCGGTCCGTGACGGGCCGGCCTGGCCCCGCCGGCGGGGCAACAAGTCCGGTCTCCAGGGGCGCGACCTGATGGCAACCGCAATGGAGATGTGCGGTCACGCCGGGATCGACGGCGCCGCCGGCATCCGCGATGGACGGCCCCACGTTCCGGCCGTGCTCGCCGCCCGCGTGGAACGCCAGGTCCGATGCGAGGCTGACGCCCGGTCCGGCCAGCGACAGCGCCAGGACGAGCGCGAGCATGCGGCCGGCGATCGCCCACCAGCCGCGCACCGAGCGCCCATGCCGAACCCGAGATTCCATCGCGGCTCTTATGGGCGATCCGGCCCCGGACGCACAAGGGCCGCCCTCGACCGGGGGTTGGGGGCTCGACTGAGGGCGACAGGTCTTGGATCGGCCCCAGGCTCGAAGAAAGCGCGGGCCCAGCAAGGCACGTGCGTCTTCCTCCTCCCGCTGCGGGCTAGCGGATACACACGTCTTCGAACACGGCTCAGGCCCCATCGCCCGCACGGGCTATGATGTTCACGCATCGTCTTCGGTGCGGCACGACGCGCTCTCCTCCCCCTTGTGGGGAGGGGAAACGCGTTGCGTTTCAGAAGCCTGTCAAAGAACGAAGCCGATCTGTGAATCTGCTAGCCCGCACGGGAGAGCGGGCACGTTGCGGTCTTCACAGGCGATTGTCCCTCTCCGAAACGAGCGGCAAAGCCCCGCCATCGCCCGCGGGCTACCCCAGCTGATACACCGCTGCCAGTTCCGGATCCTTCGCGGCGACCAGCTTGGCCAGATCCACGATGACCTTGGCCTGCTTCCAGGTGGCGTCGTCCTGCATCTTGCCGTCGAGCATCACGGCGCCGGTGCCGTCGGGCATCGCCGCGACGATGCGGGCCGCGAAGGCGACCTCGGCGGGGTCGGGGGCGAAGACGCGTTTGGCGATCGCCACCTGGCTCGGATGCAGCGTCCAGGCGCCGGCGCAGCCCATCAGGAAGGCGTTGCGGAACTGCGCCTCGCAGGCATCGCCGTCGGAGAAATCGCCGAACGGGCCGTAGAACGCCTTGAGGCCGTTGGCCATGCAGGCATCGACCATCTTGGCGATGGTGTAGTGCCACAGGTCCTGCTGGGCGGTGGCCCGGGGCGCGTCGCCCGCGGGATCGCTGAGCACCCGGTAATCCGGGTGGCCGCCGCCGACCCGGGTGGTCTTCATGCCGCGCGACGCCGCGAGATCCGCCGGCCCGAGGCTCATGCCGTGCATCCGCGGGGAGGCCGACGCGATGGCGTCGACATTGGCCACGCCCTCGGCGGTCTCCAGGATCGCGTGGATCAGGATCGGCTTGGTCACCCCGTGCCGGGCCTCGAGCTGGGCGAGCAGCTGATCGACGTAGTGGATGTCCCACGGTCCCTCGACCTTGGGCACCATCACGACGTCGAGCTTGTCCCCGACCTCGGCGACGATGGTGAACAGGTCGTCCAAGATCCAGGGCGAGTTGAGGGCGTTGATCCGGGTCCAGAGGCCGGTGCCGGTGGCGGCGAAGTCGGTTGCCTGCGCTAGGGCGACGAAGCCCTTGCGGGCCGCCTCCTTCTGGTCGGCGGGGACCGCATCCTCCAGGTTGCCCAGCACCACGTCGACGGTGCCGGCGAGCTCGGGCACCCGGGCGCGGACCTTGTCGTTGTGGGGCGGGACGAAATGGATCATCCGCTCCAGCCGCACCGGCAGCTCGCGGAACGGGGCCGGCGCGCCGGTGGCGAGGGGCTGGAAGAAGCGGCGGGGCAGTTTCATCGGGTGCCTCTTGTTAGGGCTTGGCGTCTGGCCCCGGTAAGGCAGGCTTGGGCGGGCACGTAAAGGCGTGCCGTGCCGAACGCCCCTCCGACTTTCGGCGCAGATCAGCCCCGCCGGCCCGGCCGGTCGACCATGCCGACCCGGCCGCCGAAGAAGTCGCCCCGGCTGCCGGCCACCACCACGAGGCGCCGGACCTCGCCCCGCAGGAACGCCTGCAGGAAGCGGTTGTAGTCGCGGAACGAGACGCAGCCGTTCGAGGCGCCGGGCTGGCGCAGCATGTAGGTGTGGGCGAGCAGGCCGTCGCGGCCGTGGATGGCGCCGCTGCCGCCCACCGGGTTGAGGCGGATCGCCCGCACGCCGTGGAACAGGCGCTCGCGCTCGGTCAGGTCGTAGGTGGCGGGGGGCGTCGAGCCGCGCATGCGCAGATGGACGTAGCGCGGATCGTCCATGGCCTCGCCGAGACCGGAATGGGCCTCCAGCACCTCGCCGGAGGGCAGGGTCACGGTCCGGGCGCTGATGTCGTAGACGGCGGTGCCGGCGACCGATTCCGGGGCGGCGCTGATCCGGGTGCGCGGGGCCTCCTGGGGCAGGGCGTCCGGGCTGGCATAGGCCAGCGCCTGGCGCGGCTCGGAACGGGGCGCGGCGGCGCCGACGCCGAACAGCTTCTCGAGGAAGGACGGCTCCTCCGCCATGGCGGCGCGGAACACGTCGCGGGTGCGGGGCAGGGCGCGGGTGGCGACCCGAGGGGCCGGAGCCACGGCCGGGCGCCGCAGCTCGGACGGCCGGGCGACCGGGAGCGGAACGACGCTCGGCGCGAGGGCCGCGGGCGTCGGCTCTACGGCGGCGATCCGGACCGGCGCGGCTGTCTTGGCGGGCACGGCAGCGGCCTGAACGACAGGAGCCTGCGCGATCGGGGCTCGTACAACGGGGGCCTGCACGACGGGAGCCAGGGCCGGCTCGACCGACGCCATCCTGGCCTGGACCACCTTGCGGGCGACCCGCTGGGCGATCTCTCGGACCGCCGGGGATGGCTCGGCCACTGCGACCTGGAAGGACGCGGCCGGGGGCGGCGCCCCGAAGGCCGTGGCGGCGCCCGAGCCCAAAGCCGGGCTCGGATCGAGGATCCAGGCGATGCTCGGCCGCGGCGCGGGCCGGGCTTCGGGGACGGGCTGCACCTCGGCCACCGGAGCGGGCTCGCTCCCGAAGGTCGGCAGGGTGATCGGCAGGCCGTGCGGCAGGGTCAGCACGGTCCAGCCGGCCATGGACAGGGCGGCCAGCGAGATCAGCGCCGTCAGCCGGGCGCGGCGGCGGGCGCGCCGCATGGCGCTCGGGTAGGGGGCCCGGGTCGGGGGCGCGTCGGGCGTCTCGTAGGCGAGGCGCGGGTACGGCGCCGGGGCAAAGGCCTGGGCAAGCGCCGGGATCGGGGCCGCGTCGCGGTACGCGGGTCGGGAATACGCAACCTGGGCCATGCGGGAACTCGCGTACGCGCTTCCCCACTTGGCAGCCGCCGCCGTTCGCCCGCGGAGGCTTTTTCCGCGCACGTGGCCTGGGTTGCCCGTCTGGGGAGGACATCAACCGTCCAGCCCATTAGGCATCCCCATGGTTAATCTTGGCTAAAGACCCGGATGCCTCGCGCGGGCCGACATGGAACACCCGTCGAAGCGGCGCGGAACACCAGAGTATCGGTCCGAACATCGGTCGCCGCCCTCCCGAAGACTGACGCCCGCGGAAAGCGGCCTGCCGCCCGTCAGGCCGCCGGCGCCTCCATGGGCCCGTGACGGCGCGCCACGAGGAGACACAGCAGGGCCACCGGCACGCCGATCAGGGCGGTGCCGACGAAGAACCACGCGAACCCGGTCTGCTCGATGACGAAGCCCGAGAACCCGGCGAGCACGCTCCCCGGCAGGGCGCAGAGCGAGGTCAGCAGGGCGTATTGGCTGGCCGCGTGCTCGGTGGCCGCGAGCCGGGACATGTAGGTGATGAGCACGATCGACGCGAAGGCGTAGGCGAAGCCGTCGATCCCGACCGTGACCGCGAAGGTCCAGAAGGCCGCCCCGCCATGGCCGCCGTGCCAGGCGAGATAGGCCAGCGCGAGATGCGAGGCCGAGGCCACCACGGTGCCGATCAGCAGGCTCGCCATCATGCCGATCCGCGGGATGATGGCGCTCGCCAGGAAGGTGCCGCCGAGCGCGATCCAGAAGCCGAACAGCTTCGTCACCGTGGCGATGTCGGTGTTGGTGTAGCCCAAGGTCTTGAACAGCGGGATCGCCATGGCGTTCGAGACGTAGCCGGGCATCCGGAAGCCCGCCACCAGCGCCAGGACCGCCGCCGCGAGGGGTCCGAGGCGGGCGAGCAGGTCGCGGATCGGCGCCCAGACCGTCCCGACGAAACCGCCCTCCTGCGGCGGCGCGGGGGGCGGCTCCGGGGCCAGCAGCGCCGCGATCGTGCCGGGGGCGAGCAGCACGGCCATGCACAGGTAGGCGACGCGCCAGCCGTAGGCATCGGACAGGTAGAGGGCGCCTGCCCCGGCCGCGAGGTTGCCGATCCGGAAGCCGATCTCGGCCCAGGACGACATCAGTGCCTGGCGCTCGGGCGGCGCGACGGTGATGCGC
This sequence comes from Methylobacterium sp. GXS13, assembly GCF_001455965.1. GTDB lineage: Bacteria > Pseudomonadota > Alphaproteobacteria > Rhizobiales > Beijerinckiaceae > Methylobacterium. Next base: position 106,476 of record NZ_LKKO01000018.1, read on the forward strand.
CAGCCGTCGATCACCACGTCCTGGGTCGCGCCCGCCACTCCGAGCGCCAGCGAGAAGGCCACCGTCCAGGCGAGCCAGTTCGCCGGGTCGCCGAAGGCCACCCCGGCCAGCGCCAGCGCCACCAGGATCTGCGAGACCACGATCCAGCCGCGCCGCCGCCCGAGCCAGCGCCCGAACAGGGGCGCATCGTAGCGGTCGAGGAACGGCGCCCAGAGGAACTTGAGCTTGTACGCGATGGTCAGCTCGCTCATCAGCCCGATCGTCGCCAGCGGCACCTTGGCCTGGACGAGCCAGGCGGATTGCGTCGCGTAGACGAGCAGGAACGGGATGCCCTGGGCGAAGCCGAGCCCGAGCACCGCGGCGACGCGCCGGTCGGTGAACAGGGGCGTGAGGAAGGCGCCTGTGGCGGCCTTCACCGGCTCGGGCGCGCCGGTGGCCTGCGCCGGGTTTGCCATTCATGCGTCTCCTGAGCCTCGGGAAGAGAGAGCAGAGATGGGCCGGGTGTGCAACGACCGCGCGACCGTCCCCCGGGTCGCGGCTGGAGGGTTCACCGCCAGGAGGAGCCGGGTGGGCAGGAGAGGTCCTGCCGGACCGGGGACCGACCGCCAGGCCCAACGCACCCGCGGGCCGACCGTGTCGCAGACAGTAGACTTTCGATCTTCTTCGCTTACGCTACAGATACACCAAGCACATTCCGAGATGATTCGCGCCGATCAGCTCCGCATACATCTCATCAAGACTGACGACACATGGGCTATGAACTTGCCATCAAGGTCATCGAATGCGTCCTTCCGGTCATATGCGTCGGGCTGACCGGATATCTCTGGGTCATTTCTGGTCGAAAGCTGGACGGCGCGATCCTGACGCCCATCGCCACGGACATCGCCACACCCTGCCTGATCGTATCGACACTCCTGAAGACGCAGCTTGAGCCGGAGATCTTCGTCTCGACGGCTGCCGCCTCGGTCGTGGCGCTGGCTCTCTTCGCGCTGCTCGGTGCGCCGCTGATCATGGCCCTCGGCCTGCGGGTGACGACGTTTTTGCCCGCGATCGCCTTCCCCAACGCGGGCAATCTCGGACTGCCGATCGCCCTCTACGCCTTCGGGCCGCCGGGCTTGGCGCACGCCGTGATCTTCTTCGCCCTTTCTTCGATCGCGAACTACACGATCGGCCAAGCGATCATCTCGGGACGCTCGAACTGGCGGGCGATCCTGCGGATGCCATTGATCTATGCGGTCATCGTCGGCGCCGCGGCGGCCTATTGTCGGATCCCCGTCCCGAAGGCTCTTGTCGACACCCTGACCCTCGTCGGCGGCATGGCCGTCCCGCTGATGCTGCTCCTGCTCGGCGCGTCGTTGGCGAAGCTGTCGGTTCCGGCGATCAACCACGCCCTGGCGGCATCCGCACTGCGCATCGGATTGGGTTTGGTGATCGGACTGCTCGTCGCGTTCGTGTTCGGGATGCGGGGGATCCAGAGACCAGCCTTCATCCTGCAGTGCTCGATGCCATCGGCCGTCTACACGTTCCTCTTTGCCCAGAGATGGAACAATCAGCCCGAAGAGGTTGCCGGTGTCGTCTTCGTCTCGACGATCCTATCGATCGCTTCGACACCGATCATCTTGATGAGCCTGCTGAATCAGGCTTGAAGCGGGAGGATCCAGCCATGGAACGCGCGACGAACGACAGAGCTTCGGGGCTTCCCGGACACTCGGACGGTCCGGACGCCGCCGCAGCGAGGCAGGCCGAGGCGACCCTGTTCCCGATGCACCTGAGCACCTGCTGCCGAAGCCTCGCCGAGGCGCGCCATTTCTACGACACGCTCCTCGGCTGCCGCGAGCGCCGGTGCACCCCGACATCGGTGCATTTCGACTTCTTCGGCAGCCAGCTCACGCTGCACGAGGTCGCGGGCTACAACGCCGGGAATCTCCACCGCGAGGTCGACGCCGAGGATGTGCCGGTCCCCCATTTCGGGGCGGCCCTCGACGTGGAGGCCTTCCACGCCGCTGCCAAGCGCCTCGTCGAGGCCGGCACCGCGTTCGTCCTGGAGCCGCACAAGCGTTTTCTTGAGAAAGGCCACGAACAGTGGGTGCTGTTCGTGCTCGACCCCTCGGGCAACGCCATCGAACTCAAGAGCTTCACCAAGGTGCCGACGGGCACTTGGTGTTGAATCGATCCGGCGGCGCAGGCTGCCGGATCGCCGCATGCGTCAAGGTCACCGTCAGCTGAACGCGCGGAACGGGACGCCCTGCGCGAGACTACCTACCACAGCCTCGCGCCCGCCTGTGGGGCTGGCGGTGCAACCAACGGTCCGCCGATCCAGGCCACGTCATCCTGAGCTGCCGCCTAGCAGCTTCGAAGGCGCCTCCAGGGATCGCGCGGCTGGCCGGAGCCCTCCTCTAAGGCCTGCGCTGCGTTCCGGCGCCCAGGATGAGGAGGTGGGTGGGAGGAGTGTTGCTCGGCCCCCCCCTCACGCCGCCTTCTTCACCCGTTCGGCGATCTTCACCAGGCTGCGCAGCACCTCAGTGGCGGTCTTGAGCCGGGCCGGGATCGTGGTGAGTTCGCGCACGAACACGACGCTCATGTCGGGCCGGACCTTGGCGAAGGAGGCCTGCTCGGCCACGAACGCCACCAGGCCCTGCGGGTTGGCGTAGGACTTGTCCCGGAAGTGCACGACCACGCCCTTCGGGCCGGCCTCGACCTTCTCGACATTGGCCTTGAGGCACAGGATCTTGATCGTGCCGATCTTGAGGAGCTGCTCCACCTCCGGCGGCAGCGGCCCGAACCGGTCGATCATCTCGGCCCCGAAGCTCTCCATCTCGGCATCGTCCTGGAGGGTGGCGAGCCGCCGGTAGAGGGACAGCCGCGCGCCGAGATCCTCGACATAGGTCTCCGGGATGGTCACCGGGGCGCCGAGCGCGATGGTCGGCGACCACGCCTCCTCGGGCACGTCCTCGATGCCGGCCTTGAGCGCCGTGACCGCGTCCTCCAGCATCTGCTGGTAGAGTTCGTAGCCGACCTCCTTGATGTGGCCGGACTGGGCGTCGCCCAGGAGGTTGCCGGCGCCGCGGATGTCGAGGTCGTGGCTGGCGAGTTGGAAGCCCGCGCCGAGGGTGTCGAGGGTCTGCAGCACCTTGAGCCGCTGCTCGGCCTGGGTCGTGAGCTGGCGGTTGGCCGGGGTCGTGAACAGCGCGTAGGCCCGGGCCTTCGAGCGGCCGACGCGGCCGCGCAGCTGGTAAAGCTGGGCCAGGCCGAACATGTCGGCCCGGTGCACGATCAGCGTGTTGGCGGTGGGGATGTCGAGGCCGGATTCCACGATGGTGGTCGAGAGCAGCACGTCGAACTTGCCCTCGTAGAACGCGGTCATCACGTCTTCGAGCTGGCCCGCCGCCATCTGGCCGTGGGCGATCGCAACCTTGATCTCCGGCATCTCGGCATCGAGGAATTTCTTGACCTCCGCCAAGTCCTCAATGCGCGGCACGACGTAGAACGACTGCCCGCCGCGGTAGCGCTCGCGCAGCAGTGCCTCCCGGATGGTCAGCGGATCGAACGGCGTCACGAAGGTGCGCACCACCAGCCGGTCCACCGGGGGCGTGGCGATGATCGAGAGCTCGCGCACGCCGGTCATGGCGAGCTGGAGCGTGCGCGGGATCGGGGTCGCCGAGAGCGTCAGCACGTGGACATCCGCCTGGAGCGCCTTCAGCCGCTCCTTGTGGGCGACGCCGAAATGCTGCTCCTCGTCGACGATGATCAGGCCGAGATCCTTGAACGCGATGTTTTTCGCCAGCAGCGCGTGGGTGCCGACCACGATGTCCACCGTGCCGGCGATCAGGCCCGCGCGGGTCTGCTTCATGTCCCCGGCCGAGACGAACCGGGACAGCTGCGCGACCTCGATCGGCAGGCCCTTGAAGCGCTCGGAGAAGGTCCGGAAATGCTGGCGGGCGAGCAGGGTGGTCGGCACGATCACCGCCACCTGCTTGCCGGCGATCGCCGCCGCGAAGGCGCCGCGCAGAGCCACCTCGGTCTTGCCGAAGCCGACATCGCCGCAGACCAGCCGGTCCATCGGTCGGCCGGCATTGAGGTCGTCCAGCACCGCGTCGATGGCGTTGGCCTGGTCCTCGGTCTCCTCGAACGGGAAGCGGGCGGCGAACTCGCCGTAGAGCCCCTCGGGCGCCTTGAGCACCGGGGCCTTCCGGACGAAGCGCTGGGCCGCGACCTTGATCAGCTCGCCCGCCATCTCGAGGATGCGGCGCTTCATCTTGGCCTTGCGGGCCTGCCAGCCGCCGCCGCCGAGCCGGTCGAGGGCGACCTCCGAATCCTCCGAGCCGTACCGGGTCAGGAGCTCGATATTCTCCACCGGCAGCAGCAGTAGGCCGCCGGTATAGCTCAGCTCCAGGCAATCGTGCGGGGCGCCGGCGGCGTGGATCGTCTTGAGGCCGGAGAACCGGCCGATGCCGTGGTCGGCATGGACGACGAGGTCGCCGGGCTGGAGCGCCTGCACCTCTAGGATCACGTCCTGGGGTCGCTTGGCCTTGCGCTTCTGGCGCACCAGCCGGTCGCCCAGGATGTCGCCCTCGGACACGACGGCGAGCTCGCCCACCGTGAAGCCCGCCTCGAGGCCCCAGACCGCCACGGCGGCGTCCGAGCCGCGCTTGAGCGCGTAGACGTCCGAAAGGCGGGTGATCGCCACCGGCTTCTTCAGGCCGTGGTCGGTGAGCACGCCGCAGAGCCGGTCGCGGGAGCCGTCGGACCAGGATCCCAGGATCACGTGATGCCCGGATCCCTGGAGGTCGCGGATATGGGCCACCGCCGCGTCGAACACGCTGGCGCTCTCGTTCGCGCGCTCCGGGGCGAAGGTGCGGCCGGCCTTGGCACCGCAATCGATGACCGCGCGCTCGGGCGAGTCCGGCTGGGCGAAGGGCGTCAGCCGCGCCACCGTGGCGGTCGCGATCCGCTCCTTCAGCTCGTTGGGGGTCAGGTAGAGGGCGCGCGGCGGCAGGGGCTTGTAGGGGGCGACGCCGGACTGGGGCGTCTTCATCGCGCCCTCGCGGGCCTGGTAGTAATCCTGCACGAGGCTGATCCGCTCGGCGGCGGCGTCCTCGACCTGCGGGTCGAACACCAGCGGCACGCCGCCGAGATAATCGAACAGGGTGTCGAGGCCGTCATAGAACAGCGGCATCCAGTGCTCGAGGCCGGCATAGCGGCGGCCCTCGCTCACGGTCTCGTAGAGCCGGTCGTCCCGGGTCGCCGCGCCGAAGCTCTGGATGTAGCCCTGGCGGAAGCGCCGGATCGTCTCGGTGGTGAGCTGGACCTCGCTCATCGGCATCAGGTCGAGCGAGCGCAATTGGCCGGTGGTGCGCTGGGTCTCCGGATCGAAGGCGCGGATCGATTCCAGCGTGTCGCCGAAGAAATCGAGGCGGATCGGCACCGGCAGGCCCGGCGGTGACAGGTCGAGGATGCCGCCGCGCACCGCGTACTCGCCGGTATCCCGCACGGTCCCCGTGCGCAGGAACCCGTTGGCCTCGACCCAGGCGACCACGTCGTCCATCGCCACGACGTTGCCGATCGCGGCCGAGAACGCCTCCTTGGCGATGTGGCCCCGGGGCGGCACCCGCTGCACCAGGGCGTTGACCGTGGTGCAGAGGATGCGCGGGCGGTCCTCGGCGGAGCGGGTCCGGGCGAGGCGGGCCAAGGCGGTCATCCGGGCGGCGGCCGTGGCCGTGGTCGGCGAGACCCGGTCGTAGGGCTGGCAGTCCCAGGCCGGCAGGTTCATCACGTCCATCTCGGGCGCGACGAAGCCGAGCGCCGACTGGAACGCCGCCGAACGCCCGGAATCGCGCGCCACGTGGACCAGCACCGCGGGGGCGTCGACGGTGGGCGCCAGCGCCCGGGCGAGGTCGGCCACCGCCAGGGCGTCGAACCCCTCAGGCGCGTTCGCCAGGACCGGGCTGTCGCCGCGCTTCAGGGCCTCGAGCACCTGCGCGAGCGCCGAGGATTTCGGCAGGGCGAAGCGCGCGACCTGCGGCTTTGCTGCGGGGGCAGGGGGCTTCGGGGAGGATTTCGGCTGGGGCTTGGCCATCGGGTCTTTCGCGGGGAGTCCCGCCGGGCACAGGGAGGGCTGACGCGGGCCGGCGTTAGCCCATTGAGCCGTCGTGATAAAGCATCCCGGCGGCGGCGTTGGGGTGGCTGACGGTGCCCTATATGGCGGCTACGCTCCAGCATGGAACGCGTGTTCAAGTGCGATTCGGGGAAGCAGGCGCTCTTGCTGGAGGCGCGGCACTTTCACCGCGTCGGACGATCACAGGGGAATCCGCCATGGCGCATGACGACGCTATCCTGTTCACGCGCCTGGCGGATGGAACGCTGCTGCAACGTCATCGCGATGGCGCGTTCCGCGCCGGTGGTTACCCGGAGCGACCGCGTCAAGCTCGCGGCCCTGACGGACGAAGAGATAGAGCGCATGGGCGCATCCGACCCGGATCATCCCAGTCTCGACAATGCCTTCTGGGAGCAAGCGACACAGGTTCGAGGCGCTGTCGCTCTTGCAGACTGCCACTCGCGCCCTCTCCCGTGTGGGACAGGGCAGGGGTGAGGGGACAGGTTCATCAGGAGGAGGCGCATCCCTCACCCTGTCCCCCCTCCCGCACGGGAGAGGGGACCCGCGCCCGCCAGGAGTCACATCGTGACCTGTTCAAAGGCGAAAACCTGATTGGGCAGCCCCCCTTGCGGGCAGCCGGGAAGGGGCGCTGAGCCCTTGAACCCTACGCGTCGGGCCCGACGATCTCGGCCAGCGCCGCCTCGACCCGGCCGCGGAAGAAGTCGGCGTTGGGCATGCCCTCGGTCATCGTGGCAGCCCGGCCGGTGGCCTGGCGCAGGATCTCGGAGCGCAGCGCCGGGTCGCTGCGCTCCATCATCTCCAGCATGATGCGGACCACGATCTCGGTGGCGATCGACCGGGCCGGGTGGTCGTAGGGGGGCTTGGGCTCGTCCATCGCGGGATCTCGCTCTCAGGAATGGATCGGCGCGTCGTGCCGGTGGAACGCCCGCACGCGCCGCCAGACCGACGTGTCGTAGTTCGACGGCGTCTCGGCCTCGCCGGTGAGCCACTTGAACAGGTCGCGGTCCGGCACCTCGATCAGCGCCTCGAACTGGTCGAGTTCCACCTCCGACAGGGTCCCGATCTCCGCATCGGCGAAGCGGCCCATGATCAGGTCCATCTCGCGGATGCCCCGGTGCCAGGACCGGAAGAGCAGGCGGCGGCGGCGCGGATCGAGGTCGGCGCTGGTGCGGGTGGTGCCGGACATTTTGTGGGACTTCCGGTCGGAGGGTAGGCAGGGTGAAGATAGGCGGCCGGGCGCCATGGATCCAGGATCCGGGTTTCAGATCGGGCTGCAACGGCAGGGCGAACGGCAAAAACGAATTGCCTCCGGCGGCCGCTCCGTTATCTCGAGTCCGCGACGTCCCGGCGCAACGGGGCTCGAGCGGGAGTACGACGATGCCGAAGGCGATCCGGGTCTACGAGTACGGCGGCCCCGAGGTGATGAAGTTCGAGGACGTGCCCCTGGCCGAGCCCGGCCCCGGGCAGATCCGGGTCAAGCAGGCGGCCATCGGCGTCAACTTCATCGACATCTACTTCCGCACCGGCGCCTACAAGTCGCCGCACCTGCCCTACACCCCCGGCAAGGAGGGCGCCGGCACCGTCTCGGCGGTGGGCGAGGGGGTGACCCAGTTCAAGCCCGGCGACCGGGTGGCCTACGGCTCGGTGCCGGATGGCTGCTACGCCGAGGAGGCGGTGATCCCGGCTTCCGCCGCGGTCCCGATCCCCGACGGCGTCGACGAGACAACCGCCGCCGCGATGATGCTCAAGGGCCTCACCGTCGAGTACCTGCTGCACCGGACCTACGCGGTGAAGCCCGGCGACACGATCCTGTGGCAGGGGGCCGGCGGCGGCGTCGGCCTGATCGCCTGCCAATGGGCCAAGCATCTCGGCGCCACGGTGATCGGCACCGCCGGCAGCCCCGAGAAGGCGGCGCTGGCCAAGCAGAACGGCTGCGACCACGTCATCCTGTACCGCGAGGAGGACGTCGCCAAGCGGGTGCGCGAGATCACCGGCGGCAAGGGCGTGCCGGTGGTCTATGACGGCGTCGGTCAGGCGACCCTGATGGGCTCGCTGGACAGCCTCGCGCCGCTCGGCCTGCTGGCGAGCTTCGGCTCGGCGTCGGGCGCGATCACTGGCCTCGACCTGGGGCTCCTCGCCCCCCGCGGCTCGCTCTACGTGACCCGGCCGACGCTCGCGACCTTCTCGTCCAACCGCGCCACCCTGGAGGCGGCGGCCGCCCGCCTGTTCAAGGTGGTCGGCGACGGCGCCGTGAAGATCGCCGTCAACGCGACCTACCCGCTGGCCGAGGCGCAGCAGGTGCACCGGGACCTGGCCGGCCGGGAGACCACCGGCTCCATCGTGATGCTGCCGTGACACCCGGCGCCGCCGACCTGCTCCTCGTCATCGACGTGCAGGTCGATTTCCTACCGGGCGGGGCTCTCCCCGTCCGGGACGGCGACGCGGTGGTCGCGCCGATCAACGCGCTCCAGCGAAAATTCCGGCACGTGGTGCTGATGCAGGACTGGCATCCGGCCGATCACGTCTCCTTCGCCGACACCCATCCGGGGCGGGTTCCGTTCGAGACCGTGGCGCTGCCCTACGGGTCGCAGGTGCTGTGGCCCCGGCACTGCGTCCAGGGCAGCCCGGGGGCGGGGTTCGCGCCGGGGCTGGCCACCGACCGGGCGAGCCTGGTGGTCCGCAAGGGCCTGGATCCGCGCGTCGACAGCTACTCGGCGTTTCTCGAAGCCGACCGCACCACCCGCACCGGGCTCGCCGGGGCGCTCGCCGAGCGCGGCATCACCCGCGTCGTCCTGTGCGGGCTCGCCACCGATTTCTGCGTGCTCTGGAGCGCGCTCGACGCCCGCGCGGCGGGTTTCGACGTGTGGGTGGCGGCGGATGCGGTGCGGGGCATCGACCTCGACGGGTCGGTCGCCGACGCGTGGTCCCGGATGGAGGCGGCCGGCGTGCGCCGGATCGAATCCGCCGCGATCGCCTGACGGCCCCCGGGAGGCGAACCGCCGCATGCCGACCGGGAGACCGCCCGGGGCCCGACGCGTTGGCCCGGCTCCGAGACCCGACAGGAGCCAGGCGATGTCATCCAAGCACCCGAAGACCGAGACCCCGACCGATGCCGATCTCAAGGGCAATCCTGGCATCGGCACGTCCAAGGGCATGAGCGGCGCCGACCCGGAAGATTTGGAGGCCGACTCGACCTTCGAGGGCGACGTCGAGAACGAGACCAAGACGGATGGCGGCATCGACCCGAACCACCGCCCGCGCAAGAACGCGTAGGAAGAGAGAAGCCCGGGCCTGTCCGGCCCGGGCGCCGTCGAGGCCGCGGGCGCGGGCCGGCGCCTTCGGCCGCTGCGGCGCGGCGATCCCGCCGGTGAGGAAGCCGGCGCCGGGGCCGCCCGAGGACAGGTAGAGCTGCGGCGGGCTCGCAGGGTAGCCCCGCAGCAGCGCCGCGTTGGCGGCGCCGAACGAGGCGGTACTGTCGGCGGGGGCGGCGCCTACGGGGGGGGTCACCGGCAGGGCGGCGGCCAGGGGCAGCGACGTGTTCGTCGACATGGGGGGGTCTCGGGTCG